>JAUJOZ010000007.1 GCA_030447415.1 Thermomicrobiales bacterium | reverse complement strand
TACCGCGACGCCTACCTCGCCGGCCTGGCCGCCCTCGACGCCGGCCGCTTCGAGGAGGCGCTCGCCGCCCTCCTGCCGGTCGCCCGCGACCTCCCGGGGTACGAGGACGCCGCCGCCCGCCTCGCCGACGCCCGCCGCCTGCGCGCCGACGCCCTGCGGCGCGAGGCGGACGCCGCCGAAGGGCGCCGGGACTGGGCCGCCGCCGAGCGGGCGTTGGCCGCCCTCGCCGTCGTCGACCCCGGCGACCCGGCCGTCACCCCGCGGCTGGCCGCGCTCCGCCGCGAGCACGCCCCCCTCGTGATCGGCCGCGACGGCGCCCTCTGGCTCGTCAGCCCCGACGGGGGCGACGCGCGGCTGGTCACCGACGCCGTCCCGGCCGCCTGGCCGACCTGGAGTCCCAACCGGGCCCGCATCGCCTTCCTCTCGCGCGAGCCCGACGATCCCTCCGGCAACGTCGCCCTCTACGTCATCGGCGGCGACGGCTCGGGGTTGGCCCGGCTCGCTGAGGGCCTCTCCTCCCACGCGCCACCGGTCTGGAGCCCGGACGGGACCCGACTCGCCTACACCAGCTTCGCCGCCTACGATTTCACGCGCGAGGAGGGGGTGATCGGCGTCCGGATGGTCGAGGTTGCCTCCGGGCAGGAGACCGACCTCTCCGGCCCCACCCTGCCGCTGGCGATCAACCCGAGTTGGTCCCCCACCGGCGACCGGGTCGCCTTCGTCAGCAAGGATCGCGCCGCCGGCGAGCGCCCCGCCAACGCCCCCGGCGACGTCCACATCGCGACCGTGGCAACGGGCGCGGTGACGAACCTGACCGCCGGCAGCATCAAGGACGCTTGGAGCGTCGCCTGGTCGCCCGTCGACGACCGGCTGCTGATCCTCAGCCTGCGCGGCGACTCTTGGTACGAGCCGCCCCAGACCGCGGTCCGCCTGCTCGGCGCGCGGGGCGGCGAGCCGGAGCTGCTGGCAACCGGCACGCACAACGCCTCCGTCCCGGTCTGGTCGCCCGACGGCTCCCGCTTCGCCTACGTCGCCGGGGAATCGGCCGTCCGCATCCACGACGCGAGCGGGGCGGAGGAGCGGATCGCCGTCGAGGCCGACCTCTCGGGCTTCCTGGCCTGGTCGCCGGACGGCGGAGCGCTCCTCGCCGCCGCCGCGGTCCCGCCCCAACCGTCGGCCCTGTTCGTGGTCGGGACCGGCGCGACGACCGAGCAGTCGATCGCGCTCGACTTCGACCTCGACTCCCCCTCCTTCGGCCCGCCGCAGTGGGCGCCGGCGAACCCGCTGCCGCCGCCCGGTCCACCCTCCGTCGCCGGCACCGGGCTCGATCCGACGTAGCAGGCAGCGAGCAGAGGGCGGAGGGCAGCGATGGCGCGTCGATCGTCGGAGCCGGCGGCGGCAGGCACCGATTCGCCAGTCGTCGCTCCGGCGCGGTCCTCGGCCCTCGTCCCCCTATCCGCGGTGGAGTGGGACGCGACGACCTACCACCGGGTGGCGACGCCGCACCTCGGCTGGGGGCAACGGGTGCTGGCGCGGCTGCCGTTGCGCGGCGACGAGACGGTGGTCGACGCCGGCTGCGGAACGGGGCGGCTGACCGCCGAGCTGCTGGAGAAGCTGCCCGAGGGTCGGGTGATCGCCATCGACGCGTCGACGAACATGCTGCGGCAGGCCGCGGCGGGGCTGGTGCCGCGCTTCGGGGATCGGGTCCGCTTCGTCCGGGCCGACCTGCAAACGCTGGCGCTGCCGGAGCCGGTCGACGCCATCTTCAGCACCGCCGCGTTCCACTGGGTCCCCGATCACCCCCGCCTCTTCCGCCACCTCCACGCCGCGCTCGTGCCCGGTGGGCGGCTCGTCGCCCAGTGCGGCGGGGGGCCAAACCTGGCGCACCTCCTCGAACGGGTCGCCGCGTTGATGGCCGCGCCGGCCTCCGCGCCGGCCTTCGCGGGGTGGGCCGGGCCGTGGGAGTTCGCCGACGCCGCGACGACGGCGGCTCGCCTGCGCGCCGCCGGCTTCGTCGACGTCGCGACCGATCTCGAGCCGGCGCCGACGACGTTCCCCGACGCAGCGACCTACGGCGACTTCCTCTCCGCGGTCGTCCTGCGCTCCCACCTCGCCCGTTTGCCGGACGAGGCGGCCCGCGCCGCTTTCGTCGGCGCGCTGACCGAGCAGGCGGCCCGCGACGATCCGCCCTTTGGGCTCGACTACTGGCGGCTGAACCTGGAGGGGCGGAGAAGCAGCCTCGCTCCCGGCCGCGGGTGAGGGCAGCGCGCCGGTGCTAAGATGGATTCGGCTCGATCGTGGCGCCGACGTGGCGCTGGTCACCGACGGGCGGTTCAGCGGAGCCACGCACGGGCTGTGCATCGGCCATGTCGCGCCCGAGGCGGTCGACGGCGGGCCGATCGGGCTCGTGGCCGACGGCGATCGGATTNCTACCGGATCGCCTACCAGGACGGCATCTCGGCGCTCGGCGCCGGCCGCTTCGCCGACGCTGTCGCCGCGCTTCTCCCCGTCGCGCGCGATCAGCCCGACTTCGAGGACGCCGCCCTCCGCCTTGCCGACGCCCGCCGGCTCCGTGCCGACGACCTGCGCCGCGAGGCGGACGCCGCCGAAGCGCGGCGCGATTGGCCCGGCGCCGAACGGGCCCTGGCGGCCCTGGCCGGGGCCGACCCCGGCGACGTGGAGGTCGCCCCGCGCCTCGCCGCGCTCCGGCGGGAGCACGGGCCGCTCGTCCTTGCCCGCGATCAGGCGCTCTACCTCGTCGCCCCGGACGGCGCGGACGAGCGCCTCTTGACGGATGACGTCCCCGCCTTCTGGCCCACCTGGAGCCCCGACCGCTCCCGCGTCGCCTTCGTCTCCCTCGCTCCGGCCGACCCGGCCGGAGCGGGAGGCGACCGCTTCGACCTCTACGTGGTCGGCGCCGACGGGGCCGGTCTGAAGCGCCTCGCCGGTGACATCGCCACCCATACCCCGCCCGTCTGGCGCCCGGACGGGACCGGCCTCGCCTACACCAGCTTCGCCGCCTTCGACTGGGAGACGGAGGAGGGCACGATCGGGGTCCGCGTCGTCGACGTCGCCACGGGCCGGGAAACGGACCTCTCCGGCGCGGCTCTGCCGTTCGCCGTCAACCCCGCCTGGTCCCCGAGCGGCGACCGGATCGCCTTCGTCGCAAAGGAGGTCGGGATGGGGGCAGGGCTGGACCAAGCGCCGGGCACGGTCCGCCTCGTCACGCTGGCGACCGGGGCGACGCGCGACCTCGCCGGTGCTCGCCTGCCGGACGCCTGGAGCGTCGCTTGGTCGCCGACAGACGAGCGGCTGGTCGTCTTCTCCCTCCTCGGCGGCAACTGGTACGAGCCGCCCCGGACCGATCTCCGGCTGCTCGACGCCGCGACTGGAGAGATCGCGTCGGTGACGACGACGAGCCCGCAGGTGAGCGAGCCGGTATGGTCCCCGGACGGCGCCCGCTTCGCCTTCGTCGACGGGGAGACGACCGTTCGCGTTCGCTCCTGGACGGACGACGAGGTGAGCTTCCAGGCCGGCGGGAAGCTGTCCGGCGCGCTGACCTGGTCCCCAGACGGCGGTGCCCTCCTTGCCGCCGCCGGGGACCCGCGGCAGCCCTCCACCCTGGTCACGCTCGACGGCTCGCCGTCGGCGGCGGTCGGCGAGCCCGCCCCGGTCCTCGGCGCGCTGCCAACGGTCGCCGTCCCGCTCGCCTTCGACTTCGCCCGCCCCTTTTATGGCCCGCCGCAGTGGGCGCCGCTCAACCCGGCCCCTCCCGCCGGCCCGCCGGCCATCGCCGGCACGGGCCTCGACCACGACGGCGGCTAGGTGGCCGCACCGAACCTGCCGGGGCTCTGCCCGACGACCCCTCCGTCGCCCGCGTCACGACGACAGTCGGCCCGTCCTGCCGCGTCCCGTGCCGCCCCCTCGTGACCGGCCGTCGTCCTTTGAAAACTTCCCCCTCTCCCCCGCAAGGGAGAGGGGCCGGGGGTGAGGGCCTCTCCCCATGTTCTGCACCGCCTGCGCCGCCCCTAACCCCGCCGCCGCCCGCGCGTGCCGCGGTTGCGGCACCGGGTTGCGCGGAGGATCGGTCCCCGGCGGCCGGGCTGCCGCGGCCGGAGTCCGGCGGTGGGTGGCGCTCGCGCTCTACGGCCTGCCCGTCCTGGTCCTGCTCGCGGCGGGGGCGGCCGCCTCTCGGGCGGTGCGGGCCGAGCCGGCGACTTGGTACGCCCGAGCCGAGGCGGCGGTCGTGGCCGGTCGCCTGCCCGAGGCCCTGGCGGCCTACGCGGCCGCCGCCGGGTACCGGGATGCCGATGCCCGGCGTGAGGCGGTCGCCGCCGCCTTCGCCCCCCACCGCGCCGCCTACGGCGAAGCCGAGCTTGCGCTCGAGGCCGGCCGGCACGAGGCGGCGATCGCGCTGGCCGCGCCGGTCGTGCACGCCCTTCCCGGCTACGAGGATGCGCGGCACCTCCGCGCCGACGCCCGCGCCCGCCTCGCCGACGACCTGCGGCGCGAGGCCGCCGCCGCCGAGGGGCGTCGCGACTGGCTTGCCGTTGAGCGGGCGCTGGTCGCCCTTGCTGCCGCCGACCCCGCTNTCCCCTGCCCCTCGTCCAGAGGCTCCTCCCGCGGTGGCTGGCGCACGCCGCCGTGGATCTGGAAGGGGAACCGGAGCATCCCGGCGTCCCGATCCGCGAGGGCGATCATAAACGCGTCGGCCGGGACGACCCGCTGCACCTGGTGGGCGAGTTCTTCAAACAGGGCTTCTAGGTCCAAGGTCGCGCTGAGCGACTGGCCAATCGCGTTCAGCGTCCGCAACTCGGCCGTAGCCCGGGCAAGCGCCTGGTTGCGTTCCCGTAGCCGCAGATTGAGGTCGATCATCCGCCCAACAGCGACCAGGCTTGCGAAGATCAGCGCCACGCCAAGGGGAAAGCCGATCCGTTCAGCCAGTGCTTCTACGATCAGCGCGAGCGGAGTGGTGACCACCAAACTGAGGGCAGTCCAGCGGGTCGTCTCGGTCCACACGCGATCCCGGACCACCGTGGAGCCAAGCCGAAGCCAGACCGCGCCGGAGACAAGGGTGCTATTGACGAGAAAGTACGTCAGCGCGAACAACACGATCGAAGCGGGCTGGTCGTCACCACGGCCGGCCAGAGGCAGACGGTAGACGACCCACACGGCCACGCCGGCGAGGATCGCGGAGAGAGCGAGTTGCCCTCCATTGAAAATGAGGAACCGGAGCGTCCTCGGAGCCATGGCTTCCGATGCCCGCCAGGGGATCAGGGCGACGATCAGGAGCGCGAGCACGTGGACCGTGGCGGCCGCAATGGCCCCGAATCCGAGGAAGGCGGTGAAGACAAAGACGGAGGCGAGTGAGATGTAGCTGCGGCTGCCACGATCCACCGGCATCAGCAGGAGGATCTCGGTAAGCACTACCGCGGCAACCAGGACGCCGAGGTCCGGGTCCCATCGGAGCGCGGGTATGAGCACCGCCAGCGCCAGGAGACCGCCAACACCAATGACCCACCGGTACGCCGAAGCGATCCAGGGCCATGGCCACGTCCCATCCGTGGTGCTCGCTCGATCGGCGTTGCTCATCTTGAGAGTGCCGAAGGCACCCGCCGACCCGCCGTGACGCTGACTACCCACGCCGACCTCAGACCACCGTTGCCGCGATCCGCGCGCCGCGGCCGTTCCTCACTCTAAGGCAATGTTTGGACCATCAGGATGGCAGACTGGAGGCAGCCCGGTCCCATCCTTCCCCAGTCCAGAAGCCAGGTGATATCCATTGGCAGAGCCATGGTGGTGAGAGGGTTCGCTAACCGAGGCACGCGACACGGTAGGCCAGCTTCACTGGCACTCCGCGGGTCAAGCCCCCGACACCGGACCATGTCGTGGGTTGATGGAAGACATCGCGACGCTCCCCAGTCCCCGGAAGCGTGCCCCGGCACAACGTGCTCAAGGCTCTCGCTCAACCCCGTTGGTGGCACCGATTCAGTCCGCCGCTCTTCCCGAAATCTGCTGGTGGATGACTCCCATGATCGTCTCGTGCAGAACGCCGTTGCTGGCGACGGCCTCGTGTCCATAAGGGTCAAATAGACCACCGCAAAAGTCGCTGACGCGGCCTCCGGCTTCCTCGACCATCAGGGCCCCTGCTCCCATGTCCCAGGGCTGAAGCGGCCGCTCGTAAAATCCATCCAGGCGTCCGGCGGCGACGTAGGAGAGATTTAGTGCGGCCGAGCCATCACGACGCACCCCTTGGGTTTGGTACAGAAATGCGTCCCAGAGCGCCGCTGCTTCAGCCCGTACCGCCCGATCGTAGGGGAAGCCCGTCGCGAGGAGGGAAGCGATTAACTCATCGGTGCCGGTCACCCGAAGGGGCACTCCGTTCAGGCTCGCGCCCTGGCCCCGCTCGGCCACGAACAGCTCGTCGCGCATCGGGTCGTAGACGACCCCGAGCAGCAGCGTACTGGCCCGCTCCAGGGCGATCGAGACGGCGAAGTGCGGGTAACCGTGGGCATAATTGGTGGTGCCGTCCAGCGGGTCAATGACCCAGCCGTAGGGCGAAGCCTCCCCTACCTGACCTTCCGCCTCGGCGGAACCTCGGGCACCCTCCTCTCCCAGCAGCCTGTGATCCGGGAAAGCGTCGCGCAACCTGCCCGCGATCAGCGCCTCGGCCGCCCGGTCCGCGTCGGTCACCAGGTCGATCGCACCTTTGAATTGGACGTCGCGCTTCCGCCCCAGCCGCTCCCGCAGGATCGCGCCAGCGTCCCGCGCCACCTCAATCGCCACCTCCCGGGCTCCAGTAGGGACAGCCCCGTCAGCCATCCACTGTTCACCCTCACCTCCGTCGCCCCTACGGCCACTGGCGGCCTCCCTCGTTTTCCCGGGTGGTGCGTCGACAGTGTCCCTACTCCGTCCCGGTCACACGTAGCCGTGGGTGCATGTCGGTCTCCCAGCCAGCCTGAGCGCCCCGCCGGAAGGCGTAGAAGGCGGCCCCGTNCGCCCCCCAGCAGGACGCCTACGACTCGGCCTCGCTCGCCCTCGACGCCGGCCGCCACGAGGAAGCGATCGCGCTGGTCGCCCCCGTCGTCCGCGCGCTGCCGGCCGACGAGGCGGCGGCCCGGCTGGTGGCCGACGCCCGGCGCCTGCGGGACGAGGCGCTACGCCTGGAGGCGGCCGCGGCCGAGGGACGGCGCGACTGGCTCGCCGCGGAGCGGGCGCTGGCGGCCCTCGCCGCCGCCGATCCCGGCGATGCCGACAGCGCCGTCCGCCTCGCCGCCCAGCGGCGCGCCCACGCCCCCCTCGTCTTTGCCCGCGACCGCATGCTCTGGCTCGCGGGCCCCGACGGCGCCGACGAGCGACTGCTGACCGACGCCGTTCCGGCCGCCTGGCCGACCTGGAGCCCCGACCGCGGCCGCGTCGCCTTTACCTCGCCGGAACCGGGGGGCGGCGGCATCGCGCTCTACGTCGTCGACGTCGACGGGACGGGGCTGACCCGGCTCGCCGGCAATCTCCGCCCCTACGCCGGGCCCGTCTGGAGCCCGGACGGCACCCGGATCGCCTTCGCCGCCGAGGGCGGCTGGGCCGACCGCGCCAACCAGACCGCGCCCGACCCGCCCGGCGTCCGCGTCGTCGAGGTCGCCACCGGCCGGATCGTCGACGTCTCCGGCGGCCGGGTCCGCGACGCCCTCTACCCCTCCTGGTCGCCGGCGGGCGACCGGCTCGCCTTCGTCAGCCGCGACCCCGACAGCGGCGGCGGCTTCGACCCGACGGCGCCGGGCGCCGGCTGGTCGGACGCCGAGGCGCCGCCGGGCGAGGTTTACGTCGCCACGCTCGCCACCGGCGCCATCGCCAACGTCAGCCAAGGACGCGTCCGCAACCCGTGGCGCGCTGCCTGGTCGCCGACCGACGACCGGGTACTCGTCTACACCCGCGACCCGGGGATGTCGTACGACCGCGACCGGGCGCGGGTCGTCCTGCTCGACGCGCGGACGGGGGCGCTGACGACGGTGCCGACCGGCGGCGAACGGATCACGATGCCGGTCTGGGCGCCGGACGGCGCGCGGATCGCCTACGTCGCCGGCGAGGGAACGGTGATGGTGCACGATCTCGGCGGCGGCGCGCAGAGCGTCCCCCTCGACACGATGATTTCCCGGTTCCTCGCCTGGTCGCCCGACGGGAGCGCGCTGGTCGCCGTCGCCGAGGGCGCCGGCCGGCCCTCCTTCCTGGTGCCGCTCCCAGCCGATCCCGGCACCCGACCGGGGACACCCGTCGAGGAGCCGTTGCCGCTCACGCTCGAGCACGACGTCGACCGGCGGCAGGCGGGCGCGCCGCAGTGGGGGCCGACCTACCCGATCGCGCCGCCCGGACCGCCTTCCGTCGCCGGCACCGGGCTCGACCCGGCGTAGGAGGAGCGGACGTGGCACCGGGCGGATGGCCCCGGGGCGGCCGGTGAGCGCTGGCCCGCCGGCGGGCATCGACCTGATCAGCTCCGGCGCCGAGCAGACGCGGGCGATCGGGGAGCGGCTGGGGCGGCGCTTGGGGGCGGGCGATCTGGTGCTGCTCCACGGCGACCTGGGCGCCGGCAAGACGACGCTGGCGCAGGGGATCGCGCGCGGCCTCGGGGTGGCCGAGCCGGTGCAAAGCCCGACCTTCACCCTCGTCAACGAACTTGACGGCCGGACGCCCGACGGACGGCCGATCCGTCTCTACCACCTCGACCTCTACCGCCTGGCCGGCGACGACGCCGAGCTCGACAGCTTCGGCTTCGACGACTACCTCGCCCCGCCCGACGGCGTCGCCCTGGTCGAGTGGCCGGAGCGCGCCACCGGCCGCCTTCCGGACTGCTACCTGCTCGTCCGCCTGGAAAGCCTCGGCGAGGGCCGGCGCCGCCTGGCGATCGAGTCGATCCCGCCCGCTGGGCGGTACGCCGCCCGGTTGGGGGAGCTGCGGCGGGAGCTGATCGGCGCCGGGTAGCGCGCCCTTACCCGAGGCCCGCGAAGAGCGCCGCCACGTCGACGGTCAGCGTTGGCAGGACGGTCGAGCGGAGGATGCCGCGTTCCGGCTCGCCCTCCTCGTAGCGACCGTCCCGCAGGACGCGGATGCGGACCCCCGGGGTGTCCGGGTCGACCGTCCAGTATTCGAGGACGCCGGCGCGGGCGTGCCCCGCCGCCTTGCGGACCAGATCGCGGCTGCGGGCCGATGGCGAAAGAAGCTCCACGACCAGATCGGGCGGCTCCTCCATGACCCCGTCCGCGCCGTAGATGTGGAGCCGCTCGCGGCGGATGAAGAAGATATCGGGCTGAACGGTGTCGTGGGGGAAGTCCGCCCGTCGGCCGGAGCGAAGGAGACCGCGCCCGCGTTCTCGGCCTTCACGTGGTCGTTCAAGAAATCGTAGAACACCTTGGCGACATCCTGATGCTTGCGCCCCGGTCGCGGGCTGACGACCACCTCCCCGTCCATCAACTCGTAGCGGTTGCCGTCCTCCGGGATGGCCCACAGGTCTTCCCAGGTCTGCGGGCGGAGTGCGGTCACCATGGCGTCCACTCAACGCGGCGACGCCGGCAGCATCGCCCGCTGCTCCCGCGCTCGTCAACCGGAGCGACGGCCGGGGCGAGCGGGCCCGGCACGGTTCCGGGCGTGGCGAAGGGCTTCCGATCGTCCCATGATCGGCGCGCGCCTCCCTCACGGGCGGGGCGGGCCGCCTCGTCGTCGGCGGTGATCGCTCCCGCCCGGCAGGTTCAGACATTGGGCAGTCGCGGACTTCGATGATGATGTCGTCCTCCGCGGCCGCCTGGCGCCGCGCCCCTGTCCACGATCGGCAGGTCCTCGAGCTATCCGGTCACACCCACGTGCGCAGCGGCCCTCCGGTTTGCAGGCCAGCTCCGAAATAACGAACGGGAACGGTCGCGACCGGTGGCTCCGACATGCTTGACCGCCGCCGACACGGCGGCGATCGAACGAGAGGACGCACGCTCCGGTGGCTCCCTCCGCATCGCCGGCGTCCCCCGGTCCGCCGGCCCGATCGCCTCGCCGCCGGCTACATCTTCGACCTCGACGGCACGATCTATCTCGGCGAGGAGCTCCTGCCCGGCGCCAGGCGCTTGATCGATGCGCTGATCTCGCTAGATCGCAAGATCCTCTTTCTCTCCAACAACCCGACCAGCTCGCCGGAGGATTATGCCGCCAAACTGACGCGCCTCGGCATCCCGGCGACGCGCGAGCAGGTGCTCAACTCCGTCGACACGATGACGAGTTGGCTGGTGGCGCCACCATCCCGACGCGACCGTCTTCCCGATCGGCGAAGCGCCGCTCAAGCAGGCGCTCGCGACCGCCGGCATCCGAACGTCGGACGATCCAACCGAGATCGATATCGTCATTGCGAGCTACGATCGTACCTTCGACTACCGAAAGCTGCAGATTGCCTTCGACGCGATCTGCACGTTCGGCCCGGCCCGGCTCGTCGCCACCAATCCTGACCGATTTTGCCCGTTGCCCGGAGGACCGCGGCGAGCCGGACGCCGCCGCCGTGATTGGGGCAATCGAAGGCTGCACCGGCGTCCGCTGCGAGCAGCACACCGGCAAACCGGACCCGTTCATGCTCGAAGCTGCCCTGGAGCGGCTCGGACTGACCGCGGCCAACTGCATCATGGTCGGCGATCGGCTGATGACCGACATTCCGGATGGCGATCGACGCCGGCATGCCCTCCGCCCCTGGTGCTGACCGGGGAGACGACGCCGGACATTCTCCAGCCCAGCCAGACGACTATCCGACCTGGGTCGCGCCGATGAGGTGCTACCGGAGTCCATCGGAGCGACCGACTGGACCGGCACCTGGGTGCTCGCCCGCGTCGATCACGTTCTATCGACAGAGGCCCGAACCTGGAGCGCGCACCTGTGCGATTCGGGAACGACCACGGCGCTCCTCCTCGACTGCCCGGACGGAGCCGGCGAGGTGCCATCACGAGGACGCGACGGTTACAGCAGGCGGCCAGGGCGAGGTCGCCAGCAGCGAAGGACCGGACGCTGGAGCGTCCAACCTTCGCTGCTGGGAACGTCCTCCGGAGAGGACGTCCCCTCGACCGCTTCTACCTGCTCGACGATCGGCTGGGCTTCCTCTTCGAGCGTCGTCTTGATCCCTCGAAGGTCGGCTGGACCTCAGCCTGGCTGACGGTGAGCTGCTCCAAGCCCCTTGCCGATGATCGAATCGCCTGCCGGGACGAAGCGGCGAGCCGGGTCCTGCGGCGAGGTGGTCGCGAGCTGCTCGACCGCCGTGCGGAAGTTCGGGTTCTCCTGGTAGAACGCCTGCATCTCCGGGCTCTGGCCGGCCGACTTGCGGACCGGCATGTAGCCGGTGTTCTGCGACCAGTAGGTGGTGATCTCCGGCGAAGTCGCGAACGCGATGTACTTGAAGGCCGCTTGCTGCTTCTCGACCGGCGATGTGCTCAGGATACCGATGCCGGCACCGCCGGTCGGGCAGCCGGGATTGACCTCGCTCGGCAGGAACCCGACGCCGAAGTCAAACTTCGCGTTCGCCTTGAGGTTGCCCAGTTGGCCCGTCGATTGCATCATCGACGCGGTGACGCCGTTGATGAAGTCCGTGGTCCGATCCTGGGACGCCGTGGCCCACCCTTGGCCAACCGTGGAGCGCAGCCATTCGCCGGCCTTGACCGCGTTCGGCTCGGTGATCCGGATATTGAACTCCTCGTCGGAGTAGGCGCCGCCGAAGGCCCAGACGGTGCCCTGGAAGTACCAGGAAATGTAGTCGGTGGCCGGGGCATGCAGGAAGGCCCACTGGCTGACGTCACTGCCGGTCTCTCTTGACCAGCTTTGGTCCCCACTCGGAGAACTCGGAGTAGGTCTTCGGCCCGCGATCCTCCAGACCGGCCGCTGCCCACATCTGCTTGTTGTAATAGAAGAGCGGGGTCGACCGCGCGAAGGACATCCACCACTGCTTGCCCTGCCGCTGGCCCTCCGTCAGGAACGACTCGACGTAGTCGCTGGTGTCGATCTCCTCGGCGGCGATGAAGTCATCCATCGCGGCAAGGTACTGGTTCGCGTAGAACCGGAACCAGTTCGCCTCCGACAGCACGGTGAAGTCGGGCGCTTGCCGAGCCTGCAGGGCCGCGATCACCTTCTGGGCCGTCTCCTCGTACGTGCCCTGATACTGGAACTCGACCACGACATCCTGCTGCGACTCGTGGAACCGCCGGAGGAGCTCCTGCTCGACCTCGGCGTTCTTGCCACCGAACGAGCTCCAGAACACCACCTTGACCTGAGAACCGGTCTCCTGGATGACCGCCGGCGCGGCAAACGCCCGACTCCGCTTGGAGACACCGAGCGCGGCCGTCCCGGCCGCGACGCCGGCGGCGCCTTTGATCAGCGATCGCCGACTGATGTGGTTGCTCATGACGCGGTGATCCTCCTTGATCGGGCCGTTGGCCCCCCCGGGACGCCGACCTGGCGTCCCAAGTTGTCCCGCGATGCGATCGAGACCCACGTCCCGATCACGAACTGATACCAGCCAACCACGTCGAGAGAGATGACGGGCGCTCCGGACCGTCCGGCGTCCATCGCCGGTACTGTACCACCCCCTCCGACTAGCCTTTGGTGGCCCCAGCCGTCAGCCCCTCGATGATGAAGCGCTGGGCGAAGACGAAGACGACCAGCAACGGGAAGATGACGAAGACGGTGGCGGCCATGACCAGGCCCCAATCGGTGTTCCCCTCCAGATCGAAGAACATGGAAATGCCGACGGTCAGCGTGCGCATGTTCTGGGTTTGGGTGATGACGAGCGGCCACAGGTAGTCGTTCCACTTGGCGACGACCGAGATCAGCCCAAACGTGACGAGGACCGGCCGCGCCATCGGCAGCACCACGTCCCACAAGGTGCGGAGGTGCCCGGCGCCGTCCACCTTGGCGGCGTCGAGTACCTCTCGGGGCAGGCCCAAGAAGCTCTGGCGCAAGAGGAAGGTCCCGAACGCCACCGACGCCCCGGGCAGGATGATGGCCTGGTAGGTGTTGATCCAGCTCTGGCCGATCAGGTCGTACACCGTCGAGCCGAAGAAGACGTAATTCGGGAGGACGGTCACCTGAGCGGGGATCATCAGCGCCGCCAAGAGGATGGCAAAGACGACGTTCTTGAACGGAAACCGCAAATAGGCGAGCGCGTACGCGCTGAGCGTCGCGTTCGTGAGTTCGAGCGCCGAGCCGCCGAGGGTCGTGATGATGCTATTCAGGTAGAAGCGACCGAACGGCAACGATTGCCACGCGTCCTTGAAGTTGCTCCACCGCGGATTGCGCGGGATCCAGTCGGGAGGAAACGTGTAGATCTCCTGGCTGGTCTTCAACGACGCGGAGAACATCCACCAGACCGGCAAGCCGATAAGGAGGACGATCACCGCCATTGTCAGGTACCCCGCGGATTGATTCAGGCGCCGCTGGGTTTTGGTCGAGAGACTAGCCATAGTGCACCCGCCGTTCGGTGAATCGCAGCTGGATCAGCGTGATGATCATCATCAGCGCGAAGAGGACGAGTGAGGCGGCGGCCGATCGTCCGGCGTTGAGGGCGACGAAGCCCTGTTCGTAGACATAGTAGATGAGCGTGTTCGTCGCGTCGACCGGTCCGCCCTGGGTCATCACCCGAATGATGTCGAAGGCCTGGAAGGTGTTGAGAATCGAGGTGATCAGCAGAAAAAAGGTAATCGGCGAGAGCATCGGGAGGGTGACCGATCGAAACCGCCACCAGACGTTTGCACCGTCGACCCTGGCCGCGTCGTACAGGTCGCGCGGGATCGCCTGCAGGCCGGCCAAAAAGATCACGGCGGCAAAGCCCAAGTTCTTCCAGACGTAGACGATGATGAGAGCCGGCATCGCCCATTCGGGGCGATTGAGCCAGTCCGGGGACGAGACGTTCACCCAGCTAAGCACCTGGGCGAGCAGGCCGTACCGCGGATCGAAGATGTAGGACCAAACGATGCCGATGGCCGCGCCCGACAGGAGCGTCGGTGCGAACACGACGGCGCGGGCACCATCGCGGAATCTGAGTGGCTGGTTCAACAAGAGCGCGACAATGAGCCCGAGCACGAGGGAGAGGCCAACCGCTGCCACGGTGAAATACGCCGTATTGAGCAAGACCCGGTGAAACGTGGCGTTCTCGACGAGATATCGGTAGTTGTCCATCCCGACACCGAGTCGGACCGGCGAGATCATGTCCCAACGTTGCGTGCTCAGCCGGATGTTCTCGATCATGGGCCAGAAGCTGAAGAGCCCGAACAGCAGGAGGTTGGGAAGCATGAACAGAATGAAGAGAATCCATTCCTTCCCGGCATTCAGGCGTACGCGTCGGGACGAACCCTGCACGACGGCCTGGCCGCGGTAAGGCCTGACGTCGCTCCCGCTTGTGGTACTGACCATCGGCCTTCCTCGACGAGGATCCTGCTCGATCCCCACGACCCCTGAATCGACTGGGCCAACCACCAGGGCAACCCCGGTTGGAGGCCATATCCTGAACCACGGCTGGTGTCTCGTCAAGTGTGTAGACGCAGTGCGTCATCCACGCTGCCGTCGTCCGCCGTGGTCCCGGCCGGCGGTTGAGTGGTCGCACGTGTCAGGGACGGGGGGATGCCGACGTTGCCAGCGGCTTGGCGTTGGCGGAGCACTACCCGCCGAGGATCTGACCCAGGAAGTTAAGAGCGTGTTTCAAAACCCGCCGACTACTCGGTCGCTAGGCGACGTTGATCGCCAGAACGCCTCTCCCCGGCGGGCGACTAGCGCTCCGCTCTCCCAACGCGAGCGGGATACCAGACGGTTTTGAAACAGGCTCTAAGCTGGTCGTCGAAGCGATCGAAGCGCCGCGGTAGTTCGGCGCTCGCAAGCCCGGTCGGTCCTGCCGGCCGCAGACGGTGGGTCAAGCGAGAGCGGGGATGGCACGTGCCATCCCCGCTCCCGTCGTGCGAGTGTTTGTCCTGACCGGCTATCCATTCTCCGAAAGGTCCCGACGTAGGGCGTTGACGCGTTCGGCGTACGGTCCGTCCCTCGGGACCGCCTCGATCAGGAGTCGACGCTGATCCACACCCAGGTTTTCCAACCGGACGAGCAGGTACGCGGAGGGGATGCGGTTCGCGGCGCGCTCGGGCCACTCGACCACGCTCACGCCGTCGACGGGGGACAGGTAGTCCTCGAAGCCGAAACTGTCCAGCTCGTCGTCGCCCGCGAGTCGGTACAGGTCCAGGTGGTAGAGGAGGACGGGCTGGCCGAGGGCCGCGCGGCCCTCGTGCTCGGCGACGAGGGTGAAGGTCGGGCTCTGGACGTAGTCGGTGACCCCGAGTCCGCGGGCAATGCCCTGCGCCAATGTCGTCTTGCCCGCGCCGAGGTCGCCGTGGAGCAGGATCAGGTCCCCTGGACGCGCGAATCGCCCGAGGGAGGCACCGATGCCGCGCGTGGACTCCGCGCCGTTGCTGACGAGTTCAATCGTGGCGGTGGGACCGGCTCCTCGCTCCACCTCACGCCCCACGCGGAAAGGTGAGCACCGCCCCCCGCACCGTGACCTGGACGCGGTCGCCGGGGCGAATGCCGCCGTAGGTGCCCAGGCGGGAGCGGAGGACGCGCCCGGTGTCGAGGCGGACGGTGATCAGCTGATCGTGACCGTAGAACGCCCGGGTGAGCACCGTCGCGTTGGTCCTGCCTTCGGCGCCGTCCGGATCGAGCGCGAGGCGCAGGCTTTCCGGCCGGAGCATGATCTCCACTGGACCGCTGGCGCCACCGTGGACCGGCAGGTCCCCCAGCTCGCTCGCCACGCGGCGGCCGCTCCCCTCGCCCGGGATGAACTGCGCGTCGCCGACGAAGGCCGCCACCTCGCGGCTGACCGGGCGGTGGTACAGCTCCTCCGGGCTCGCTTCCTGTACCACCTTGCCGCCCCACATCACCGCCACCCGGTCGGCGAGGCTCAGCGCCTCCTCCTGATCGTGGGTCACGAGCACCGCCGTGGCGTTCGCGTCGGCCAGGATCTGGCGCACCTCCGCCCGCACCGTGGCGCGCAGATCGGCGTCGAGGTTGGAGAAAGGCTCGTCCAGGAGGATCACCTCCGGCGCCGGCGCCAGCGCGCGCGCCAGCGCCACCCGCTGCTGCTGCCCGCCCGACAGCTGGTGCGGCATCCGGGGGCCATAGCCGGCCAGACCAACGGTTGCCAGCGCTGCCTCAACGCGCGCGTCCCGGTCCGCTTCGCCCCGCGGCAAGCCGAAGGCGACGTTGCGGGCCACGCTCAGGTGCGGAAAGAGCGCGTAGTCCTGGAAGACCATCCCGACTCGCCGCTTCTCCGGGGGGTCGTTCCGGCCTCGGCCGGCCACCACCCGACCGCCGACCTCGACCGTGCCGCTGTCGAGCTCCTCGAAGCCGGCGATCAGCCGCAACGTCGTGGTCTTGCCACAGCCGCTGGGACCGAGCAGCGCCACGACCTCGCCCCGCTCGGCCGTCAGGTCGAGCCCGTCCACCACGGCTGTCGCGGCGTACCGCTTGACGAGCCCCACGCAGCGCAGCGCCGGAGTTGGCGCCTCGACGGCGGTCCTCCGCTGATGCGGCGCCTCAACCTTGGACCCGGAGAGCCGCGAGCGCACGTCTCGCCTCAGGCGCCCGCGGCGCGGTCGCGGGCGGCGAGGAGGAGCGTGGGCACGGCCGAGACGGCGATCAGGAGGAGCGCCGGCGCGGCCGCCTCGCCGTAGGCACGGGCGCCGGCGGCGGTCCAGACCTCGGTCGCCAGGGTTGAGTAGCCCGTGGGACTGAGGAGAAGGGTGATTGGCAGCTCCTTCATCGTGGTGAGGCAGACGAGCGCCGCCCCGGCCAGCAGACCTGGACTGGCGAGCGGCGCGGTGACACTCGCCACCGCCCCGAGTGGGGAGCGCCCGAGGCCACGCGCCGCCTCCTCAAGCCGCGGACTGACCTGGAGCAGCGACGATCTCGCCGCCCCGATCGCCTGCGGCAGGAAGCGGACAACACATGCCACGACGAGCATCGGCAGCGTCTGGTAGAAGGGCGTGCCGGCGCCGAAGAAGACGAACGCCAGAGCGATGACGATGCCGGGCAGGGCGTACCCGAGGTAGCTCGATCGCTCCGCCAGCGCGCCGATCCGGCCGCCATAGCGCACCGCCAGGATCGCGACCGGCAGCGCGGCCACCGTGGCGACCAGGGCGGCCCAGCCCCCGACGGTTGCCGAGTGGAACGCCGCCGACGCCAACTCCCGGGTCGCCGGTCGGCCGTCGAGCCCGCTCACGAGCCAATAGCCGAGGGTCGCCAGCGGCAGCCCCAGCGCCGCGCCGACGACGAGCGCGCAATAGGCGAGCGCCGGCCAGCGCCACCGTCCGAGCGGCACCGGCCGCGCCCGCCGCGCGGCGCCGCTCCCGACGCGGTGGTAGCTCGCTCGGCCGCGCACGCGCGCCTCGGCGAGCAGCAGACCCACCGTGAAGAGCACGAGCAGCAGCGAGAGGGCCGCCGCCGCGCTGCGATCGAAGGAGGAGCGGTGCTGGACGTAGATGGCGCGGACGAACGTGTCGTAGCGCAACAGCGTGACGACGCCGAAGTCGCTGACGGCGTAGAGCGCGGCCAGGAGGGCACCGGCCGCGATCGCGGGTCGCAATTGGGGCAGCGTGCAGCCGAGGAAGGTCCGCCAGGCGCCGTGGTTGAGGCAGCGCGCCGCCTCTTCCAGCGCCGGATCGAGGCCGCGCAGCGCCGCACGGACGCTCAGGAAGACGTAGGGGTAGGTGAAGAGCGTCAGCGTCAGCCAGCTCCCGGTGAAGCCGTAGACCGTTGGCAGGCTCTCCACCCCGAACGGCTCTTCCAACGCCCCCTGGAGCAACCCGCGCGGCCCAAGCACCGCGACGACGATGAACGCGCCAACGTAGGACGGGACCACCAAGGGTAGGGCAGCCGCGGTTGCCCACGCCCGCCGCCCCGGCAGATCAGTCCGCGCCGTCAGCCAGGCGAGCGGCACGGCCAGCAGCGATGTCCCCACCGCCACGGCAAGAGCGAGGAGCGCCGTGTTGCCCAACACGCGCGCCGTGCGCGGGCGGAGCAGCAGCTCCCAGGTCCCGCTGCCGGCACCGGCGGTCCGGATCGCAATGTAGAGAAGCGGCAGCGCCATCCCCGCCGCGACCAACGCCGTCGGCAGCCAGACCACCAGCGGCGGCCGGGCGCCACCGCGCCGTCGACGCGACGGCACGTGCGCCGTCTCCTCCCCACCGAAGCCGGGGAGGATCGTCGCTCGCACCGCGCGGGGCCGGAGCGTTAGCACGTCGCCTCCAACGTCAGGCGGTCGTGGGTCGTCGGCAGACGGTCGTGTCCGTTCGGGACGACGCAGCGCTGCTCACCGACGCCCTCAGTCCACCGACGACCACCCTCTCCCCACGTCATCACTCAGGTCAAGGTCCGGGCTCTCGATCTCCGCCAGCGGCTTCAGGTCCCCGGCCGACGGGACGCCCTCGATCAGCGGGTACTCGAAGGTCTCTTCGGCAAAGTAGGTCTGCGCATCGCGCTGGAGCAGGTAATCGACGAAACGCAGCGCCTGCTCGGCATTCGCCGCCCCGTCGAGGACACCCACGCCCGCCACGTTGATCAGGGCGCCGGGGTCGCCATCGGCGAAGAAGTGGTTGGCGACCGGGAAGTCCTCGCCCTCGGCGGCTTTGAGCTCGTAGACGTAGTAGTGGTTGGCCAGCCCGACCTGGATCTCGCCGCGCCCGACCGCGGCGACAATCTCGTCGTTGCTCCCGAACGCGACCGGATCGTTCGCCTGCATCGCCTCCAGCCACGCGCGCGCGGCCTCCTCCCCCTTGACCAGCCGCAGCGCGGTGACGAAGGCCTGGAACGAGGCGTTCTCGGGCGCCCAGCCGATCTGCCCCTTCCACTTGGGGTCGGTGAAGTCAAGCACGGAGGCCGGCAGGTCGGCCTCGGTGAGCTTGTCCGTGTTGTAGACCGCCACCCGGGCACGGCCCGAGACGCCGACCCAGAACCCGTCCGGCGAGCGGAATCGGGGATCGACCCGCGCCAGCAGCTCGTCGGGCAGCTTCTGGAAGCGCCCCTCATTGGCCAGCAGCCCGAGGAACCCGGCGTCCTGCGCGAGGAAGACGTCCGCCGGGCTGTTGTCCCCCTCGTCAAGGATCTGCAGTGCCAGCTCGGGCGTCCCGGCGTAGCGAACGGCCGCATCGACGCCGGTCGCGCCCTCGAAGCGCCCAATCAGCGGCCCAACGAGGTTTTCCTGGCGCCCGGAGTAGATCGTCACCTGTCCGGTGGACCCCACTGGGGTGCCACCCGGCACGGCCGTTGCCTCGGGCGTTTCCGCCTCAGGATCAGCTTCCGCCTCGGGGTCGGGTTCGGCGGTGGCGTCTTGGGCGCGCGCTGGCTGGGCGGCGCGCCCGCCGAGGGCGAGGCCCGCGGCGCCGACGCCAAAGAGGCGAATCGCGTCCCGCCGCGTCAGCCCGTCCGCGGGTTGACGTTCCCGAGGCGTCACTTCGCCCGTGCTGTCTATGACCATGCCGCCGGTTTCCTCTCCCTGAACACCGTCAAGCAATTCCGACTGTTCGGATCGGAATTGACTCTAGCCGGATGCTTCCGGTGGTGTCAAGGCCGGTGAGGCAGCGATTCCAAACGAGGGAGGCGACGCGACATCGCCGGAACGGGGAACGGACCCGTCATGCCCCCAGTTCGTCGTCCCAGCCAAGCCAGTGGGTAACGTCGGCGACGGGTCGGCGCGCTCGCTCCGGCGGCGGCATGTCCGGGTACCCAACGTAGACGAAGCCAAGGAGGTGGGCGGTCGGCGGCAGCTCGAAGAAGGCTTTGACCGCGGGGTCGTAGGCAGGATCCCCCGTCCGCCAGATCGCTGCCAGGCCGAGCTCGTGGGCCGCGAGCAGCATGTTCTGGACGGCGGCCGCTCCTGCCGCAACCTCCTCGACCTCGACCACTTTCGGGCCGCCGGTCGGTTCGACGGCGACGGCGATCACCACCGGCGCCCGCAACGGCTTGGCCGCCGCCTTCGCGAACGTCGCGGCGGGGTCCGCCGTGCTCGACGCACGGGCGGCCTGAGCGCGGCCCATCACCTGGCCGAGGGCGGCCCGAGCGTCACCGGCCAGCACGTAGAAGCGCCACGGCTCCGTCAGGCGGTGGTTCGGCGCCCACGTCGCCGCCTCGACAATCTGCTCGATCACGTCCCGCGGCGGGCGCTCAGGCCGCACCTTGCCGACGCTGCGCCTCGATCGGATGGCCTCAAGAACGCTCTTCCGGCCTCCGGGCATCGCCTCGATGACAACCAGCGGGTCGACCTCTTCCACCACCCGATCTGCTCCCAACCTGTCACCGCGACGGTGCGCGGCGCAATTCTGATCCCTTGACTCGGAATCATGGTGGCCGGCCGGCGAGGCCGTCAACCACGGCCGAGGCCGGCGGACCAGGCGCCGTTCGTCGAACGGATGAGCGGGCGCCGACGGAGCTACGGTGATCAAGCAAGCGGACGCTTCCCGCGTCGGACGGCCGCGCCGTGCGCCGTGCGCCGTGAGATCGATCCGGCCATCGACAAACCAGGATGGCCTGTCCCGATGGGATCCATGAGCCGGGCGCCCCCCGGAGGCGTCCCCTCCAGAACGTCCGGGGGCCTCACCAGTCGTCGCCCCTATGCGGGATAAGGCCCGCAGTGGTAGGGTTCTCCGTGCAACGCATCCGACACCACCCGGCACCACCGCGAGCGCGGCCCACCGTGTCCGCTTGAGGGGAGCACCGCCATGACGCGCAAGGCAGACCTCGCCAGGACGAACCTCGCCCACGCCAACCTCGCCGGCGACGACTTCGCCGAGGCGGACCTGCACGAAGCCGACCTCCATGACGCCAACCTCAGGGCGGCCGACCTGCACGGCGCGAACCTGACGAAGGCCGACCTTAGCCGGGACGACCTCCAGGATGCCGACCTTTCCGGCGCTTCCCTTCGTGATGCCAAACTGCACGGGGCCGACCTGCGCGGTGCCAACCTGGCCGAAGCCGACCTCGCCGGGGCGGACCTCCACGGCGCCAAGCTCGACGGTGCGAATCTCGAGCAGGCTCGCTCGCTCGCCGGCGCCAAGCTGCGCGACGTCGCCGGCCTGACCCCCGAGCAACGCAACGCCTGCGCCGACCGGTGGGCGCTCGCGGATCAGCAGACAGCGGATATCGGACCATCCTGAGCGCGGGATCGCCCTCCTCGCACGCCACTCCTCATTTGCCACGCACCGGGAACGCACGAGCCCCGCGCGACCCTTGTCGCTGCGCCCCGAGTGTCGCCAGCGCACCGGCGTGACGCCCCCGAACGCCGCGACGTTGCTCGTTTCACGTTACGCTGACCTTGCCGGTTTAGGCTGTCCCTCGGACATCGCCGGCACGGTTAGGGTGACCCGCCGCTAGGGTCGATCTCACGAAGACCTCCGCCGAGCCTCCCGGGACGGAGGTATCAGGCACCCTCAACAGTCGACCAGCACTTCGCCGACCTAACCACCCTCGGCGAGGACGACCCGACGCATCCGAGCGTGGTCGTCATCCAGGCGGAGAAGGCCACCACGCGAATCGGGACGGCGGGCTAGCGCATCTCCCCTTCTCGCCGAGCCAGGAGCGTGAGGCGCACGCTCCCCGGCGCCGGTCGTGGTAGGATTCGAGGGGCGGTCGAGTCGACCGCCCCTCTTCTTGACCCGCTGGCTTCCGGTCGCCGTCGCCCGCGAAGCGCGCCCAACGGCGAGGACTCTGCGTGGCGACCGCGACGATCCCCTGGGACACTGACAGAGAGGCGCCGCGGGCGAAGAGCGTCATCCTCCTCGTCGGTGACGGGATGGGCCAGGCCCACCGCCTCGCCGGGCAGCTCGTCTCCCGCGGCACCTCCGGGCGCCTGGCCATGGATCGCCTTCCCATCGCCGGCCTGATGGGCACGGTCTCGGCCGACCCAGACACGTTCGTCACCGATTCGGCCGCCGCCGCCACGGCGATGGCAACCGGAGTGAAGACGGTCAACGGCGCCGTCGCCGTCGACCCGAACGGACGCCCCGTCTCTTCCATCCTCGAGCTCGCCAAGCGAGCCGGCAAATCGGCCGGACTGATCACCACCTGCCAGATCACCGACGCCACCCCCGCGGCTTTCGGCGCTCACGTCGCGCACCGCGCGGACCAGAGCGAGATTGCCCGTCAGTACCTGGAGCAGAGCCGGCCCGACGTCATCCTTGGCGGGGGCGAGGACTTCTGGTATCCCGCCGGTGAGCCCGGCGTCTTCCCGGACGACCCGGACCCGACCGGCCGCGAGCGCAGCCGGGGCACCGCCGGCGACCTCGTGGCACGTGCCCGGGAACTGGGCTACGCCTGCGTCGCCGACGAAGCGGGGTTGCGGGCGGCTGGCGGTCCCAGGCTACTCGGCCTCTTCGCCAACCAGGAGTTGTTCCGGCAGAACTCGGAAGGGCGCGGCGATGCCTACGACCCGATCGTTTCCCTGGCCGACATGACCGCCAAGGCGATCGATATCCTGTCGCGCAATCCCGAGGGCTTCTTCCTCCTCGTCGAGGAGGCGGCCATCGATCGCATGGCCCACCGCAACAACGCCCGCCTCGCCCTCAAGGGGGTGCTGGAGCTCGACAAGGCGGTCGCCGTCGCCGAAGCGTACGCCGCGACCGACCCGAACACATTGGTCATCGTCACCGCCGACCACGAGTGCGGCGGGCTGGCGATCGCCGGATCGAATGACCCGGCCTACCCCTACGAACCCGGCGCCGGCGCGGAGGGCGCGGCCGCCGTGGATCTGGCCGCCGAGGACGGCCCCTTCCCCGTCGCCAACGCCGCCCACCACTTCGTCATGGGCTGGGCCACCACCGGCCACACCGCTGCCGCCGTCCCGGTCACCGCTCGCGGCCCGGGCGCCGATCGCCTCCTCGGGACCTACGAGAACACGCACCTCTTCGAGGTGATGGTCGAAGCGATGAGCCTCGCCGTCCGGGTCCGGTAGCGAGCGCGGCGCTCGTCCCGACCCGGGGTGAGAATCGTTTCACCCGAAATGGTCAAAGGCCCCTGCCGCCACCGGCCGCTCGACGCCGTCCAATCCCCGGATCACCACGGCCGGCATCCCCGCGAGCGGCGTGACGACCTCTCCCACCACCGTGACCGTCGCTCCGATGCCAGTCGCGGCTTCCCGGATCGTGTCGAAGACGGAAGGCGGGGCGGTGAAGAGCAGCTCGTAGTCCTCGCCGCCGCGGGTGGCCAACTCCAGCCAGTCGCTCGGGAAGAGGGCGCGGACGGCCGCGGCCACGGGCATCGCATCGGCATCCAACCGCGCGGCGACGCCGCTGGCGGCGAGGACCTTCGGGAGGTCACCCAGCAACCCGTCGCTCAGATCCATCGCCGCGGTCGCGCCCCGCTCCAGCAGCAGGGCACCGAGGCCGAGGCGTGGCTCGGGCCGAAGATGCGCGGCGATGAGAAGGTCGGCGGTCGTCGCGGCGTGGCGGCGCAACCCCGCCGATCGCTCGGTCAGGAGGCGCAGTCCGGCGGCCGCGGCGCCGAGCGTGCCGCTGACCGCGATGACGTCGCCCGGCCGCGCCCCCGCCCGAGTGAGCGACCGGCCTTCCCGCGTCTCGCCGAGCGCGGTGACGTGGAGGGTAAGCGCGGTCGGGGACGCGACGAGGTCGCCCCCGCCGAGCACAACCCCAGTCCGAGCGGCGCTGCCGCCCAGCCCCCGAGAGAACGCTCCGAGGGCCGTGAAGCGCTAGTCACACCCCATCTCGAGGGAGAGGGCGCCCCCGGCGATCACAACCCCTGTCCGCGCGGCGAGGCCGCCCAGCCCGCGATAGAAGGCGACGAGGTCCGTGACGAGCTCGTCCCCCCGCAACCCGAGGGTGAGGGTCGCCAGCCTGGGTGCGGCGCCCATCGCCGCCAGATCGGACAGGTTGACGGCCAGCGCCTTGTGGCCCAGGCTCGGCCAGTCGGTCCAGTTGAGGCGGAAGTGGACGCCTTCGACCAGGGCGTCGGTGGTGACCACCAGCGCCTCGCCGGGCGTCGGCCGCCAGACCGCGGCGTCGTCGCCGATGCCGAGCGTCAGCGCCTCGGCGGCAGTAGTCTCCGGCGGCAGCGCCGCGCGCAAGGTCTCGATCAGCCCGAATTCGCCGACGTCGCGGACGGTCGGGCGGCTCTCTCCGCTCACCCCGCCGCCTCACGGTAGGCGACGACGGTTGCCGCCGCGGTCCGCGCCCAGGAGCACCGCGCGGCCCGCGCCCGGCCGCGGGTCCGCAATTCCGTGGCGAGCGCAGGGTCGGTCAGGACCCGGCGCATCGCGTCGGCCAGCGCCTCACGGTCGGCGGGGTCGACGAGGAGGGCCGCGTCGCCCACCACCTCCGGCAGGGATGAGCTGGCGGAGGCGACGACCGACGTCCCGCACGCCATCGCTTCCAGCGGTGGCAGCCCGAATCCCTCGTAGAAGGGAGGGTAGACGAACAGGTCGGCGGCGCCGTACCAGAGCGGCAGCTCGGCGTCGTCGGCATAGCCGGTGACGCGGACCCGACCCTGGAGCCGAACGTCTGCCAGGGCTCGGTCGATCTCCTCGGTCATCCAGCCGTGGGCGCCGACGAGCACCAGCTCGTGCGGCACCTCCGTGACGATCTCGGCAAACGCGCGCAACAAGCCCGGCACGTTCTTGCGCGGCTCGAGTGTCCCGACGTACAGCACGAAGGGCCCCACCAGACCGTGTTTGGCCCGGAAGGCAGCGCGCGCCTCAAGGGACGGAGGACGGAATGTCTCGTCAACCGCGAGCGGCGTCACGACGACCCGCTCCGGCGGGATTCCGAAGACCTCCAGCAGATCGTGCTTGGTGTGCTCCGAGACGGCGAGGACGCGCGCCGCGCGCCGAACCGAGGCTCGCGTCATAGTCGTAAGGTACCGGCGCCGGCGGGCCGGCAGCCGCCCCGGTTCCCGCAAGAACGCCAAATCGTGGACGGTGACGACGGTGGGACACGGCGCCAGGAGCGGCGCGACGTTGACCGGAGCGTGGAACACGTCCAGACGGTCCCGTCGGGCCAGCAGTGGCAGCACCGCCTGCTCCCAGGGGATGCGGACCATGCGCCGCTCGACGGGCAACCAGGAGGGCGCCGGGCGCCAGGCCCACTCCAGCTCGGGCGCCGGCGCGGACGTGCCGCGCACCCCGTAGGCCACGAGATCGTCCCCCGCCCCCAGCGCGGTGGGCAGCGCCCGCACCAACCGCTCGATGTAGCGGCTCACACCAGCGCGCCGGTACCCCGACCGAGTCGACAGCAGAAGCGCATTCACGCCGATCCGCAACGCGGCGACTACCCCCACCCACGCGTTCAGCACGCGCCGCCTTCGTCTGTCCCCACGCCCGCCCGGTCGCGAGAACGGGCGCCGGGGCAGGCGCGGTTGCCCGTCGCGCCCGGCGCACCGTGGCGCCCGCATTATCGGCCCAGCCGTGGGCCTCCACAAACATTTGGCCCCAGGACCGAACACAACACGGTCAACCCTAGGTTGCGTCCCCGCAGCCGCGTGACGACTCACCCACTATTCTACAAGTGCTCCAGCCACGGGCGTCCGCGCCGCTGGAGCGGCGCGCACGTGATGCCCCCACCCGGTCAGCGTGTGCGAAGATGGCCACCGGCGGTCGGCGAGCGTGGCGACCGCACCAAGCGGAGGAGGCAGCGATGGCGAAGACCGCCGCCGAGCTGGTGGCCGAGGCCAAGCAACGCGTCGAGAACCTGTCCGTCGACCAAGTGGCCTCCGAGCTGGAGCGAGGGGACGCGCTCCTCGTCGACCTGCGCGAGCCGGGTGAACTGGCCCAGCACGGCGTCATTCCGGGGGCGGTGGCCGCGCCACGGGGCATGCTCGAGTTTTGGGCCGACCCGACCAGCAGCTACCACCGACCCGAGTTCGACCCCGGCCGCCGCGTCATCCTGCATTGCGCCTCCGGGGGGCGCTCGGCCCTGGCGGCCGACACCCTCCGGCAGCTGGGGTACGAGAACGTGGCCCACCTGGACGGCGGCTTCAACGCCTGGAAGGCCGCTGGCCGGGCGGTGGAAGACGCGTCAGCGACGTAGCCATGCGGCGCGACGGGCGGCCGGTCTGGCCCCGTGCCGCCCGCTCGGCCTTCCTCGGCGGGCGGCACGGGGCCTGCGCAGCCGGCTGACCCATCCGTGCCACCTCGGCCGCAAGCGACTATCCGCCGGGACGGGCCGCCTGGGTTTGCCAAGAGACGCGTCATGTCGCGAATGACCACCCGAATGGATCACCGCCGCCTGGGTGAATCGGCCGTCCCCGGCTCCCGTGACGCCCCTTTCGCCCAGACCGCATTTCTCGGGGCGTAGGCGCACCAACTCCTCGTCCGCACCGATGCGGGCGGTGCGGTCCTCGTCGAACCCACCGCAACACGCTGGGCGCCCGGGGTCGCATCTGACAACGCGACCGTGATCCGGTCGGCGCCGAAGAGCGTAATGCAAGACCTGGCGAGGACAGCTCGCCACGGCGAACGTGCCAGAGGCTTGCGGTCCTTCCAGGCAGGACGCACGGCCGCCTGCCCCGCTACTCCTACGAGCCCCTGCGCCAGGAGGAGGGCGTCATGGATCAAGGCATCGACGGAGGCACCGAGCCGTTTGTCCTCGGACCGGAGACATCGCGAGGCGTCGGCGGGGGCCCATGGCGAACGCGGGTCCGCGGCGCGGACACCGGGGGTCTGCTCGCCATCGGGGACGCCCATATGCCACCGATGTCGGCGGGTCCGTCGTTGCACGTGCACACCCGCGAGGACGAGGCAAGCTACGTCATCGAGGGGGTGCTCACGGTCGTGCTGGGCGATGAGCGGTTTGACGTTCCGGCTGGCGGGATCGCGTGGCTTCCTCGCGGGGTTCCGCACACCTTCGCCAACCTGACGGCCGGACCGGTGCGCGTTGTGGGGACAATCGTCCCTGCGGGGCTGGAGGGGATGTTCGCCGAGTACGCTACGTACTTTGGCGCATTGCAGGGTCCGCCCGACCCAGCCGCACTCGACGAGATCGGGCAGCGCTATGGGATCACGGTGGTTGGGCCGCCAATCGCCATCCCCACGGGAGAACGTGCGTCAACACTGCCCCAACGAGACCGTGGGTCCGTTGACTCCTAGCAATCCGGACCCCTCATATCTAATGGACCACTGATTGGGACTCAGATCACTCCTGGTACGGCGCCACGGGCATCCTTCTCGTCCGCCCATAAAGTTCCATAACGCTCTCTAAGATCTTCGGGTAAGGACCACTCCACGAGCTAGTGTCGTTCATCAGATCCGCGGCGTTGGCCGCTCACGTGTTCAACTGCCCCGACGTCGTGGGCGGAGGAGCGGCAACGATGGCGCGGCATCCATGGGTGGCCCAGGCGGACGGGGGCATACGTTTCGGCGTCCAACTCGTCGTCGATCCGGAGGCGGTGCCGGACCTGTTGGAGACGGGACAATTGGTCGAGGCGCTGGGGTTCGACGGCCTCTTTGTCTTTGATCACCCCTCGACCCACCCCGACCCCTGGACCTGCCTTTCGGCGCTGGCGGGGGTCACGTCGCGCGTCCGGCTGGGATCGGTCGTCAACTGCGTCGCCTACCGTCACCCGCTACACCTTGCCCGGCTCGCGGCCGACCTCGACAACCTCAGCGGCGGTCGCCTCGTGCTCGGCCTAGGCATCGGCTGGCTCGAGCCCGAGTTCCGCGCGCTCGGCGTCCCCTTCGTCGCGGTGCCGGAGCGCCAGGCCGCGCTGGAGGAGACCCTGGCGATCGTCGAAGGCGTGTGGGGCCCGGGGCCGTTCTCATTCATTGGTGCCCACCACCGGACGGAGGCGGCGCGGGTCGTGCCCCCGCCCGTCCAACGACCGCGGCCCCCGATCCTGATCGGCGGCAATGGGGAGCGAGGCACCTTGCGCCAGGTGGCGCGCTTCGCCGACGCCTGCAATGTCAGCGAGCTGCAGGTGGTCGAGGGACGGTCGGAGCGCGTCGGCGGCGCCCCCGCGGTCCGCCGCAAGCTGGAGGTGCTGGCCCGGCACTGCGCCGACGTCGGCCGGCCGTACGAGGAGATTCTACGAACCCACTTCACGCTCCGGCTCGTCATGGGCCGCACCGAGAAGAACGTCACGGCGAAGCTGGAGCGGCCGACCGGCGGCTCTGCCTCGCCGGGCACCCGTCGCGCCGGTCCCAGCGCCACCGTCGCCGGCACGCCCCCACGGATCGTCGAGCACTACCTGGAGTTAGCGGCCGCCGGCGTCCAATACTTCGTCGTCCAGCTCGACGCCGCCGACCACGAGACGCTGACCCTCCTCGCGGAGGAGGTCGTGCCGTGCCTGCGGTGACGGCACGGCCGGATGCAGTTGCCCCTAGCAACGGTCGCCGGCGGTCCCTCGAAGGAGCCTCTCTCATGGCGTTGGAACGCACGAAGCGCGCGCAATGGCTGCCGGCCGCGCCCGCCTGTCACGCCCGGCACCAAGGCGACTCGTTGGACCGGCCACCGTAGACGCAGGCTGATGAGGCGAGGCGGGCCACACAAGAGGGAGACCAGTCATGGGTGAACCGGATGTCCGAGCGAAGCGGTCCGAGGTTTGGGCCAGCGGCGGGGCCTACGAGCCCTACGTCGGTCGCTGGAGCCGTCTCGTCGCCCGCGAGTTCCTGACCTGGCTCGCGGTGCCGCCGGGGAGCACGTGGCTCGACGTCGGCTGCGGCACCGGCGCGCTCACCCAAACGATCCTCGAGGTGGCGGCCCCGCAGGAAGTTGTCGGCGTCGACCCCTCCCCCGGCTTCGTCGCCTACGCCCGCGAGCACGTCGCCGACGGCCGCGCCCGGTTCGAGATCGGCGACGCCCACACCCTCCCGGTCGACACCGCCGCGTACGACGCCGTCGTCGCGGGGCTCGTCCTCAACTTCGTTCCCGAACCCGAGCAGGCGGTCGCGGAGATGGGGCGCGCCGCCCGGCCGGGCGGCACAATCGCCGCCTACGTCTGGGACTACGCCGGCGAGATGCGGATGATGCGCCACTTCTGGGACGCCGCAATCGCGCTCAACCTCGCGCCGCGGGACCTGGACGAGGGGCGACGCTTTCCGCTCTGCCGGCCAGAGGCGCTCGAGGCACTGTTTCATAACGCCGGTCTCGGCCAGATTGAGACGCGGGCCATCGATGTCCGGACCGTCTTCCGCGACTTCGACGACTACTGGACACCCTTCCTCGGCGGCCAGGGGTCCGCCCCGGGTTTCGCCACGTCGCTGTCCGAAGACCAGCGGGCCGCGCTTCGGGAGCGCATCCGAGCCGGCCTCCCAATCGCCCCTGATGGCTCGATCTCGCTCATCGCCCGCGCCTGGGCGGTGCGCGGCGCGGCGCCCATCGGTGGCTGACCGCCCTGCGGCCGGCTCCCGAGGTTCTGGCTCGGCGGCGGCGTGCTGACCGGCTCGTGGGCGTCGTCCACCCGTGGGACAGCAAAGACGACGATCTGGAAGCATCGTGGAGGGTCCCCCTCCTCCGGTGGGCACGCCCGCGCGGTCGGCGCTGTGGATCGCAGGTGCGGTACTCGGCTGATCGGCGTCCACCGGCCGGCGCGCCGAGGGACGCATCAGCCTGTGCCAACGCTGCTCACGCTCGATGGCTGATCCAAATCGGCTCCCGGCCTTCGGCACGAGTTCGCGTCGGGAGCCTACGCATGGCGTTCTGTGGGCGCCCGGGTGTGGTGTCCGGCGGGACGTTGCCGTTGCCCGGGAGCGAGCGCGGCGAGACGTTGGTTGTCGCGTCACCCACCGGCGCCGACAACCCAGCGACTGGTCGGAGCGCGATGACAGCATTCACGAGGGGGGCTGACAGCCCGTTGCAGTCGAGGAGCACCTGGGCTCTGCGGCCGGCCGATCCTCACCCGGCAGCGGCAGCCACGGCACCGCCGAGCCAGTCGACGGCGTCGGCCAACTCCTGCGGCTCGATCCAATGGCCGATCGAGTAGTCGCGCGCGGTCAGGTCGGCGCCGGCGGCGAGGAGCGCATCGCGTCCGTCGCGGGCGTGGGCGAACGGGATCATCGGGTCGTGCGTTCCGTGTCCCCAAAAGACGCGCAACCCGGCGGCGGTCTCCGCCGTCGCCCGGACCGACGGGTGGCTCGCCAGAAAGCCGCTGAAGACGATGACACCGTCGAGCTCGCCGGGATGGCGCAGCGCGTAGGCGAGGCTCGTCGTGGCGCCCTGCGAGAAGCCGCCGAGGACGATCCGTCCCGGTCGGACCGGTAGGCGCGGCGGCAGTTCGTGTAGGAACGCTTCGAGCGCCGCTTGCCCGGCCTCGAACGAGGTCGGATCCGGTGTCGTGCCGCCAATGAACCGATACCACGCCCAGCCGCCGCCGTAGCCCCAGGGCGCGCCGGGGAACGGGGCCTGGGGTGCGACGACGATCGCCTCGGGCGGCAAGGCCGGACGGAGCGACATCAGGTCGCCTTTGTGGCTGCCACGTCCGTGCAGCAGGACGATCACCGGCGCGCCGTCCGCCGCGTCGTCGGGAATGTGCTGGTCGTGCAGAAGCATCTGTCGCTCTCCGGACGATGGGGCGGGCCGACCACGCGGTCCCGCTCTCCGTGTCGATGCTCAGTCGAGCGGCCGCAGCGCGGAGGCAATCTCCTCGCGGCGCGGCTCGAGCCAGTCGGGCAGCTTCAGCGTCGCGCCGAGGTGCGCCGAGTCCTCGTCGACGGCGAAACCGGGTGGGTCGGTCGCGATCTCGTGGAGCAACCCGTCAGGGGATCGGAAGTAGAGGCTCTTGAAGTAGTTGCGGTCCTTGATTGGCGAAACCTCGATCCCCTGGGCGAGCAGGTGCTCGCGCCAGCCGGTCAGTTGCTCCTCGTCCCGGGCCCGGAAGGCGACGTGGTGCGTCTGCCCGGCCCCCTCGCGGGCGCGGCGGGCGTCGGCGGGCCAGCCGAAGAGGGTCATGTCGCTGCCCGGAAGAACGCGGCTGCCATCGTAGTTCGCCCAAAAGTAGTGAAGGGTATCGGGGTCGTCCTGATTGACGCTCCGCTTGACGAGCCGCAGGCCGAGAGTCCGCTGGTAGAACTCGTCGGCCGCCTGCAGGTCGTCGGTGAACCCGGTGACGTGGTGGATGCCGCGCAGGCGCATCACGTCGTCGATCGCCGGCACCGGCTCGGGGTGGGTCAGCGCGCGGATCGCCGCCTCGTCGCGCCCGCCGACCAGTCGGTGCGGCTTCGGCTGGATCAACTCCCGGCCGAGGGCCTCGATCGGCTCGTCGATTGCGAAGCCCGGCCCCTCGGTCGCGATCTCAAGGATCTGACCGTCCGGGTCGGCGAAGTAGATGCTCGTGAACCAGGTGCGGTCGTATGGGCCCGTGACCGGCACCCCGGCGTCGGTCAGCCGGCGCTTCCACTTGAGCTGCTGCGCCTCGTCGGCGACGGCAAGCGCGACGTGATGGACACCGCCCACGCCCCAGGCGCCACGGCCGGCGTGCGGCCACTCAAAGAAGGTCAGGATGGTGCCGGGTCGCCCCTGCTCGTCACCGAAATAGAGGTGGTAGCTGCTCGGCAGGTCGAAGTTGACCGTCTGCTTGACGAGCGGGAAGCCGAGGAGATCGCGGTAGAACGTCAGGGTGCGGCGCGCGTCCTTGGCCACCATCGTCACGTGGTGGAACCCTGGGGTCACGTAGTCGGCCATCGTGTCATCCTTTCTCTCCATGCGCCGTTGCGATCGTGGCATGGCCGCTCGGACGCGGGTCGTCGCGAGAAGAATTGCTACGGCGCGCCAGGCGCCGGTGCGGCGAGGAGGTGGGCATTGCTCCGACGGACGCCGCTGCCACCCGTATCGCCCAACACGGACGCTCGTCTCGGGCCACCGAGTACCGACACCGGCAACACGTTCAACTTCGCATCGTCGGTGCCCGGAAACGTCGGCGGTGGGGTGCGTGTCATGGACATCGGCCGAGCGAGTCGCTCCGCTCTGGCTGGCTTGGGGCGAACCCCCCGGCTCGCGCCATCACCTGGCAGCACCCAGACGTCTGCACGATTGGCGGTGCGAGCAGTGGCCGGGCCGGCTGTAGGTTGTCGTTCGGCGGCTTCCGTCTCGTTGGTACGTTGCTTGATCCGGTCCGTCACCGGGTAATGGGGTACAACACCGGCCGATTGGGACCGCTCGCCACGTCGGGGCGTCACTCGGGGCATTGGCCGATGATGCGAGGGATGGTTGCGGCCATGCGTGGGCGTCTCCTCCCATCGGGGACGACTCCGGACGCGGCAGTGCTGTTGCGCGCCCGCGCCGTCCGCGCCTTCGGCGACGGGTTCGTCAGCGTCCTGCTCCCCCTCCATCTCGTCACCCTTGGCCTCGATAACCTGCGCATCGGGGCGGTTGCCACCGCCACGCTGGTCGGCTCGGCGGCACTGACACTGTTCGTCGGGCTGGTCGCGCACCGCTTCCCGCGCCGGGCGTTGCTGGTCCGGGCGTCGCTCTTGATGGTCGCCACCGGGGCGGGTTTCACCCTGATCGGCGACTTCTGGCCACTGCTCGTCGTTGCCTTCGTCGGCACCCTTAACCCCTCGACCGGGGACGTGAGCATCTTCCTCCCCACCGAGCAGGCGCTTCTGTCCCAGGCGGTGGGCGCCGCCCAACGCACCGCCCTGTTCGCCCGGTACAACGTCGCCGGCTCGCTCGTGGCGGCGGTCGGCGCCCTCGCGGCCGGGTTGCCCCAGTTCCTCGCGGACGGCACGGGGATCGGACTGAACGCCGCGCTGCGCGGGATGTTCTTCCTCTACGGGGTGCTGGGCTTGGTGGTGCTGCGCCTCTACCGCGACCTCTCGCCGGCGATCGAGCCGGGACCGCCGCGGTCGCGACACCCCCTGGAGCAGTCGAGGCGGATCGTCTACACCCTGGCCGGTCTGTTCAGTCTCGATTCGTTCGCCGGCGGCTTCGTCGTGCAATCGCTGCTCGCCCTGTGGCTCTTCGAGCGCTTCGACCTGTCCGTGGCCACCGCCGGGGTGATCTTCTTCTGGTCGGGCCTCCTGTCGGCGTTCTCGCAGCTGATCGCCCCGCGCCTGGCCGCCCGGATCGGACTGGTCGAGACGATGGTTGCGACCCATCTCCCTGCCAATGGCTGCCTCGTCCTGGCCGCCCTCATGCCGACGGCACCGTGGGCCATCGCATGCCTACTGGTGCGTAGCGCTCTGTCGCAGATGGACGTGCCGGCCCGCCAATCGTACGTGATGGCGGTTGTTGCGCCGGAGGAACGGGCCGCCGCCGCCAGCGTTACCAACGTCCCCCGCAGTCTGGCCGCCGCGGCCGGGCCTCTGCCCGCCGGCTGGCTCCTGAGTGTGTCCAGCTTCGGCTGGCCGCTCGTGATTGCCGGCATCACTAAGGCGATCTACGACCTGCTGCTGCTGGCGATGTTCCGTCAGGTCCGACCGCCGGAGGAGGCGGCAGAGGAAGCAGTCGCGCCGGTGATCAGGTAAGCAACTCCCAGATCACCCCCACCGGGGGTTACGTCCCCACGCGCCAGCCGGTTGGACACCATCCGTCGCCGTGATTGGCTCGGCACAGGTCACGAGGCCGCGATCGACGCTCCACCCGTTGAAACATCGATCTCGGCCCCCCGTTGCCCCGGCCCGTCATTGCTCATGCCTCCTGCGACCGAGCGGACTGACGAGCGGCAGCGGTTTCGTCGCGCCATCCGCCCGGCAATGGAGCGGGTGCCGCGCGCAGGCCGAGGAGACGATCTCAACCTGGGTGCCGCTCGCTAGGCACGCCACTTGACCGACGCCGCTGGGACGGCTCAGTGGGACGGGCCGAGGAGGGTGAGGAGGCCGAACCCGGCCAGCGCCGCGCCCGACAGCCGGTTCACCCAACGCAGTCGCGCCGGGGTGAACAGGTGGCGAAAGTGCCCGATCCCTCCGCTCAGCAGCAACCACCACAACGCCGAGCCGAGGAAGACACCGACCACCAGCAGCACCGCCGACCGACGGTCGCCAGCCGGACCGGCGAGCCCCAATCCGGCGAAGACCGCCGCGAACGACAGAATCGTGCTCGGGTTGGCCAGCGTCAGAGCGAAGGTCGAGCCGTAGGCGGCGGCCAGGCCGCGGCCCAACTGGACCGCCGCTGCCGCCGGGCGCGCCGCCGCCGTCCGCACCCCGAGGTAGCACAGGAACAGCCCACCGACGAGGCGCACCCAGCCTTGGTGCTCGATGAGCGCCGACAAGACCGACGTGAGCCCGAGGGCTGCCACCGCGCCGTAGAGTGCGTCCGCGCTGGCCGCGCCCAAGCCGGAGACGAACCCTATAAGACGGCCATCGGCGAGGGTGCGCCGGATGCAGAGGAGGCCGATGGCCCCGACCGGAGCCGCGACGGCGAAGCCGACGACCAGCCCCCGTCCGAAGAACGCGATGTCCATGCCGGGTCACCTCCGTGGGTGGTGCCCCGGCCGGTCACGCATCGTCCCCAGGGCACAACAAAACCCGCCAGCCGATTGAGGTCTGGCGGGTCGCCGTGCGCTGGTGCGATGCAGGGCAAGCGCGGCTAGCCAGACCTCCTGGTCTGCTGGCGCTGCCGCACAATGGTCGTGCTCACCACGTTCCCGAATGGTGCCGGTCGCACGAAACACCTCCTGCCGTTCGCCGGTCACCATAGGCCGAACGCCAGCCGTCGTCAACCGGCGGTAGGATCGTCGTCCTCCCTCCGGCCCCAGGCCCCGGGGTGGAGCCTGCCGGACCGCCTCGAAGCACAACTGTGGCCGCCAGCCATCTCTTCCTGACCGGTCGCTCAGTCGCCACCGGACCACAGCCGATCAGAGGCACGTTGGCTCACCGGCGGCCTCGAGGGCTTCTCGCGCGACCTGAACGAGCCGGCGCAGACGCTCACTTTCCCACCGGCCTCGGAGGCACCGCCCGATATCAGGCGCCTGCTTGCCATCGCCGCCACGTGCGGCGTCGAGATCGTGGGCCCGCCGCCCGCCTCAACCGAGCGTCTCCCACGCCGCCGCACCCGGGCGTGGCGTCTCATCGCTGGTTGGCGACGGAGCCACCGCCCGGAAGCGCCACGCCCATGCGGACGCTCGACGGACGCACACCCGGCGAGTGGCCCCCCAGGCCGGCTATCTGGCCGGCACCGAACGGCCGCGCCGCCGGGTGCGACGGTCGCCGGCGCGGACGGCCTCGACATCTTCGGGCCGCGGATCGAGGACCGCTCCTGCTTCGTTGGCGAGCACCCGTCCTACGCGCTGCGGCGACTCGATGCCACGTCCCTCGTCATCCTCACCGAGCGCGAGGTCGAGGGCAACCGGCCGGTTGTCGTCTTCCCGATCGTGCCGGGCGGCGGATGAGGGCCGGTCGGGCCGGTCCGGCCTTCAGGCCCACCCGCCCGTAGTACACTCGCCCGTAGCACGCGGGGCATCTGCGGGCCGGGCCCAAGCTCCTAACCATCTCGCTACGGCACCGAAGGAATTTGTCTCGCTTTGTCTGACCCAGCCTCCGCATCCCCAGCCAAGACTCAGTCCGGCACCGGCAGAACTCGGCGCAACCGCGCGCATAGCGATCCTTCGGCCAACGGATCGCACGACGCAGCGCCCCCCACCACGCTTGATGCGATTGAAGCCGCGCCCCTCGACCGGGCGGTCGAGTCCGAGCTCGACCAGTTCGCCGCGATGTATCCCTTTGCGCTCGACGACTTCCAGCGCGAGGCGATCCGCACCCTCTTCCACGGCGACTCGGTCATGGTCGCCGCGCCGACGGGCACGGGCAAAACGATCATCGCCGAATATGCCATCTGGGAAACATTCAAGCGGACCGGCCGCGTCCTCTACACCACCCCGATCAAGGCCCTCTCCAACCAGAAGTACCGCGACCTGCGCGCCCTCTACGGCGACGACGTCGGCCTCCTCACCGGCGATGTCTCCGAGAATCGCGACGCCCGGATCGTCGTGATGACGACCGAGGTGCTGCGCAACATGCTCCTCCAGACGCCGTGGGACCTCGACGCGGTCGACTGCGTCATCTTCGACGAGATCCACTACCTGGCCGATCCCGAGCGCGGCACCACCTGGGAAGAAGCGATCATCCTCTGCCCCGATCACGTCCGCTTCGTCTGTCTGTCCGCCACCGTCTCCAACGCGAACGAGATCGCCGCCTGGATTAGCCGCACTCACCGCCCAATCCGCCTCATTACCCACGACGAGCGCGCCGTCCCCCTCGCCCTCTACTACTTCCTCGACGGGAAACTGCACCGGGTCGTCGACCACACCGGGAAGCGCATCAAGGACTTCCCCCACACCGGCGGCGAGCTGCGGCGCCAGGCCGGGCGCGGCGGTCCATACGGGCGCCGCCCGGCTGAGCGTGCCACGCCGGAGATGGACGAGCCGCAGCCGCGCGAGATCGTCGACGCCCTCGCGGCCGAGGAGATGCTCCCGGCCATCTACTTCCTCTTCAGCCGCAACGACTGTCAGGCCTACGCCGAGCGCCTGGCCGTGATGCGTCCTCACCTCGTTGGTCCCGCCCACCTCGCCCGGATCGAGGCGACGCTTGATGCCGTCCTCGCCGCCCTCCGCCCCGAGGACCGGGAGCTCGACCAGGTCAAGACGATCACCGCCCTCGCCCGCAAGGGAATCGGGTTCCACCACGCCGGTCTCCTGCCGGTCCTCAAGCAACTCGTCGAGGTGCTCTTCAGCCGGGGCCTGATGCAGGTGGTCTTTGCCACCGACACGCTGGCGCTCGGGGTCAACATGCCGGCCCGCACCGTGATCGTCGGCCGCATGAGCAAGTGGGATGGTCGCCGCCGCCGCGTCCTGATCCCGAACGAGTTCCAGCAGATGGCCGGTCGCGCTGGTCGCCGTGGCATGGACGCCTTCGGTCACGTCGTCGTTCCTTACTCACCCTGGATCTCTTTCCGCGAGACGTTGGAGATTGGGACCGGCCAGTTGCATCCGGTCCGCTCCGCGTTCGCGGTCCGCTACAACACCGTCCTCAACCTTTGGGACCCGCCCCATGGCGACCGCGTCCGATCTATGCTCCAGCAGAGCCTGGCCCAGTTCCAGACCGCCCAACGCCTGCGGGAGCTCGAGGACGAGATCCTCGCCATCGGCGCCGAGATCGCCAAGATTCCGCAGGGCTGCCTGATCGGCCTCGACGCCGGCGACGAGCTGCTGGAGGACTACCGCCGCGTCACCCGCTCCCTGACCGCCGCCCAGCACAAGGAGCGGCGCTTGAAGGAGGACGTCGACGGCGTCTACCGCGCCACGGCCGCCGCTTCTCCCTGGCCGGACCCGGGCCGCCAGGCGTTGCGCCGCGCCTTCCGCCACGCACCGGTCGGGCTGGTCGCGCACGGCCGCGACGGCGGCTGGGGTGTCTACCTCGGCCGCGGGAGCGAGGGTGGCATCGGCCGCTTCTTGTTCGAGGATGGGAACACGATCCGCCTCTTCGCCGAGTATCGCCAGATCGACCACCTGACCGACCGGGTGGTCGAGGTGCCGTCCGCCCTGGCGTACCCGCCGGAAGGGGTGACCGACGCGACGACGCTCATCCCCGCCGATGCGCTGACGGCGTTGTGGCGGCGCGTGGCGGAGATTGGGCTCCCCGACCTCGACGCACTGGCCGCGGAGCACCGCGCCCGGGAGCGGGAGCGCGTTGCCGACGCGCTCGGCGGGCTGGAGGCACAGACCGCGGAGGCCCACGCCCAGGTCAAGGAGCTGCAGCAGGAGCGGCTCGTCCACCCCTGCCACACCTGCCCCCGGCGCAAGGAGCACCGCGACTACCTGGTCCAGGTCGACAAGCTTGACCGGGAGCGCCGCGCCGTCGAGCAAGCGCTCGGGCGCGAGGTCGACGCCGAGGACGCGCGCATCCGGGGCGTCATCCGCGGCATCCGCAACGTCCTCCATCGCTTCGGTTACCTTCACCGCGGCTATCCGACCGCGAAGGCCGACATGCTGGCCGATGTCTTCGACACCGACGGCCTGATCCTCTGCGAGCTGATCGACCGCGGCGTCCTCGACCGCCTGCCGCCGGAGGACCTAGCCGAGGTCTTCTCGTGGTTCAGCTTCGACCGCGACTTCCGCTACGCCAACCATTACACCCTACCCGACCGCCTCGTCCTCGCCCGCCGCCGCCTGGAGGACCTGGAGCACGCGGTGTTGAGTGAGGAACGGGGCGAAGGGCTCTTCATCTCGGAAGGCCACAACCCGACCTTCTACGGCGCCGCCCGCGCCTGGTGCCGGGGCGAGACGATGGCTCAGATCGGGGAGACGATCGAGCTGTCGGAGGGCGACCTCGTCCTGACCTTCAACAAGACGATCGACCTGATCCGCCAGGTGCGCGAGATGCTCACCGACGTCATGCCGGAGCACCCTCTGCGCGACGGCCTGCAGGACGCCGAGCGCCTCCTCCGCCGCGGCATCGTCGAGCAGTCCCTGAGCCTCGGCTTCGCTCCACTGGAGGGATTGGCACCCACCGCCGGGGACAGCGCCGCCGATGGGTCCGCGCCGCCGGCTGCCGACCCGGCCGCCGAGCGCGTCGCGGGTCCCAGTGACGGCGAGGCGGCGGTCGCGGTGATCGGGCGCAAGCCGCGGAAGGATGGCACGCGCCGCGCCGTGCCGAAGCCCAAGCCGAAGAAGCCGGCTGCTGCTGCCACACCCGATGGGGGTGCTGCCCCGGAGGAGCCCGTTCAACACGTGGCGCGGCGGTCGCGGCGCCCGGGGCGAAAGCTCGCAGGGCCGGCCTGATCAGCCCATGAACGGGGCCACAGGCGCCGCGCGCACGGTCACGCGACGACCAGCCCGCTTCAATCCCGTGAGCTAGGTCAGCCAAGGGTTTCGGCACCGGGCGTTACGGCCACGCGCCGTCGGGCGAGATAGCTCATTGCCGCCATCGGGCACCAGAATCACCGCGCCTTGGGCCGGAGTGCCGCTCCTCGCGCCCGACGCCTCTCACGCCGGGACGCTCGAACACCTGGCGCGAGTCCTGTCCCGCCACCAGGGTTGGTGCGACCACCGCGCCCTCGCCGGGCGTAGACCGGAGCAAGGCTCGGATCGTGGGGCACGCCGGCGGTCGCCGGAGGAGAAAATCGCATGTTCAACCACCGCCCTCTGGTCGTCGCGTTAGCCGCGCTGCTGACGCTCGTCCTGTCCACCGCGTCTGTCGCCGCCCAGGCCACGCCGGACGCTACGCCCACCACGGGCGGCACCCGCCTCTTCCCGCTGCCCGGAGACCAGGTCTATCCGGAGGGTGTCGCCTACGACGAGGAGACCGGGACCTTCTTCGTCGGCAGCACCGGTGACGGCACCATCTTCCGCGGCGACATCGCCACCGGGGAGGTGGAAGTCTTCTCCGAGGCCGGCGCCGACGGGCGCACGGTCGCCGTCGGCATGAAGCTCGACCCCGAGGGCCGGCTCGTCGTCGCCGGCGGTCCGACCGGTCGCGTCTTTGTCTACGACACGGCGAGTGGAGAGCTCATTGCCAGCTTCGGCAACGGCCAGCCGGAAGGCGCCACCTTTCTCAACGACATCGCCATCACCCCCGCCGGCGACGCCTACGTCACCGACTCCTTCAGTCCCACCCTCTACCGCGTCTCCGCTTCCGCCATGACCGGCGGGGATGCAACGTCCGACGCGGCCTCGCCCGAGGTGGGCGGCGGGGAACTCGAAGCGTTTCTCGCCTTCACCGATACCCCGTTCGAGTACGTCGAGGGCTTCAACGCCAACGGCATCGTCGCCACTCCCGACGGCGAGACCCTCCTCGTCGTCCAGTCCAACACCGGCAATCTCTACCGGATCGATCTCGCTAGCCACCAGGTCGGCCGGGTCGACCTCGGCGGCGAGAGCCTGACCGGCGGCGATGGCATGCTCCTCGAAGACCGGACCCTCTACGTCGTGCGGCAAGGCCAGATCACGGTCGTCAAGCTCGGCCAGGACTTCACGACCGGCACCCTCGGCGAGGGTTTCACCGATCCGTCGTTCGCCTCCCCCTCGACCATTGCCCGCTACGACGGCTGCCTGCTCGTCGTCAACTCCCAGTTCGCGGCGCGGCAAACCGGCCAGCCGGAGCTGCCCTTCACCGTCTCGGGCGTCCCGATCGCCGGCATGACCGGGATGGCGACACCTGAGGGGATAGCGACGCCAACCGCGCCGGCCTGCTAGCCAGCACACCGTCCCCGTCGCCGCGACCGGACCGCGGCGCGTGCGGCGCCCACGACCCGTCGAGCCGATGTGACGCAGAGGTCGCCCCCAACCCGGGTTCCTGCTACCATCCGCGCGAGTTCACGTGCGGGTCCCGGTTCAGGTTCGGTGACCCACCAACCCCCCGGCCGGGACCGGTGGTAGTCGGAACGGAGGAGAGGTTGATGTCGCACCCCGCTCGGCTCTTCGCGCGGTCGGCGTTCTGGCGTCCCATCTTCGCGCTAGCGCTCCTACTCTCGCTGTCGGTGACCGTGCTCCGCGCTCCCGACGCCCGCGCCCAGGATGGCAAGGGAAGGACCGTCACGATCGTCACGGATACCGCCGGTCTCGGCGACCAGAATTTCAACGACCTCGCCAAGCGCGGCCTCGATCGCGCCGAGGCCGATCTCGGCATCACCCCCAAGGTGATCGAGTCGCAGGAGACGGCGGACTACGTCCCGAACCTGACCCAAGCGGCCGAGCAGAGCGACCTGACCGTCGCCGTCGGCTTCTTGCTCGCCGACGCGGTGGCCACCGTCGCACAGGACAACCCCGACAAGCAGTTCCTGCTGATCGACGCGGTCCCGACCCAGAACGACGAGCCGGTCGAGCTTGACAACGTCCTCTCCGCCCTCTTCCGCGAGCACGAGGGCGCGTTCCTCGGCGGCGTCGTCGCCGCCCTGATGACGGAGACGGGCAAGGTCGGCATCCTCGGCGGCCAGGACATCCCACCGGTCGAGCGCTACGAAGTCGGCTTCGTGGCCGGGATCCGGTCGGCGAACCCAGACGTGGAGGACCCCGTCATCACCTACACCGACACCTTCGGCGACCCGGCCCTGGGCCGCGAACAGTCGCTGGCTCTCTACAACCAGGACGTCGACATCGTCTTCCCGATCGCCGGCGCCACCGGGATCGGCACGTTCGACGCTGCCAAGGAAGTCGGTGAGGGCGCCTTCGTGATCGCCGCCGACACCGACCAGAGCCACCTCGGCGAGGAGCAGCAGCTCTGCGCCGTCACCAAGGGTGTCGACACCGCAGTCTTCTCCGCCGCCGAGCAGGTAGTCAACGGCGAGTTCGAGGCCGGCGTCCTCGACCTGCGGCTCGAGAACGAGGGCATGGGCCTCGTGACGCCGGGCGACAAGGTGCCGGAGGACGTGCTCGCCGTTGTCGATCAATACCGGCAGGCGATTATCGACGGCGCCATCGAGGTCCCGACTACTCGCGACGAGCTCGAGGACTTTGAGCCGGTCCCCCTCGACGCGCTACCGGCGGCGACGCCGGAGGCGTAAGGGCGGCCGGTCGCCTAGACGGCCAGACGGCCGGACGACCGGGGAGCAAGACAGTCGGGGCACTGCGTGCCGCGCCATGTTTCGGGCGGCGTTGAGAGCGATCGCGACATCTCGCCTCCAGCTTCGAAGCGGTCCGGAACCAGAGCCTCCCGCCTGCCATCTCGCCAACTGGCCGTCTGGCCGTCTCATCCGCGGAAGCGCCCATGACCCACCGCCCGGCCCCAACCCAGGCCCCGGCCCCGGCCGTCGAGATGCGGGGGATCGTCAAGCGCTTCCCGGGGGTCGTTGCCAACGCCGGCATCGACCTCGACGTCGAGCGGGGCGAGGTCCACGCCCTGCTCGGGGAGAACGGCGCCGGCAAGTCGACGCTGATGAACGTCCTGTTCGGGCTCTACCACCCGGACGAGGGCGAGATCCGCGTCGACGGCCAACCCGCGCGTTTCGCCGGCCCGCGCGCCGCCGTCGAGGCCGGGCTCGGCATGGTCCACCAGCACTTCATGCTGATCCCCCGCTTCACGGTGACCGAGAACGTGATTCTGGGCACCGAGGGCCCGTCCCTCCGCCTCGACCGCCGCGCCGCCGAGCGTCGCGTCGCCGACCTGGCCGAAGCGTACGGATTGCGGGTCAACCCCCGCGCCCTCGTTGGCGACCTGCCGGTCGGGATGCAGCAACGCGTCGAGATCCTGCGCGCTCTGTACCAGGGCGGTCGTACGCTCATCCTCGACGAGCCGACGGCGCTGCTGACGCCCCAGGAGGTGGACGAGCTCTACGCCATCCTCCGCCGGCTGCGAGAAGGCGGCGGCACGATCATCTTCATCACGCACAAACTGCGCGAGGTCGCGGCCATCAGCGACCGCGTCACCGTCATCCGCCGCGGCCGCACCGTCGGCACCCGCGTCACCGCCGACACCACCGCCGCCGAGCTGGCCGAGCTGATGGTCGGCCGGGAGGTCCTCCTCCGGGTCGACCGCCCACCGGCCCGACCGGGCGAGCCCGTGCTGGTCGCCGAGGACCTGGTTGTCGCGGGTGGGCACGGCGCGCCCGCTGTGCGCGGGCTCAGCCTCACCGTGCGCCGAGGGGAGATCGTCGGCATCTGCGGGGTGGAAGGAAACGGCCAGACGGAGTTGGTCGAGGCGCTGGCCGGCTTACGCCGCCCGGAGGGCGGCCGCATCCTGCTGCAAGGCAAGGACATCACGGGGGCCGACCCCCACGCGGTGCGCCGCGCGGGCCTCTCGTACATTCCCGAGGACCGCCACAACCGTGGCCTGGTGCTCGCCTTCTCCCTGACCGAGAACGTGCTGCTCGGCAACGCCGACGACCCGCCCTTCAGCCATGGGGGACGCATCGACTACGACGAGACGGAGCACCTGACCCGGCGGCTGATGGACAGGTTCGACGTCCGCGCGCCATCGGCCGAAACGCCCGCCGGCAGCCTGTCCGGCGGCAACCAGCAGAAACTGATCATCGCCCGGGAACTGCACCGCGAGCCGGACGCGCTGCTCGCCGTCCAACCGACGCGGGGCCTGGATGTGGGCGCCGTGGAGTTCGTCCACCGTCAACTCGTGGCTGAGCGCGACCAGGGCCGGGGCGTGCTCCTGATCTCGTTCGACCTCGACGAGATCCTCGACCTGAGCGACCGCATCCTGGTCCTGTTCGGCGGACGGATCGTCGGCGAGTTCGAGAGCGGCCGGGTGTCGCGCACCGAGCTGGGGCTGCGGATGGGGGGTCGGGGCGGCGATGAGCAGCCTCTCGTCGCCTAGTCCGCAAACTCCGGCGGTCGAGCCGGTTCGGCCCGTCCGAGCCGGGTGGGCCGGCCGCGTCGGCGGAGCGATTCCGGCGCTGCTCTCGTCACTGGGGGCGGTCGGGGCGGCGCTGCTCGTCGGTGCCGGCGTCATCGCACTGTCCGGCGATAACCCGTTCGAGGCCTACGCCGCCCTCTTCCGCGGCTCGCTCGGCGGCGTCGATCCGATCTCCGAAACCCTCGTGGCTGCCACACCGCTCATCTTCGGCGGCCTGGCGTTCGCCATCGCCTACCAGGCCGGCCTCTTCAACATCGGCGTCGAGGGCCAGCTCGTGCTCGGTGGCCTCGCCGCGGGGTGGGTCGGCGCTCAAGAGCTGGGTGCCCCAACGGTGATCCATCTGCCGCTGGCGCTGGCGGCGGCGGTCATCGTTGGGGGGCTGTGGGGCGCGCTGCCGGGCGCGCTCAAGGCGAGCACCGGCGCCCACGAGGTCATCACCACGATCATGCTCAACTACATTGCCTTCCGCATCAGCGCGTATGCGGTCGGCTCCGGTGGTCCGCTCCGGGGCAACGCCCGGCAGCCGGCCACCGACGCGACCGAGGGAACGGCCCGCCTGGACCCGCTGATCGAGGGGACACGGGTGAGCGCAGGTATCCTGCTGGCGCTGGCCGCCGCCGCCGTCCTCTGGTACGTCCTGTTTCGCACGACCCTGGGCTACCGAGTGCGGACCGTCGGCCTCAGCCGCGGCGCGGCCGCCTACGCCGGCATGAGTTGGGGTCGGACCATCACCATCGCCATGCTCGGCAGCGGCCTCCTGGCCGGGCTGGGCGGCGCCTCGGAGGTGCTCGGCGTCTTCTACCGGTACACCCACGGCTTTTCGCCCGGCTACGGCTTCACCGCGATCGCGGTCGGACTCGTCGGGCGCAATCACCCGCTCGGGGTCGTCCTCGCCGGTCTCCTCTTCGGCGCCTTGAACAGCGGCGCCACCGAGATGCAGAGCGCGGCGGGCACCTCCAAGGAGCTGGTCCAGGTCCTGCAGGCGCTCGTCATCCTCGCCGTCGCCGCCCTGGCAGCCGTCGGCCGCCTGCGCCTCGGGCAGCGCCTTGCCGGTCGCTTCCGCGGCCGGCCGGTCGAGCAGACCGGTGAGCGGACGGGACCGGACCGCTCCTCCGCCGTCGGGATGGAACCGGAGTTGGAACCCCGCGCCGAGCCGCCGCCGGTGTGATGAAGCGGGTAATCGGCGGTCCGCGGCCGGTGGTCGGTGGTCGGTGGTCGAGCGAAGTGCGAGATCGCCTGGCGCACGGAAGCGGCGCGTGCATGGGCGACATTTGGGGCGCACTCCCCGGCCGCCGCGAGGGTGGCGACGAGAGCGCGGCCGATGACCGTCGACGAGGCGGTCGTCCGACCACCGACGACCGTCCCGTAAGGAGCCGTCGTGAGTGACTTCTTCTCCTTCGCCCTGCTGACCGCCACGCTGCGGCTGACCGCCCCGCTCCTCTTCGCGGCGATGGGCGGGCTCCTCTCCGAGCGGTCGGGGGTGGTCAACATCGCCCTCGAAGGGCTCATGCTCGTCGGCGCCTTCAGTGCGGCGGCCGGCGCCCACTACACCGGCAACACCTATCTCGGCCTGCTGATCGGGGCCGTGGCGGCCGGCCTGGCGGCCCTGATCCACGCCTTTTGGTGCATCACCTTGCGCGGTGACCAGATCGTGGCCGGCACGGCGATCAACCTGCTCGGCGTCGGCGTCCCGGCCTTCCTCCTGCAACGGCTCTTCGACGTGGCCGGCCGCTCCCCGGCCGTCGACAAGCTTCCCTCCATCGGCGGCGGGCTCAATGTGCTCGTTCCGGTTGCCTTCTTGCTCGTGCCGCTGGTGTACTACTTCGTGTTCCGGACCAAGCCGGGGCTGCGCATCCTCGCCGCCGGCGAGCATCCCCGCGCCGCCGAGAGCGTGGGCGTCGCGGTCGACCGCTACCGCTACGGCTGCGTCATCGCCAGCGGCGTGCTCGCCGGCATCGGCGGCGCCTACCTGTCGGTCGGTGACCTCTCCTTCTTCACCACGAACATGACCGGCGGCCGCGGGTTCATCGCCCTCGCGGCCCTCGTCTTCGGCAACTGGACGCCCCTCGGCACCCTCGGCGCGACCCTCCTGTTCGGCGCCGCCCAGGCGGTGCAGATCCAGGCGCAGGCCGTGGGCGTGCCGATCTCCAAGGAGCTGATCACCGCGCTGCCCTACGTCGTCACCCTGGTCGCCATCACCGGCCTCGTCCGCAACTCGACACCGCCCGCGGGCCTCGGCCGCCACGCGACGACCGGCTGACCGACGCCGGAGCCAATTGCCACCAGCCACGGACGCTCCCGACGGCGCCTCGCCCAGCTTTGGGCGACAGGGCGCGGCACGGGCGACGGAAGCCGTCGACCTCGTGGGGATCTGGGCCGTCGGGACGGCAACATTCCCCCTCGAGCGATTCTTCCAGCCCCACATCGGGATCACGCTCGACCTACTCCCTGCTCCGTATCCGTCACCCCGAGACGATGCTGGGGCGAGCCTGCCTCAACGTGAACCAGCCGTTCATCGCCGGCCACACCGCCTCGACCGCCGCCGAACGCTTGCCTTTCCCGGGGCTCGCGAGCAGCGCCCGGCGTGTGAGCGGACGCAGTTGCCTGCCCAAACCTCCAGGCGGCGCCCTCCCCATTTGGGCGTTGCGACGTCCGCTACCCGTGGGCTACGATTGCTCCGGTCCAACGCACCGGATCCGCTCGCGATCGTGCTAACGTAGGGCCGTCGCACCGACCCGACCAGAAGGCGGACGTACTATGCCCACCACCTGCACGCACCTGGACCAGGTCCGTGACGTCAACCCGAGCGCGCAGGGCTGCGAGGACTGCCTCAAGACCGGCGACGCCTGGGTCCAACTGCGCGAGTGCCTCGTCTGCGGCCATGTGGGGTGCTGCGACTCGTCCAAGAACAGGCACGCCACCAAGCACTTCCACGCCACCAACCACCCGATCATCCAGTCATTCGAGCCGGGCGAGACGTGGCGCTGGTGCTTCATCGACCAGACCTACGTTTGAGACGGCAGTCGGCGGTTGGCAGGCAGTAATGGCTAGGGCGTGTCCGCAAACCCCGGGACGCCTATGCTTGGCGGCATGGCAACGAGCGATTTGACCGACGCGCAGTGGGAACGGCTTCGCCCGCTGCTGCCGCCGCAGAAGCCACCGACCGGCCGCCCCGCCAACGACCACCGAACCGTCATCAACGGCATCCTCTGGGTGCTGCGCACGGGCTGCCCCTGGCGCTGCCGCCCCGCGCGCTACGGTTCCTGGAAGACGGTCTCCAGCCGCTTCTACCGCTGGCAGAAGGCGGGAGTGTGGGATCGGATCCTGGCCGAACTGCAACGGCGGGCCGACGCCGAAGGCCGGCTGGACTGGTCGCTGCACTTCGTCGACAGCACCGTCGTCCGGGCGCACCAGCACGCCGCCGGTGCCAAAGGGGGATCGGCAGCTGAGGCCCTTGGCCGCAGCCGCGGCGGCTTTACCACGAAGATTCACCTTCGGTGCGAGCGGAACGGCAGGCCGATGGTCTTCGTGGTAACCGGAGGAGAACGCCATGAGCAATCGGTGCTCCCCGTTCTCATGGAGCAAGGGAGCGGTCAAGCGCCCGGGGCGAGGACGACCCCGGATACGACCGGACCGCGTCGCCGGGGACAAGGGCTACAGCAGTTCTTCGGTTCGACGGTACTTGAAGGAACGCCGGATCGGCGCGGTGATCCCGACCAAGGCCGACCAACCCCCGGATCCTGCCTTTGACCGAGTCGCCTACCGAGAGCGAAACGTGGTGGAGCGGCTCATCAACCGTCTAAAGCAATTCCGACGAATTGCCACGCGCTACGAGAAGCGAGCGCGCAACTACCACGCAATGATCACCATCGCCGCCATCATGCTCTGGTTGTGAAGACGCGGCACCCGTCTGTCGGGAGGGTGGTCCCGGTGATCTACCCCGCGGGGACGGGCGCGCCCGCCTCCGTGAGGAAGGACGGGATCGCGCCGTTCGCCGCGTCGGGGCGCTCCACCCAGGGCAGGTGGCCGACCCCCGGGAGCACGACGAGGTGGGCGCCGGGGATGCGGGCCGCCAGCGCCTGGGCCTCCTCGGGGACGTCGGCGCCCCGTGGAGCACCAGCGTCGGCGCGCGGACCTCGGCGAGCCGTCTCGGAGCTGGTCGCTTCCTCCTTCGTCGCTTCTTGGCGCATCATCCCCGCCCAGGTCGACCGGCTCCCCGCTCCGGCTCGACGATGGTCGCCGCGTCCGCCTCGTCCATCCGGGCGCGGTAGTCCGGCCCGAGGATGTCGGGGCAGCCAGCGGCGCATGCGCTCGACGGGGTCGTCGATCCACCACGCCGCGGGCGGCGGCAACGGGTCGCCGGCCCGGTGCGCCGGCTCCCGCCACGGCGGCGCCAACCAGGACGAGGCGGTCGACCCGGGCAGGATGGTCGAGGACCAGTTGCGCGGCGATGCTCGCCCCCAGGGAGTGGCCAAGCACGTGCGCCCGATCGATGCCGAGCGCGTCGAGCAGGGCGGCCGCGTCCCCGGCCATGTCCCCGAACCCGTAGTAGTCGGTCTCGGCTCGCTCTCGCCGGCGTCGCGGTTGTCCATGGCCACGACCCGGAAGCGGGGGGCGAGGGCGTCGGCCAGCTGCGTGGGCAGCCCCGGCGGTATCCCCTGCCCCAGGATCAGAGGACCGGGGGCCGATCCCGGACTCGTCGTAGAAGATGCGCCGCCCGGTCGCCGTGCGGATGGTGCTCAAGGATGACCCCACCGCTCCCAATGCTGGTCGCCCTATCTGAAGATGGAGAGTCTATCAGCCGACAGGCGATAGCAGCGCGGCATACCCAGGAATCTGCGAAGCGCCTCCAGACTTTGCGGACACGCCCTAGTCGGTAGGCGACTGGTCGGTCTGGTCACGCCGCTTGGGCGATCGTCGCTGTTGTCAGGCCATGGCTCTCGGGTGATCCGGTCTACCGGCTCCCCCCTACCCGGTTACCTAGCTCAACCCACTGAGACACCGCCATGACACGTCCGACCATGGTGCGCCCGCCCCGTCTCTGGTCGCAGCGAGGCACCGCGGATGCGCGGCACGCCACCTGGACAGAACTCTTCTTTGACCTCGTCTTCGTCGTCATCGTCGCCGAGTTGGCGCACCGGCTCGATGCCCACGTCACCTGGTCGGACGTCCTCGCCTTCGCGGCGCTCTTCGTCCCGTCCTGGTGGTCCTGGATCGGTACGACCTTCTACGCCAACCGGTTCGACACGGACGACCTCGTGCATCGTCTCCTCTTCGGCGCGCAGATGTTGGCCAACGTCGCGCTGGCGGTCAACGTCCACGACGGTCTCGGCCACACATCGGTCGGCTTCGCGCTTTCCTACGTCGCGATCCGAGCGATGCTCGTCCTCATGTATATCGGCGCCTGGTTTGCCGAGCCCGCGCCGCGCCCGCTGACGCGGCACTACGCCGCCGGGTTCGCGCTCGCGGCGGCCATCTGGCTCGCCTCCGTCTTCGTCCCGCCCCCCTTACGCTTCGTATTTTGGATCGTCGGCTTCGTCGTCGAGTTCGCCACCCCCCTCACCGTGCGGCACCTTCAGGCGCTCCTGCCACCCGATCTCACCCACCTCCCTGAGCGCTTCGGCCTTTTTGTCATCGTCGTTCTCGGCGAGTCGATCCTAGCGGTGGCGGAAGGCGTCGCCGACCAGGAGTGGCGGCTCGCCTCCGGCGCGTCCGCGGCGCTCGGGTTCGCCGTCGCCTTCAGGCTCTGGTGGGTCTACTTCGACAACGTGAGCGAGTCGGTGCTGAAGCGGATCCGCATCGCCGGGCAGATCTGGCTCTACACCCACCTCTTCCTGCTGATAGGCCTCACCGCCGCCGGCGTTGGCGTCGAGCACCTGGTCGGGCACGACTCGGGATCGCCGCTGGCGGCGGGGGACCGCTGGCTCCTCTGCGGTGCGGTGGCGCTGAGCCTGCTCGCGATCGGCGTCATTCACCTCACCACCGAGCCCTCGATGCGGGCGATCACGGGCGAGATTCGGGCACCCTACCATTTCGCCGGTGCCGCGGCCGCCCTCCTGCTCGGCGCCTTCGGGGGCTCGCTCCTTCCCCTCGCGCTCATCGCCTGCCTGACGGCAATCTGCGTCGCCCAGGTCGTCGTCGACCTCGTCGCCGGCGACGAGGGCCGAGGCAACCGGATCAGCCATGAGCCCGGGATCGAGGCCCGAGCGTGAACCACCAAGCACCCGATCCGCCCGGTCCTCGCACCCTGCGCCGCCCTTCGCGATCACGTCTCGCCAGGCAAGCGCGACCAGATCCATGTGTCGGCCGGCCGCGTTGTCCCCCATGATTCCTAGGCGCGAGTGGGGCCTTTGGCCCATTACGCCCGGTTGAGAGACGCCGGTGGGTCCTCGTACACTAGGTGGCTACGGAGCAACGAACCGTGGGCACCCCAAAGCGGCGATTGATATGCTGCCGCGAAACGGGGCAACCGCGCATACCGGCTGACTCGGCCGGGTAGGGGCGAGCACGCGGAGAGGAAGCCGATGAGCGAGAGCGGCCGCATCCGCGTCCTGATCATCGAGCGCGAAGCGCTCTACCGGCGCGGCCTGGAAGGCTGCCTGGCGACCGACTCCAACCTGGAGGTTGTGGGCAGCGTCGCCACCGCCGAGGAAGCCTACAAGCTAGCCGACGAGACGCTGCCCGACGTGGCGTTGGTCGGGACGACGCTATCGGACGCGCCGGGCCTGGCTGCGGCGACCGAGATCCGTCGCCGCTTCCCGGCGCTGGCCACCATCGTGGTAGCCAGCGCCGAGAACGACGACGAGTTGTTCGCCGCCATCCGCGCCGGCGCCTCCGCCTATTATGGCAAGGACATCCCCGAGGACCAGTTGCTGGCCGTGATCACGCGGGCGGCGACCGGCGAGTACGTTATCAATGAGCAACTGCTCGGGAAGCCGTACGTCGCCGCACGGGTGCTGGAGCAGTTCCGCGCCGCCACCGCCAGCGACCTTGCTCCGACCAGTGCGTTCGCCCCCCTGACCGATCGGGAGTTGGAGATCCTCAAAAAAGTCAGCGACGGGCTCACCAATGCCGAGATCGGCTACGACCTCGGCATCAGCGCCCAAACGGTCAAGAACCACGTCACCTCCATCCTGCGCAAGCTGGCCGTCAACGACCGCACCCAGGCGGTGGTCATGGCGCTCCGTCGTGGCTGGCTGTCGATCGACACCGGCACGGGAGCGGTCGGCGTCGGCGGCAACGGCGGTGCCAACGCGGGCACGGGCCCCCTCAGTCCCGACCGCCGGCGCAAGTAGGCAGTGGGCAGCAGACAGCTGGCAGAGGAGAGAGGGGCGCGATGATCGTCCTTGGCGCTGGTAGACCGAACGCCCTGGCCACACGGTCCGTCTGTGGCCTGCGCCCTCCTACCCACACCATCTGATGGCCGGTAAGCTCGAGGGCAAGGCGGCGGTCATCACCGGGGCGGGGTCCGGGATTGGGCGAGCGATCGCCCTACGCTTCGCGCGCGAGGGGGCAGCCGTGACGGTTGCCGACCTTGACGCCGCGGGTGGGGAGACGACGGTTGCCCAGGTCGAAGCCGACGGGGGTCGAGCACGGTTCGTCGCCTGCGACGTGGCCGATTCCGCGGCCGTGCGAACGACGATCGACGCCGCGGCGGCGGCGTTCGGCCGGCTCGATATCCTGGTCAACAACGCGGGCATCGGCGTCACCGGCCGGGCGGAGGACCTCTCGATCGAGGATTGGAACCGCGTCATCGCCGTCGACCTCAGCGGCGTCTTCTACGGTGCCAAGTACGCGATCCCGCATCTGCGACGCGCCGGCGGCGGCGCCATCATCAATGTCTCCTCCGCGTTCGGCATCGTCGCCGCGCCCGAGGTCCCGGCCTACTGCGCCGCCAAGGGTGGGGTCATCATGCTTACCAGACAACTCGCGGTCGACTATGCGCGCGAGGGCATCCGCGTCAACGCGCTCTGCCCCGGCTACGTCGCCACCGACATGGGCGGCCGCCGCGCCGCCCTTCCACCACGGCAGCGCGACGCCGCCAACGCCCGCCGCGAAGCCAACGCCGCCCTCCAACCGATTGGCCGCCAGGCGCATCCCGACGAGATCGCCGCGGCCGCGCTCTACCTCGCGTCGGACGAGTCCTCCTTCGTCGTTGGCGCCGCCCTCTGCGTTGATGGCGGCGAGACGATCAGCTTCCCTCACCTCTTCGGCTAATCGCGAAGATCTGAGGGCCAAGGTTCGAGCTTCGAGGGGCGCGTACCAAGATGTGCCGGCCGGCGTCGGCGCGCCTTGCCAACTCCCCCTGCCCAAGCAGGGTACGGGCGTGGCGCTTCGCGCTCATGGCGTGACCTCGACGCCGCCGGTGGAAAACTCGCTGCCTGGTTCTTTCCATGGGCCGCACCCACAATCCACTGGGCCCTCGCCGGTTCCGCCTTGCCGCTCCCTTCTGGCACCCCTCTTGCTCCGACACGGCCCGGAGGTATCGCCATGGATGATCAGGACCAACTGGACCACCTAGATCCATCGGATGAGCAGCCCTCCGGGTCAGGTGAGCTGGCCAAGGCGCTCGCCGGGGCACGCGCCTACATCCAGACGTTGCCGGCGCTGGAGCGCCGGATCGCCAGCCTGGCCGCTAATGGCTCGCCCGTCTGGGAGATCGCCCACGAAACGAAGATGAGCGAGGCGGCCGTGGCGCGCACGCTGGACGGCGTGCTCGCCGCCGTCACCGGCCGCGAGGTCAACCCGGTCGAGACCGGCGGTCTAGGCGCCGACACCGACCCCGGTGTCACGGGTGGATACGGCGACACCGGCTTCGGTGCCCTCGACACCGAGCCGATCCCCGACAACACCGAGCCGGAGCCGTCGTGACGCGGCAGCCACGTCATCGCGGTGTCGCGCCGGCGGCGCCCACTCGGGCGCGACTCGTTAACCGCTCTCTACCCAACGCGGCGAGGCGGTAGGAAACGGGGCGTTGCTAGTAGCGCCGCGTCGCTCTTTCTTGGGCTGCCGCAGACAACGGCAGCCATGCAGCGCGGGCATCGACCATCCGCGGCGACCCCGGTAGAATGCGCCGCGCGTGAGCCGACCCGAGCGCGGCGGCTCGCCAATCCGGCACTCAGCGATCCAACGGTTCGAGCACGGGCGAAGGGAGAGCACGCGGATGGTCCTGAGCAAACTCGTCGGAGCCGAGGTGCGCCGCAAGGAAGACCCGCGGCTCATCACGGGGTCGTCGCTGTACGTCGACGATCTTCAGCTCCCCGGCATGCTGCACCTCGCCCTGGCTCGCAGCCCCTACCCTCACGCCCGGATCAATGGGATTGACAAGAGCGTCGCCCTCGCCATGCCCGGCGTCGTCGCGGTCATCACCGGCGCGGAGCTGGCCGAGTTCTGCGGCCCGCTGGAAGGGGGCAGTGGCGAGGGCGGCAGCGGCGAGCAAGGCGACCCTGACGAGGGCGATGAGCTGGTCATCCCGACACCGGTCACCTACCCGATCGCCGTCGATCGGGTCCGCTTCATCGGCGAGCCGGTCGCCGCCGTCGTCGCCGACTCCCGCTACCGAGCCGAGGACGCGGCCGAGATGGTCGACGTCGACTACGAGCCGCTGTCCAGCGTCGGCGACCCGGAAGAGGCGCGCCAACCCGGCGCCCCGCTCCTCTACGACGAGGTTCCCGACAACGTCGGCATGCGCTGGGACCGCGTCCATGGTGACGTCGAGACCGCCTTCCGTGATGCGCCTGTCCTCGTCCGCCAGCGCATCCGCTCGCAGCGCCTCGCCGGGGTCCCGATGGAGCCCCGTGGTGTCGCCGCCGCACCCGAGCCGATGACTCGTGGCCTGATCGTCTGGACCTCGACCCAGGCGCCCCACTGGAACCGGAACGACATCGCCGGCGCGCTTGGCCTGAGCCAGAATCAGGTGCGCGCCATCGCGCCGGAGGTGGGGGGCGGCTTCGGCGTCAAGATCGGCTCGTACCAGGAAGATTTGATCGTCGCCGCCATGGCGTACCGGTTGCGCCAGCCGGTGAAGTGGATCGAGACGCGAAGCGAGAACTTCCTGGCCACCCACCACGGGCGCGATCAGTGGGCCGATGTCGAGGTCGCGGCCGAGCGCGACGGCAGGCTGCGCGGACTGCGAATCCATGTCCTCCAGGATCTCGGCGCCTACCCGAAGGGCGCCGACCTGCCGGAATTGACCGGTCGCATGGCCGCCGGGTGCTACGACGTGCCCGCCCTGGAGTTCCACGCCGTCGGCACCTACACCAACACGATGGCCGTCGGCGCCTATCGCGGCGCCGGTCGCCCCGAGGCGGCCTACTACGTCGAACGAGCGATGGACCTGCTCGCCGACGAGGCCGGGCTCGACCCGGCGGAAGTGCGGCGGATCAACTTCATCCCGCCCTTCCAGAACTCATACACCACCGCAGCCGGCGAGAAGTACGACAGCGGCGACTACGAGAAGGCATTGAACCGGGCGCTGGAGCTGTCCGGCTATCAGGAGCTGCGCCGCCAGCAGGCGGAGGCGCGGCGCCAGGGACGTTACCTCGGGATCGGTCTCGCCTCCTACGTCGAGATCTGCGGCTTCGGGCCGTACGAGAGCGCCACGACGGGGTCGAGCCGGGTGGGGACGTCACCATTTACACCGGTATCTCGCCCCACGGTCAGGGCCAGGAACGAGTTTTGCCCAACTCGCCGCTGACCACCTCGGCGTCGACTTCGACCGCGTCGTCGTCAACCACGGCGACACCTCAACACCCCGCTGGGCAATGGGACGATGGGCAGCCGCGGCCTAGCCGTCGGCGGCGGCGCACTGATGCTGTCCCTGGCGAAGGTGCAGGAGAAGGCCCGCCGCGTCGCCGCTGCCCAGCCTCGAGGCCGCGGTCGAGGATATCGAGCTCGTCGACGGCGTACCGCGTCCGCGGCGTGCCCGACCCTGGGCATCACGCTCGCCGAGATCGCTGAGGCCGCGTATGACGATGCCGATGACCTGCCCAAGGAGATCGACGCCGGCCTGGAGTCGACCGACTACTTCCGCCCCGACGATGAGACGTTCCCCTTCGGCACCCACGTCTGCGTCGTCGAGGTCTTCCCCGAGACGGGCGATGTCAAGCCGCTCCGCTACGTCTCCGTCGACGGTGCGGCTTCATCGTCAGCCCTCTCCTGGTCGACGGCCAGGTCCACGGCGGTCTGGCACAGGGGATAGGCCAAGCGCTCTTTGAGGAGGTGCGCTACGCCGACAACGGCGAGATGATCACCGGCACCCTCAACGACTACGCCATCCCCCGAGCGCTCGCCTTTCCGCGGTTCGAGACCCACCACGGAAACGAAGACATCGCTCAATCCGCTCGGCGCCAAAGGGATCGGCGAGGCGGCCACGATTGGCTCGACTCCTGCCACCGCCAACGCCGTGATCGACGCCCTTGAGCCGTTCGGCGTCCGCCACCTCGACGTTCCCTGCACCCCGGAGAAGGTCTGGCGCGCGATCCACCAGGGCCAGCTTCAGCAGAGTCCGGCGGCGGACTGAAGACTGGGGGCCGGCTGTCGGGCCAGGCCGAGGGGCGGGCCCACGGACCCGCCCCTCGGTCGTTCTTCGAAGCGGTTTGACAGAGGAGCTGGGAAACCTAGAGACGTGGATTGCGAGTGTTGTGGTGAACTGCGATGACCTCGAGGCGATGGTCGCGTTCTGGTCGGCGGTGCTTGGCAACGAACCTAGCGAGAAGGACGAGGCGGCATCCCCCTCGTCGATCTCCACGGACGGGTGAATCTCCTTCCAGGTGGTGCCCGACCCGAGCCCTGGACGAACAAGCTGCACCTCGACCTCTCCACGGCCAATCAGCCGGGTGAAGTCGAGCGGTCGGTCGGGCTCGGCGCGACGGGCCACCGGCGGTCCGAGCCGGATGACGATTTGGTCGTCCTGAGGGTCCTGTGGCCAACGTCATCCGCATGGTCGACATGCACTGACGACTGGCACGACGGAGCAGGGGGCGCGATGTGGCCGTTATCGCCGTGGTCGGTCACATCAACGTCGAGACGACGCTCCGGGTGGACGGCTTCCCGGTTGCGTACACCCCCGCGCGCTACCCATTTTTCGGCATCCAAAGTGCCGTCTCCGGGGTCGGCTTCAACGTCGCGGCAGCCCTCACGACCCTTGGCAGCACCGTGCGCCTCGCCTCCATTATCGGCCGGGACCCGACCGGGGCGCTGGTCGCCGCGGCCCTGTCCGAGCGCGGCATCGGCTCGGAGTGGGTGCTGGTCGCGGCGGACGCCACCGCGCAATCGGTCGTCCTCTTCGATCCCGAGGGTCGGCGGCAAGTCAACACCGACCTCAAGGACATGCAGGAGATGACCTATCCCGCCGACCGCTTCGCCCGGGCACTGTCTGGCTGCAGCCTGGCCGTGGTCGGCAACATCAACTACGCGCGCCCCTTGCTCCATATCGCTCGCGCGGCGGGCCTCCCCCTGGCGACCGACGTGCACGCCATCGCGGACCTGGACGACCCCTACAACCGAGACTACATGGCCGCCGCCGACATTCTGTTCATGAGCGGCGAGCGCCTCCCCGAGCCGCCCGAGGCGTGGGCCGGTCGGGTGATGGACCGCTACACCCCAGAGATCCTCGTGATCGGCCTCGGCGCCGGGGGTGCCCTGCTCGCGACGAAGCGTGACGGGCGTGTGGAGCGGATGCCGGCGGTGCGGACGCGGGACATCGTGAGCACCGTCGGCGCGGGCGACGCCCTCTTCGCGGCCTTCCTGCACTGCTACGCCGAGACGGGGGAGCCGGCCACGGCGCTGCGGAAGGCAACCGTCTTCGCTTCCTCCAAGATCGGCGCGGCGGGTGGCGCCGAAGGATTCCTCGACGCCCGAGCGCTGGACGCACTCACGGTCGCGCTCGGGCATCAAGCAACCGGCGCCCCGTCCGGTTAGGATGGGGTGACCCAAGGAGGACCACCCATGCGCTTTGGAATCATGGCGATGCAGCTCAGCGCGCTTATCCCGCAGGGGCTCACCGCGGAGAACGGGCCCGCGCTCGTCGCCGGCTTCGACCACGCGGCGCACGTCCGCCGGATCGCCGGCGCCGGCTTCGATACGGTCGAACTCGGCGGGGACCTCCTCCTCTTCTTCCCCCACGCCTACGCCCCACCGGCCATTGAGCGACTGGCGGCGCTCAAGTCGGAGTTAGGACTGACCTACACGGTTCACCTCCCCCTCTGGTCGGTGGAACCCTCCACTCCGCTCGCGCCGGTGCGAGAGGGATCGGTCCGCGCGGTCGTCGAGGTGATCCGGGCCACCGCCCCGCTCGCGCCCGAATCCTATGTCCTCCACGCCACCAACGCGCTGGCCGCGGAGTTCTACCGGATGCGCATGCCCGAGTCCCTGCGGCCCGTCGTCCTCAGTCTCTTCCAGCGCAACGCGCGCGACAGCGTCCGCGCGATCCTCGACGCAACCGGGATCGCGAGCCGGCGATTGGCAATCGAGACCGTCGAGTTCCCATTCGAGCTCACGCTGGCGCTCGCCGAAGAGCTCGACCTGTCGGTCTGCCTCGACACCGGCCATGTCCTCGCCGGCTTCGCCGGCCCCGTGGACCTCTTCGACGCCCTCGAGCGTTGCCTACCGCGCCTGGGCCAAGTCCACCTCCACGATGCCCCCTGGCAAGGCCCCGAGCGCCACATCGGCTACGGCGAGGATCACCGTCCCCTCGGTGCCGGCGACCTCGACCTCCCGCGCTTCCTCGATCGTCTGGCGGTGGCGAACTTCACCGGCCCCGTCATCATGGAGCTGACCATCGAGCACGCCCTGGCATCGTTGGACGTCATCCGCGCCGCGCGTCCGGCCGCGCTGGACGCTTAAGCGTCGGGCGGCCGCTCCCTACGCTGAGAACGCGAACAGCGCCGCGCTCCGCGCCGGGATCTCCAACCGCCGGGCCCCAGCCCGTCCCCGCGGCCCCGCTCGCTCCCCCGTCCCACCGAAGCGGCGCTGGGCCGTGGACAACACGAGCTTCGCTCGGTCCACCGGCAACCCGGCCAGGAGGTCGTGCCCCGCGGGGTCGATCCCGAGCGCGGGACCGAAGTTCGCCACCAGCAGCCGGTGGTCGTCATCGCGCCAGCGATGGACGGCGACGACCTGAGGGCCGATGGCCCCGGCCCGCGTTCGCCGCCGATCCTGCGCCGCCAGGACGGGGTCGGCGCGGCGCAGCTTGAGTAGCGCCCGGTAGAGGCGGTAGACGGCCCCGTTGGTCTCTCGCTCCGCCAGGTTGAGCTTCGACCGAGAGAACGTTTCCTCGGCCTGCGGGTCCGGGATGCTCTCGCGCAGCACGGGGTCAGCGAAGGCACGGAAGCCGCCGAACTCCCGCCGCCGGCCCTGCGTCACCAGCCGGCCCAGCTCCGGCTCGTGGTCGGTGAAGAACAGGAAGGGGGCGGAAGCGCAGAACTCCTGGCCCATGAACAGCAGTGGCGTTTCCGGCGCGAACAGGAGGAGCGCCGAGGCGGTGGCGTAGCGCGCGGCGTCGAGGTCGTGGTGCAAGCGCTCGCCATAGGCGCGGTTGCCGACCTGATCGTGGTTCTGGATCGCGAAGACGAAGCTGCTCGCCGGCTCGTCCGTGACGACGGTGCCCCGCGGTGTCTCCTTACGGGGCGACACCTGACCCTGGAAGACGAACCCCTCGTTGATCGCCCGCGCGATCTCCGGCGCCGTCCCCGCGTAGTCGGCGTAATACCCCTCCCGCTCGCCGGTGAGCTTGACCCGAACCCCGTGGTGGAAGTCGTCCGCCCAGACGCCATCCAACCCGAACCCACCCTGTTCGGGCGAACGGATGATGCGGACGTCGTTGCGACCATCCTCGGCGATGAGCACGACCCGGCGGGATGTCGCCGCGCGCGTGCGTCGGGTTAGCTCGGCGAGCAGATGCTCCGGGCTGTCGTCGACGATGGCGTGGGTGGCGTCGAGCCGGAGACCGTCCAGATGGTACTCCGCGAGCCAGTAGCAGGCGTTGTCGATGACAAAGTCGCGGACATATCGGCTGTTCGGACCGTCGTAGTTGAGGGCGTCGCCCCAGGGCGTCTGGTGCCGGTCGGTGAAGTAGTCGGCGCTGTAGGAGCGAAGGTAGTTGCCGTCGGGGCCGAGGTGGTTGTAGACGACATCAAGGAGGACGCCGAGGCCGACGCCGTGAGCGGCATCGACCAGCCGCTTCAGGTCGTCGGGCCGGCCATAGTTACGGCTCGGGGCGTACAGATCGACCCCGTCGTAGCCCCAGTTCCAACGTCCAGGGCACTCGGCCACCGGCATCAGCTCGATCGCCGTCACACCCAGGCGCTTCAACTCCTTGAGCTGTCCCTGGAGCGCCCGAAACGTCCCCTCCGGCGTCATCGTCCCGACGTGGCATTCATAGATGACCAACCCCTCGGGAGCGAGGCCGGGCCACCCGTCGTCGGTCCACCGAAACGCGGCCGGATCAATGACCTCCGACGGTCCGTGGACCCCCTCGGGCTGGAACCGAGCATACGGATCGGGGTAGGCGGCGCCCCCGTCGAGTTGGTAGCGGTACCGCGCCCCGACGCTAAGGCCGGGGATAACCGCGCCGTGCACGCCGCCACCCTCCGCCGAGAGCGGGTAAAACGCCTCCCCGTCCGCTCTGGCGAGCTGGACATCTACCCGCTCGGCCTTTGGCGCCCAGACCTTGAAGCGGACACCGCCGGGAAGGAGGGTAGCGCCCATGTCGAGGTGCCAAGCCGGTTGATGGGTCATCGCTCTCCTCGGACGCAGGCACCGACCGACCATCCCGCCCCGTCATGCTGATCGGGGCGGACGTGAACAGCCGCGCGACGCGGCCCGCCTCTTCTTCTACCCGTTATCCATCCGCGCCAGCAGCGCCACCGGGACGGTCGCGAAGACCTCCGCCAGGCGCAACTCCCTGCCTCGGTCCCCGACGGCGGTGCGGACAACCTCGTCGGTGAACACATTGCGGTAGGTCTGACCGTCCGCCGCGCGGGGCAGCGCCAGGCCGGTATCTCCCCATATGGCGCCGCCTACCGGATCGGACAACTCGCCCCGACACAGGGTGGCGATGAGTCGCGGCACGGCGACAATCACCTCCTGCTCGGCGCTCCGACGGGCGAACGCACAGACGTGATCCTGGGCCTGGCCGCGAACATCAATCGGAGCGTAGTCACCCGCCCCGAAGAGATCCCGGCGTTCCCTTCGACAGGCGAGCACCCGGTGGGTCACCCACAACTTGATCCGGCCGTCCGCCTTGGACTGGACGAGCTCGGCGGCGAGTCGCGCCGGGTCCCGGCGCCGGCGAAGGTCCCTGAGCAGGCGCGCGCGCTTGGCGTAATCGACCGGACGCCGGTTGTCGGGATCGACCAAGCTGAGGTCCCAGGTCTCGGTTCCCTGGTAGACGTCCGGCACGCCCGGGGAGGTGAGTTTGAGGACCTGCTGCGCCAGCGCGTTGAACGCGCCGAAGTGCGCTACCTTCCGCTGCAGCGTCACGAAATCGTTCACGAACGTGGCGTTACCCACCGGGTCGAGAACGGCCCGGACGAACGCTCGCGTCGCCTCGTCGTAGGCGACATTCGGGTTGATCCAGCTCGTGTGAGCCTGGGCCTCGCGGATCGCCTTGAGCAGATAGGCGTCCATCCGCTCGACGAACGCCGCATCGCCGGCTGCGTCCATCGACCCGGTCGGCCAGGCGCCGAGGAGCGTCTGGTAGAAGGCGTACTGGTCATTGCGGTCCGGCGCCGGCCGGCCATCGACTTTGGTCGTGTGCCGGCGGTTCATCCGGCTCCAGCGGGTCAGCGCCGCGCGCCACTCCCGCGGCAACTCCGAGAGGACGGTGATCCGCGCCCGCACGTCCTCGCTCCGCTTGGTGTCGTGGGTGGAGGTGGCGAGCATCGCGTGCGGCCACCGCTCCCGCCGCGCGGCGTTCTGCCGGTGGAAGGCGGCGACGGTCGTGCCGAACCGGGTCGGGTCGGCGCCCACCTCATTCAAGGCGAGAAGACGGTTGAAGCGGTAGAAGGCGGTGTCCTCCACCCCCTTGGCCATCACCGGCCCGGTGAGCTGCTGCAGCTTCATCGCGAAGCGGCAGCGCTCCAGACGCTGCTCCGGCGTGAGACCGGCGGGGTGACGCAGGAGCAGGACGTCGCGAACGAAATCGAATACGGAGGGATCGGCGACGGGGGCGCGGCGCTTGGCCTGGGCCACGGCGGCCTCGACGTAGCTCCGGTCTCGCTCCGACACCGTCCCTTCGCCCAGTTCGGCGCCCTCGGCCTCGCAGGCAACGTAGGTGCGGTAGACCGGGAAGCAGGCAATCACTTCCCGCAGGGCGTCGCGTAGGCTGTTCAGCGTGAAGTCGCGCGAGCGCCGGTCTTGCTCCGAGATGCGGTTCAGGGCGCGAGCGAGCACGTTGACCTCGCTCGCCAGCGCCCGACGCATGATCAGGTGCTTCGTTTCGTAGACGAGGGCCGGGTACGCGGTCTTCTCGCCGATGAAGCGCGCGTACAGCTCGTCGAACGGCTTTCGGCCGGCGGGGTCGACGAAGAGGCCGGTCAGCGCGGCGGCAAAGTCATAACCCGTCGTGCCATGGACCGCCCACTCCGGCGGCAGTTCCTCCCCGTGCTCCAGGATCTTCTCGACCACGAGGTAGAGGGGGCACGCGTCGTCTGGACCGAATCCCGGCCTCACTTCGACAACCCCGCGCGCGTCCCCCTCGGACCCGCTCTCACGCGCCGCCGCGCCGGCAGCGGTCTGGAGGCGACGGGTGTATCCAGCCGGGTCCCAGAGGCCGTCCGGGTGGTCAATGCGGACGCCGGTGACCGTCCCCTCGGCCACGAGCCGCAGCAGGAGCGCGTGGGCCGCATCGAAGACGGCCGGCTCCTCCTGGCGGACCGCGGCCAGCTCGTTGATGGCGAAGAAGCGCCGGTAGTTGATCTCTTCCGCCGCCACCCGCCAGAAGGCGAGGCGGTACGTCTGCACGTCCAGCAGCGCGTCGAGCGCGTCGAAGGAGTGGGGATCGCCCGGTGTCCCGTTCAACTCGCGGACCGCCCCATCCACCGCCGCGCGGACGGCCGCAGACGCGGCGACGAGGTCGGCGAGGCGGCGCTTGGCGACGACCTGCTCCCGCTGCCGCTCGGCGACAAGCTCCGGATGGCGCGCGTCCTGGCCCGGAAGGCGCTCCAGGGCGGTGATGATGCTCTGGTACTCCAGCAGCTGGAGGTCGTCGGCTGGCAGCGTTTCGGAGAGCGCATCGAGCCGCCGTCGCAGGATCCCGGGGTACGACGGCGGGGCGATCGGGAGGGGCGTCTCGTAGTAGCAGACGGTGAACGTACCGGCGGCGGGGTCGAAGCGCAGCGCGAGCTCCCCGTTCTCGAGGACGATCCCATAGTGGTCGCCGAGGATGGGCAGCAGAACCTTCCCGCGCAGCTCCGGCTTGAGCGGGCGCCAGTCGACGTCAAAGAAGGCGGCGTAGGGCGACGCCTGACCGTTCTCCAGAACATCGAGCCACCAGACGTTCCGCCCTTGAGCGATGCCCATGTGGTTGGGGACGAAGTCGGCGACGAGTCCCACATCGTGTCGGCGCAACGCGTCGGCGAAGGTATCGAAGGCGGGCTGACCGCCGAGATCGGGGTTGAGGGCGCCGTAGTCGACGATGTCGTAGCCGTGGGTGCTGCCGGGGCTCGCCTTGAAGAAAGGCGAGGCGTAGACATCGCCGATCCCCAACTCCGCGAGGTACGGGACGATCTTCCGCGCGTCGTCGAATGCGAAGTCTCGGCTCAGTTGCAATCGGTAGGTCGAGACCGGGATCCTGACGGTGGGGGGTCGAAATGGGGGCCGCGAACTGCTCTGGCCGTGCGCCGTCGGCCGGCGCGTATCGGATGCCGATGCCGATGCCAATTGCCCCTTCCCTTCCCGTGCCCCACTCCCACCTGGAGCCGCGTTCCAATGCCGCGCGGCGACCATCGCAAGCCACCGTCCACGGCAGGCTAGCGGCAGGCGGCACACGGTAAGCGGCAGGAATGATGGTAGGACCGAGGCGGGCCTGGAGCGGTTGCAGACCGAGACGCCGCGCTCACGGAAACCGCCCGAACGTCGCCTTCTGACCGAGAACACGACGTCGGACGCGATGCCACCCTCTGGCGCCTGCCGCCTCCCGTCTACCAACCCGGACGCGGGCGCGCCATCCACTGATGCTCGATGCCGCGGATCATGAACCGGTGGCCGTAGGGTCGGAAGCCGAGACGGTGGTAGAAGTCGAGGGCGTGGGTCTGAGCGCTGAGAACGACGAGGGAGGCACCTGCCTCATCGGCGGCGGCGAGCAGGAAACGCATCACGGCGGAGCCGATGCCGCGTCCACGCCACTCGGGGAGCGTCGCCACCCACGCGATCTGGGCCTCGCCCTGCCGGCCGGCATTGAGGAGGAGACGGCCCGTTCCAACCGGTAGCGCCCCCTCCTCGACTGGAAGGGCGGCAAGGGCATGGAAGGCGCGCTCGTCCTCGGGGTCGGTGACGCCGGCGTCGACGATCCGCTGCTCGTCGCCGAAGACGCGGCGACGCAGCTCCAGCACGGCGGCGAAGTCCGCCTCGGTGCGGACCTCCCGCACCCCGAGTTGTCCGCCGGCGGTGGGCGTGATCGGCGCCGCCCCCTCTCGTCCGTTCACGCCGGTGCCGGTTCGTCCGCGACGGGAGCGCGGGAAGCGGGAGGACGCAGCACCGCCGCCAACACCGCCTCCTCTCCCTGCAGCCAGTCCCGCACGGCAGCGAGGTCGGCCGCGGCGGCCGCGTGCGCCGCGCGAACCCGGGGTGGGGCGGTGCCGCCTGGAACATCGCGGGCGGCGACGCTTTCCGGCGCTGTCAGGGGAGGGCGCTCCTCGGCGAAGATGGGGTGGACGGAGGCCCACTCCTCGACGGTGAGGTCGGCGAAGGTCTTACCGTCGGCGAGGCAGCGGGCGACGAGGCGGCCGACCGTCTCGTGCGCCTCGCGGAAGGGGAGCCCTCGCCGAGCCAGGAGATCGGCCGCGTCGGTGGCAAGCGCGAAGTCGGCCTCGGCCGCGGCGCCGAGGCGGCCGCGATCGAACCGGGTGGTGCGCAGCAGCGGCGGTAGGACGTCGAGGACCGCGAGGACCGTGTCGACCGCGTCGAAGAGCCCTTCCTTGTCCTCTTGCAGGTCCTTGTTGTAGGCCAGCGGCAACCCCTTGGCGACGACCAGCATCGCGACGAGGTGGCCGATGACGCGGCCGGTCTTGCCCCGCGCCAGCTCGGCGACGTCCGGATTCTTCTTCTGCGGCATGATCGAGCTGCCGGTGGCAAAGGCGTCGGCTGGCTCGGCGAAGCGAAACTCGGCCGACGCCCAGAGGACGAGTTCCTCGCTCAAGCGCGACAGGTGGAGCGCGATCAGGGCGCAGGCGTGGAGTGTGTCGAGGACAAAGTCGCGGTCGGCGACGGCGTCGAGGCTGTTGACCGTGATCCCGGCGAAGCCGAGGTCGGCGGCGACACGCTCACGGTCGATCGGGAAGGTGACCCCGGCGAGGGCACCCGAGCCAAGAGGGGAGCGGTCGACGCGGCGATAGGCGTCGCGCAGCCGGTCGGCATCGCGTTCAAGCATGGCGACGTAGGCGAGGAGATGGTGGGCGAGGAGGACCGGCTGCGCTCGCTGGAGGTGGGTGTAGCCGGGCATGGCCACCTCCTCGTGCGCCGTGGCGACATCGAGGAGTGCCTCGCTCAGATCGAGGACGCCGCCGAGGAGAGCGAGGAGCGCGCCTTTCGTCCAGAGGCGGAGGTCGGTCGCGACCTGGTCGTTCCGGCTGCGGGCGGTGTGGAGCTTGCCGGCGACCGGACCGACCAGTTCCCGCAGGCGGCGCTCGACGGCGGTGTGGACGTCCTCGTCCGCTACCGTTGGTGCGAAGGCGCCGGCCTCGACCTCATCCCACACGTGCCACAAGCCGCCCTCGATCGCCGCCGCCTCGGACGGCGGCACGATCCCCTGCCGGCCCAGCATGCGGACGTGGGCGACCGATCCACGGATGTCCTCGCGCACGAGGCGAACGTCAAAGCCGACAGACGCGTTGAACGCTTCCAGTCGGACGTCGGGGGTCGTGGCGAAGCGGCCGCCCCACGCTTTGGGGCCGCCCGGCGCCACCGTGTCTCCCTGCTCGCCCATCGGCCGTTTGCGCTCCACGTTCGGCGCTCCACCCATCCCGCCGGCCGGGGAGCGAGGATACACCACACGCCTGACCGCCGGTGGCCAAGGGCACAGGTGGGATCCCCGGCGGCCATCGCCCACCGCCACCGCTGGGTACAATCGCCCGCCCTCGCGAGCCAGGCCGATGCGGCGACGGGACACGGGAGGCAGAACCGCGTGACAACCCTGGTGACCGGCGGGAACGGCTGGGTGCCCTGCCACGTCGTGCGGCGGCTGGCCCGGCGGGGCGAGACGGTCGTCTCCTACGACCTGATGCCGCCCGACGACCTGCTCCGCGACTTCCTCGGCGAGACGATCGAGTGCGTCGTCTTTGAGCCGGGCGATGTCGCTGATGTGGCGCGGCTGCGCGAGGTCGCCACCCAACACGGCGTCACCGCGCTGGTCCACGCCGCCGTGATCACCCCCCGTGTCGACCGCGAGCGACGCGAGCCTGCCCGGATCGTCGAGGTCAACGTGACCGGCACGGTGAACGCGCTCGATGCGGCGCGCTCCCTTCCGGGCTTCCGGCGGTTCGTCTACGTCTCCTCCGGTGCGGTCTGGGGGGATGTCCCCGGTGTCGCGACGCTGACGGAGGAAACGCCGTCGCATGCGACCTCCCTCTATGGGGTCACCAAACACACCAGCGAGCGCGTCTGCCGGCGGTACGCGGAGCTGTTTGGGCTCGACGCCGTCTCGCTGCGCCCGGGAAACGTCTACGGGCCGATGGAGCGCACCACGCCGGGGTATGCCGGCGCGACGGAGCTGCGGGAGATGCTGCGGCTTCACGTTGCCGGCCAACCGATCCTGGTCAACTCGCTGGCGGGACCGTACCTCGACTGGCCCTACGTCGAGGACGTCGCCGAGGGGATCGAGCGCGCCTGGGCGGCGCCTCGCCTCCCCCACGCTGTCTACAACCTCACGGCCGGCCGGCTCTACTCGATCGGCGACGTCCTCGCCGCCTTCGCCCGCCACCTGCCCGGGCTGGCGTACCGTCAGGTCCCGTCCGGGGAAGCGAACTATCACGTCTCAGGCGGCCCGCCCGGGCCGGTCCCGAGTAACGCTCGCCTCGCGGCCGACTTCGCCTGGGCACCGGCGACGCCGTTTGACGATGGGATGCGCGCCTATCTGGCCTGGATCGCGGCGCACGGACCGCAGTAGGAGGCACGCGCCGTGTCCGCCCGTTGACCGGCGGACACTCCGTCTGCTACCGTCACAGTACCCCGTGGACGGCCGGACGTGGGGAAGGTCCGCCGCCCCGCACCCGACGCTTCGCCCAGTGCTGGTGGGCGGTCGTCGGACCGGGTGAAGAAGGACGGCGTCGCCGCCTTCCGGTCCCGCACACCGACAAGGACGCCTGGGAACAGACCACCGATGACCTATCGCTCGTTCGCTCGCCTGACCGCGCTCCTCGCCGCGGCCACGATTCTGCTGTCCGCCGCCGCGGTGCTGCGTCCGGCGTTGGCCCAGGATGGTCAAGACCCCAGGAACGCCACCATCGTCGGCGCGGCCGCGGTCAACATCCGTGAGTGCCCGAAGCTCTCCTGCAAGGTGGCGGTCGTCGCCGAGCTCGGTACGCCCGTCAGCGTCACCGGGGAGCCGGTCGACGGATTCGTCCCGGTGGAGCTCGGCGGGAAGGCTGGCTTCGTCTACTACCTCTACGTGGCCGTGGAGGGGCAGGACACGCCGCAACTCCTCGCCGGCGAGCCGGGCTGCAAGCGGGTCGCCCTCATCTTCAACGTCGGCATCGGCTACGAGACGCAGTTGGACATCCTCGACCGGCTCAAGGCCGAGAAGGTGCCCGCCACAATCTTTCCCATGGGATGGTGGGCCGAGGAGTTCTCCGACGACCTGAAGCAGATGGTCAAGGGTGGCTTCGTCATCGGCAGTCACGGCGACGACCGCCTGGAGTTGACCGACCGCTCGGACGACGAAGTCGCGCAGGACGTTCGCGATTCCTTCCGGGCGATCGAACGCGCCGGCGGCGCCAAACCCGAGCCCTACTTCACGCCCTACGCCGCCGACATGGATGAGCGGGTCCGCGGCATCGTCGCCCGCGCCGGCTACCTGCCGGTCTTCTGGGAGGTTTCGGCGCAGGACTACGGGCCGGACGTGACGTCGATGAACGTCTACGAGAACGTCATGTACAACATCTATGACGGCGCCATCGTCGAGCTCCATCTCGACGGTCCGGCCACGGCCGCCTCGACGGGCACGGCGCTGCCGTGGATCGTCGCCGAGTTGCGCGACGCGGGATACACCTTCGTCACCATCCCGGAGATGGCTCGCCCCTGCGAGGACCCGGCGGAGCGAGGAACGCCGCAGGCCGACCGGGAGACGCCGGAGGCGGGGTCGGGAGGATGATGCCTCACCGGCGGCCGCACCACCCTCACTCCCAGGCCTAGCAGCCTTCGCCCCCAACCTCCGTCCAAAAGACACTCGACCCGTGCGCGGCACGCCATCACGCTCGGCCGCCAGCTGCGCATGGGGTGACAACCCGCGGGACGTCGATGGGGACGCCGGCGCATTGGGCCGGCGGCTGATAAGCCCGCCCCGCCCTACCGCGGCCCGACACTGTGCGGCGCCGTTGCCACATGCGCTATACTGAACGCCCGTTCGTGTTGTACGTACACGGCTGCCCGCGCCGTGGCGCATCGGGAGGGGCGGGTCCGTGGTCTCGTCAGCGTCGCTGCCCGATCGCACGTCGCGCGCACCGCGAGCCGGCTCGGCGTCCACCGGCTCGTTCGCCAGCCGCGTGGCCCAATTGCACGCCGAGCTCGTGCGCGACGGCGTCCCTTTTGCCGACATGCGGCGCGCGCAAACCCTCGAATTGCAGCTCGCCGGGGTGCCGGACCTTGGCCACGGTTCAGGGACAACGCGGCCGGTCGAGATCGAGCGACTGGAAGGACCGATCGTCGCCCGGCCGGTACCACCCCTGCCGCCGAGCGCGTCGCGACTGCGGTACTTCCTGGACGGTAGCCAGCGGACGTTCCTGGTCAGCCGCTTTGGCCTGATGCCGGTGGCGGCGACCGTCGCCGGGGCGGCGGTGCTGGCCCGGGACGCCACCGGGCGGTGTGAGGTCGCGCCGGGCACGTTGCGGCTGGAGCACGCCTGGCTGATCCCGCACCGGTCGGGCGATCCCACGGTCGAGCGTCTGGTGCGCGCCATCGCCGCGCGCGGCATGCACATCATCGACCCCCTCGCCGAGATCGAGGGCGAGGACGAGTACGCCGCCACCGTCGGCGACTACGGTCGGATGGTGGAGCTGGCGTACGCCCGCGCGCGCCAGGTGCGCGAGGACCTGGAGAAAGAGTTGCTTCACGCCTGGGCCCGGGACACGGCCCGCGACGCCGACGATGGGTGGATCGTCGTCGACGGTCGGCTGCGGGTAGCAGCTCCCCGGGCGCTCGGCCTCGTGAAGCAGTTCGGCGAGCGGCACCTGGCGGGAGCCGAGGCTGAGGTCCTGCTCGGGCTCCCGCCGGGGCGGCGAACCTCCGCCTTTCGGCCGCGCGACGACTTTCGGAGCGTCGGCGACGCGGGGCTGGATGGCGGCACCACCGTCCGCCGGAACGCCCTCACGCTCTGGTATCTGCGCCTCTGGGACGCTGCCGGGCTCGACGCCCGACACGCGCTGATCCGGGTGGAGGCGGGGCCAGAGGTCCGGGACAGCGCCGCGATCGACGAGTTGTCGGCCTGGCTGATGGCCGAGCGAACCCCCCGTGCTACCGCCGATGCGCGGTGGGCCACGCTCCTCTACCCCGTCCACTACCTGGAGCGAATCCTCAAGCGCTGCTTGGAGGCCGACACGCGGGGCTGGCCAGGCGGATGACGGATGCCGGGTTGTGGGGACGGGGTGTTGGGCGCTGGGGGCATGAGGGGTAGCGGCTGATGGCGACAATGTACGACGAGCGCGGGTTGCTGGCCGAATTGGTGGGCGAGGGTGGCGAGACCGAGGCGACGGGTCGGCTGCTGGAGCGCTTCGCGGAGCTGGTCGACCTGGCGACGGGGCCGGTCGGGCGGGTGGTGGGGAGCGAGCGGGAGCCGGCGGGGTCGCACCAGTTCTGCATCTGGGCCGCGGACGAGGCGCTGTCGCTCGATGTCGGGCACGTCGTCGTGGCCTTCTCGGAAGAAGCGGCCGTCGTCGGCGTCGTCGACGAGCCGCGGCGCTTCTCCGACCTGCAGACATTCCTCGACGACTACTTCGACCGCCACGGGGCGGAGGCACTAGCGGCCGAGTTGGCCACCCGTCGCCCCGAGATCCTGGTCTTCACCGTGAACGTGCTCGCGACCAAGCACCTCCGCGCCGACGTTACCTCCCACCGCCCGCCGGTCAGCGGCGCGGTCTACTTCGCCACCCCGGCGGCGATCGAGTTCGCCCTCGGCCGGGCCGACTTCAGCGGCGTCGCCATCCCCGCCCTGATGCACACCAACGGCAACGCCGCGCGCGACGCCGAGGGGACCGAGCGGCGGGACGAGCGCGGCGAGGTCGTCTTTCAGCGCGCCCCGATCTGGGTCGACGGCGACTACCTGCTCGGCCCCGAGGCGGGCCACGCCAACTGGACCGGCCAGTCGGGCCTGGCGACGAAGACCAGCCACGCCCTCTTCCTGACGAGCGCCGTCTTTCAGAAGATGCGCGAGCGGGGCGAGACGGTCGCGGCACTGATGTTCAACGTCAAGGGGCCGGACCTCCTCTGGCTCGACAAGCCGGCCCAGCCGGAACCCGAACTTGCAGCGGCGTACGTGGCCGCGGGCGCCCGGGGTCTGCGCCCGGAGGATGAGGAGGCCTACCGCGCGCTCGGGCTGACGCCGAAGCCGTTTGCCAACTTCCGCATCTTCGCCCCCTTCAAGCCGGGCCAGGCACCGGAGGCGAAGGGACGGGCCGTCTACCTTGACCGGGAACGGTACGGGCCTGCGCTCAACACGTTGCGGACGGCAGCGCGCGAGGCCGATGGCGTCGTCTTCCCGATCCTCTGGCCGCTGGAGCCGCTGCTCCGCATGCCCCACAAGGTGTTCGACCGGGGCGACTTCGACGACAAGCTGGCCGGCTTCGTCTACGAGCTGCGCTCACGCAACGTCGCTTCCATGGACCAACTCGAGACCACCTTCGCCGAGATCGCGGCCTACTTCGACGAGGACCCGAGCCGGGGGGCGTGGCACGACCACCATAAATTCACGATTAACAAAGCCCGCAACCGCTTCAACCACCTGCCGGAGAAGTTCGGCGGTCTGCTATCGCGTAGCCTGGTCGAGTACGGGTCGCTGCCGCGGGTCGAGGCACCGTTCGCCGATCAGGAGTTGCGAGTCGTCGACATTGCCAACTGCAACACCGACGTCCAGGAGATGGTCGTCAGTTCGGTGATTCGCGAGGTTTGGCGGCGGGCCGAGCGGGAGGAGCTAGGCGTCGGCAAGGTGATCATCTTCGTCGACGAGCTCAACAAGTACGCACCCGGCGGCGGGCAGGGCGGGCTGCGCGACACCCTGGTCGACATCGCCGCCCGCGGCCGGCACCTCAACGTCGTTCTCTGCGGTGCCCAGCAGTTCCGCTCCAAGGTCGACGACGAGATCCTCGGCAACTGCGGGACGTCGTTCTACGGCCGGGTCGGCGATGAGGAGCTGACCAACGCCGCCTACCGCTCGCTGAGCGAGACGGTGAAGGCGGAGTTGCTCGGCCTGCCGAAGGGGCGCCTGCTGGTCCGCCACGCCCACTTCCGCGCCCCGCTCTTCGGCACCTTCCCCTTCCCGCCCACGATCCCCGGCATGGCCGGCCAGCGGGTCTTCCACGGGGCCGACCGCGCCGGCCTGCCGGGGTCGCACCCAGGCGACGGCATCTTCAAGATGCTCCAGCGGCTGATGGGCGACCGGGCGCCACGCAAGGCCGACGTGCGGACGGCGACGGACGGGATCGACCCGCAGCATCTCGACGCGATTTGCTTCCAGGTCGAACGGACCTTCCAGGCGAGCAACGGCAACGGACGGTCCGACCCCTGGTACATGGTTCGGACGGCGCTGGGGCAGGCGCGGGCGCGGGTGGGGTGATGGCGGCCCTGTCGTATTGCACGGTTCCATCCATGCCCGGCGCTCGTGGTCGCAGAACTGAACGTGCGGCTGTGCATCCCTGCACCGACGATGCTCCGGGCAGTGGCCCACAGCCGTGGCCACCCATCGCCGTCCACGCCGGTCCTGGTGGAGAGGCGCTCGCCGACCTGATGTGACCGGTCGCGGTAGAATTGACGTCCTTATGACGAGCTCAACCACGCTCCGGCCCCTGCGCATCGCGCACCTCGCCGATACCCATCTCGGCTACCGCGCGCTCGGTCGCGCCGACCCGGAGACCGGTCGCAATCAGCGCGCGGTCGATGTCGAGCGCGCCTTCGAAACGGCGATCGAGGACATCCTCGAGCGCGGGGTCGACCTTGTCGTCCACGCTGGGGACGTCTTCCATCACACGCGCCCCTCGTGGGCGGCGTTGCGCTGCTTCGTGCGCCAGATGCGCCGCCTGGAAGCGGCAAACGTGCCGTGTGTCGTCATCGGCGGCAACCATGACACGCCGCGGCTGCGCGCCACCGGCTCGGTCTTCGGACTGCTGGAGCTGGCGCTACCCGAGATCACCTTCGTCGCGGGCTACGAGGTCGGCGAGCTGCGCTTCGATGCACTCGATCTCAGGCTGACGGCCGTGCCCCACGGCGCTCTGACGAACCCCAACCCGCCGGTCGTCTGGGCCCACTCCGGGTGGCGCAACGTGCTGGTGACGCATGGCCTGGCGCCGGGCGTCCGTCTGCGCGGACAGGTTCAGCGTGAGCCGGGCGAGGAGGCGCTGAATCCGGCGCTGCTGGACGCCGGCTTTGACTACGTCGCGCTCGGGCACTACCACGTCTGGGGCGACCAGGGACACGACGCCTGGTACAGCGGCTCGACCGAGCGGATCGGCTGGGGTGACGAGGAGATCAAGCCCGGCTACGTCATCGTCGAGCTGGACGAGCCGGGAACGGCGCCGCGCGTCGAGCACATGGACGTGCCGACCCGGCCGATGAAAACGCTCGCGCCGATCGCCGGCGACGGCCGCGCCGCCCGCGAGCTGGCCGACATGGTGCTCGACCGGCTGCGGGCGCTGGACACCCCGGAGGCGATGACCCGAGTCGAGCTGCGCGAGACGCCGCGGCCGATCCGGCGCGAGGCGGAAGCGATCCTGCGGCGGGAGGCGGGCGAGCTGGTCTGGTCACTCCAGGTCTACTCGCCGGCCGACATCCTCGACCGCTTCGCGCGGGGGTCGGCAGAAGCCACGATGACCGACCTGCGGACCCTCTTCAGCGCCTTCGTCGACGAGCAGACGGAGCGCCAGGCGTACGACGCGGCCTTCGCCACCGCCTTTCGGACGCGAGGCCACCGCGCGCTGGACGAGGCGATGCGCGCGGCGGAGGAAAGCGGCACGCCCGCGGAGGACCCCGCGGCGTGATCCTGGCCGAGCTGCTGATCGAGAACTACAAGCACTACGCCGGCGAGCATCGGATCGAGCTGCCGCCGCACGGGGTGATCGGCGTCATCGGCGCCAACGGCGTCGGCAAAACGACGCTGTTCGACGCGATCGAGTGGTGCCTCTACAACCCGCGGGAGATCGAGAACGCGGATGTCCCACCGCGTGGGGGTATCGGCCGGACGCGTGTGTGCGTCGTGCTGGAAGACGCGCGCGACGGCCTCCGCTACGTGGTGGAGCGGACGCTGAAAAGCGGTCGCGCCGACGCGGAGATCTACCGTGAGGACCGACCCGAAACGCGAATCACGCAGGGCTCGAAGCAGGTCAGCGACTATGTCGCCCGCCACCTGATCGGCCTCAGCCACCGCGCCTTCGTCTCGACCTTTTTCACCCGCCAGAAGGAGCTGTCGTTCTTCGGAAATCTGAAGGAGACCGACCGGCGGCGGGAGGTCGGGCGGCTGCTCGGACTGGAGACGATCCGCGAGGCGCAGCGCCTGATCGGGGAAGACCGCGCCAAAGCCCGCGCGGAGGCGACGAGTCTGGCCAACCAGCACGAGGAGCTGTCGACCGGGCGCGACTTCGCCGCCGAGACGGCCGCGGTCGACGAGTCTATCCACGGCCAGGAGGCGGCCGCTGCCGCGGCCGCGGCGCGTCTTGCGGCAGCGACGGACGCGCACACCCGGGTCCGGGCGGAGCTCGACCACTGCCGCGATCTCGAGCGCGAGGACGCGCGCCTGGCGCAGGAGCTGGAACGGGTGTCTGGAGACGAGCGGGCGGTCACCGCCCGGCTCAACGCCGCCGGCTCGGCATTGCACCGTTTGGACGAACTGGCCCAGGTGCGGGACACGCTGAGTCCCTTGGCGGCGCGCGAGGCCGAGCACGCCGCGGCCGTGGAGTCGATCGTCGCCGACCAGGAGCGCGCGGGAGAGCAACGCCGGCTCCAGACCGAGCTCGATGGGTCTGAGCAGCAGACACGCAAGATCGCCCAGGCGATGGAGCGCGCGGTGGTCGGCGTCGGACTGCGGGCCGCGACGGTCCCCGGCTGGGCATGGTGGACCGAGGACGCCGCCGACCCGATCGCCGCCGCCGACCGCCGGATCGCGTTGGTTGCGGCGCTCGACGTGGACGACGCCTGTGAGACCGCCGTCAAACTCGCCCGGTGCCGGACCCTGGCCGACGAACGCGACCAGGCGGTGACCATGTACAGTCGCTACCGCGAGCGTCTCCAGCAGATCGAGACGGAGCGGGCTGCGGTCCTCGCGGGGGGCGACCCGGACGCGGCAGCGGCCGACGCACGACGGGCGCGAGAGGCGGCGCTGCGTGAGGCCGACGCGGCGCTGGCTGCGGCCGAGCAGGCGGTCAGCGAGCGCCGGCGGCTCGAGTCCTTGACGGCGGCCTTGCGGGCGGAGCGGTTCGAGGACCGCTGCCCCACCTGCGCCCGCCCTTTCTCTCCCGACGAGGCCGACGCCGTCGTGACCGCGCTCGATGAGCGGGTCGCGGCGCTGCGCGCGGCGGAGGCGCGGCAGCGGCAGCAGGGGAAGCATCTCCAGCGGCAGGCCATCGCCCACGAGCGGGCGGAGACGGAGGCGACCGCACAGGTCCGCCGCCCGGTCGACCTCAACGGCCGGATCGACCAGGCGGCGCCGATGGTCCGGGAGGTGGAGCACACCTCCGAGCTGGCAACTGCCCGGTGCGCGCAGGCGATCGCCGACGCTGGACTCGACGGCGAGCCAACGCCGGAGCGGGTGAAGGAGGCGCAGACCCGGGCCGATCTCTTCCAGGCGATTGCCAAGACCGTGCCGCTCCTCCAGCAGCTCAAGGAGGACGCCGGCCGGGCCGTGGCCGCGACGGCGTCCGTTCGCCACGCGCTTGCCGCGCTCGGCCCGGTGACGTACGACCGGGCGGCGCACGCGGCGGCCGAAGCGGCGCTGGCCGAGGCGCGGGACGCGGCAGCGCGGGTCGCCCAGATCGACGAGGAGCTGGCTCGCCGCCCGGCGTACGAGGGAGCGCGCGACCGCGGCGGCTGAGCGCGAGCGGCTAGCGGTTGAGCGGGAACATCTGGACCGTGATCGTACGACCCTCGGCTTCGACCACGCCGCGCTGGAGCGGGCAGCGGCCGCGGAGCGGGCGACGCTGGCCGAGGAGCGGGCGCGGCGGCCGAGGCCCGCAACGCCGCGCAGACGGCGCTTCGCGATGCGATCACGCAGCGAGACCTGCTGGTCAAGGAGCAGGCGCGATCGCCCGCCTTGCCGAGCGGGCGGAGGCGCGCCGGCGCGAGGCCGACGAGTTGGACCGGATGTACCGGGGAGTTCACGGAGTTCGACAGGTACGTCGCCGCGCGGGTCACTCCAGCGCTGGCCGAGCACACGAGCGAGTTGCTGGCGGCGGTCACCGAAGGCAAGTACGACCGAGTCGAGTTTGACGAGAACTACGGACTGCGGATCTACGACGCCGACGAGCGCTTCCCAGTCGAGGCGTTCTCCGGCGGCGAGCGGGACGTGGCCGCGCTCTGCGCCCGGCTCGCCCTCTCACGTCTGATCGGCGGGCAGGCCGCTCACCCGCCAGGCTTCCTCGTGCTGGACGAGGTCTTCGGCTCGCTCGACCAAGACCGCCGGGTGCAGGTGCTGGAAACGCTGGGGACGCTCGCGACCAACACCGAGGCATTCCGTCAGCTGTTCATCATCAGCCACGTCGACGACGTCCGCACCTCCCCCATCTTCGACGAGGTCTGGCGCGTGACGGAGGTCGAGGGCGTCAGCCGCCTCGAGAGCCTCAATCCCACCCGGGCGATCGGGTCGGAGGAGCTGTAACGGAAAGGCGGGACGCCGCGGAGGCATCGCCCCGTGCGGCGCCAGCGCCTGGAGTTTCGCCACAACCGGCGCGGCGCGGAAGATCCGCGCCGGGCCTGTCGGTTCGCTCTGTTGATTCGGCCCTACTCGCTGGTCGCCACGTCGCCGACCACGAAGCGGCCTTCGGCGCGGGTCGGCGTGTCTGCCGCCGTCCCGGCCTCGGGGGCGCAGACCGCGTCCGCGACGACGACGACGTCGGAGCCGATGCTGACGATCTGATCGATCGGGACTTTCTTGTTGCTCTTGAAGAAGCCCGGGGAGACCTCGATGTCGGTGAGGCGGAAGCCTTTTTCGTCGAAGTCGACCGAAGCCAACTGACCGACCAAGGTTCCGCCCTCGGTGAGGACCTTGCGCTTAGTCAGATCGTCCATATCGACGAGGGACGCGGTGGCAGCGCTGGTCCGCTGCCCCCGCGCGGCGGCCGCGCTGTCGACCGTCAGCGCGTCGGGGCCGAGCGAGAGGATCTCGTCGATGTCAATCGTCATCGCCGGCGCACCGCCCCCGCTCAGGAAACCGCCGCCGGACGCGAGCGAGAAGCCGACGACCTGCCTGGTCACCGGGTCAAAGTAGGCGCGGTCGATCGTCCCGATCTTCGCGCCGTCGGCGATGCTGATCACCGCGGTGCCTTTGACGTGCTTGCTGTTCACCGCGCCTACCCCTTTCGACGGCCCAACCACTACCCGCCAGCAGGCCGACCGCTGCTCGACGTCACCCTAGCACATTGACCCTGATGCAGCCATGCCAGTTGGGGTGTCGGTCCTTCGCGTTCCTCAGCCCTACATCAATCCCTTGTATGCACCGCCGTCGACCTGGATCGTGACGCCGGTGACGTAGGAAGCCGCCGGGGAGGCGAGGAAGACGACGACGTTGGCGAACTCCTCCGGGGTGCCGAGCCGGCCCATCGGAATGGCCCGGGCGTCTTCGGCCAGGATGTCCTCGACGGAGCGCCCGCTCGCCTCGGCTCGGGCCGCGGCGACACTGGTGATGCGGTCGGTTAGCGTCGAGCCGGGGCAGACGTTGTTGACCCGAACGTTACGGTCGGCGACCTCGGTGGCGAGCGTCTTGGCGAGGCCGATGACGGCGGTGCGGGCGGTGTTGGACAGGATCAGGTGCCCGATCGGTTGCTTGACGGAGATCGAGACGATGTTCGTGATGCTGCCGCCGCGCCCCTCCAGGTGGGGCAGCGCGGCCCGTGCCAGCCGCAGGGTGCTCATCAGGTTCAGGTTAAGAGCCGCCAGCCACGGCCCGTCATCGGGAAACGAGGTGAAGGTACCCGCCGGCGGACCGCCGGCGTTGCAGACCAGCGCGTCCAGTCCACCGCGCCGGCGCACCGTCTCCTCGATCAGCCGGGTCGCGCCGTCCGGCTCCGCCATGTCGGCCACGACCTCCAGCACGTCGCTCCCGGTCTCGGCCCGGATGGCCGCCGCGGTGTCGGCGAGGGAAGCAGCGTCCCGCCCATTGACCGTGACCAGCGCCCCCTCGCGCGCCAGACCGGTCGCCACAGCACGTCCGAGCCCCTTGCTGGACGCGGCCACGACCGCGATCTTCCCCGCCAAGCCGAGGTCCATCCGTCCTCCCTCCCTGCTCGCCGACGGCGTCTCAGGGCCGGCATTCTAGCAAGGTGGCGAGGCGGCAAGGTAGCGAGGCAGCGAGGCAGCGAGGCGGCGAGGGTAGCGTCGGCAGGGCTGGGCGCCTATCCTTTCGCGCATGGCCTACACCCCCCGCCGAACCCGCGAGCGATCCCGGGCGAGCGCAACCGCCGACACGATCCGTCTCCCGGGCGCCGGGGTCGTGCCGCGTGGATTGCTGCGCCGGGGTACGGCAACGCGCGCCGAAGCGCTGACGTTTCCCCTCTTGGTCGGCGCGGTCCACTGGGTCATCGTCCAGGTCGCCGCCACCCTGGCCTACCACTTCGGGACGCCAACGACGGACTCTGCTCCGTACGATACCGTGCCAACACCCCTCGATGGCCTGGCCCACCTCCTCGTCGAGCCGTTGCGCCTGTGGGACGGCCTCTGGTACAAGCTGATCGCCGAGCAAGGGTACGGCGGCTTCGGGCTGCACAAGGCGGCGTTCTGGCCGCTCTTCCCCTGGGTGATGGACGCCGGGAGTCGACTCAGCGGCGCCTCGGTCGACGTGGTCGGCTACGTCTTCGCCAATCTCAGCTTCGTCGTCGCGCTGGTGCTGCTCTACCGCCTGGTCGCCCTTGACTTCGACCGTGCCGTGGCACGGCGTACCGTCTGGGCGATTGCGCTGTTCCCGACAGCGCTCTTCTTCTCGGCCGTCTACACCGAGTCGCCCTTCCTGATGCTCACCGTCGGCGCGCTCCTGGCCGCTCGCCTGGGCAACTGGTGGCTGGCCGGGGTCGTCGGCGCGCTGGCGGCGCTGACCCGCTCGTACGGCGTGCTGCTCCTCCTCCCGTTCGCCATCCTCTTTCTTCAGCAGTACCGGCTCGACGTGCGGCGTTGGTTCCCCAACATCCTCGCCGTCGGACTGCCCGCGCTCGGCCCGGCCGTTTTCGCCTGGCACCTCGATCGGGTGATGGGCGACCGGCTGGCCTTCGTCCATGTCCAGACCGGGTGGAACCGTTACGAGTCCAACCCGATCGACACCTTGCGGTGCGGGATCCGCGGCTGCTACTACCTCGGCGGAAACTCCGATGGGGCCGAATGGGGGTGGGTGCGGACGCTGCTCGACCACCCGACGTGGGCAACCGTGACGAGCAACCCGTTCCGGGCCCAGGTCGCCAACAGCGACACGCTGGAGCTGGTCTGCACGGGGCTGTTCCTGGGACTGGCGATCGTCGGACTGCGGGCCCTGCCGCTCTACCAGAGCGCCTTTCTGATTCCGGGGTTGGTCATCCCGCTCTATCAGCCGTCGTCGGTCCACGCCCTGATGAGCATGCCCCGCTTCGGCCTGACGCTCTTCCCCCTCTTCGTCGTCCTTGCGCTCCTCTTCCGCTCCCGGCGCGTCGCCCTCCCGGCGCTCGCCCTCTCGACGTGCCTGCTGATCCTCCTCACCGTCCAGTTCGCCCAGTGGTACTGGGTGTCGTAGCGCGGGGAACGCACGCTGATGGGACCGTCGGCGCCCATCGCGGCTGAGCCAGCGAGAGGCCAGGCAGACGACGGGTCGAACCCGGAGCCGCGGACCGGGCGGAGTCGCTAGCGCAGGTCAGCGAACAGCGCGGCCACGTCGACGGTCAACCCCGGGTGCACCACCGATCGCACCCCGACCTCAGACGCGATAAGCGACTCGTACGCGCGGTCGTGGAGCAGACTCGTCAGGCGGACGCGACGCTCCTGGTGCGTGAGTATCGGCGCCCTGCTCACGCTCGGGGCGCCACCGACGACCTCGTACCGCTGCCCATCGTCCGGTGTCTGGCACGGGTCCGTAGACACGCGGGCGGTTGAGCACGGCCACGATGGCCGCTTTGCCTCTGCGTGACAGCGTGATCGTGGGTGGCGATGGCGATCGCCGTCAACGAGGGGACGCCCAGGCAGCGTCACGACCCCAGCGCCACAGCCGGGTCGCCCGCCGGACCAGTCCCACCCACTCATCCCCCGACGTGGTAGTTCGGCGCTTCCTTGGTGATGACGACATCGTGGGGGTGGCTTTCCCGCAAGCCCGCGGCGGTGATGCGGACGAATTGCGTGTCGCGCTTGAGGGCGGCGATGTCGGAGGCGCCGACGTAGCCCATCGCTGAGCGCAACCCGCCGACGAGCTGGTAGACGAGGTTGGCGAGCGGGCCCTTGTAGGCGACCCGCCCCTCGATGCCTTCCGGCACCAGCTTCTGGATGTTGCCGATCCCCTCCTGGAAATAGCGGTCCTTGGAATACGAGCGCGCCCGCATCGCCCCAATCGAGCCCATGCCTCGGTACTCCTTGTACCGCTCCCCCTGGTAGAGGACAACCTCGCCGGGGCTCTCGTCCACTCCGGCGAAGAGGCTGCCAAGCATCACCGCGTCCGCCCCGGCGGCGATCGCCTTGGCGATGTCGCCGGAGTACTGCACGCCGCCGTCGGCGATGACCGGGATACCGTGCCGGGCGGCGGCGGCGCACTGGTGGATCGCCGTCACCTGGGGCATGCCGGTGCCGGCAACGACGCGGGTGGTGCAGATCGAGCCGGGACCGACGCCACACTTGACCGCGTCGGCGCCGGCGGCAATCAGCGCCTCAGTCGCGACGCCGGTGGCGACGTTGCCGGCCATCACCGGCACGCTCAACCGTCGCTTGAGGCGAGACACCATGTCGAGGACCGCGGTCGAATGGCCGTGGGCGGTGTCGACGACCAGGAGGTCGACGTTGGCCGCGGCCAGCGCGGCCGCCCGCTCCTCGGCGTCGGCGCCGACGCCCACCGCCGCCCCTACCCGCAGCCGGCCCTGCGCGTCCTTCGTGGCGTGGGGGAACTGGATCTTCTTCTGGATGTCCTTCACCGTGATTAAGCCGGTCAGGTAGCCCCGGGCATCGACCACCGGCAGCTTCTCGACCTTGTGGCGGTGGAGGATCGCGCTCGCCTGGTCCAGCGTCGTCCCGGCCGGGGCCGTGATCAGCCCATCCTTGGTCATTACCGCGCTGACCGGCTGGTCGACGTCCTCGATGAAGCGCAGATCCCGGTTGGTCAGGATGCCGACCAGCCGCCCACCGTTCTCCGTGATCGGGACGCCGGAGATGTGGTAGCGCTCCATGACCGCCAGCGCCTCGCGCACCGGCGCCTCCGGCGACAGCGTGACGGGTTCGACGATCATGCCCGACTCGGAGCGCTTGACCTTGTCAACCTCGGTCACCTGCTCCTCGATCGAGAGGTTGCGGTGGACGATGCCGATGCCCCCCTCGCGCGCCAGCGCAATCGCGAGTCGTGCCTCGGTGACGGTGTCCATCGCCGCCGACAGGAGCGGGATGGCGAGGGTGATGCCGGCGGCAACCTGCGTTTCCGTGCGGACCTCGGCCGGCAGCACGTCGGAGCGGGCCGGTACGAGCAGCACGTCGTCGAAAGTCAACCCAAGCCCGACGAACTTGTCCGACCGCATGGCGACGCCCGACGCCCCGTCCGCCTCCACCTGTGGCCCCGACCCGAAGGCGAGGTCGGGCAGCCCCCGCTGGCGCCGATCACCGTCCAGGTCCTCGTCGGTGCCCGCCTGGGTCGGGAGGGGGCTGGTGATGGTCATCGGGTCGTTGCTCCTTTCCGGTCGTTCTGCGGTCGGCTTTCAGGAAGTCGGTGTCGGACGCGCGGGGCGCTATTTCGTCACCGCGACGCGGTCGCTGGGGATGCCGGGCCGCCCGCCCAGCGCCGACGCATCGGGGCTTGGATCGAATCCCACGCGCTCGATCAGTTCCCCCACGAACGCCTCGTAGGCCCGGGCGCCGCGGGAGCCGCCGTCGTACTCAATGATCGCCTGACCGAAGCTCGGCGCCTCGGCGAGACGGATGGAGCGCGGGACCACCGTGCCGAAAATCCGGTGCGGGAAGAAGCGGCGCACCTCCTCGACGACGTGGGTGGAGAGGCGAGTGCGAGCGTCGAACATGGTCATCAGCACGCCGATGACGTCGAGCGGCGGATTGAGCCGTTGCTTGACGAGGTCGATGGTAGTAACGAGCTGGCCGACTCCCTCCAGAGCGAGGAACTCGCACTGGATCGGGATCAGGACGTAGCGGGCCGCGGTGAGGGCATTGACAGTGAGAAGCCCCAGAGACGGCGGGCAGTCGATGAGGATCACGTGGTAGCGGTCGGCCACCGCGGCCAGAGCGCGGGCCAGCCGGTGCTCCCGCTCCGGTGCCTCGACCAACTCCACCTCCGCCCCGGCCAGGGTCGGCGTCGAGGCGACGAGGTCAAGGTTGCGGCGGTCGGTGACTGTGACGGCCTGTCCGATCGGGAGCTCGTCGACGAGCACGTCGTAGGTGGTGTGGAGGAGCGCCGCCTTGGCCACCCCCAGGGAGGAGGTCGCGTTGCCCTGGGGGTCGACGTCGACGAGAAGCACGCGGTAGCCGCAGCGGGCGAGGAGGACGGCGGCGTTGACGGCAGTGGTGGTCTTGCCGACGCCGCCCTTCTGGTTGGCGAGCGCGATGGTCGAGGCCGTGGGGGTGACGGCGCGGGTGGTTGCCCGAGTGATGGAAGGTACGCCCAACGCCTGCTCGCCGTCCCCCGTCGCGCCGCTCGCGCCGCGCCGCAATAGGCACATTATGGTAGCACGGGCAGAGTGTCCGGACAATCGCCGCCGGATAACAAATGAGGCCGGACGGGACCGGTCGCCAAGGTCTCGAGACGGACGCCGCGGCGGAGACCAGGGCGCAGGCAGGTGCGGCTCGCCTTGGTTGTTCCACGGGGTCGCCGATTCGTCAGGGGAGACCTACATCGCTGCCCGTGGGCCAGACTCCCGTCCCGCGGCTGCCCGCACGGCGTTGATCGCATCGCGCAGCCGCTGCGTCGCCTCGCGGGCGCGGGCGGCGAAGTCAGGACCGGACCCGGCGTAGGTGATGGAGCGGGAGGAGCTGACGAGCAACCCCTCGCCCCGCCCATCGAGCCCGGCGCGGACCGCGGCCTCCAGATCGCCACCCTGAGCGCCGACGCCGGGGAGGAGGATGGGCAGGTCCGGGCAGCGAGCGCGCACGGCCGCCAACGCCGCCGGGTACGTGGCGCCGACGACGAGGCCAACGGTCGCCGGATACCGAGCGGCCCACGCCTGCGCCCGGCGCGCTAGAGCCAGGTAGAGCGGCTCCGAGTCGGGGACGCCGCCGTCGGGAACCTCGCCGTCGCGCACGACAACATCCTGCAGATCACCGCTGCCCGAGTTACTGGTCTTGCAGAGGACGATCACCCCCCGGTCCGGATAGGCCAGGAAGGGCGCCAGGCTGTCCTCGCCGAGGTACGGGTTGGCCGTGACCGCGTCGAAGCCCCAGGCGTCGAAGTACCCCCGCGCGTAGGCGCCGGCGGTATTGCCCATGTCGCCGACCTTGCAGTCGAGGATGACCGGAACGTCCGCCGGGACGAGCCGCCGCGTCTCGACCAGGGCCTCCAGGCCCGCCAGTCCGTGGGCGGCGTAGAAGCCGAGGTTCGGCTTGTAGGCGCAGACGAGGTCGTGGGTCGCCTCGACGATGGCGGCGTTGAAGCGCACGATGGCCCTTGGGTCGTCGTGGAGGTGGTCCGGGAAGCGCGCGGGGTCCGGGTCGAGGCCGACGCAGACAAGGCTGTTGGCGCGCCGCACCGCCGTGCCCAGTCGCTCGTCGAACCGGGCCGCCGGACCGGCCGTCGCCGCAACCGCCGCGCCTCCTCCACTCACCTGCTTCGCCATCACGATACCCTCCCCCATGGCCCGACTCGCCCGCCGCCAGCCTAGGGCGAAGCGTCCCCCCGGTCAACCGATTTGCGCCTCGGGCGCCACCGGGCGGGTGTTTGGTCGGGCCGAGGTGGTAGACTCTGCGCGGACACCCGTGAGCCGCGGTCGGCGTCGGTCTCGCCGGACGTGCCGCGCCCGTCGTTGCAGCGGCGGTCGCCCCCCACGACCGGTACCCTACCTGAGGCGGTTGCCTCAGGCCCCCGCCCAATGCCGCCGCGCGTTCCCGCCCGTTCCCCGCACCCCGCTCGGCCGGGTCGCGGGTCGGGCCGCAAGGAGCCCGCCGCATGGCCGTGCCGGTGGCTAGCACCGTTCCCGTGCCCGCGTCCATCCCCACCGTCGACCCCGGCGGCCCGTCCCCGGCCGCCGCGTCGGCGTCTTCAGCGTCCGCGCCGGCCTGGGCGATCCCGACCCTGCGGGATGTGTATCGCGCGCGCCGGGTCATCGACCGCTTCCTCGTGCCGACCCCGCTGCTCACGCCGTCCGCCCTGGCCGAGCGGCTGGGTTGCGAGGTCCACGTCAAATGCGAGAACCTCCAGCCGACCGGTGCCTTCAAGGTCCGAGGCGGTCTCTACCTCCTGAGCCAACTGTCACCCGAAGAGCGGGCGCGGGGCGTGGTCACCGCGTCCACCGGCAACCACGGCCAGTCGGTGGCGTTCGCCGCGCGGGCGTTCGGCACCCGCGCCGTGGTCTTCGTGCCTGAGGACGCCAACCCCAACAAGGTGGCGGCCATGCGGCGGCTGGGAGCCGAGGTCGTCTTCGCCGGGGCCGACTTCGACGCCAGCCGCGTCGCGGCCGAGGAGGACGCCGCGGCCCGCGGGGCGTACTTCATCCACTCCGCCAACGAGCCGCGCCTCATCGCTGGGGTGGCGACCTATACCGTGGAGATCCTCGAGGCGATCCCCGACCTTGAGGTCCTGATCGTGCCGGTCGGCGGCGGCAGCGGACTCAGCGGCGCCTGCATCGCCGGCAAGGCGATCAACCCCGCCCTGCGGGTGATCGGCGTCCAGGCGACGGGCGCCCCAGCCGTCTACGAGTCGTGGCGGCGTCGGGAACTGCTAACGCTGGAGCGCGCCGACACCTTCGCCGAGGGCGTGGCCACCCGCGTCGCCTTCGAGCTGCCGGCCCAGATTCTGTGGCCGCGGGTCGACGACATACGCCTGGTGAGCGACGCCGAGATGCGCCGCGCCATCCTGACGCTGCTGGAAACGACGGGGCTGCTGGCCGAGGGGGCCGGCGCCGCCCCGCTGGCGGCCGCCTACCAGATGCGGGAGGAGCTGGAGGGACGCAAGATCGGGGTCGTCCTCTCGGGCGGGAACCTCACGCTGGACGGGTTGCGCCGGGGGTTGGCCGAGGAGCGGCCATGGTGAACGGAAATGGGCGTGGGTTCGGCGGATTCGACGGCGGCTTCGGGCTGCGGGAGCGGTTGAGCGGCCGCCGGCGCGGTGGCGCGGTGAGCACGTTGGTGCGGATCGCGCGGGAGGTGCTGGAGCGCCGCCGCTCGGTCCAGGGCGCGCTGTCGGAGGTCCGCCAAGCGGCGGTCCTCGACGCGCTGGCCGACGAGGACTTCCGCCAGCTCGACGCGATCGTCGCCGAGCATGCCCACCGCGAGCGCGAGTTCGCGGTCATCCTCGCTCGCCTCGTCCACGCCGTCGCCCGGGCGAAGGGCTTCGATCGCCAGATCGTCGACGCGGCGCTGCGGCTCGACACCCTCCTCCCGGGTGACGACCCGAGCCGCGAGCGGGACAAGCTGCTGCGCGATGCATACGGTATCGCCCAGCGCGACGGCTACGTCCGCGGCGGCCGGGTGGCGCTCGGCCGGCTCGGGCACCGCGCCCTCGAGGCCGGCGACAGCGACCGCGCTCGCGCCTTGCTCGAGCAGCAACTCGCGCTCGGGGAAGAGACGACCGACACCGCGGCCGAGGTCGACTCCGCGCTGATCCTGGGCGATCTGCTCCGGCGGGAAGCGGACCGGGCCGGCGCGCAAGCGCTCTTTCGACGGGCGGGGCGCACCGCGCAGCGCCTCGACCATCCCCGTGGCATCGCCGAGGCGCTCGTCCGCCAGATCGAGCTCCTCGCCCCCGACACCGACCTCGAAACCCTTGCCGCGCTCCAGCGCCAGGCGTTCGACGCGGCCCAACGCACCGTCGATCTCGGCCTGCAAAGCCGCATCGTGCTGAGCCTCGCGGACACGCTGGGACAGAACGGTAAGCGGGCCGAAGCGGTAGCGCAGCTCGAGCACGGACTTGAGATCGCCCGCCAGATTGGCGATCTCGCCCTGGAGGGGCGCTGCCTCGCCGCGCTGGCGGAAGCGGAGCGCGCGCTCGGTCGCCTGCCGAGCGCCGCCGACCACGAACACGCATTGGTCGAGCTGGAGGACCGCCTCGGCAACCGGGCGGCCACGGCCGAATGGGCGGCCCGGCTCGGAACCAGCCGCCTGGCACTGAACCAACCCCACGAGGCGGCGGAGGCCTTTGGACGGGCGCTGCCGCTTGCCATCGCCGTCGGCGATGTCCGGTTGGAACAACGGGCCCTCGGCGGGCTGGGGGTCGCCTACACCTTGGTGAACCGCCCGGCCGACGCGCTTGACCATCTCATGCGTGCGCTTGACCTTGCCCGCCGCACCGGCGACCTCGGCCACCAGGCGCAGTGGCTCGGCAGCATCGGCCAGGCCCTCTGGACCTTCGACCAACCCGACGACGCGATCCGCGCGCTGACGGAGGCGGTTGCGGTGGCTCGCCGGGTGGACGACACGGAGTTGCAGGCGAGCATGCTGGCGCTCCTCGGTCAGATCCACGCCGCGAAGGGGCAAGCGCCACGAGCCCGCGAATGCTACGGACGCGCCCTCGACCTCAACCGGCGCCTCGGTCAGACCGGGGAGCAGGTGCATCTGCTCGCGGCGCTGGCGGCGCTGGCAGTCGAGACCGGGCAGATCGGCAACGCCATCGCCCTCGGCGAGCAGGCGCTCCGGCTGGCAACGGCCTCTGGCGACCGCCTCGCCGCCGCCCGGCTTCACGTTCGGCTCGGCGGCCTTGCGCAGCGCCGGCACGACCCGGTCGCCGCCCTCGAGCACCTCCGCCGCGCGTTGGCGCTGGCCGAGGGGCTCGACCACCCCGCGCTGCTCGGCCAGGTTCTTCAGCACCTGGCGGCGACCGAGCACGCGGCCGGCGCCCCCACCGCGGCCGAGACCTACCGCCGCGCCCTCACGGTCGCCCACGAAGTCGACGACGCCCCCGGGGAAGCATTGATGCGCCTGAACCTGGGGACCCTCCTCAGCACGGACGGTCACCGCGACGAGGGACTACGTCAACTTCACCGGGCGGCGGAGATCGGCGCCGCGCTCGGCCCGGGTGCCGCCCATCTGGTGCGTCGCGCCGAGGCCGCGATCTCCGCCGCGACCGCCGTGACCGGCTGGGCCGGTCCACCGATGCCGACCGCACCAGAGCTCCACGATGATGCATTGTCGGGTCATCATTGTGTTGTTGAGGACGACAACGTCCGTACGAGCGACGGCTGGATCGCGGGCGAAGCGACGCTCCCGCCGAGCTGACGTCCTGTCCGTGGCACCGGACGCCGTTGCCCGCCGGCCTCCCGTTGAACCCTCACGACACTCGGTTTGCCTGAATCCCGGCAAACTGGCGTAGACGTACGTACAAGCCGCTGATATACTCCGTGTTATCGTTGGAACCCGCTCTTCCATAGGCCGTAAATCGAACTTTTGTTCGAATTATCGGGCGGTGCGACCCACCGCCTGGCGGAGCCTGCGCTCTCACGAGCGACGGCCCCGCGCTCAAAGGTGAGTGAGCTATGAGCCGGCCGATGTTGTCCGCCGTGGCCTTCGCGCTCGCTGCCGGCATCCCTCGTGATGCCCGCAACGTCGTCCACGTCGACCCACAGCCCGGCCCCGGCGGGCGCCAACTCCTGGTCAGCGTCGAGCCGCTAGAATCGAACGCGCGGGGCTTTGAGGTCGCCGCGCTCGCGCTGGCGACGTTGCGGGAAACATTCGCGGAAGCCGCCGCGCTGCCGGCCGCCGCCGCCCTCGGCCGCGCCTTCGCCGCGGCCAACGCCGCGGTTCTAGCCGAGAACCGACCCGCCACCGGGTGCTGTTGGGACCGCCGCGCGTACGTCGGCGCCGTCGCCATCGTCGTCGAGGGACGCGATCTCACCATCGCCCAGGTCCCCCCAAGCCAGGCCGCCGTCGTCCAAGACGGGCGGCTCTACGCCTTCCCGGACCTCGCCTCCTGGCGCGGCGATTACGTGCCGCCGACCGACGCGCCAGCGCCCGATCCGCTCGGTTACCGCGAGGGGATCCGACCGGACATGTTCCATTCCGTCGCCGCGCCCGGGGACCTGGTCCTCCTCTGCTCGACGACCCTTGCCCGCTGCCTGGGGCGCGCCGGTGGTGCCTCCTTCCAGCCGGCCGGCCCACCACCTGATGTCCTGCGCCGTGGCCAGCTGGCGGCGGTCCTCGATCGCCTCGAACGGCTGGTCGTAGCGCACGACCTCGACGACGTCCACGCTGCCGCCATCGTCCTCGGCCGGCCGACCGGCAATGAGACTGCCCGCTCGGGGCTGGACTGGGCGACGGCGCGGACGAGTATCGGTTTGAGTCGCGTCGGTGAGGCTTGGTCCGCGGTGGCACCGCGCCGGCCGGCGCCGTCCATGGCCCGACCCCGCCCGACATCCCCCGCCATGCCTGGTCTGGGGGTAGGGTTCATGGGCACGGGGGCGGAGTTGGCCCGCGTCGGGTTCCGACCGGGTCGCCCCGGGGCCGGCTGGCGGCGCGCCGCACTCGCCACGGTCGGCATCCCGCTTGACCGGGGACCCGCTCCTGCCGGCGCAGGCAGCACCGCGGCCCACGAGAGGCGACGACCCCGTGACGACGGCCAGGACGACACCGCGCCGCACGGAGATGTCGGCCCGGGCGTCGCCGCGGACTCGGCGGTCCGGCTCAGGCCCGACGCAGGTGGGGGGACTGGTGTCGCCACCGCGAGCGTGGAGACGGCTCGGCCCGACGCCCCCGCCTCCGACCCGCGGGGACCATTGGGGGTCACCGCGGCCAACCTGCCGCCGGTGCTGGCCGACGGCGCGACGGTGGGGCCGCGGGTGGGTCGTGCCCGAACGGTGGGGCGACTGCAGCTGGCGCTGGTCGGAATCTCGGAACGGTTCATTCCACGACGGCGCATGACGGCAACGCCACCGGTTGCTCGGCGTCGCGTCCTGGCCGCGCCGGGCGCCGCCAGCGTCCGCTGCTACCGCGAGCAGCGATCGCTGCCGGCGGAGTGGAGGGCACGCTTGCCACGCGGCCCGATGATCCGCGTTCCGGGGCGGACGCTCGCCCTGGTGCTCGTACTGCTGCTGACCTTCGGGACCTCTGGCGTCGCCCTCGGCCGCCAGCGTGACCGGGCGGCGCGCGCCGAGAGCTACCTGGCCGCGGTCGACGATCACCTGCAGGCGGCGGCGGACGAACCCGACACGACGGCGGCCGACGACCGCCTGGGGCAGGCGGAGGAGGCGCTGGCAGGGGCCGCGCGCAACGGCGCGGACGGCCCGGCTCTGGCGCCGCGACAGCAAACGCTGGAGACCCTACGGGACCGGGCGCGCGGCGTGATTCGCCTCACCGATGTCGTGCGCATCGGCGCGCTGCCGCCCGCCCTGGCGAGCGGCACGACGCGATTGGCACGCGCCGGGTCAGAGGTTTACCTCGTGGGTGGCGGCTTCTACCGCCTCGACCCCACGAATCGCCAGCTCGTCCAGCTCCTGGCGCCCGGCACACGGGTGGGAGGCGGGGTCGTCGGGGAGTTACACGAGGCCGCCGCGGACGAAGGGGGTGTGGTCGCTACGGACGGCGCCGCCCTCTACGCCCTGAACCCCGCCGGAGGCTGGGCACGGCGGCCGCTCGGGCTGGCTAACGACCAGACGCCGTGGCCCGCCGCCCCGTGCGGTGCGTTCCAGGGTAGCTTCTACGCCATCGAGCCGGGCGCGGGCCGACTGCTGAAGTTCTCGGCCGACGATCTCGACGCCTCGCCGGAGGACTGGGCCAGCGTCGGCGCCCGTGACGCGCTGCGGACGGCGCGCGACCTCGCGATCGACGGGCGCATCCACATCCTGCTTGCCGACGGCCGCGTCCTCTCGTTCTTGCACGGGGTGGTGCGAGGCGAGCTCGCGCCGGCCGTGATCCCCGCCGTGACGAACCCGATCGCCCTGTACGGCGGCCCGGACACGAACTTCCTCTACATCGCCGAGCCGGCCACGAGCGCCGGATCCGCCGGCCGCATCCTTCGCCTCGACCCCAACGGCGACGAGGCGCGGCAGTTCCTCCTCCCTATCGGCGCCGACCCGGCCACGGCCCGAGCCCTGGCCGACGTGCGGGACCTCGTGGTGGACGAGCCCAGGGGCGCGGTGTACTTCCTGGCCGGCGGGGAGGTCTGGCGCGCCGCGTTGCCGGCGCTGCCGGCGGCGGCGTAGGTCCGTCGGGCTCCGCCGACCGGCCACGCCACACAAGGACGAGATCAGTTTCTCACCGATCACGGACGTCGTTTGGGCGGGGCAGGGATCAAAGCTGCGCCCCCTGTCTCGGCCGTGGCGACGAGGGAGGGGGCGGGGCCTGTTTCGTGCGAGCGGACGGGACCGACGCCGACGGCGGTGATCGGTCGGGCGATAGGATGCCCGATCATCCGGAGCGGCACCGCGACGTGAAGCCGTGGCGCAGCCCGTGCCAGGTCGGGGCAACAGGGAGGGAGGGCGATGACCGTGTCCATGACCGCCCCGGCCGCGGTGGAGACAACGGTGCCGCGCGAGGAGCGGCAGGCACTACCCCGCTACGACCGGCCTCGCGAGGAACTCCCCATCGCCCCCTGCACGGAGAGCGTGGCGTGCGTCCCGTATGCGGAGTCGGATACCGCGATCGCGGCCTCGGGGCTGCCTGAAGGCGCCAGGCACCTTCTGCGCGGGCTGCTGCGTCTGGGCACCGCCCGGGTCTTCCCCGGCGGCGGGATCGGAATCGAGTACGGGAGCCTGCTCAAGACGACGGCGCGTCCGGAGTACCTCGCCGCCCACGCCGCCGAAGCCGCCGCCCACCTGCGGGCGCGGCGGGCCAACGCGCTGTTCGTGCCGGGCATGTCGGGCTACCCGGTCGCGGCGATGTACGCGGTCGTCTCCGGCATCCCCGCGGTCTTCCTCAAGAAGACGAAACCCGACGAGGCGGGTCGGCCGGCCTATCCGGCGGGGGCGTTCGTCATTCCGTCGTACACCGGCGACGGGGATGTCGTGATGCACGCCGACCAAGAGGCGGCGCAGGACATCGTCGACGGCATCGTGGCGCCGCAGTTGGCGGCGCAGCGGCACGTCGAGCGCCCGGTTCTCACGCTGCGCGCCGCCGGGGCCGACGACATCATCGACAAGGCGACGATGAGCCTCGCCGTCGGCGAGAGCGCGATCGTCCTGGGCGGGGCCCTGATCCGGGACTTCGTGCGACGGCACCGCGAGGCGACCGGGGACCACCGGCCGATCGCGGAGCGGGTCGAGGTGGTCGGCTGGGTGACTCCGTTGATCAAGGGGTACAACGCGCCGCAGGAGCGGCTGGAGCGCACCTTCGGCGTCCGCCCGTTCGCCGGGATCAACGTCACGAGCGTCCACCTCGACCCGCCGGCGATCGGAGTCGAGGGTGTCGGCATTCTGGCATTCGCGCCGCCCCGAGGCTGAGCCGGGCGCGTCTTAGACGCCCTGGCGCGGCACGGAAACCCAGGTCTCACCGAACGTCACAAGGCGCTCCGTCACACCATCGCCCCGGGCATTGCGGGATCGGGGCGAGGCGACAGTGCACCTGGAACGTCGGGTCAGGACGAGGCGGGCGCAGCTGGTGGGACCCGCAGCGGCGGGCCAGCCCCGCCGCTGCGGATCGAGACGGACGGCCGTTGGCCGGCGGGGGTGAGCACCATCTGCTATCTGGCTTCTTCCTTATCAGCATCGTTTGTGGGGGACCGAGTCGGTGGGGATGCGCCGGCAATCGCCGAGAGAGACTCCTGGATGTGAATCATCCTTGAACTCAGGTCGATGCCGAGCCGCGCGTCTGCTTGCGCCCGGCGGGTTCGATACATCACCTCGATCATCGGAAGATATTCGATGATCCGCCGCCGCGCGATCTCCCATGTCCCAGGGACCGGAACGACTCCAGCCTGTCTGAAGCGGCTCCTATGGCCGGTCGGCAGGCGAAACAGCTCCCGCAGGAACCACTTGTCCGATGTGATGATGACGGCACCAATTTCGTCTGCGGTGCGCAGGATCGCTGGGTCTTTGAAGGCAACTTGAACCAGCGTCACCTGGTGGTTGCGCTCGGCCAGGATGGTCCGGAGGAGGCGAACGGGCAGGTTCTCATCGATGAAAAAATGGACGCGGGGGCGGTCCTCCATCGGGCGGTCGGCTAACCGCCGACCGCTGCCGTTGGCACTCGTGCTTCTCCGCGTTGGCGGCGTTCGTGATCAATAGCCACGCGGATGTCGGCAGGCTCCAGGCGCGGGAACTCCCGGATGATGTCCTGATCACCGTAGCCGCTGCGGTGGAATTCGTCGATGGTAGCCGTCGGGATGCGCGTGCCCGCGATGGTTGGGGCTCCGCCCATGATCAGTCGGTCCTGGATGACGACGCCTATCTGGTCGGGCGTCCGTTGTGTGAGCTGACGAACGGCCCCCTCCACATCGCTAACGATCGGGCCAAGGTCGATAATCTCGCGGTCGACTCTCTGGCCCAGCGGCTTGGCGGCCAAGACGGCGTCCTCGTGCGTGAAAAAGACGCGCCGGCCGACCACGAAGAAGCGGCGGTTCGCCCAATCCTCGTTTGTGTTTGACTCGAAGAACCCCCGGACCTTCTTCAACTCAGGAAACGAAACGCCTTGCCGGCGCAGCATCGCGATGGTTCTGAGACCGACCACATCGGCGTACGAATAGATCCGACTATGGGGCCGCCGGCGCTGAGGATCGGCGAAAGTCGGGATGAAGAACCGGGTGCGATCCCAGCGGTGGAGTTGGGGGACCGACAGCCCCGTGAGCCGAGATACCGTGTCAGTTGTGAAGGCAATGAGCGGGAACATGACCTTCATTCCTTCCCCAGCAGATGAATCAGAACTGACGTTCTGTTCGCCACTAGTGTACCAGAGCGGCTCGCGGGATTCTCGGGTGAGTTCGCTTGCGACGCAACCCGCCACGGTAGCCGCCTGGTTCCTCTTTTGCGTGGGCATCTGGCTTGCGATTCATCCTCGACGACGCCACGAGCTCGCCGAGAGGAGACCACTTTGGACCCGTCGCTCGCCACCCTTGCCCTCATCAACCTCGCGCTCGGCTGCACCGTCGCCGTGGGCGTCGCCGGCGCCGATCGGCTGCTCCGGCGACGGCCTCGGCGTCGGCATTGACCCGCCCCTGGGGCGACGGCCCAGCCCGGCCCGATGTGGACCCACGCGGCGCTGAGCTCAGGTCCCACGAGCTCCTCAACGCGCTGACCGCGATCAAAACCCGCGCCCAGGTGACCCGCCGCCGGGTGCTTCGGATCGACCACCTGAGCCGCACGCACATCGCCGCCGACCTGGTGCAGATCGACGCCCAGGTCAGCCGTCTAGCCGCCTTTCTTCACGGCCCAAACGGCGCGCTGACGGGCCCACGGCGACCTCCAGGCGGTACGTCCGAGCCGCCCTCCATTCGGGGGGCGAGGAGGGGCAACCAGCGGCAGGAATCCGAAGGGACAGAGGCGACGTAGACCTGAACGACTCCCAAGTCCCACGGAGCGTCGCACACGCTCCGCCCCTCCCCTTCCCGCACGAGACCCGGCCATTGCGGCCGGGTCTCGCGTTGCACTGCCCCCTTCCCACACGGGGCCGCCCCCATCGTGGCAGGAACGGCCTGAGCCGTCAACGGCCGGCGCGTCGCACCCGGGCTCGCTCGGCCGATCACCCACCAGGGAAGCAGCCCCACACGCGACCTCTCGCCTTCCTGCCGCCCGGGAGCTGGCGCCGTTGCTTGCGCGTCACCCATCCATCCTCGATCCTGCACGCCGGCCCGGTCGCATTCCCGCTCCACCCCCCCGCGCCGCAGCCACACTCCACCGTCCGTGTGGAACCAATCGACGGTCCCAAGCCAAGGCCTGACGTCATCTCCACCATGCGGCTTCCCGTGTTTTCACGGGCGAGCTCGGTCCGCGTATCGTGCGCGCACGGTCACACCACCGCCGGCGCACCAACCCGAGTCGGCCACCAGCGATGTCCCCATCGGTGCGCACGGTCGGTCGAGGGCGCGTGTAAGGTTTTTGTAAGGTCGGCCCGCTACGCTGGGGGAACAGTCCGGGGCACGTGCTCCGACGCTTCACGCTCCGCGGAGGGACAACGATGGATGGCCAGCGGTTTGACGAGATGACCCGCGCGTTAGCAACCGGAACCAGTCGGCGCCGGGTCCTCAAAGGCCTGACGGGGGGCGTCCTCGGCACCCTTGCCGGGGCTCTCGGCGTGAGCCGGGTGGGGGCCGGTCATGGCCGCCCCAACGGCGCCACCTGTATCCGGAACGAGCACTGCGCCAGCGGCTACTGCGACCCGCAGACGCGGCGCTGCGCTTGCCCGGAGGGCACCACCGCCTGCGGCGACGCGTGCGTCGGCACGACCTGCCCAGCAGGGGCGGTGCTTGATCCGACGAGCTGCACCTGCGTCTGCACCGCGACGGGCCAGGCTCCATGCGGGACCGGCACGGCGGCCACCTGCGCGTGCGAGGTCGCGTACGGGGAAGCGTGCGACCAGAACACCGACTGCCAGGCGGGCTCCGTCTGCCGACCGCCCGACACACGGTTTGACCAGACCTGCACCACGACGGGCCCGGGCGGGGCGTGCTGCCTCAACACCGCGGTCGCCGGAGGCCCGTGTGACGAGGCCGCCGATTGCCGCGGCTTCGGGGAGAACGACCCGTGCCGGGCCGTGACCTGCGAAGGCGGTGTGTGCGTGGTTCGGGGTGCCGTGCTGCACCGGCCTGGCCGACAACGCGACCTGCTTCAACATCAGCCAGATCCAGGTCTGCTGCGGGGCGTCTGCTGCCCTGTGGGGCAAAGTTGCGTCGGCCGGACGTGCCAATAGCGGTCAGGGCGGCCGAGGTCCATTGAGAGGGGGCGTCACCCGGCGCCCCCTCTGCATGTCCCCGAGGGACGGCCCGCCTGCCCGCCGAGCCGAGGCCCTCCACACCCCTAGGTTGTCAGGCCGAGGTCCAGCACCGCGTCGGCGGTCGGGTCCAAGACTATCCGCCGATGGCAACGCTCCGCGCCGCGGCCGGCGTCCACGGAAACCCGCGCCGCGATAACGATGCTCGGCCCTACTGGAAATAGGCTCTATTGGTCTCCTGGAACGCGGCCCACTGCTCCGGGAGGTCGTCCTCGAAGAAGATCGCCTCGACCGGGCAGACCTCGGCGCAGACGCCGCAGTCAATGCACTCGTCGGGGTTGATGAAGTACTGGTCGGCGGCGTCGTCCGAGTGGATGCAGTCGACGGGGCAGACCTCAACGCAACTCGCGTCCTTGGTGCCGATGCACGGCTGGGCAATCACGTACGTCACGGCGCGCGCGCTCCTCGCCCGTTGCCGGGCAGCTGCTACGTTGTGGCTGCGCTGGGCCCGCTGTGGCGTGCACGGCGCTCGTCGGCGACGAACTCGCAGGCGACCTCAGTATAGCAAGGGCCTGAAGGCCGGTACGGCGCTGGGGCTCGACTACCCATTACCTCTCGCCTCCCGCGTCACGCCGGACCGGCGTGCTAGGATCCGCCGGCCGGTCGGCGACGACCGGGCGAGGCTCGACGCCGTTGGGCGAGGAGGGAGAGCGCCGAGATGCAGCAGGGGGAGCCGCTCGAGACGCTGGGCATGACCGCCGAGGCGCTGTCGGCCTACCTGGAGGAGCTGCTGCGGGAGGAAGCGGCGGAGGCCGCCGCCGCCAACGGCACGACCCCGGCCGCGGAATTGGCGTCACCCGGCTTCGCCGCCGCGCGCGCCGCCGCCAGCTACACCGTCCGCCTTATCGCCGCCAACAATGCCTTCCTCACCCGCCACCTGCTCGACCTCGGCGTGCTGCCGGAGCGCGGCGGTGCAGGCGGTGAAGGCGGTGAAGAGGGCAGTGCCTGGTGGAGTGTCAGCCCGCAAACGCCGGGTAGAGGCGGCGCAGCTTGGTGCGGGCGTCGGCCGTGGTGAACTGCCAGTCGATCCGCTGGACGCTGGCGTTGCGGCGCTCGGCCCAGGCCCGCGTGGCCGCGGTCATGGCGTCGCGGTCGGGCAACCTCTGCCGGAGGCACTGCCGCTCGAGCACGCTCAGCTCGAGCTCGGCCATGTTGAGCCAGCTGCCGTGCTTGGGGTGTGGTGCAGCTCCAGCTTGTCGGCGAGGCGCTTGGCCTCGGCCGGCGAGAAGGCGGCGTAGAGCGAGGCGGGCGAGTGGGTGTTGAGCTGGTCCAGCACGAGGACGATCTTCTCGGCGGCGGGGTAGTGGACGTCGACGAGCTCCGCCATGCAGCGGGCGAGGTCGAGCCGCGTCCGCTGGTCGCTGACCAGGACCGTGCGCCAGCCCCGGAGCGGCTCCGTCGCCACGAAGAGGTTGACGACCCCGCCGCGGGCGTACTCCGGGTCGTGGCGGGCGGGGCGGCCCGGCGCCGCGGGCAGCGGGGGCCGGACCTCCCCGAGCAGCTGCCGGCTGGTCTCGTCGAGGCACACGACCGGGCGGGCCGGGTCGAAGGGGCGCGTAGACCGCCAGCACGTCCTCCATGCGCCAGACGAAGTCGGGGTCGGCGGTCGGGGCCAGGCACCACTGCTCGCTCAGGTGCGGCTTGAGCGCGTTTTTTGAGCGTCTGGCGCACCGTCTCGTGGGAGACGGCCTCCACCACCTCCAGGCGCACCAGCTCGTCGGCCAGCAGGCGCACCAGCTCGTCGGCCAGCAGGCGCCCAGCGCGCCTGGCCGTCCGGGGGCGCGGAGCAGGCCAGCGCGACGAGGTGCGCCTCCTGCGCGCCGTCCAGCCGCCGCTCGTACACGCGGTCCGGCCGTCGCCGCTGCAGCGCCGCCGCCAGCCCTTCGGCGACGAATTGGCGGCGCACGCGCAGCACGGTGCTCGGGTTGACGTCCAGCGCCCCGGCGATGGCGGCGTCGGACCACCCCGGGCCGCCGTCGCCGTGGTCGGCCTTGAGCAGGATGCGGGCGCGGGTCAGCGTCCGGGCGGGCGCGGTCCCGCTCCCGACGAGGCCGCGCAGCTCGGCGCGCTGTGCCTCGGAGAGGACGACGCGGTACGGGTACGCCATGGCGGGGCCTCCGGAGCAAGGCGGCGGGGCCAATGCCCACGCACCGCACACGCCCTGCCGCCAGCAAATCACGGCTGACACTCCACTAGGCCGTCGTCGGGCGTCGATCGCGGTCGGTCGATGCGGGAATGGCTGCCGCGACCCGGTGTCCTTCCCGGCGCCGGGCGGTCGTCGGGGCACGCCTCCGGACGGCGTTGCTCCGCCCGTCCTACCGATGACGGAGGCGCAACGACCGTCTACCGAGCTATCCCCACTTCCGCCTCCCGCCTCCCGCCTTCGGGCAGCTCGATCACCCGCTTAGCGGGATTGCGGAACTCGGTGGCGAGGCAGTCCATGAGGACGATGTCGTAGACGCGGTCGCCGAGGCGGTGGGCTTCCCGGCGGCGACCGATCTCCTTGAACCCCGCCTTCGCGTAGGCGCGGATGGCGGGCTCGTTGTACGCCGGGGTGTCAAGCCACATGTTGTGGACGCCTAGCACCGTGAAGGCGTAGTCGAGAAGGAGGACTGTCGCCTCGGTGCCGTAGCCCTTGCCGCGGCAATCACGCTCGCCGATGGTGATGCCGAACTCGGCGGTGCGGCGCGCGTTCTGGAAGTCACGCACGTTGCACAGGCCGATCAACCGCTTGGTCGCCAACTCATAGATCGCGAAGCCGACCCAGTCCGCCCGCTCGCCCTTGATCAAGGGACTGAAGGCGGCCTCGACGGCCGCCGCCGAGTGCGGACGCATGTCGTCGCCCCCGAGGTCGAGGGTGGCGAAGTCGTTGTCCCAGCGGACGACGAACGGCAGGATCCCGTCGTGCAGCGGCCCGAGACCGACCTTGTCGCTGGTGATGTTGATGATCGGCTCGTCGTCGAGTCGTCCCTGCCGGTCCTGCCCCAAAGCCGCCATCGCGTCCTCCTCCATGCTGATCCGCCGGGCGATGGTCGCACGGTTCGCGCGACTCGTCACGTCGCGCTCGTCCGGCATCTCGCGTCCAGTCGTTTGCGGTACCCTGGCCCCCCTGACCGGTGCCGAACGTGGAGGTGAAAATGGGCGAGGACCTCACGCGGGGCGACCTGGGACGCTTGACTGGCAATACCCAGGCGATCTGGGACCAGAACGCGGCCTTCTGGGACGACAAGATGGGCGAGGGCAACGACTTCCAGCGGGTGTTGGTCGGCCCGGCCACGGAGCGCCTGCTCCAGGTGCAACCGAGGGAACCGGTGCTGGACGTCGCCTGCGGCAACGGCGTCTTCGCCCGCCGGCTGGCGGCGCTCGGCGCGGAGGTGGTTGCTTGCGACTTCAGTGCGGTCTTCGTCGAGTGCGCCAGAGCCCGGACGACCGAGCACGCCGAGCGCGTCGAGTACCGGGTGGTCGACGCCACCGACGAGGACCAACTCCTGGCGTTGGGGCGGCGCCGGTTCGACGCGGCCGTCTGCGGCATGGCGCTGATGGACATGACGACCATTGACCCGCTGATGCGGCGCCTCCGTCGTCTCCTGAAGCCGGGTGGTCGCTTCGTCTTCTCGGTGACCCACCCCTGCTTCAACACCAGCGGCACCACGATGGTGATCGAGGAGGAGGACCGGGAGGGCGAGCTCACGACGGTCTACGCCGTCAAGGTGACGAGATACCTGCACCTGGCGCCGGCGAAAGGGCTCGGCATCATCGGCCAGCCGGTCCCCCATTACTACTTTCACCGGCCTCTGAGCGTCCTCTTCGCCGCCGGCTTCGCGGCGGGGTTCGTCGTGGACGGGTTGGAGGAACCCGCCTTCGCCGGCGAGGCGGAAGCGCAGCGCCCGTTCTCATGGGCGAACTACCGCGACATCCCACCGGTGCTCGTCACGCGGATGCGCCTGATGCAGCCGCGGTCGGAGGAAGCCCTGGAAGCTTGAGCGGCCTCCGCGACCGTCGTCGCTGGCCGGCGCCGGGTCGATCAGCGCGCTCCTTCTGCCTCATCCCGGCGGATGGGCTTCCAGCCAGGCGACGACATCCCCGGCGTTCCTGTCGGGCGGGAAGACCGGGTAGAAGACGTGCTCGATCCGGCCGCCGGCGACGACCAGGGTGAGACGCTTCATCAGCGTCATCCCGTGAAGCTCGAACGTCGGCGGCCGAAGCGCCGACGCGAAGGCGAGGTCGACATCGCTGAGCAGCTCGAACGGGAGGTGGAGGCGCTCGGCCGCTTCCCGCTGGTAGGTGGTGTCCTGGGTGCTGAGGCCGAAGACCTGGACGCTGAGCGCCCGCAGCTCACCGTGGTGGTCGCGGAACGCGCAGGACTGGGGTGTACACCCACGAGCCCCTGGGATGGCGTCCCACCCTGGGGGCATTGCCTGGTCCGGGCGGCCGGTGCGCGGATAGGCGTAGACCACCGTCCGCCCCGGTAGGCTCGCGAGATCAATGGCGCGCCCCGCCGTCGTCGGCAAAGGCATCGAGGGGAGCCAGATACCCGGCAGGTGGTCGCAGGCGCCGTCATCGACCGGCACTGGGAGATCCGCGGGCAGTTGGTGCAGGTTGTCCGTCCGCGCCACGACGCCCCTCCTGGTCCAGAGTCCGGTCGAATGCTTGCCGCGTGGGGCGGCCGACGGCCCTCACCCCCAACCCCTCTCCCGCGCACGGGAGAGAGGCCGGGAGTGAGGGCCGTCAAGCCACCCCGCACCTATCGCTCCGCGTCCTCGGCGGCGCGGCGGAAGGCGTCCTCGCTCCGCTCCTGGGCGAGGGCAATGGCGTCGTCAATCTCGATCTCGCCATAGAAGGCGCGTCCAAGGGTGGTGTTGAACGCCTCCTCCACCTCCGGCCACGTCGAGATGGAGGGAACCCGCCGGATGTGCGGAATGACGTCCAGAAAGACCTCGCTGCTCGCCGGGGCGGCCAAGCGATCGCGCAATGAATTGGAATCACCGTCCCCCTCGCCGTCGCCAAGGCCGGCGCCAAGCCCCAGGAAGGCGCTTGAATTGGCGACCTCCTTGAGCGAGGGAACCGTCCGGCCCGTCTGAGCGGCGATCGGTTGGCCCTCGGGACCGACGGCGAACGAGATGAAGGCGCGGGCCGCCTCTTTGTCCTCCGCCGCGGCGGCCATGCAGTAGGCGTCGGAGTGGAGGATGCCAGCCTCAACCTTCCCCCTCGGCAGCGGCGCGACGTCCCAGGTGAAGTCCTCGATCTGGCGCAGCGTCGGCACGACGCGCCGGCTCTGCAAGAGCATCGCGGTGGTCCCGTTGGCGAACCGGTCCTCGTCGCTCTCGGCCTGGACCTCTGCTTCGGTCGGGACCACCTTGTGCTCCAGACTGAGGTCGATGAAGAACTCGATCCCCGCGCGTGCCTCCGGCGTGTCGATCGTCAGCCGGGTCGGGCGCTCCAGGTCATCGACCAACTCGCCGCCGGCCTGCCAGATGAAGGGGGCAAAGCGGATCAAGGAGTTCTCCACGCCGAGACCGTACTGGTCGGTCTGTCCGTCGCCGTCGACGTCCTGGGTGAGGGCCTTGGCCGCGCCCAGGAAGTCATCCCAGGTCCAGCCTTCGGTCGGTAGGGGGACACCGGCCGCCTCGAACAGATCGCGGTTGTAATAGACGACCAGGCTCGAGACGTTCTGCGGCAGGCACACGAGCTCGCCGTCGAAACGGAAAGCATCCAGCGGCTCTGGATAGAACGCCTCCTCGGTGAGGGCCCCGTCCGCCTCCAGGAGCGGGCCGAGCGGCTCCAGCACGCCGCGGGCGGCATACTGAGCGTAGCGGCGGTAATTGATGAGGAAGACATCGGGGGGATCACCGGCGGCGAACCCTGTCGCCAGCCGGCTCTGGAAGTCGTCCGCCCGCGGCACGTGGACGATCTCAACCTCGACGTCCGGGTGTGCTTCCTCGAACGCCTCGACCACCGCCTGATAGGCCTGTAACTCAGCCGGGTCGCCCCAGAAGCTGAAGGAAACCTCCCCGCTTACCCCTTCTTGCGCCGCTACCCCAGCCTGAGCGACCAGGCCGGCGAGCGCGAGGAAGGCAACCAGGAACAGATGCCTCCGATGGCCACCAAGCGCGAAACGCCAAATCTGCACGCTGTCCATCTCCTTTCGTTGTGACGTTGACGATCCTCGACCACGGCCCGCGCGGGACGCCTCGACCACCGGAACCGACGTTATCAACTCGGTCACGGCGCATGGCCATGCGCCGTGACACAGTCCACAGCCCACATTCGACCGACCCGGCGCACAGCCCCCAACGCACCGTCCTAACCACCGCTGACCGCGGAACTCCTTAAGGATGTGGCGCTGGGCAAGGTGGAAGACGACGACTACCGGGGGGTTGACGATCACGGCGCCGGCCATCAGGAGCGGCCAGTTGGATGGGTCGAGCTGGTGCAGCGCCTGGAGGGCGTAGGGGAGCGTCTGTTTCTCGGTCGAGCGAAGGTAGAAGAGCGGGTCGAGAAAGTTGCTCCAGTAGAGGACGAAGGCAAGCATCGCGACGGCGATGATCGTCGGTCGGGCGAGCGGCATGGCGACGCCGGCCCAGACGCGCAGCGCCCCGGCCCCCTCCAGGCGCGCCGCTTCGTACAGCTCGGCCGGCACGCGGAGAAAGGTCCAAAGGAAGAGCAGCACGTAGAAGGGGGAGGTGCCGCCGAAGGCCGGGACGACGAGGGCCCAGCGCGAATCGAGCAGGCCCGCCTCCTTGAAGAGGAGGAAGCGGGTCAGCCAAACGGCGGTGACCGGGACCATCAGCACGGCTAAGGAGAGGAGAGTCAAGCGCAGCCGCCAGGCCTGGGGAAGCTGCGCCAGCGCAAACCCGGCCCACGAGGCGACGACGATCGTGATCGGCACGGCAAGGGCGGCGACGAGGACCGAGTTGGCGGCGAAGCGCCAGAGGTCGAGGAGGTCGAAGACGGCCGGGTAGTTTCCCCAGGCAATGGGCCGCGGTGCCCACTCCAGCTCGCGTGACAGGGGTCGCCCGATCTCCCGGAAGGAGGTGGCGACCATGAGGTAGAGCGGCAGCAGGAAGAGCACCGCCAGCGGCAGCAACAGGAGGTGACGCCAGCCGCCACGCCCCGAGGCCCGGCGGACGCCCCGCTCGAGCCCCACCAACCTTGCGGGGAGGCCCGTTCGTCGGCCGCCAGCAGTGGCGGGTTCGGAGGGTGCAGCGCTACTCGGCATTGCGGAACCCCAGTCGCCAGCGGACCGCGACCCGGTACTGGGCGAAGAGGAGGAGCGCGGTCAGACCGTACATCGCCCAGGTCATTGCCAGGGCGTAACCCATCCGCAGGTAGTCGAACGCGTTGGTGTAGACGTACATCGGCAGGAACGTCGTCGCGTAGTTCGGCCCGCCGCCGTTGCCCAGAATCAGCGCCGGCACGAAGTTCGCCTGCAGGCTGAAGATCGTGTCGCGGAACAGGAGGATCAACAGCACCGGGGCCAGCAGCGGCAGTGTCACCCGCCAGAGCGTCTGCCAGGCGGACCCACCGTCGACCGCCGCCTGCTCCAGGACCTCCCCCGGGACGTCGCCAAGCGCCGCCAGGCAGACGATCAGCCCCTCGCCGATCTGCCAGCTCATCATGAAGACCACAGCGAAACGGGCACCGTACTCCTCGACCATCCACGCAGGGCCGGGCAGACCGACGAGGGCGAGGATCTGGTTGACTGGCCCATAGGCGGGGTTGAGCAGCCAGAGCCAGAGGAGCGCCCAGGCGATGTCGGGCACCACGGTCGGCAGGTAGATAGCCCCGCGGTAGGCCCCCCCGCCCCGCAGGCGGCGCAGCAGCAGGAGCGCCAGCACCAGCGCGCCGACCAGGCGGAGCGGCACGGCGAGACCGACGTAGAACAGCGAGTTGAAGATCGCCTTCCAGAAGATGGGGTCACCGGCCAGCTCGACGAAGTTCGCCAGGCCCACCCACGTCGGTGGCTCCAACGCGTTGTACGCCGTGAAGGCGAGCGGCAGCCCGAGCAGGGCGGGAACCACCACCAGCAGCGCCAGCCCCAACAGGTACGGGGCGAGCATCAGCCCGAGCTGCGCGCGGTAGCCGAGGCGGAACCCGCGAAACCGGCCCCGCGACCGAGCGACCACCCACGCGCGCTGACCGCTGAGGGACGCACTCACGGTGCTACCCCATACGGGCGGTCGGCGGGGCGGGGTACGAGCGAATCAACCATGACGGGGTGGATCCTCGGCGGGGACGGCCCGGGGCCAAAGCGACGGTGTGTTGCGGTGGAGAGAGGGTAGCGCATGGCGCTGCTGAACGTCGAAGGGGGGCGACCGGGTCGACCCCAACCTTCAGTCGGTGGGCTACGTTGTCGGCCGTGAGCAGCCTTGGGAGCGACCGGCCAGCGCCCGAGATGGGGCCAGCCCGCGGCTTGCGGGGCCCGCAACGCTCGGCCGTCGCTGTTTGACTCGCCTGCCACCGGTGCGCTACAACAATCCGACTGGCTGCCGTCGCTCGATGTTCCGGCTGGGGAACGCGGGCAGCGCGGGCCAGGCGTCCGGCGTCGCGGAGGGAGCGCGCCGGACACACGTCGCTCCGTCGCCCCGCCTGTGGAGGTGCGACGCCACCGAGGGACGGCGTCGGCTTCGCCATTCCGTTACCCCGCGTTCAGCCAGCCCGATCAGCTCGACCCCGCGTCCGGCGAGCTCGCACCCGAGCCGCGGGCGGCGCTGTGCCGCCCGGCCGTCGGCGCGGAAGAAAGGACGCGTTCTCGTGCTTGCCCTGCCCCATCCCGCGCCGGTCACTCGGCGCGGCGCTGCCCTACCGCTCATCCTCGCCGTGGCGGTGCTGACGGCGCTCGGCGCGATGACCATGCCGGCTCCGCGGACTGCCGTCGCCGCCTGGCCGGAGCCCGGCACAGCGGTGACAACCAGCCCATTGACCCTATTCGCCGGGCCGAGCGTCTACGACTGGAGCCTCGGCTTCGTGCCTCCCGGCTCCGCCGTGGTCTTGACCGGTGTCAGCCAAGACGGGTTCTACTACGTCGTCTACGAGGGGCAGCCCGGCTGGCTCTGGGCGGCCGACCTGGCAACCACCGGTGACCCCGGCGCAGACCCATACGGCTACACCACCGACCAGATCATCCAGATGATCTACGACGCGGCGTGGCGCTACGGACAGTCGGGCGATGACATGCTCCGGGTGGCCCGGTGCGAGTCGTGGCTCGACCCGACTGCCGTCAACCCGTCCGGCTCGTACGGTCTCTTCCAGTTTGTTCCCAGCACCTGGGCCTCGACGCCCTACGCCAACCATGACATCTTCGACGCCTGGGCCAACGCCAACGCCGCCGCCTGGATGTGGTCGGTCGGCCGTCGCGGCGAGTGGGTGTGTCAATAAGCCTCTGCGGTCGGCGTTCCAACCCCGGCGGTTCCCGCGAGCTCCCTCGCTACCTGTTTGACGCCGACCGATTCCAGGCCGTGAAAGCCCGCCGGGCGCGGGTTGGCCCGGCGGCTACGACTCCGTACCGACTGCAATACTCGCCCGCGCCACGTCGCGTTCGTGTTGGTCGCCGACCGAGGTATCCTGATAGATCACGAGGATGCCGCCGGTGCGGTCCCCGGTTCCGCCGGCCAAGAGATCCTCCAGCGCGTTGCTCTCGTAACGCTGGATCTGGAGGCTGATCGGTCCGCCGGCGGTGGCGGGAGCGACGTAGGTTTCCACCAGCTCGGCGTCGGACGGCAGGAGGTCCTCGACCTCGTCTTCCGCCTCGTCGAAGGCGACGTTCCCCTGGTCCTCCCACCCGAGCTCGAGGAACATCACCACGTCGTCCTCGAAGGCGACGGAGTACGCGCCCCCCTCGTACGTCACGAGCGACTGGCCGGAATCACCGGGCCCGTGGTCGGCCTCCCAGTCGTCGCGGGACAACCCGATCCCGCCGGAGCGGACGTCGTCCTGACGCAGCGCGGCGAGCGATCCCGCCCTCCACCCCAGCATCAGACTCGTGGCGACCGCCACCACGATTGCGAGCGCACGTCCGATCGCCACCAGATGCTTCATGGGGTCCTCCTGTCATCGATTGATGCGAGAGCACCGGCGGGCACGCCTTTGGGCGGCACGCTGACAACCGATTCAATCCCAGAGCGTGTCGAGCTCGATCACCACGCCGGGCAAGGCGACGGGATGCTCGGCGCCGCCGCGGTAGACCGTTTCCTCGTAGCTCCCATCCGGTTGCCGCCGCCAGGCGGTCAGCACGCGGTCGACGGGGTGGAGCCGCCAGATCTCGGCATCACCGCGCCGCTGATACTCCGGCAACTTGGCGTCGGTGTCGTAGCCGCCGGTCGACGGCGACCAAACCTCGGCGATGAATGGAAGTGGGGCGTCGTCGACCTCGAGCACGTCCGAGCGCTCGCGAAACGGCTGCGCCAGTTCAAGAGGGATCACTGCCACGTCGGGAATGTAGAAGGTTTCGGCGGTGCGGCTGACCCGGCCCGCATTCACCCGAACGTCGTACGCATGCCAGTCGAGTTGGTTCAGAAGCTGGTAACCCAGTCGAACCATGGCTCGGTTGTGGGCGAACGTCGTCGACGGCTTCTCCCGCAGCCGGCCGCGGTGCAGCTCCCACTGCCCCTCGGGGTCTTCCAGCACGACCTGCCGGTACGTCCGCTCCGTCACCGGCATCGCCTGCTCCCTGCTCCTGAAGCCGGACGTGCAACGACGCTCGCTCGCCGAACACCGTCGAGGTACCCGGTCAGTATGCCGTGCTGCCTTTCATTGTTCTGCCGCTTGCCCCCTTGTCGCCTGGTCTAGCGCAGACCGAGCGCGCTCCAGGGGTTGGGCATCGGGCGGACGGGAACCTCGATCAGGGTCGGTTCCTCCGCCTTGAAGGATTCGCGCAGGGCGGCACTCAGCGCCCCTGGAGTCTCGACCCGGCGACCGGTCACGCCGAAGGCGTCGGCCAGCTTCAGGAAGTCCGGGTTGCGGAGGTCGGAGGCGATGACGCGGCCGCCGAACTGCTCGTACTGGATGCGCCGGACGTTACCGTAGGCGTCGTCGTTGAAGACGATCGCCACGGCGGGGATCTCATGCCGGACCATCGTCGACAGCTCGTTGAGGGCAAAGCCGAAGCCCCCGTCGCCGTTGACGGACACGACCGGAGTGTCGGGGTTGCCGACCTTGGCGCCGAGCGAAGTCGGGAAGCCGTAGCCGAGCGTGCCCTGGTAGCCGGGCGTGATGTAGGTGCGCGGCCGGTAGACGGGATAGCCAAGGTTCGACCAGTATCCGATCTGGGTCATCTCCGAGACGAGGATCCCCTCCTCCGGGAGCGCCTCGCGAATCGCCAGCGCGAAGTCCGCTTGGGGCTTGACGGCGTTCACCTTCTCGGCGACCCCGCGTTTGATCGCCGACAGCTCTGCCTCTCGCGACGGACGACGCACGCTGTGGCGTCCGACCCGCTCCGCCAGCGCGGCAAGACCGGCCTTGGCGTCCGCCTCGATACCGACGGTGACGGGGTAGTTGCGCCCGATCTCCTCCGGGTCGACGTCGAGCTGAACGACGGTCCGCCCCGGCTCCAGCTGATCGCGGCGCGTCGGCACGTCGACGAAGCGGGTGCCGACCGCAAGGATCACGTCCGCCTCGCCAACCAGATCCAGACCGGCAACGACGTTCTGCCCGAGGTAATGGCGATCCGAGACGGCGCCCTTGCCGTTGGAGGTCATCACAACCGGCGCCTGGAGCAACTCAGCCAGGGCGAGCAACTCGTCCCAGGCCTCGGCGCCGTGGATACCGCCGCCGGCGTAGATCAGCGGCCGCTCGGCCCCGCCGAGGAGCTTGGCGGCGCGCTCCACCAGATCGGGGTCACCGGCGGAGCGCTCGCGCGAGGCCGCCGGCGGCAGGAGCTCGACCTCGCTGGTAGCGAAAAGGGTGTCGGGCGGGATCTCGATCTCGACCGGCCGGGTCCGCCCGGTGCGGAGCTGCCGGAATGCCTCACGCACCACCCCCGGGATCTCGGCCGGCGTTGTGGCGCGGGCGGCGTGCTTGGTGACCGAGCGGACCATACCAAGCTGATTGGGGATCTCATGCAGCAGCCCGCGGCCGAACTCGATCAGATCGGATTGAATCTGGCCCGCCACGCACAGAACCGGCGAGTTGCACGCATAGGCCGTACTGAGGCCGGCGGCGGCGTTGAGCAGCCCGGGGCCGGGCACGATGAGGCAGGTGCCGACCCGGCCGGTGGTGCGGGCGAAGCCGTCAGCCATGTAGGCGGTGGCCTGCTCGTGGCGCGGGTGGAGGACGCGGATCGCGTCCTGGCGGTCGTAGAGGGCGTCGAAGGCACCGTCGAGCTGGACACCGGGCAGCCCGAAGATCGTGTCGATCCCCTCGCGCTCGAGCGACGCGACCAGCGCCTGCCCGCCCGTCATGGTCCGCTTGTCCGCCGCCCCATCGTTCCGCACCGACGCCTCGACCTGGGCCACCGCCTGAGCCACGAAGCACTCCCCCTTTGATGCTGCCCGCGAGGTCGCACCGCGCGCCTCTACCGAGCACGGTTCAATCGCCGACGCATTGTAGTACGCCGACCACGTCGCGCCTCGTTGACACCCAGAACGTCACGGCCGATCATGGGACCAGAATGCAACGCGAGGAGGCCACCATGTCGACCGTCGCCCGCCCGCTCACCTATGAAGACCTGGAGCAGCTACCCGACGACGGCAAGCGTTACGAGATCCTCGATGGGAGGTTGATCGAGTTGACGTCGCCCAGCGTGGCGCACCAGCGGGTGCTGCGTCGCCTGCTGCGGTGGCTCGACCACTTCGTCACCGAACATGACCTCGGCGAGGTCTTCTCCGCGCCGCTCGACGTGCGGTTGGCGCCGCACAACATCGTCCAGCCCGACCTAGTCTTCGTGAGCTACGCGAGCTTCGGTGTGGTCCAAGACCGCCCCATCGAGGGCGCGCCCGATCTCCTCGTGGAGATTCTGTCCCCCTCAACACGCGAGCGCGATCAAGGTCAGAAGTTGGAGATCTACGCCCGGCACGGCGTCCGGGAGTACTGGACGGTCGACACCGACAATCAAACCCTTACCGTCTTTGCCCTCGTGGATCACGGGTATGAAGCCGTGACCCAGGACGACGGCATCGCCCGCTCGGCAGTCCTGCCGGGCCTGACTATCGACCTGGCTGCCCTATTCGCCGGAGGCCGGTAGGCGGATGGTGAGAAAGGATCAGCCCAGCCCGCGGAAGCAGCGCCGAGGACTCATCCCAGCCCTGCGTCCTCAATCCTCCTTGGCACGGCTGTCTCCTTTGATCGTCACGATTGGCCGAAGAGTGTGGACGACATCGACGAGGTCGGTCTGTCGGGCCAGCACCTCGGTCACGTCCTTGTAGGCCTGGGGCGCCTCGTCGAGATAGCCCTTGGACGGACGGGTGTGGGTGCCCGTCAGAGCCGCTTTGAAGGCCGCTTCGGTGATTGCCTTCCGCGCCTGGTTGCGCCCCATCCGTCGCCCCGCCCCGTGGGAGCAGGAGGCGAAGCTGTCGGGGTTGCCCCGGCCACGCACGATGTAGCTCGGCGACCCCATGCTCCCTGGGATGATCCCCAGTTCTCCTTCCCGGGCGGAGGTGGCCCCCTTGCGATGGACCACCAACTCCGTCCCGCCGTGCTCCTCCAACCGGGCGAAGTTGTGGTGGATGTTGAGGAAGGCGTCGCGCCCGCCGACCTCATCCGCGTCTATCTCCAGCGCCGCCAGCATCACTTCCAGCATCCGGTAGCGGCTTTCCAGCGCGAACTCGGTGGCCCATCCCATATCGTGCAGGTAGTCGTGGGCGACCTGCTCGTCCAGCGGCAGCGACCACAGCTCCGGCGGTACATCGGCGCCGCGCCGGCCGGCGAGGGATCGCGCCTCGGCGGTGTAGTGGTCGGCGATGCGCAGCCCCGTGTGACGACTCCCCGAGTGGACCATGAGCCAGAGCTGGTTGTCCTCGTCGGCCTGCGCTTCCAGGAAGTGGTTGCCGCCGCCGAGGGTGCCGAGCTGAACCGCCGCCTTCTCAGCCATCAGCGGCTGGAGGTGGCGCGCCTTGAGCTGGGTGTCGAGCCCTCGCCATCGCTGGCGGGCGCGGTGGACGCCGAAGCCAGTCGGCACCGCGGTCCGCACCCGCTCCGCCCAGCGGTCCCAGTAGCGCCCGTCCATCCGCTTTGGCCGGTACTCGCGGCCGGTCGGCACGGCGCACATACCGCAGGCGATATCCACCCCCACCGCGGTCGGCACGACGGCGTCCACGGTCGGGAAGACGCAGCCAATGGTGACGCCGAAGCCGACGTGGCAGTCGGGCATGACCGCGACATGCGGCCCAACGTCTGGGTGGCTGGCGGCGTGGCGCAGCTGGGTCAGCGCCCCGGCCTCGATCTCGGCCGGCGGCAGCCAGGTCTTGATCGGGGCGCGCAGCCCCGGCTCCTCGATCGTTTCCATCATCGCGCAACCCCGTAGGCGGCCAACGGCAGGCGACAGGCGACAGGGCGAATTGTAGGGGCGACGCATGCGTCGCCCGTCCCCTGGCCGCGACCTCATGCCATGAAACCGGCGACCTAGACTGTTCGCCCCTGACAGCGCGCGGCGCCTGACCCCGTCGCCTGCCGCCTTGGTGGCTCTGCGCCTTACGATTCTACGGTGATGATTCGGTCGGCGACCTCGCGCAAATCGGCGCCCACGATGTCGGGTGCCGGTACCAGCGGGTCGAGGACCTGGCCGGGTCGGGCAACGAACGCGGCGGCGCAGCCGGCGCGAAGGGCGCGGGCGACATCCCATGCGTGGGCGGCGACGAGCCGCACGTCGCCAACCGCCCAGTCCAGCCGCTCCGCCGCCATACGGTAGGGCTCGGGCGCCGGCTTGAGGCGGCGGACCGCGTCAGCCGAGAGGGTCCGCTCGAAGAGATCGCGCAGGCCAGCGTTGGTGATCTGGGCGTCACCCACCTCGGCCGTCGAGTTGGTCAACGTCGCCAGCCGCAGGCCGGCGTCGCGCAGGCGCTCCAAGCTCTCCCGCACGTCGGGGTGCGGCGGCAGCGTCCGCATCCTCTCGCGGATCGCCTGCCGATCGTCGTCGGCGAGCACGACGCCGTGCCGCGCGGCGAGCATCTCCAGCGCCGCCATCCCAACCGCGCCGAAGTCCGTGTAGACGCCGGTGACGGTTGAGACGAGCGCCGACTGGAGAAGTTGGCCGAACCACTCCCGGCGCGCGGCGGCGCGACCGAAGAGACGCTCGAAGTGGGGGTCGAGCGCCTCAAGGTCGAGCAGGGTCTCGTTGACATCAAAGACGATCACACGCGGCATGGCCCACCCTCATGGCCGGCGGGAGTGCGTGGAGCCACGCCCAAGCCGGTGCCGGTCCAGGCCCGCGACGGCGTCGCTGCCACGTCTGGTCGTCGCACACCCCGAGCCACCGTGATGCATCTGCCGCGGGCGGCGTATTAGGGGACGACGAACGTGAAGATCCAGGAATCGGCCGATCCGTTGGAGGAGGAAACGGTAACCGTCCACTCCCCAGGATGGTCGAACAATGCGCCGTCTAGGGAGGTAATCTTCTGGTCGGAGCCGACGCTCCATCCGGTTGAGCCGAGCATCGGATCCCGCTCCGAGTCGTACCCGTTGGTCATGACCCTGCGGACGTAGGCGTCACCGGGGCCACGCATGGAGAAGCGCGCCTCCGTCGGCGTGACGACCACCCGCTCCAGCACCACCTCCCGGCCGCCGACCGTGACGGCCTGGCGGGGCTCAACCACCCGACGACGTGGTTCGACCGGAACCGTGAAGTCAAAGGCGACCGTGCCGGGCAGGACGTAGCAACGGATCTCGCTGGGGCAGCCCGGGTGCACCTCCGGGCTCCCGCCGACGGGGATGCCGGTGCTCCCGGACCACTCGGTCGCGGGCGCACCGTCACCGACCGGCTCCACCACGTCCAGGCCCCACCCCTGGACGTGGAGCGCCAGTTCGGTGGCTCCTTCCAGGGCCACCCGGGGTGCATCGAAGCAGGCGATCTGGCCGTAGACGTCCCCGTCCACCCGCTTCTCCATCCCGTTGGTCCCGCAACTCAAGGGGCGGAGCTCGTTGCCGATGCGATCGGTCAGCGACAGCCGGTTCAGGAGCGCGTGGTTGAAGGAACGGCCGACCGGGGCCTGGATCGTGTAGGCGACGACGACGCGGTTGGCGTCGGCGTAGACCCGCTCGAAGCGAACAGTGAAGCCGCCCAAGGTCCACATCTCGTTGATTCGGTGCCACAGCCCCTCGGCCTCGATTTGCCGCGTGCTCGCGTTGAGCTCGACCACCTGCTCCAGGGCCGGGCGCGTCGACACCGTGGGCGTCGCGCCCGACACGCCCCCGAAGCTGGATCGTGTTCGCGATGGCACCACGGTGAGGCCGATGATGCCGACTCCGATCAGCAGGACGAGGAGGGCTGCCGCGACGGCACTGCCCATGCGGCCAAAGGCAACGGGGAGGCGACGAACCGACGCGCTCCGCCGGTGGTTCCATGCCGGCAGGCCATGACCGCCTCGCATGCCGCGCTCGGCCAGCGCCCGTTCCAGGGAAGCGACCAGACGCGGCGGGGGTTCCGGTGCGCCGATCAGCGCGTCGAGATCCCGCACGAGGCGGATGAGGGACGGGTCCGGGTCGCGGCCGAGGATCTGCCTGGTGGCCTCGCCTGAGCGGAAGTCATCGTTCACCGTATCGTTCCTTCAACGTTTGCAGGGCGCGAGCGAGCCGCCGCTGCACCGTCGACTGGCTCGTGCGGAGGATCAAAGCGATCTCCCGTTGGCTGAGGCCCCCGACGAAGTGCAGCGTCACCATGTCGCGCTCCTGGGGGTCAAGTCCGTCGAGGCGGCGGCGGAGACTTGCAAGGTCGTCGCGTCGCAGAGCCTCGGCCTCGGGATCTCCGGGGGCGACGGGGTGCCGGGACTCCGGCAGAGCTTCCCAATCCACCGTGGATCGGCGGCGACGATGGGCGTCGATTGCGACGTTTCGGGCAATGCGGAACAGCCATGCGGCGAACGGCAACCCCTGATCGCGGTACCCCGGCATGGCGGTCAGCGCCTGGAGGAAGACTTGCTGGGTCAGGTCAGCCGCGTCATCGTCGGTTGCCGTGCACGTCCGGAGGTACCGGAAGACGCCGGCGAGGTAGAGTCGGTACAGGTCGCCGAACGTCGAGGAACTTGCCCCCCGGCCGAGGGAAGGCGAGAGTTCGTCGCCTTCGGCGCCACGGTCGCGATTGAGCGGCAAAGCCGAGGCGTTATCCATCGTGGCGCCTGCAGGTTGACCGACTCATGTTCCACCCGCGCGTCTACCGCCCTCCGCCGACCTGCTACCCAAATCAACGCAGCAGGCTCGGCCGTGATTCAGCCGAACAGCGCCCATCTTCGGTCGCGGCGGTAACCCGCTCGAGCAGGGCGGAAGAACTTTTCCCGCTCGGATGCACAGGCTCACGGCGAGACGACCTGTTCCGTCCATCAGTGGATGGGCACTCAGGTCGTCGGGCGTCCCGTGGGGAATCGCTGCTACGTCGGCAGGTCGCGGTGGACGAACACGAGGAGGCCGCCGAGGACACCGGCAAGACCGATCAGGCCGAGAATCAGGACGTTGCTCCAGGGGAGCGCGCCATTCACCAGTGCCTGCGCCGGGTCGTAGTAGTCGAAGATGCTCAGCGGCTCCAGCGGCTTCAAGATCTCCCATAACGAGGCGAAGTAGTCGACGAAGTAGAAAACGATTAACCCGGCCGTTGCCCACGCCACCGCTCGGCCCGTGGTGCTGGCCGCCGCCGACCCGAGCAGCGTCAGCCCCCCGATCGCCCAGAAGAGGAGCGCCGTGGCGAGCGCGGTCGGCACGAAGTAGCGGTACACGAAGCCGCCCTCCGGTTCGGCGATGACCATGCCGGCGATCATCCCCACCGGTCCGGCGACGGCGAGGGCGAGCGCGACGACGACCACGCCGAGGACCCGCGCCCCGTAGACGCGGGGCCGCGACATCGACCGCGAGAGTGCGAGCTGGATGGTGCCGCGCTCCATCTCGCCGGCCAGGCTGCGGCAGCCGAAGCCGACGATGGTCGTCGCGGCGAGCACCAGGTACAGCGGGTGGGTGAAGCCGAGCGATAGGTAGCCGGCCAGGCCGGAGACGGCAATGAATTCCGGACGGGAGCGGGTCAGCGCCTGCAACGCCGGCGGCAGCGCCCGCAGGAACGGCTCCAGACCACGCGGTCCGCCCAGGGAGTCGGCCACCAGCGGCTGGATCAGCTCGAAGAGGGCGACGCCGAGCAGCAGCGCCACGAACCCAGTGAGCCCTCGCCGCAGCAGGCGCCCCGCCATCCGCGCCATGATCGTCATCGCCGCGCCACCGCGCCAAGGGGCGGTGGCGCGCCCCCCGCCGTCGGTGACGCCAACCCGTTCCCGAGGACGCGGCCGTCGGTGGCCCTGCCCACGTCAATGTCCTCCCCGCCGTAGAAACCCATGAAGACGTCCTCGAGCCGGGCCGGGGCGAGGATCAAGTCGCTAACCTCCTGCGTAGCCAGGAAGCGAAGCAGGGGGTTGACGTCGCCGTCAAGCGCCAGCTCAACCCGCCGGCCCTGCCGGGCAAGGAGGGTTACGGCGGGCACCCGACTTAGTCCCTCAGGCACCCCGTCGGCGAAGGTAACCTCGGCCGTTCGGCGGTGCAGGCGCTTCAACCGCGCGACCGTCTCCTCGGCAAGGAGCCGACCGCTGCGGACGACGCCAACGCGCTCGCAAGTCCGCTCCACCTCCGCCAGATCGTGCGACGACATGAAAATCGTGCGACCGCGGTCGCGCAGGGAGCGGAGGAGTTCCTCGAAGGCGCGCTGGATGAGGGGGTCGAGGCCATCGGTCGGCTCGTCGAGGATCAGCAGCGCCGGGTCGGTCTGCAGGGCGGCGGTGAGTGCCAGCTTCTGGCGCATCCCCTTGGAGTACGCGTCGATGCGGCGTCCCAGTGCGTCCGGTCCGAGCTCCAGGACGTCGAGGAGCGCGCGGCGCAGGGCCGGTGACCGCCCCGACAGGTGGGCCAGGTAATCGAGCTGGGCATCCCCGGTCATGTCGGTGTAGAAGGCATCGGCGCCGACCAGATAGCCAAGGTCGCGCCGGGCGGCCACGCCCTCCTTCCAGGCGTCGTGACCGAGGACCCGCGCGGCGCCGGCGCTCGGCTTAACGAACCCCATCAGGATGCGGATCGTCGTCGTCTTGCCGGCACCGTTCGGACCCAGGAAGCCGAAGATCGTGCCGCGCGGCACCGCGAGATCGAGATCGGCGAGCGCCGTCACCGCGCCGTACCGTTTGGTCAGCCCACTCGTCTCGATGGCCGGGCCATCGTTGCCGCGATGAGGATCCCTCATGCCGGCAGCGTAGCACCGGGCGGTGCCCGCCGGCCAGCATTCAGCAACGCCGGGGTGGGAGCGATGCATCGCGTCAGCCGCGTGGCGCCGGTGCCGGCCTTCGTCTCTCTTGGCAACGGAACTGGTCCCTGCTGGGCGGTGAACGGTGGCAACCCACGGCAGGCTGCCGGCGCGTCGAGCGTGACGCCTCGCGCGCACGTGAGGAGTGGCGGCAATCGCTCATTGGCGCTACGCTGCCGGGCAAGGTTGAAAGGAGCGTCCCCCATGATCGGTTTCCCCCGCCCGTCACACCTCTCCGCCGCCACTCGCTGGTCCCGACGGCGGGAGTCGCCGGTCTTTGGGCGGCGAGGGATGGTGGCGGCCGCCCACCCGCTGATCACCGCGGCCGGGCTCGGCGAGTTGGAGCGGGGCGGGAACGCGGTGGACGCCGCCGTCTGTGCCGCCCTCACCGCGACCGTGGTGATGCCCGAGATGTGCGGGTTGGGTGGCGATCTCTTCGCCCTCGTCCACACCCCGGGCCGGGCAAGCGAGGCAGGGTCAGGGGAGACGCTTGCGGTGCACGGCAGCGGCATCACCCCGCGCGGGGCGACGCTGGAGTTGATGCGGCAGCACGCGGAGGATGGCGGCACCAGGATGCCGTACCGGGGGCCGCTGTCGGTCGCGGTGCCCGGGATGGTCGACGCCTACTTCGCCCTCCTTGCCCGCTTTGGCTCCCGGCCGTTCACCGCGCTGGTGGAGCCGGCCGTCGTCCACGCCGCTGACGGGTTTCCGTTGACGCCGCTCGGCGCGGCGGCGATCCACGAGAGCGCCGATCTGCTGCGGCGCTTCCCCACCTCGGCCGCCGTCTTTCTGCCGGACGACCGGGCGCCGGCGGCCGGGACGCTGCTGCGCCAATCGGACCTGGGACGCACCCTCAACGAGATCGCCGCCGGGGGTGCCGACGCCTTCTACCGGGGTGAGATTGCGGCGCGCATCGGCCGCTTCATGGCCGAGAGTGGCGGGGCCCTGACCACCGACGACCTGGCCGACCACGCGACCGAGATCACCGCCCCGCTCTCCACCACCTACCGAGGCCACACGATCTACCAAACCGGCCTGCCGACCCAGGGTCTGATCCTGCTGGAAGCGCTCAACATCGCGGAGCAGGCAGATTTGGCGGGGATCGGGGTCGACTCCGCGACCGGGGTCCACCTCCTGACGGAGGCAAAGAAACTCGCCTACGCTGACCGCCTCGCCTACGCCGGCGACCCGGCGTTCGTCGACACGCCGCTCGACATCCTCCTCTCGAAGCCCTGGGCGGCGAGTCGCTTCGCCGGGATTGACCCCGAGCGGGCGGCCGCGGACGCCCCCGCCGGGGCGCTCGTCGGTGGTGACACCACCTACCTCTGCGTCGTGGACGGCGACGGGATAATGGTGTCCTTGATCCAGTCGGTATCGAGCGCCTTCGGCAGCGGGGTGGTCGCCGGGGACACCGGCGTGGTCCTCAACAACCGGGCGGGTCGGGGCTTCACGCTGGAGGACGGCCACCCGAACCAGTTCGCCCCCGGCAAGAAGACGATGCACACGCTGAACTGCTACCTGATTGCCGCGCCCGACGGCACCCCGGTGGTCGTGGGCGGGACGCCCGGCGGCGACGGCCAGCCGCAATGGAACCTGCAGGTCATCGCGGGGCTGATCGACGCCGGTTTAGATGCTCAGGCCGCGATCGAGCTGCCGCGCTGGACGAGCTGGCCCGGAACCGACCCGAGTACGCTGCCCAACCCGTTCGAGCTGCGGGTGGAGGAGCGCTTCGGCGAGGACGTGATTGGCGAGCTGGCCGAGCGCGGACACCGTCTCCGCCGTCTCGGTCCGTGGGACGCCGGCGGCGCGGCGCAGGTCATCGCGCGCGACCCGGAGACCGGCATCCTTGCCGGCGGCTCTGATCCCCGAGTGGAAGGGCTGGCGCTTGGGTTCTGAACAGAGACGGTGAGCAGAGGCGCCAATCCACGGCCACCTCGAACCACCGATCGTCCACGTCCTCGCTCCGTCGCTGGCCGACGGTAACTGGCTCGACCCCAAGAAGCCGCGGCGGCACCATCGCGTCCAGGGCGACTCCATCACCGCTCTCAAGCGGCGCTAACTCTTCGCCGCCTACCCCACCCCGGGGACCTAGCTACGAGGGACGCCGGTCCGCCAGCCTCGGTCCTCACTCGTCAGAACCGACGCGTCGGCTGCCGGGATTGGCTGATACGCATGACCACGCCGACGATGAGCAGGACGAACCCGATCGGCCCGCCGCAGAAGAGGAGCAGTTCCAGGTAGCCCGGCAGGTCAGCGATCCCGATTACGCACGACGCCAGGACGAGGACCGCGCCGACCGTCAGGATCGTCTGGGGTGGGGTGGATGCGAGGCGCGCCCCGGTGGCGCTCCCGGCGGCGGTTCGCGTCCCGGCCACGCCTGACGCCGGTCCCGCGTCCTCACGGTCCGGCTCGGGGATGGGCCACGCCTCGTCAATCCTGGACGGCGCATTCGTCCGATGGGCAGAGGCCGCTCCCGTCCCGCCGCCCGCGTCCCCAAGGTCTCTCCCGGCCACACGCGCGTCCAGGCGACCGATGCGGCCGACGCCCGCCTCGGGGGCCGCCGCGGTGCCGGGCGCGGCCTCCGCCGGTGCCGCCGGTGCTCCCGGCTCGGGCTCGGCGGCGGACGAGGCGGCCCACGGCGGCTCCACGTTGATCGGTCCCACGGCGCCCGATCCCAACGTGCCGCTCAGGGTCGGCGTCGCCGGCGGCGAGTCGGCCGCGGGCAGGTCCGGCGGAGGAACCGGCAGGGTGCTCCCCGCGCTCAGCGGGGCAGCGACGGCGTCCGCATCGCCATCGCTCGGCGCGGCGTCCTGAGGTCGGTTCGGGGCTACAGGTTCGGGCCCGGGGACGGGCGGCGCCGTCGTGCCGGGTTCAGGCGCGGCAGGGGCGGATGCGTCCACGAGCGGGACATCAGAGACGCTCGTCGGTTGGGAACCGGCCGGCGAGGCATATGCAGCGAGGACGGCGCCGCACTCCTGACAGTAGTTCGCGCGCGGCGCGTTGACGGTGCCGCAGTTGCCGCAGGTGATCGTCGCCTCGCCCACGCCGTCCCTCCTCCGCCGTTCCCCGCCGCCTCAGCGCCCAGGTGACTCCGGGCCTTGTCCACTGGGAGGCCCCGGTCGAGATCGACGCGCGGGATGCGGCATGCCTACCCAGCGTCAGTCTAGGGGGTGAGGTCCGAGCGTCAAGCGGCGTTAGCGGCTGTGGTATAAGAGCCGGCTGAGCGCTGCGAGCGCAACAGTGCCGGACGCCGCCGTTTGGCCGGCACGGTCGCCCAGCCGGAGGGGCGTCGGAGCGTGGACCCGACTGATGGGCAAGGGACAGGGACCGGCGGGGCCGACGGGGCCGCCCCGCCTCCGGACCGCGACGCCTCCGCCGGCGCGACCCGTCCCCCGTCCCGCTCGGCGCTGATCTACTGCGGGCTCTGCGGCGCACTCAACCCTGCCACCAACCACTACTGCGCCGCGTGCGGCACCACCCTTGTCGACGCCTTCCACGCAACGGAGGGCCTGCGGGTCTACGAGCGGCCCGACTCGGCGTCTCGCCTGGTCGAGATCGTTCCGGCGGGCTCGGAGCTGGACGTGGTCGAGGACCCGGAAGCGCCGGAAGACTTCGTGCGGGTCCGCCTGGCGCACGGCCGGCTCGGTTACATCCGCCTCCAGGAGGTCGCGGCCCAGGCGGAGGCCACCGCCTCGCCCGCGAGCCCGGTGCGCCCGCCCGACATCAACACGAATGCCCGGGGCTGTGTCAGCCAAACGGCGGCGCTCGCATCCCTCGCCCTCCTCATCATCACCGCCACGCTGGGGCTCGTCCTGCTGTACCGCAACCGCACCGAATCGAGTGGCACGGGCGTCCTGATGCTTGTCTTCTGCTTGGGCGTCGTGCCGTTCCTCCTCCTGACCATCGGCCTCTACCTCTACGCCCGCGGCCGCGACGAGCGGCTCGCCGACGAAGAGGCGGAGGGGCTCGCACCATAGGCGGGCGACAGATGGTAGGCGCCAGGCGGTAGGCGGTAGGCGGTAGGCGGTAGGCGAAACGATAGTCGCGGGGACACGGCATGTCGCGCCCTCGATTCCGGTTCCAACGTCGTGCGTGGTCACCGGGCGACGTGCCCATCGCCCCTGCACGACAGGCCGGCGGGACGCGCTGCCAGCCTGCGTTGCCTCCTGCCGGGAGCCTACTCCGCCAGCCCCTGCAACCATGCTTCGGCGCCGATCGTCGTCGGCAAGCCGTGACCGGGATAGACCACGGTGTCCGGTGGGAAGCCGACCAGGCGCGCCAGGCTACGGTTCATCGTCGCCTGGTCGGCGCCCGGGAGGTCGACTCGGCCGTGACCACCGGGGAAGAGGACGTCGCCACCGAGGAAGACGCGATCGTCCTCGGCATAGAGCGCGATGTGCGACGGATCGTGGCCGGGGAGGTGGAGCACCCGCAAGGCGTGCCGACCGACCGTGACCGTGTCGTCGTCGTTCAGGAGCTCGTCGGGGCGGGTTGGAGGGATGGTGAAAGGGAGGTCCTCGATCAGGCTGCCCGGGGCGGCGAGTCCCTCGACGGCGAGGGGATGGGCGGCGAGGGGCGCGCCGCTCGCCGCGACGAGGGCGGCCGCGTCGGCAATGTGGTCCCAGTGGGTGTGGGTGATAACGATGCGATCGATGCGCCAGCCGGCCGCGGCGGCCGCTTCCGTCACCGGCCGCGTGGCCTCCAGGGGCGCGTCGACGACGAGGGCCTCGCCCGTCTCGTCGTCGGCCACCAGGTAGGCGTTGGTCTGGATCGGCCCCGCCTCAAAGCTTTGCACCCGCAGCGCCATCGGTATCTCCGCCTCCCTTCCCGTTCGGTCGGTCACGCCACAGCGTACCACCGGGGTCGAGGAGGCGAGGAGTCGCGGAGTCCAGCAGGCGGATGCCGTGACGAGATGCAGTGCTCCCACGCGCGCTCGGCGAGCCCCAATCGGCACGGAACTTGCATGGCCGATCCCCGGAGCGCTCCCGCCCGGTCCTCGGTGGCCAGCGCCGTAACCCTGACGTGGCAGGATGCAACGGGTGGCCGGACGCAGTGTGCTGGTGGTGGACGACGAGCCCAACATCGTCGCCCTCCTGGTACGAGGTCCGTCGCGCTCCCGACGGTGTCGCCGCCCTGGCGGAAGTCGACCGGGCGGTGCCTGACATCGTCATCGCCGACGTGATGATGCCGCGACTCGACGGCATCACCCTCGCGGCGCGACTGCGCGAGCGAAGCATCCCGACCGTGCTCATGAGCGCAGCCATCCCTCCCCCGCGCGACCCGTGCGTGGTCTTTATCTCGAAGCCGTTTGACATCGACGAGATACTGGAGGTGATCGGACAGGTATTGGAAAGCTGCTGACTCGCCAGCCGGGCATGCACCAAGGCAGCAGGGCGACCGAAACGCGTGACGCCCCGGGGTGACGGCACGGACGCGTCCGCAGGTTTGTCTCGCTGTTCGGAACGCGGCGGAGGGTTATCGGATCCGGGGAACGGGATGGCAATGACAGCATCGGGCGGTCCCGATCGGAAACGGGGGCGGGCGCGTTTCGCTCCACACCGGCCCCTCCAAAAGCGATCAGACCGCCGGCCGCCCTAGTCTTTGGGGTCTGACCCCGACCCGTCTACGTGGATCGTCGTGGTCGTCGCCTCGGCGGCAGCCGCCGCCTCCATCACCTGCTCGCCGGCCGGCTCGCCTGATGCGGCCTCGATCGGTGCCTCGACCGCCCCTTCCGCCTCCGGCGGCGGCGGCACGACGGCGTGGGGATCCATGCCGGGTGCCCAAACGGACTCCCCGGCGGGAACAGGCGCGACTGCGACACCGAGCCGCCCGAGGAGATCGGCGCACCACGCCGCGCGCCATGGTCGGGGATCGACCGGCATGTTCGGGGCATGAGAGTCGGAGCCGCAGGAGACGAGGAGGCCCCGCCGCGCGGCCAGGTCCCGGTACAGGGCCGTCTGCTCGTCGGTGTAGGAGCGGTAGTGCGCTTCCAGTCCGTCGATCGGGATCTCGACCAGCATCGCGTCCAGGTCCGTCTCGGTCATCACCCCGACCGAGTCAGCGCGGCCGGGATGGGCGACAACGCAGACCCCGCCCGCCTCATGCGCGGCCGTCACCACCCGTCCGAGCGGCAGGTCGGTCGTGAACGCTCCGCCTAGCTCCGTCGTCAGTTCCGCCGCCTCTTTCAGGTCCTTGGCGTGTCCATCCTTGATTGCCGCCGACAGCACGTGGAACGGCCACATCGGGCGGCCGGCGAGCAACTCCGGCAGAGAGGGCAGGGCGCGGCCGGACGCTTCCAGCCGCCGGCGGGCGTCCTCGGCGAGCGACTGCAGGGCGGCGTCCAGTTCGGCCAGGAGGATCAGGAATGACGCCGCGGCGGGGTCGTCGCGATCCGGGCGGATGCCGTAGACGAGGAGGTGCCACTGTCGATCGGCCCACCGCGTGGTGACCTCGACCCCAGGAATGACCCGGATGCCTCGCTCGGCCCCCAGACGCATGGCTTCCAGGACCGCGCGCTGGGTGTCGTGGTCGCAGACGGCGACGACGCGGAAGCCGTGCTCGTCCAGATGCGCGACGAGCGCCTCGGGGGTCCAGAACCCGTCGCTGGCAAGGGTGTGGAGGTGGAGGTCGACGGCATCCATCGGGCGCAGTGCCTCGCCGGGGGCAGCCTGGTCGACCGATGGTGCAGCGGCGGTGGAACTCACGGAACGGGGATCCTCCTGGCAATGCCGCGTTGCCTCGGCGCGTCGAAGCGCTGGCAGTCTAGCCCACCGCGGCCGGTGACGCCGTGACCGGGCGGTTCCCGATAGCAAGGCACACCGCGGGCGCGTAAGATGCGCGACCACGTCGGCCCAGCCCAATCCGGCCGGGCCGCGGCGGGACACGGGCGATACCAAGGATCGAATGGGGAAACGTGGAATGCGCCGCGACGACGGCCGCTTCCTAGCCGGACCTAACCGCTTTGCGCTGGAGCCGGTCGCCGCGCTTCGCGTCACGCTCGATCTCGGCGAGCGCGGGGACGACATCGCGACCCAGCTCGTCGCTGCGCTACGCTCGGTCTTCACCGCGCAGGGCCTAGCCGCACCGGCGCCGGTCCTCGTCGTCGGCGAGCGGACTGTCTCGATCGGCGTGGCCTGCCCGAACCAGGCGCGCGCCGACCTCCTGCTGCGCCTGCTGGAGCGGGAGTTGGGGTTGACCGGCGACGATCAGGCGGGGACCGACGAGTGCCTCAACGCGCTGCCGGAGGGGAGCGAGGCACCGGCGCCCGCGGCGGTGCCGGTGGTTGGAATCACCGGAACGAACGGCAAGAGCACGACGACGCGACTTCTCGCCCGCATCCTGCGCGCCGCCGGCCGCACGCCCGGCGTCACCACCTCTGATGGCGTCTGGGTCGGCGAGCAGCAGGTCCTCCAGGGCGACTTCACCGGCCCCCGCGGCGCGGCCTGCGCCCTCGCCGAGCCGGGGGTCGACGTCGGCGTGCTGGAGGTCGCCCGCGGCGGCCTGCTGCTCAAGGGACTCGGCGTGCCGGCGCTCGACGTGGGAGTGGTTACCAACGTCGCGGCCGATCACCTTGGCCTGAACGGCGTCGAGACGGTCGAAGAGCTGGCGACGGTCAAGGGGATCATCGTGCGGGCCGTTCGCCCCGGCGGCCGCGTTGTCCTCAACGCCGCCGATTGGGCAACCCCTCACTTCCGCGCGCTCACCCCGGCGCCCGTGGTCCTCTTCGCGCGGGACCCGGATCTCCGCGCGGTCGAGCAGCACCGCGCCGCGGGCGGCGAGGCGCTTTTGGCACGGGAGGGCTGGCTGCTCCGCACCCGGGGCGGGCACGAGGAGGCGCTGCTGCCCGTCAGGGAGGTGCCGGTCACACTCGGGGGCATCGCGTCGCACAACGTCGACAACGCCCTCGCCGCGGCCGCCGCCGCCTTCGCGCTCGGCGCCTCGCCGGCCGCGGTGCGGGACGGGCTTGGCGCCTTCCAGCCGACACCCGAAGAGAACCCGGGACGCCTCAACGTCTTCCCCTACGACGGACGGCAGGTGATCGTCGACTTCGCCCACAACGCTCACGGACTCCAGGCGCTGCTCGATGTCGCGGAGGCGCTTGCCCGCCCGCGGGGCGGCCGCGTCCTGGCGGTGATCGGCACCGCCGGCGACCGCCGGGACGAGGACATTACCGCGCTCGGCGAGATCGCGGCCCGCCGCTGCGCCGAGGTCGTCGTCAAGGAAACGGACAAGTATCTCCGAGGCCGCACGCTGGCCGACCTGCTCGCGCTCTACCGCGCCGGTATCGCCCGGGCCGGCCGGGACCCGGCGACGCCGCCGATCGTTCCGGACGAGGTGGGCGGCCTGCGCGCGGCGCTGGCCCGCTCCGTCCCCGGCGACGTGATCGCCATCATGTGCCAGGAGCAGCGCCAGGAGCTGTGGGACCTGCTGCGCGCCCCCTCCTTGGACCCCACCAGGCCGACACACGCGACACCGGCCGCGGACGCGCCATAGAGGGAGGACGCCGACAAGCTCCAGGGCGTTCTGCCAACGACAGCGCGTGTGGCAACCCACGGGGCGACGGCAGAACAGGTCTCCGCTACGAGTGACTTGTCTCCGACGACCCATGGGAGTCCAGAGAGCGGTCACCCTCTCACCTCGGCTCTCATCGGACGCGAACGCCGCCAGGACCGGCTACCGGCCAATTTGGCTCAGCGTTTGCAGCAGCGCCGCTTGTTCCGTGTCCGAGACCTTGCTGGTCAGTGTCTCGTGCACGGCCCGGGCGTGGATGGCGATGGCCCGGTCGATGAGCGCGGTCCCCGTTTCGGTCAGGCAGACGATGATCGCGCGACCGTCGCCCTCCGCCCCCGATCGGGCGAGCAGGCCGCGCTCTTCCAGCCGCGCAACCAACCGGCTGAGCGCAGGTTGGCTGAGCGAGACCGCGTCCAGCAGCGCGCTGAGCCGCACCTCGTCACGTGCATGTGAGCGCAGGTAGAGCAGCACATCGAACTCGTTGATGGCGAGCGCGCAATCGCGGTAAAGCGCGGCGCCGAGCCGTTGCACGACCCGATCATGCGCCGTCCGCAGCATCTGCCACGCGCGAGTGTAGGTGGCGATGTCGCTCAGGTCAGGCTCGCTCATCGCGCCTACTCCCTCGGCCAGTGATCCCAGGTACTGAGGAGCGGTCCGAGCGACTCCTCCTCGAGTGCTAGGTGGGCGAGCAAGTGCTCCTCCAGTTCGGTCAGCGCCTCGATGAGCTGGGCTCGGCTCACACCCGATGTGTCGGTCGCGACTCCATCGGCGACAGCGGCGATGCGCTCGGTGATGTGGTGGACCTTGAGATGGTCCTCCTCCAGCCGGTCGACCACGCTGTTCAGCGAGGGATCGTGCTTGCGGACCATGGGGAAGACTGCCACATCCTCGATCGTGTGGTGGGTGTGCACAAAGCGGCAGTAGTGCATGCAGCCGAACTTGAGCCGCCAGAGCAGGCTGGTCGTTTCCAGGTTGCGGATCTCGTCCAGGATCGTCTGTGGCGAGAGGCCATCGCGTGCATCGTTGGCAAGGCGGCGGACCGTCTTCAGGTCCCGGCGCAGGAATGAGTGGATAGCGAGCAACTCGCGGAACATGCCCGCTCGCGGTGGGGCGTATTTCTCTTCGGTTGTCGGTGCGGTAGCCACGGTGCGCAATCTCCAACGGGTGACGATCGGCCCCATTGTTATATGCATGCGCATGGATACATCATGGCCACACGGTTTTCGCAAACTCCAGCTGGCATGCCAGTCGACGGGAGGCACTCCATGGCTGACTACGGCCACGATCTTCAATTCGGCTTCTTCCTCGATCCCTCGACCGGCAACCCCGACCGCACCTTGGAGATTGCCGACGTCCTCGACGACCTCGGCTACGACCTGATCGGCATCCAGGATCACCCCTACCAGCAGAAGCACTTCGATGCGCTGGCGCTGATCGGTTACATCCTTGGCCGGACGGATCGAATCCGGGTCTTCCCGGACGTCGCCAATCTGCCGCTCAGACTGCCCACGATGCTGGCCAAGCAGGCGGCGACGCTCGATCACCTCAGCGGCGGCCGGTTCGAGCTTGGCCTCGGCGCTGGCGCGTTCTGGGATGGGATCCGGGCTATGGGCGGTCCGGTTCGGGAGCCGAAGGAGGCGCTGGCCGCTCTGCGGGAGGCGACGACTCTGATCCGCGCATACTGGAGCGGTCAGACGCTGCGACACGACGGCGAGATCTACCAGGCGATCGGCGCGCGACCGAGTCCGCTTCCGGCGCACGACATCGGCATCTGGCTGGGCGTGGTCGGCTCCCGGGCGCTGCGCCTGACCGGCGAACTGGCGGACGGCTGGGTTCCGTCGATGTCCTACGTGCCGCCGTCCCAAGCGGCGACATCCAACGCGATCATCGACGAGGCGGCCCGCGCGGCCGGGCGGGATCCGTCCGCGATCCGGCGGATCTACAACATCGGCGGGGATGTGGCGCCGCTGATCGAGGCAGGCTCGAGCGATGATGACCAGGAGATCATCGGACCGCGAAACCACTGGGTCAACGTGCTGACGCACCTGGCGGTCGACCATGGCTTCTCGACGTTCGTGCTGTGGGGTGTGCCGACGGCGCCGCGGCTGCGGATGTTCATCGAGGAGATCGCTCCGGCCGTGAAGGAGCGAGTGGCGGAAGTCCGAGCAGGCCGCGCCTAGCCGCGGACGCGAGGGTCGGTTACCAGTCGCCTATGAGGCGCTCGTTGGACCGCTACCACCGGCTGACGAGGTCCCAGTCACGGTGGGCTGTGCGCAGCGTGTCCCCACCCATGAGCATGGCGCGGGTGGGCGTTGCACTACGGTCTGCTATGCTGGGCCGTCCGCCATTGAACCCTAGGGCAAGGCCTTTCTTGCAGCGAGTTGCACAACCGGCCGCGTCGGCGGATGGTCAGGGCCCTCCCCAGATCGGCCGTACTTCAATTGTCTCCCCGGTGGGCCACGATTTGGCCAACTCGACAGCCTCGTCGCGGTTGGCCACGTCCACGAGCAGGTAGCCGCCGAGGGTTTCGCGCGCCCCGGCGAACGGCCCCTCCGTGACCGTCGCGGCGTCCCCCGCGTGGCGGCGAGCGGTGACCGGACCGACCGTCTCGGTCTCGAACGCCTCACCGCCGATCAACGTTCCTGCTTGCGCCTGCTCGGCCATCCAGGCCTGGATGCGGGCACGGTGCTGATCACGGTGCTCGCGAACGCCACGCCGGGACTCCTCGGTTTCGATGACCACAAGCGCGAACTTCATTGTGGTGGCTCCAGGGGAACTGGGATCAACCATCAGCGCTCGGGCCGTATGCCGCCTAGCAGAGGAGTTGGAACACGCCCTTAGGCACGCTGGTCGATCCTGGCGCGGCTCCTGCCGTTGAGATCCTCGATTGCCCGCACCTCGATGCATCCCAGGCGCGCCGTCGGCATCTTCGACGCCACCCGGATGGCGTCGTTCAGGTCCGTGGCGTCGATGAGGGAGAACCCGGCAAGCTGCTCCTTCGTCTCGGCGAAGGGACCGTCGATGATGGACATCTTGCCGTTCCGGACCCGGATGGTCGTGGCCGCTTGAACGGGTTGCAAGGCGCTCGAAGCCATGGAGTCACCGCTCGTCCAATGCTCCTTGCGGTCGTCGGGCACCTCGTCCCCGACGGCGTCGTACTCGCTCTCAGGATGGGCAGCCACCTTCGCCTCCTCATGGTAGACCAGGCACAAGTACTTCATCGTCTCCTCCAAGTGCTTGTGGAACGGCCACGACACGAGATCGTCGTTCGACGGAGCCCAAAATCGACAACGGCTCCGGCGAGCATACGAGTCCTGCGTTCGCCGCGCAGTCCAGGAGGACGCCCAGCCACCGCCGCTCCGGCTCCCGCGGCATGAGGCCCAGCGCCCGCTGGGAGGAGACGCAAAACCATCGACGGTGTTCGGGGCCGCACGTGCTCTGTCGCCGCGCTCGACATGGTCGGCCGTGACGTCGCGCATGCGGCTGAGCCGCGCCTTGGACCATCCCGAGGAGCTCATCGCGAGGTCCATGGGATGCATCCGCTCGTGGCGGATGTTATTGCTGCGGCAGGCCCGCTAGCTCAACGATCGGCCGAACTTCGACGGTGCCCAGACGTGCACCCGGAATCCGCGAGGCAATGCCGAGCGCCTCGTCGAGATCACTGGCATCGATCAGGAAGTAGCCGCCCAGTTGTTCCCGCGTCTCCGCAAACGGACCGTCGGTCACGAGCCGTTTCCCCTCGCGTACCCGGACGCTGGTCGCCGTCGATGTTGGGTGCAGCGGGGAAGCGGCCAGATACTGGCCACTCGTCTTGAGTTCTTGCGCGAGCTGCCAAGATTCCCCGTAGCACTCCTCCCGCTCGGTCTCGTCCAGGGCCCGCTCGTCTCCGTCAATCAGCAGCATGTATTTCATGTGACGGCCTCCATCAGTGAGTCGACGTCCATGGGGCCGGACGTATGGCGACCCTTCGACGGTGAATACTCACGCGCGGCATTGCGAGGGCGTCGTCCTTGGCACGACGCGACCGACCTCCAGCTCTGCCGGCGCAGCGGATCAGTCGGTTGAGGCGAGCACCCGCCGGGTTGGCGTCGCCGCAACGAGCGCTCCCAGCCAATCTCTCCCCGCAACGCCCCGTTCGGTCGGCGACGCGACGCTAGCCGCCGGCCATTGCCCCCATGACCAGAAACGGCTCGGTCCCCACCGCGACCGCGTTGGGGAGCGGGGCATCCGGCATCTCATGGGACAGATCCTGCTGGCAGGCAAAGAACCTCACTAACGGTCGGCGCCGCTGCGTGACGTTGTCACGGATGGTTCCGCGCAGCATCGGATAGTTGGCCTCGAGGGCGTCGAGGACCGAGCGCTGGGTAGCCGGACCCTCCACGTGGAGTGTGACCTCGCTACCGACACGCGCCAGGGTCCGCAGATGCGCCGGCAGCACGACGCGAATCATGGCAGCGTCTGCACTTCGACGGAAAGGACAGCCGGAAGATCCCGGACGATGGGGGCCCAGGTGTCTCCGGCGTCGTCCGAGGCGTAGACCTGCCCGCCGGTGGTCCCGAAGTACACGCCGCACGCATCGAGCGCGTCGACCGCCAGTGCGTCGCGCAACACGTTGACGTAGCAGTCGCGTTGCGGCAGACCGTTCGTCAGCGCTTCCCACTCGTTGCCGCCGGTCCGACTGCGGTACACGCGAAGCTTCCCGTCGGGCGGGTAATGCTCCGAGTCACTCTTGATTGGGACGACGTAGACGGTGTCCGGCTCGTGCGCGTGAACGGCGATCGGGAATCCGAAGTCGCTCGGCAAGTTACCGCTGACCTCGTGCCACGACTCACCGGCGTCGTCGCTGCGCATGATGTCCCAGTGCTTCTGCATGAACAGCACATCTGGACGCGACGGGTGCATCGTGATGCTGTGGACGCAGTGACCGACCTCGGCGTTCGGATCGGGAAGCTCGTACGCGGACTTCAGACCTCGGTTCACCGGTCGCCACGTCGTGCCGCCGTCGTCGCTCCGGAATGCGCCCGCGGCCGAGATGGCGATGAAGATCCGCCCTGGATCGCCCGGATCCAGCACGATCGTGTGCAGGCACATCCCACCGGCACCCGGTTGCCAGAGGTGCCCCGAGGGGTGGCTGCGAAGCCCGGAGAGCTCGTGCCAGGTCTGCCCGCCGTCGACCGAGCGGAACAACGCCGCGTCCTCCACCCCGGCGTAGACGGTATCCGGATCCGTCAGCGACGGCTCGAGATGCCAGACGCGCGCGAACTCCCAGGGATGCTGCGTGCCGTCGTACCACTGGTGCGTACCGGGGACCCCGTCGTACGCGAACTGGTTCCCCACCGGCTCCCACGTCTTACCACCGTCGTCGGAGCGTTGGATCGTCTGCCCGAACCAGCCGCTCGACTGGGACGCGTACAGCCGGTTCGGGTCCACGGGCGACCCCTTGAGGTGGTACATCTCCCAGCCCGCGAAGTGTGGGCCGCTGACGTCCCACCGCTCGCGCTTGCCGTCCGACGTCAAGACGAACGCGCCCTTGCGCGTCCCAACTAGCACCCGTACCCCGCTCATCGATGACTCCTTGACTGCAACGCCAAGCGTCTCGTGGTTCGGTCCGAGTGGATGCGGAGGCCGGCGCGGGGGATGCCGGCGCTGTCAACTCGGAGGCCAAACCTACCCACCGCAATCGGTGACGGCCGGTCAACGTAGTGTACGTACTCTGAACGCCTGTTCGCAACCCCCGTCCACGATACCGGCAAATCGGGTCACCAGCCGCCCTAATAGCCGGTGTGAAACGCACGGCGTTCACGGCCTCCCTGCTCGTTCTGAGACAACTAAGTCATCGATCGCCTGGTAGGCCGATGTCCAGAAGTCGAGATAGACGCCCTGAGAACTCGGGTACCCCGTGAGGCGCTGGGTCATCAGGATCCTGACCATCTTCTCCCTGGGGTCCGTATAACCGGACGTGCCGTAGCCGCCGTCCCAGCCAAACCGTCCAGGGACCGCCGTCAAGTCGTCGCGCCCGGTGACGATGGACAAGCCGAACTCCCAGCCGCGCCTGTTCCAGGAGCCGGGGAAGAAGTCGGACACCGCTTTCTGTGCGGGGGTGATGTGGTCGGTCGTCATCAGCTCGACTGACGGCCAAGACAGGATGCGCTCGCTGCCGTACGTCCCCTTGTTCAGCATCATCTGGCAGAAGGCCAGGTAGTCGTCGACCGTGGAGACCAACCCGCCGGCGCCGGACTCGAAGGCTGGAGCACGAGCCCACCGAACGTCGTCGACGGCATCAAAGATCTCAAAGGCCCCGGGTTCGGAATTCGTCCAGTAGCAGGTCGCCAGCCGGTCGAGCTTGGCCGCCGGGACACAGAACCCGGTGGCCTTCATGCCGAGGGGATCGAAGATGCGTTCGCGCAAGAACGCCGCGAGCGGCCGGCCCGCGTCCCGCGCGATCAGCACGCCCAGGATGTCGGAGCCGCTGTTGTAGGTCCACCTTTCGCCCGGTTGGTGCAGCAGCGGCAGGCTACCGAAGCGCGTCATCAGTTCGTCGGGCGTGTCCGTGGGCAGGGTCGCTCCCGGAGCGACCCTGCCTCGGCCATCGCCTGCTGGATGGGGTATCGAAGCGGGAAAACCATCACCGCCCCGATCCCGAGCCGATAGGTCAGCAGATCGCGCAGGCTGATCAGTCGGTTGGCGGGCACGGTGTCGTTGAGCGGGCCGTCAATAGCACGCGGAACCTGGCGATCCGCCAATTCCGGCAGCCACCGGTCGACTGGCTCGTCCAGCTGCAGCGTGCATTCCTCCACCAGGATCTTCGCCGCCGCGGCCGTAATCGGCTTGGTCATCGAGGCGATGCGGACGATCGTATCGCGCCGCATTGGGGCGCCGCCGACCGCCTTCGTGCCGATCGCGTCGACGTGCACCTCGCCCCGCCAACTGACCAGCGTGACGAGACCTGGCACCGCGCCGCGCTCGACGTGACCGGCCATGACGTCGTGCATGCGGCCAAGCCGCGCGGTGGACAAGCCTCCGTGGCGCATTGCCTGGTTCCTCCGGTCGGTCCCATGCGACCTCGTTGACGTGGATGCCCGCGTTGCCTCGGCCGTACGGGCCATCCAAAGAGAAGTCGCTAACTTGGGTGACCGGGTCAGTCTTCGAGCCATTCGGTGATGAACCGGTTGCTTGCATGGATGTCGATCTGCCGCAGCCGTCCGGTGCCGCAGTTCACGAACTTGTGCGGCACGCCGGCCGGCACCACGACGACCTGTCCACCGCTTGCCTCGATGACGTCATCTCCCGCGGTGAACGTCACGGTGCCCTCCTGCACCACGAAGACCTCCTCGTAGGGGTGCTTGTGCAGCCGCGGGCCGCTGCCTGGGGGCGCGTCTATCGCGATGAACGAGACACCGGCGTCATGGTGGTGGCCCTGGAACTCGTACACGGTTTCGCTGTGCGCCAGATCCGCCTTATTGAGGATGCGCGTCACGCCGTACCTCCTGCGGCTCACTCGGCCCCCGGCATGGGCGCGTCGAGGAACGGCGTCATCATCGACAGCAGCCACTCGGCGCGGTCGATGAGTGAGACGTGGGTGGTGCCGGGCAATACCGCGAGCTGAGACCGCGGGAGGCCGGCGAGATCGCCCATCACGCCGCCGCCGAGCAGCCGGAACATCTCGACGGCGTGCTCGAGACGGACGGCATCGGAGTCCGCAATGATGATCATGGTGGGGGCCGCGATCGCCCGGATGGACTCGGACGGCCAGTCCTGGGGCGTCAGGTCAAGTTGCTTCAGCTTCTCGACCAGCGTGGGGAAGTTGTCCGGGGTTGGGGCAACGCGAGCGTATTCGTCGAGCCACGGGGACCCGGCAAAGGCGTCGGGCGTGATGGTCTCGATCATCGTTAGCAGCTCGGGATGGAGGCCGCCGCTGTTGAAGGTGGCCGAGGCGGCCACCAGCTTGCGCACCAGTCCCGGGTGCCGGATGGCGAGCTGCAGGGCGACGCCGCCGCCCATGCTGTAGCCGAAGACGTCGGCTTGCCCGATGCCGAGGTGCCCGAGCAGGGCGGCGGTGTCGTCGGCCATCTGCTCGTAGGTCAAGGGGCGGGCGATGTCGGCGGTGTGCCCGTGGCCCTGCAGCTCGACGGCAATAACCTGCCGAGTCTCGGCCAGGGAGGGCACGAGCGGTCCCATCGTGCCGATCGTCATGTAGGCACCGTGCAGCACGACTAGCGGGCGGCCGGAGCCGTGGATCTCGTAATACATGTTGAGGCCGTTTACCGGAGCGTATCCGGTCCGAGGGGCGGTCATCGCCATGTCCATTCCTCCCGAAGGTGCTGTCGCCGCGGTGGGAACGGTCCGCGCGACTGCCGTCGTAGGAGCCGCTGGGGCACTGCCGGCGACCCCGACACGACGGCAGCGCGAACGTCCGTCTCAACAGGTCAGTTCACATGAGCTTTTGGTGCGGGACGCTGGGAACCGAATGGTCTCGGCGGTTCGAACCGTCGTCATGGGTCATAGCCGCGCCAGGACCGTGGCGCTGCTCCCTCCGGACCCGGGTCGGGCGGTCAGACAGACAGCGGCCCGGTCCTAGAGGAAGACTGACCACATGCTGAGAAGGAGCGACAGCGCCGCCAGGCAGACGGCGACGTAGAGCGTCGCGAGCCCGGTCATAACGATCACACGGAATCCCATCGTGGTCCCCCTTTTCGCCAACTTGGACCGTCCCGTGTCGCCCCGTTCGCTACTCACCCACCAGGAAGAACTCGTTTCCGTCGAGATCGGAGAACCACGTCGCCCTTTGTCCCCACGGCATGACGGCGACCGGCTCCTTGAACTTCACGCCACGCGCCGTGAGCAGCTCGTACGTCGCGTCGATGTCGGGGGTGACGAGCGAGATGCCGCTGTGCCCACCGGGCGTCTTGCCTTCACCGGCCCAGCTCGCGTGGGCGAGCACGAGCTGCGTCGTCGCCCCGGGAGGCACGACAGTCAGAAAGCGCATCTCCGGGCTCAGCGGGACGTCCATCGCCTTCTCCCATCCGAGAGCGTTCACGTAGAAGTCGAGCGCCGCATCCTGGTCGGCAACGGCGACCGTGGTCGAGTGGATGTGCGAGATCATGCGTACTTCCTCCCGTTCGCTCGCCACGTCGTGACCCTTCAATCGTATCCGCGAAAACGGACAGAACCGGTCCTGATTCGTGGCTGATTTAGAACAGGCGTACGAGAATTGGCGTGTCCGCAGTCGCACCACCGTGGTGCCTGGTCCTAGGCCACCCAGACGGCCTTGCCCGGCAGCGCGCCGACCCTCGTGTCACGCCGCACGGCCGTGACACTAGATAGTCTCGTTCGGCCGAGCCCAAAATCGACAACGGCACCATTGAAGGTAAGACGCCCGCGGGCGCCGATGTGAGATGCCCGACGTTGCCGTGTCAGTCCGGCAGGTCGCCCAGCCGTCGCTCGAGAAACCGCTGCTCGGGCTCTTGTCGCGCAAGGCCGAGCGCCCGCTCGTAGGAAATCCGGGCGTCCGCCGTTCGTCCCAATCGTCGGCACAGCTCCGCCCGCGCCGAGTGCGCCAGGTGATAGTCGGCCAGATCGCCGCGCGTCAGGATGGCGTCGATCAGGGCAAGACCTGCCGCGGGGCCGTCGCGCATCGCCACCGCCACGGCACGGTTCAGCTCAACCACCGGTGACGGTTCAGCCCGGGCCAGCGCGTCGTACAGTCGGACGATCTGGGCCCAGTCCGTCGCGGCGGGGTCGGGCGCTTCGGCATGGACCGCCGCGATCGCGGCCTGGAGGGTGTACGGGCCGAACCGGCGCGACACCAGCGCCCGTTCCACCAGCGCCGTGCCTTCCGCGATCTGATCCCGGTTCCACCGGGAGCGGTCCTGGTCCTCCAGCAGAATCAGGTCTCCTGTGGGCGAGGTTCGCGCCGCACGGCGCGATTCGTGCAGCAGCATCAACGCCAGGAGCCCCACCGCTTCCGGCTCTGGCAGCAGCTCAATCAGGAGCCGCGCCAAGCGGATCGCCTCACCTGAGAGATCGGGCCGCGTCAGAGACCCACCGGACGAAGCGGAATATCCCTCGGTGAACACCAGGTAGATCACGCGCAGCACCGCGTCCAACCGATCCGGCAGATCGGCCGGCGACGGCACCTGATACGGAATGCGCGCGTCACGGATCTTTGCCTTGGCGCGCACGATCCGCTGCGCCAGCGTGGGCGGAGCGGTGAGGAAGGCGCGCGCGATCTCCTCGGTCGTGAGGCCGCAAACCTCCCGCAGCGTCAGCGCCACGCGGGCTTCCGGTGACAGAGCGGGATGGCAGCAGGTGAAGATCAGCCGCAACCGGTCGTCCTCGATGCCCTCATCATCCGAGCCTGCAGCGGCACTGGTGTCGGCGTCGAGTCGCTCGGCGATGGCCGCCAGCGATGCGTCGAACCGGGCGCGCCGCCGCATGCCGTCGATGGCCTTGAAACGACCGGTGGAAACGAGCCACGCCCGGGGATTGGCGGGCACGCCGTCGCTCGGCCATTGCCGCAAGGCTGCCGCGAAGGCATCGTGCAGCGCGTCCTCGGCGAGGTCGAAGTCGCCGAGCAGACGGATGAGCGTGGCGAACACGCGACGCGACTCGGAGCGGTAGACATCGTCTACCATCCCGCAGATCTGTTCGGCCGCGTCGTCGTTCATCGGCGTCGAGTCCTCGATCTGCATCCGTTCCCGATGATTCCCTTACATGGGCATTGGGCGGTGCGGGGGCTCCGACATCGACCGAACCCGATCAGGCATAACGACGCCGGCATTTCACTGCCGATGCATTCCTGCGGTGATCAGCGGTGATCAGGGGCTCCCCTCGGCATGAGCTGCCTGGCACATGGTGGCACTCTCTCGTGGCGGCGTATGCCCTCTCCTGCGCTCGAACCACCGTCAGTCTAAGCGGCGATGGCACCGAGGACGCCGAGAGAGCCGTTGACAATTCGCCGGTGGCGGTTGTATGTAGCCGCTGCGTTATTTTACCAGGAGGTTTGCTACGGGTGGCTCCCGACCGGCTCAGCACCACCTTCGCCGCCCTCGCCGATCCCACTCGGCGCGCCATTCTCGCTCGCCTCGCTACCGGCGAGGCTTCCGTCACGGAGCTGGCGGCGCCCTTCGCGATGACCTTGCCCGCCATCTCCAAGCACCTCAAGGTGCTCGAGCGCGCCGGCCTGATCGTGCGCGGTCGTAAGGCGCAGTGGCGGCCCAGCCGGCTCGAGGTGGGCCCGCTCAAAGACGCCACCGACTGGCTGGAGGATTATCGGCGGTTCTGGGAGCAGAGCTTCGACCGCCTGGATGACTATCTGGGCGAGTTGCAAGCGAAAGGAGAGCGATAGCCATATGGACGCAGCGCGGGTTTAGACCCCACGCCGCGCTCGGCCAGTCCATGGATTGGTTTTGGCCAACCGCCCACAAGCCACCCTCTCGGGCGAAGCGAGGGGCCGCTCGTCACTCCTACGCTCGTCCGGGGCCTGCACGGCTCTGGGGAGTGCAGCGCCCGCCACACGCGTGCAGGAAACGACGCCCCATCGACGTCCGAGCACCGGTGCAGCTTGGCCGGCTGCGGACGTCGGACGCGCTCCAAGCGGACCGGCCCGCCCCCTTGCCGGCGGCGGCTGGGCGTGCCACCATCGACGGGCAAGGCGGATGGCCGGGGCAGGCCAGGCGGGGAGCCGGAGCGGACGAACGGAGGCCGGAGCGATGGCAGCGACGGACGCGAGCGCAACGGACCCAAGCGCGAGGGATGGCGGGGCGGGGGTGAGCGCCCTGTTCAAGGCGTACGATGTGCGGGGCGTGGTGCCGGACGAGTTGACCCCCGAGCTGGCCTACCGCATCGGGCGGGCACTGGTGGCGCACCTCGGGCCGCCGGTGGTGGCCGTCGGCCGCGACATGCGCCTCTCCAGCCCGGCCCTCGCCGGCGCCCTGATCGACGGACTGCGCGACCAGGGGGCCGACGTCGTCGACCTCGGGCTCGTCTCGACCGACGCGCTCTACTTCGCCGTCGGCCAGTACGGCTACCCCGCCGGCGTGATGGTGACCGCCTCCCACAACCCCGCGGAATACAACGGGTTCAAGATCTGCCGCGAGGCAGCGCAGCCCCTCGCCCTCGACACGGGCCTCGGCGCCATCCGCGACCGCGTCCTCGCCAACGCCTTCCCCGCGCCGGAGCGCCGCGGCGCCGTCCAGGAGCGCGACGTGCTCGCGGCCTACGCCGAGCACCTGCTCCGCCTGGTCGACCCCGCCAAGATCCGTCCGCTCAAGATCGCCATCGACGCCGGCAACGGCATGGCCGGGCGGACGGTGCCGCCGGTCTTCGCCCATCTCCCCTGTACGGTCGTCCCCCTCTACTTCGAGCTCGACGGGTCCTTCCCCAACCATCCGGCCAACCCGATCGAGCCGGAGAACGTCAAAGACCTGCAGCGCACCGTCCTCCAGGAGCAGTGCGACCTCGGCGTCGCCTTCGATGGGGACGCCGACCGGATGTTTGTCATCGACGAGCGGGGGCAGTTCGTCGGCGGCGACCTGGTGACGGCGATGGTGGCGGTCAAGATGCTGGCGCGTTCTCCCGGTGCCGCCGTCGTCTACAACTTGATTTGCTCGCGTGCCGTGCCCGAGACGATCCAGCGGCTTGGTGGGCGACCGATCCGCTCCCGCGTCGGCCACTCCTACATCAAGGCCACCATGCGGGCGGAAGATGCCATCTTTGGCGGCGAGCACTCCGGGCACTTCTACTTTCGCGACCACTGGTACGCCGACTCGGGGATGCTGGCGCTGTTGACGGTGCTGGAGCTGGTCTCAGAGGCCAACCAGCCGCTGTCGGCCGTCCTGCGCCCGCTCGACCCCCGCGTCCGCTCCGGCGAGCTCAACACCGAGGTGGCCGATCCCCAGGCGACGATGGCCCAGGTGGAGGCCCACGTCCGGGCCCAGGGGGCCGAGATCGACCATCTCGACGGGGTGACCCTCAGCTTCCCCACCTGGTGGGCCAACCTGCGCCCCTCCAACACCCAGCCGCTGTTGCGCCTCAATGTCGAGGCCAACGACCCGGAGACGCTGCACCAGGCCACCACCGAGCTCCTCGCCTTGATCCAGCGCCAGCCGTCACCAGACTGAGGCCCGGGGGTGAACGACGGCGTACCAGGGGTCAGGAGTCGAGACACCGGCGGAGTCGAGGTTCGGGACGAGGATGGCCCTGATCGTTCGCTTTCCTCCGTGCGCTGGCCAGATCTCCCCCCCGGCACGGCCTTGACGGTGGTCAAGCTCGCCCCGGACAGGTCGGAGGTGACGCGGTATCCCGGGTCGGTGGTCGAGGCAGCGGCGCCACCGCCGTGGGTGGCAGTGCGGGCCATCTGGGTCAACCGCCGCGTGGTGCTCGACGGGTTGGCCTTCGAGACGGGCGACACGCTGTACGAGTACTTCTCGCCCGACCACCCCTTCAACGCTTTCGCTGTCATCGACCCGGGCGGGGCACTGCGAGGCTGGTACGCCAACGTTACCCACCCGGCGACCCTGGACCCGACCACCGACCCACCAACGCTCACCTGGCACGACCTCTACCTGGATCTGGTCGCTCTCCCGGACGGCACGGCAGTCGTGCGCGACGAGGACGAACTGGCCGAGGCGGCCGTCGCGCAGCTCGACCCCGAGCTCCATGAAACCATCGTGGCCGCGCGGGATGAGCTGCTCCGCCGCTTCGCCGCCAGGACGTTTCCGTTCAACGAAGGAGATGTGGACAGGACCGGTTAGCCACCGGTCGACCCAGGCTCGGCGCACTCTGGGCAATGCCCGACCTTACCGACGCCCCCAACCCGTCTGGGACCCGCCGTGAGGCCCCGACCGCCGCTTGCCGCCCGGCTCGCACCCACCGCGACGGGACTGTCGCAGGTACCGGATCGGAGTCGACACCCGGCAACTCAAGCAGCACCGCCACCGCCGCGACCAGGGCTTCCGCCTCGGCGTCGCTCGGCTCAGGCGAGATGCGGAGGCAGCAACGAGGCTCGCGGTCGGGCCAGACCGCTGATTCGGGCACGATCAACACGTTCGCTCCAACCAGTCGCGGACCGCCCCGAAGAAGGCGACGGGCTCCTCCACGAACGGGAAGTGGCCGCTCCGCTCGAAGACGACCAGCTCCGATCCGGGGATGCCCTCGCGCATGACCTTAGCCTGCGATGGGGGGCAGATGAAGTCGTCACGGCCGACGAGGACGAGGGTCGGCGCGCGATGGGGGGCAGATGAAGTCGTCACGGCCGACGAGGACGAGGGTCGGCGCGCGAATCTCGCCCAGCCGCGGCCTGACGTCGAATGTCGCCAGGAGTTCGTTGCCGCGGTGGTTCGCCGCCGCGTTCCAGATCGTCCGGCCCATGTGCCGCCGCGCCAACTCCGCCCCATCGGCGTGGTAGAAGAGCGGCCCGATGACGTCCATCAGGCGTCGCAGTGCGGCGTCGTCACGCGGCGAAACGGTCATCGCGGCAAGCATCTCGTTCGTGGCTCCCAGGCGGCGGGCGTTGGTCTCCACCTCGTCCCCGTGGTCGAAGGCGGGGGCCGTCCCGATCAGGATCAGGTGAGTCAGCCGGTCGGGAAAGCGCAGTGCATACTCGAGAGCAATGAAGCCGCCGAACGAGAGCCCCAGTACGCCGATCCGCTCGAAGCCGAGCTGAGTGCGCAGCGCGTCGGCGTCGGCGCAGAGGAGGTCGAAGGTGATCGTGTCCATCGGCGGGCGGCCGGAGCGTCCGTTGCCCCGATGGTCGTAGTAGACCAGCCGCAGAGCGTCGCCCATGGGATCGAGCCAGGGGTGCAGGCAGGTGTGGTCCCCACCCAGGCCACCGTGCATCACGAGGCAGGGCAGCCCATCACCCACCTTGACGTAGAACAGCTCCGTGTCGTCGATCAGCGCTGTCGGCATCCGTGTCGCCCGTCCTCCCTGTGAGGCCAGTCCCCAGTCCCCTGTCCGTCGTCAGAGCGGGATGTTGCCGTGCTTGCGGGCAGGCGTCGCAACGCGCTTGGTGCGGGCAAGCTGCAATGCTCGAACTAGCACCGGACGGGTACGGCGGGGCTCGATGACGTCGTCGACGTAGCCGCGGGAGGCGGCCTGGTACGGGCTAGCGAACAAGTCCTCGTACTGCTTCACCAACTCCTGGCGACGGGCGACCGGATCCGGGGCCGCCGCGAGGTCGCGGCGGAAGACGAGGCCCACGGCCGCGTCCGGTCCCATCACCGCGATCTCGGCGGTCGGCCAGGCGAGGTTGAGGTCGGCGCCGATGTGCTTGGAGCACATCACGACGTAGGCGCCGCCGTAGGCTTTGCGGGTGATGACCGTCAGCTTCGGCACGGTCGCCTCGGCGTAGGCGTAGAGGAGCTTGGAGCCGTGGCGGATGATCCCACCGTACTCCTGCTCCGTCCCCGGCAGGAAGCCCGGCACGTCGACGAAGGTGATCAGGGGGATGTTGAAGGCGTCGCAGCAACGGACGAACCGCGCAGCCTTGGTGCTGGCGGCGATGTCGAGCGTGCCGGCGAGCACCCTGGGCTGGTTGGCGATGACGCCAACGCTCTGGCCGTCAAGGCGCCCGAAGCCGCAGATGATGTTGCCGGCGTAGGCGGCCTGGACCTCGAAGAACTCCCCGTCGTCGAGGACGGCGGCGAGCACGTCGTGCATGTCGTAGGGCTTGGCGCTCGCCTCGGGGACCAGCGCGTCCAGTTCGGGCGCCTCCCGCGCCGGGTCGTCGACCGGGTCGAAGCGGGGCGGATCGTCGAGGTTGTTCGACGGCAGGAACGAGAGGAGGTAGCGAACCTGGGCGACGAGGTCGTCCTCGTCGGCGGCGGCGAAGTGGGCAACTCCGCTGATCGCGTTGTGGGTGTGGGCGCCGCCCAGCTCCTCGTGTGTCATCTCCTCGCCGGTGACCGTCTTGATCACGTCGGGGCCGGTGATGAACATCTGGCCGACTCCCTCGACCATGAAGACGAAGTCGGTCATGGCCGGCGAGTAGACGGCGCCGCCGGCGCACGGGCCGGCGATGATCGAGATCTGAGGGACGACGCCGGACGCGCGGACATTGCGGAGAAAGACCTCGCCGTACCCGGCCAGACCCTCGACCCCCTCCTGGATGCGTGCCCCGGCCGAGTCGTTGATGCCGATGATTGGGCAGCCGTAGCGCTCGGCCAGGTCCATTACCTTGACGACCTTCTCGGCAAACGCCTCGCCGAGCGAGCCGCCGAAGACGGTGAAGTCCTGGGAGAAGACGGCAACGGGACGGCCGTCGATCTCGCCGAAGCCGGTGACGACGCCATCGCCGAACGGTCGGCTCTGGTCCATCCCGAATTGGGTCGCGCGGTGGCGCACGAACGGGTCGAGCTCCTGGAACGACCCCTCATCCAGCAGCGCCAGCACCCGCTCCCGGGCGCCGCACTTGCCGCGCTCGGCCTGCTTCGCCGCCGCGGCTTCGTGCTGCGCGGCGATCTGCCGCTTGAAGTCCGCGAGGTGCTCGGCCTTGGATGGCGCCGGTGCGACCGGCTCGACTCGCTTGATCGTGGATGCCACGTGGCGATCACCGTCCTTGCCCTCACGGCACGTGTCGGTCCGGAACCGAGCGACCCGTTGGGTCGCCCCTACAATACCGCACCACGCCGGGCGGCTGGTTCGAGGGCGGCAAGACCGGTGGGAGCCAAAACCGGCGAGGCGCCGTGAAGGTCCGAGAACTCCACGCCTGGGACGTGACCCCACAGGAGGCCCGCCGCATCCAGGCGGAGTTAGCGGGACAGATCCTCCTCGAGGATGCCATCTCGCTGGAGGCCGTGCGGCTCGTCGCCGGCGTGGACAACACCTACGTCCGCGAAGCCAACCAGGCGACGGCGTACGCGGCGGTCGTGGCGCTGACCTTCCCGGAGCTGGAGGTCGTGGAGACGGTCCTTGCCTCTCGACCCGTCACCTTTCCGTACGTGCCCGGGCTGCTGTCGTTCCGGGAGGCGCCGGCGGTCCTTGCCGCCTTCGAGCGGCTCGCCGCTGAGCCGGATCTCATCCTGTTCGACGGCCAGGGATACGCTCATCCCCGACGCATGGGGCTGGCGTCGCATCTTGGCCTGGTCCTCGACCGCCCGTCGGTCGGTTGCGCCAAGAGCCGGCTGGTCGGCACCTACGAGGAGCCGGAGCGGGTGTTCGGCGCCCGCACGCCGCTGGTCGACCGGGGTGAGACGGTTGGCGCCGCCGTGCGCACCCGTCCGCGGCATGCGCCCTTGTTCGACTCGCCCGGGCACAAGCTGCGCGTCGAGACGGCCGTCGAGCTGGCGCTCGCCTGCTGCCGTGACAACCAGTTCATGCCGGTGCCCACCCGTGCCGCCCACGACCTGGTGACGGAGCACGCGCGGGCGCACCGCGGGTAGGTAACGAGGTGGCGCCGTCCATCACAGGGGCAACGCATGCGTCGCCCGCTTCCTCCATCGCGGGTTCCAGGTTACCCGCAGGGCACGGCCTGTCCCACCCCGACTGCTGAGGGGCGACGGTACGGGCCCGGCGTCATGCCGCCTCCCCACCTCAGTTGCTGGGGCGGTATTCGCCGAAGACGCTCCGGAGCGCATCCGCGATCTGGCCGAGGGTGGCGCCAGCGAGGAGAGCGTCTTTCATCGGCGGGAGGAGGTTGTCCACCCCGCCGGCGGCGTCGCCCACCGCGGCGAGGGTCGCCGCGACCCGGGTCTGGTCCTGCCGGGCGCGGTATTCGGCGACGCGGGCGATCTGCCGCTCGACGGCGGATTGGTCGATCCGCTGGAGGGGGACGGTGGCGGCGGTCGCCTCGGCATGCTTGTTGACGCCGACGACGACCTCCTCACCCCGCTCGCGCGCCAGCTCCTTGCGGTAGGCGTTCTCGGCGATGGCGTTCTGGACGTAGCCGTGCTCGATCGCCGCCACGGCGCCGCCCCGCGCCTCGACCTTCGTCAGCCACTCCCGCGCCTTCGCCTCCAACTCGTCGGTCAGGAGCTCGATGAAGTAGGAGCCGGCGAGCGGGTCGGCGGTGTCCGGCACGCCGGTCTCCTCCGCCAGCACCTGCTGGGTCCGCAATGCCAGCGTCGCTGCCTCCTCGGTCGGCAGCGCCAGAGCCTCGTCGTAGCCGTTGGTGTGCAGGCTCTGGGTACCGCCGAGGACGGCGGCCAGCGCCTGGTAAGCCACCCGCACCACGTTGTTCAGCGGCTGCTGGGCGGTCAGCGTGACGCCGCCGGTCTGGGTGTGGAAGCGCATCGTCGCCGAGCGAGGATCGCTCGCGCCGAAGCGCTCCCGCACCAGCGTCGCCCAGAGCCGGCGGGCAGCCCGGAACTTGGCCACCTCCTCGAAGAGGTGCGAATGCGCGGCGAAGAAGAAGCTCATGCGGGGCGCGAAATCGTCGACGGCGAGACCGGCGGCGACGGCCGCCTCGACGTAGGCAAGCGCATTGGCGAGGGTGAAGGCAATCTCCTGCGCGGCGGAGGCGCCCGCCTCCCGGATGTGATAGCCGGACACGGAGATGGTGTTCCAGGCCGGCAGGTGGTGATGGCAGTAGGCAAAGGTGTCGGTCACCAGCCGCATCGAGGGGCGAGGCGGGTAAATGTAGGTGCCACGCGCCGCGTACTCCTTGAGGATGTCATTCTGGATGGTGCCGCCGAGGCGCGCCGGGTCGACACCGCGCTCCTCGGCCACGACCTGGTACATCAACAGCAGGAGGGCGGCCGGCGCGTTGATCGTCATCGACGTGGTGACGGCCGCCTGGTCGATGCCGTCGAAGAGGCGGCGCATGTCATCGAGCGTGCTGATCGCCACGCCGACGCGGCCGACTTCGCCGAAGGCGCGCTCGTCGTCGGAGTCGAGGCCGAGCTGGGTCGGGAGATCGAAGGCGACGCTGAGACCGGTGGTACCGCGCTTCAGGAGGAGCTGATAGCGGCGGTTGCTTTCCTCGGCGGAGGAGAAGCCGGCGTACTGACGCATCGTCCAGCGTCGGCCGCGGTACATCGTCGGGTAGATGCCGCGGGTGTACGGGTACTCGCCGGGGTCCGGGAGCACAGGGGGGACATCGGGCGCGCGGTACACCGGCTCAATCTCGATGCCCGAGTCGGTGACGAACGCGGCCATCGGTCACGGCTTGGGATTGACGCTGGCGAGTGTGTATCACGCTGGGACCTCGTCCGGGTCGCGCTTCGCGAAGATCGCCCAACGCGCGTGCGGTGACCCGCACGCGCGGGGCGCCTCGATCCAGTGTACGCCAGTCGTCCTGCGCCGAGAGCACCGCCGCCGGTGGCGCGTTCGTCGTGACGCGACGCCGCGCGTCCATTCGCTCGACTGGCGCGGTCTCGCGATCGCCACGGTCGCCCTTCTGCCAGTCGGACCCGCCGCTGCACCTTCGACGCGACTCGGCACGGTCCGGCCGCTAATCCGGGGTTCGCCAGGCTCTTGACGTTGATAGGTTCCGCTATCCGGTCCGCACAGTTGCGCAAACAATCCCGGCGAAATCGCCAGAAATTCGCGCCGGCGCGCGGTTGCCACGCCAAGGCATCTCGATCAACCCCACATCCAGTTCCCGATACACGGTGACACTCGATCGGCGTCGGATCGCACACGCGGAGAGCGGGGAACGATGCACGAGACCTGGGTTAGGCCCCACCAGTGGATTCTCATACGGTCTCCGGGTGATCGGTTAGCGTTCGGCCCCCGTACGCGGACGAGCTCCCCTCTCCCGCGCACCGGGAGAGGGGTCAGGGTGAGGGCCGACGTCCGTGACGGGAGCGCTCGGTGTTCACCCGGATGCCGTATCAACCCCCGCAACCGGCTCGAGATCCACCTGGCCGAGTACGCGGCGCAGAAGGCGGTTATGGCCTACCGCTCGGCGTCCCAGCGGCAAGCGTTCACGTATCCGCTCGCCTTCCAGGCGGCGAGTGCCGCCTAGCCGCGCAGCTCCGCGCCCGGCACCTCGACCAGCTCCGTCAGCACGCCGACACACGATTCCGGATGGACGAACGCGATGCGCCAGCCGTGGGTGCCACGCCGGGGGACGGTGTCAATCAAGCGGACGCCGGCCGCGGCCAGGCGGTTGAGGGTCGCCGCCAGCTCGGGCACGCGGTAGGCAACATGGTGCAGTCCCTCGCCGCGCTTGGCGAGATAGCGGGCAATTGGTCCCTCGGGGTCGGTCGGCTGGATCAACTCGACGTAGCCCGGCCCGGCTGGAAAGACCACGGCGACCACCCGTTGCTCGGGCACGTCAAAGCGCTCGCCGCCGACGAACCCGAGGGCGGCGTAGCGTCCGAGCGCCGCCTCCAGGTCGGCGACGACGATGCCGACGTGGTGGAGGTCGCGCTGGAGCGCGGCGGGAAGCGGAAGAGAGGTAGTCATCGTGGAGGCCAAACACCGATGCCGAACGCGGTCGGGCCGCCCGTGAGTGCCGGGAACGTCGAGGGCGGTGCTGTCCTGCGGCGGCGATGCCCGGGAGCCCACGGCCCCCGCCTTACCAAATGAAGCCCCCGATGGGGGCGACCTGCCCGTCCACGACGGCGGCCCGTCGCGCAGCGGGTGATGGCCAACTGATGCCGACTCACGCCCGGACCCTCGGTCCCTGCGCGGCCGCGGTCGCGAGATCTGTGTGGGGACGCTCAGGCATCAGCCGTCCGCAAGCTCCGACCGCCGGGAGGCAGTGCCTCTATCCCTCGTCCTCGGCCTCGGCGCCCGACTCCTGGTCCTTCGGCTCGGCGCCGTCGGTCTTGGCGAGCATCTTGCCCCGCGGGCGCTTGCCGGTCAGCTCAAAGAAGGCGCGCATCACCTTGTCGGCGATCGGCACGGCATAGGTCGAGGAGCCGCCACCTCCCTCGATGACGAGCGCAATGGCGACCTCCGGGTTGTCCAGCGGCGCGAAGCCGGTGAACCAGGCGTGGGACCGGGCGTAGTCGCCCGTGACCTCGTCGCTCTCACCGAACTCCGCCGTTCCGGTCTTGCCGGCGATCTGGATCTCGGGCTCGCCGTCCGGATTGGTCTCCGGCCACCGCGTCTTCCCCTCGGGGGTCCGGTGGGCCGAACCCGGCTCCTCGTGGACGACGCGGCGCATCCCCTCCGTAACCACCTCCAGGTGCCTGGCGGCGATCTTCATCCGACGCAGCTCGTGGGGGCCGAACGTCTGGACGTTCTGGCGGGCGTCGTCGAACGCCTCCCGGACCAGCAGCGGCTTGAAGATGGTGCCGCCGTTGGCAATGGCGGCGGTGTTGACGGCGAGCTGGAGCGGGGTCGTCTTGGAATAGCCCTGGCCGATCGAGACGTTGATCGTGTCGCCGGCCGACCAGCCGTCGGTCACTTCCTGCTCGGAGAGCCACTCCTGCTTCTGGAGCCACTCCTGGTCCGGCACCGCACCCTCCTCCTCGCCGGGGAGGTCGATCCCGGTAGGCGCTCCGAACCAAAACTGCTCCGTCAGGTTCTTCTTGATCCGCTCGATGCCCAGTCCCTTGAAGTTGTGCGGCTCGCCGAACGAGACGTAGCTGGTTTCCCCATCCTCGTCGTAGTAGTGCAGGTAGTCGGGGCTGTTCTCGATCTGCTGCTTCGGCACGCCGACGTTGTAGAAGAAGATGTCGCACGACTGCTGGATCGCGCCATAGACATCGAGCGCGTCGTGGCCCGACTTCAGCCAGCACTCGTAGTGGTTCCCGTCGGTCTCGTTGTTGGAGAAAGGCACCAGCATCTTGCCGGTGCAGGTGAAGGTGTCCGTCGGCTTCAGCGTTCCCTCGTTGAGGGCGGACGCCGCGTGGAAGATCTTCAATGTCGAACCGGGCGGGTAAGTCTCCATAATCGCCCGGTTCAGCAGCGGCTTGCCCGCCTCAGCGTCGACGTACTCCTTGTACTTGGCATCGGAGATGCCGTCCGCAAAGAGTTGGTTGTCATAGTGCGGCAGGCTGACCATCGCCAGCACTTCCCCCGTTCGCGGGTCGAGCGCGACGACCGCTCCCCCCTTGGACTCCTGCCCCTTCTCGAAGTCGGGGTTGTTGGCGAGGCGGTCCTCGTTGGCGAAGCGAATCCCCTCGGCGAGGGCGCGGCTGGCCGCCTCCTGCAACTCCCGATCGATCGTGAGCGTCAGATTCTTGCCGGGAACGGCGGGGCTGCCCAGTCCGGCGATTTCCCGCAACTCGAGGCCCCGGGCGTCGGTCTCCACCCAGCGACTGCCCTTGTGGCCGCGGAGCAACTCCTCCATCGTCCCTTCGAGCCCGGCGGTGCCGATGACGTCGTCCTTCGTGTAGAAGGCGGCACCCCTGCCGGCGTCCTCGTTCCGCTTCTGCTCTTCAAGGACGGCCTCGCCGACCGGCTGGACGTAGCCGAGCAGGTGGGACATCACCTCGCCGCCCGGGTAGTCGCGGACGAGGATGCTGTCGTCGAGCCGGACGCCGGGCAGGTAGAGCCGGTTCGCCTCCAACTTGAGAGCCAGCTCACGCGGGATGTCGGCCCTGACGACGACCTCCTGGTCCTCGTCGACCGCATTCGCGATCCGGTAGTGCAGGGCGTTCATCACCCGGACGCCCGGCAACTCGTGCAGGCTGGCGCGGCAGAGGGCAGCGAGGTCGGTCGTCAGCGCGTCCTCGAGCACGACCAGCTCGTTGTAGCGCGCCGTCACCCTGATGTACTTGGTCCACGCCTCCAGATCCTGCTTGCCAAGGAGCTGCGCGGTGCGCGCGTATACCGCCGGCTTGAAGTCGTCGGTCACGTCGCGCGGGTCGAGCACGAGCGCCTCAGGCAACCCCAGCTCGCTGATCAAGTAGTTGAGGACGTGCTCTCGCTCGTCCTCGGCCTCCGGCAGTTGCGACGGGACGACGCGCACCTGCCAGGAGCGGCGATTGACGGCCAGCTCGCGCCCGGCGCGGTCCTTGATGATGCCGCGCGTCGGCTTGACCTCGCGGTCGCCCCGGATGTTGTCGCTCGCCGCGGCCCGGAAGGTATCCCGCTTCGCCACCTGCATGTCGCCGAGCTTGGCGGCCAGCGCGGCGAAGGCGGCGACGATGGTCCCCTTGGCGAGGAACATCCGCCGGGTCATGAAGATCTGGTCCGCGCGCAGCGGGGCACGCTGCCGCTTCTTGGTGCGGCGGGCACCGGGCGGGTCGTAGGGGATTCTCTTGCGTCGGGCCATCAGGCCGTCGCCTCCACCATCCAGCGATCCATCCAACCGGCGACGAGGTAGAGCGGCGGCACCAGCAGCGCGTTCAGCAGCGCCTGCAGCGCGATGGTCGCCCCAAGCCCTCCACTCCCGCGCAGGCCCCCGAGAACGAGGGCGTGCCCGACGGTCGCGGTCACCGCCAGCGCGAGTGGCAAGACCATCCCGCTGTGGAAGAACCGGCGTCGTGCCGGCCCGGCGAGCAGTGCAGCAACCACAAGCGCCAGCCCATTGGTGCCGAGCGGATCCATCGCCAGCGCGTCGAGCACCAGCCCGACGCCGAAGACCCAGGCCAGACCTTCACCGATGCCGCGCAGCGCGCTCCAGATGAGGAGCAGGACCAGCACGAGATCTGGGAGAACCTCGAGCAGCCGCAACTCCGGCAGCACCGCCGCCTGGAGGAGCGCCGCAGCGAAGAGGAGCAGCGCGAACAAGACTCGGGCCATGGATCCGTCAGCCGTTGCCGGTCAGCGAAGGGCCACGAGCCCCTCCGGCTCGCCGCCTCCGATCCTCGACGCCACCGCCGGCCGGCAGGCACGGTGTCACCCGGTCAAGGCGTCGCGGGGCAGGCTCAGTTTACCACGCCGCCGACGCCCGGCTCCCGTCCCCTAGCGCGTGCGTACAGCGCGCGTGACGGCGGCGGCGTGGGCAGCGCGCTCCAGATCGTCGTCGAGCGGCGGCAACTCGACCGGCGTGCCGCCCTGACGACGACTCAGCCCCGCGGCGAGGAGCCAGTCGGCGAAGTCGGGATTCTTGGGGAGGAGGGAGCCATGCATGTAGCAGCCGACGGCGTGCTTGTACCTGGCGCCCTCGGTACCGTCACGGCCGTTGTTGCCGCGCCCGACGCGCACCCGGCCGAGCGGCTCCGTCCCCGGACCGAGGTGCGTCAGGCCGCTGTGGTTCTCGAACCCGACCAGCTCGCCAAACGGGGACTCGACGACGATGTTGCCGATGAAGCGCTCCGACCCGGCCTCGGTGACGAGATCGAACAGGCCGATGCCGAGGAGCGCCGGGCCATCGTGCGGCCGGTACTCATGGCCGAGGAGCTGGTAGCCACCGCAGACGGCCAGCAGGGCAGCGCCGTCCTCGACGGCGGCCTTGAGCGCCTCCCCCTTTTCCCCCTGCAAATCGGCCGAGACGGCGATCTGTTCCTGGTCCTGACCGCCGCCGAAGAAGAAGATGTCGACGTCGTCGGGGATCGGCTCCCCTAACCCAATCTCGCGGGTCTCCGCCGGAATGCCGCGCCAACGCGCGCGCTGCTCCAGCGCCAGGACGTTGCCTCGGTCGCCGTAAATGTTCATCTTGGTCCCGTAGAGCCAGCCGATGGTGAGGTGCATGGGTCACTCCGGAGTCGAGGCGTCGAGCAGCGAGTCAGGCGTAGCAAGCAGCGCCTGGCTCACTACCCCAACGCAACGGGGCACGCGGCACCGCCACGCCGTGTGGCGGCCGCTGAAGACCGCGGTCGGGAACAGGGCGCGGCGCGCAACGCCGCGATGACGCGCGTCTGCATCATTGCCGCCAGAAGGTTTCGACCGCTCCAAGGTCCGCTAGGATGCAGCGGAGGTCGAGCATCGCGGTGTAGGTGGGAAGGACGTAGGCGGTGGTGCCTTCGGGAACCGTCTCGACGAAGGCCCCGAGCGCGGGCCGGAGGTCGGCGGGGAGCGGACGAATGCGCTCGGACGGGACGCCGGCGTACTTGAGGCGGTTCGCCATGTCGACGCCCCGCAGACCGGTGGTGCTCAGCGGCGCTGCGCCGTCGGCCAGCCGCTCGAAGTCGACGTCCCACAGCCACGAGACGTCGCGACCATCGGCCGCGAGGTCGTTGATCGCGATCAAGGTGGGGACGGTGAGGCCACCGGTGGCGGCCGTCAGCATCCGCAAGACTTCGTTGAAGCCAACCGGGTTCTTGACGAGAGCCAGGATCAAGATCCGCCCCCGGAAGGCGACGCGCTCGATCCGGCCGAAGGCAGCCCGGAACGCGCCGAGGGCGCGGACGGCGGTGGCGTCGGGGACGCGCAGCGCCTGAGCCGCGGCGACCGCGGCGACGACATTGTAGGCGTTGTAGAGCCCCGGCACGCCGACCGCCACCTCCAGGCAGCGGACCGTCTCGCCCAGGACCGCGCCCGCGATCTCCACCGTGACCCGCAACGACTCGACGCCGTCGAGGTGGACGTCACGACCTCGGACGTCGAGCGGCGGCCGGGCGTTGCCGCAGGCGGGGCAGCGCCAGTCACCCAGATGGGACAGGTACAGCGCCTCGTAGACCAGATCGTGCCCACAGCGGCGGCAGGTGGCGGCGTCGGCGGCGTGCGGCAAGGTGTCCAGGCGGTGATGGCGCTCGGCCAGCCCGAAGGCGACGCGGCGGGCGGCGATACCGTGGGTCACTTCCGCCAGAGCCGGGTCGTCCACGTTGACGACGACGGCCGTCTCGGCCGGGAGTCGAGCGATGGCGGCGCGCCACTTGGTCGCGATCGTGTTGAGCTCTCCGTAGCGGTCGAGCTGGTCACGGAAGAGGTTGTTCAGGACAACGACGCGCGGCGCGACGAGCCTCGCCACCTCCGGGAAGGCCGCCTCGTCGGTCTCAATCACGCCGATGTCGGCCCGGGGGTCACCCCCGATCGAGGCCCGCGCGGCGAAGGCGGCGGCGACGCCGCGCACCAGGTTCGAACCCGAGCGGTTGTGGACCACCCGGCAGCCGTCGGCTTCCAACACGTCGGCCAACATGCGGGACACGGTCGTCTTGCCGTTCGTCCCGGCGACGACGACGGCCCCCTCGGGGAGGCGAGCGGCGACCTTGGCGAGGAGATTGGGGTCGATCCGGTCGGCGACCAGCCCCGGCGCGGCCGTGCCGCCACCCCGACCGAGCCCGCGGATCACCCCGGCGGTCAGTTTCGCGGCAGCCAGGGCGGCGAGGAGCCGGGGATCGGGCCGGGCGCCGGGCGGTCGCGAGGGTGGTCCCGACTCAACCTCCGTGCCCACGTCAGGCTGGTTCGGCTGCATCGGCGAGGATGACCGAAACGACCTGGAGGCTCTCGAAGTCGACGGCCGGCATCACGTCGACGGTGAGGGTGTCGTCCTGGTCGCTTCGCGTCGGCTCCCCCATCACCGTGCCGCTGATGCGCGCGCGCGGGACCCCCGGGGGCCGCAGCTCGGCGCGGTGCGAGGGGAGCACCAACCGGCCTTCGCTGACTTCGACCGTGGGGGGGTCGGGCCGCAGCTCCAGTCGACCGCCCTCCTGCCACCGGCCGTAGACGATGCCGTCCGCGCCCGAGCCTTGCAGCCGGGCCGCGACGCTGTACGACGTGTCGATGACGAGGGTGACGCGGGCGAAGTGCTCCCCAACCTCGGTCACCTGGCCGACAAAGAAGTTCGGATCGACGACAGCCATGCCGACCCTGACGCCGTCCGCGCTCCCCTTGTCGATGGTGATGATCTTCTGCAGGTTGGTCGGGTCGCGACCGATCACGCGCGCCGACAACAACCGCAGCTCGGGGTTGGCCTCCTGCACGTTCAGCTGGGCTTCGAGCTGCTCGACCCTGGCCGCCACCACCTCGAGCTCGGCCACCCTCGCCTGGAGCGCGTCCCGCTCGGCCGTCATCTGCGTCAACCGGCGCTCGGCCGCGGAGTCGTCACCGCCGTCGGGAACGAGGCCGCCGACCGCCCCGCGACGGGCAGGACGACCGCCTGGAGTCCATCCTTGACTGGGTCGAGAGCGCGGCGGTTGTCGAGCTGGATGAAGGTGAGGCTGGTCACCACGAAGAGGGCAACCAGGGCGACCGTCTGTCGGACACTCAGCGTGGTCACACGCGATCCCCGGAAGGCGAGCAGTCGAGGAGTCGAGCAAGCGAGAAGACGCGGGGCTCCAGCATAGCACGCACGAACGGCGTGCCGCGGGGTGGCGAGCGACCGACGCGGCCGCACCAACGGCGACCGGGACGAGCGGTTCCCCCGCCTTACTCACCTCTCGACGGCTCGACTCGTTAGCCGGACCGGCGGAGCTCTGGCCGCCGGCCAGGGCGCGCTCGTAGAGGTGGAGCGCCTCGGCGACGCGACCGGTACCGCGGGCGACACAGGTGAGCGGGTCCTCCGCTCGGTAGACCGGCATTTTCAGCTCGGTCTGGAGCCGGCGGTCGAGCCCCAGCAGCAGGGCGCCCCCGCCGGCCAGGGTGATCCCCTGCTCCATGATGTCGGCGACCAACTCGGGCGGCGTCTCCTCGATCGAGGTCTTCACCAGCTCGACGATCGTGTTGACCGGCTGGGAGATGGCGTCGCGCAGCTCGACCGAGGAGACCTCGACCGACTTCGGCAGGCCGGTCAGCAGGTCCCGCCCGCGAAGCATGACGCGGATCTCCTCTTCCAGGGGGTAGGCCGAGCCGGCGGCGATCTTGGCGTTCTCGGCGGTGCGCTCGCCGATGACGAGGTTGTGGTCGCGTCGGGCGTACTGAATGATCGCGTCGTCGATCTCATCCCCGCCACCCGGATCGAGTGGTTGACGACGATGCCGCCGAGCGAGATGACCGCGACCTCGGTGGTGCCACCGCCGATGTCGACGATCATGCTGCCGACCGGCTCGTGGATCGGCAGGCCGGCGCCGCTGGCCGCGGCCATCGGCTCCTCGATCGTATAAGCCTCGCGGGCCCCGGCCGAGAGCGCAGCGTCCTTGGCCGCGCGCTTCTCAACCTCGGTGACGCCGCTGGGGATCCCGATCACGACCCGGGGATGAGGTGCCATCAGGCGCTGGAGATGCACCTTACGAATGAAGTAGTGGAGCATCATCTCCACGGTGTCGAAGTCGGCGATGACGCCGTCCTTCAGGGGGCGCACGGCGATGATCGACTCGGGCGTCTTCCCGACCATCGCCTTCGCCTCGACGCCGACGCCGAAGGCGCGCCGTGTCTTGGTGTCGATGGCCACCACCGACGGCTCGGAGATGACGATCCCCTTGCCGCGGACATAGACGAGGGTGTTGGCCGTTCCGAGGTCGATGCCGAGATCCCGACTGAAGAACCCGAAGAGGACGGAGAGGGGACGGATCACGACGGTGGTCCTTCCGAGGTTGAATGGCTGCGGTGGGGACACCAGGACCGCGCGGCCGTCCGCCCCACGGCGGACACGGCGACACGGATGCGGGCAAGGACGACCGGCAATCGGCGCGAGTATAGCACAGGGGCCTTTCGCTCCCGGCTCGTGCCATCGCCCTCAGACCGGGTGGTCCGACCGCCGGGGAAGCGCCAGGTGGCGGCCGACCCGCCACGCTGAAGGGCGAGCACCCCCCTATACTTTGCGGCCGACACGGACGGTGGGGACGGTGGGACATGACAGACCAGGAGATCCCGAGCGGCAACCGACCTGTCGGGGCAGCCGGGCTACCCGAGACGCCGCATGAGCTGCCGTACGACCGGGCGAAGGTGGACGACCTGTTGACGCGGGTCCGAGGCGGCGCCGAAGTCGACCTGTTGGAGGAGTTGCTGACGGCGGTCGACTGGCAAGGGAGCTTCGGCGGCGAGGGAGGCGAACCCCTGACGCCGCTGGAGGTCGCCGAGTTGCAGGCGTACTACCGGGCGAAGTTCGCCGACATCGGGCCGCTCTACCTCGCCGAGCTGCTGTCGACCGAATTCATGACCGAGCAGCGGGCCCGGGGCGATATCGCCTTCTCCGACCGGCTGCTGGCGCTCGGCCGGACCGAGCCCCAACTCTGGCATGAGATCCGGCAGTTCTTCCGTCGCAAGGAGTTCGCGACCGCCATGCTCGCCATGGCGCACAAATCCGAGCCTCGGGACGTCGACTGAATGGACGGCTGGGCCACGATCACCGCTCCACCGCCGCGTGCTCTTGCCTGTTCTTGACGGCCAGCTCCGACAAGGTCACGACCTGGTAACCCCGCCGCTCGAGCTCGGGGAGCACGCGCCGAAGCACGGTGACCGTCCTCCACATGCGCTCGTGGCCATCGTGCAGGATGATCACGGCGCCGGGTCGCGTGTTGCGGAGGATGTGCCTTGACACGTACCACGCCGAGCGGATGTGGCAGTCGTAGGCATACGCGGAGCCCAGGGCGCACCGGTAGCCGTAGCGCCGGAGCTGTCTGAGCATCCCTCGGCTGTACCAGCCGCCCCCTGGTCGGAACCACCGCACGGGACCGAACCGCGCGAGCAGGTCGTGCGTCTGGAGCAGCTGACGCTCGAACGCCGCGGCGGATAGGCGGATGCTCGGGGCGTCCGCCATCAGATGGTTGCCCAGCTCGTGCCCCTCCTCGACGATGCGGCGCACGGTCCCCTCGTTGCCCGGGACCCGCTCGCCGATCACGAAGAAGGTGGCGCGAGCACCGTGCTCCGCCAGCATGTCCAGGATGGCCGGGGTGAGCGCGAGGTGCGGGGCGTCGTCGATGGTGAGCGCGACGAGCGGCTCCGGGGTGTCCATAGAGAACAGGACATCCGGATGCCGCCTGGCGAGCCACCGGATGATGAAGCCGGGCCGCGTCAGCGCTGCCACGCCAAGGGCGCATAGACCAAGCGTGAGAGCAAGACCCTTGCGCATGCGCAGCGTGCCCTGTTGCTTCCAGATCGACTCGGGAGACGGCACGCTTACGGTCACCGTTAGCCGCCGCGAACCGCGTCGATCCGGTCGGCAGCCGCGCGCTGCATGTCCATGGAGACGTGCGAGGAGCCGTTCAAAGTCATCGCCATGATGCTGGCTGGGCCCCAGCCGCTCCTGAACGATCTTTGGATGGGCGCCATCGGTGAGCACGAGCGTCGCCGCACTGTGCCGGAGGTCGTGGAACCGAAGGCGCGGCAGGTAGTGGCGCGCGGCGGGCCGCGGGAACCGGTCGCCCACGGTCTGCTGCCTCCCTTCCTCGTCTCGACTCAATCGAAGAAGCGGTAACGGAGCAGGGTGAAGAAGACGGTGACGCCGTCCTTCCAGGTGATCTTCTTGCCTTCCGCGAACTCCCGCCCGGCGTAGGAGATCGGCACCTCGTAGATGCGATGGCCCTGCTTCAGGATCTTGGCGGTGATCTCCGGGTCGAAACCCCATCGGTCGGACCGGAGGCCCAGACCGCGGGCGACGTCGGCGGTGAAGACCTTGTAGCAGGTCTCCAGGTCGGTCAGGGTGGTGTCAAAGAGGACGTTGGCGGTCAGGGTCAGGAACCGGTTGCCGACGCTGTGCCAGAAGTACATCGCCTTGTGCGGTCCGCCCCGAAAGCGCGAGCCGTAGACGACCCGGGTGATGCCCCGCTCGATCGGCGCCAGGAGCTTCGGGTACTCGGCCGGGTCGTACTCCAGGTCGGCGTCCTGAACGATCACTACGTCGCCCCGGATCTGTCCCAACCCGGTGCGCACCGCGGCGCCCTTCCCCTGGTTCGTCGGGTGGGTGACGACCTCCAGGTCGCCGGCCTCGGCCTCCCGCGCCAGCACCTCCGCCGTGCCGTCGGTCGAGCAGTCGTCGACGACGATGATCTGCTTCGGGATCGGCACCGCGCGCACCCGCGCCAGCAACTCGCCGATCGTCGTCCGCTCGTTGTAGATCGGGATCACGACCGAAAGTTTGGGGGAGTCCGGCGTTGACCCCGGAGCAGACGACGGCGGAACGTGGGCGGTGAAGAGCGAACCGAAAGAGGCGGCGGCCGGTCGCCGGGTTGACATCCCGCTAGACCACCTCGGAGCCGCGCTGATCGTCTCTGCCTAAGGTCGCCTGATTACTGCCCACGATCGACTCGACCGGCCGCTCCCAGCACGGCGCGGCGGGTGAGGCCGCGGACGACGCGGAGGCGGTAGTCGGCGGAGGCGTGGATGTCGTCGAGGAGGTCGAGCCCCTCGCCGGCGGCCTCGGCGGCGGCGGCGACGGTGGCATCGTCGAGGTCGGCGCCGCGCAGCGCCTCCTCGACCGCCGTGGCGCGGACGGGGCTACTGCCGGCGCCGGTGATGCCGATGCCGACCGCGGCGCATCGCCCGTCCGGGTTGAGGGTGACGACGGCGGCGACGCCGACGGTGGCGTAGCCGGACGCCTGGTTGGCGAGCTTCTGGTAACTTGCGCCGGTGCGAGGGGCCAAGGCGGGGACGCGGATCTCCGTGAGGATCTCGTTGGGCGCCAGGGCGGTGGTGAGGAAGCCGAGGAAGAACTCCTCGGCCGCGATTGTTCGCTCGCCATTCGGTCCCTGGGCGACGAGCTCGGCCCCGAGCGCGAGGATAGCGGCCGGGTAGTCGGCGGCAGCGTCGGCGTGGCAGAGGGCACCGCCGATGGTGCCGCGGTTCCGCACCTGGCGGTCGCCGACGACGCCGGCCGTTTCCGACAGGAGCGGGCAGCGGCGACGCAGGGTCGGGTCGACCTCGATCTCATGATGGGTCGTCAGCGCGCCAATGCGCAGGGTGCCGCCCTCTTCGCGCACGCCTGCTAGATCGCGCAGGCGACCGATGTCGATCAGGTGCTCCGGCTGGGCGAGGCGGAGCTTCATGACCGGCAGGAGGCTGTGTCCCCCCGCGAGGAGCTTCGCGCCATCCCCGTACTGCTGGAGCAGGACGATGGCCTCCTGAACGCTATCCGCCCGGTGGTACTCGAACGCCGCTGGGTTCACCTGGCACCTCGCTTGATGGATGTGAGCGTTGGCAGGGCTCTCTGTCCTCGATCCGCTCGAACAGATCCCTACGATCGCAACAGGGGCTCGGGCTCGGCGCCGGCGGCGAGCTTGGCCGCGGCGGCCCGGACCGACGTGACGACGTTGTGGTAGCCGGTGCAGCGGCACAGGTTGCCTTCGAGCGCGTGACGGATCGTGGCCTCGTTCGGGTCCGGGTCCTCCTGGAGGAGGGCGACCACGGAGAGGACCATGCCCGGGGTGCAATAGCCGCACTGGAGGCCGTGCTCTTCCCAGAACGCCTGCTGCACCGGGTGGAGCATGCCGCGCGGCGCCAGCCCCTCGATCGTCGTCACGGCCTGACCGTCGGCCTGGACCGCCAGAACGGTGCAGCTCTTGACCGCCTGGCCGTCGAGGAGGATGGTGCAGGCGCCGCACTGACCGGTTTCGCAGCCGATGTGAGTGCCGGTCAGGCCGAGCTCGTCGCGCAGGAAGTGGACGAGGAGCCGTCGCGGCTCAACCTCGACCTGCCGCGGCGTGCCGTTGACCGTCACGGTGATGGGAACCTTCAACGGGACTTCTCCTTGGGTGGTAGGTGATGGCTGTTTGGTCCGGGGTACGAGCAGTTAGGTGTTGGGTGCGGGATGTTAGGCGTCGGGTACTGCGGCAGGGTGGCCTGCCTTCGCCCCTGGGAACGAGGCTCGTTCCGGCGCACCCCGCTCCCGGCACCCGGCACCTACGCCCTGCCGTCGGTTGCCTTGCTCGATAGGCAGTCGAAGAACTGGCCGACGATCATCTTGGCCGCCGGCTGCATGACGCGGGTCCCGACGCGCGCCAGGGTACCGCGGACGTTGGCGTTGCCGGTGTAGCGGACGCGAGTCTGGCCGCCCTCGTCGTCCAGCTCGAGCAGGCCCTCACCGGAGATCTGGCCGGCCGCCCCCTTGCCCTCGACCAGCATCCGGTACCGCTCGGGCTCCTGCTTGTCGCTGATCTTGACCCGACCCTGGTAGGTGCCGCGAATCATGGCGACGCCGATCTTCATCGTCGCCTCATACTCGTCCGGGCCGACCTCATCCAGCCGCTCGCACCCGGGCAGACACTGGCGCAGCGTCTCGGGATCGAGCATGAACCGCCAGACCCGCTCGCGCGGCGCGGCAACGTGGTCGCCCGACAGCTCCATGCACCCTTCCCTTCCCGTCTCCACCGGGCGCGGTCGACCCGGCCCGGAGCGGCGGCGAGTGTAGCAACGGGCCGAAGGGCGGTCAACGCAGGGAGGGGATAAGAGATACCGCCCCTTGAAACTGCCGGATGCTGGGGAGAGCTTCGGGAGCCGAAGCGTCGCGGCGGTGGCATAGGAGCGAGTTCCGTCCGACGATGCCGGCACGTCGCGGCCGCGCGCCCCCGAAACTGCCGGATAGGGGAACGCTTCGGGCCTCGAGCGATCGAGGGCGGATCGCTCGGTAGGGCCGGCCGCGGATGCCGCACCGAACGGCGCACGGCGCCGCCCGCCGAAACTGCCGCATGCTCGGGAGCCGACGTGCGTCTGGGCCTAAACCGCCGGGAGCATTTGGTGGGATGGCCTTGAATAGGTGCGTCCGTTCCCATATGCTTCGGCCAGCGATGTTCCCCCTGGGTTCGATGAGGGCCGTAGGCGCTGCCTCCCGCTCGTCTCGAACTTTGGGAGAACGCCCGAACCGGAGAGGTCGCACACCCTACCTCTCCCGCGCGGAAGGAAAGAGACGATGGCTATGCGTCTCGGCGACGTCGATACGACGTTGCCGATGACCGTGGCGAACACGGGCTTCATGCTCGACCGCCTCGGTCAGGACTGCTCCCCCCTCCAATTCCTCCGGGAACTCACCCAGAACGCCATCGAGGCGATCCAAGCCCTCCCAGAGCCCAGCGGCCAGATCAGCTGGGACGTTGACTGGGACTGGTACGACCTGACCGGCGTCTACAAGCTGAGCGTCACCGACACCGGCGTCGGAATGACTGGCGAGGAGATGGTTCGGTACATCAACCAGCTCAGCTCTTCCGTTCACGAGCAGACGCTGGAAGGCAACTTCGGGGTCGGGGCCAAGATCGCTGCAGCCACGCGCAATCACGCGGGCCTGGTGTACTTGTCATGGAAGGACGGCGCCGGGTCAATGATCCACCTCTGGCGCGACCCCACTACGGGCCAGTACGGATTGAAGCAGTTGGAGTCGCCGGACGGATCGTTCGGCCACTGGGGGCGTGTCGAGGACGCGGTCAAGCCCCAGGTGATCCTCGCGAATGGCACCAAAGTAGTGTTGCTTGGCAACGACGAGGACCAGAACACGATGGTCGCGCCGGAGTCGGCGGCCAGCCCATCGCGCTGGATCGGGCGCTACCTCAACACCCGCTACTTCCGTTTCCCCGCCGGGATCACGGTCAGGGCCCGCGAGGGCTGGGAGCACCCGCGCGCCGACACCGACCGCAACGTCTTGCGTACGCTCGTCGGGCAGAAGGCGTACCTCGACGCGCACGCCAGCACTTCTGGGAAGGTCGAGCTGTCGTCCGGCGTTGCGCATTGGTGGGTCTTGGAGGACGAAGGAGCGCTCACCCAGAACAGCGGGTTTGTGGCCTCCAGCGGCCACATGGCCGCGCTCTTCCAGGACGAGCTGTACGAGATGGTCACGGGACGCGGTGGCGTGGCGCGGCTGCAAATGTTCGGGATCATCTTCGGCTACAACCGGGTCGTGATTTACGTCGAACCAGCGCACGACGCCGAGCACCAGGTCACCTCAAACACCTCGCGCACCGCCCTTCTGGTCAACAGCGACCCACTCCCGTGGGCTGACTGGGCGGCCGAATTCCGCCAGCGCATCCCTGAAGAAATCCAGGCCCTGATGGAGGAGGTATCGGCCGGTTCCGTTTCATCCGACCACCGACAGGCGATCCGCGATCGGCTGCGCCAGATTCGCGAACTCTTCCGGTTCAGCAAGTACCGGCTAACCCCCAAAGGGTCGCTCCTCGTTGACCCCGAGAGCGTAGGCCCCGGCGGCGAGGCCGAGGAGGACAGCGAGCGGGAGCGCACCAAGCGGGGCCGGGGTGGTCAGAGCGGTGGTCGGACCGGCAATGTGTACGCGCTGTTCTTGATGGACGGAGGAGTGCCTGGCGCAGCGGTGAATCCGGATAACATCCCGAACGTGATCTGGGTCAGTGCGCAGGCCGGCACCCGCGAGCCGCCGTTCCTAGAGGATCGGGCTGCGAAGTACCTCATCGAGCAGAACGTTCTGCAGATCAACGGCGACTTCCGCGGCTTCACCGACATGGTGGATCGTTGGTGTCGGCAGTACGCTGGGACGCCGGGGCTGCGAGACACGGTCGAGGACGTTATCCACGAGTGGTTCGAGCAAGCGCTGATCGAGTCGGTCCTTGGCGTGCTGGCGCTGAAGGACAGTCAGCGCTGGACCGCCGAGGACATCGCTCGTGCGCTCTCAGAAGAAGCTTTGACTTCGGCCGTGATGTCGCGCTACCACATCGACCTCGCTGTGAAGCGTGCACTGGGCGCCAAGCTGGGCTCGCTTCGAGATCGGGCTTCCTGACACTCGCCTCATGTTCCGAGGGAATGGATCGCGCGCTCGGACCGGTAGCGGAAGAACAAGCGGTGCTTCGCCATAGGGGAGTACTTGCCTATGACTCGGGCGGTTCGCCTGGAAGAAATCGAGGAATTCAGTCCGGTAGGACGCCTGTCAAGGCAGGCGATCACTGAGAACCCAATCGTGTTGCAGGGTATCCGGAGGCTTCGCGAGGGGGAAGAAATCGAGCCGTTCCTCCGCGCCATCCTGCCGGACCCAACCCACACACCCCACAACAGCACCGAAATCGCTGACATCTTGACTACACACGTCACCTATGGAGAACGGCCGCGCTTAGGCGCGTTCGTGAATAAGGGGCGCGCGACCGCGACTGTGACGTCTCGAGTGGTGAGCCATCAGGTGAGCCGACTCCGCCGCGTACCCGGCATCGATCTGATGGTCCTGCTGGCCGTCGGTGACATCCGGGACGACATTGTGGCTGATCTCACGCAGGCAGCGACTGATGCCGGGTCCGACTACCTGATCATCGACAGTGTTGACGTTGCCCGTCTCTTCATCAGCCATCAGAAAGTCTGCCCGAGAGACGGCACGCCATTCGCGGACGGCAAGTGCCTTCAGTGCGGTACGACTGCGGACCGACCAGTCGAGTTGGTCTACAAGGTCCACGAAGACCTCGTCTACGACATCAAGACCGAGCAAGATTGCAGCGTCGCCTTGGCCAAGCGTTACGCGGCCAACGTCCTCACCGATCCGCACTACTCGCGCGCCGCCATCAAAGAGGTCATCAAGGAGGCGACCTGGAAGCTTCGCGGCAGCGACTTCTACCGCAATGAGATTACTAAGTCGTACTTTGGTAGTCAGGAGGCGGACGCCGTGAAGCTGTTCGTCTACCTGGGGCTGCGCGACGAGCAACAGAACAACTGGATCTGCCGAACACAGTGGAATCGACCGGGACTGCGACGGGGCACGGGTTGGGCTCCTCTCGGGGGCACCGAGTGGGTCGGGGAGATCGAGATCGATTGGCAGCCGAGGGAGCGATACGAGGCCCGACACCAGCTGTTCGAGCACGGGACGAAAGGCGAATGGGGCGACAAAATCGACCGGGTACTTCCACAAATGGACGCATTATTCGATGAGGCGCAGTCCCTGTTCGCTACGTACGAGCTGGGCAGGCTCGACCGGCAGGCGCTCCACCAATCGATGACCGAACTCGAATCTCGGGCGCTCCGGCTCTCCCGTGACGCGGGCAATCAGAAGGTGCCTCCTCTAGAATGCGAGGACGCCGACAGCGCGTTCCAAAGCTTGGCGACGCTGCTGCACAACATCTTCGTTCCGTTCGCATCGTGGGGCAAAGGGCCATGGAACCAAGACCAGAAGGAGGCGCTGGCCAGGAGGTACATGGGGTATTACATGGAGCAGCGCCCGCTCGTCCAGTACGAGTTGCGGAAGGTGAGGTAGGACGGTAGCTTTCTGTCCCTCTATGCAACATTGCAGCTGTGAAACTGATGCAAGCGGGTCGAGCGAGCCAGGCGCAAGAATGCTCAGGTCCTATCGGTGGCGCGGCTGGAGCGGCGACTGTTTCTACCGGTTGACCACCTTTCGCCGCTCCTGCTTCGCTCGCTCCCGGCATTCTTTCGAGCAGTACCGCCGGCGTGGATCGGCCTCAGTAACCGCCCGACCGCACCCCGCGCACCTCCGACCGCCGGGTGACGGCACCTCCGCAACAAGAGCAACGAGCGCAGTCCGTGCCGCCGTCCTTGGTCGGCTCCGCCCCGCCACAATGTCCCGTAGTGTCCGCGGGGTGAGCCCTGACGTCTCCGCCAGCGCTGCCATCCCGCCCGGCGCGGCTGCCACCGCCCGCAGCTTTGGCAGCACGTCCACCGTCCACGGCTCCCGCCGCGGGTCGGCGTAGGTGCCCAGCAGCTCGCGGAGGTCTGCGACCAGCCCGCGCTCGACCAGCCGGTGCGCCTCCTTCCCGACGCAGACGGTTCCCGCCCCTCGCACGGGGCGCCGCCGCAACAGCCCTTCCGTCTGCTTCCCGCACGGCTGCCCGTCCGGGCCGAGCCGCTTCGGCTCCGGGTGGTGGGGATAGGCCGCCGCGACGCTCCCGAGCGATTGCACACTCGCCACCCCGTCTCCGCCGCCTGGCCAGTCCGTCGTGATGCGGTAGGAGCGCCCCGAGTACAGGTCCGTCCAGCGCATTCGCGTCCATTTCCGCGGGTCCGTCTCGAAAGGCGCCACCAGCCGGAAGGGCGCGTCCGGCTCCACCCCGTGCGGCCGGCCCTGGTGGGCCAGGGGCGCCGCAAGCATGAAGTTGAATGGCTTGACCCGATCCGCGTAGGGCTTCCCCGCGTTTGCCTTCCCGAATGCCGCCAGGTGCCACGGTGACGACACGGTGAGTCGCGCCACCGCCGGCCGATCGGCCCATCCCGGCGGGTCGTGCGGCAGCCCGAGCCGTTCCCGGACGATGCCCTCCCACAAGGCGGCTTCCCATCCCTCCGTCGGTCCGCTCGGCTCATCGCCCTCGTCGCGGTCGGTCGGGTCGAGCAGGAAGCCGAGCCCGTGCCGCGTGTAGCCGTCGGGCGGGATGACCGGCTCCCCATCGGCGTCGAGGACGAACAAGGCGTAGCGCTTGGCAGCGACGGCGACGCACCAGAGCTGCCGCCGCTCCCCCGTCTCGGGATCGAAGTTGATGTCCTCCACCCGGAGGATGCTCCCCGGTACTGCCGCAGGGTCGTAGGGGTTGAGCACTGCAAGCCGCTCAATGATGCCGTCCACCTCCGCCCACGACAGCGCCCGGACGGCCTCCTGCCCGTCCTCGGTGCGGTGCGGTCCGCCGGGACAGGGAATAAGCCCGCCGTCCTTGGTCGCGATGGGGGCCATGCTATCCGTATCGCAGAAGGCGTGGACGCCCCCAAGCTCCGTCATCAGCCGCTCGATCAGCGCCAGCACGAGCCTTGCCGCGGCGGTGATGAGTGCCGCCACAGGGGGGAAGCTGAAGATGCCCGGCGTCTCGGGGCGGATCGCCCGCGCCGGGAACGGACCGTCGTCGGGGCCGTAGACCGCCACGGGCGCCGACTCGCCGGCCGGCAACCGCTCCGGGTTCGACTCCACGAACACGCCGTAGCTGCCGGCGTTGGCGAGCACCTTGAGGAAGCGGTCGAGCCGCGCCCGTTCCTCGGCCGGGAGGTCGGGTCGCCCCTTGACGCGCTTGCGTTCCTCGATGACCGTCTTGAAAAAGTCGCCGCCGGCCGGGTCCACCTCCACCGCCCCTCGCAGCGCGACGGGCCGCAGCCCCGCTTGCGTCCCCACGGGCACCAGCTTGAAAGCCCGCTCGATTGTCGGCGCCTTACCCGTGAGCAACGCGGACGCCGCCAGGTCAGGCCCGGCGTACCAGTGGGGGCGGTCGTCGGTGAAGGGGTTGACGCCAATGTTCCACGTCCCGCCGGCGTCGCCGTACTGCGCCCGCACCGGGAGCACGTCCCCGTCCGGCACCACCTCGGCGAAGAAGGTCAGGCGCCGCCAGGTCGCCGGGTCCAGCACCGTTTCGGGGGTGATATTGGCCAGGACGGCTCGCGCTTCCTCGATGCAGTCCTCTACCTCCACCCGCGCCGCGACGTGGAACCGCCACAGCTCCATGAGGGCGTTGACGGTGGGGTACATGCTGGTCACGTCACAGTAGACGACGGGCACCGGCGTCCGCCGGACGGCGCACTCGGCCCGATCCCCGTAATAGGCGCTCATCGCCCGCCCCAGCACCTCGGGCGGGAAGTCGGGTTGTAATGCCAAGCGCGGCTCGACGCCCATCGCCCGGTCGTACGCCTTGGCGACGCTGGCCGGCGACAGTGCCCGGCAGGGGTCCAGGGCGATGGGGTGCCGGTCGTACTCCTCCCGCAGCTTGACCAGCAGTGCCGCCGTCGCCGCCACATCCTGCCGGGCGTAGGCGACGTGCTCCGGGGTGATGACCCCGTGTTGTTCGACGTCGCCCTTGCCCTGCTCCACCGCGAACCCGGCACACGCCGAGCGCAGCGAGTGCCCGCGGTCGGTGACGGCGAAAGCGAGGGTGCGGAGGTCGAGGAAGCCGGGGCGGGGGAACGCGCCCCGCCATCCCCGCGGCCGGGCCAGCCCGATCAGGGCGCGCTTGCTGTCGATCTGCTTGACCCGCAACCGGGGACGGTACCGGTGCTCGCGCCAGTTGCCCGCGGCGTCGCGGTACTCCCACAGCACGAACGAGAAGCCACCCTGGTACGCGTCCCGTGCCGGCGACACGTCGGCCGCTAGCCTGGACAAATCGAACGAAATATTGAAGCCCACGATGAGGGCGTCCGCCTGCACCGCCGGCCAAAGCACCGCATCCAGAAATTCGCGGCGGCTCAGCAGCCGGAGGCCACGACGGGCGCGCCGGTCGGGCGCCACGTCGGCCGGGTGCGCGGCCGTGAACGCTTGGAGCGTGGCGTACCCGGCCAGGTCCGTCTCCGGTAGATCGTCGGCGTAGAACAGCCCTTCTTGGAGGATGGCGAGGGTGCCGTCGTCGCGCCAGCGGCCGTAGCGGTAGCAGCCGTAGGTGAGGCGCTGCGCCGGGTCCGTCGTTGTCTCCGTATCGAGGATGAGGACGGATCGCCGCCACCGCCCCCTCGCTGGCGTGGTCGAGCCGCCGTCTCCGTCGTTCTCCCCCGGTCGCGCTCCCCGTGGCGGTGTGCGTTGGCAGCGCACGGGCGCGCCCTCGGGCACGGCCCACGCCCGGAGCGCGACAAGCAGCGGATCGGGGCTGCTCACTCCCGCCTGCGGATCCTCCGCACCCGCGTTCATGCGATGCCCCGGAACGGTCGTGCGGTCGGCATCGTCCGCCAGTCTGGATACGCGCCATCCAGCGCCGCGACATGAGCGGCGAGCGCCGCCGCCACCGCGCCGAGCCAATCCCCAAGGGCGACGAAGAATGCCGCCAGGGACGCCAGGGACGCCGCGAGCTGGTGCAAAAGCGTCGGGGGTTGGGCGAACGTGACCCCGGCGGCCCGCTGCCCTTCGGTGAGGATCGCGTGGCAGTTGCGGCAGACGGGGACGGTGAGCCCACGTCGTTTGCCCGGCCACAAGCGTGGTGCGCTTCGAGGAGGGAGCGGTCAGCCGCGATCAGGGCTTCGGGGGTCATGACGCCACAGAGGGCGCACCCCGCGTCGGGGCCAAGTCGGCGTGCTCGCCGCGCCCGCCGGGCGTCGGTGCGGATGGGATCGGGGATCATGGGTGCTCGCTCCTACGCGGCGTGACGGGTCGCGTCGTAGAGGTCGCCAAAGGCAAGCTCGCCGGCGTCCGCCAGCCCGTCCAACACATCCAGGTCCGTAATCAAGGGATAGAACCGCTTGTTGACCCGCACTCCCTGCCCCCGGAACCGCCGCAGCGCCCGGTCGTCGCCGGTGTCCAGGTAGCGGCGGACGGCGGACCAGTAAGCGCCGAGCCGCGACGCCGAGCGGGAGTCACGCACGTCGAGCGTGATGGAGCCGTCGCGGGTCGGCACCAGCATCGGCCGGATCAGGCGGTCGGTCACCTTCGCCCGGTAGCGCCCGCCCGCCGTCCGTTCGAGGGCCGGGCCGGCGTGGCGCTTGACGGCGGCGGCGGTCGTGCCGGCCTCCCGCCCCGCCCTGCCGAGCGACAGCCCCTCGCTCCGCATCCGCGACAGGGCGTCGAGGGCGCGCCGGCGCGCCTCTTGTTCGGCCGGCCGCAGCCGCGCCACGTCACCGGCAGTGCGGACCGTCCGCCCGGCCCGCTGCTGCTCGCCCCACGAGCGGAAGCCCTTCTGCCGCGCGAGGAAGTTGCGGTACTGGCGCTCGCTGGTGAAGGTAATTCCGGCCCCGGTCCCCGACTTGGGGGCGTAGGGGT
>JAUJOZ010000110.1 GCA_030447415.1 Thermomicrobiales bacterium | reverse complement strand
GGTCACCACCACTCCCTCTACAACACGGGCTAACTGCCGTTTGTACTCCATTCTGCCGGGCACCCCGAACTTGGAATCCCGTGGACGCGGGCGTTGGTTGTCGGAAAGTGACGACCTCATCGGCTGTATTCAGCGCTCCGCCGCGCCACCCATCGAACGAACAGCGGGACGATGATGGCCGCGGGGACCACCGCAAATAGGAGCGGGATCATGAAAAAGTTGGCGCCGATGACCCGCGAAGAGCCGGCACGCCAGCCGAACAGCGCGGCCCATGCAATGAAGCCACCGAAGGTGAAGAGCTCGGCGACCGTCCGGGTTTGCTGCAGGAGAGCGAGTACCACGCCCATGGCAAGGACCACGACTGCAACCGTGGCGATGCTGCCGGCGTTGTCGTCTCCGCCCCCCTCGATCATCGCTCCGGACGCGTCGATCTCGGAGAGGTCCCACGGCACCACCACCAGCCACACGGCGACGGGAACCGCGGCGCCACCCAGTAGCGCCACTGAGCGGCGGGTCATCCTCGGAGGCGCGTTCATGATCCCGCCAGTCGCTGCGACGGGTTGTTGCGCCCCCAGACCTCGGTCTTGCGGTAGTAGGCATCGATGCTGCGGATGTTGGTCCAGCGGCCGTGGCGCTGAACTTGCTCACGGGTGGCGCCGGCGTCGAGGGCGTCGGTGACGAAGCCGGCCCGTAGCGAGTGGCTGGCGTAGTTGCCTGCGAGCCCAGCGGCCGCCGCTGCTCGCTTGACGATCTGCGCCGCGCCGTCGCGGGTCATCGGCTCAGGGTCGTCGTGCTGGCGATCGAGACGGATGAACACCGGGTCGTCGTCGACGATCTCGCGCCCGAAGACCTGGACGCACGCTAACCGCCACTCGGCGAGCGCGACGGCCGGGCAGAGAAGCTGGTTGGGATTGCCGGCGGCGCCGACGATCTCGCCCTTGCCGAGCTGGTCGTTCTTCGCCTGCCGAACGCACCACTCGACGCCGCGCTCGACGATGCGGGCGTCGGCCCATGTCATCGCGACGAGCTCGGAGCCGCGGAACGCGCCCCAGTAGAGGTTGAGGATCAAGGCGAGGTCGCGGAGGTCTGCGATGTCGGGCCGGCTGACGTGGTTGGCGAGCCGCGCTCGATCCTGTGGGTCGAGCAAGCGAGGGAGGCCGTCGTGCTTGGCAGCGCCTGCGAGACCGGCGGCGGTGACGGCGGTGCGGACGATCTTCATCACGCCCTGCCGGGAGAGACGTTGGCCGGCGGAAGAGCGGAACACCGGTCCGAACGGGTCCGGAGCCAACTCGTGAAGAGCTCGGACCGGGCATGCGCCCGGCACGTCGCTGTTCGGTTCGATCTCGACGGGTTCGAGATGAAGGCTGCGCCCGCCCGGGTGGACGAGTAGCGCTAGCGGCTCGTGCGGCGATGTGCCCAGCAGCAGGTGCTCGCCGTCGAGGCGGGCGAGCTGGCCGGAGTTGAGACCGAGGTCAGGGTCGGTGGCGACCAGCATCAGTGCCCGGTCGCGGCGTGCCATTGGCGGGATGATGGACAGCGCGGTGGCGATGCGGGTGAGGCCGTCGAGGCGGATCGGGTCCTTGCCGCGGACATCGGTGCCGTGGAGGCGGCCGTAGCCGCGCAGCACACCGCGCACGAGCGGGTCGTTGACCGGCGACGGCAGTCCGTGCAGGTCGTGGCGGTAACCGATAGCCGAGATGGCCTGACGGAGGTAGCCGTGGCGGAGCGGTGCGCCGGTGCCGACACGCTCGCCGGTCTCGCGGTCGACGCGGCCGAACTCGGCGAGGTAGGCCACGAAGCACGCCAGCGTCTCGGCGGTCACCGGCAGATCGGCGGAGAAGCCAACGCTCTGGCAGAACAGGACGAAGGTCCGCCAGTGCTGCTCGTAGACGACCTTGCTGCCACTGGCTCGACTGTTGCCGGCGAGCTGGACGCACACCTGGACGAGCCGTTCGAGCTGCGGGTTGCCCGTCGCCAGCGGCGCGAGTCGCGCTTGGACCTGGCTTGCAACGGTCCAGTCATCCGCTGTCAGCGGTCGCTCGACCGGGGCCGGGGGAGTGATGTCGAAGGCGGGGAGGCCGGCGATGCCTCGACAGCGGCCGCACAGCGCGCCGTCGGTATCGACCCGGTTGGTGCAGGGCCGGCCGAAGCGGTTGGTGCCTGCGCAAAAGAACCGTCGAGCTC
>JAUJOZ010000006.1 GCA_030447415.1 Thermomicrobiales bacterium | reverse complement strand
CCAGGTCTAAGTCGGGGGGGGACTCTGCGGGTGGTGGAGCGCGCGCCCGGCGCCGGTGCGCGACCAGATCCTCGATCGGCTCCCCTGGACGCTCGCCCTGCTGCTCATAGCCGTGGTCATCTCGACGATCGTCGGTACGGCCGCCGGCGTCGCCGCCGGTTGGGCTCCCGGGGGAGGCCGCGACCGGCTCTTAGTCTCGACCGCGGGCGCGCTCGCGGCGATCCCGGAGTTCCTCGTCGCCATCGGCCTGTTGCTCGTGTTCGCCGTTAGGCTCGACTGGTTCCCGCTGTTTGGCGGCCGAACCGTCCTCGCGGATTACGGCGGTGGGGTCGGCGGCACGGCCCGCCACGCGCTCGACATCCTGCGCCATCTCGCATTGCCGGCGACGGCGCTCGTCATCGCCGGCACCTCCGCCTTCCTGTTGCTCGCGCGCGACGCGACCGCCGCTCTGCGGCACGAGCCGTGGCTGACCGTGGCCCGGGCCAAGGGGCTGCCCGAGCGGGACGTGGCACGGCGGCACGCGCTGCCCAACATCGCGTTCCCATTGCTCACGTTGCTCGGCCTGCGGTTGGGAACCGTGCTCGGCGGAGCGCTCGTCGTCGAACGGGTCTTCGGCGTGCCGGGACTCGGGCTGCTCGGCTACGAAGCGATCCGCGCGCGCGACTACCCCCTCCTTCAGGCGTTGTTCCTCCTCTCCGGGTTGGGGGTTCTCGCCGCCAATCTGCTGGTGGAGCTGGCCTACCTGCGCCTCGAAGCGCGCCGGGGGCTCGTCCGTGGCTAGGGGTCACGCGCCGCTCTTCTGGTTGGGATGCGGGCTGATCGTCGGATTCGCCCTCGTCGCGGCGCTCGCCCCACTGCTAGCGCCGCACGATGCACGGCTGCCCACTGGTCGACCACTCGCGGCCCCAACCCGCGACCACCTCCTGGGGACCAACGACCTGGGACAGGACGTGCTCAGTCAGGTGATCTACGGCGCTCGCGCCACGTTGATCGTCGTCGTCGGGGTCACGGCGATCTCAACGGCGATCAGTTGGGCGGTCGGCCTCTCGGCGGGACTCGTCCGGTGGGCCGCAGCACCGCTCATGGCGGTCACGGATCTGCTGCTCGCGCTGCCGGTCATCCCGCTCTTCCTCCTCGTCCTGACGCTGACCGGGGCGAGCCGCAGACACGTCATCCTCGTGCTGGCCCTGGTTTCGTGGCCGGCGTTCGCCCGCGTCGTCCGGAGTATCGTGCTCGGCGCGCGTTCGGCGCCGTACGTCGAGGCCAGCCGAGCGCTCGGCGCACCGGAAACGCACGTCCTCCGCCGTCATCTTCTGCCGGCAACGCTCGATGTCCTCCCGACGAAGCTCGTCCTCACCGCACGGTTCGCGGTGTTCGCAGAGACCACCCTGGCTTTCCTCGGTCTCGGCAGCGGCGACCCAGCCGGCTGGGGGGCGATGCTCGGTTGGGCTTTCAGCGATCCGCTACTCTTCGCGCGTTCAGTCTGGCCCTGGCTCGTCCTCCCGCCGACGCTCGCGATCGTGGCGTTAATCCTCGCCATCCTTTGGGTGAGCAGCGGGATGGCGGACGTCCGTGGGGGCCGCCGCCGCGGCAACGAGCAGGGTCGGTTCAGCCGAGACGCCCTCAGGACAGGGTCCCGTCGAACCAGCGTACCAATCGGTCGGATGCGCGAGGTCTTTGAGGACCGAGAGGTCATGCCTCGCTGACGTCATGAAGCAGCGTCCGCTTGTCTTTCTGCGGGACGGGCTGCGGCGGAACCGCATGTCGCAACCTTGGGGACTCGTCGAGCGAGGCGTGCGAGCGAACGAGCGACGCCACCGTGCGCGGCCCAAGACGGCGTGCCTCTGGCTTCGGTCCACGGTGGACCGAGGGAGACCGAACTCCGCCTCGGGCAGCTCCGGGACGAGGTCGGCCGGTGACATGACGGGAGCGCTGGGCGGGGCACCACGTTCGGGCGTGTCTCCGAATACGATTGCCCGGTCCGCGTGGAGTCCAACGGGGCGCAGACCCTGATTCGACCGTGGGCAGGCAAGATCGCCTCGATCGGTGCCGTATCATGCCGCCAGCGAGGTCCGACGACGCCGTTCGAGCCGACGTTCACGAGGGAAAGGCAGCGTCATGGGGATACCGGCAAGCGTGCGCGAGGCGACCGAGGAGATCCGCAAGGTGCGGCAAGCCCGGCGCTATCGACCGGATCCCGTCCCGGACGACGTCCTCCACGAGCTGCTGGAGATCGCGCGATGGACCGGCAGCTCACGCAACACCCAGCCGTGGCACTTCGTCGTCATCACCGACAAGGAGCAGCTGCGGCAAATCAGCCGGTTGCGCCCGCCGATCGCTTGGGTCGCCGAGGCGCCGCTCGCGATCGCCATTGTGCTCGACGGCGCAAGCGAGACAAGCGAAGCCTACGACGAAGGGCGGGTCACGGAGCGCCTGCTGATCGGGGCACGACTGCTCGGACTCGGCGGCGGCGTCGCCTGGTTCGGTGACGACGCGCAGCAGGCGGAGGCAAAGCGGATCCTGGGCATCCCGGCCGAGCGCGCCGCCCGCTCGGTGGTCGTCATCGGGTATCCGACCACCACCAAAGACCACCGGCCCAACCCCGTCGAAGGCGGGCGCAAGCCCCTGTCCGAGATCGTCAGCTACGACCGGGTGGGCGGCGCGAGGGCATAGTCCCGTCACACCTCCACGCGGCATGACCAGACGGCCTGTCCTGGTCGGGGAGAGCGCGACGGGTTTCACGGGCACCGAGCGGCACAGGGAGCCCGGTCGGCGCATGGCGACGATCGCCACTCCAGATCATCGGCACAGCCCGACCATCGCGGTGCAAACACGCCGCGAACGCCGCGCGACCCGAGCAGCATGGTCAATCGAGCAACTGGTCGCCGTTCGCGCCTCCGTCGTGAGGCGGCGTGTCCCGCTCCGTCACCGGTCGCCGATGGTGCGGCCGAGGAAGCGGGCGGCGGCGCCGTAACCCGCGACGCGGTTCGGCCGCTTGACGAGGCCGTGCCCCTCATCGTCGAAGACGAGCAACTCCACGTCCCGACCGAGGGCACGGAGTGCGGCGACGATCTGCTCGGCCTCGCCGAGCGGCACGCGCGGGTCGTTGCGGCCGTGAATCACCATCAGGGGCGCGACGATCCGCTCGACGCGGTGGATCGGGGAGAGCTCGCGCAGCAGCGCCGCGTCCCGCTCGGGGCCACCGTACTCGTCGGCGCGGGTGCGGCGCCGCCAGGGGCCGGTCTGTTCGAAGAAGGTGCGCCAGTTGGCGATGCCGACGACGTCGACACCAGCGGCCCAGTGCTCGGGGTAGGTCGTCAGCGCCGCCAGGACCATGAACCCGCCGTAGCTCTGGCCCATCACGGCGATCCCGTCCGCGGCGACGGCAGGCCGGAGACGCAGCCAGTCGGCGGCCGCCGCCAGATCGGCCACCGCGTCCATCCGCCGCTCGACGTCGTCCAGGTGGCAGTAGGTCTTACCGTAACCGGTGCTGCCGCGCACGTTTGGCGCGAGCACGGCGTAGCCCTGGGCCAAGAGGAACTGGGTCACCGGCGCGAAGGCGACGCGGCGCTGCGACTCCGGCCCGCCGTGGACGTCGATGACGACCGGCCACGGTCCCGGGCGTGCCGGGCAGAACCAGAATGCCGGGATCTGCCGTCCATCGAACGTGGCATAGCGGATCGTCTCCGGCTCCCGGAACCCCGCGGGATCGAGGCCGGCGAGATCGGATGCCGTGACCCGGTGCGCGGCTCCGTCGGTCCCACAGACCCAGACGTCGGACGGGTGGTGTGCTCCGCTCCAGGAGAACGCCAATCGCGCCCCGTCGGGCGACCACGCCATCCCCTCGATCACCCCCGGCGGTAAGCCGGTCACCGCGCGTTCGAGCCCGCTCCCCAGCTCGCGCAGGGTGGGACGGGAAACGCCATCCTCGTTGATGGCGTAGGCAAGCCAACCGCCGCGGGGCGCCACCGCCAGCGCCTCGACGTCCCACGCCCCCTCGACGAGGACGGTCTGCTCCAGCGTCCTGAGGTCGAGGCGAACCATGGCGGCCAGATCGCGGTCCTGGTTGGAGACGAGGTAGAGGGCGCCGCCGGCGGGGTCGAAGGCGGCGTGAGGAATGGACGCCTCGCCGTGATGGGGCGTCAGGTGGATCGGTTCGCCTCCGTCCTGGGGCAGCAGGAAGAGGTCGTCGTCGAGGTTGGTGTTCTGGCGGTGCACGAGCAGATGCCGGCCATCCGGCGCAAAGGCGAGCGGGGCGAGCAATTCGTCGCGGGCCATGACGGGGATCGGCGCCGCCACGGGTTCGTCGAGACCGAGGGTGAGCACGTCGAAGAAGCGAGGGTCGCGCGCGTTGCTGGCGAAGGCGATTCGCCGCCCTTCCGGAGCGAAGGCGCCGAAGGTGTGGATCGTCGCGGGATCGGCGGTCAGCGGACTTGCCTCCGCGGTGAGCGGGTCAAGCAGCCACAGCTGACCCCGCTCGTCGCCGCCGCGGTCCATGGCAAAGACGAGCCGGTCGCCGGCCGGCGACGCGGCCAGCGTCGAGATGCGGTCGTCGAACGCGGTGAGTGGTCGCGGTTCGCCCCCGGCGGGATCGACCGTCCACACCTGGGGCACGCCGGTGGCGTCCGAGAGGAAGGCGAGGCGGCCGTCGGCGAGCCAAGCGGGGGTCGTTGCCGCCCGGATATCGAGATACGGCTCGATGCCCGGGGCGCCGGGATCATTTGGAGACGCGACAGGATGCATACGGGTCCTCTCTCGGGCATCCGCGGACGGGCACGCGGCGATACGGCTCGCGTAGCTTACCGCCGCCGGCCAACGTCGGCTGCCCATCGGACCGAGGACGCCGGCTCCACGACGACACGGTCGTCGGCACCGCGGGCCGCCCGGCGCGAGGGCGGCTAAGGTGCCGTGGCAGCGGATCAGGGGCGGCAGACGGGGCATTGTTCGGCAGGCCAGATTTTGTTCGCGGTCGCCGAGTGTCGCGGCCCGACACCAGCCACCCCACTGGCCGCTCGACCGGAACAGGGGTCCGGTTTCCGATCGTCGTACCCGCCTCTGGATGGTCGGGGAGGTATCCTTGCCCACCGGACCTCGGAGCACCGATCCCCTTCGGCACCTATTCGGTCGGTTTGTCGGCGGGACCGTGGTTTTCGGCCCCGGCGCCGGTAGAGGAGGAGCAAACCCCACCATGGGAGATCGGACGCGCCCTCGCTACACCTTCGAGCAATTCACGGCCGTGCGGCGATACCAGCCGACGCTGACGTTCTCGCCCGACGGGGGCGAGGTCGCCTACTCGACCGACACCTCCGGCCAGTTCAACCTCTGGCGCCAGGACACTGCCGGCGGCTACCCCCACCAGTTGACACTCTTCGCGGATCAGGCGGTGCGGCAGATCGCCTGGGCGCCCGATGGCACCTCGATCCTCTTCACCGCCGACCGCCAGGGGGATGAGTTCCACCAGGTCTACCGCATTCCGGCGCGCGGCGGTCGCCCGGAGCCGCTCACCGACGCACCCACGGCCCAGCACTTCCTCGCCGACCGGCCCTGGTCCCCGGATGGCCGCGCGGTGGCGTACTCGGCCAACGACCGGGCGCCGACCGACCAGGACGTCATCGTCCGGGATCTCGACGGCGCGGAAGTCGGCCGGCCGCTCGCCGGCGACGCCTACTACCATCCAGTCGCCTGGTCGCCCGACGGCCGGCAGCTGACCGCGTTGGAGGTCAAATCGAACGCTGACTTCGACGTTCATCTTGTCTCGCTCGACGACGGCGGGACGCGCCGCCTCACCCCGCACGAGGGCGAGGCGCGCGACATTCCTGGTCCCTGGGCCGCCGACGGCACCGGCTTCTATCTGATCACGGACGAGGGCCGGCAGTTCCTCGGGCTCGCGTTCTACCGGCTCGACCGCGGGCGCTCGAGTGGATCGAGACGCCGGAGTGGGATGTCGAGGCCGTGACCGCCACCCCGGACGGCCGCTACCTGGCCTGGGTGGTCAACGAAGGCGGCGCCTCCCGCCTCTTCGCCCGCGACCTGACGTCCGGCGAATCGGTCAGCCTGCCCGAGCTGCCGGAGGGGGTCATTTCCCTGCTCGAGGCAGCCCCGTCCGGCACCAAGCTCGGGCTGCGCCTCAGCCGCCCCCAGCACCCGGCCGAGCTGTTCGTCCTGGACCTCACCGCCGGCACGATCATCCAGCTGACCCACGGCTTCCTGGGAAGGATCCCCGAGGAGGAGCTGGTCCGGCCGGAGCTGGTCACCTACCCGACGCACGACGGCCGGGACATTCCGGCGTTCCTCTACCGACCGCCCGGCGACGGTCCATTCCCGGTGGTGCTCTCCATCCACGGCGGTCCGGAGGGACAGGAGCGGCCGACCTACGACGGTCTCTACCAATACCTGCTCAGCCGGGGCATCGGCATCTTCGCGCCGAACGTCCGTGGCTCGACCGGCTACGGTCGGGCCTACCAGAAGCTGATCTACCATGACTGGGGCGGCGCCGAGCTCGGCGACTTCGCCGCGGCCGCCGAGTATCTGCGCGGGCTCCCTTGGGTCGACGGGACACGGCTCGGGGTCTTCGGCGGGTCGTTCGGCGGCTTTGCCGTCCTCTCCTGCGTCAGCCGGCTGCCCGACCTCTGGGCGGCGGCGGTGGACATTGTCGGCCCGTCGAACCTGATCACGTTGATCGAAACCGGGCCGCCGACATGGCGGCGCTTCGACGCCGAGTTGATTGGCGACCCCGAGACGGAGCGGGAGTTCCTGCTGGCCCGGTCGCCGGTCACCTACGCGGACCAAATCACGGCCCCGCTCTTCGTGATCCAGGGCGCTAACGACCCGCGGGTGCCCCAGGGCGAGAGCGACCAGATCGTTCAGCGTCTCCGTGACCGCGGCGTAGCCGTCCGCTACGACGTCTACCCCGACGAGGGCCACGGCTTCACCAAGCGGGAGAACGAGCTCAAGGCCCTGCGCGACACCGCGGCGTTTTTCGAGCAGCACCTGCTTCAAGAGTAACGAGACGATCCGACCGAGTTCTGTGTCCGAGCCTCGGGGCACCCAGCCCGCCGGCCGAGCGATCCACCCTTCCCCGCGTGGTCGCATGCGGGGCTTGGTCGAACGTTGGGTTGGCCCCACCGGGTCGCAGGCGGTGACGGTTGGCGGTTCGGGTGGGGAATCTCGTCCAGACTGGGGCGCTTGCTGGCTCCGCGCGCCCGTAACGCGCAGGCACCGCCCAGGGCACGAGGGCTTAGGACGCGGGGAGCACTCTCCAGTTGGTCACGGAGCGGGCGAGCCGGAGCGGCGCACGCGAGGGGCCCGCATCGATTCCTAGGGGACTATGCCTCGTCGGAGACCGGGCGCCGCATCCCATGGTTGCCACGGTAGTCGGCAGGCGCCGGCGATACCCAACCGGCCAACAACTCCGCGGCGGGTTGGTAGACCTCCACGCCGAGCGGTCGGCACGTCGGGAGCGGGTCGCCCGCCTCCGGTCCCCATAGCGGGACCGAGAGATCACCGCCCGGGCACGTCGAGATGGCGCAGAGCAGGTCGATCTCGGCGAAGAACTCGAAGAAGTCGCCGCGCTTGGCCGGGCTCGCCTTCATGAAGTAGCGCCCGTCCGGCATGAGGCCGGTCACTTGGAAGATGTTGAGCACGTCGTGGACGTCGAGCTCCGTCAACCGGTAGGGCAGGATCGCCCGGGTCAGATTGGAGTGGCAGTGCTCATCGAACTCCTCGCCCGTGAGGATCTTGTTGACGTACGGGTCACAACGCGACCCCAGTAGGTCGTGGCAGCGGCCGCCTTCTTCGTCGACGCCGTAGGCGATCGTGTCGTTGGTGATCGTCAGCATCGGGCGCAGGTAGGGGAGGGTCGACCAGAGGCGATGGCCGGTCGTGACATGCGTGCTCTCGAGCTGCCGCGTCCGCGCTGCCCAGAAGCGCTCACGCGGGTTGTGGAGGCTCCAGGCGTTGAAGTCGGCGACCTGCGGGCCTTCGACGACGACGATCCGGCACAGCTGGCCGGCCAGCACCGGCCAGGCGCGTCCCGAGCGGATCGGCACGACGAACTGCTCGATCGGCGTCCAGCGATCGGTCTCAGCCGCCAGGCGGTCGTAGAAGGCGCGGTCGACATCGAGCGCGCCACGCTCGCTCGGCAGGTACGTCCACGGCTTCGACGACATCACCATCTCCTCCCAACGGATCGAGGATCCCCTCCGCGAGCCGAGACCTGTGGCGGCGACGATGCGATCGGTGAATGTGCTGAACCACGCGCCACCTTCGGCGGGATCCGACGGTGCGGAAGCGGCCGGTTCACGGACCCATCAGGCCATCACCGGACGCACCCTGCGTCCTCGCCTCGGTTCCGACCGGTTTGATCTTCGGTGCGACTTCCCGCGCCACCAGCCGGAACGTCTCCTCGTCGTTGGGGTCAAGGACCTGGACGACGAAGTACTGCATCCCGGCGTCCGCCAGCTCCTGGTAGTAGCGGACAATCGTGTCCGGCGTCCCCGCCACCACGAGCCGGCTCCAGACCTCGTCGAGGCCATCGGGGAAGTGGCGGTCGAGCTTGGCCCGCACCCCGGCCTCGTCCTCCGCCACAATCAGCCAGACCACGAAGTGACTGCGCAGGATGTCATCGTACGGGCGACCCACCTCCTCGCAGTGGCGCCGCAGGGTCGCGAACCTGTGACGCACCTCGTCCGGCGTGTCGACCCCACCGGTCGGCCCCGCGCCGAAGTTGCAGGCGTCGGCGAAGCGGGCCACCTGGCGCAGCGTCACTCGCTCCCCGGCGCCGGGGATGACCAACGGCGGCCCCGGCCGCTGCACCGGCGGTGGGTCAACCTGGACATCGGTGGCCGTATAGTGGTTTCCCTGGAAGTTAAACGGCTCCGGCCCCCAGACGCCGCGGATGATGGTGACCGCCTCCTCCAGCGCCGCCTGCCGCTGCCGCGCCGGCGGGTAGGGTAGCCCCAGGCGGGCGAACTCGTTGGTGCCCCAGCCGTATGCCGACGCGTCCCACCCGATGCCGAGGCCGAGGACCAGGCGGCCTTTGCTGAGGCGGTCGACGTCGGCCGCGAGGCGAGCTGTCACCACCGGCGGCCGGTAGGCGGCGCAGGTCACGAGGGGACCGAGGCTAATCCGTTCGGTGGTGAGGGCGAGGGCGGTGAGCTGCACCCAGCAGTCGTGGGCCCAGCCGGGGTGGTCCCCAACGAAGAAAGCGTCGAAGCCGAGTTCCTCGGCCAGCCGTCCGGTCGCCACGAGCTGGTCGCCAAGCTCGGGGAAGGCCTGGAGGGCGAAGCCGATCCGGTGACGGCGCTCGGCCACCCAGGGGTGCAGCGACAGGGGCGTCTCCATCGGTCCTTCCTTCTCACCACGAACCAGCAAGGCGTTGCAACCGCCGACGCCGATTGCGTGGACGCCGGGCGGTTCTTTGCCGCTGGGGTCAGATGGCCAAGCCGAGGGTGTTCTGGATGAAATCCCGGCACTGGCGCAGGCTCTGGTACGGCGTGCTCGTGGACTGGTCGATCTCGACGGTCAACCAGCCGTCGTAGCCGACGTCCCGGATGGCCTGGATGATCGGTGGGAAGTCGATGGTGCCCAGCCCCAGCTCGCAGAAGATGGGGAGCGCTTCGTCGCCGGACCGGGAAGCGAAAACGGCCGGGTCGGGATCGCTCGGCGTGAGGTCCTTGAGGTGTAGATACCGGATGCGGGAACCGTAGGCGCGAATCATCGCTGCGGCGTCCATCCCCGCCGCCGTCAGGTGCGCGGTGTCCGGGCAAAAGTGGACGAACCGCTCGTCGGTGGCATCGAGGACGGCCTCGACCTCCTCGCGGTCCTGGAGCTCCGTGCCAAGGTGGGGATGGACGCAGGCCAGCACCCCGAGGTCGGCCGTGCGGCGCGCGGCCTCGTCGATCGTGCGCGCCATCTGCCGCAGCTCGTCCGGGCCGGTCTTGGTGGTACGAGGGCCGCGCGGGCCGAAGACGATGCGATTGACGCCAAGCGCGGCGAGGAACCGGGCGACACGGGTGTTGTAGGCGATGACCTCATCGGCCCGGTCGGGATCGCTGAAGCGGCCACCGCCGTAGAGGGCGGAGAGGACGAGGCCATTCGCGGCGAGACGCTCCTGAAACTCCTCGACGCGATCCTCGTACTCGAGCGCGAGGTGCGTGAAGGTCTCGCAGGCGTGGAACCCGAGCTCGGCCGCCTCGCGCATGCCGGTGTCGAGGTCGCTGCCCCAGGTGATGAGGTGACAGGAGATCGGGTTGGCCGCCATACCGCTCCACCGTGGCTCGCGTCGTGCGCCGACGGGCGATTATGCCGCAGTGCAGGCGCGGCCGTCGTACGACGGTCTAGGCGGCGCGGCGTGATCGAGACCAATTCGGTCGTTGCGCCGACGACCAGGGCGCGCAACGACGGTGAACGTCGGGGAGCAAGCAGCCGTGAAACGCGTGCGGGTCGGGATCATCGGGCTCGGCGAGGTCGCGCAAATTGTCCACCTGCCGATCCTGGAAGCGCTGTCTGACCGGTTCGAGATCGCCGCCGTCTGCGACATCTCGCCCGGACTCTTGCAGTTGATCGGCGATCGGTATGCGGTCGACGCCCACTACGACGACCCGATTGCGCTGACGCGGCAGCCGGACCTCGACGCCGTCTTCGTCCTCAACAGCGACGAGTACCATGCTGACTGCGTGATCGCCGCCGCCGGGCAGGGCAAGCACGTCCTCGTCGAGAAGCCGATGTGCTTGTCGCCGGCCGAGGCCGACGCGATCATCCGGGCACGGGATGAGGCGGGCGTGCGGGTGATGGTGGCCTACATGCGCCGGTTCGCGCCGGCGTTCGTGCAGGCCGTGGCGGAAGTCCGCGGGCTGGGGAAGATCAACTACGCCCGGGTCCGCGACATCATCGGCCCGAACCGGCTCATCATCGAGCAGTCGAGCGTCGTCCATCGGTTCGACGACGTGTCGCCGGCGGCGACACGCGACCGGGCCGAGCGCGCGGAGCGGCTGGTGCGGGAGGCGATCGGCGAGGCGGCGCCGGATGTGATCGGTGCCTACCGGTTCTTGCTCGGCCTCAACAGCCACGACATCTCCGCGATGCGCGAGTTGCTCGGGTTCCCCCGGCGGGTCCTCGCCGCAGCCCACTGGAACGCCGGCCGGTTCATCACCGCGATCTTCGCGTACGACGGCTACTGCGCCGTTCTCGAGTCGGGGGTGGACGAGCAGCGCCGCTTCGACGCCCACATCGAGGTCTACGGCGCGACGAAGTCGGTGCGGGTCCAGTACGACTCCCCCTACATCCGGCACCTGCCGACAACCCTGGTCGTCCACGAGACGGTCGGCGACGCCTACGCGGAGCGCGTCACGCGCCCGACATACAAAGACCCGTACACGCACGAGCTGGAATACTTCCACGATGTAGTCACCAAGGGCGTGTCGCCGAAGACGACGCCCGAGGACTTCCAGGATGACCTGCGCATCGCCGGCATGATCATCGCCGCGCTGCGTGCCAATTCCGGTGCGCTGGCCTCCTAGGAACCGGCTCATGAGAGGATGGCCCGCACCTGCCGGCTGCGCTCACGGCAGAAGGTCCGGTCCGGATGGGATATCGGAGGACGGACCGGCCCGCGGCATCATCTCCGCGGCTCCCGATCTCCGCCCGCAGGGACGCTTGTGCATCTGTCGGCGCTGATAGACCTCATCAACGAACGCCATGGGACGGGGTTTGAGCTCGGTGCGCGGTATGCGACCGGCGAGCAGGGGGCGTACGCCATCACCGACGCGGTGGGCAGACGCTTCGTCCTCAAGTGGAGCGGGGATGCGTCCGGCGTGGAGCCCTATCGGGAGGCAGGGGTGGTTACCGCTGCCTTGCGCGCCGTCGGGTATCCGGCGCCGCGCTATTGCCTCGTTGGCGCCTTTCCAGAGGGGAGTTATGCCATCCAGGAAGCGCTCCCGGGTGCCACGATGGGGGTCCTCACCCACGATCTCCTGCCTGGCGTGCTCGATCTGAACGAGTTGCAGGAAGCGTGGCCACTCTCCGGTCCTCGCGACTGGCCCGCCCGTGTGGTGGACACCGTCCTTGCCGGCGGCGATGGCTACTGCTTGCTCGGCCCGCTGCGGACGTACTCGCCGGCCACGGCGGAGCTTCTCGACGGGCTGCAGACGCTGGTCACGGCCCACGCTGACGACGTGTGCGAGGCCGACCATGTGGTGCATTTCGACTTCCAGCCCACCAACATCCTCGTGGACGGCGGCACGATCAGCGGCATGGTTGACTGGGAGGGGGCCTGCTCGGGGGATCGAGCCTTCGACCTCGTGACGCTCGTCTTCTACTGCTACGACGCTGCACCAGCGCGCGATCGGCTGTGGCGCGAGGTGGTCGACAGGGTCCGACCCGGTATCCTCAGCGTCTACCTGGCCCACCTGATCCTGCGCCAGGTGGACTGGTCCATCCGCCACCACGACCGCCCGACCGTGGACCGTTATCTCCACAGGGCCGCGCAGGTGCTACGCGATCTTTCGAGCCTCACAGGCCGCGTCCACCAGGCCACCTGATCCGGTTGGCCCGCGTCCGGTCCTGGCACCGGCGACATCGTGAGCGGTCTCTGCCGGGATAGACCGCGCCCCGGAGCCAGCGCCCTCGCTTGCCCGGCCAACTGGTAGAGCGAACGCGGACAGCGTTCGAGTGCGCGCCACGGCCAGATAGCCGCCCAAGGGACAAGCGAACGGCCACGGGGGTCGCTGCTCGGGGGCTATTCGCTTCTCCCGTCGAGAGACCCCGCGACAGTCACGCACGTGGCGTCGGGATGGGGGGCCCCGGCGGTGTGCGACGCCGAGGTGCGGGAAGCGCCGGGACTGGATGCCGGCGGCGGGGTTGTGGGTGGTGGCGTCTGCGGAGGCACCGGAACGTCGGGATTAAGCAGGCCGATTAAGTCGTTCTACCAATGGGCCGCCGTGCTGCCGGACCGTAGGCTGGTCCCCGTGGCGGGTGCCACGCCCGGCGACGGGCGTCGATCTCAGGCAGGGGGAGGTTCGGTGGGACGGTTACTGGTCGTGGTCCGAACGCTGGTTGCAACGGTTGTCGTCGGGGGGCTGGTCGCAGCATTCGGGGCAGGGGCGGCCGCCCAGGATTCACAGCCGGGCGTCGAGCTGCTCGTCTCGGTCGGCCTGTGTCCGGACGGCCCGGAGGCGCCCTGCGAGCCAGCCGTCGGGGTCGCCATCTTGGTAACGATGCCCGGTGGGGGAGAGGCCGGAAGGTGCACGACTGAAGCGCTCACGGTGCAGACCGAGGAGATCGGCGGGTGCTACATCGGGGTGCCGCGCGGCGCCGAGTTGGTCGTGACGGAAGATCCCACGACCCTGCCCGCGGGCTACGTCCCCTTGGAGAATCCCAAGACGATCATCGCCGGCCCACCGCCCGGGTGTGTCGCCGACTGCATCGCCGGCGTTCGGTTCCTCAACGTGTTGGAGGCGCAGCCGACGGCCAGCCCCAACCCGCAGGCGACGGCGGCCCCACCCCAGCCCACCCAGGCCCCCGGCACGACGACCGGCGGCACCGCGCGGGCGCTGCCCAACACCGGGACGGGTAGCATGGCCGGTGAGGGGAGTGACTTCTTGCCGATCGCGGCATCGCTGCTGGCGCTGGTTGGCGGCGCGGCGTACGGGTTGCGCCGGCGCGTCGTCCGGTAGCCCCGCGACGATCGGGCCGCGGACGCGCGGCGCCCCCGGCATGAGCCGAGGGCGCCGCTGTTCTGTCCTTCCGGTCGCGCTTCGCGATCAGCCGGGCCGACTCCTGCAGCGCACGGCGGGCGTGAGCGTGTCCGATGAGCCCGGCAGGCAGCACGGGCCGCTCCTGGGGCGGACGTGCGCTTGGGGAGCACGGCGGGACTACTCGTTGCGGTTGGCTCGGTCTGTGGCGCGCACCAAGAGACGGATCGCAGCGACAACGCTGTCCTGAGGCGTCCACTCGGAGATGCTCTCCGCCGCGATCGGCATGCCTCTGTCTAGGTCGTTGATTTGCACCAGCCATCAAAACTCGTCGTAGAAGCTGGTAATTCCGAACCGTCGATCACCGATGACTAGCGTCACGGTGCGGTCCTCTATGGTGCTTCCGCCTTCGGTCATGGCCCACCTCGGAGCAGAAACGCCTACGCGGTTAACGCCGTCAGTTCGCGCCGCAGGCTCTCGGCGTTGACGTTACGGCGCGCAGGCCGCCGGCGTTCGCGCAACAACTCGCCCACTTCTTCCTCGCTGATACCATGGAGGCGGGCGGCGGTGAGCCACGAGAGCATGTGTGGGGCCGTGCGAACCACACGCGACAGGAAGTCGGGGATCATCAAGCCGAGGATTTCGAAGGTTTGGGTGTCCATGATCAGCGACACGAGGCGGTTCAATTCCACCTCGCCCCACGGCCGTCGTGGATCGAACACGCCGACGAACTCGACGCGCAAGGTGTCAGTCTCGCGGTAGTAGTCGAGGAGCGGTTTCACGCGCCCTAGGTGGCTAGGCCACGTCGGGGTAACTGTCTTGTAGTGCAGCACGTTCCCGTCGGTAGTCCACAGGGACACGTCCTTTCCCGACTCTGACAGGCGCGCGGCCATGTCGAAGTTCGAGGCCGCGCGTTTAGGGTCATCAGCAGGCATCACCACCACGGTGGCGCCGCTGGGGATTTCTTCTGCAATGGCAGGGTTGTCAAACACCGCCCCAAGGAACTCGGAGGCAAGGTCAATATTGGCGTTGACGACCTCCGCCCGCTCGGCTTCTTTCGCTTTGGCCTCTCGTGTGCTCACGGCAGTCTCGCTACGAAGTTCTCACGGTAGCTGTGCCAGTTCGATTTTAGATCGCCCATAGCCTCTTGGAGCGCTTCCTTGCGGCCTAGATGCTCTGACATTGGCCGCTTATCGATGACGTCCCCCTCATGGTTTAGCAGATCCCGGTGCGCATAGCCATGGGCTACATCGTAGCGCACTACCTGATAGGGTTGGGTAGCCACCAGCGTTTCGTATTGAAGCATGAAGGCTTCGACGTTGCCGGAACCGGTACGGATGCGGACGCGACTGGCGTCTCCGAGCGAGCTAAGGGAAATCTCGTACTCGATGTTGTACGTCGAGCGCGGCCCAGGCGGCAGCATGGGGTTGTCCGTCGACTAGGCCCGTAGCCATGGCGAGAAAGGTTGGTATGACGGGGCTATGCTCGGCCGACATGAGCCTGCCGGCTGAAGGGTTCCCAGGAAAGGCGGTTGGTCTGCTCGTTCAGGCGGCGTGATGCCGGTCGTGTGATCGAGCGCGGCGCTCGTCTCTGATATCCCTCAGGAGCTGGATTCCCGCCGCGCCCAGCCGGATGTATGCGAGCGTTGCGAGCGCCCCGATGACGGCCGCCGTCACTGCAATCGTCTGCACGTCCATCGTTGCTTACCTCGTCCGCTACCCGTCGTACGGCTGATGCCATTCCCACACCGTCGAACAATTGAGCGGTCAGACCAGCGGCTCGAAGCCGCGGATCAGGCCGTCGACCAGATCCGTCGCCTGAATGAGGACTCCGAGCATCGGCTCAGGTTGAGCGACCTGCGGCTCGTTGAACGCTACCTCGAACCGGAAATCTATCTCCTGGTTCACTTCCGCGTTAGGGGTGTCGATGAGGAGTTCGTCCCCTGCATCGAGCGGGCAAAGTTTGTCGGCCGACCCAAGGTAGAAATCATGCTTCGGGAGGGGCGCGTCCCCGAACAGTTGGGCGAACGCCTCCTTCATCGGGCCGCGCATATGGGCACCCGCGTTGAAGCGCTCGTAAGCCGGACGGCGATCAGCAAACGGTGCTTGTCGATGTTGTTAAGGCTGTGGATAAGCCAGAGCGCATCATTCCGACCCTTGCACGGTTTGGCCGCCTTAATCGCGTCCATCGCACTTTGACTCGCGCCCTTGACTTTTCCAGGAACGAGGGATTCAAGTTCCTGGGCCGACCGGGCGATGGGGAAGGCAATGGCGCGCGCCTCTTGCTCCGTGGGTTCCCTCCCGAGCCCGGAACAAACCAACTGGTAGGCCAGGTGATCGAGGGCGCTCCGGAGGTTCTGAAGCACATCCCCGGCGATTGCGCTGATGGAGCGGGGGACCTCTTGGACGCTGGCGACATAATAGACGAGCTGGTGCGTCTCAGGATTGCGCTTAGCCGCGACTACATATGGATTGGTGCCGTGAAAGGCCCGGAGCTCGGCCTCCAGATCACCGACGTGCTGTTTGGCCCGTTCAACCTTGGTCAGGGCGCCGTCGAGTCGGTCGCTCATGGGTGGTAGAGAAGACACCGAGGACGTTCACCTTGCCCTCTTCGGAGATGTTGGCCTTGTCAGCCACCAGGGCCAGCTTGAGGTCCACGGGTGGCCTCCTGGAGATGACACATCGCTATGCTCGGTATGCAGGAAGCAGATATGATGGCGACGCCTGCGCTGCTCATGATGCGGCCAGCGCGAGGCGTTCCGGCTAGCCGCCCGGCTCACGGGTATTGAAGCACGCCGATTTGCACCTCCCCAATCCGAGGCTGATTGATCGGATCGCGTTCGCTCGGGTCACTCATTGCCCGGCCCTCCGCCGACTGTCCAGTCCGCGCCAAGACTGCCATCATCTCGAAATGCTGACCCTCCCTTGGGTTGAGCAGATAGGCATCCGATGCCCACGTTCCGTCGTTCCGCCCCCTGAACCGCCGACATCGTGAGCGGTTCCTGCCGGGATAGGCGTGCAACCGAGCGCAACCGACGAGGAGCGCCAGGGCGATGCAGGACGGCCACCCCATCGACACTACGCACCGACGCGATCCCCCACCGGGCGCGTCGGCGCGCATCTCGCCGGGAGGAGAAGGGGTGGCCCACCCGATTCCCATCGTCATCGATACCGATGTCGGGGCCGACCCGGACGACGCGCTGGCCCTCGTCTTCGCGCTCGCCTCACCCGAGGTCGAGCTGCTGGGGGTGACAGTGGTGGACGGCGACGTCGACCTCCGCGCCCGGATGGCCGCGCGGCTGCTCGGGATGGCCGGCCGACCCGATATCCCGGTCGTCCGGGGCGTGCGGCGACCGATCGGTCCGGGGCGGGGTCCGACGATGTTGGGGTTCGAGGGTCGGGGGCTGCTGGATGGCGACGACGCGGGTCCGGAGGCGACGATTCTGGAGGCGACCGCGCCGGAGTGGCTGGTCGAGGCGTCGAAGCGCCGGGCGTTTCACCTCGTCGCGATCGGCCCACTCTCCAATGTCGCGGTCGCCCTGCGGCTGGACCCCACCCTGCCCGACCGCCTGCTGGGCCTGACGATCATGGGCGGGGTGCTCGCCGAGCGGGCCTTACCCGCGGCGTGGCGGCGGGCGGTCCGGGAACGGGGCGCGGCGGCCTGGCCGGACCACAACACCGCCTCGGACCCGACGGCAGCCCTGGTCTGTGCCCGCTCCGGCCTCCCCCTAACCTGGGTCACGAGCGAGGTGACCGTCCGCGCGCCGCTCCGCCGCGACGGCCGCGAGCGCCTCCCGGCGGATCACCCCCTGGGCGCGGCGCTGGGGCACATGGTCGATGTTTGGGAGGCTGCCTGGTTCCACGCAACATTGGCCGCGCTCGGCCGGCGCCCGCCCGTCCCGCGCGATGCCGTGGCCTTCCTGCACGATCCCTTGACTGTGGCGGCGCTCTTTCCCGGCGAGTGGCTGACGCTGCGCGCCGTCGGGTTGACCTACGCGGTCGAGGACGGGCTGTTTCGCTTGCGCGAGGCCGGGGGCGACGGCGGCGTGGCAACTCGCGTCTCTGTCGCCGTGGACGGGGCGGGGTTCGAGGCGTTCTGCCTTGGCCGGATCACCGAGCACATCGCCCGGACGGGCGCGCCGTCCGGGCCGGCGGCGGCCGCGGACTCGAGCGTGTCTGACGGATGCGGGCGCAACCAAGACGCGAGCGAGTCGCAACCGACGCGGGGGCTGGAGTGAAGGAAAGACCGAGCCATGGCATCGCGGAGCGACGAGAGATGAAGCGGTACGACTCGTCGTCGTGGCTTGACCCCCGCGTCGTCGTGGCTCCCTCGCGGATCGAGGGCCGCGGCCTCTTCGCTCGCTCCCCTAGTGAGGCGGGCGAGGTGGTGATGCGGCTCGGCGGCGAGGTGCTGACCGACGACGACTTTCGGGCACGACGTCTAGTGAAGTACAGCTCCCTGGCCATCGGCGACCGCCTCCACCTGCTCCTCGACGACGACAGCCCGGTCACCTTCGGCAACCACTCGTGCGATGCCAATCTGTGGATGGCGGACGAGGTGACCGTGGTGGCGCGGCGTCGCATCGAGGCGGGCGAGGAGGTGACGGTCGACTACGCGCTGCACACCGCCGATCTGCCATGGTCGATGGCCTGCCGTTGCAACTCGCCGGCGTGTCGCGGCGTCGTGACCCACGACGATTGGCGGCGGCGGGATGTGCAGGAGCGCTATGCCGGCCACTTCAGTCGCTTCCTCAACCGGCGCATCGCTCCCTCGGACAGCGCCTAACCCGCTTCGCCGACCCTGGCCCCGCGACCGCGGCGTCCCCCTGGAAGATTGCCGAGGGGTCAAGGTTTCCTTGACGCCGGGTGTGTGCCGCACTACACTCCCGTCCCTCTGCAAACGTTTGCAGGGGCGGCGGAAGCGAGGGGCCGGCGCGATCGGGACGTCGGACCGGCTGCTCGAGGGAGAAGGAGGTCGACGTGGCTACGCTGAGGCACGTGTGGAGGCTGCTGGCGCTGGTGACGGTGCTGGCGGTCCTGTTCCCGGCGATCGCGATGGCCCAGGAAGCCGAGGACGAGGAGGAGGTCACGCCCCAGCCGACGGTCGCCCCGGCCGAGGGCGCCGTGCGGCTCCAGTATTGGGACATGCAGTGGGGCTCGCCCGCCTTCATGGCCGCCATGCAGGACAACGTGACCGAGTTCAACAAGACCCATCCCGAGATCCACGTCACGTTCCAGCAATTGAGCTGGGGCGACTACATGCAGAAGATCCTCTCGGCGATCCAGGCCGGGAACCCGCCCGACATCAGCGGCGGTGACTCCGGCATCGCCTTCAACCTGGCCGCCCAGGGGGAGGCGCTCGACATCTCCGATCTCTACGCGGAGTGGGAGGCCGACGGCACCCTGGCCGACATGACGGAGTGGGCCCACCAGAAGTGGGACTGGAACGGGATGCGTCCCGGCGTTACCTGGCAGTTCGACAGCCGGGCCATCTTCTACCGTAAGGATCTGTTCGAGCAGGCCGGCATCCAGGTCCCGACGACCTGGGAGGAGTGGATGGCCGCCGCCAAGCAACTCCACAACCCGGAGGAGGGGATGGCCGGCGTCGCCATCCCCGGCAAGCAAGGCAGCTACGACACCGACCAGTTCTGGATGACGCTCGTCCTCCAGGCGGGTGGCGGCATTGCCGACGCCGAGGGCAACCTGGCGATCGACAGCCCGGCTAACCTGGCGGCCCTGCAGTTCGAAAAGGAGCTGCACGACTGCTGCACCGCCCGCGGTACCGCCTCTTGGACCTTCACCGAGGTCCTGCGGGCCTACGAGCAGGGGAAGGCCGCGATGGCCTTTGGCGGCGGTTGGTTCATCGCCGACATGAAGGAGAACGCTCCGGAGATCTTCGAGAACACCGGCGTGCTGCCCGTCCTCCTTGGTCCCGGCGGCCCTGAGGCGCAGCACATCGTCTCCTTCGCCAACCCCTGGATGATCTACAAGCAGACCGAGCACCCCGAGGAGGCGAAGACCTTCCTCCGGTGGATGATGGAGCCGGAGAACCTGCGCAAGCTCTACGAGGCCGAGCCGGGCGCCAAGTGGCCGGTCTACAAGTCGCTGCTCGAGGCACCCATCTACCAAGAGAACGAGATGATTCAGGAGCTCGCGCGGCAGACGGTCGAGAACGGCGTCGACTACTGGTACCCGAACAACGCCGCCGCCGTCGGCATCGGCGCGATGGGCACCAGCCTGACCGATCTCATCGTCAACCCGGTGATCACCGGGAAACGCTCCCCCGAAGACGCGCTCAAGGACGCCCAGGAACAGCTGGAGCCGCTCTTCGAGCGGCGGGGGGGCTCGCCCCGCCCACCGTCGGTGTCGGACCGTGCGGCAACCCCGCCCCGCGCCCGCCACCCCTTCGGGGGGCGGCCGCGGGCGGCGGCGCCGGACGAGAGGAGCTTCACCCAAAGGGGGTGGCTGGTGCAGCGCGTGACGACCCTGGACCGGGCGATCGTGCCCGAGTCCTCGCGCTGGGAGCGCTTCCGAACGCACGCCCAACGGCATGCTGTGCCGTATCTCTTGATCTTGCCCTCGATCCTGTTCCTGGCGGCGATCGAGTTCTACCCGCTCGGCGTCGGGCTCTCTGAGGCGTTCAAATACCACAACCGAGTTCAGCCCTGGGCCACCCGCTACAACGGGATCGAAAACTTCGTCAACGCGCTGACGAGCCACGACGTGCTCATCGCGCTGCGGACGTCGGTCGTCATGGTGGTCGGCATCGTTGGGCTGAGCTACCTGCTCGGTCTCCTCGCCGGGCTCCTGCTCAATCAGCACCTGCGCCTGCGGGGCCTCTACCGGGCGCTGATCCTCGTTCCGTGGGTCACCCCGCCCGTCGTTGCGTTCATCAGCTGGCAATGGATGCTCAACGACCAGAGCGGCATCATCAACCGGTACCTGATCTGGCTCGGTCTCGTGGACGAGTTCAACCCGATCGTCTGGTTGGCCGACCCGACGCTGGCGATGGTGTCGCTCATCGTCGTCGGCTCATGGTCGCGGTTTCCGTTCATGATGATCACTGTGCTCGCGGCATTGAGCTCCATCCCCGATGACATCTACGAGGCCGCCGCCCTCGACGGCGCGAGCCGCTTCCAGCGGTTCCGCGACATCACCTTTCCGCTGATCCTGCCGGTCAGCGTGATCGCGACCCTGCTTCAGGCGATCTGGACGTTCAACGACTGGGCCCTGCCGTTCGTCCTCACCGGCGGGGGACCGGCCAACGCGACCACGCCGCTGATCTTGCTGGCCTATCGAGAGGCGTTCCAGCGATTCAACATCGGCTACGGGACCTCCCTCGCCGTCATCTCGATGCTCCTCATGCTCTGCCTTGGCGCGGTCTACCTTCGCTTGCAGGCGCGACAAGGGACCTACGCCTAGAACCGGGAGGACGGTGGTGGCAAACGCTCCGGGCGACGCGCGCGCGACCTTTTCGGGCCCAACCGCACAGCAGCCGTCGCTCGTGTCGCAGCATCGCCGCGTCCACTGGGACCGCGTCGCGATCTCGGCGGTGACGCATGTGCTGCTGGTCCTGCTCTGCCTCTTCGCGATCGCCCCGCTGGTGTGGGCCGTCAGCCTCGCCTTCAAGCCGGACAGCGAGATCATGACCGGCATCTCGCTCATCCCCCGCCGGCCCACGCTTGAGAACTTCTCGTTCGTGCTCGGCAAGACCGATTTCCCGCGCTGGCTCCTCAACTCGCTCCTGATCTCGGTGGCGACCACTCTGCTCGCCCTCGTCGTCGGTAGCCTCGCCGGCTATGCGATGTCGCGCTGGCGCTTCCGGGGACGCGCGCTGTACGGCAACACGCTCCTCATCGTCCAGATGTTCCCGGGGGTCATGCTCGGCATTCCCCTCTTCCTGCTACTGACCGACTACCACCTGATCGACACCCTCTGGGCGCTGTTGGTCGCCTACCTGACCTTTGCCCTCGCCTTCTCGGTCTGGATGCTCAAGGGCTACTTCGACGGCATCCCGCGCGAGATCGAGGAAGCGGCCCTGATCGATGGGGCAAACCGGATGCAGGTGCTCTGGCAGATCGTCCTCCGGCTCGCCGCGCCGGGAATCGTGACGGTGGCCGTCTTCACGTTCCTGCTGGCCTGGAACGAGTTCTTCTTCGCCTACATCTTCCTGGTGTCGAGCAACAAGTACACGCTCAGTCTCGGCTTGTTCACCTTCATCAGCCAGTTCACGACCCAGTGGGGCAACATCATGGCGGCCGGCGTCCTCACCTGCCTGCCCGCCCTCGTCTTCTTCTTCCTGCTCCAACGGGCTCTGACCCGCGGCCTCATCGCCGGTGCCACCAAGGGGTGACGACGGGTGGGGACCGGGGCACGGCCGACGCGGATACAACACCGCCGCCACGCGCCCGGAGCAGTCGGGTGGACCGGCGCGGGTTGACCCGGCGCGCCTTGCTCAGGCGGTCGCTGGCGACCTCTGCCGGCGGGGTGACCGCGGCGGCGCTCGGGACTCCCGGTGCGGCCGCGCCTGAGGAGGCGACGCCGTTGACCGAGGGCACGCCGACGGAACGTGGAGCCATCGCCCTCGCCACCCGCGGCGGCGACGTCTGGGCGTGGGAAAAGCGCATCGCCGGGACCTGCCCGAGCTGCCCCTCCGATGCGACAATTTCCCTGCGCGTCAACGACGCTCCCATCCCCGCTGAACGAGCGGGCGACGCTTTCGGCGCCGTTGTGAAGCTGCAACCGGGCGAGAACCGGGTCGTGGCGGTGGCGACGCTTGGGGACGGGCGCGAAGAGGTGTCCGCGACCGTCGTCCACACCGTTCGGCTGGAGCCGCGTCCGACCGCCCGGATCGCGGTGACAATCGAGAGGGACACGGTCGTCCTTGACGCGAGCGGCAGCGATCCGAGCGAGTACGACGGCGCCTCGATCGGCCACTACGCCTGGTCGGCGCGGCCGGGCAACCCGGCTGCGCTGACCCTGGACGGCGGCGCGGGGACGGCGACCGAGGAGGAAGTCGAGGCAACGCGCGTCACCGCGGTAGCGCCGACGGTCGATGGGGAGTACTACGTCTCACTACGCGTCGTCGATGACGCGGGGCGCGAGGACATCGCTACGGCCTATTTTGCCGTCAAGGATGGCAAGGCGCGGGTGCCCGATCCGGTGACGGAGAACGCGGCCTGGATCGAGCGCGCGGTCATCTACGGGGCGATCCCTCGCAACTTCGGTGACCCTGGATTCAAGGCGATGGTCGGGCGGCTCGACGACCTGCGGGACCTCGGCGTCACCGCGATCTGGCTGTCGCCGATCAACCGGACGATTCCCGACTACTTCGGGTACGAGGTGATCGACTACTTCGCCCTGCGGTCCGAGTACGGCACGGAGGACGATTTCCGGGAGCTGGTGCGGGAGGCGCATGCCCGCGGCATCCGGGTGGTGATGGACTTTGTCCCCAACCATACGTCCGAGCGACACCCGTACTTCCGCGACGCCGAGGCGCACGGCCCCGCCTCGGCCTTCTACGACTTCTACGACCGCGACGCGGGCGGCAACGTCACCCACTACTTCGACTGGTCCCACCTGCCGAACCTGAACTACGACAACCCCGAGGTCCAGCGCTTCATGCTGGAAGCCTTCTCCTACTGGGTGCGCGAGTTCGACGTCGACGGCTTCCGTGTCGACGTCGCCTGGGGCATCCGGGAGCGGAAGCCGGAGTTCTGGCCGGTCTGGAGCCACGAGCTGAACCGGATCAAGCCCGACGCGCTGCTCCTCGCCGAAGCGAGCGCGCGCGACCCGTTCTACTTCGACAACGGGTTCGACGCGGCCTACGACTGGACCGACGAGCTCGGCCATTGGGCCTGGGGCGACGCCTTCGGCGACGTGGCGCCGATGGCCCAGGCGATGCGGACGGTGCTGACGAACGAGGGCGCCGGCGACCACCCGGACGCGCTCGTCTTCCGCTTTCTGAACAACAACGACACCGGCCCCCGCTTCGTCACGACCTACGGCGTCGACTTCTACCGCGTCGCCGCGGCGATGCTGTTGACGCTGCCCGGTCTTCCCTGCATCTACACCGGTGACGAGGTCGGGGCCGAATTCCTGCCGTACGAGACAACCGGGCCGATCGACTGGACGGATGGTTACGGCCTCCGAGATCACTTCAAGAAGCTGGTGACGCTGCGCCGGGAGCAGCCGAGCCTGCACTCCCGGCACTGGCTCCCGCTCGAGGTCGAGCCGACCGCGTCGCTCTTCGGCTACCTACGCCACGCCGAGGCGGCCGACCCGCCGGTCCTGGTGCTGCTGAACTTCTCCGGGGCGTCGGTGGAGGCGCAGGTGCCGCTGCCCGCCGAGTTCGCGGGCCTGGCACGCGGCAACGCCCTGACCGACCTGCTGGCGGACGAGCGGGTCCTGGTCGCCGGTCCCGATCCACTCACGCTCCCGGTTCCCGCTTGGGGCGCCCGGATGCTGGTCGGAGCGGAAACGTGAGTAGCACCTCGTCCAATGCGGCATCAGGTGCGCCACGGCAGAGCGTGACGCGGACCAGGAAGTCCCCGGCCACCGAGGAGAGCATGGCGACCATCCGGGACGTTGCCGAGCGCGCGGGCGTGTCGATCTCAACGGTCTCACGGGTCATCACCGGATCGGTTCCCGTCGATCCGACGACAGCGGAGCGCGTGCACGAGGCAGTCGCGGCGCTGGGGTATCGGCCGAACCTGCTGGCGCGCAGCTTCCGGCGGCGAATAACCCACACCATCGGCTTGTTGGTGCCCGACAATTCCAACCCGTTCTTTGCCGAGGCGGCGCGGGTTATCGAGGACGCCGGCTTCGCAGAGGGCTACAGCGTTATCCTCTGCAACTCCGACCTCTCCGAGGTCAAGCAGGCCACCTACCTGGACGTGCTGCTGGCCAAGCGGGTCGACGGCCTGATCCTCGTCTCCTCGGGTCTCATCGCCGTGGGGGATGGACTTGACCCAATGCGCCGGGTCTTCGACGCGGGGGTACCGTGCGTGGCGGTGGACCGCGACCTGGGGGAACTGACGATCGACCAGGTGCTCGTCGACAACGAGCAGGGTGGGTATCTGGCCGGGCGGTACCTGATGGGTCTCGGCCACCGCCGCGTCGCGTGCATCACCGGGCCGAGTGAGCTGACGCCGAGCGCGGGGCGTATCGCGGGGTTTCGACGCGCGATGGCGGAGGCCGGCATCACGCTCGCACCCGACGCTACCGTCCCCGGGAACGGGCGCTACGACGGCGGTGCGGCCGCGGCGGTCGAGATGCTACGCCGCGGCGTCCCGTTCACGGCGCTGTTCGCGTTCAACGACCTGACCGCGATCGGCGCCATCGGCGCCCTGCAGCGTGCGGGACGACGGGTGCCGGATGATGTCTCGGTCGTGGGATTCGACGACGTGCCGCAGGCGTCGGCGCTCTTCCCGGCACTGACCACCGTCGCCCAGCCGATCGCCGAGATGGGGAGAGCGAGCGTCCGACTCCTGCTCGACCGCATCGCCCACCGTGGTGCCCCCTGCGCTCGCGTCACACTGACGACGACGCTTGTCGAGCGCGAAAGCTGCCGTGCCCTCCCGCACGGCGACCCGGAGGCAGTGGCAAGCGCGGTGATACCTCACCGGTTGACGGTCCGGCCGCCGTGAGAGGAGGCTAGACGCGATCCCGCGCCGAGCGGGACAGCAACGTTCACTGGTCTGGGTAGGCGGTGGCGAACCGCCGGACGACGATGAGGAGGGGAGCACCACAATGGACGAGCAGCGGATGGAAGGGGCGCGACGAGCCGAGGCGACGAGGAGCCTGGTGCGCCAGGTGGCGGCAGGTCGCATCAGCCGTCGCGAGTTCGCGCGGCGGGCCGCCGCGCTCGGGCTCTCGGTGCCGGCGATCGCGGCGGCGCTGGCCGCCGTGGCACGGACCGCCGAGGCCGCGCGTCAGGATGGGACGCCCGACGCCGGGTCACCGGTCGCGTTCGGCGAAGAGCTCGACCTAGCCAACCTCAGCCCGGATATCCCCGACCCGAGTGAACCCGTCACCATCAGGTTTGCCTCCTGGGTCGCGGACGACTCGGACGTCATGCAGAGCCTGCGGGACCAGTTCCAGGAGCTGCACCCGAACATCACGGTCGACTTCGAGGGGGTGCCGGCTGAGGAGTTCACCAACCGGCTGACCACCCAGATTGCCGCCGGCAACCCGCCGGATGCTGCCTACGTCGACGCCGGTGCCGTCGTGGACTTCGCCGCCCGCAATGCGCTCGTCGATCTGACGCCGTACGTCGAGAAGAGCACGGCGGTAAGGGTGGACGACTACGTCGAGGCCTTCCTCACCTCCGCGCAGTACGAGGACAAGCTTTACGGCCTGCCCTACGACGGCGAGTCGACCGGTCTGTTCTATCGCACCGATCTCTTCGAGGCCGCCGGCATCACCGACCCGCCGAAGACCTGGGAGGAGTTCGAGGAGACGGCCAAGGCGCTGACGAACAAGGACGAGCGCCAGTACGGCTTCATCATGTTCGCGACGGAAGCGGCCTACTACTGGTACCCCTGGCTCTGGCAGAACGGCGGCGAGCTCCTCTCTGAGGACGGGAAGGAAATCCGCTTCAACAGCCCCGAGGGCAAGGAGGCGGCGGAGTTCTACGTCCGGCTGGCCGAGTACTCGCCGCCCGATTTCCTCAACTCCAACTCCTACGATGGCCGCGTCGCCTTCGCTACCGGCCAGGTCGCGATGTACATCGCCGGCGCCTGGTTCGCCGGGGTCATGCAGAGTGAGTTCCCGGATATCACCGGTAAGTGGGCGACCGCGCCGCTGCCGGAGCGCAAGCGCTGCGCGACGACCATTGCAGGCGACATCCTGGTGCTGCCGGAGCTCGGCAAGAACCACGACGCCGCCTGGAAGTGGATCGAGTTTCTGTCGGCGCCGCAGAACCTAGCCCTCTGGACGCTGGGCACGCCCGAAGCGCCAGCCACACTGCTCCCAACGCGCAAGTCGCTGCTCGAGGATCCGCGGGTCTTCGAGGCCAATCCGATCCTGAGAGGTTTCGCCGAGCAGATGGAGTGCGGTGTGACCGGCGCGGCCCCCAACCCCAACTACGGGGAGGTCGAGACGGCGCTGAACGATGCGCTCGCCCGCGCCATCTACGGCGAGATCGACGCCGGCACCGCGCTCGACGAGGCGGCTCAGGAGGGCGAGGAGATCCTGAACAGTTAGTGACTCGGCCCCATGCCCCGCCCGTTAGGGGCGGGGCATGGGGCCATCGGGTCGAGGACGGGGCCACCACCGGCATCAGGGGGAGGGGTGCAGCATGGCCATCACCAGCGCGGCGACGAGGCTGCTCGTGATCGCGAAGCCGAGGCCGACCGGGCTGCGGCGGGTGCTGCGCGAGATGCGCAAGCAGTGGTCGGCGTACCTCTTCCTGGCGCCGGTGTTGCTGTCATTCGCCGTCTTCACCTTCTTCGCGGCCGCCTATGCCTTCTACCTCAGCTTCCACGAGTGGAACATCCTGGAGCCGAACAAGCCGTACGTTGGGCTGGACAACTACGAGCGGCTCCTGCGGGACGAGCGGTTTGGCCAGGCGATCCTCAACACCCTCTACTACACGATCGTCTCGGTGCCGCTGACGATCGGTCTAGGCCTGTTCGTCGCGCTGTTGCTCAACAACAAGATCCGCGCCCGCGGGCTCTTCCGAACCTTCTTCTACCTCCCGGTGGTCACGCCGCTGGTGATCGCGGCAATCATCTGGAAGTGGGTCTACAACGGCGATTACGGCCTGCTCAACTACTACCTCATGAAGCTCCACGTCATCGACGAGCCGCTGCTCTGGCTGTCCGACAAGCACCTGGCGATGCCGGCGGTGATCCTGACGAGCGTCTGGAAGACGGTCGGCTTCGCGATGGTCGTCTATCTCGCCGGGCTGCAGGCGATCCCGGAGGAGTTCTACGACGCCGCGAAGATCGACGGCGCGGGGGCGTTTCGCCGCCTCAAAGACATCACCATCCCGCTCCTCTCGACGACCACCCTGTTCCTCGTCGTCATCTCCGTCCTCGGGTCGTTCCAGGTCTTCACCCAGATCTTCGTCATGACCAACGGTGGGCCGCTCGGCCGGACGCGGACGATCGTCTACCACATCTACCAGACCGCCTTTAAGAACTTCGACATGGGCTACGCCGCGGCAATGGCCTTCGGGATGTTCGCGATGATGTTCGTCTTCACCCTCTTGCAGATGCGCTTCCTCCGCCGCGAGGTCGAGTACTAGCGAGGCGCCGGGGTTCGGGCACGACGAGGGTGAGGGGTCGGACACAACGAAGGAGCGCTAGGTGGAGGTGCTGGCACGAGAGCAACATCGGCAATGGGCGGAGCAGGACGCCGCGCTGCGGCGACGGCAGCGGCTGCTCGGCTTGGCTTGGAAGACGATCATCTACGCGCTGCTGCTCGGCGGCTCGGTCGTCTTCGTGGCGCCGTTCGTCTGGATGGTCACGGCCTCGCTCCAGGACGTCGGCGACATGTTCCGCTGGCCGCCACGCTGGGTGCCCCGCAGTCCGAGCTTCACCAACTACATCGAGTTCTTCGAACAGGAGCGGATCGGCCGTTACTTCTTCAATAGCGCCTTCGTCGCCATCACCGTGACCGCGCTACAGCTCATCGTCGGCTCGCTGGCGGCCTACACCTTCGCCAAGCGCCGCTTCCCCGGGCGCGACGCGCTCTTCGTGCTGGTGCTGGGGACGCTGATGATCCCGGGGCAGGTCACGCTGATCCCCAACTACGTGATCCTCAAGCACATCCCGCTCTTCGGCGGCAACGACCTCTTCGGCAACGGCGGCCACGGCTGGCTCGACTCCTACTGGGGCCTGATCGCGCCGCAGGGGGCCAGTGCCTTCGGCATCTTCCTCCTCCGCCAGTACATGAAGAACATCCCGAACGAGCTCCTCGACGCCGCCCGGGTCGACGGCGCGAACGAGTTCCGCATCTACTGGCAGATCGTGATGCCGCTCTGCCGGCCGGCGCTGGCCGCGCTCGCCATCTTCACCTTCACCTACCACTGGGACGACTTCTACTGGCCGCTGGTCATCGTCAGCAGCGAGGAATTGCGGACGCTGCCGCTGGGACTGGCGCTCTTCGTCGTCCGCAACCGAACCGTGTGGGACCTGCTGATGGCCGGCTCGGTGATCGCCACGCTGCCGGTCCTGATCGTCTTCTTGCTCTTCCAGCGCCACTTCATCCGTGGCATCGCGATCACGGGGATGAAGTAGCGCCCCATGGCACCGGCAGCAGTCCGCACGCACCGTCGGCCGCCGGCCGGCAAGGAGCAACCGTGAAGATCGCCGTCCTCGAAGCGCCGCATCGGTTTTCGCTGGTGGACGAATCGGTGCCAACCGTGGCGCCCGATCAGGTGCTGGTGCGCGCGGCGGCCTGCGGTGTCTGCTCGGCCGACCTTCACCCGTGGGAGCACGACGCGGGAGGATACCCGCGCCGGCTCGGCCACGAGGTCAGCGGCGTCGTCGAGCGGGTCGGGGAAGCGGTGACGACCCTCAAACCGGGTGACCCGGTGGCGGCGTGGGTGACGGGACGGGGCTACGCCGAGTTCGTGGCGGTCGACGCTGACGCCTGCCTACCCGCCGGTGATGTCCCGCTCGACCTCGCGCTGGCTGAGCCGCTGGCCTGCGCCGTCAACGCGGTCGAGCTCGCCGACGTTCGCCTCGGCGACGACGTGGTGCTGATCGGCGCCGGCTTCATGGGCAATCTCGTCCAGAAGCTGATCGGCCTGCGCGGGCCGCGCCACCTGATCGTCGCCGACACCCGGCCGGACGCACTGGTGCGGGCGGCGGCCATGGGCGCGACGCGAACCGTCGACGTGACGAGCGAGTCGCTACGCGACGTGGTGCAGGAGCTCACCGAGGGCCGCGGCGCCGACGTCAGCTTCGAGGCGACCGGCGTCCAGGCGGCGCTCACGACGCTCGGCGAGGTCACCCGGATGAGTGGGAAGACCGTCATCGTCGGCTACCACCAGGACGGCAACCGCGAGCTCCCGCTGGGTTACTGGAACTGGATGGCGTTTCAGATCGTCAACGCCCACTTCCGCGACGTGACGACGATCATGCGCGGGATGCGGGTCGGCATGCGGCTATTGACGTCCGGTCGCCTTAGCCTCGAAGGACTGGTGTCACACCGCTTCCCCCTGACAGAGATCGACCAGGCCTTCACCACCGCGATCGAGAAGCCGCCCGGCTTCGTGAAGGCGACAGTGTGCATGGACGGAGCCGCCGGATGACGCCGCTTCAGCGCGCGCCGGAGGGAGAGAGGAGCGGGAGTTCGTTCGGCGGCGCGGACGCCGCCCCCGGCCGCCACCGACTCGGCGATCTCGATGGTCATTCACCGGGAGTTCCCGATGCCCGAGATGCCTTGGCCCAACGTACCGCCAAGCCGCGACCGCTTCCGCGAGCCGCCGCGCGAGTACGGCATCCTGCCGTTCTGGTTTCTCAACGGCGAGCTCGACCCCGAGGAGATGCGCTTCCAACTGCGCGAGTTCCGGGACAAGGGGATGCCGGGGATCATCCTCCACGGGCGCTTCGGGCTGGAGGTTCCCTACATCGGTCCGACCTACCTCGATCGGATCAAGCTGGCCGTCGAGGAGGCCGAACGGCTGGGGCTGACGACCTGGATCTACGACGAGATGAACTGGCCGAGCGGCACGGCCGACCTGCGTGTCCTGCGGGAACGACCCGACCTCGCCCAGCGCTACCTGGAGTGCATCAGCTTCCCGGTCCGCGGGCCCTGGTTCGCCTACCTGACGGGTGGTGACAGCCGCTACCTCGACTTCGAGCGGTCCACCCCGGTGGCCGCCTTCGGCGTCGGCGAAGACGGGCGGGTGCTCGACCTGACGCCCAACCTCTCGTTCGAGAACGTGATCCCGTGGGAGGCGCCGCCCGGCAACTGGCGCATGATGTACTTCGTCGAGAAGCGCGCCGATTACTACATCGACGCCCTCGACCCGGAGGCCACGGCCGAGTTTCTGCGGCTCGGCTACGAGCCTTACGCCGAAACCGTTGGGCACGCGATGCCCTCGCCGATGGTCGGCTTCTACACCGACGAGCCGGCGATGCACTACTTCGTGACCGGGGCCGACAACCCGATCGTGCCCTGGACGAAGGACATGTTCCGCCGCTTCCAGGAGCGGAACGGATACAACCTGCGGCCGCGGCTGCCCGACCTCTTCTTCGACGTCAGCCCGGACAGTGCCCGCGTCCGTCACGACTTCTACACGACGCTGACCGCCTTCTACAGCGACGCCTACTACCGCCAGATCCACGACTGGTGCCGGCGGCACGACGTCCTTTTTACGGGCCATCTCCTCTACGAGGAGTGGCTGCGGCAGATGGTGCGGGTCGAGGGCAACCCCTTCAAGCACTACCCGCACCTCGACGTGACCGGCGTCGACCACCTCTATCCGTTTATCGGCAACCGCGACCGGCCCGCCGAGCACGTCGCGATGAAGCTGGCCAGCTCTGCCGCCCACCAGCTCGGCAGCGAGCGGCTCCTGTGCGAGTCGTTCGGTGGCATCTTCATGGACGCGACGATGCAGCGCATGAAGTGGGTGACGGACTGGGAGTACGTCCTCGGCGTCAACCTCCTGAACCCCCACGGTTTCCATTACACGCTGGAAGGCCCGCGCAAGCGGGACTGGCCGCCCTCGATGTTCTACCAGTACCCCTGGTGGCACTTCTACGGCGAGTTTTCCACGTACGTCAGCCGTCTCAGCCACCTTCTCAGCGGCGGCCGCCACGTCGCCAAGGTGGCGATGCTCTGGCCGATCAATGCCATCTTCGCTACCTACACGCCGCAGAGCCGCAACGCCCTCGCCGACCGCACCGAGCACGACTTCAATGCCCTGACCGACCTGTTGCTCCGCCTGCACCACGACTTCGACTACCTGGACGAGGACGTGCTCGCGGGCGCGGATCTGTCAGGCGGCGCGATCCGAGTGCGCGACGAGGCCTACGACCTGTTGGTCCTACCGCCGTTGTCCCACCTCAAGCTGGACACGGTTGCGTGCCTGGAGCGGTTCGTCGCCGGCGGCGGCCGCGTCCTGAGCTCCGTCTTCCTGCCTGACCGCGCCTTTGGACCGGACGGGCTCGTCGACGTCTCGGACCGGATTGGGGCGTTGTTCGGCATCGATCCCCGCGAGAGCCAGCGACGCTACCGCGAGCAGACAGAGCTCGAGCGGGTGGAACAGGAGCACCCGGGCGGCGGCAAGACGACCTTTCTCCGTGGCTACGCGCTCCACCGACAGCTCCCGATGCGACTGCAGCGGGAGATCGGCGCGCCCGGCCGCCCCGAGGGTCCCGGCTTCGTGGTCGAGGCGAACGGCGACCAGAGTCGCTACTGGTTCGCCCCGCCCGAGGGAGAGCGCCAGGAGATCACCGGCGAGGTCGTCGCCGAGCGCCAATCGGTCGCCGAGGTGGTGCGCGAGGCACTTGCCGGCCTGATTACTCCCGACGTTGTCATCGACAACCCAGAGGTCTTCTGTCTGCACCGGGTGAAGGACGGCCGGGACCTCTATTTCCTGGTGAACCCGACGTTCACCGCCCAGCCCGCTGAGGTGATCCTGAACGGCGATGTCCAGCCGCTGCTCTGGGATCCGTCCACCGGCACCGAGCGGCCGGTAGCGCCGTCATCGGCGAGCGACGGTGCCACCCGGTTCCGCCTTGACCTGCCGCCCGTCGGATCCGCGTTCGTCACAACCGCGCCGGCAGTAATTGGCCGGGTCGTCGACACGAACGTTGTCGTGGACGACATCACGGATGGGCGACTTCGTGGGCGGAGCCGAGGTGGAGACGGCTACGTCGTCGTGGAGCGGGATGGCCGCCAGGAGCGCCTGACGGCCGAGGCCGGCGATTCCCCCGCGCCGTTGCTCCTAGGTGGCGAGTGGGAGTTCGTGGCGGAGGACGCGAACGCGCTGGTCCTCGGGAGCTGGCTGGCGACGGCCGAGGCGCCCGGTTCGGGACCGGATCGCTACGCGGCACCAGACGCCGACCCGGCCGGATGGTTGCCAATGGTCCCCGGGGCTTGGGCGTACCAGCTACCGACTGAGCCGAGCAGTCCCTACCCAATCGATGTCTGGTACCGCATCCACTTCGAGACCGCTCACGTTCCGCCCCGACTGGATCTCATTGTCGACGGCTTCGCGGGCTCGGCGTGGCGGCTGTTCGTCAACGGCGACGCGGCCACGGCCCAGCCGATGCGCAGCGCGATTGACGGCCAGATGCAGGCGGTCGACATCACCGGGCTCACGCGCGCGGGGGAGAACGTGATCGCCCTGCGCCTGACGGTGACCGGCCCGACCGACGGCCTGCTTGACCTGGTGAAGATCACCGGCGACTTCGCGCTGGAGCCGCGCGCCGACGGTGGCTACCGGATTGCGCCCCCTCGGACGAGGGTGCGTCCGGAGTCGTGGACGACCCAGGGCTACCCCCACTTCTCCGGGCGGGCCGTCTACCGCCGCGCGTTCGCTCTGCTCGACGGGTACGACGGCACGCGCGTCTTCATCGAACCAGCGATGGAGGACGACGTGCTGGAGGTCGTCGTGAACGGCCGGTCGGCCGGCGTGCGCCTCTGGCCGCCGTACGAGGTCGAGGTCACCGAGCTGCTGCACCCCGGCGACAACGTTTTGGAGCTGCGGGTCGCGAATACGCTGGTGAACTTGCTGGAGCGGGTTGATCGCCCGTCGGGTCTGGCGGCGGCGCCGCGGCTCGTGCCGTACCGGTCCTTCACCTTCGACCTCGGGGCATGAGGTGACGCGCATGGAGCTTCCGATCAAGGACCTCACGGCCGACGCCTTCGCTCGGTACGGGCGGGTCGTCGCGCGGCCGACGGCATCGCCGGACGCCGCGGGTCCGGGCTGGCGGTGGTGGGGCGAGACGACCGTGCTGCCGGCCGAAGATAGCCCGTACGGCGTTGGCTACCTGGAGCTGCAGCCGAGCGAGCCGTCCTTCGATTGGGCGGAGCGTCACATGCGGAGCGTCGAGATGCTTGTCCCGATGGGCGGTGACTGCCTGGTCTACGTCGGCCCACCGGACCACCCCGAGGAGCCCGACCGGCTACCCGAGCTGGAGCGCTTCGAGGTCTTCCGGGTGCGCCAGGGTCAGGCGGTGATCCTGGAGAAGGGCGTCTGGCACGGCGCCCCGCTGGCGCTCGACCAGCCGCTCACCGTCGTGGTGCTATTGCGGCGGGGTACGGGCGTGGGGGACGTCAGCGTGGTGCGCTTCGCGGAGACCCCCGTGCGGATCGAGGGATAGCAGGGCCAAAGGAGGGACCAACGATGCCCGTGGTCGATCGGCGGGAGTTCGGTGGGCGCTTCTCCGTCAAGGAGAACTCGCAGCGCCTGGCCAACTACCGCTACCTCGAAGTTCAGTTGATGGAGATGATCGGCGGCTGGTCGCACACGACGCCCCAGCTCGCCTTCAAGGCGACCTTCGGCTACCACGTCTACGACCATGCCCAGGCCGCGAACCTGCTCGGGGAGCGGCTGGAGCAGCTGCGCTCCGGCCGCTACTGGGAGGAGCCGGCGACCGACGACTTCGCGCGTCTGTGCGAGCACGTCTGGAAGCTGGACTCCTTGATCGACCGGCTCGTCGCCGTCTACCGCGTGCTGGAGCCGCACCTGGTCAGCACCTACGCCTACCACGCCGACGCCACCGATCCGCTGACCGACACCCCGACCGTTCGCCTGCTCCGCCAGCTGGCGGCGATGGGCCAGTCGCACGTGGTGTGGGGGCAGGCAGTGCTCGAGTCGCTGGCGCAGTCGCCGGCGGAGCGCCAGCGGGTGCTCGCGGTCCAGGCCGACATCGAGGGTCGATTGGTCGCCTGCGGCGGGGTGACCGGGCAGGGGATCGAGTCCCACTGGCTGGCGTTCCACAGCGCGAAGGAGGAGAAGGCGCCGCAGCGGGTCAAGCGCGGCAAAGGCGGCTACCGCTACGTCAAGCGCTGCCCGCCACTCGACCACCCGGTCGTTGAGCCGCCCTTCTGGTTCTCGGACAAGCGCGAGGATTTCCGCGTCTACCAGGCGCAAGAGCCGTGGTCGCCGGAGGACTTCCGGCACCGGTTCCATCAGCTGCTCTACGGCGAGGTCGAGACAACCGACCGCATGGGCAAGATGCTGGCCGAATTCCCCGAGTTGCCCTGGGAGATGCGTCTGGACCTGGCTCACCAGATGTGGGACGAGGCGCGGCACATCGAGATCGTGGCCAAGGCGGTCGAGGACGAGCTCGGCGGCAAGCTCGGCTACGGTCCGTGGACGCTGCTCTGGTGGTGGATGCAGAACGACCCTGACCCGCTCAAGCGGCTGACCGTGACCAACGCCTGGGCCGAGGCCAACCTGATGCACACCCTGCGCGAGTGGAGGACGGAGGCGGAGAAGCGCGGCTACACCCGGATCGCGGAGCTGGCCGACTACCTTCAGGCCGACGAGCGCACCCATGTCAAGCTCGGGACGGACTGGATCGGGCGGCTGACCGCGGACGACCCGGCGCGCCGGGAGGAACTGGCCGCCTGGGGGCGGACGGTGGTGGAGCGGATGGAGGCTTTCTGGGCGAGTGGCAACGGCCACCGGCCGCGCGTCGAGCCGGCGGAGATCCACTTCACCTTCCTCAAGACGAAGGGCGATCGGGCCGACGCGCCACGCAGCGCGATCATCGGGGAGTAGCTCGGGAGCCTTGCCCGCGTGACGAACCTCGAAGGCCGCCTGTGGCACGTCCGCGACGGCACGCACTACGTCTTCCACTTGGAGCCCCCGCTCCACGAGGACGGTGAGCTGGCAGCGTGCCTGACGGCGGCCGACGAGTGCTTTCCCCGGATCCGCCGGTTGCTCGGCCACGGCGACCTCTCGGGCAAGGATCGAGAGCGCTTCGCGAAGATCAACTACTGGCTCCTCGTCGACCCCTGGTTCGTGGCGGAGGTCATGCCGCCGGAGCTCGTCGAATGGATCGACGCGGACCGCATCCCCCGGATGTGATCTTCGCCAACGGGCAGGAGACGGAAGCCGGCATCTTCTTCGCGACGCACGGCCTGCGGTGGGCGACGCTGGTTGACCAGTTGGCGCACGAGGAAGTCCACGCGGTCTGGCGGCGCGAGGTCGGAGTGACGCCGGCGCTGTTGGGCGAGGGGGTGCGTACTGGTTCGAGCTGCAGCTCTCCAGCGCGACCGCCTCGCCGAGCTTGACGATGCCTGGCGGACGGTCGTGGTCGAGGGCCGCCGTACGCTGCGCGATCTTTCCCGCAACGCCCCGTTCTGGGGGGCCTACCGTGAAGGTCTTCCAGTCTACGGGGTCGGCGCCTGTCTGATGGGTTACTTGATCGAGGCGCACGGGCTCTCGGTCGTCAAGGATATCTGCCGCGCCTCGTACGACGAGGACGACGACTTGGCCGGGGTGATCGAGCGCCATACCGGCGTCGCGCTGGAGACGATCGAGGCTCGCGTCGCCGCGTGGCTGCCGCAAAGCGTCGAGGACGGTCGGCACCGCGGTGGTCGCGCCACCGCGAGGTGAAGGAGCCCATGCCACAATCACCTGGACAGAATCCAATCGAGCGCGGGGTCTACTTCGACGCCTGGTTTCCGGGCCAGCACTGCTACCACCCGAGCCTGCCGCCGCGGCGGTTGCGGATGGTCGAGCACCTCGTCGACTACCGCGCCACGGTGCTGGTCTGGTCGGCGCTGGGCGGCGGCTCGCTCTCGCTGCCGTATCTGGAGGAGGAGGCGTTTGCTGCGATCGACCCGCGGTTCCGCTTCTACGGGTTCGTCAACGATGCCGAGTTCATCGCCGAGTGCCAGAAGCACGGCATCAAGGTCTTCGGCATCGTCTTCGAGGTGCAGGGCTGGGAGTTCCCGGTCGAGCTGACCGAGGCCGAGGACCGCATTCTCGCCCTCAACGAGCCGCGCGGGGCCGGCAAGCGGGGGTGGTTAGGGCTGCGCGAGTTCTCACAGAACCGCTACCCCAAGCTCTGGCCGCCGTTCGAGCAGTATTTCCCAGGGGGACTGGTCAACAGCGACGGCGAGCGCGTGACGGACCTGCTGGAGGAGGCGTGCTCCCGCGACATCCACGGCGTGCCGTGCCACGCGCTCTGGGTGGAGTGCCCCGACCGGGAGCACCAGTGCTACATGATGGACCGCAACAACCCGGTCTGGCGCGAGTACCTCAAGGCCATCATCCGCATCCAGATCGACGCCGGCGTGGACGGGGTCCAGCTCGACGAGGCGGAGCTACCGATCACGAGTATGCGCTACGGGGGGTGCTTCTGTAAGGAGTGCATGAAGGGCTTCCGCGCCCATCTCCAAGGGCTGCCACCCGACGAGCGACCGGCCGAACTGGCCGGCGAGGACCTCGACGTCTTTCATTACGGCGAGTGGCTGCTGGCGCGTGGGCACGACTTCAAGACCGACCGGGAGTCAACCCCGCTCTTCTGGGACTACCTCCGCTTTCAGCGGCGGGCGATCACCGACTACTTCGGGGAGTTGGCCGACTACGCCCGGGAGTACGCGGCGAGCAAGGGCCGCACGGTGCTGGTCTCCGGCAACTTCTTCAACCTCCTCGACATGTACTACCCCCTCGAGCCGAAGGTCGATCTGGTCATCACCGAGATGCGCAACACGCGGTACCGGCAGCCGGAGTGGTACCGCTACGTGGCCGGGTTCGTCGGCCCGAAGCCGGTCGTCGTCGTCGAGAACCCGTACGGCGGGGTCGTCCCTGAGCTGGTGGAGCGGTTGAAGTCCGGGAAGGGGTACGACCTGTTCCGGATGTCGCTCTACGAGGCGGCGGCGCTTGGGGCGAACATGAGTGTGCCGTACGGCGCGTGGATGGGGAGCGTCGAGCAGGATGCGTTCTACGCGCCGCACGAGCTGTGCGTCGAGATTCAACGCTTCCTGGCCGAGCATGAGCACCTGTACAGCCGGCGGACCTATGCGGAGGTCGCGGTCGTCTACAGCATCGAAAGCACCTTCCAGCTCGTCGCCCGACGCGACATGTTCGTCGACAACCGCACGAACACCTCGGGCGACGAGGTCGTCCCTTTCTGGCAGGTGTGCGAGGCGTTGGCCGAGGCAACCCAGCCCTACGACGTGGTCTTCTTCCCCGACGGCGAGCTGCGCGGTGACACGTTGCGAGCCGAGGACCTGCGTCAGTACCGCACGCTGATCCTCCCAGCGTGCCGCTTCCTCACCGCCGCGCAGGCGGAGCTCGTCCTCACGTACCTGGACCGCGGTGGGCACGTGCTGGCGGTGGGCGAGCTCGGCGCGAACCTGCCGGAAGCGACCCGGCGTGCCATCGTCGAGCACGCGAACGCGACCTGCATCGGCGACGGCGAGGGATTCGATCTTGAGCGGCTGCCAAGCGGTCGCCAAGTCCGGCTTGGGCAGACGGCCAACCTGGCGATCAACGTGCAACAGGTGGAGCGCGGGGCCGCCGTCCACATCATCCGCTACGACTTCGACGAGGAGCGCGACCACACCCCGGTCCTGCCCGAGTTGACGCTCGAGCTCCGGCTTCCCGGGCCGTTCGCCAATGCGTCCGTCTTCAGTCCAGAGGGCGAGATGGACGCGTTCCTGACGAGCGACGGCGACGTGCAGCGCTTGATGTTGCGCAACGTCCCCGTGTACAGCGTGGTGTTGCTGGAAGCGAATGGGATAGCAGCCCAGCGAAGGCCGGCGTGAACGCCTAGCCGGGCACCTCATCGTCGAAGCAGCTGTTGTGGCGGTGTCCGTAGACGGACACCCTCACGAACACGAGCCGCGCCAGGCCCTAAAAGGATGCGGCGTCGAGCTCACCCATGATCTGCGCTTAGCCGCGACCGTTGGATCGTCCCTCCGCTCGGCATCGCGCGGACAGACTGACGTGAGGTCCGGGGTCGCGTACGTGCTGGTCTGCTGCGCCTCGGCAGACGGTGATCGACCTCGCGCGTCGTCGTGATCCACCGTCACCGCGGTGGCCGGGTGCCTCCAGCCGGTCACGGGGTCCCCCACGGCGGGTCAGTCGGCCTCCGGCTTCGTGGCCAGCTGCTCCAGCTCGCGCACCGTGCGCTCCAGTTCCTCGATCAGGGGCGTGGGCCCCACGACCCGAAAAGTATCGGCAAGGGCCCGGTAGTACCACAGCGTGCCGTCCCGCCCGCCGGTGAAGCGCGCCCACAGCTCGTCGCCATGCTGGCGGTAATCGGCCAGGATCGCCCGCGCGTTGTGCAGCTTGTCGGCACCCGAGACGAGGCGAACCGACGGGGAGGCGTGGGCGATGTGCGCCACATACGCCTCCTTGCGTGCCCGCCACGGGGGCTTGGGGATCGTCTCCGCGTCGGTGCAGCCGTCGACGATGGCGGCGACGTGCTCCCCGAAGCGGCGGCGGATCTCGGTTCGGGTTGCCGAGCCACCCTGGTCCTCGACCGCGTCGTGAAGCAGGGCGGCGATCGCCTCGTCCTCCTCGCCGCCGTGTTCCAGCACGATCGCGGTCACTGCCAATAGGTGCGCGATGTAGGGGATCGCCGTGCCCTTGCACACCTGCGCGGCGTGCAGCCGCCTGGCGTAGCCGAGGGCCTCGTCAAAGCGAGCGGAGAGGGTCACCGTCATGGCCGGTCTCCGTGGTGGGGTCCACCACCTCTGCGGGTTCGCATCCCCCCGGGACGATTGGTGCCAACGTGGATGTCGTCAGGCTGAACCATTTGGGAACAGGATAGACCAGGACCACTCCAGGGTTGGACGCTTCATGCCCGTCGCGACGTAGGGGTCGCAGACGCGACGTCCTGGTGCACAACGTCTGTTGTTCGGCTTCGGAGAGCAAGCCCGATGCAGTGGGATACTGGACGTCACGACATCGCAGCACGAACAAGCTGGTGTGAGGTGTACCCGTGCCCCAGGTCCCTTTGAGTCCGCTGGCGAATCGCGCCCTCAAGGGCGTCGTCGGCGGTCAAGCCCAGAAGTTGATCGATGCTCAGGTGGCACGGGCGATCCGCCCGCTGCTGGAGCGCATCGAGGCGCTGGAGCGGCGCGTCGCCGAGTTGGAAGGAGGGGCCACGCCGCCGTCCGGGCGGCGGCCCGACCGCTCACGGGACATCTGATCGACACCGGGGACGGAAGGGCTATCGGCGAGTGCGCCGCGCGGTCCAGGTCGGCGGTTTGGGTTCGAGCGCACGCCGGCATGCACATCGGGTTGACACCGCAGGGGCTCTCGACGCCCGCGATACCTCAGCGGACCTTCGGGGTCTGTCTCGCGGCAGCGCCCCTCGGCTCTCGGTAGACCGTGAACGTGCTGGGTAGGGCTGGCGCTCGCCCGCCGGGATCCCGCCCGGTCGCGCCCAGCACGGAAACGCGACGCGGCACTGGAACCGGCAGGTTCCTGCGTCGCGGTATCAATGCATCCGAGCGGCTGGGACGATACCGCTGGGTGGTGGAGCGATCGCTGTCTTGGCGGCTCGGTTGCCGCCGCCTCGGCGTCCGCCACAAGCGGCGCGGCGACCTCTGCCCGGGGCTATTGCTCCGGGCCCGCGCGTTGATTTGCCTCAGCTTCCTGGACTCCGGGATCGGGTGATCAGCACGAGGTGCCGTCGGCGCTCGGCGCTCCTCGATCGATCGCTCAGCCGGTCAAGCGGTAGAAGCGGAAGAAGTCGTGCTCGATCGGTAGCACCTCGACCGCTCCGAAGCCTGCCTCCTCCGCGTAGCGGCGCATCGTCGCCTCGCGCATCACCGTCCCCGTCGCCGCCGACGGCTGCTCCACCATCCCGACCGGCAGGCAGTGCAGGATGCTGAAGCCATACATGTAGCGCTCGACCTCGTCGCCCGGCGCCGTGAAGCGGTCAGCCACCTTCTCGTCCACGATCAGGACCGGGCCACCCTCGCCGACGAGCCGGCGCATCGCCCCCAGCACGGCGACGGGGTTCGGCATGTCGTGGATACACTCGACGGCGAGCGCGAAGTCGTAGCGCCCGGCAAGGTCCGGATCACCCGCGTCGCGGACGTGGAACGCGACGCGGTCGGCCACCCCGGCTGCCTCGGCGTTGGCGCGCGCCGCTGCCACCGAGGCCTCATCCAGGTCGAAGCCGTCCACGCGGACGTTGGGATAGGCCTGGGCGATGGCGATGCTGGACCAGCCGAGACCCATGCCGACGTCGGCAACGCGGGCCGGCGGGTTAGCCTCCAGACGGGCGTGGACGTCTGGCATCGCGGGGAGCCACTCCTGGGCGAGGAGGTGGCGGAACTGCGGGCGGGTCGTGCCGGCCTGACCCTCGGCGAGGTCTGCCCCATAGTCCTCGAATGGCACGCCCGCGCCCGTGCGGAACGCCTCGAGGGCTGGGGCAGCGGCTTGACGCAGCCGGCGAAGATCTGAGCCATTGGCGCCATCGCGGCCGGGCTGTCCGGGTCGACGAGCACCGCCTCGTACCCGGCCGGCAGGCGGAACCGTCGCTCGGTGGCCGGCGCGTGCGGGTTCTCGACCGCGAGGATCCCCGTCACGGCCTGTTGCTCCAGCCACTCGCGGGCGTAGCGCTCGGCGGTATCGGTCCGCTGCGCCAGCTCGCCGCTCGTCGCCGGGCCGCCGTCGGCCAGGGCCCGGTAGTAGCCGAGCCGGTCCCCGAGGTAGACGGCGAAGAGGTCCATGGCCGCGGTGGTCGCGTTGAAGAGGCGCTCGACAAGCGCGTCGGGCGGAGCGGGGGCGCGCCGGGGTCGGTTGCCTGCATGAGGCGCCTCCTGGAACGTGCGGTCGTCTGCCGTCGGTTGTAGCGGTCCCGCCTCCTGTTGTAGCCCACGCCCCGCCCGTGTCAAGCCCCCGATAGGCGGATAAGCAGCCCCGCCCAGTTCGCCCTCTCGCCTCGCCGCGTTTTGCACCAAGCTCTCACTGGGTGAGCGCCGTGATTGACGGCACCGGCGCCGTTCGGCGTCATCTGGGTCCAATGACCCGCCCCGCCGACGGACCGAGTCGCGCCATGCCCGGTGGGCTGCCGCCCGGATACGCGGACCAATCTCCCAACCCCGCTCACGCCCCTCGTTGGTCGCGAGAGCGAGGTTGCCGCCGCCATCGAGGGCTGCGCCGGCCCGACGTGCGCCTCCTGACCCTGACCGGCCCCGGTGGGGTGGGCAAGACCCGGCTCGCTCTCGCCGTCGCCGAGCGGCTGGCCGAGGCCTTCCCGGACGGCGTCCACTTCGTCGGCCCCGCTCCGATCTCCGATCGGAATCTGGTCATGCCCTCGATCGGCCAAGCCCTCGGCGTGCGCGAGGCCGGCGACGAGCCGCTTAGCGACTGACTGCGGACATTCCTTCGGGACAAGTGCCTCCTGCTCGTGCTGGACAACTTCGAGCAGATTGTCGAGGCCGCCCCGGTGGTGGCGGAGTTGCTCGGGGCGTGCCCAGGGCTGAAGGTCCTGGTCACCAGCCGGGTGCGGCTGCGCGTGTCCGGCGAGCGCGAACATGGCATGCCTCCGCTTGGTGTTGCCGCATACGACCACGCCGTTTTCCTCGACGAGCTCTCCGGGTCTGAGGCCGTGCGCCTCTTCGTCGAGCGGGCGGAGGCGGTGAAGGAGGACTTCGCGCTGACGGCCGAGAACGCGGCGGCCGTCGCCGCCATCTGCCGCCGGCTGGATGGGCTGCCGCCGGCCATCGAGCTGGCCGCCGCCCGGGTCAAGATGCTGCCGCCGGCGGCGCTGCTGGCGCGGCTGGACACGCGCCTTACGTTGCTGACCGGGGTGGCCGGGACCTGCCCGCCCGCCAGCAGACGATGCGGGACGCGATCGCCTGGAGCCACGACCTGCTCACCGAGGAGGAGCAGGCGCTGTTCCGACGGCTGGCCGTGTTCGCTGGCGGCTTCACGCTGGAGGCGGCCGAGGCCGTGGGCGCCAGGGCGGGCGACCCGGGCATCGACGTCTTCGACGGGGCCGCCTCGCTCGTGGACCAGAGCCTGCTGCGGGCGGAGGACGGTCCGGGCGGGGAGCCGCGGTTCTCGATGCTGGAGACGGTGCGCGGCCGGCACGCGGCGTGGTGTCGGGCGCTGGCGGAGCGGGCCAAGACCGTTGCGGCGTGGGAGGGGCCGGAGCACAAGCGGTGGCTTGACCGGTTGGGGCCGAGCTGCCCAACTTTCGGGCGGCGCTGGCCTGGCTGGCGGAGGTCGGCGACGCGGAGGCGGGAATGGCGCTGGCCGGGGCGCTGGTGAGGCTGTGGCACTTCCGCAGCCACCGCGCCGACGGGCCCGCCTGGCTCGAGCGGGCGGCCGCCGGCTGACAACGCCCGATCCATTTTCGAACCGGGCTACGCCGTTGTCCGCACGCGGGGTTGATCACCGGAGGGATCGGCCAGGGGCCGTCGACCGCGGGCGACGCCGGGCACGGCTGCGGCGGGGTGGGGACATCCCCCCCCCCCGGCGTCGGCGGTGCCCCGGCCTGGCCGGGCCGGCCGCCACCCGTCACCGCGCGCGGCGAGGGCTGAGCAGGTTGTTGGCGCAGGTGAAGCCGTCGCCGTCGTCGACGCCGCTACGGGTCCCGTCCGGGCAACCGGTGTGGTACAGGAACGCGCCGTACGGGGCCCCGTCGTCCAGGGCCGCGCCGGTCAGTTCGGTGTACCTCAGGTCGGCCTCGCTCAGATCGGCCCCGGTCAGGTCGGCCCACCTCAGATCGGCCCCGGGCAGCCCGGCCCCGTACAGGCTGGCGCCGACGAGGCGGGCGCTCTCCAGCCAGGTGCCGCTCAGGTCGGCATCGTACAGGTTGGCCCCGGTCAGATCGGCCCCGGGCAGGGAGGCCAAGTACAGCCAGGCATAGGTCAGGTTGGCGTCGCCGAGGCGGGCGCCGTCTAGGCGGGCGAAGTTCAGGTTCGCCCTCGTCAGGTTGGCGTAGGTCAGGTTAGCGCGGTGCAGGCGGGCGCTGTCCAGGTTCGCCCTGGTCAGGTCGGCGGCCTTCAGAACGGCGTCGGAGAGGTCGGCACCGGCGAGGTTGGCGCCGGCGAGGATGGTGTGGTCCAAGTAGGCCCAGCGCAGGTCGGCGCCTGCCAGCGAAGCCCCGGAGAGGTCACAGTAGGCCAGGTTGGCGCCGACCAGGTTCGAGGCGGCGGAGATGTCACAGCCCGCTGCCCGGGCGCCGCCGACAGGGGTGGCCAGGGCGGCGGCGATGGCGGCGAGGGTGAGGAGCAGGGCCGGGAACAGGCGGCGGAGCGGCTGGGCGATCATGGGGGGCTTCCCTCTGCTGGCGAAGAGCGTTCGCTCGGTCAGTCGAATCACCGGCACAGTCTGGGTCTGCGTGGCGCTGCTCACGGATGAGTCCTCCTCGCTAGTCCTGGCGTCGTCAGCCCAGGAGGGGCTGCGGTCACCAGTCTGCGCTCCGGCGCGCCGCCCCACCAGCCACAGTCGACAGTCTTACCCGCAACGTCGCCCACAATCTCGGCACCGACCGCCGGCGGCACGTGCTATGCTCGGCGTGCCTGGCGGCGGCGGCCGCCGAACCAGGGGGTCATGCGCCTTGGGGAACGACGACACGGCGACGCTTGGGGCGCTCCTGCGTGGGCACCGTGAGCGGCGCGGCCTCTCGCAGGAGGAGCTCGCCGCCCTCGTTGACCCGCCGCTGAGCGTCACGACCGTCGGCAACCTAGAGCGCGGTCGCACACGCCCGTACCGCCACACGCTCGAGGCCCTCTGCTGCGCCCTGGCGCTCACCGAAGACGACCGGGCCCGGCTCTTCGCCGCGTGGCGGGGCGCCGTCTCGGTCACCGCCGCACCAGTGGCGCTTCGCGCGCTCGAGGCCGGGCGCGCGGCGGTGTCCCGGCGCGACTGGCAGGCGGGCTTCGAACGCCTCTCGGCCGCCGACGCGGAAGGTCAGCTCACGGCCGGCGACCTCGAGGCGCTGGGGGAGGCGGCTCTCTGGAGCGGGCACCCGCAGGAGTCGATCGACGCCCGCCAGCGCGCCCACGCCGCCTACAGCCGCGGCGGCGACCGGCGCGGCGCGGCCCGGGCGGCACTCGGCCTTGTCGTCAACAACGTCATCCGCCTGAGCCCGGCCGTCGCGGCCGGCTGGTTCCAGAAGGCGCAGCGCCTGCTGGAGGGCGAGCCCGAGAGCGTCGAGCACGGCCTGCTCGCCTGGACCACGGCCGTGGTCCGATTGCGGAGCATGGACGACCTGGAGGGCGGCCTCGCCAGCGCCCGCACCGCCTTCGAGATCGGGCGCCGGCTCGGCGACGAGGACGTGCAGGCGGTCGCGCTGACCGCCCAGGGCTACGCGCTGGTGCGGCTCGGCCGCCGGGCCGAGGGCCTGGCCTGCCTCGACGAGGCGATGGCGTCCGCGGTCGCAGGCAGCCTCAGCCCGTTCGCGGCCGGCTACGTCTATTGTTGGACGCTCTCCACCTGCGTCGACCTCTTCGACTACCGCCGCGCGCTGGAGTGGACCGACGCCATCCATCAGTGCGCCGGCGCCGGCGGCACGGCCGGTTACCCCGGCGACTGCCGAGTCCACAAGGCGGCCGTCCTGGTCGTGCGGAGCGCCTGGGCAGAGGGCGAGCGCGAGGCCCTGGTGGCCTGCGACGAGTGCGCGACGTTCGACCTGCGCCACGCCGCGATGGCCACGTACGCGATCGGCGAGATCCGCCTGCGCGGCGGCGACCTAGCCGGCGCCGAGCGGGCCTTCCGCAAAAGCGCACGAGCTCGGCGCCTCCCCCCACCCCGGCCTGGCCCTGCTCCGCCTCGCCCAGGGCGACGCGCCGGCCGCGGCCGGCGCAATCACGGCTGCCCTGAGCGAGGCCGCCTGGGACCGCCTCGCCGTCGCGAGGCTCCTGCCAGCGCAGGTCGAGATCGCCCTAGCGACGGGCGACCCCGAGACGGCCAGCTCGGCCGCGGCCGAGCTGGCCGAGATCGCCGCAACCTACGGGAGCACCGCGCTGCAGGCCGCCGCGGCGTGCGCCCGCGGCGCCGTGCAGCTCGAGAGCGGCGAACCGAGGCCGCCGTCCCGAGCCTGCGGCAGGGGATTCAACTCTGGCGGCAGGTCGACGCGCCGTACAGCATCGCGCGGGCGCGGGTGCTGCTCGCCCGGGCGTTGGACGCCCTCGGCGACCGCGACACGAGCACGCTGGAGCGGGAGGCGGCCAGATCCGCGTTCGCCCGCCTCGGCGCCGAACCCGACGCCCGCCTCGCGGGCGAAACCGACCCCGACGTCACACGGGGATGGGCGCGCCGATCGCCGCTGGGGACTCCTCGGTCCCTCAGGCGGGCACCGGCATCCGTGCCGTGGAGAGATAAGCGCGCCTTGGGGGCACGAAGACCCACAACAAACGCGGCGGCCCGCCCGTTGGGGGCGGCGGCGCTGCGCGAGGCGATCGGGCTGGCCGAGGCGCTGCCGGAACGCCCGACCTACGAGCGCGCGACCGATCCCCGTCGCTTCCGTCGGTGCGGCACGGCCGCGGCATCAACGCCACGGCCGTTTCGCGCTTGGCGGGTGCTCGGCAAGACAGTTGACGGAATAGTGGCTACGTTGGACATTGTCTGCACCGCCCCCACACTGCCCGCCGACGGACCGAGCCGCGCCATGCTCGGTGGGCTGCCGCCCGATACGCGGACCAACCTCCCAACCCCGCTCCCGCCCCTCGTGGGTCGCGAGAGCGAGGTCGCGGCGGTCGCCGAGCTGCTGCGCCGGCCCGACGTGCGCCTCCTGCCCCTGACCGGCCCTGGCGGGGTGGGCACGACGCACCTGGCCCTCCACGTCGCGTCCAGGATCGAGGACGCCGTCCCGGATGGCTCGGCATGCGCGGGAGCGGCGACCCGTTGTCGCCAGCCGAACGCGGCCGGGGGAACCGGGAGCGTCCGTTGACGGATGTCGGCGCGCAGCCGTAGCGTGCCGTTGGTGAGCGAGACCGACCCGCCCGCGGGGTGGCCGCAGCGGAGGAGGAGACCATGCCGGTGCTCGACGAGCTCCTGGCCGCCAACGAGCGGTACGCGGCCAGCTTCGACCAGGGGACCTGCCACCGTCGTCGGCCCGTCACCTGGCGATCCTGGTCTGCATGGACGCGCGCATCGACCCCGCCAAGATGCTCGGGCTGGCCGAGGGTGACGCCCACGTCATCCGGAACGCCGGCGGCCGGGCCAGCGACGATGCCCTCCGCTCCTCGCCATCTCCCACGAGCTGCTCGGGACGCAGGAGGTCGTGGTCGTCCACCACACCGACTGCGGCATGCTCACCTTCACCAACGACCAGCTGCGGCAGCGCTTGCGCGACCGCCTCGGGGTCGACGCCGCGGGCATCGACTTCCTCCCGTTTGGCGACCTGGATCAGAGCGTGCGCGATGACGTGGCCACCATCCGCGCCTCGCCCTCGTCCCCGACGACGTCGCGGTCAGTGGGTTCGTCTACGACGTGCGCAGCGGACGCCTCCGCCGGGTCGACTGAGGTCGGCGCCGGACGGCTTCTCAACAGGTGTTGTCGGACTGGGCACCACGGTCGGCTGGCCTCGGAAAGCGCCGCCCGCAGCACCGCCCGCACCGTCTCGTGGCTGACGCCGAAGTCGGCGACCAGCGACCGAGACTCTGGGTCCCAGCTTGGGCGCGGATGGCAGCTTCCTGCTCCGGCGAGAGCTTTGCCGCCGCGGGGTCTGGGACGCGGCGCGCTCCGAATGACCGCTCACGCGGCGAGGTGGGGCGTCGGCGATGACCACGACGCCGGATGGCGCATGACGCATGCGCGCGACCGATCCCCGTCGCTTCCGCTGGAGCAGCACGGCCGTGGCAGTACTGCCACGGCCGTGCTCTCGTTTGACAGCTTGTCCGGGGCAGCGGTTGACCGACAGCGGGTCGTTCGGCAAGATGCGGACCAACACCCTGTGCCGTTCGCCGCCGAACCATCGAGCCGCGCCATGCCCGGCACGCCACCACCCGACCGTCCCCACGACCTCCCAGTGCCCCTCACCCCGCTGGTGGGACGTGAGCGCGAGCTGGACGCGGTCGTCGCCTTGCTGCGCCGGGACGATGTCCGTCTCCTCACCCTGACCGGCCCCGGCGGCGTGGGCAAGACTCGCCTCGCGCTCCAGGTGGCCCACGACCTGGTCGACGAGTTCGCCGATGGCGTCACGTTCGTCTCCCTCGCCCCGGTCACCGACTCCGCCCTGGTGCTCCCCGCCATCGCCCAAACCCTCGGTGTGCGGGAGGCGGGCGATGCGCCGCTTCCCCTCCGGCTCAAGGCGTACCTGCGCGAGAAGCGCCTGCTGCTGGTGCTCGACAACGTCGAGCAGGTGGTCGAGGCCGCCCCGCTCGTGGCCGAGCTGCTTAGAGCGTGCCCGCTGCTCACGGCCGTCGTCACGAGCCGGGCGCGGCTGCGGGTCTCCGGGGAGCGCGAACATGTGGTGCCCCCGCTGAGCGTCAGCCCGGGCACTGACACCGCTCCCGCCGACGCAGCCGCCGCCTCCGGGGCGGTGCGGCTCTTCGTCGAGCGGGCGCAGGCGGTGCGTGAGGGCTTCGCCCTCACTGACGAAAACGCCTTGGCCGTCACCGCCATCGTCCGGCGACTGGACGGGCTGCCGCTGGCGATCGAGCTGGCCGCCGCCCGGGTCAAGGTCCTCCCGCCCCAAGCGTTGCTCGCCCGCCTCGAGCAGCGCTTGCCGCTCCTGACCGGTGGGGGGCGCGACCTGCCCGTCCGCCAGCAGACGATGCGGGACGCCATCGCGTGGAGCCACGACCTGCTGAGCGCCGAGGAGCAGGCGCTGTTCCGGCGGCTGGCCGTGTTCATCGGCGGCTTCACGCTGGAGGCGGCGGAGGCGGTTGCCAACGCGGTGGGCAACCTCGGAATCGACCCCTTCGACGGCGTCTGCTCACTGGCAGACAAGAGCCTGCTGCGGCATGAGGACGGGCCGACCGGGGAACCGCGCTACGCGATGCTGGAGACGGTGCGGGAGTTCGCGCTGGAGCGGCTGGCGGCGAGCGGCGAGGAGGGGGCAACGCGCGACGCCCACGCGCGGCACTTCCTGGCGCTGGCCGAGCGGGTGGCGCCGGCGCTCTTTGGGCCGGACCAGGCTTCATGTCTCGGGCGGCTGGAGACCGAGCACGCCAACCTGCGCGCGGCGTTGGGCTGGATGCTGGAGCGGTACGATCCGGACTCGGGCGTGCGGCTGGCTGGGTACCTGGTGCAGTTCTGGTACACGCGCGGCCACCTGGCCGAGGGGCGGGCCTGGCTGGAGCAGGCGCTGGCCCGGAGCTCGGGCCGGACCTCACCGGACCGGCTCGACGTACTCAAGGCAGCGGGCGTCCTCGCCGAGGCCCAGGGCGACCAGCCGCGGGCGGCCGCGCACTACGAGGAGGCGCTGGGCCTCGCGCGGCAACTCGGAAACGAGTTCGCCATTGCCTTCTCGCTCCACGGCCTGGCGTCCGTGGCGTACGATCAAGGCGACGTGCCGCGGGCGACCGCGCTCTACGAGGAGGCGCTGGGCCGGTTTCGGCAGCTTGACCGCCCGAGGGGCATCGCGGCCTCGCTCAGCCACCTCGGGGCCGTGGCGCATGAGCAGGGCGACCTGCCACGGGCGGCGGAGCTCCACGCCGAGGCGGCGGCGTTGTTTCGGGAGGGCGGCCACCGGCCGGGCGTTGCCGGCGCGCTGACCGCCCTTGGCACGGTGGCGGAGGACCAAGGCGACTACGAGCGCGCGGCGGCGTTCCACAGCGAAGCGCTGGCCCTCGCAGAGGAACTCGGCGACCGATTAGGCATCGCCGACGTGCTCGGTAACCTCAGCGCGGTGGCGCGCCACTGGGAGGCGCGCCCCGTGCGGGCGGCCCGTTTGCTCGGGGCGGCGGCGGCGCTGCGGGAGGCGATCGGGGTCGTTCCTCCCCCCTTCGACCACGCGAGGCACGACCGCGTCGAGACCGCCGTGCGCGCGGCGCTCGGCGAGACGACGTTCCGGGTCGCCTGGGCGGCCGGCCGAGCGCTGCCGCTGGAGGAGGCCGTCGCCGAGGCCCTGGCCCTGGCCGCCGAGCCGCTCACCCCGGGAACGCCCCCAGGCCCCGCCACCCCGCCCGACCCGGCCGCCCGCCACGGCCTGTCGCCCCGGGAGCGGGAGGTGCTGCGGCTGCTGGTGGAGGGCCGCTCCAACCCGGAGATCGGCGCCGCGCTCTTCGTCAGTCCCCGCACCGCCGAAACCCACGTCACCCGCATCCTCGCCAAGCTCGGCGCCGCGACCCGCGCCGAGGCCGCTGCCCGCGCCGTCCGCGACGGGCTGGCCTAGCTCGCCCCCCCGCCTACGTACCCCGTACGACCCCCCGTACTGCACGTCCCCCGGAAACACGACCGCGATATCCGGTGATCCCCGGATGCGGGAGGCCGCGCCGGGGCGCATGCTGGGACCGTGCCCCGAACGGCGGGCGCGGATGGCAGGAGCGGAGCCGCCGGGCGTGGCACCGGGAGGACGTGGCGATGAATCCCAACCTCGGCGTTGACTACATGACCGAGCAGATCACCCGCGGGCGGCTCGATGGTGCGGCGGCCCGCGGCTGGCTGGCCGCCGAAGCGGCCGCGAGTCGCCCGCGCGCCGCGCGGTCTCACCGGCTCCCGTCGGTCCTTGGCGGGGCGCTCGTCCGCCTCGGCGGGCGGCTCCAGGGGGCGTCGCGGCCCGTCGGCCCCGCCCCCGAGCCGGCCGCGCTCCCGGCGCGGTGGCGGGACCGGACGGCACGAGGCGGTGACCGGTGGTTGCAGGAGGCCCCCCCATGTTTCCCGTCGACTGGCAATCCGGTGCCGTCCGGGACCTCGTGATGCTGGCCGCGGTGGAGGGGCATCGATCCGACCCGCCGCCACCCACCGGGCGGGACGTCGCCCGGTCCGCGCGGCCGGCCCGGCGGTCCAGCATCGGCGCGGCCCTCGTCCGCGGCGGTCGGCGCCTGGAGGGTGGGCGGTGGCTCGCTCCCGGGGGGCAGACACCGGGGCCGGTCGCCGCTTCAGGCGCCGGCAGGTGACGCGGAACGGCCCACCGTGACGGACGCCCGCTGGTGATCAAGCTACCGACCCAATCGAACGGCGCTCGGACGCCGAGGAGGATCTTGCGATGATGCCCCACCCTCACACGATCTGCGAGACGGCGGCGATGGACCACCAGGCACGCCAGGTCCGGGCCACGCAGGACCGGCTCAGCGCGCAGGCCGTCCGCCTCCGGTCCCCCGGCCTGGCCATCGCACGCACCGCGTTGCGGCGCTTGGGCGGCGTGCTCGTTCGCGTTGTTGCCCGCCGCGACGGGACCCGGACCGGCGGGACGGCGACACCCGCCGCCCCCGCCGCCTCCGTCGCCTCGCTCGGCCCCGCCCGCTAACGGAGGCGGAGCTGCGCTCTCGGGGGCGAGGCGCGGCCGCCTGCGGCCACGACCTCGGCTCCGCCGCGGTGCCGTCCAGACGGCACGCCCCCGCCCGGAGGACCGCCCGGACCGGCTCACGGCGGACGCCGAACCCGGCGGCCACCTTGCGTCCGGTCCGGCTCTTCAGTGAGCCACGCCATCAGGACAAGAAAATGGCGGGCGAGGCTAGCGCACGAGAGGAGCGCCCGATGCACCAGTTTGGCGCGACGGTCGTGATGGCCGAAGCCTCCCGCCGGGAGTTGCTGGCCGATGCCACTCGGGTTCGGCCCGTCCCGGCCAGTCACGAGGCGACGGGTGGGCTCGTGAGGCGGTTCCCCCGGTGCCGCCGCGGCGTCGGCACCGCACGGGTCTGGGTGGGGCAGCGTCTCCAGGGGGGCCGGTCCATGGCGCACGGCGCCCCGGGCGCGATGTCCGCCGTCGCGCCGGGTCGGGTCGTCTCGGGCCGCCACGGCGATGGATGGCACGTCCCCCTCAGGGTCGCCGCCCGTGCCGACGGCAGATGACCCGCACCGTCTCGTGGCTGCCGCCAAAGTCAGCCGCGAGGGAGCGCAGGCTCCTGGTGGCGGCGAGGGCGCGGATCGCGGACGGCTGGGCTGATGTCAGCTTCCGAGCGCGGAGGCGATATCGGCCAGGCGCAGGCGCGTCATGGCGCGACCGTGACGGCCACCGCGGCGCGAAGGCGGCGGACGGCCGGAAGTCGGGGACCGGAACGCGGACCGGCCGGCCGTCATGCGCCAGGTTTTGAACGTGCTGAACCGACCCCCGTCGCGTCCGCTGGAGAGAGTCGGCCGTGGTGATGCTGCCACGGCCGTTGCACGTGCGGCAGGTGCTCCAGCGGCGCGGTTGACGTCACGGCGGCCGTTCGGCATCATCGAGATTGAACGACCCGTGCCGCTCACCGACGCACCGAGCCGCGCTATGTCCGGCACGTCGCTCCCCAACTTCCCCAGGACCTGCCGCTGCCCCGCACGCCCTTGATCGGGCGCGAGCAGGAGGTTGCGGCCGTCGCTGAGTTGCTTCGGCGCCACGACGTCAGCCTCGTCACCCTGACCGTCCTCGGCGAGGTGGGCAAGACCCACCTCGTGTTCCACGTGGCCGCGACGTGGTCGACGAGTTTGCCGATGGTGTGGCGTGCGTCTCCCTCGCTCCCATCACCGATCCCACCCTCGTCGCGCCCACCGTCGCTTCGGCGCTGGACGTGTGGGAGGCGGGCGACGAGCTATTCACCCTCCGGCTCAAGGCGTTGCTGCGTAATCCGAATGCAGGAGCAACTGCAGGTGGATTTAATTTTCTCGGACTGGCTGGCGGCGCTCCTGAACCCTAACTCTTGATGTCTTCGACCGTCAATTGCTCCTTGCACATAGTAGCCTGCGCGGTGGCGTACATTGGGGCGAGTGCCCCATGCGCGGGGGGAAGGTTGCCCAATACACCAACGTCGCTTCGATTAGTCCCTTTAGGAGGAGCATCATGACCGAGGAAGAGCGCCTCGAGCAGCACATCGAGACCATCGCTCGCTGGATCATTCAGAGCAAGCACATTGTCGCCTTCACAGGTGCTGGCATCAGCACGGACTCCGGCATCCCCGACTTTCGCGGTCCAAGCGGGGTGTGGACGCGACGTGACGCCGGCTTGCCACCACCGCAGTGGCGGGTTTCGCCGAACCAGGTGCAGCCCAACGCACCCACCTGGCCCTCGTCGAGCTTGAGCAGCTCGGCAAGCTTCAGTTCCTCATCACTCAGAACACCGACAACCTCCATCGCCAGTCTGGCATCCACCCTGCCCTCGTGGCGGAGTTGCACGGCAACGGACAGCTCATGCGCTGCCTGGGCTGTGACCAACTGCACACCCGACAGCGGGTAGGGTGGGACACGCGCCGGTGGGGCCCCGGCTATCGTACGCAGAAACCGGTGGTGGGACAGCCGGTCTGCCCGACCTGCGGTGGCCAGCTTATCTCGTCCGTGGTGAACTTTGGCGATCCGCTGCCCCAGCAAGAGTGGACCCGCGCCGACCAACACGCCCGCTCCTGCGATCTTCTGCTCGTCTTGGGCTCCTCGCTCGTGGTCGAGCCAGCGGCCTCGCTAGTTGGGCGGGCGATTGGGTCCCGTGCCCGAGTGGTACTCGTGAACCGAGGTGAAACGCCCTACGATTGTGCCGTGACGCTCCGGATGTGGAGCGGCATCAGTGAGGTGATCCCATCGGCGGTGGAGCGGGTGAAGCGGGCGCTTGGGGAGCAGCCGAATGGGTGCTGAGCGGGCACCGTCACTCCTGGACAAATGCGTATGGTCGTACAAGTGGTGACCAAACCCGCTCCCGGTCATTGGCATCTGAAGGCGGCTCATACGGATAGAGTCTCTTGCGTAGCAGCTCGACCCTGGCCGCTCGAAGCGCTCGATGGGTGAGAACAGGGACATCATCACCTTGGTCTCCAACGGTGTCCCGGCACGGTGATTCACCAGATGGCTATGCTGGACGAGGGCGAGGCGCGGAAGAGGGGACGGATTGCAGCCTCGTCGGAGATCGTCGGTTTGCGCTGGCGTTGACAATATCTACGGGGAAGGGACGCATCCTCATTGTGGCAGCGACTGTGGGACGTGTGTTTGCCGAAGTACTTGCGGCCGTAAAGGGGAACGCGAACTGCTTGTCCGTATTGGTACTGAACAGGCGAAAAAGGTCGCCGTCGCTTCCGCTAGAACAGACCGGCCGTGGAAGGAATGCCACGGGCGTTCTGGTTCACGGCGCTCTGGAAGGACGCGATTGACGTAAACCCGGCGGTTCGGCAAGATGCGGGCACACATCCCTGCCATTCGTCGCTAACTGACCGAGCCGCGCCATGTCCGGCACGCCGCCCCCGGACCGACCCCACGATCTGCCGCTGCCGCGCACGCCCCTGATCGGGCGGGAGCGCGACGTCGCCGCGGTCGCGGACCTGCTGCTCCGCCGCGACGTGCCGCTGGTGACGCTGACGGGTCCCGGCGGGGTGGGCAAGACCCGCCTCGCCCTCCAGGTGGCCCACGACGTGGCCGCCGAGTTCGCCGACGGTGTCGCCTTCGTTCAGCTCGCCGCGATCACCGACCCCGGCCTCGTCGCCCCCACCATCGCCTCGGCCTTGGGCGTGCGGGAGGCCGGCGAGGAGTCGCTCGTCGACCGGCTCCGGGCCCACCTGCGCGAGAAGCGCCTGCTGCTCGTCCTGGATAACTTCGAACAGGTGGTGGAGGCTGCCCCGCTCGCGGCCGACCTGCTTGGAGCGTGCCCGCTGCTCACGGCCGTCGTCACGAGCCGGGCGCGGCTGCGGGTCTCCGGGGAGCGCGAATATCCCGTCCCGCCGCTGGCGCTTCCGGACCCGGGGGACCATCACCCCGTCGAGGCTCTTGCCGAGTCCGAGGCGGTGCGCCTCTTCGCTGATCGCGCACAGGCCGTCATGCCTGACTTCGCGCTGACGCCGGACAACGCCGTAGCGGTGGCGGACATCTGCAGGCGGTTGGATGGGCTGCCGCTCGCCATCGAACTCGCCGCCGCCCGAGCCAAGGCGCTACCGCCGGCGGCAATGCGTGCCCGGCTGGAACGGCGCCTACCGCTGCTGACCGCCGGTGGGCGCGACGTGCCGGTCCGGCTGCGGACAATGACGGGCGCTATCGCCTGGAGCCATGACCTCCTTCCGTTGGCCGAGCAGGCACTTTTCCGGCGGCTTGCGGTCTTCGTCGGCGGCTTCACGCTGGACGCGGCTGAGGCCGTCGTGGTCGCGGCGGGCGATGTCGGCCTTGACATCTTGGACGGCGTTGCCTCACTCCTCGACGCGAGTCTGCTGAGGCGGACGGAGCACGCAGGCGGTGAGGACCCGGTCGACCCGCGCTTTGCGATGCTGGAGACGATCCGAGAATACGGGCTGGAGCGGCTCGCCGAGAGCGGCGAGGAGGAGGCGATCCGCCGTGCCCACGCCGCCCACTACCTGGCGCTCACAGAAGCGGCAAAGCCACACATGTTCCTCGCCGATCAGGGGCGGTGGCTGGACCGGGTCGAAGCCGAGCACGACAACGTGCGGGCAGCGCTCGGCTGGGCCATTGAGCGGGGAGAGGTGGAAACGGCGCTACGTCTGGTGGCAGCGATCCTTCCACTCTGGCTCAAGCGGGGGCACTACCGGGAGGCTCGGACCTGGATCGAACGCGTCCTTGCGCTCCCGGACACGACGCCCTTTCCAGCCCGGTCCGTGGTCCTCTTCGGCGCTGGGACCGTCACGGGCATCCTCGGGGACCTTGACCAGGCAATGATGTATGGCGAGGAGGATCTCCAACTGAGTCGGGAGGCGGGCGACGTATTCGGCGAGGGACTCGCCCTTCTCCTCCTGAGCGGCGTCTTCATTGAGCGCGGGGACCTCGAGGAAGCCCGGCGGATGTCCGAGGATGCCCTCGCGCAATTCCGCCAACTGCCTGGCCAACCGCGCGCCTCCGACGCCCTCGAGTGCCTCGTGACCATCGCCCGGCTCCAGGGCGACGACGACCGGTTCGAGGCAGCGGCCAGGGAGCACCTGGAGATGGCGCGGAAAGCCGGTGATGCGTGGAATGTGGCCTTTGGACTCATGCACCACGCGGAGGTAGCCAGACGTGCCGGTGATCTTCGCGGTGCCCTCCGGTTGGTCGGTGAGAGCCTGGACCAGTCGCGGCTGTTCGGTGACGTGCTTGGGGTCCCAGGGACCATCGATGTCGTAGCAGAGGTGGCGGCATCCTACGGCCACCACCTCCTCGCCATGCGGTGGCTCGGTGGGATAGCGGCAGCGAACGAGGAACGGGGAGAAGCCTCGTCCGTCATTGACGCATCCCGGCGAGAGCGTGTGCTCTCGGCCGCCGAAGCGACCGAGGGCCGCGAGGCCACAGAGGCGGCCTGGGAGGACGGGCGCTCCCTTGCCCATGAGGTCCTTGTCGCTGAAGTCCTGGACTACGAACCACCGAGCACCAGTGCCACACGACCGAGTCAGTCCCCCGGGATGCAGGAGGGGTTGACCGGGCGCGAGGTCGAGGTGCTCCGCCTCGTCGCGGAGGGCCAGTCCAATCGCGCCATTGCTGAGACGCTTGGCATCAGTCACCGTACCGCGGCTGCCCACCTGGTCAACATCCTGAACAAGCTCGGGCTCGATTCCCGAACCGCCGCAGCCGCCCACGCCATCCGGCAAGGCATCGTTTGAATCTCACCTGACGGCCTACGCATTTGTGCTTAGACCCCGCACCAGGAACCGTTTGACGGCTCGTCAATTCGGTCGATGCGCTCCTTCAGCGGGCCTGGCACCCTGAGTACGGGCCGGTGGACGCACCGGCTTCTCCACCGCAACCCGGGTGCGGTCGCTTACAAGGATGGCCGGAACACGGCCGTGCACCAACGAGGAGGAACACCGTGCGACGACTACAGGTAGGGATGCTCGCGATCATCGGGATGCTTGTGCTCGCCGGGATGAGTCTCGTGTCTTCCGGTCCGGTGGGAGCGGATGAGATGACCTCGGACCATTCGGTGGTCGGCTCGTGGCGGCTCATGGCCGGCGGCGCCGCGGGTACACCGGCGGGAGATCCGACGCTGGCGACCTTCGCGCCTGACGGATCGCTGATCCTGTCCGGGCGAGCGGTTCGGCCCGCCCTGCCCGGCATGCCATTCAAGTTCGTCCACTTCAGTACGGGACATGGGAGTTGGGAGCCGACGGACGAGCGCTCCGCTACCTTCACAATCGTGCATCTGCGATCGGACGAGAGTGGCACCTTCCGGGGCACGGTCACCGTCTCCGGCACGCTTGAGCTCTCCGATGATGGGCAATCGATCTCGGGCGTCGAGACGTTCACGGTGGCCGATCCGACGGGCAAGGTGTTGTCCGCCTTTCCGGACGCCTTTGAGGGCACGCAGATCCTGCTCGAGCCGATGGCCGAGGTCGGTACCCCGGCGGCGGACTGAGTCAGCGACGACAGGCCCAGCAACCAATGTCACGGGCTCCGTCCCGCACGCGTAGGGACAGGGGCCTCCCCCGGCCGCGATGATCGTGGCCACCGGGGCGATCCGACCGACGCGAGCGGGCGTCCGGCAGCCCACGAGGAGCGCGAGGAGAACGACGTGCGACACCTGCGACACCGGGTACCCCGTGCCCTGCTGACCCTGGTCCTCGGCCTAGTCGTCCTGGGAGGGCGTTGACCCCAGCCGCCGCCGCGCCAAGACGGCGAGATGCTCGGGTTCGAGCCTTGAGACGGTCTTCAAGAGCGACTTCACGCCGTTTACCTCCGTGCAGGAATGTACCGACTACGTCAAGGCGGGCGGCACACTGCGCCTGCCGGCGATCGTGTTCGAGCAGTTCGCGCACTTCGGGGAGTGGTGCGAGGTCTTCGTCGGCCCGTCCGATCTCCCAACCGCCGTCAATGTCAGCACGGTCATGACGACGTACTACAAGCTGACCCCCGTGACGTCCGCGCACGACTACTACATCGACCCGTTCGGTCAAATATTGACGGTTCCCGACGGTTTTGCCGTCGGTGGTTCACGGCCACCTCGGTGAGCGTTGGGCAGGACCTGACCGTCACCGCCACCTTCGACGGGCCGGCCGGCCCGATCACCGTGACGGGCGTCTTCTCCTGCCGCAAGAAGTGAGCGGGATGAGGGCGACCGGACGGTCCTGACCGGCCCCGCCACCACCAATGCCTGACGGACCAACACGACGCCGGCGGGCCTGGCCCGCCGGCGTCGCCGTGTCGTCATCTGGGACGCCGAGGTGCCGACGTCTTGCTTCCTTAGACCCGGACACCCGCCCGCTGGCCGAGTGGATGGCCCCAGCCGCGTCGCTCGGGAGGGGCGTCCGGTTTGGGTACCTCTATCTCCTATCCCCCTGGTCGGTTCAGGAGCATGGCGCCGGCTCCTATATTCGTCATGGTGTTCCTCACGTTGGATGACCGCCCGCACCGTCTCGTGGCTGACGCCAAACTCGGCGGCAAGGGGGCGGAGGCTCTTGGTGAGGGCCAGCGACCGGATCGCCGCTAGCTCCTCAGGTGATAGACGCTGTGAGCGCTGGCGGAGTACGGCGCACGGCTGGACCCCCAACCGTTCGCCGAGCGGCCGGTAGCGCCACCACGACGACACCCGGGCGTTTGGTGCGTGCGCGCGAGCGACCCCTGTCGCTTCCGCCCATGCAGCACGGCCGCGGCGTCCCCGCCGCGGCCGTTGGCATTTCGGGGGCTGAGGCAGGAGTCGGTTGACGTCGCGCCGGGCGTTCGGCATCATCGGGGCCGACCTCCCAACCGCCCGCCGCCGGACGGAGCCGCGCCATGCCCGGCACGCCGCCCCCGACCGCCCCGACAATCTCCGCTCCGCTGACCCCGCTCGTCGGACGGGAGCGCGAGGTCGCCGCGGTCGTCGCCTTGCTGCGTCGTCCCGACGTCCGCCTCCTCACGCTGACCGGCCCCGCCGGCGTGGGCAAGACGCGCCTCGCGCTGCAGGTGGCCCAGGACCTGGACGACGAGTTCGCCCATGGCGTCACGTTCGTCTCCCTCGCCCCGGTCACCGACTCCGCCCTCGTCCCGTCCGCCATCGCCCATGCCCTCGGTCTCCGAGAGATGGGTGACGAGCCGCTCATTTGCGCGCCTCACGGCGTATCTGCGCGACAAGCGGGCGCTGCTCGTGCTCGACAACTTCGAGCAGGTGGTCGAGGCGGCGCCGGGAGGTCGTCCTGATCCGCGTGAGGGGTTGCGCGTACGGGGCGGCGGTGCCACCGGGGTGGCACGAAACCGCACGGTCCCGTACGATGGGGGACACCGGGAAACCAACAAACCGGCTCCCCTCCGCGGGGACGGCGCTCCGGCGCCGCGGGGCGGCGGGCCCGGCTCGCGTTCGCGCGCGAGCCGCCGGCACCGCCGCTCCCGTGTTTACGCCCCGTCTTGGTCGATCGCCCCCTCCTTGCCGCCCGCCGGGATGGCCGCCGGTGCGCGACGTAGGCGTCGAGGTCGGCCACCCGCAGCAGCTTGACGCGCAGGTCGCGCGGTCGCCGTAGACGGCCAGGTCGCCCCGGCGGATCCGGCGGCGCAGCGCCACCTCGGTCAGGCCGGCCCGCGCGGTGGCCCGGGCGATCGGCAGGTACTCGTCGGGCTCCGGCATGGTGACCCCTCACGCGAAAAGGCCGCCGGCCGGGACGCGTTCGCGCCCGGACCCGGCGGCCTCGGCACATCCACCACTCTTCGGTTGTCGTCCCCCGTTCGCATCGCCAGGTCCCTTGCGGGCCACTGGCGCTCGGCGGCGCTCGGGGCACTCGGTTTCGGTCTGCAGGCGCACCACGGCCAGAACCTCCGTCGCGGGCCGGTCCCCAACGCCCGCGATCGGCCCGGACGTGCCGGGTGATCGGGAGCGCCGCAGGGCGCGACCGTGAACGGCCTCCGGCTCGGGGCGGGAGCACACCGCCCGAGTGGTGCGCGCGTTTCCTGCGTGGCGTCGGACTCGCGTGGCCGGGAACGCACCAGCCTACCCGAACACCTAGAAAAGATCGGTATAGCACCTCCGTGCGGTACCGGTCGGCAGCGTACAGCGTTTGCGCTGCCTGCCGCCAGGGTGCGCGCAGGAATCGTCGGGGTCAGGCGGCGGCCCAGAACTCCTCCCAGCGGTCGTTGAAGAGGGCGGCGCGGACCTGGGCCACGGCGTTGGCGCCAGCGACGCTCCAGCACATGCCCGGCCCCTTCTCGCGCGCGCCGATCAGCTGCTTGCCGGCGCCCTCGACCAGGCCCGAGCCGATGTCCCAGCCGGCGGCGCGGTAGCGGTCGTAGGCCATGCGGTCGGCCTGGTTGGTGAAGTACGTCACCTGCTCGTCGCGGACCGCGGCCGCGCCGCCGCGCACGGCAGTTCCCGCCACTCCGCGGCCAGCGCCGCCGCCTGCCCGGCGGCCAGCCGCCCCAGCTGCTCCTCCGCCCAGGTGGCGGCCTCGGCGGTCCCCTCCCCGTGCAGCGCCTTGGCCAGGTCCCAGACCCGCTCGCTGGCGTGGTACCAGTCGACGATGCAGGTGGCGCCCGGGCAGTGCTCGGCGGCCAGGTTCCAGATCCAGGCCGCCCCGTCCCCCAGCACCGCCACCGCGGCGGCCCCTTCGAGCCCCCGCCGGTGGGCCTCCAGCGCCAGGCGCCGCCCGAAGGCCTCGGCCGGCTCGAAGCTGGCCACGTAGCTGGTCGCGCCGCGCGCCGCGCCGCGCGGCGTCCGGCGGACCGGCACGACCACCCCGACCTTGGCCTCCTTCCCCTCGCCGTCGGCCCCCAGGATCCGCACCCCGTCCGCCTCGACGTAGAGCCGGGCGGGGGCGGGTTCGGCGGCGGTCCGCACCGTGCTCGCCGACAGCCGGACCCCGGCCGCCTTGGCCAGCAGCGCCGCGGCCGGGGCGAACGGCAGCCGCGCCCCGAACTCGGCCGCCAGGCGGCGGGCGCCCGGGCTGTGGCCGTCGCGTTCCAGGCCGAGGGCCGCGTCGAGCGGGCAGGCGCCGCGGCCGCAGGCCGGGCACCGGTAGTAGGCCCGGCGCACCTCGACCCAGCCGACCAGCCTCTGGACCCCCTTGGGCCGGTAGCCCTCGAAGCCGGCCGCCCCGCCGCAGGGGCACGCCACCCGCGGCCCCGCGTGGCCCGGCCCGCGCGCCGCCAGCCCGGCGGCCAGCAACCGCGCCCCGACGACCCGCACTCCGTCCCGGACCGCCTGCTCGGCTTCGCCCAGTTCCAGCGACGGCGCGCCCACCAGCCCCTCCAGCAGCGCGGCCAGCTCCGCGCGCACGGCGTCCAGCACGGCGGGGCGCGTGCTATCGTCCGCGGCGATGCCCTCCCGCGGCGGGGCTCAGCCGCCACGTCTCCTCCGGTCGGTCGAGACCGGGAGGGTATCACCCCCCTCCGACAATCCCTGCGCGCACCCCCTGCCGCGCTTGAAGTTGACAGCTAAGTGTCGTCAAGGTAGCATCACTGACTACGAACTTCCCCTCCGCACAACCAACCAATCGGCGACATACGGTGACGAGCGGGTTCTATGAACACCGACGAAAGGACCTCTCTTACCCCGCGCGCCAAAGCTACCCCCGCATGCCCGACGTGATTCGGCGGGTGATCACCGTGCCCGTGCCTAGGTGGTTTCCGCCGTCCGATTGCGTGTCGTGGGAGGAGATGACAATTCGTTCTGACTGGTCAAGGTCGCTACCGCGCCGACCAGCACGAACCTAGGCCGGCCGACGAGAGGGAGTGGTCGACGGGGGCCACTTCGAGACGGCTACGGGGCGAAACAAGGAGAGAGGAAGATGGGTGCGTCTCGACCGATCAACCGCCGCGCGCTACTGAAGTCCACGGGGGCGATCGGCGCCGCCGGGTTCCTGTCCTCGTGGTCCGGATTCCAGCCAGCCCGGGGCGCGCCATCGCTCGCCGCCCAAGAGGGCCTGGGCTTCACCATCATCGACTCGGCCGAGCCCACCAACCTGGACGCGCGCAGCTACTACTTCACCCCAGCCTACAGCGTCGTCTGGCGCATCAACGAGACCCTCCTGCACCACGACACCATGACCGGCGAACTTCATCCGCAGCTGGCGACATCCTACAAGATCATCGACGACCGGACCTACGAGTTCGAGCTGCGCCCGGACGTGCGATGGCACGACGGCACGCCCCTGACCCCCGACGACATCGAGTTCTCCTACATGCAGCCCTGGCTGGATCCGGAGGCGGTCTACGTCGAGCGCGTCGAGAAGGTCAGTGACACCACCGTCCGCGTCGTCACCACCGAGCCGTTCGGGTTCTTCCTCGTCCAAGACGTCGCCCTGAACCGGCGGATCCTGCCGAAGCACCTGCTGGACGGTGTCCCCCTGGACCAGGTCTGGGAGCACCCCGTCGGGACCGGGCCGTTTAAGTTCGTCGAGTGGAACCGCGGCGAGCGGGTCCGGCTGGCGCCGAATGAGGACTACTGGGGGGAGAAGCCGAGCATCGACCCCCTAGACTTCAGAGGGGTCACCGAGGCGGCCACCCGCCTGGTCAACCTCGAGGCTGGCGACGCCGACCTGGTGATGGATCCGCCGGTGGCCGACCTGACCCGTCTCGCCGACAGCGATGAGGTCGAGATCATCAACTCTCCCGGACTGGGGTACGACTACCTCGCCATGAACCTGGGCAACGCCAACAGCTACGCCATCAACAAGGACGCCCTGCTCCAGCTCGAGGGCTTCGCGGTGCGCAGTCCGCTCTCGGTCAACACCGACGTGCCACGATCAACAAGGGCCACGCCCCTGGGCCAGGCCGGGTCCGGACGCTGTACCATCGGAATATGGGGAGGGCTTCGCGGTGCGCATGGCTCTCGAACCAGTCCTGGGCGGTGAACACCGACGTGCCAGCATGATCCGGCGAAGGCCAAGCAGCTCTCCAGGCCGGGGTAGCCGTCGTCTCGATGATCGGAATATGGGAGATGGCTCAGGCCATCCAGCAGGATCTCGCAGCCGTCAATCAACGTCCTCGAACAGGCGACGTTCCTCGGCCAGATTCGGGCGGGCGATTCGGAGATGTACCTATTCGGCTGGGCCAACATCGTCGACCCAGACCACATGTACTACGTCTTCTCTTCGGAGCAACGGGGCAAGGAACGCATGAACTTCGCCAACGAGCGGTTGGACGCCCTGTTCCAGCAGGGACACACCGTCGAACGGCTGCCGATCTACCATGAGGCCCAAGCGTCATCATCGAGGAAGGCCCCATGGTCTTCCTGCTGACGCGCGGGACGTTGCGCGGCTACCGCGAGGATCATGGACCGGCTTCCAGCCGCAGCCGCTGCCCACCGACGTGCTCGTACCCCTCAACACGGTGCAGCCCTGGGGCTGATGCCTTGATCGATTCTTTGCTCCGCCGGTTGGTGCTGGCGCTGCCGATCCTCTGGGAGTCGCGACGCTGGTCTTCCTGCTGATGCGGGTGACCGGCGATCCTGGTCATGTATGGTGGCAGCAACGATCCCGGCGTCCTGGCGCTCAAGGAACCAGCGCCGGCGCGAACTCGGGATGGACCGCGCGTTGCCCGTGCAGTACGTGGCCTTCGTCGCCGACGCGGCGCATCTCGATCTGGGCCGGTCGGTGGTGACCCGCGACCGGTGTCGGCTCGCTCCTGCTGGAGCGGCTGCCGACGACCTTGGAGTTGGGAGTGGCCGCCAGGCCATCGCGATGATCATCGCCGTGCCGATTGGGATCATCTCGGCAACCCGTCGAACACCTGGCTCGACGATGTCAGCATGGTCGGGCGCTGCTCGGTGTCTCCGTGCCCAACTTCTGGCTCGGGCTTATGCTCATGCTCGTGTTTCCCTCTACCTCGGCTGGCTTCCGGCCTCGGGGCAAGGGAGCTGGCAGACGCTCGTCATGCCCGCGGTCGCCCTGGTCTCGCCTACGCCGCCTTGCAGACGCGGCTGATCCGCTCGACCATGCTGGAAGTCTTGGGGCACGGGACTACATCCGGACCGCCCGCGCGAAGGGGCTGGCCCACCGCGCGGTGCTGATCCCGCCATGGACTGCGCAATGCCCTCATCCCTGTGACCACCGTGGTCGGCATCCAGATTGGGCAGATCGTCGGTGGCTCGGTGATCATCGAGCAGTCTTCGGTCGCGACGGGATCGGCAGCTTGATGATCAAGTCGATCTTCGTCGCGACTATCCGGTCGTGCAGGGGGCGTGCTGCTCCTCGCGGTCGTCGCCGCGAAGACCTGCTCGTCCGTCGTCGCAGCTCATCCGCGTGATCGATCCGCGTGAAGGTGGGGGCGTCGAAGCTGGTTGTCGACGAAACCGGCGCAGCGCACCATCGCCGTCTCCCTGCGGCCGTACCGGTCGCCGTGGCGCAACGTGCTGCGCGCCGCGATGTCCAACCGGCGCTCCGTCGCCGGCGCCATTGATCGTTGGCGCCGTCGTGGTGGGGACCCTCATGGCGGACGCGGTCGCGCCCCACGACCCCTACCAGGGCCAACTGGTGGATCGCCTTGGCCCGACAGTGGACCTTCTTCGGCACCGACGAACTCGGGCGGGACATATTGAGCCGGGTCGTCCGTGGCACCCGCATCTCCTCGGCGTGGCCTTGGTGGCGACCGGGATCTCGGTCAACATCGGCCTGTTGGTCGGTGCCGTCGCCGGCTATGTTGGGGATGGGTCGATAACCTCATCATGCGGATCTCGGACGTCTTTCTCGCCTTCCCCAGTCTGGTACTGGCGATCACGATGGTGGCGGTGTTCGGAGCGAGTCTATGGAACGTGATGATCGCGCTGGGCCTGACGGCGTGGGTCGGGTATGCCGTCATCCAGGGATCGTTCCTCTCCTTGAAGGAGCAACCTTCGTCGAGGCGTCCCGCGCGGTGGGAGGCGTCGCCGGCTCCGGATCATCCCGCCACATGATCCCCAATGCCCTCGCCCCGATCATCGTCATCGCGACCCTGGGCATGGGGTACATGATCGTCGGCGAGGCGAGCCTGAGCTATCTGGGCCTGGGGCGCGGCCGCCGACTGGCCATCGTGGGGTCGATGCTCGCGAGCGGCCGCAACATGCAGGTCGCCCCTTGGGTCGCGGCGTTCCCCGGCGCGGCGATCATCATCACCGTCCTGGGATTCAACATGCTGGGCGACGCCCTGCGGGACGTGCTGGATCCCCGACTGAGGGGTGTCTCTCGTGAGTTCTTGAGGAGCGGTAGGGGCGAGCAGCGGGAAGGGTGGACCGGGTGGCGTTCAACGTCAAGCAGCAGGGCAAGCTGACCTACTACTTCCAGGGGCGGCAGCCGGTCCTCTCCGCCCTCGTCACCGAGGAGCAACCCGACGGCGACCTCAGGATCCACTTCGCCGGCCTGACCGGGGGTATTCGGCCAAGACCCGTCCTCGGCCTGGACGAGCTGGTGACGATGGACCCACACCGCGAGGATCCCCGCTCGTCTTCCGCTGTTGGGAGCGCTGGCTGCAAGAGGCGGGGATCTGCAATCGCTGCCGGACTTCGTCGAGGCCGGCTACGCGCCGAAGAGCCCGGCTGGTCGACCCGCACGCGGCGGAGCAGGACCGGCTGCGGGCGGCCTACGCCGAGGCCTACGCCGGCTTCTTCGCCGAGGAGCTGCCGGAGCACGGGGTGCCCTGCCGCTTCACGGTCCACCTCCTCGACGTGCCGGACAAGGCCGCCTCCTACGAGTTCTACTCGACGGCGCTCCTCCAGCGGTCGCTGCAGAAACGCCAGCAGGGTTAGGTAGCTGAAAGGAGTTGCCAGATGACGTTCGTTCGCGGCGTGTTCTATTGCCCCTGGCGCCACGAAGACTTCGATGAGACGGCGAGGATGCTGCACGAGCACCACGTCAACGTGGTGTCGCTCCAGCGCGCCGGCAACGGCTGGTTCGGCTACGCGTATTACCCGTCGGCGATCAAGCCGCATGCCCTTCCGGAAGGGGAAGACCTGTTGGCCGATGCCCTCCGGGCCTTTCACGGCCTGGGCATCGCCGTCCGCGCCCACCTCGCGGTCGGCAACGACCCGGCGATCGCCCAGGCGCACCCCGACTGGCTTGCCGTCCGCCGTGACGGCGTCGCGGCGCGGCCGCCTGAGGCGTGGGACAGCGGCTCGTACTACCATCTCTGCCCGGCCCGGCCGGAGTACCAGGCGTATCTCCTCCAGGTGGTGGCGGAGATCGCGCAGGCCTATCCCATCGACGGGATCGACCTTGACTACATCCGCTATCCCTGGACGCCGGCGGGCCCCTACTGCTACTGCGCGCACTGCCGGTCGACCTATCAGGACACCGCTGGGATAGACCCGGTCACGCTGGAGCCGGGCCAGGAGGGCTGGGAGCAGTGGCTCACCTGGCGAGCCGCTCAGGTGACCGACCTGGTCCGCCGGATCGGCGAGACGCTGCGGCGTGAACGGCCCGGGGCCACGCTGATGGCCTACATCGCGGCCTGGTACGCCGAGACGAGCGACCGCTCCGAGGTGGCCAAGATTCGCGAGCGCTTCGGGCAAGACGTCACGGCCCTGGCGCCCCACGTCGACGCCTACGCGCCGATGCTCTACCACAACTACCCTCACGAGCCGTTCACGATCGTGCACGGGGTCGGCTGGGTCGGCGCCATGACCCGCTGGATCCGCGAGGCCGGTGGCCGGCCGGTCTGGTCCGCGACGCAGGTCGCGCCGCGCGACGTCAGCCCGCTCACCGCCCGCCTGGCCGCCGAGGTTTCGATGACCGCCGGGTCCGAAGGGGTGGTGCTCTTCCCGTTAGGCAGCATCGCCACGTCGCCGGGTCCGGAGATCTGGCCCGAGATGGACAAGGTCTTCGGCCGCCTGGCCCGCCTTGAGCTCGCCGATCGTCGAGAGGAGGCGTAAGTGTCTATCGTTCGCGGTGTCTTCTACTGCCCGTGGCGCTACACCGACTACAACGAGCTCGCCGACTACTTGAGTGACAAATACGTGAATACGGTCTCCCTGCAGCGGGTCGGCAACGGCTGGAACGGCCACTTCTACTATCCGTCCGAGATCGCGCCGCACGCGTTCGGCGATGGCTACGATGCCCTGGATGACGCGCTGCGTGCGTTCGATCGGCACGGCATCGACCTGCGAGCGCACCTGGTCGTCGGCAACGACGCATACGTCGCGGCCCAGCATCCCGACTGGTTAGCCGTCCGGCGCGACGCGGTCGTTGCCCGCCCGGCGGGGGCCTTCCGGGAGCCCGGCTATCACCACCTCTGTTGCGCGCAGCCGGCGTACCAGGACCGGCTGGTGGACATCGCGCGTGAGATCGTCGGCCGTTACCCCGTGGCCGGCATCGACCTCGACTACGTGCGATTCCCTTGGACCCCCGAGGGCGACTTCTGCTACTGCGACCACTGCCGATCGGCGTTCCAGCGGGAGCACGCCCTCGACGCGCTCACGATCGAGCGTGGCACCCCGGAGTGGGAGGCCTGGCTCGGCTGGCGCGCCGACCAGGTGACAACCCTGGTCCGCCGCATCCGGCAGGCGATGGACGAGGCGCGGTCCCAGGGACCGCGCGCCACGCTGATGCTCTACATCGCACCCTGGTGGTCCGAGACGTCGGAGCGTCAGGAAGTCGCCAAGATCCGCGAGCGCTTCGGCCAGGACCTCGTCGCCCTGGCGCCATACTCCGACGCTTATGCGCCCATGCTCTACCACCACTACACCCAGGACCCCTCCTTCGTCACCGCCCAGAACGTCAACTGGGTCGGCGCCCTGACCCGCTGGATCGCCGAGGCCGGCAAAATTCCGGTCTGGTCGACCACGCAGGTGTTCGACATCTCCCCTCTGGAAGCGCGGGTCGCGGTGGAGGTGGCCTTCAACGGCGGGGCGAGCGGGTCGTTGCTCTTTCCCTACGGCTCCATCGGCTCGACTTGCGGCGATGAGACGTGGCTCGAGATCAAGAAGGCGTACCGCCGCCTCGCCGAAGTTGAAGCCAGGGCCTAGCGGGGTCGGAGGGCATGCCAATCCCCGAACCACAGTCACCGCCAGCGGTGCTGGAGCGCTTTCCCCAGATCGAGCAGATGTTTCGGGGCGCCATCGCGGCGGGCGTCTGTGGCGCCGTGGTCTACCAGGTCGCCGTCGGCGGCCAGACCGTGGCCCACCAAGCGCTGGGGTTCGCCCAGGCCTGCCCGATCACCCGCCCCATGCAGCTCGATACCGTCTTCGACTTGGCTTCGGTGACGAAGACGGTCACGGCGGGCACCGTCGCCACCATGCTGCTGGAAGAGGGCCGGCTGGGGCTGGATCAGCCGGCGGCCGAGGTGGTGCCCGAGCTGGCGTCCGCCGAGCAGCGCCGCATCACGATTCGGCAGCTGCTCACGCACACCTCGGGGCTGCCCTGCGTCGCATCCCCCGGTGTCGCGGCGATGACCGCCGGCGGCGACACCCGGCGCGTGCTCTTCGAGACCCTCTTCTCCTTGCCGCTCCGGTTTGCGCCCGGGGAGGGGATCGAATACACCTGCCTGAACTACCTGGTGCTCACCCTCGTCATCGAGCGACTCACCGGTGAGTCCCTGGACCGGCTTTGCCGGCGGCGCATCTTCGGCCCCCTCGGCATGACCTCCACAAGCTTCAACCCGCCCCTGACGCTCGCCGGGCGGGCGGCGGCGACGTCCCATTGCCGCTGGCGGGACCGGATGCTCGTCGGCGAGGTCCAGGATTCCCACGCGCTGGCGATGGGTGGGGTGTCAGGCAACGCCGGGCTGTTCTCGACGACCGCGGACCTCACGCGCTTCTGCCAAATGATCGCGGGGCGAGGCGCGCTGGGTGGCGTCCGGCTCCTGGCGCCCCAGTCGGTCGAGCTGATGACCACGAACCTCGCGGGACACCTCGCGGACCACGTGGCGCCGTTAACCGGGGGACGCGCCTTGAGTTGGGACACCTCCTTCCCCGGCTGGTGGGGAGGCAGCAAGCTCTCGACCCGGTCGGTCGGGAAGACCGGCTGGACCGGGACCTCGATCGCCGTGGACCTCGAACGGCAGCTCACGATCGTGATGCTCACCAATCGACACCAAACCGACCCCACGGAGAACAGGATCGAGGCCCTGCGTCCGGTCTGGCACGACGCGATCGTGGCCGCGGCGGAGGCAGCGGGTTTGGTGGAGACAGAAGATGGGAAGGCGCCTCGAAGGTAAGGTCGCGCTCATCACCGGGTCCACTTCCGGGATTGGCCGCGCAACCGCGAACCTCTTCGCGTCCGAGGAGGCCCGGGTGGTCGTCACCGGACGGCGCCGCGACTGGGGGGAGATGGTCGTGCAGGAGATCCAAGGCGCCGGTGGGGACGCCGCGTACTGCCAGGCGGATCTGGGCACGAGCCAGGGCGTCCGTAACCTCGTTCGCTTCGGGATGGGCGTCTACGGGCGGCTCGACATCCTGATGAACAATGCCTTCGCCAACGAGCTCGGGACGGCCGTCGAGCTCGACGAGAAGGACTGGGATCGGTCGTTGGCGGTGATGCTGAAGGCGCCCTTCATCGCCTGCCAGGAAGCGATCCCGCACATGGTCCGCCAGGGTAGCGGCGCCATCATCAACGTTGCGTCGGTCCACGGTTTTCTGGCCGGCCACCGCCGGCTCGCCTACGCGACGGCGAAGGCCGGGCTCATCAACATGGCCAAGCAGCTCGCCCTGGACTTTGGGCCATCCGGGATCCGCGCCAACGCGATCTGCCCCGGCGCCATCGCGGTGGAGCGTTCCGAGCAGCGGTACCGGGACGACCCCGACCTGGCGCGGCGGTCGGCCGTCGTCTATCCGCTGCGCCGGGTGGGCCGTCCGATCGACGTCGCGCGCGCGGCCCTGTATCTCGCATCAGACGAGTCGAGCTTCGTGACCGGCACGACGATCGTGGTCGACGGCGGCATGACGTGTCAGCTCCCGGATTCGCTCTACGGCGGCTTCGAGGAGTACTTCCGCCAGGCGCTGGCCAAGGAGTGGGGCAATAAGCGCGACGCGTAACCGTATCAGAATGGAGGCGAGCCGCGGCCGTTGGCCCGGCCGAGGATCGGAGGCAACAGGTGTTTGCCGCACCGGGCGACGTGCGCCCCGACTTGCTGCTCAAGGGCGGCCACGTGATCGATCCGCGCAACGGGATCGACCGCCCGGCCGACGTGGCGATCGCCGACGGGCGAATCGTCGGGGTCGGACCGGACCTGCCCACCACGAACGCCGCCGCGGTGCTGGACGTGAGCGGGCGCTACGTCACCCCGGGGCTCATCGACATGCACGCCCACGTCTTCCACACGCATCGCCGCTCCTCGCTGTCGCTCCATCCGCACGTCAACACCTTCTCCTCGGGGGTGACGACGGTGGTCGACGCCGGGACGTCGGGCTGGCGGGATTTCGCGGACTTCAAGGCCGAGGTCATCGACAAGGCCAAGATCCGCGTGCTGGCCTACGTCAACATTGTCGGCCGGGGCATGGGCGGGGAGTGGGAGCACGACGTCCGCGAGATGCGCCCGAAGCCGGCCGCCGCCGTCGCCGAGGAGTACGCCGACGTGGTGGTCGGCATCAAGACCGCCCACTACTGGACGCGTCAGCCGTTCGACGCCGAGCACCCTCCCTGGGCGGCCGTCGACGCCGCCGTTGCGGCCGGCGAGCTCTGCGGCCTGCCGGTGATGGTCGACTTCTTCCCGGTGCTGCCTCAGCGGCCCTACCCGCAGCTCATCCTCGAGAAGCTGCGGCCCGGCGACATCCACACCCACGTCTTCGCCCAGCAGTTCCCGATCGTCGACGAGCAGGGCGCGGTCTATGATTACCTCTTCCAAGCCCGCAGGCCCACGGGGCGGCGAGCTTCTGGTTCCGCAACGCCGTGCCCGCAATCCGGCAGGGGTTCGTACCGGATTCCATCAGCACCGACCTGCACGTCCGCAACGTCAACGGGCCGGTGGTCGACCTGCTGACGACGATGAATAAGCTTCTTAACATGGGCGTTGTCCTGGCGGAGGTGATCGCGCGGTCGACGGTCGCGCCCGCGCGCGAGATCGGCCGACCGGAGTTGGGCGCGCTCAGCCCGGGCGCCGAGGCGGATGTCGCCGTGCTGGCGCTGGACGAGGGGAACTTCTCGTTCGTCGACTGCGGCAAGACGTGGCTCGAGGGCGGGCAGCGGCTGCGGTGCGTGCTGACGGTGCGGGCCGGCAAGATCGTCTACAACCGGGAGGGGCTCGGGCTGCCGATCTGGGAGCGTGCACAAAGCGGTATGGGTGACGGGAGAGGGTAGGGGTGGCTGTCTACGAGCGCCTCGGGGTTCGCCCGCTGGTCAATGCGCGCGGCACGATCTCTTACCTTGGTGGCTCGATCCCTCATCCTGAGGTGATCGAGAGTATGGTCGACGCGTCGCAGCGCTTCGTCAACACATACGAGCTGCAGCGTGCGGTCGGCAGACGGCTGGCTGAATTGACCAACAACGAGGCGGCCTTCGTCTCGGTCAGCGCCGCGGCCGGCCTGCTGCTGGCGGCGGCCGCCGCGATGGCCGGGACGGACGAGCGGAACCGCCGCCAACTGCCCGACACCACGGGGATGAGGGACGAGGCGATCGCGCTGGCAGTGAACAAGAACCCGTACCACCACTGCGTCCGGCCAGCAGGGATGACAGTGCGCTGGGTGGGCGACCCCGAGCAGCCGGCAGTAAGCGAGCTGGAGGCGGCCATCTCCTCGCAGACGGCCTGCTGCCTCTACTTCGTCAACCGCGAGCTCGAGGGCAAGCAACCTGCCTTGCGGGATGTCGTGACCGTCTGCCACCGGCACGGCATCCCGGTCATCGTCGACGCAGCCGCGCAGATCCCGCCCTTCGAGAACACCTGGAGGTTCACGCGGGACATGGGCGCCGACGTGGCGGTCTTCTCGGGAGGCAAGGGCTTCCGCGGCCCGCAGTCGAGCGGGCTGGTCGTCGGGACGACGGAGATGATCGAGGAGATCCTGTCCTTCTGTCCCCCGATCCATTCCGTCGCCCGGGCCGCCAAGGCCAGTCGAGAACTGATCGTTGGGTTGCTGACCGCTGTCGAGGTGACGTCGACGAGACCCTCAGCAGAGATCTTTGCCGAGTACGAGGCACGGCTCCAGACCATCGTTGAGCAACTCGAGTGGACTCCGGGACTTTCCCTGCGCAAGCACTTCGGCACCGACGTCGGGAAACCCTTCAATCACCTGCGGCTCCTGGTCGACGAGCGCCTCGCAGGGTTCAGCACGCGGCAGTTGATCCGTGCCCTGGACGAAGCCAATCCGCGGATCGCGGTCGGTGAGCTGGCCACTGGCGAAGTAATGATCAACGCCGAAACGCTGAATCCCGGCGAGGAATACATTGTCGCCGGGCGAGTGGCGCAGATCTTCCGACGAGGTTGCTGACGCAGGTCTGACGGGGTGGAAGCTTCTTCGCTACCCCTTGCCGCGCAGTGCCTCGCCGATCGCGTGCAGCATCGGGAGTGTCATCAGCCCGTAGTTGTAAAAGTTGACGCCATCTACCCCAGCTTGCCGCCATGCTGCAACGCGGCGCGGCACCTGCGCCGGGTCCACCGCGTCGGGCGCGATGGCGCGGAGCCTGCCGTAGACCCGCTTCCCGCCCATTTGCTCCCTGAGCTCGGTGGCCGCTAGCACCGCCTCGGCGTCCGACGACGCGTAGCCCGCCAGCGCGGCGTCCGCCACATCGGCGAGTCCGGCGTACGTCACGCCGTCGTGCTCACGTCGACCGAGCGGCGCGAAGAGGCGGATCTCCGTGCTCGGGCTGCTGGCGTGGACCGTGTCGCGCAACTCGGCGACGAGACTGATCACGACGTCCTCGCGGAGCCGCGCGTAGGCGACGAACTCCGGGTCGTCGATAAGCCGCTGCGCCTCGCGCGTCGGGCCGTCCGCCCCTTCCAGTGGCCTGCCGGCACGCCATGCTTCGGTCAGCAGGTCCATCACCCGGCGCCGCAGGCCCTCGCCGTCGATCCCGGCCGCCCGTGCCCGCTCCAGTTCGGCTGGGTTGAACGAGAGACCGAGCAGCACCTCCTGCATCGGGTCGAGCGGTATCCCGATGACCTCGTGGTGGAAGCCGTGGACGAATCTCATGTAGCCCGGCGCCTCCAGCTCCACCGCCGCGACCTCGGCCCTCGAGACAAGGTCGCCGACCAAGGCGACCAGGTAGGCCCGGACGTCCGGGTGCGCTGGGCAAAGCGAGTGGACGATGGGGTCGCCGAACGCGTCGTGGGCGGCGCAGTCCGGGTACCGCTCGCCGAGCCAGCTGTTGTGCATGCAGACGATCCAGGCGACGAGGTCAAGCCCGCCCGCTCGCCGCGCTCTGTCGAGGTCGGTCAGCGGGTCGCCGTCGTCCGTGACGAGGGCGCTGACCCGCGGTTGGATTCGGCCGTACTTAGCAAGATCCGGGCGGAAGTAGAGTGCGCCGTCCTCCGCGAAGTAGACGCGATGCCGCGGGTTGTGCGGCAGCAAGAACTTCCCGGCGTGGTAGGCACAGGCCAGATTGACCGCCGTCAGCCCCGCGTCCGCAATCCGGCCGAGGGCCAGGTCGTGCCCCTCGGTGGCGAGGTCCCAGGGATAGGTGTAGATACCCGCCCGCAACCGCAACTCACCCACTCCTGTCGGCAACGCGACCGCCCGCGTCCGTGCGTGGAAAGCGTGTGTGCAGCGCCCAACGACCCGGTCCCGGGGGCCCGCCTGGCATGATCCTACATCAAACGACGGGCACGTCGGCTCGTAGGGACGATCCCAGAGCGCGGCGAAGGCGCTGCGGCTACCTCACAGCGACGGCGTACTGCTTCCAGGAGGCGAAACCGGCCTTGGCGTAGAAGGCGGGCAGGTCGGTCCAGTCCGCGACGGCGTCGGTGACGCCGCGGTCGCGCAGGCCGGCGAGCGTGTGGTGGAGGAGGGCCAGGCCGAGGCCGAGCCCACGCCAAGACTTGGCGATGCCGATCGGACCGAGGCCGCCGGCGCCCGGCCCGTGCCGCCAGAAGCGCGGCGCGCCGATGATCGCCTGGCCGGGGTGGTGGAGGCGGGCCATGCCGAGGACCTCGCCCCCGCGCGCCAGCAGAAGCCAGTCTGCAGCGGCCCCGCCCGCCCGGAAGAACCGGTCGGCGTGGTACCACCAGCCGCACCCGAACTCGCAGGCGAGGAAGTTCAAGAGGTTGCCGACCTCGTGCTCGCTGCAGGGCCGCACCTCCAGGGCGCGCGCGCCCACCAGCCGCTGGCTCTTCGCGGGGAGGCGGAACGACGCCAGGTCGGCGCGCACGTCGTGCACCTTCCCGCCGAAGCGGAAGCCGAGCGATTCGAGGAACGGTTGGGCGGCGGGCAGGTCGCTTGGGGCACCGGGGAAAAACCGGTGCGTGCCGCCGCCAGGCACAACGGTACTGGGTGAAATGCCGTCGGCGTGGGCCACCAGCCTCCCGTAGATGTACGCCCCGATGCCTTGCCGCTGCACCGCCGGCTCGACGACGACGGCGGCCAGCCAGGCACGGTTCAGCCAGCCGCGGCACAGGGGGTCGTCCCCCCGGTACCGCCCGAGCACCCCGAAGCCGAGCAGGCGACCACCGCCCCGGACTGTCACGGCGTCGGTCGGTCGGAAGTTGGGATTGCGGTCGAGGTTCTGCCGCAGGAGTTCCTCACGGAGGGGGTAGTGTTCCCCCAACGTCCGGTTCCACAGGTCAACCACGGCAGGAGCATCAGCGCCGTCATACGGGGAAAATGCGCGATCTTGGTGCATCCGACACGCTCCCTGCCAACTCGGCCCCGGCGTTCGGTCGTCTAGCCCCCTGCCCGTCTCCGTTCGATCCGCCGTGGCAAGCTGTCGTCCTCGGTCCACCGCTCCCAAGTCGCTGACAGGTGGGTGGACTCCTCCCCGCAATGGGGGCACCCGTTGCGAGCGCCAACGGGTCACTGCGGGGACCGACGTGCGCCTGGTGGGGGACCGACGTGCGCCTGGTGCAAAGGGGTCGAGCCCCCAACAGCCCAGAACTTCCGCCACCACGCCTTGTCCACCGGTACATCGCGGCGGACCCCGTCGAGGAGCAACGCGACCGCGACTGGAGCCTTGGCCATCACTTGCTCGCTGGAAGCACGAACGACGTTCGCCCCGAGCTGCTGGCAGCGGGCCCGCCCCTTGCAGACTTGTGCGGGCGTGAGGCTCGCGGGGTACGCGCCCTTCCGCCTGTGGACGATCCGGCGATCAACCTTCTGGCCGCTCTTGACACGTTCATTGTCGCGGGCCCACTTCGCGCACCCACGCGGGTCTCCAGTGACGGGACCCTCCTACGGCTCCTGCGGCGGTTATCCGTCCTCGGCACCGTACCAAAGCATAGCGTCATGGGGATAGAACCGGACGTAGACCATGTCCGCTACCCAGAGGTGAAGCGGGTCGGGCTCGTTCCCGACCCGCTCGACACCCAAGCGCGGACCTCGCCGAATGCGGCCTTCCCTCCCGCGGAGGCCAAGCGCCCGGCCGACCGGATGTCTACCCCAATCGGAAGGATGAGCAGGTTCTTCCAAGAGATAGATCGCAAGCTCGGCGGGACCGAGAGGCCGGATTTAACGAAGGTGCTCGAACAGGGGCACGCTCACCCCAATGAGGAACCCCGAACCGCCGTCGTCGACCGGTTCCGGTGAGGCCATGGATGCGTGTCCCTCGATGCGAATCTGGGACGCACCTCGCGGCTCCTACACGAGCGTCACCTCGGCACCCGGTTGCCGGAGGACAGACCGCACCGTCTCGTGCGACACGCCGACCTCGCCGGCGATCTCGCGCAGCGAGCGCCCCTGCCCGGCCAGGAAGGCGATCAGGCGCACGCCATCACCCTCGAGCTTGCCAGGACGCGGTGAGCGAACTGGGGCCCGGCGGGAGCGACCAGCAGCGCGACGCTCGGGCGGAGCGGCGACGGCGATCGGCTCCCAGGCGTGACTCGGTGAGGCGAGCGAAGCCCATCGCTTCCGCGATCTCAGCCTTGACACGACGGCGTGGTCAGCCGATCCATCCCCAAGGGACGCGGCTCACGCCGCCCTCGGCGCCAGCACGTCTGCCAGCGCCTTCGCCAAGCCGACTAGGTCCGATCCTATTGGCTTACAGGAGCGTGTTGCTGGAGCGGGGTCCGGATCCACTGGAGTAGGAGCTGGGGCAACCCCTTCCCCTCGTCGGGACCGCGACGACGAGGCTCGGTGGGGTGACGTTGGTCGTGCTCCGACCAGCAGGCCGCGTCAGCGCGCGGCGGCAGTGGCCCGCTCCTGGGCCGACGACCGGACCCGGTCGCGGCGCGGGTCGTAGAGCGGCTCCGCCACGACGGTGGCGCCGGTGCAGGTGCCGAAGTATTCGACCTCCAGGCGGGTTCCCGGCTCGGCAAGCGCGATGGGAAGGTAGCCGTAGACGATGCTCCGGCCAACTGTGTAGCCGAAGTTCGCGCTCGTCACGTAGCCCACGACGACCTCGCCGACCAGGATTGGCTCCTTGCCGACGAGGACGACACCGGGATCGTCGACGACGAGGCACGAGAGCCGGTGGCGCGGCGTCCGAGCAACGAGCGCGGCGTGGCCGACGTAGCCGGTGCGAGCACGGGTGACGGCGAAGCCGAGCCCCGCCTCGTGCGGCGTGTACTCGCCCCGAAGGTCGGTGCCGAGGGCACGGAATCCCCGCTCGAGGCGGAGCGAGTCCATCGCGGTGCCGCCCGCGGCGATCAAGCCACGCTCGCGGCCGGCGGCCCAGAGGGCGTCCCACAGGGCGCCGCCGTACTCGGTCGGAACGTGCAACTCCCAGCCATCCTCGCCGACGTACGACAGGCGAAGCGCGAGGCAGGGGATCCCGTCGACATAAAGGCGGCGGGCGGCGTAGGGTGGGCAGCCGTGGGCGGAGAGGTCGCCCTCGACGAGCGGGGCGAGGACCGCCGGGGCCTTGGGTCCCCAGAGGCCGAGGGCGCTCGAGGCCGACGTGACGTCCCGCACCTCGACGCCGTCCATGTCGCGGGTCTGACGGACGATCCAGGCAAGGTCGCGCGGACCGCTGGCGCTGCCGGCGAGAATCAGGAAGCGGTCGGGGTCCAGTCGCGTGATCGTCACGTCGCTCTCGATGCCGCCGTGATCGTTGAGGAAGAGGGCATAGGCGACCCGACCGACCGGGCGGTCAATCTCGCTGCACGAGATGCGCTCCAGGGCCGTGAGGGCTCTGGGGCCGGAGACCTCGATCTTCATGAAGGTCGCCAGGTCGAAGAGAGCGGCGTGCTCCCGGGTGGCGCGATGCTCCGCGCCGGCGATCGGCGACCACTCGCGGGCGCTCCAGCCGTCGCGGTCGGTGCCGCGCGACGGGGGATCGAGGCCGGCGTTCGCCTCGTACCACTGGACGCGCTCCCACCCGTTTGACTCGAAGAAGACCGCGCCGAGCCCCCGCTGCCGCTCGAACCACGGGGCGCGGCGGAGATTTCGCGGCCGGGCGATCTGCTGACGTGGGTGGAGGACGTCGTAGATCTCGCGGTACTGCTGCGCGCCGCGCTCCCGGACGTAGGAGCGGGCGGCGACGTGGGGCGCGAAGCGGTTGACGTCGAGCTCGCGCAGGTCGAGCTCGCAGTCACCGGTCAGCATCAGCTCGGCGACGGCTCGGCCGACGCCCCCCGCGTGCGTGACCCAGACCGCTTCGGCCAGCCACAAGCCCCGCACGCCGGCCACCTCACCGACGAGGGACTGGGCGTCAGGGGTGAAGGAAAACAGGCCGTAGACCCGGTCGGTCACGCCGTGCCCGCGCAGCGCGGGAAGGAGGCGCTCGGCCTCGCGGCGGCCGGGCTCCATCATCGCCTCGTCGAACGGCAGGTCGGCCGGGGCCGGGACATCGTCGCGAATCGCCTCGGGGTCGACGATGGACGGCTCGTGCCGGTAGTTCCCGATGCCGTAGCGTTCGCCCTCCTGCCAGAGGTACATCGCGGCATCCTGGTGACGCCAGATCGGATGCACGATTCCGGTAAGACCCGCCAGCTCGGGGAGCGGCGTCGTCCGGATGTAGGGGTGGGCGCAGGGTTGGAGGGGGATCGGGACGCCGGCCAACGTGCCGAGGAGCGGACCCCAGATGCCGCCACAGACAAGGACGCGCTCGGCCTCGATGCGACCGCGGCTGGTCTCGACTCCGCGGACGCGCCCACCGTGGATATCGAAGCCGGTGACGGCCGTCTCGCCGACGAACTCAACGCCGGCCGCGGCCGCCCGCCGCGCCAGGCGCTCGGCGATGGTGACGGAGCGGGCGAGCCCGTCGCGCTGAATCCGGATCGCGCCGAGGATGCGATCGGCGTCGAGGAGCGGGAGCAGCCGCGCCGCGTCGGCCGGCGAGAGGAGCTGGGCGTCGAGACCCCACGAGCGCGCGTAGCCGCATTTGCGGTGCAGGTCGTCCCAGCGAGCGCGGGTCGTGGCGACCTCGAGGCTGGAGACCGGGAAGTAGCATGGCTCGCCGTCGCGCGAGACGTCGAGATAGGCATCCACGGTCCACTGCGCGAGCTTGGAGACGGTGCGCGACGCGTTGTTCTGGAAGACCAGGCCGGGAGCATGTGAGGTCGACCCGCCCGTGCGGAAGAGCGGACCACGATCGAGGACGACGACGTCGGTCAGGCCACCCCTGGCAAGGTACGCTGCGGCCGCGCAGCCGACGATGCCGGCACCGATGACGACAGTGTGCGCGTGCGTGCGCATGGAATGCTCCCCGCTTCGGGTCAAGATGGACCCGGGCCCAGGCGACCGATGACCGAGCCGTCGTCGGTCGGCAACCCATCGGCATTCGCCGACCACGGCGGGACCGGCACGCCACGCCGCTGCCACAGACGAACGGGATGGTAGGGCCGGGTCGCACGCCGAGCAAGGCCGGACGCAAGCCCGGAGCACTGGTGGTGAGGCAGGCCCAGGACCCGATCCACGATCGCAGTTGGGCGTCGTCGTCAACCGTGGCCATCAGGTTACCCGCGCTCGGCCCATTCGGCCCGCGGCCGGGCCACCTCCATGGCTCGCTCCCACCGCGAGGCCCGGGACGGCGTGCGGTCTGCCCAGTCGTTTCTCCGGCGCTCCCGTCCGGCGGGGGCTGGGATCATCGTCGATGCCGTCCGGACAGGGGCGTGGTAGCGTCGAGCGTGGTCCGGGCTGCCCGGCTCGGCTACCATACCGTCGGCGGCCGAGCACCTCGCTCCGAGGGTAGAACATTGGCCCGACGCTGGTATCCTCGATCGCGCCCAGGTTTCAGGTGACTGTAGCTTCGACGGCGGCCGACCACGTCCGCGACCCTGAGCGCCTCGCCGCGCTCCATCGCACGGCGCTCCTCGACAGCCCGGCCGATGTGGCGTTCGACCGCCTGACGCGCCTGGCCACCCGAATCCTCGACGTGCCCGTCGCCCTCGTGTCGCTCGTGGACGAGGAGCGGCAGTTCTTCAAGAGCTGCCTCGGCCTCCCCGAGCCGTGGGCCTCTGCGCGGGAGACGCCGCTCTCCCACTCCTTCTGCCAGCACGCCGTCGCCTCCGGCCAGCCGCTGGTGATCGAGGACGCGCGTCTTCACCCGCTGGTCCGCGATAACCTCGCGATCCCGGACCTTGGTGTCGTCGCCTACGCCGGGATCCCACTGGTGACCGCGGACGGGTACGTCCTCGGCTCGTTCTGCGTCATCGACCACCAGCCGCGCGCGTGGACCGACTGGGAGCTCGCGGTTCTCACGGACCTGGCGGCCTCGGCCATGACCGCGATCGAGCGCCAGGCGGCGGTGCGCGAGGCCGAGGCCGCGGTGCGGGCCCGCGACGAGTTCCTCCTCAGCGCCTCTCACGACCTCAAGACGCCGCTGGCCACGATCAAGGGACAGGCTCAACTGCTTCGGCGCCGAGCGTCGCGGGCGGCAAATGACGACGTGGCTCGCCTGGTGCACGGAATCGGCGTGATCGAGGCGAACGCGGCGCGGATGGCGGTTCTGATCGATGAGTTGCTGGACATCGCGCGGCTGGAAATCGGCCAGGAGCCGGAGCTGCGGCGGGAGCCGGCCGATCTCGTCGCCCTCGCCCGCGAGTGCGCTGCGGAGCACGGGGAGAAGTCGCCTCGGCACGAGGTCCGGGTCGAGGCAGCCGTCGAGGAGGTGGTTGCCCCGGTCAACCGATCTCGCGTGGAGCGGGTGCTGGCCAACCTACTCGCCAACGCCGTCAAGTACAGCCCCGACGGCGGCGAGGTCTTGGTGACGGTCGACCGGGTGAGCGACGGGGAGGCCGGTGGGTGGGCCGTGCTCGCGGTGCGGGATCGCGGTATCGGCATCCCGGCGGCGGATCTGCCCCGCATCTTCGAGCCGTTCTTCCGCGCCACCAACGCGCCGACGCCGGCCGGGGGAAGCGGGATCGGCCTGGCCGGCGCCAAGCGGATCGTCGAGCAACATGGCGGGACGATCGCCATCGAGAGCCGCGAGGGCGAGGGGAGCGTATTCACCGTTCGGCTGCCCCTTGTTCCGCGCGTCGCGGCAGGGTGATGCGGCGCCCGGTGGGCACGGACTCGATGCGAGCCTCGCGCAGGCGGACGCCGAGCTGATGGAGCGACCGAGGGCCGATCTCGTCATCGAGCACGCGAGCGAGCTGCTGACCTGCCGGACAGGGGCGGGTGACCTCGTCGGCCGCGTCCGGGACGGGGCAGTGGCTGTCGCGGCGGGGCGCATCCTGGCGGTCGGGACGGCGGACGAAGTTGCCGCGGCGGTCGACCGGACGGGCGCGCGGACGATCTACGCGGCGGGGCGGGTGGTGATGCCCGGCTTCGTCGACTGCCACACCCACCTCGTCTTCGGCGGGTCGCGGGTCGACGAGTACGCGACGCGGGTCGCCGGTGGTGATCCGGCCGAGTTGGCCGGGCGCGGGATCCCGGTCGGCATCGTCGGCACGGTGGGGCAGACGCGCGAGCTCGGGGTCGACGCCCTCGTGGGGGCGGCGCTACCGCGGCTGGCGGAGATGCTGGCAGCGGGAACGACGACGGTGGAGAGCAAGAGCGGCTACGGGCTGACGACCGAGTCCGAGCTGAGCCTCCTGGACGTGAACCGGCGCCTCGTCGAGGTCCAGCCGGTGGACGTGGTGAGCACGTTCCTCGGCGCCCACGCCTTCCCACCCGACGTACCGCCGGACCGCTACGTCGACCTGGTGGTTGCGGAGATGATCCCGAGGGTGGCGGAGGCGGGGCTGGCCAGCTTCTGCGACGTCTACTGCGACGAGGGATTTTTCACCGTCGAACAGTCGCGGCGAGTCCTGGAAGCGGGTATCGCGCACGGGTTGCGCCCGAAGATCCACCTGGACCAGTACTCGCGCACCGGCGCCGCGGAGCTGACGGCGGAGCTTCGGTGCGTCTCGGCGGACCACCTGAACTTCACCGATCCTGAGGAGATTCGGTCCTTAGCCGAGGCCGGGGTGGTCGGGGTGGCGATGCCCGGTCTCGACTTCGCCGTGGCCCATCCGCGCCCGATCGACGTCCGGGCGGTGATCGCGGGCGGGATGACGATTGCCCTGGCGACGGATCTGTGCCCCGGCTGCTGGCTGACGAGCATGCAGTTCGTCATCACCCTCGCCTGCCGGCTGCACCGCCTCTCGGTAGCGGAGGCGGTGCGGGCGGCGACCCTCGGCGCCGCCCAGGCGCTGGGGTTGGCCGACGAGATCGGGTCGCTCGAGCCGGGCAAGCTCGCCGACGTGCTGATTCTCGACGTGGAACGGTACGAGGACCTCGCCTACCGACTCGGGCGCAACGCCGTCGCCACGGTGGTCAAGCGCGGCCGGGTGGTTGTCGAGCGGGCATGACCCGTCCGTTTCAAGACCTTGGCGGCGTCCGTCGATCGTCACCCGTGGCGCTGTTCGGCGAGGATTGTTGGTTTCCACCCGGCGTGAGCCCCGGCTGTCCCATGCAGGGATCTGGGCTGCAGCCGGCCGATGGCATCGCCTGGGTCGGCACCCGGTCGAGGGGACGTCTCGTGCCGTCCGTGAATGCATTATGCTGAGCACCTTCGTCGCGGGTTGGGCATTCGGAGGTTCCGACCGAGTGGCACCGATGCCGTCCGTGGTTCTCCCCGCGCACACCCCCTTCCTCCTTGTCCGAGCGCCGGCCGAGTGCCTCGGCGGGCCGGGCGTCGGTGGGCTCCCCGTCCCTCCCGGCAGGGGCTGACGGTCGTTCTCGTCATCCCCTGCGTCGCCGCCTCATCATCGCCATCAGCCGTCAGCTATTCGCCGTCGACGCGGATCTGCGTGCCGCACCAGCCAAGAGCTGGCCGGCGCCGGCCGTATGCCGACGGCGTGGAGTGGAGCGAGTCATGGCCGAGACCCGCTACGTCGAGGAGTTGATCGACCAAGAGGATGATTTCGACCGCTGGTACGTCGACGTGATCCGCAAGGCGGAGCTAGCCGACGACACCCCGGTCCGCGGCTGCAAAGTGATCCGGCCCTACGGCTTTGGGCTGTGGGAGCGGATGGTGGCCCGATTGGACACGCAGATCAAGGCGACCGGGGTGGAGAACGCCTACTTCCCGCTCTTCATCCCGCGCTCGATGCTGGAGCGGGAGGCGGAGCACGTCGAGGGCTTTGCGCCGGAAGTGGCGTGGGTGACCCGAGGCGGCAACGCCGACCTCGAGGAGCCGTGGGCCGTCCGGCCGACATCGGAGGCCATCATCTGCCCAAGCTACGCGAGATGGGTTCAGAGCTACCGCGACCTGCCGATCCTGATCAACCAATGGGGCAACGTGGTGCGCTGGGAGGAGCGACCGCGTGCCTTCCTGCGCACGCTGGAGTTCCTCTGGCAGGAGGGGCACACCTGCCACGCCAGCTTGGATGAGGCGGATGAGCGAGCGCGACAAATGCTGGAGGTTTACCGGCGCTTCTTCGAGGAGGATCTGGCGATTCCGGTCGTGCCGGGGATCAAGACGGAGTCAGAGAAGTTCGCCGGGGCGCTGCGGACCTACACCGTCGAGGCGATGATGAGCGGCAAGTACTGGGCGCTTCAGGCCGGCACATCCCACAACCTCGGCGACCATTTCGGGCGGGTCTTCGGCATTCGGTTCCTCGATCGGGACGGGGAGCGGAAGTACGCGTTCACTACCTCGTGGGGCCTCAGCCACCGCGCCGTCGGCGCGACGGTGATGGTCCACGGCGACGACGCGGGGCTGAAGCTGCCGCCGGCGGTCGCACCGGTCCAGGTCGTCGTCGTCCCAATCTGGCGGAAGCGCGATGACATGGCGGAGATCGAACATGCCGTCGACAGGATCCTCCAGCGGCTGGCCCCGGTGGCGCGGACGCGGGTCGACTGGCGCGATGACCGGACGGCGGGCTACAAGTTCAACGAGTGGGAACTCAAGGGCGTGCCACTGCGGCTGGAGGTCGGGCCACGGGACGTCGAGGTCGACCAAGCCGTCCTCGTCCGGCGCGACACACGCGAGAAGCAGGCGATTCCGCTGGCGAACCTTGGACCGACCGTCGAGGGTCTGCTGGACGCGATACAGGGGAACCTCTTTGCCAACGCGAAGCGGATGCTCGATGAGCACACCGTCGAGGTCGACACCTATACGGAGCTGGTCGAACGGATCGGGGTGAACGCCGGTTGGTCGCTCGCCCATTGGTGCAGGGCTCCGGCCTGCGAGGCGAGGGTCAAGGCCGAGACGAAGGCGACCATCCGCTGCATTCCGCGCGACCTGCCGGCGCAACCGGGGCGCTGCGTCGCCTGCGGTGGGTTGAGCGAGCGGCGCGTCGTCATCGCGCGGGCCTACTGACGCAACCGCTCCGGCTCCGCGCTCCTTCATCCTCGACCCGCCATCATCAGGTGCCGGCCGCAGAGTGCCAGCGCGACGAGATACGCAGCCACCGCGCACGAGGCGGCCGGCCCGAACCGACAACGGGCGAGAGGCCTTGGGTCGCGCAACGCGAGCTGCCACGGCGCCAGGATGGTCAGTCAAGGTGGGGTCTGGCACGGCGGGCTCGTCGTCGCGGAATGCCATGGAACACAACGGCAATCATTGCCCGCAGACCGCGCGATCCGTCTTGCAATGAGGTCGACAAGGATGACCACGCCCGGCCATGACGCGGGACGCTACCGCGCCGCGCACCTCCACCAGCCGAACGGGTGGCTTTCCCCTGGTTACCTGGAGATTGACGCCGCCGGGACGATCGTCGCCGTCGGCGCCGACCGGCCGCCGGGGTGGACGGACGGGGAGGTCCGGCGACTCGATGGGTACGTCGTCCCGGGAATGGCAAACCTGCATTCGCACGCCCATCAGCGCGGGATGGCTGGGCGGGTGGAGGGGGTGCCGGGCGGGGCCGGCCGGGACGACTTCTGGAGCTGGCGGACGCGGATGTACGCCTTCGTCGCCGCGCTCGGACCGGACCAACTGCAAGCGATCGCCGCGCAGGCGTACCTGGAGATGCTGCGGGCAGGCTTCACGGCGGTCGGCGAGTTCCACTATCTCCACCACGACCGTGACGGGCGCCCCTACGCCAACCCGGCCGAGCTGTCAGGGCGGATCGCGGCCGCGGCCGACGAGGTCGGCATCGCGCTCACCCTGCTGCCCGCGCTCTACACCCAGGGCGGCATCGGCAAGCCTCCAGCCGACGCGCAGCGGCGGTTCGTCCACGTCGACCTCGACGCATTCCTGCGGCTCGTCGAGCGTCTGCTGGTCGGCGCAACCGACAACCCTCTGCGCCGGGTGGGCGTGGCGCCGCACAGCCTGCGAGCGGTGAGCCCCGAGCAACTCGCGCACTTGACCGCGGCGATGGCCGAGGTCGCCCCGGCGGCGCCGATCCACATCCACGTCGCCGAGCAGGTCGGTGAGGTCGAGGAGTGTCTGGCCGGCCTCGGGGCCCGTCCGATCGAGTGGCTGCTGGCCAACGCCCCGGTCGGTCCGCGCTGGACGTTGATCCACGCCACCCACTGCACCGTCGCCGAACGCCGGGGGATCGCGGCGAGCGGGGCGACCGTGGGGCTCTGTCCGATCACCGAGGCGAACCTGGGAGACGGGCTCTTCCCGCTGCCGGGCTACCACCGCGACGGGGGCGCGTGGGGCATCGGGACCGACAGCAACGTCGCCATCGGTCTCGCGGAGGAGCTTCGGACGCTTGAGTACGGCCAGCGCCTGCACCACCGCCGGCGCAACGTCCTGGTGACGGCCGGGAGCGCGACGACGGAGCACCCGGGCCGGCTCCTGTTCGATCTGGCCGTCAGCGGTGGCGCCCGCGCGATCGATCAGCCGATGGGGACCATCCGCCCGGGGATGCGCGCGGACCTCGTCGAGCTCGACCCGGAGGCCGCGCCCTTGACCGGCCACGAGCCGAGGACCGTGCTCGACGGGTGGGTGTTTGGCGCCGGGGGTGGGGTGGTCCGCAACGTGATGGTCGCCGGCACCTGGGTCGTGCGCGACGGCCACCATCCGCAGGAGGATGCGGTGCTGGAGCGGTTTCGCACGGCGGTGCGGTCGCTCTAGGACCGGGACGCGACGCGGGAAGAACAGACGCGGAGGCAACCGAGCGGCGGGCCAAATTGTCGTGATGGTGACAGCGCGGCCGAGGCGCGACGCGGGAGGCGGACGCGATGCACAGACGCGCGACGGCGATGGTCCTCTGCTTCTGGCTGATCTTGCTCCTCGCCGCGACCGCGGCCGCGGGGCACGTCACCGCGACGCTGCGCCGGGCGCTAGCGGCGCCCACCAGCGCCGTGCTCCCACCGCCGCCCGGGTGCCCGGTGACCCGCCCCAACGGGCGCACGCCGCCCGGCGAGCACCCGTCCCGCGGCCATCACGGGAACGACGCACTCTGGACCGCGCTCTGGACCGCGGGTCAGGTCGTGTTCGCGCCGGGAGGGCCGGGGAGCGTGGAGCCGGATGGCTCGTTGGCGATGAAGTGGCCCTGGTGGTGGGACGCTGGCGTCCGCGCCCCGCTGAGTGTCCAGGGGCGACGGCTCGACGCGCCCGCACCGCCGCTGCGGGCCATCACCTCGGACGGCCGACGGCTGGACCTCCCGCCCCCGGACGCTCCCCCGTTCATCTACCCGGAGAGCGGGTTCGTGGCCAGCGCGCTGCTCTTCCCGAGCACGGGGTGCTGGGAGGTCACCGGGAAGGTGGGTGAGGCCGGCCTGACGTTCGTGACACTGGTGGTGAAGGTCGGCGGGGGTCCGAACGGACCACCGCCCAGCGTGCCCTGACATCATGGGGAGACCCGCGCTCCGGTTTGGATCAGGTTCCCCATCACGCCCCAGCACCCGCCGCACGCGATCGCGGGACGCCTTATTCCCCGGTATCAGTGGGCCACATCGGGACCTTCATTCCCGTCGCCCGCGCGTGGCGGACGGCGCGCTCGTAGCCCGCGTCGACGTGGCGCAGCGCCCCCGTCCCCGGGTCGTTGGTCAGGACGCGCTCGAGCCGGGACGCCGCTTCCGGCGTGCCGTCCGCGACCACGACCATCCCGGCGTGGAGCGACAGGCCAATGCCGACACCGCCGCCGTGGTGGACCGAGACCCAGGTAGCGCCCGAGGCGGTGTTGACCAGCGCGTTGAGCACCGGCCAATCGGCGATGGCGTCCGAGCCGTCGCGCATCCCTCCGTCTCGCGGTAGGGGAGGCGACCGATCCGGCGTCGAGGTGGTCGCGGCCGATGACGATCGGGGCGGCGACCGCGCCGCGGGCGACGAGGTCGTTGAATGCCAGGCCGGCACGGTGGCGCTCGCCGTGGCCGAGCCAGCAGATGCGGGCGGGCAGGCCCTGGTGGGCTACGCGCTCCCCGGCCAGGCGCAACCAGCGGCGGAGCGACTCGTTCTCCGGGAAAAGCTCAATCAGGGCGCGGTCGGTGGCGGCGATGTCGGCCGGGTCGCCGGAGAGGGCGACCCAGCGGAACGGGCCCTTGCCCTCGCAGAACAGGGGTCGGATGAAGGCCGGGACGAACCCTGGGTAAGCGAAGGCATCCTCGACCCCGGCCAGGGAGGCCTGGCCGCGGAGGTTGTTGCCATAGTCGAAGACGACCGCGCCGGCGGCCTGGAAGGCAAGCATGGCGCGAACATGCTCGGCCATGGCCTGGAGCGAGCGCCGGGTGTAGAACTCGGGGAGGTCCGGCGCAGACGGCGGGCGTCCTCCAGCGCGATCTCGGGGATGACGTAGCCGTCGAGGGCATCGTGGGCCGAGGTTTGGTCGGTGACGACGTCGGGGGTGAAGCCAAGCTTGACCAGGTGCGGCAGCGCCTCGGCGGCATTGCCCAACCAGGGCGATCGAGCGCGGTTCGCGGCGGTCCGCGGCGCTCCGTGCCCGCGCGACGGCGTCGTCGAGCGAGTCGGTCGCCTCGTCACAGTAGCGGGTTTCGAGCCGCCGCTGGACGCGCTGGGGGTCGGCCTCGACGACGAGGCAGACGCCACCGTTCATCGTCACCGCCAGGGGTTGGGCCCGCCCATGCCACCGAGCCCGGCGGTGAGGACGATGCGGCCGGCCAGGCTCCCGTCGAAGTGCTGGCGGGCCAGCTCGGCGAAGGTCTCGTAGGTGCCCTGGAGGATGCCCTGGGTGCCGATGTAGATCCAGGAGCCGGCCGTCATCTGGCCGTACATCGTCAGGCCGAGTCCCTCCAGCCGCCAGAACTCCTCCCAGGTGGCCCACTTCGGCACGAGCAGGCTGTTGGCGATCAGCACCCGCGGGGCATCCCGATGCGTGCGGACGACGCCGACCGGCTTTCCCGATTGGACGAGCAAGGTCTCATCGTCCGCCAGGTCGGTCAGGGAGGCGACGAGGGCGTCGAAGGCCGCCCAGGAGCGCGCCGCGCGGCCGGTGCCGCCGTAGACGACCAGATCCTCCGGCCGCTCAGCGACCTCGGGGTCGAGGTTGTTCATCAGCATCCGCAGGGCTGCTTCCTGGGGCCAGCCTTTGCAGGTGAGCCGCGTTCCTCGCGGTGCGCGGACGGTGCGTGCCCCGCCGTCGGCCATCGTCACCCTCCTTCTCGCTCGGCGCCGTGATCGGCCGTGGCCACCACGAAGAGCCCCTCCCGCAGGAGCTCGACCGCAGCGGCGACGTCGCCGGCGACGATCCGGTCATCGCGCTCAAGGACGGGGATCCACTCACGGATCCGGGCGTGGAGGGCGCCGAGCGGTCCGGGCGGCACCCGGTCGGCAAGGTCGCAGGCCTGCGCGGCGCAAAGCGCCTCGACGGCGATCACCGTCTCGACGTTCGCGACCACCCGGCGGAAATGGAGCGCTGCGGTGGCCCCCATGCTGTTGTAGTCCTCGACGCCCGCCGAGGTCGGGATCGAGTCGACGCTGGCGGGGTGGGCGAGGACGCGGTTCTCGGCGACGAGGCCGGCGGCCAGGTAGTGAGCGACCATGTAGCCGGAGTTGATGCCCGGCTCGCGGACGAGGCAGGGCGGCAGACCGCGCGCCGCCCCGTCGACAAGGAGGGCGATCCGTCGCTCGACGATCGTCCCCAGGGATGCGACGGCCGTCTTGGCCGCGTCACAGCCGAGCGCCAGCGGGTGACCGTGGAAGTTGCCGCCGGAGACGACCGCCGCGGCCTCATCGTCGGCGAAGACCAGCGGGTTGTCGGTGGCAGCGTTGACCTCGATCTCCAGTGTCCGCCGCAGCGGCGCGAGCGCATCCTGGATGGCGCCGTAGACCTGGGGGATGCACCGAACGGAGTACGGGTCCTGGATCCGTCCAAAGCCGATCGCGTGCTCGGGGACGGGGTCGAGCAGCGCCCGCACCTCCGCCGCGACTGCCACCTGGCCGGGGTGGGGACGAACGAGGTGGACCCGCTCGTCGAACGGTGTCCGCCGGGCGGCGAGGGCGCACAGTGAGAGCGACGCGACCGTGAGCGCGGAGGCGAGGAGGCGCTCGGCGTCTAGGAGGGCGAGCGCGCCGAGCGCGGCCATGATCTGGGTGCCGTTGATCAGCGCCAGGGCTTCCTTCGGCGCCAGCGCGACCGGGGAGATACCACGCCGCCGCAGCGCATCCGCCGCCGCCATGCGCCGGCCGTCCATGTCGACGGTGCCGAGGCCGAGCAGCGGGAGCGCCAGGTGGGCAAGGGGGGCGAGGTCACCGCTGGCACCGAGCGACCCCTGCGCGGGGATGACGGGGTGGATACCGGCGTTCAGCAGCGCGAGCAGCGTCTCGATGAGCTCCGGCCGGACACCCGAGTGGCCGAGGGCGAGCGAGTTGGTGCGGAGGAGCATCGCGGCGCGGACAACGTCCACCGGGAGGGGCTCCCCGGCACCGGTGGCGTGACTGAGCAGCAGGTTGACCTGGAGCTGCCGGGTATCGGGGGGAGGGATGGCGCGGTCACTCAGCGCGCCGAAGCCGGTCGTGATCCCGTAGGCGGTCCGGCCCTCCGCGACGATGCGGGCGACGACATCGCGCCCAGCGTCGATCCGGGGCCGAGCCGACGCGGCCAAGCGGACCAGCTTGCCCCGCCGAGCCACCGTCTCCACGTCCTCAAGGCGCAGGCCGCGACCATCGATGGCGACCGGTGCGGCCCGGTGATCGGTGGGGGCCGGATCGTGCCGCATCGCCGCCGTCCTCGAATCGGGTCGTGGTGACATCACTCGCCTGTTCCCAACCACGCCGACAAAAGGGGAGCCACCCGCAGGCTCGGCAACCGCGCACCCGCCGTGTGGACCGCTCGCTTCGTCAGACCGACGAACCGGAGACCCAGCAACTCCCCGTCGCCCGCGACATTAGCCTGTCCCCGGGCCTGATGGCAATGGGTCGGCCGGCGGGCGGGTCGACCGCTCCGAACAGGCGGGGGGGGGCACCGAACGGTGCCCGCCCCCGCCCGGGCGTGGGATGTGTTGGCCGTTGCCGGGCCTACGCGACCGCTCGCAGGTCGAGGCGGCGCAGCAGTTGGGCGTTGAGCGCGACCACGATGGTCGAGGCGCTCATCAGCACCGCCCCGACGGCCGGGGCCAGGGTGAAGCCGATGGGGGGCCAACACGCCGGCGGCCAGGGGGATGGCCAGGACGTTGTAGCCGGCCGCCCAGCCGAGGTTCTGGAGCATCTTGCGGTAGCTGGCCCGGGAGAGCTCGATCACCCCGACGACCGCCCGCGGGTCGCTGCTGGCGAGGATCACCCCGGCCGACTCGATCGCCACGTCGGTCCCGGCGCCGATCGCGATGCCGACATCGGCCCGGGCCAGCGCCGGCGCGTCGTTGACGCCGTCGCCGACCATCGCGACCCGCTCTCCCCGGCGCTGGAGCGCCGCGACCGTGCCGTCTTTGTCCTCGGGCAGCACCTCGGCGAAGACCTCGTCGATCGCCAGGTCGGAGGCCACCGCTTCGGCCACCGGCCGAGCGTCGCCGGTGATCATCACCACGCGCACGCCGCGGCGGTGCAAGGCGGCGACCGCCTCGCGGGACTCGGGGCGGACCGCGTCCTCCAGCGCCAGCGCGCCGACGACCCGTCCGTCCCGCACCACGTGCAGGACCGCCGCGCCACGCCGCGCCCACGCCTCGGTGGACTCGTGCAAGGACGCTGGGGACGTCAGGCCGCGCTCGCGCAGCATCGCCGGGCCGCCCACGGCAACGGTTCCGCCCCTGACAGTGGCCTCGACCCCGCGACCAGCGATGGCGCGGAAGCCGGTGGCTCTGGGCACCGACGCACCCTGCTCCTGGGCGGCGCCAACGATGGCGCGGGCCAGCGGGTGCTCGCTGTCGGTCTCCACCGCCGCGGCCATCGCCAGCAGCTCCACCGCGTCGCCCTCGACCGTGGCGACATCGGTGACGACGTGCTCGCCGCGGGTCAGGGTTCCGGTCTTGTCGAACAGGACCGTGTCCACCAGGCGCATCCGCTCCAGGGCCAGGCGGTCCTTGACGAGGATCCCCTGCTTGGCCGAGAGCGAGGTCGAGAGCGCGATCACGAGCGGGATCGCCAGACCGAGGGCATGGGGGCAGGAGATCACGAGGACGGTCACGGCGCGCGTCACCGCATCATCCGGCTGTCCCAGCAGCGTCCAGACGAGGAAGGTGCCGGCCCCGGCCGCCACCGCGACGTAGAACAGGGCCGCGGCGAAGCGATCGGCGAGCGCCTGGGCACGGGAGCGCGACCGCTGCGCCTGCTCCACGAGCCGCTGGATTCCGGCGAGCGCGGTCGCCTCACCGACGGCCTCGACCTGGACCCGGAGGAGGATCCGGCGGCCACAGTTCCCGCCACCACCCGATCGCCGACGGACTTGGTGACCGGCCGGGACTCGCCGGTGATCATCGATTCGGCGTGGCCGTCGACGATCACGCGGTGGGCGGGCACGGGGGCGCGGGGGCGGACCCGCACCACGTCGCCCGCGTGCAACGCCGAGAGCGGCACAAGGTCGACGCCGTGCGCGGTGACCCGCTCGGCCTCGTCCGGGAGGAGAGCCGCCAGCGCGCTCAGCGCGCCCTGCGCCTGGCCGACCGCGCGCATCTCCTGCCAGTGGCCGAGCAGCATGATCACGACCAGGAGAGCGAGCTCCCACCAGAACTCCAGATCGATAAGCCCAAGCGTCGAGGCGGCGCTGGCCGCGAAGGCGACGGTGATCGCCAGGGAGATCAGCAGCATCATTCCCAGCCGGCGAGCCTTGAGCTCGTCCCAGCCGCCGGCGAGGAAGACTGCCCCGCCGTAGAGGAAGACGACCGTGCCGAGGGCCGGCGGGATCAGGCTGCTGCCGGGGAACGACGGCAGCGAGAAGCCGAGCCACTCCTGGACCATCTCGCTGTAGAGGACGACGGGGATGGAGAGCAGGAGGGTGACCCAGAAGCGCCGACGGAAGATGTCCGCGTGGCCGGCGTGGTCGGCTCCATGCCCCCCATGCTCCGCGTGACGACCATGCCCCGCGTGGTCGGTCCCGTAGCCCGCGGGCGCGTCGTCCCCGGCGTGGCTCTGGTGACTCGCGTGGCCCGTGGGGTGCGCGGATAGGCCGTGATTTCGGTGCTCTGGATGCGCTCCGACCGCGGCACGATCGCCGTCGGTGGCGTGCTCGGCGTGAGCCACGTGCCCGATGTGGGCCGTCGGCTCGGGATGGTCCGCCGGTTCACCGCGCCCGGCGTGCCGGTCACGGTCGACCGTGGAAGGCTCGGTTGGACTGGTGGTGACGGTTCGGTGCCCGGTGTGGTGCGAATGGTCGTGCGGTGTCTGTTGCATGGGATGGCTCCCGTCGTTGGGGGGGCACGAGGGGCGGGCGAACTGCCCGCCCCTCGTGCCGAACGCCGGTGTGTGAGCCGGTGCTCGGCTACTTCTGGACCGGGTAGCCCGCGTCGTCGAGGGTAGCCTCGATCTGCTCAAGCGAGACGCGGCTCGGGTCGAACGCGACGACAACCTGCTTGGTCGCGGGGCTTGCCTCGACGCGGTGAACACCGTCGAGGACGCTAACGGCCTCCTGAACGGTGGCGACACAGTGACCGCATGAGATGTCCGGCGCCGTCAAGGTGGTCTGCTCGATCGTGCTGCTCATCCTGAGTTCCTCCTCGGCGTTTCGCTATACGTAAGGGGGGTATCTGTCGGCAATTATACCCAGGGTGGGTATCCGTGTCAAGGGGGCGCGGGGGAGCGTGCTGGGGACGGCTGGCCGCGTCGCTCTTTCGCTCGGAGCCGCTCTCCCGCACCGATCCGCGCCTCGGGGTCCCGGGCGGCCGTCGAGACCGGGCGACCGCGCGAGCACCCCGAATCGGAGCCGACGACGGCTTGCCCAACGGTGTCGTCAGCGCGGTGGGGCGCCAGACACGACGAGGCGGGACTGAGAAGTGGTCTCGGTCCCGCCGTGACGAAGCTTCCCAGCTGCCTCAGTTGACCTGGACAACGAACGGCGCGGTGACGACCCGACCGTCGTGGTTGAACTGAGCCCAGATCTTGTAGCGGCCGGGGGAGGGGAAGGTGTGCTCGACGCTCACCTCGGGACCGAACTCGGCCGGGAGCGCGTGGGGATCCGGGGCGGCCGCGTGGTCGGCACCGCCCTCCTCGCGGTGCTCACCGACCACCGCTTCACCGTGGGTGTGAGCGAAGGCGGCGGCGTCCTCCGAGACGATCGCGACGTGGGCAGCCGCGCCGAGGTAGGGCGAGAGGTCCGTCACCGGCTGACCGTCGCGCGTGACGGCAAAGGTGAAGCGCGTCGCCGCCCCGGCTCGCACCATCTCAGGCGCGGTCAAGGCCACGGTGACGCCCTCGACCGTCTTCGGCGAGAGATCAGTCGCCAGCGACGCGCCCGCGGTCGTCGGCGAGCCGACGACGAGCTCGCGGCGGTCCAGCACCGTGCGGCCGTCGCGGACGAACTCGTCATAAGCGAGATAGGTCCCGGCACTTGGCAGCGTGACCGTCACGCGGTAGGCGCCGTCGCTCCCAACCTCGGGGTGAACGTGCTGGAAGTGCCCCAAATCCCGGCTGACCAGAATCAGGTGCATCGGTTTCTCGTGATCCACCGGCAGATCGGTGATCGGCTGCCCATCCTCGTCGTCGACCACGCGGTAGACCAAGGTGACGGGCTGGCCGGGTCGCGGCGCGGCGGGCTCGCTCGCCCACGCGACGCGGACCCCGAGCGCCGCGGGGTCGACGACATCGGTCGCCGTCCCCGCGCCCGTGTCCCCACCGGTCATCCCGCCGTGCTCGGCCATCGCGCCGTCCTCGGCGGTGACGCCCATGCCGCTCCGCTCGCTCAACCAGAGCGCGCCCGCACCGATCGCCAGCGCGAGCAGCCCGATCGCCGCCAGGTAGCCCCAGTCGGCAACCCGCGCTCGCATCGGCGGGTGCAAGATCTCCCGCGCGTCCCGCGGCGGGCGGAAGCCGCGCAGCCGCAGGGCGTTGGTCACCACGCTGACGCTGCTCATCGCCATCGCCGCCGCGGCGAGCACCGGGCTGAGCAGCACCCCGAAGAACGGGTAAAGCGCGCCCATCGCCACCGGGACCAGGGCGACGTTGTAGGCGAAGGCCCAGAACAGCCCCTGCTTGATCGTCCCCACCGTCCGGCGGGAAAGGGCGATCGCGGTCACGATCGTTCGCAGGTCGCCGCCGATCAGGGTGACGTCGGAGGCGGCCATGGCAACGTCGGTGCCGGTGCCGATCGCGATGCCGAGGTCGGCCTGGGCGAGGGCCGGCGCGTCGTTGATACCGTCGCCGACCATGGCGACGACGCGCCTCTGAGCTTGCAGCTCCTTGACCTTCGCGGCCTTCTCCTCGGGGAGTACCTCAGCCAGGATGTGCTCGATCCCGACTTGGCCGGCGATCGCCTCGGCCGTCGCCCGGTTGTCGCCGGTGAGCATCCAGACGTCGAGCCCGAGCGCCCGCAGCTGCGCCACCGCCTCGCGCGACTCCGGCTTCAGCGTGTCGGCGACGGCGATGAAGCCGGCGCCCTCGCCGCCGACGGCGACGTACATCGGCGTGGCGCCGGTGCGGGCCAGCTCCTGGGCGCGCTCCTCCAGACCGTCGAGGTGGATGCCCACTTGGGCCATCAGCGAGCGGTTGCCGAGCACCACGTCCCGGCCGTCCACCCGCGCCTGGACGCCCTGACCGGTGATCGAGCGGAAGGCCTCCGCCTTCGGCAGGTCCAGGCCCAGCTCGCGCGCCCGCGCCACGATCGCCTCGCCGAGCGGGTGCTCGGAACCGACCTCGACGGCCGCCGCCAGCCGCAGCAACGCCGGTTCGCCCAGCCCGTTCGCGGGAACCACGCCGATCACCGTCGGCTTGCCGCGAGTCAGGGTGCCGGTCTTGTCCAGCACGATCGCGTCGATCTTTCGCGCCTGCTCCAGCGCCTCGCCGCCACGGACGAGGATCCCGTGCTCGGCCGCCTTGCCGGTGCCAACCATGATCGCGGTCGGTGCGGCCAGACCGAGGGCGCAGGGGCAGGCGATGACGAGGACGGCAACCGCCGCCTGCAGCGCCAGCGTCAGCTTGGGGTCGGGGCCGACGACCAGCCAACCGGCGAAGGTCAGCACCGCCAGGGCCAGCACCGCCGGCACCAAGTAGGACGAGATGGTGTCGGCCAAGCGCTGCATCGGCGCCTTGGAGCCCTGGGCCTCCTCGACCAGGCGCACGATCTGGGCGAGGGTGGTGTCCGTGCCGACCTTGGTCGCCCGGAAGACGAAGCCGCCCGTCTTGTTGAGGGTCGCCCCGATGACGGTGTCGCCTGGTCCCTTGTCCACCGGCAGGCTCTCGCCGGTCAGCATGCTCTCGTCGAGCGTCGAGCGGCCCTCGACGACGACGCCGTCGACCGGCACCTTCTCGCCGGGCCGGACCCGGACTAGGTCGCCGACTTCGACCGCCTCGACCGGGATATCCCGCTCGACACCGTCCCGGATGACGCGGGCGGTCTTGGCCTGCAGGCCCATCAGCGCCTTGATTGCGGCGCCAGTCCGCCGCTTAGCCCGCGCTTCCAGCCAGCGCCCCATGAGGATCAGGGCGATGATGATGACGGCCGACTCGTAGTAGAGGTGGTAGGCGAACCCCCACCGCGCCGCGAGGTCGGGCCAGAGCGTGACGAAGGCGCTGTAGCCGTAGGCAACGCTGGTGCCGACGGCGACCAGCGTGTTCATGTTCGTGCCGCCGTGCTTCGCGGCCGCCCAGGCGGCGCGGTAGAAAACCTTGCCGGCCCAGAACTGGACGATCGTCGCCGCGATGAGCAGGAGCGGCGCCAGGTTCCTCATCGCGATCGGGAGCGGTAGGTACATCAGCGCCATCATCGCCGTACCGACGGCCAGGCTGACCAGCGACTTGCGGCGCAGGTCGGCAATCTCCCGGTCACGCTCGCGCTCGCGCTCGTCCACCGGTTCGGCGGCCTCGGTTCGCGACCGCGCCGGGGCAGGCGCGGGCTGGGGCGAGGATGGGACGGGTTGGGCGCCCACCTTATAGCCGGCCTTGGCGACGGCCGCCCCGAGCTGATCCACGTCGACCAGCGCCGGGTCGTAGGCGACGCTGGCCTTCTCGGTGGCGAGGTTGACGCTCGCGACGCTCACCCCGGGCACCTTAGTCAACGCCCGCTCCACCCGCCGCACGCACGAGGCGCAGGTCATCCCCTCGATCGGCAGGGTCACCTCGCCGGCGGTTGCGGGGGTCGGCGCGGTGTTCGACGCGGCGACAGCGGTGCTTGGCGTGGCGCTGGCGGGAAGCTCGCGCACGCCGTAGCCCGCCCGCTCGACGGCGGTCTTGAGCTGATCGAGGCGGACCACGCTCGGGTCGTAGCGCACCTTGGCCCGCTCGGTCGCCAGGTTGACGTCCGCGGTGGCCACGCCCTCGACCTTGGCGAGCGCCTTCTCGACGCGGCGCACGCAGGAGGCGCAGGTCATGCCGGTGATCGGCAGGCTGACCTCACCCGGCACGCCGTTTGCCGCCGGCCGCGGCTCATCGGCAGGCGCCGTCGGGGTCGGGGTTGGAGTCATCGTTTCGTCAATCATCGGTGGGATCCCTTGTCGTCGCCTGTCGAGCCTGACGTCCGGCGGCGGTGGTGACGTCGTTGGGTGAAACGGCCCGCGCGAACGGCGCCACGAGCCTTCCTTCCCACCGACCCGGGAACGGGTCGTCGCTGCCCGCGCGCTCCGACGAGCGTTGGTCAAGCGGTTCGGCTAACCGGCGGTGCGGGTGAAGCGCTCGATCGCCTCGGTCAGCTCGGAAAGGATCTCCTCGGGATCCTCGTGGCCGTGCCGGCAGGTGCCGAGGACGCAGCCGCGCATGTGGTCTTCCAGGACGAGGAGCCCGGTCGAGCGGGCGGCGGCGATAATCGCGGAGAGCTGCGTCAAGACGTCGACGCAGTACTGGTCCTCCTCGACCATCTTCTGCACCCCGCGCACCTGACCCTCGATCCGGCGGAGGCGCGCCAGGATCTTCGCCTTATCGGCGGCGTATGAGGTCGAGCGCCGGTCCGGCACTGCCGGCGCGGCGCCTTCGTCAAGCATCGGTTGTGCGGCATGGTTGGTGTTCATGGCCTTAGAATACCCGGGAGGGGTACCAATTGCAAGATGGACGCCGGTTGGGTCTGTCCGCGTCGCGGTGAGACCGCGCGGTCCGGTGACCCAGCGACAAGCACCGCCTGCTCGTCGTTGGCGGCTTCCCATCTTCCGCCGCCGCTTGCCCGGAGAGGACTTACGCCGTGGCGTCCTGAGAGGCCCGCTCCAGGGCGCGCAGCTGCTCCCCGCGGCCGACGAAGGCCACGACGTCGCCGGCGCGCAGGGCCAGCTCGGCCGGCGGTGGCGCCAGCAGCCGGCCGTCGCGCTGGACGGCGAGCAGCAGCGCATCGGCGAAGCGGCGACGGACCTCGGCGACAGGGAGGTCCACGAGGAGTGAGCCGGCGGCGACGCGCAGGTCCTCCAGGAGCAGATCGCCGTCGGTGCCGCGCAGCAGCGTCTCGACAAAGTCGACGGTCGAGGGGCGGACCACGAGCCGGGCCATCTGGAGGCCGGCCATAGCGTAGGGGGAGACGACCTGGGTGGCACCGGCGCGCCGCAGCTTGGGCACCGCGTCGTCGAAGTTGGCACGGGCGACGATCGGCAGGTCCGGACGGAGCGCGCGGGCCGAGAGGGTAACGAAGACGTTGTCGGCGTCGTTGGCGACGGCGGTGATCAGCCCGCGCGCCCGCTCGATACCCGCCCGGCGCAGGGTCTCATCCTCGGTGGCGTTGCCGTGGACGACGAGCAACCCCTCGCGAGCCGCCTCCTCCAGCGACGGCGGATTCACGTCCAGCACGACCACCGGACGACGCTCGCGCCGCAACTCCTGGACGATCTGACGACCGACCCGGCCGTAGCCGCAAACGATCAGGTGGTCGCGCATCCCTTCGATCCGCCGTTCCATCCGCCGTCGCTCCCAGCGCTGGGTCACCTGACCCTCAACCATCAGGCCGACGAGCATGCTCAGGACGTACCACAGGCCGGCGACGCCGACCGCGATCAGCCCGAGGGTGAACACGCGGCCGGCGGTCGAGAGCGGCCGGATCTCGCCGTAGCCGACCGTTGCGACGGTCGTGACGGTCATGTAGATGGCGTCGAGGAGCGGCCAGTCCTCGATCACGACGTAGCCGAGGGTGCCGATCATGACGACGACGAGGAGCCCCAGGAGCGAGCGGCCCACTCGCCGGCCCACCTGCTCACGGCGGTCCATCGTTGTGCCCCCGATGCGGCTGCGCGATCCTGGCCGAGTGTCCGGAGCGCGGTCGCCGCCGGGCGGGCGCGCCACCACCCGGCTCCCACGGGAATCCCGACCCCCTCGGATGTTAGGGGGCAACCGCACGCCGGGCAAGACCGCCAGGCCACGCAGCGACGCGGCGGTCTCCGCCGTCGACGGGTGTCGGGTCGGCCGTCGCCGGTCTCAAGATCGTCGGTCATCTCCGAGGCAGGGCAGCGGCGACCGTCCCGGCTGGCGAAGCGAACCCGGGATCGCGCCTCGGCGGACCTGCCCGGCCGGCCCGCGCTCCAGCGGAACGACGACCGCCTGCCGTGGCGATGCGCGGGAAGACGCCATTGCCAACGCCCACGGAGGCAGAACGTTAGGGAACTCGTCGTCGTCCGCTAAGGCGAGTGGACGCCACTCCCGTGCCTGTCGGACCGGCGCCTGGTTGACGTAGCGATCCGGTCCAGCCCATCGGCAAGGCCATGCGGACCATGTCCATGCCGACCCGGTCGCCGTCCAGCCGTCCAACTGGAGGTCTGGACTAGCTTGCTGATCTTGGCGGCGGAGGCCCGGGCGACGCCCGGCGTGTGGAACGGCCAGCGGGGCAGGAGATCCGACTTGGACGACTCGACCAGCAGGCCTCCCTGACTCTCCCTTGCCGATCCGGCTGCGGTCGGGGTGCGCGCGAACATCGATCGTGCCGACGTCGAGGGAGGTGCCGAATAGCTGCGTGGTTCGACGAGCTGACGACGCGTCCACCCGAGGTTTCCCGGTCGTCGCCACCCCGCCTCCCTCGCGCCTGTCGCCCAACCGCCTCTGCCCCTAAGATACGCCCAGCGGTCCTCCGCCGGCGACGGCGCGCCGCACTGGGGTGAGACCGAACAAGCGCCGACCGGGTCTCAGGGGCGGCACGCCGCGGACCCGACGGCCGGGCGCAGCACCGCCCCGGCCGCAAAGCCGTCGGGTGAGATGGTGGACTGGGTCTGGCGTGACCACGGACGGGCGTTGGCGTGACCGGGCCACCCCGTGCCGGGGCCTGGGTGTCTACTGGCCGATCCATTCCCAAGCCGCTGCGAGCAGAGCAATGAAGGGATTGATCCAACCATGACGAACGGCACCGCTGAACTCCGGCGGGTCCTCTTGACCGGCGCGGCGGGACGGATCGGGACGTCTTTCTGGCACGAGGCGAGCGGGCGCTACCGCTTCCGCCTTGCCGACCGCGACACGGCTGAGCTAGAGGGCGCGGCGAGTCAGGGGCACGAGGTGCTGGCGCTCGACGTCGCCGACCCGGATGCCTGCCAGGGAGCGTGCCGGGACATCGACACGGTGGTCCATCTGGCGGCCGACCCATCGCCGGAAGCCGATTTCTACGGCTCGCTGCTCGACAACAACATCAAGGGCACCTACAACGTTTTCCGCGCGGCGAAGGACCAGGGCTGCCGGCGGGTGATCTTCGCCAGCAGCATCCACGCGGTGCTTGGATACCCGCCCGACGTCGCGGTGCGGCCGGACGCGCCCGTGCGCCCGTTGAACATGTATGGCGTCACCAAGTGCTTCGGCGAGGCGCTGGCAGCCTGCTTCGCCGCTGATGGACTGTCGAGCATTGCCATCCGCATTGGCGCCTACGATGCCCCCTGGCTGCGGGAAAACCCTACGCCGAGCGACATGAGCCTGTTCCTCAGCCCCCGGGACATGAACCAACTGCTGATGCGCTGCATCGAGACGCCGGACATCCCATTCGCCATTGTCCACGCCGTCTCCGATAACCGCCGCAAACGCCTTGACATCGCAACCACCCGGGAACTGTTGGGGTACCAGCCGGAGGACGACGGGTTCCGGGTCCTGGGCGGGGACGACACTCCGTGAAGGTCGCACCGCCCGCCGTCGTGGTCTGGCCGCCGCGGCTCGCGGTGAAGTCGGCGCGCGCGGGCCGATGGGTCCTGAGCCGGTGGCTCGCGGACCGCATCGCGTCGACCTCAGTGCGCCGTCGGAGCGGCATCCACCCGAGACCGTTCGGGGCCGGGCACAGTGTTGATGCAGCGGTGCGTCCTGCGGGCGGCGTGCCGACGGCGAGTTGGGTAGGGCAATGGCAGGGAGAGCTTGGCCCTTCCATCGCGTCCGCCTCCACACCGTCCGGCTCTGCCGTAGACCGTTCCGACACGGACATCGGCGGCTACTCGGTGAGCGCTGGCGTCAGCCAGGACCCGGCAAGCGACGAGATTCCGCCCAGCCTCGTCGAGCTTCGAGGCCTCTCCAAGCGGTTCGGGAGCGTCGTGGCGAACGACGACATCTCGCTCGTCATTCGGGCGGGTGAGGTCCACGCCTTGCTTGGAGAGAACGGGGCGGGCAAGACGACACTGCTGAACGCGCTGGCCGGGATGACGCGACCGGACGCCGGGGAGATTTTGGTCCGCGGTGAGGCGGTGGCGCTCGACTCGCCGCGAACGGCCCTGCGGCTCGGGATCGGGACGGTCTACCAGCACTTCGCCCTCGTCCCGACGCTCTCAATTGTCGAGAACGTCGTGCTTGGGACGGAGGGCGCGAGCGTCCTCGGCCTGAGGCGGGCCGAGCGACGGGTGCGCGACCTGCTCGCCGCGTTCGGTCTCGGCGTCTCGCCGCGCACGGAGGTGCGCCACCTCGCGATCGGACAGCGGCAGCGGGTGGAGATCGTCAAGGCGCTCTACCGCGGCTCGCGGGTGCTGCTACTCGACGAGCCAACCTCGACGCTGACGCCGGCCGAGGTCGAGGAGCTGTTCGCCCTCCTGCGCCGTCTCACCGCCGAGGGCGTGGCCGTCGTCCTGATTACTCACAAGCTGGAGGAGGCACTGGCGGTCAGCGACCGGATCACCGTGCTGCGCCGGGGTCGCAAGGTCGGTGAGGTCGGGCCGGGAGAAGTGGCGGGCGCCGAGCCGGATCGCGCCGCGGTCCGGGGACGGATTGTCGGCCTGATGTTCGGCGGCACGCCGGTCGGGGACCCACTCCACCCTGAGGCGCGCCCGGCCGACATGCCACGGGGCGCCGGCGGTCCGGTCGTACTGTCGTTGCGGGACGTCTCCGTGCTCGACGACCGGGGTGCGCCGGCGCTCCGCGACGTCTCGCTGGACCTGCGAGCCGGCGAGGTCTTCGGCGTCGCCGGCGTCGACGGCAACGGACAGCGAGAGCTGGCCGAGGTCATCATCGGGCAGCGGCCGACATTGAGAGGGCGGCTGGTCCTGGACGGGGTGGACGTCACGAAGAAGGGAGCGGCAAGGCCGGCGAAGGGAGGGATCGGCTACGTCACCGACGACCGCCTCGGCGAGGGATTCGTGCCGTCCGGCAGCGTGGCCGAGAACCTGGCCCTGAAGGCGTTCCGGCGGCCGCCTTTTGCCCGCGGCCTCCTCCTCGATCGGCGCGCGATGGAGGCCCACGCCCGGCGGTTGATGGCTGCGTTCGACGTCCGCGCGCCCGGCCCGGCGGCCCGCGTCTCGACCCTCTCGGGCGGCAACATCCAAAAGCTGCTGCTGGCGCGGGAGTTGACGCTGGACCCGGCAGTGCTGGTCTGCAACAAGCCGACGGCCGGGCTCGATCTTAAGACCGCGCGCTTTGTCCTCGACGCGCTGCGCGCCCACGCCGACGCCGGTAACAGCGTGCTCCTTGTCTCGGCGGAGCTCGACGAGCTGCTGGAGGTCGCCGACCAGATTGGCGTCCTGGCCGGCGGCCGGCTGGTGGCGACCTTCGCCCGAGGTGAGGCCGACGCGGCGACGATCGGTCGCGCCATGCTCGGCGCGGCTCCGGACCACGCCGTGGCCGGCGTCCCGGCATAAGGCCCACCGGCGAGACGCTGCGGTCGACGCTGGCGCCCCTCGCCGGCTCCCTGCTCGCCGTCGCGGCGGCACTGCTGACCGGTGGGATCTTCCTGGCGGCGACGGGCAAGGCGCCGCTCGCGGCCTACCGGCTGCTGGTCGAGCGGGGACTCGGCAGCCCGTTCGGCGTGACCGAGACGCTGATCAAGGCGGCGCCCCTGCTGCTGGTCGGGGCGGCGCTCCTCGTCGCGCTCAAGGCCGGTATCTGGAACATCGGCGTCGACGGGCAGGTCCTGGTCGGGGCGCTGCTGGTCGGCGTCGTGGCGCCGGAGCTGGCTGGCGCGGTGCCCCGTGCACCGATGCTCCTGATCTCGGCCGCCGCGGGGCTGCTGGGCGGCACGCTCTGGGCCCTGGTTCCCGCACTGCTGAAGGTCCGCTATGGGCTGAACGAGATCATCACGACCTTGATGCTCAACTACGTCGCGATCTATCTGACGAGTTGGCTGGTGAAGGGGCCGTTCAAGGACCCGACGGCGGTGCCGCCGCAGACGAAGGTGGTCCCGCCGGAGTTGCGGCTGCCCGATATCCCTGGCATGGACATCCATGTCGGACTCCTGGTAGGACTCGTCGCGGTTGGGATGGTCGCGTTCCTGTACCGGGCCACGACTCTGGGATTCGCGCTCTGGGTGCTGGGGCAGAGCCGCCGGGCGGCGGTCCACGCGGGGCTGCCGGTCGGGCGACTGAGCACCTTTGCGCTGCTGGCGAGCGGGGCGCTCGCCGGACTGGCGGGCGCCAACGACGTGCTGGGGGTGAAGGGGCTCGTCCAGGGGAGCTGGAACCCGGCCTACGGCCTGACCGCCTTCGCCCTCGTCTACCTCGCCCGCCTGCGCGCACTCTGGGTACTGCCGTTCGCCTACTTCTTCTCCTTCCTCGACTTCGGCGGTGAAATCATGGCTCGCTCAGCCGACATCCCGACCTACTTCGTGGCGATGCTGGAAGGGCTGATGCTCGCCTTCTTCGCCGTCGCGGTCGCCCTGGAGCGGCTGGTCGTGACGCCGGGTTGGCCACTGCGGCGAACGCGGGCAGAGGGCCGCACCGAGGCGCTCGAGCCGTCGGCCTTGCGCCCACGGCCCCAGGAGGAGGGGCGGTGAGTGGCATCGCCTGGGAGCCGTTTCTCACGGTGCTGCTCGGCGGGGCCATCGTGGCGGCGGTGCCGCTGACGCTGGCGGCGCTGGGCGAGGCGGTCGCCGAGCGAGCCGGGCTGCTCAACCTCGGCATCGAGGGGATGATGATCGGCGGCGCCTTCTTCGCCGTCGACGCGGCAGCGCGGACGGGCAGCGTGGCGGCTGGGCTCGGCGCCGGGCTCCTCGTCGGGCTGGCGATGGGACTTCTCTTCGGACTGTTGACCATCTCGTTGCGGGTCGACCAAGTGGTCGTCGGGCTGGCGATCACCCTCTTCGCCGGCGGCCTCGCCGGCTTCCTCGCCCGTGATCGCTACGACGGGCACGCGACAGCGCCGACCTCAGCCGACCTGCCCAACCTGGCCATCCCCCTCGTCAGCCGGATCCCGATCGCGGGCCCGGCGCTCTTCGACCACAACGCGCTGGTCTACCTGACCTGGGTGCTGGTGCCGGTCTTCGCGTTCGTCCTCGTCCGCACCCGCTTCGGGTTGGCGGTGCGCGCCGTCGGAGAGCACCCGTTCGCGGCGGACGCGGCAGGGGTAGCGGTCACCCAAGTCCGCTACGCGGCGATCGCCATCGGCGGGACGATGGCCGGATTCGCCGGCGCCTTCCTCTGCCTGGGCGACCTCAGCTTCTTCGAGCCGGGGATCACCGTCGGCCGGGGGTTCATCGCCCTGGCGATTGCCATGCTGGGGCGGTGGAACCCCATTCGGGTGGCGGCCGGCGCGCTCCTCTTTGGACTGCTCGGCGCGCTCGGGGACGGGCTCCAGATCGCGGGGGTGGACGTGCGGCCGGAGTTGGTGGGGATGCTGCCGTACGCGGGCATCGTCGTGGCGTTGGTGGCGCTGGCGGGGCGGACGGCGCTGCCGGCGGCGCTCGGCGTACCGTACGCGCGGGGGGAGCGATAGGCTCAGTCCCGCGAACACCGGTCGAGCCTTGTCCACACCGCGGCGGGTCCCCGGCGCGGGACTGATGGCCAGTCGGGGGCGGGGATCGGTGTGGATCGCACTCAGCGGCCGTGCATCGTTCCGCTCGGCGGCGTGCGGCGCATCGGGGGTTCGTGCTCTAGACTGGTGGCGAGGAGGAGTTGCCACCGTGAAACAGCCCGTGCGTCGTCCCGTCTCCCGTTTGGTCATGCTGGTGATGTTGGTTCTCGCGATGGCGCCGAGCGCGTTCGGGCGCGCGGTGGCCCGCGAAGCGACCCCCGCGGCGTCACCCGCCGCCGGGGAGCCGGTGGAGCGGGTCGCGCTGATCACCCCGGCAAGTCGGACCAACCAGGGATGGGATCAACAGGCGGCCGACGGGCTGACTCGGGTCGCCGAGGAGCGGGCTATCGAGGTCGACGTTGCGGAGAACGCCGGCTACGACGACCCGACGCCGATCCTACGCGACTTCGCCGAGCAGGATGCCGACCTGATCATCTGCCACGCCAGCGGCTACCAAACGACCTGCCCGGAGTTCGCCCGGGCCGAGGGGGTACGGGTCGCCGTCGTCGAGAACCCAAGGGCCGTCACGCCGAACCTGATCTCGGACGTCGAGACACAGGCGCAGGAGGTGGCGTATCTGGCGGGGGTCCTGGCTGGGCGGCTAACCCGCAGCGGTACGGTCGCCATCGTCGTGTCGGACGAGCCACCAACGTGGAACTTCATGTCGGTCGGGTTTGCCGAGGGGCTGCACGCGACCAAGCCGGACGCTCGGTTGCTCTACGCCGTGATCGGCGCCGCCGCCTACGACGACGCGGCGGGGGCCAAGCGGGTGACCGATGCGCAACTGGCGGCGGGGGCGGACATCGTCTTCGGCATGGGCGACGGCGCCTCGTTCGGCATGATCGACGCGGTGCGCGAGCACAACCAGGACCTGGCGGAGGGGGCGCCGAAGGCGCTCTTCATCGACGTCATCGGCGACAAGCGAGAGGCGGACAAAGACGACCAACTCCTTCTGACATCGGTCCTCTTTGACTTCACCGTCGTCTACAACCAGATGATCGACGACATCGAAGCGGGCACCTTCGGCAAGGTCTACACCCTGAACGTCGAGAACGGAGGTGTCCGCCTGCTCGATTTGCCGCCAACCGTGCCGGTCGAGGTCGTCGAGGAAGTGAAGCGCGCCCAACAGGGGATCGTCGACGGCACCATCCAGGTGTCGGCCATCGGCGACGCCGAAGGCGTGCGCAAGCGGCTGGACGAGTTGTTCCCGAGGTAGGGGCTGAGGACACGCGATTGGTCGTCATACCCGTTCCCTAGGAGTGTTGCCGGGTGGAGAGGAGACAGGCGGCCAGCGCCCCGGCAGTCGGACCGAAACATCGCCTTTCAGCCCCCAGCCCCTAACCCCCAGCTCTAAGGAGATTGAGCGATGACGCGCTGGCCGTTGTTGAACCTGACGGCGGGGCCGGTCGAGACGTCGGAGCGGACGTTGCGGGACCTGGCCCGGCCGGTGCTGCATTTCCGCGACCCGGCGTTCGTCGCGATCTTCGAGCGGACCCATGGGTTGCTGCGGCAGGTGTACCGAACCGATCACGACGTCGTGATCATGCAGGGGGAGGCCGTCCTCGGCTTGGAAGCCGCGGCCGCGTCGCTGATCGCCCCCGGGGACAGGGTGCTGAACCTCGTCTCCGGCGTCTTCGGCAAATGGTACGAGGGGTACGTCCACGCCTATGGCGGCGAGGTCGTGGAGGTCGCCGTTCCCTACGACGAGGCGATCGATCCGGAGGACGTGCGCGCGGCGCTGCGGCGGAACCCGGACGTCAAGTTCCTCTCAGTGGTCCACTGCGAGACGCCGTCGGGAACGCGCAACCCGGTGCGGGAGATCGGCGCCGTCGCCCGGGAGCACGGCGTCCTCACCATCGTCGACACCGTCTCCGGCCTTGCCGGCGAGGACGTCATTCCGGAAGCGTGGGGAATTGACGTCGCGGTGGCGGGACCGCAGAAGTTCCTGGCCGCTCCGCCGGGACTCTCGCTGATGGCGATCAGCCCCGCGGCGTGGGCCGCGATGGAGCGGCGGGAGCGGCCGCTGCGCGGGAGCTACCTCTCGCTCCTCGACTGGAAGGAATCGTGGCTCGACCGCCGCACCTTCCCCTACACCCCGTCGGTGAGCGACATCTATGCGCTGGAGTCGGCGTTGAGCCAGCTCCTGGAAGAGGGGGTTGAGCGGAGCATCGCCCGCCACGCCGCCATCGCCCGCGCCTGCCGCGCGGGTATCCGGGCCATGGGATTGCGGCTGTGGCCGGCGCGGGAGGCGGTCGCCGCCAACTGCGCGACGGCCGTCCGCCTGCCGGACGGGATCACGGACGCGCAGCTCATCGCCCACTTGCGAGAGCGCTACGGGGTGGCCATCTCCGGCGGCGAGGGCGACCTAGCCGGCAAACTGTTCCGGCTGGGGCACATGGGGCGGGCGGCGCAGCCGACCTCCCTGGCCGCTGGGCTGGCACTCCTAGGACGAGCGCTGGAGGACCTTGGGCAGCCGGTCGACCTCGGGACAGGGGTGGCGGCGGCGATGGCCGAGATGGCGGGATGGGATCACGCCGCGGCGAGCTACCCCACGGCCCGCGCGGCCGAGCTCGCTGGGGTCAAGGCAGGGGCAGGCTGACGTCTTCCCCGCCGCCACAATGCACCCAGTTTGAGCCTGGTGGTGGGGAGCCGCGACTCGCACGTCCCGATTCTCCCACCGGTTCATCGCACCGAACGGGGACACCTGCGCCCGCCTCTGCGCCGTCCCGTGTTGTTGCCTGCAACAACGTGCAACGAATCGCGCGGCTGCCCGTCACGTTCCCCTTTTGTCCAGGAGTAGGCGCTGCACTGCCGCGGACGAGTCACGTACCCGTTCGATCGCCGTTGGGGAGTGACGACGGTACGCAGCCGGGCGCCAAGGGCGTCTCGCGACGAGGGGCGGCGGTCACCAGGACCGCCGCCCCTCGCGTCGTGCTCTGCTCCCGCTCTGGACCCGCTATCCGAGGTAGGCGAGCGGGTCGACCGTGCCGCCGTTGAGCTTGACGATGAAGTGGACGTGGGGGCCGGTCGAGTTGCCGGTGCTGCCCATCGGGCCAATGGTCTGGCCCTGGGTGACGACCTGCCCGGCGAAGACGTAGGGCTGCTCGGCCATGTGCCCGTACGTCGTCTCGAAGCCGTTGCCATGGTCAATGCTGACGTAGTAGCCGAGGCCGCAGTCACACCAGCCGGCGGCGGTCACCGTGCCGCCATCGGCGGCGACGATTGGGGTGTAGGCGGCGTTCGCCAAGTCAATGCCGTTGTGGAAGTTGCACCCCAATCCCGGGTCGTACGGCTCGAACCAATAGGGGCTGCAGCCGTACGCCTGGGTGAACGTGCCCTGGGTGGGGTAGATGAACGATCCGGTCGGGCCGCTGGGAGCCGGAGCGGGCTCGAAGACCGGCGCTGGGGTCGGGTCCGGCGCGGGTTGCTCGACGACCGGCTCCTCGGCGGGCGTGAACACCTCCGCCGGGGCGGCCTCGGTCTCCGGCGCCGGTACAGCCGGCTGGGCAGCGGGGATCAGAAGGTCGGCCGCGGCGTAGCCGGTGACGCCGCCATCGGTCACCAGCAACCAGCGGTTGCCGACCTCGTCCCAGATCGGGCCATCCATCACCTGGACGACGCCGCCCTCGGCGACGTAGCCAATGTGCTCGGCATCGGGCCAGGCGCTGGCGCGGATGTTGACGCCGAGACCGGAGGGAGTCAGGGCAGCGGCGTAGTCGCCGGGGGCGAACCAGACCGCAGCGGGCGCCTCGGCGACCTGGCCCGCTTCGCCGGTCTCGGCCACGGCCCCATCGGTCGTACCGTCCGACCAGTCGGTCCAGTCCGGGACCTCCGAGGAGAGGACAAGGCCTGCGATCCAGCCGTCGACGCCCCACTGGCGGGCGGGCCACCACTGCGTGCCCGCCGCGTCCCAGACCGTCCAGACCTCGGCCACGCGCAGTTCGACCACCGTGCCGGCGCCGATCGGCAGCAGAACCTCCGCGCCGAAGTCGGGGTTGGCCCGGAGGTTCACGCCGTCCGGGCTGGTGATGACCGCGGTGGCGAGGCTGGCATCGACGACACCGGTCGCCGCAGGCGCCGTCCAGCCCGTGGTCGCCTCGGCCTCGATGCCGGCATCGCTTGCGGCCGGCGTCCAGCTCTCCCCGGAGGTCGCGTCGTATCCGGTCCAGGTCTCCCCGGCGGCAGTCACGTCCGCGGCGAGGTAGGTACCTGGAATCCAGCCGTCCATGCCCCAGTAGCGGGCCGGCCACCACTGGATCCCAGCGTCGTCGTAGACCGTCCAAACGTCGGCGACCCGCAACTCGACGACGGCGCCGGCCTCAACTGACGCGACCACGGCGGCGCTCGTGTTCGGTTCGGCGCGGAGGTTGACGCCGTCCAGGCTAGAGACGCGCGCGGTCAGGCCGTTGAGATCGGCGCCCTCGGGAATGGCGTAGGAGGCGGACCAAGCGTCCGCCCACGGATCGGTGCCGGCGGCACCGTCCCAGGCGTTATCGGTGGACGGGGCGGACGCCGCGCCGCTCAGGTCTTCGAGGAAGAAGCCCGCGACCCAGCCGTCGTAGCCGTCGGCGTGGACGGGCCACCAGCGGGTCGTGCCGTCGGGGTCGTAGACGGTGTCGGCCTCGTCGATGCGAAGGGCGACGACGGCGCCAGCGGGAAGGACGGTGGGGACGTCGGCGTCGTGGCTCGGCTCCGCCCGCAGGGGGACGCCATCAGCGCTATGGACGACGCGCGCGGCCACGCCAGTCAGGCCGGCGCGGCCCGCCGGTTGGCCGGCATCCTGGGCCAACGCGGCCGGCGCGGCCGGCGCGGCCGCCCCCATCACGAGGCCGATCGCCAACCCAACGGCCAGCGCGCGCGCCTTCCAGCCCCTCGCCCGCGGAAACGCCAATAGCGCGGTGCTCACCGCTGCTTCCCTCCTGATGCTCTGATCCTTGACCGCTCCCGAGGCGCCTACGCGTCCCGACCGCGGATCACGAAAGGTTTGACCGCCAACCGGCGGCCTTGCTCGTCGACGCGGCGCCTGTTCCGCGCTCCCGACCCGGTGGGCGTCCATCCTCGCCCCACCGACTCGGTCCATCCGAGCGCGACCCGTCCACCGCGACGACACGAACCCCGCCCACCACCGGCCTGCCGCAACGCGCCGCGCGTCACCTGCCGACCCGGTCAAGAGCGCCGATTCGGGTTTCGAAGCTCTGCCGCTCGACTACCACTCCACGCTCCGCGTCCGATGTGTCCGTACGCGGCACAGGAGCGGAACGAAGCGGCGTGACCGTTTGGAACCGAGCTTCGAGCGAGTACCGGCGGCCACCATAGCATCGTGTGTCTGGCGGTCGCAACGTGAACGTACGACTTGTTCGGGCGGCACCTACGGCTGGCGACCTTCGGTCATCGGTGTCCGTTCGGGCTGCGGCACACTCTGCACACTGTTGCGGGCACGCCGGGGCGGCTACCCCCCTCTGCTATACTCGGCCGTCATTGGGTGCGGCTCCGGTGCCGCGCGGGACCACGGTCGTGTCGTGGTGCCCCCGCGGCGACCGCGTCGAGCCGTGTGATATGGGTTCAGGCGAGAGGGGACGCGACGGGCGTGAAACTGAGCGTGGAGCGGCTGCCCGAGAGTCAGGTGCAGCTCGACATCGCCGCCGACGAGGACGAGTTCGCCCGGGCGATGGATCGGGCCGCCCGCAAGGTCGCGGGCCAGGTCAACGTTCCCGGATTCCGCCCCGGCAAGGCGCCCCGCGCGATGATCGAGCGCCTGTACGGGCGGGGGATCTTTCTTGAAGAGGCTCACAAGGACCTCATGGAGGACCTGTACCGGCGGGCGCTGAAGCAGGAGGAGATGGTCCCCGTCGGCGATCCCCACGTCGACATCGTGGCCGTCGAGCCGCTCGCCTTCCGCGTGACGGTGCCGGTCTACCCCACCGTCGACCCGGGGCCGTATCGGGATGTCCGCGTCGAGCCGGCCGAGGCCGGCATCGACGAGGCGGCGGTCAACGAGGTGCTGGAGCGGATGCGGCGCAGCCAGAGCCCGTGGGTTGACCCGCCCTCGGAAGGGATGGAGCTTGGCCCGGACAAGGTGCTCGTGCCGAAGCAGCGCACCCCGCGCGAGGGCGATCAGGTCACGATTGACCTGAGGGTGATGGAGAGGGATCAACCGTTCCAGGAGCCGGTGGAGGACGCCGTCTTCGTCCTGGGCGAAAGCAACCTCTTCGACCGGCTGCGGGAGGAAATCGAGCAGTTGCGCGTCGGGGAGACGGCGCGCTTCACCATCGCCTTCGCCGCCTTCGCCGAGGACGACGAGACGGTCAACCCCGAGATCCGCGGCCGAACGCTGGACTACACCGTCACCCTGAAGGGGCTGAAGGAGCGCGACCTGCTGCCGCTGGACGACGACTTCGCCCAGACGGTGGCCGAAACGGAAACGCTGGAGCAGTTGCGCCGCGACCTTCGCGACGACCTCCATCAGGGCAAGACAACGGAAGCGCGGACGGCGGTCGTCAACCGAATCATCAACGCGATGGCGGAAACGGCGACGATCGACCTGCCGGCGCCAATGATCGACGAGGCGGTCGATGACGACCTGCAAACCTTCCGCCAGCAGTTGGCGCAGAACCGGCGGACGCTGGAAGAGTACCTGCGCCTCAACAACCAGACGGAGGAGGAGCTGCGCGCTGAGCTGCGGCCTGACGCGGCGCGACGGTTGCGCAACTCGCTGCTGCTGCGGGCGATCGCCGAGCGCGAGGCGATCACGGTCGAGGATGCGGACCTCGACGCCGAGATCGAGCGCCTGGTCGGCCCGGCGACGGGGGACGACCCCAACGCCGACCGGCGGCGCGAGCTCTACGGTAGCGACTACTTCCGCCGCATCCTACGTAACGACCTGTTCGAGCGGCGGATCACCGAGCGACTGATCGAGATCGCCACCGAGGGTCGCGGCGCCGTGCTCAACGGCTGGGTGGAGCCCGAGCCGACACCGGAGTCCAACGCCGAGGCGACGACCGAACCGGCCGCGGCGGCGGGCGGTGCGCCAGACGCCGACGCCGCCGACGCCGTGACCGACGAGGAGCCGGACCCGACGGTGACGGTGGCGGAGGCCCACGCCGGGGAAGGCGAGGGCGACGATCACCCGGCGCAGGCACCGGAGGCAGCCCAGGCCCCGGCCGCACCCGACGCCGCCCCCGGGGGGACCGATACGGGCGCCGACGCCCTCCACCGGGCGCTCACCCTCGGCACAATGTCGGGCCAACCGGGCGACCTGGCGGCGACCGCGCCGGCCGGAGTGGGGGCCGAGGACGTGGCGGTACAAGTCGCGGACGTCGTGGCCGAGCCCGACGCGGCGCAGGCGGCGGCGGTGGGCCACGCGCGGGAGAACGCGGCGGTGGCCGCGGCGGCACCCGACGAGGCGATCACCCCCGAAGAGCTCGAGGCGCAGGGCCCACCGGACACCGCCGGGTCGCTGCCCAACCCGTCGTACTAGGCGGCCGGGGGGCAGTGGCAAAGGACGATTCCCAGGCTGCCGGGGAGGGGCACGGCATGCCGTGCCCTTGATCTCGGCCCCGACGCGGGCCTGGATCGCCCCCGCGCCGCCGGCTGCCGGCCGTCGTTCGTGACGACCTACCCGAGCCGGCAGCTACCCGCGGAGGGCGCGGGCGGCTATCATGAAGGCATCACCAAATTCGCCCGCGCGACCCCTCCGTTTGGGTCGCGCACACGTCGCGGCTTTCGGCCACGATGCGGGAGCCGCGGACCTCTAGTTCTTGGACGATCGAGCCTACGGCCGACAGAAAGGCGAGGACGCCCCAGCGATGGAAATCCCGAAGATCGAGAACTTGATCCCGATGGTGGTGGAAAGCACGAACCGGGGGGAGCGGGCCTTCGATATCTACTCCCGACTGCTCAAGGATCGAATCATCTTCCTCGGCACGCCGGTCGACGATCAGATTGCCAACCTGATCATCGCGCAGATGATCTTTTTGGAATACGAAGACCCGGAGCAGGATATCAAGCTGTACATCAACTCCCCGGGCGGCGTCGTGTATTCGGGGTTGGCCATCTATGATACGATGCAAATGATCAAGCCCGATGTCGCCACGTTCTGCATGGGCATGGGCGCCAGCATGGCGGCGGTGTTGCTCGCCGGCGGCGCCAAGGGCAAGCGTTTCGCGCTGCCCAACGCCCGGGTGATGATCCACCAGGGGTCGGCCGGCTTCCGCGGCGCCGTGCCCGACATCGAGGTCGTCGCCCGCGAGACGCTCAACCTGACGACCAAGCTGACCGAAATCTTGGCGGCCCATTCCGGCCAGTCGTTCGACAAGGTTAAGCGCGACACCGAGCGCGACTACTACATGACCGCTCAGGAGGCCAGGGAGTACGGCCTGGTCGACGAGGTCCTGGAGCCGGCCCATCTGGTGGGCGTCACCGCCACCGTCAACGGCACGGGGAGTGGCGCCGACAAGCTGTAGGGCGGGGGAGCTCGATGGAGCGGCGCTGCTCGTTCTGCGGCAAGGCGCAGGCGGAGGTCCGGCGCTTGATCGCCGGCCCCGACCAGGTGCACATCTGTGACGCTTGCGTCCGGGCCTGCCGGGAGATCATTGAGCGGGAAGAAGCGACGGAGCTCGACGCCGGGTCGGGACGCTAGGATGAACCGGGCCGCAGGGCCGGACGACGACCGGGGTAGGTAGGACGGCATGAGCGGCAACGGCGGTGGGTCGACGCGAGGTGGGCGGGTGCATTACCGGTGTTCCTTCTGCAATAAGGGTCAGGAGGAGGTCCGGCGCCTGATCGCCGGGCCGAACCAGGTCTACATCTGCGACGAGTGCGTCCAGCTGTGCCGGGAGATCATCGACGAGGAAGAGCCGCCCGCTCCGCGAACCGAGCCGAACTTCGCCAAGATCCCCGCCCCGCGCAAGCTGTACGAGCAACTCAACCAGTACGTTATCGGCCAGGATCGCGCCAAGAAGATCCTCTCGGTGGCGGTCTACAACCACTACAAGCGGATCAACGCCGGCATCGAGAACGATGACGACGTCGAGCTCCAGAAGAGCAACATTCTGCTCGTCGGCCCGACCGGCTGCGGGAAAACCCTCCTGGCCCAGACGCTGGCGAAGCTGCTCGACGTGCCGTTCTCGATCGCCGACGCCACGGCCCTGACCGAGGCCGGCTACGTTGGCGAGGACGTCGAGAACATCCTGCTGCGCCTGATCCAGGCGGCGGGGGACGTGGCGCGGGCGCAGACCGGGATCATCTACATCGACGAGATCGACAAGATCGCCCGCAAGGCCGACAACCCCAGCATCACCCGGGACGTCTCCGGCGAAGGGGTTCAGCAGGCCTTGCTCAAGATCATCGAGGGCACCGTCGCCAACGTGCCGCCGCAGAGCGGGCGCAAGCACCCCCACCAGGAATACATCCAGATCGACACCCGCAACATCCTCTTCATCTGCGGTGGGGCGTTCGAGGGGCTGGACGAGATCGTCGCCAAGCGAATCGGCAAGCAGGCGCTGATGGGCTTCGGTTCGGCGGCGGCCGCGGCGAACGAGGAGGAGCGCACGGAAGAAGAGAACCCGCTGCGCCACCTCAACCACGACGACCTCCTCAAGTACGGGCTGATCCCGGAGTTCGTCGGGCGGCTGCCGGTGACGGTCTCGCTCGACCAGTTGAGCCGGGCGGAGCTGATGCGGATCTTGACCGAGCCGCGCAACGCGGTGGTCAAGCAGTACCAGAAGTTCTTCTCGCTCGACAACGTCGAGCTGATCTTCACCGACGACGCGCTGGAGGCGACCGCCAAGCAGGCGGAGGAGCGCAAGACCGGCGCGCGGGGGCTGCGGACGACGATCGAGGAAATCCTGCTCGACGTCATGTACGAGATTCCGTCGCTCGAGAACGTGCGCAAGTGCATCGTCGACGCCAACGTCGTCAACAATCGCACCCGCCCCTTGCTGATGACGGTCAACGAGCAGGAGATCCCCTACGCCGAGACGGCGTAGCCCGCGGGAACCGAGCGTTCCCGTTTGCCGCCTGAAATCAAACAGTGTGGGAGGCCGGGGCGTGTGTCCCCGGCCTCGTTGTTTCAGAGAGCGCGGGCGCGGGCGTGCCTTCGCGCGTTGGTCAAAGTCGGGAGCGACCAGTGTCATAGGGAAGGGCATCCTGCCCTGCGATGACCGGCGACGCCGCGCTAGCCCGATTGTTGACTCATGAGATAAGCAATTGCGCGCCGCGCATGGGTTCATACATACAATCCCAACACCGCCCCTGTAAGCCAGCTCCGGCCACCATGCCCCCGAGCGCATTCCGCCATGCCGCCGCGGTCGAACACCCCCCATGTCTGCGGGAACCTGCTCCCATGAGCGTCCCACCGCCGTCTCGCGAACCTGTTCGCCTGCCAGCGCCTGCCCACGAGCAATCGGGCGCCTCCTGGCTGGTGACCACTGGCATCGCGCGTCAAGTCGCGGCATTCCCCGACCACGACCCGGCGCGGGCGGGCATGAAGACGATTCTGTGCCACGGGACTCGAACACCTGGAGGTTTCGACCCAGCGACGAAGGGCGGTTCGGGCCGGAGACCCGGTGGACGGAGGTGCTGGCACAGGCGCTGGGAGACGAGTACCGAGTGATCGAGGAAGGACTCAATGGTCGTGCATCCGGCGTCCTGCTGGTGGCACCGCCGGTCATGGCACGGCTCACCGAAGTACCACCAGATGTTTGACGGCGCCGAGGCTAAATCGCACGAGTTCCCCGCTACTGCCGGTAGAACGCGGGCTGGTACGACTGCACGTTCTTCGACGCGGGGGGTGATCGCCTCCAGCAACTTGGACGGCATCCACTTCAAGGCCGACGAGCCCTCCAGGGTGGGCGAGGCGATTGCCGCCGAGGGGCGCCGGCTGCTGGCGTAGGCGGTCAACAAGAGACGGGACCGATCGTCGGGGCGACGCATCCGTCGCTCACGGCCAAACCGCCACGGTGTGGATCGAGACCAGCCGCCGCACGGAGCACCCCAATGACACATGGCTCGGTAGGCTGCCGTCTCCTGTCAGCCCTCGACGCTTGGCCGTCGGTCCTCAGTTGTCGCTCTACCGCGTCACCCCGGCCAGGACCTCATCCTCGGTGGCGTAATCGAATCGGGTCGGGTCGACCTCAGCGGGCGGGTTCGCCCGCTCCCAGGCGATCGTGCGGACGAGCGCCTCGTCGCGGGGGACCGGCTCGGCGTAGCCGAGCTCCTGCCGGATGCGGGTCGTGTCGGCCACGAGGTGCTGGGCCATGCCGGGGTCGGCGCGGAGCGATGCGGGGAGGCGGTCACCGGGCAGCACCACGATTTCGCCGTCCCACCCGGCCGCTTGGCCGATAGCCGCCGCCCAAGCCGACTCGGTCAGCGCATCAGCTTCGCCGACGTTGTAGACGCGGCCAGCGGCGTGGTCGGCGGCGACGGCGAGCGCAATCGCCAGGGCGACGTTCTCGACGTAGCCGCGGGACGTGCGCCAGCCGGCCGTCACCTCATCGAGGACGATCGCGGGACGGCCATCGTCCATCCGCTTCAGGTACTCGAACGGCCGGTGTTGCCCGTCGCCGGGGCCGTAGACCATCGGCAGGCGAAGAATGGTGCCGGGGAGGTCAGCGTCGCCGAGGACGACCCGCTCGACCAGGATCTTGTCGTAGTCGTCGGCCCAGCGGCGGGGGTCATCGGAGGGCCGTGGCGACTCCTCCCGGTAGGGATAGAGCCGCTCCCGCAGCGGCGCCTCCTCCGTCAGCGGGATCGGGTCCGGCGGCCCCGGCTCGCGCCCGATTAACCGCCCGTAGGCGCGGTAGACGTCCATGCTGCTGATGGCGACCACGCGGCCGGCGACGCCGCGGAAGGCGCCGACGACCGCGCGGCCGTCGTCCTCTGCGAGGGGACGCATGTCCAGCACCACCTCGGGGGCGAGGCGTCGAAAGTCCTCCGCAAAGTCCGGCAGGCGCTGCCGGTCACCGTGCAGGTGGACCACCTCGGGCGGGAGATCGGTCTCGGTCCGGCCGCGGTGGAAGAGGCTGACGTCGTGGCCCATGGCGACCAGATGACGGACGACGTGCGGCCCGATGAAGTTCGTGCCGCCGAGGACAAGGACCCGCATCGCATTCGCTCCTTCGTGGAGTCGCGCCGTCGAGAAGGTTAGGATCGGAAGCCGATGTTGGGGCGATCGCGACCGGGCGGACCGCCCGCCTCGGACGCGGGATCGGCCGCCGGTTGGCCCCGGAGATCGGAGAGCGCGTCGGCGAAGGAGGCGGCCAGCGCGTCGGCCAGGGCCTCACAGGCTTCGGCGTAGGCCCGCCAGAGAGGTGGCGGGACCCGCTGCGCCAGCACGCGGCCGTGGCGCGCCTGGTACGCGGCCAGCTCCGCCTGAAGGGCGGGGGCGGCGACCGGTTCGGCGGCCGGCGCGGCGACGGGGTAGCCGGCGAGGCGCTCGAGCTCGGCGCGCGGCACCGCGAAGGCGTCCGCGAACCGCTGCAGGGAGCGGAGCGACGGCAGCCCCTGCCCCCGTCGCCAGCGCGATACCTGCGGGTCACCGACGCCGACGGCGCGCGCCACTTCCGCCTGCGACAGGCCGCGGGCACGCATGGTGGCAGTCAGCCAGCCGGCGAAGGGGTTCGGTGGATCGGCCATGACCTTGCCTCCTTGTTGGCCATCTTACACGAACGCAAGACGGGAGTACGACGACCGGCGGCGGGTGTCGCCTCGCGGGCAGCGATCGAAAGGTTGCCGGCCGCCGCGGAGGCGGCTCATCGCTTGGCCGAGCCCGCGTGCCGGTGCATGCTGGACGCGGGCCGGGGATCGCGGCACACTGCCCGCGAAGAGCCGGAGGAGCTGCAATCGTATGGAAGCGTTCACCCTCGACCCCGCCAGACTCGGGCCGGCGGAAGCGTTGCTCGGCGCGATCATCACCGAGGAGGTCAAGGCGCACGGGCGACGCCTCTTCCACAAGGGGCACCGGTTGGAGGCGGACGACCTCGCCGCGCTGGCGACGGTCGGGCGGCCACTGCACGCGGTGCGGCTGGGACCGGACGACGTCCATGAGGACGAGGCCGGGCGGCGACTGGCCGTGGCGGTAGCCGGACACGGCCTGACCATCAAGGGTCCGGTCCAGAGCCGCTTCAACCTCGTCGCGGCGACGAAGGGGCTGCTGCGGGTCGACCCGGCGGCGGTCGTCGCGCTCAACCGGCTGGCGGGCATCGCGGTCTTCACCCTGCCGGATCGGTTGCCGGTCATGCCTGGCCAGGGCGTCGACGGCGCCAAAATCACGCCGGTGGCCGTGCCGGAGGCAACCCACCGGCACGCGGAGGCCCTGGCGGCGACCGCGCCGGCGCCGCCGGTGCGGGTCGAGGCGTTCCGACCGCTGGCGGTGGGGGTCGTGACGACGGAAGGGTTGGAAGGAAAGGTCCGGGACCGCTTCCGGGAAACGGTGACGCGCAAAGTCGGTTGGTACGGGGGGACGGTGCTCCGCTTCGAGGACCTCCCCAGCGACCCGGCCACGGTCGCGGGGGCGAGTGAGGGGTTGGTCGCCGACGGCGCCGACTTGATACTGACCGGCGGCGGCAACACAATCGACCCGCTCGACGCGGCGCTGGTGGCGCTGCCGCGGATCGGGGCGGAAATGGTCAAGTTCGGGGCGCCGGCCCACCCAGGCAGCATGTTCTGGCTCGCCTACCGTGGGCAGACGCCGATCTTCAACCTCGCCTCCTGCTCGATGTACTCGAAGGCGACCGTGGCCGATTTGGTGCTGCCCTGGATCATGGCCGGCGAGCGCGTCACGGCGGACGACCTCGCAGCCCTCGGCTACGGCGGCCTCCTTGACCGGGACATGGGCTTCCGCTTCCCCCCCTACGAGGCAGAGGAAGCGGACGACGAGGGCGACGAGTAACCGGACGCCGGTCACCATGCCAACCACTGCCGCGGACCCTGGCCGCGCACGCCGAAACGGCGCCGCCGTTCTTGGTCCTGATCTTGACTCCTGACTCCTGACCCCGGAGGTTGCGGTGCGCTTCGAGTTCCGGCCGATGACCGAGGCGGATGCGCGGGCGATGACGGAGTGGCGCTACGAAGGCGCGTACGCCTTCTACGATCTCGCCCCGGACGACCTGGCGGAGCTCCTGGGTGAGCTGCCGGCCTACGTCGCGGCGACGGACGAGACGGGAGAGCTCCTCGGGTTCTTCAGCTTCGGTCCAGGCGCCCAAACACCGGGCGGCCACCGGGCAGGGCTCTACGCCGAGGGTGCCCTTGACATCGGGCTCGGGTTGCGCCCGGACCTGACCGGCCGGGGGCTCGGACAGAGCTTCGTGCGGGCGGGACTGGACTATGCGCGGACGCACGTCACGCCGGCACCGGCGCAATTCCGCCTCAGTGTGGCAACCTTCAACGACCGGGCGATCCGCGCCTACGAGCGGGCCGGGTTTCGCGCCGGGCCGCGATTCACCAGTGCCGTGCGCGGCGTGGAGACCGAGTTCCTGCTGATGACGACGGATCCGCCGGGTGACGATGGGTGACCGGCGTTGTATACCTTTGCCGGGAAGCCAATGCGTCCCCAGAACGGTAGCGCGAGTTGATCATGGAGATCGGGGGAAGAAGCCCAATGAACTGCCCAGTGGATGGCACGGAACTGAAGATGGCCGACCGCCAGGGCATCGAGATCGACTACTGCCCGACGTGTCGCGGCGTGTGGCTCGATCGCGGTGAGCTCGACAAGCTCATCGATCGGACGGCCATTGCCTTCGGCCGCGACGAGCCTGAGCCCTACCAGGAGCGAGAATCCCTGCCGGGAGCCTTCCGACCTGAGTATCGCGAAGAATATCGGGACGAGCACCGGCGGCCAGAGCACGGCGGGCACGCGTCGCGGCGGAAGCGGCGCGGGTCATTCCTTGGCGATCTGTTCGACATCGACTGACGTTCGGGCCAAGGAGGAATGCTCGCGGGCATTCGGGCCGCGGCCTGTAGCGACGGCATGAACGACCTTTCCTCCCCAAGCCGCGCCACGGAGCTGCATCAGAGGCTGGTCGACGCGTTGGAGCGCGACGGCAGCATCCGAACGCCGGCTGTGGCGGTGGCGTTCCGGGCGGTGCCGCGTCACCCCTTCCTGCCCGGCGTGCCGCTCGACCTGGTGTATCGGGACGAGGCGATCCCGACCAAGCGGCGGGATGGGGTGGCGATCAGCTCGTCGTCCCAGCCCGCGGCGATGGCGATCATGCTCGAACAACTCGACGTCCGGCCCGGCCACCGGGTGCTGGAGATCGGGGCGGGCACCGGTTACAACGCCGCTCTCCTCGCCCACCTCGCCGGCGCGGACGGTGCGGTGGTCACGGTCGACCTCGACGCCGACATCGCGGCCGCGGCGCGGTCGCACCTGGCGACGATTGGCCTCGGCCCTGAGCGGGTGCGGGTCGTGAAAGGCGACGGTGGGCTCGGCTACCCGGACGCCGCGCCGTACGACCGGATCGCCCTGACGGTCGGGGCGTGGGACGTGGCGCCGGCCTGGCACGAGCAACTCGCGCCCGGTGGGCGGCTGCTCCTCCCCTTGTGGTTCCGCGGCGCGCAGAAGACGGTCGCGTTCGAGCCCACCGGCGCCCCAGACGGAGCGCACCTGGCGAGCGTGTCGGTCAGCTCCTGTGCTTTTATGCGGTTGCGCGGCACCTTCGCCGGGCCGGAAGCGTACGTCACGCTTGGCCCAGACCCGGGTTTGGCGATCTCGAGCGAGGACCGAGCCCAGGTCGACGCCGCCGAGCTCTACGCCCTGCTGACCGGCCCCGGCCGAGACCACCCGGTACCCGTCCACCTCGCGCCGAGGGACGTTTGGCAGGGTCTGGGCCTCTGGCTGGCCCTACGTCAGCCGGGTTTCTGCACGGTGAGCGCCGACGGCGAGATGGCCCGGCACCCGGCGGTGGCGGACTTCTTCGGTTCCCCCGACGCCTACCGCTTCACGATGGGGTTGGTTGGTGAGGCAGCCCTCTGTCTCCTGGCGTACCAAGCCGACCGATCGCGCGTCGTAGACCCCGCCGCCCACCCGTTTCCGCTGGCCTCCCGCAGCTTCGGCTCGGACGACCGGCTCGCCGAGCTCCTCATCGCCGAGATCGCCGCCTGGGATGCCGCGGGCCGTCCGACCGACGAGCGTCTCCGCGTCCGCGCCTATCCCTTGCCAACCCCCCGCGCTCCGGCCGCGGACGAAATCGCCATCGACAAGCGCTGGACCCGCCTAATCGTCGCCTGGGACGATGGAAGCCCGGGAGCGTCCAGCGCTGGCGCGAACGACTGACCGTCGACGCCGGCCGGAGTCTGCTCGTGAACCTTGTCCCCCGTGGTTCCCTCGTCCACAGCCGGTTGCGGTGGGGCGCGGATCCGGCCCATCCCCCGGGTACGCACCGGTCATCCGAGGTTCCGCTCGTCGCCCACGACGACCGCGAGTGGCGCGCCGCCGACGGATTTACGCCGGCGCTCAACCCCGTCCCTCAGGAGCTGCGATTGGAGGTCCCGGAGCTGCGCCTGCGCCAGTTCAACTGGATGCCAGACGAGGACCTTGGCGAACACATCCGGCCCGGCCCCTGGGTTTTCACCGTCCCGCTCCCGCCCGGGGCCACCAATGAAAGGTCGTGAGACTATATCGCCGCGGACCCGGCGATGGGCGACAGCCGATCGCTGATGGTTGGGGTGGGTCGCTGATGGTTGGGCGCTGATGACCGACCGCTCGGACGTGGTAATCGTCGGTGGGGGCGTCGTCGGGTTGTGTGCGGCGTACGCGCTGCGGCGGCACGGCATCGCGGTAACCGTGCTGGACGCGGGGCGGCCGGGTGCGGGCGCGTCGCACGGCAACGCCGGCTGGATCGTGCCGTCGTTGTCGGGACCGGTGCCGGCGCCGGGGCTGACCCGGACCTCGCTGCGTTGGATGCTACGTCCTGCCAGCCCCCTCTACATCCAGCCGCGGGCCGACCCTGCCTTCGGGCGCTGGCTCCTCGCCTTCTGGCGCCGCTGCAACGCCCGCGACCACCGCGCCGGGCTGGAAGCGACCGCTGCCCTCAACCGTCGCACGATGGCGCTCTTCGACGCGTATCGCGCGGACGGCATCGCGTTCGAGCAGCACGCCGACGGTCTGGTCTTTGCCTACCTCGATCCGGCGGAGCTTGAGCGTGATCTGCGCGGTCTGGAACTACTCCAACCTTTCGGATACGAGGCGACGCCGCTGGACGGTGAGGCGATGCGCGAGCTGGAACCGGCGCTGGCCGGCACCGTCGTCGGGGGCTACCACTTGCCCCAGGAGCGGCACGTGCGGCCGGACTCGTTCGTCGCCGGGCTGGTGGCCCGCCTCACGGTGGACGGAGTGGACCTCCGCGGCGACACGCCGGTGATCGGAATCGAGCACCGCGGGGACCGGGTGACGGCGGTCGAGACTCCGGCCGGGCGAATCGCGGCGGACGCAGTCGTCGTCTGCGCCGGGGCATGGACGCCCGGAGTGCTGCGGCTGGCCGGCGTCCGCGATTTCCCGATTGAGGCGGGGAAGGGGTACAGCCTCGACTACGCGCCGCCGCCCCCGCTTCCTCAGCCGGTCCGCCGCGCCCTCTACCTGCACGAGGTCCGCGTCGCCGTTACGCCGCTCGACGGTCTCGTCCGCCTCGCCGGCACGATGGAGCTCTCGGGCGTGAACGACCGTCTCTCTCCCCGGCGGCTGATGGCCATCGCGCGGGCCGGGGCGCGCTACCTGCAAGGGTGGCCGGCCGACCCTGCCGTCGCCACCCCCTGGACGGGGATGCGGCCGATGACCCCCGACGGCCTGCCGGCCATCGGCCGGGTGCCCGGCTTCGCCAACCTGATCGTCGCCAGCGGCCACGCCATGCTCGGACTGACCCTCGCCCCCGCCACCGGCGAGGCGGTGGCCGAGCTGATCGCGACGGGCCGGACGCCGGAGGGGCTCGGCCCGTTCGACCCGGCGCGGTTCGCCCGGCGGGGGGGACGCGCGGGGTGAGGCTCCCGCGGCGCGACGGCCTCTGGCGTCACCCCGACTTCCTCAAGCTCTAGCCCGGGCAGACCATCTCGCTCGTCAGTTCCCAGGTGACTTCGGGCCACGCTCATCCTTCGAGGGGGTCCGGGTGGTGGTTCTGGCGGCGCCTGCAGCCAGGACCACCGCGCTCTGCTGCTCGCCGACCCGCGGCCCCGCCCGCGCCCTGCCCGTCGCGGAGCCGGTATGATGCGGGCAGCAGCCTCTTCATGGCCGGAAGGAGCACTAGATGCCGTACGCGCAGCGGGATGGCCTGAGCCTGTACTACGAGCAGGCGGGACGAGGCGATCCGCCGTTGGTGTTCGTGCATGGCTGGTGTTGCGACCACACCTTCTTCCAGCCGCAGGTCGACCACTTTCAGGCCTCCCACGCGGTGGCGACGCTCGATTTGCGCGGCTGCGGCAGCAGCGACCGGCCCGAGGACGGCTACGACATCCCAACCCTTGCCGACGATGTCGCCTGGCTCTGCCGGGACGTCGGGATTGCTAAGCCCGTCGTCGTCGGCCACAGCCTGGGCGGCATGATCGGAATCGAGCTCGCCGCTAGGTACCCGTCGCTGCCGACCGCGGTCGTCGCCGTCGACCCGGGGGCGATCAGCCCGACGCCCGAGGCGCGCAGCGTCTACGAGGGGTTCGCGGCGCAGCTCGACGGCCCGGACGGGGAGGCGGTCAGGCGGGCGTGGGTCGAGGGCGAGGGCATGTTCCTGGCCACCGACGATGCCGACCGAAAGCGCTGGATCGTCGAGACGATGTGCGCAGTGCCCGTGCACGTGGCGGCGAAGGTCATCCGCGGCGTCGCCGCCTGGAACGGGGTTGGCGCACTGATGCTCGGCCAGGCGCCGCTGTTGGTCCTACGCTCGCTGACCGGGGGCAGCAACGATCCGGCGCGGCTGCTTGCCCTCAAGCCGGACCTCCACATCGGGGTGACGGTCGGGGCAGGGCACTTCCACCAGCTCGAGGTGCCGGAGCAGGTGACCCCGATGATCGAGCGCTTCATGCGGGTCGCGCTCACGGCGTCATCGGTCTGAAGCGACGCTGCCCTCTGGCCGCAGAGCTCGTCGCGGGAGCCGCCTGGCTGCGCCGTTGTCTACGACCCGGGTGGGTCCGCAACCCCGCTACGCCGGTGCCGGATGAGGTCCGCTGCGTGCTGGCGTGTGCGGCGGGCGACGAAAGGCGCCGGATGGCGCCTCAGGCGCCAGCGCCCTCCGGGGTCGCACCCTGCGGCAACTCCGCCAGGAGGCGGTCCCGGACTCCGGCCCGCTGCCAACGGTCAAACCGGCTGGAGACGGTCGTCCACGAGCCGGCGCGGTGGGGGGCGCAACGACAGCGGGCGTCCATCCAAAGCACCCAGAGGATGCCGTTGATGACGGTGCGGTGGTCGTTGGCCGGCCGGTGTGGTGCGCTGGGGAGGCGGTCGGGCTGCAAGCGGCCCTGGTGGTCGGCGCCATCGGCACGTTGCTCGCCGTGCCGCGGGTCTGGTTCTCGCCCCTGCGGAGGCTACGCGAGGCGCCGGTCTCGAGCTTAGGCGGCGGCCACCCGCCGGTTCAGGCGACGGGCCGGACGAGCGACGGCTGTGGGGGGAAGAGGGCGTCGAGGAGCACCTGCGCCTCCTCCGTGTTGGCGCGGCAGTCGGCGAAGAGGTGCTCCAGCTCGGCCAGCGACCGGTGCCCGAAGAGCAAGTGGAGGAACGTCAACGGTGGGAACGACGCGCCCGCCCCCCCGTGGTCCGGGGCGCGCCAGGCTTCGGCCGCCGCGAGACGCCCCTGCGCGAACGACAGTCGCAGCCCATCCCGGTAGAAGTTCAGCGTTAGGTCGCCGGTGTGCCCGGCGGCGACGGACGCGGCGAGGCGCATTTCCAGGATCGGTGCCACGCGCCGGACAAAAGCGGGGAGGTCAGGGACGCGGAGATACCAGGCGTAGGGCTTGTCGCCGGTCGGCGCCCGCCGGGGCAGCGCGCGGTAGGCTGGGTGGTCGGTGGCGAACTCCAGGGCGATCCGCTCGAACCGAGACCGCTTCGCGTCGCCACCAGCCCGCGGGGTATCGAGCACGGTGCCGGTCGCCGCGTACCGCTCCCCCTCCAAGCGCAGGTGGCGCAGGACCGAGGGCGCGACCGCCAGCCATGACACCCCGGGGGCCAACTCCCAAACGCTGACCCACAGCGTCGACGCCCACAATCCCCGGACGTGAACGAGGAAGCCGACCGGTTTCCCCGCGTCGGCCGCCTCCTCGATGATCACCACCGCCCCGCGCACCGAGCTGTCCTCGCTCCGACCGTCGACCTCATAGCGCCAGAGGGCGTCGTCGCGAACGCAGCTGACCAGGGAGCGACTCCGCCCATGGGCGTCGGTCTCGGCCAGGAACGGGACGTCCGCGGCCGTCGCCGGGCGGAGCCGGTACGGCTCGGATTGCCCGTCCGCCAGCGTCGGCACGTGCCCTACCGCCACTCGCCGGTCGCCGTCGAGCGCCAGCGCCATCTCGTAGCCGAACTGGCGATAGTACCAGCGGATGCCCGTGATCCCCTGCACCAGATGACCGAGGTCGGCACTCCAGCGGTGGACCACGTCCATCTGGCGCCGCACGAGTCCTCGCCGCCGGTAGTCGGGGTGCGTGCCGACCAGCTCAACCCGGCCAACGCCGAACTCGACGCCGCCGTACGACCAGGTCTGCGGGATCAGGTTGAGCGAGGCAACGATCCTCTCGGTTCGGGCCTCCTCCACCACTGTGAAGAGATCAGGCCGGAACGTCGGGTGGGGTCGCTCCAGCAGGTCCCGGGTCCAGGCCGCGAGGGCGTGGTCCGGCTCGGTCGCGTCCGGTTCGCGGTGGACCTCGGCATTGAAGGCGGCCAGCGCCTCGGCGTCGGCGGGAGTCGCCGCGCGGAGCAGGAGGCCGTCACCGAGGTCGAGGGGAAGCGCCTGGTTAGTCATGGGTCTCCAGAGGATCACGGTCTACGAATCACATCGCCACATGGCGGCGACCAGGGTTTCCCGGTCGGCGAAGGCGTCATGACGGTAGCCGCCGACGAAGAACGTCGGAGTGCCGCCGCCCGCACCTGCCTCGTCGGCGTGGATATCCTCCGCGACCCCGGCGGTCGCTGGCGGGCGAAGGGAACATCGTACATCCTCCGGAACGTACCCTGCGCGTCGGCCGCCTCCGCCGCATCCATTGAGCGCAGGGCATGGGGATAAATCTCGACCAGAGGGAAGGTTCCCAGCCGAAGATCGCGGCTTTGGTCGCGCTCGCGCCCCCGTGGCACGGTGCCCGGGCGGATGGTGACGGTTCTCGGACGGCCCTGAGCTCTTAGCGATCGGTCATCAGCTGTCACCTGTCAGCCGGTCGTGGCGTCTTCATCAAGCCCGGGACGGGGGCGCCGAGGACGACCGCTGCCCCCTGAAAGCCGAGAGCCGCGCGTTGATGTCACAACGGCGCTCGCTCGGCCGCGTCGGCATCCCCGCCAAGGTAGACCGGGTCGAGCGGCGTCTCGATGACGCGCTCCCCTCGCCGCTCCACGCGGTACGCCTTCGCCTGGGGACGCGAGCTGACGATCCGCTCGAGGCGAGTGCCGATGAAGTGGAGGGCCACTCCGTCGTCCGCGGCGTAGCCGTCACCGATGAGGCCGGCGGCGAGGAGGCGATGATAGGCGGGCCGCCGCTCGGCCTCGCCGTCGTAGTGGGGGCAGTTGCTCCCCGGCAGGAAGCCAAGGCAGGGCAGGGGCGACAGCCGACCCGGCCACGAGTCGGTGACGCCCTCCTCGAACCAGCAGATCGAACCGGCGCTGATCCCCGCGAGGACCTTTCCCTGCTCCCATGCCTCCCGCAGCACCTGGTCGAGTCCCCACTCCCGCCACAGGATCAGCAGGTTGCGGGTGTTGCCGCCGCCGACGTAGACGACATCCTGCTCGCCGACCCATGAGCGCAAATCATCGGTCGGCGGGGCGAAGAGCGAGAGGTGGGCGGGCACGCACGGAAGGCGTTCAAAAGCGGCGTAGAAGCGGTCGACATAGTCCTTGGCGTCACCGCTCGCCGTCGGGACGAAGCAGACCCGCGGCGCCGACCGCCCTACCAGACCGAGGACGTAGCGGTCCAGGGCCAGGTTCTCCGGCTCCATCGAGAACCCTCCGCCGCCCATGGCGACGATCTGGCCCCTGGCCGGTGAATCGCTCATACGGTCTCCTCCTGCCGCGGAGCGCGGGTTGACCCGGCGAGTGCACCGCTTGGGCTCACCGCAATGCCGCCGCCAGCCCGCTGCTCAAGGCATGACGTGCAGCACCGCTTTGCCGGTGTAGGCGCGATTCTGCAAGCGCTGCGCGATGTCGCCGATCTCGGTCCACGGCGCCTCGATTTCGATGTGCGGGCGCAGCCGCCCGTCGGCGACGAGGCGGGCCAGGCGGGCCAGGCCGACGGCGGCCGGCTGGCGCTCCAGCTCGTGGAAGACGATCAGGCCGTGCAGCCGTGCGCCGCCTGTGAAGTAGAAGCGCGACACGTCGAAGGTGGCCGTGGCTCCCCCGGTTGGGCCGAAGTTGACGCAGACGCCGTCCGGCGCGAGCAGCCCCAGCGCGGTGCCCAGGGTGGCGCCGCCGACCGAGTCGACGATCAGGTCGTACGGCCCGAAAGGTCCGACGCCGTCGGCGTCCTCGCCGGCGACCACCTCGTCGGCGCCGGCGTCGCGCACTGTCGCCTCGCCTCTCGGCTGCCGGATGAGGCCGACGACGCGCGCGCCGGACGCCTTAGCCAACTGCACGGCGAGGTGCCCCACGCCACCGGAGGCGCCCGTGATCAGCACGTTGCGCCCAAGGAGCAGACCGCCGTACTTCTCCAACGCGAAGAGCGCGGTCAGCCCCGCGATCGGCAGCGTCGCCGCCTGCGTGAACGACACGTCGGGCGGGAGCGCGGCGAGCGATCGAGTCGGGACGGCGACCAACTCCGCCCAGGCACCGGCCGGCAGCGTGCCGACCACCCGCGCCCCGGCCGGCGGGCTCGAGCCGTCGGCCGCCGGCCGCTCGACCGTCCCGGCGAGGTCCCAACCGGGACGCCAGCCGGCCGCAGCCTGTGCCACGCGGCGGATCTCGCCCCGGTTCAGTGACACGGCCGCCACCCGCACCAGCGCTTCGTTCGGCATCGGCGTTGGCCGTTCCACCGGCGCCAAGGTCAACCGCCCGGGCGCCCCCGGATCAACAATCACCGCCTGGATTTCGCCCATGCTTCCCTCCCTTCCTGTTTCTCCGTGTCGCCGCGGCGACCGTCACTCATCAGTGGTGCCATCGTCCCGAACCACCGCGCCGGAGCGCGGGCCTCCTTCGGTCGCCCGGACCAACGCGGGTATCGCCCCCACGTTAGGCCGACGTTGGTCCCGCGAGCAACCGCAAGGCGAGCGAAACGCCGGCGGTGAATGCCTCGACCACGGCCACGGCGGCGTCCTCGTCGTCGCGCTCGACGTTGGCTGCGAAGGCGAAGGGGATGAGGTCCTCGCCGATCTGGAACGCTCCCGCCAGCGCCATGGCGCAGACGGGCGGCGGCAAGAGAAAGCCACCCTTGCGGTAACACGCCACGCCGTCCGGCCACGCACTCCCCTGGTGCCGGTCCTCCTGGCTCATGATCAGCTTGAAGGTGTCGAGAGTCGCTGCCCCGGCAAACAGCCGCCCGCTCAGCACCTCCCCGTAGAAGCGGGTCAGGTCGCGGGCCGTCGACACGCACGCTTCCACGCGCGCCGCGGCACCGCCCTCGTCCGACGCGAGCGCCAAGTCGTACAAGCGTCGCAGGCTGGTCGGGATGGTGGAACTCTTCGTCGGCCGAAGGGGCATCCGCATCTGCATCGGCACGTGTGAAGATCGGCTGAGTGCGTTGCTCCGCCTGCCCCCAAGCTCGCCGGAGCACAAGGGCCGCGACCACTCCGAGCAGGAGCAGGAGCGCGGCAAGGTTCACAACGATCTGGGGAGCCACCCTCGTGCCCTCCGCCACCCCACAGCCGCCGCTCCGCCCGCCGGGTGTCCTAGCTCGTCGTCGGCGGTTCCCTCACCGGGCGGCTCGCACCGCAAAGACGACAAGCGCAAGGAGCAGCATGGCCCACCCGGCGATGATGAGGGCACCCGTCGCGAGCCAGAATCCCAGCACCATTACACCGACGCCGGCGGCCAGTACCCACCAGTCGAGCCGTCCGCGTCCCTTCATGGCGTGCCCCCTGGCCCCGGGTGGGCGGTCCCACGGTCGCGATTCTGCGGGAACCCTCGCCGGCGGTTCCGCTCGCGCATGACCGGCATGGTCACCTAGCGACCAAGCCGACGCAAGGGGCAGCGATAGGCTGGGCCCGGACAGCAGCGCGCGAAGGCGACGACGACATCCGAGGGGGCACGCACCCTGCTCGGCGTGGTGGTCGGGGCGCTCTTGACGCCAGTGACGAACGCGGTGGCGTCCCTCATCATCCTCCGGTGGCACGAGCGGGCGGACCGCGAGCCTGACCAGCGGCGGGCAACCCTCGCACAGATCCAGGTCGCTATCCTCGAGTTCGCGCCGCTGGACGACGGGACCGATCAAGACCGACCACACGACAACCCGTTCACCCACGCGGCCTCGAGCATCGCCGGCGGCTGGACTGCGCCCATCATCCCGCCCTGGTCTTGGCCATCCGGAACGGCGCCGACGAGCTGTGGCGGCTCGTGAACACCTGGCCACCGGTCCGCGCCGAACAAGCAATCAAGCCGCGCTGATTTCGAAGGCAGGACCACGCGCATCCGCGCGGTGTTGCGGAAACGCCCTGATCCGATCACACACCCCGGCACGCGGAACGGCCCCGAGCCGAAGCCCGAGGCCACCGCACTCGCTCGCGGACTGATTGACGGACAGGCCCGGTGCTAACGCGTCCCCGCCTTGGCTCGCTTCGCGAGCGCCCAGGTCTCGCCCTGGGTCCGCTTGTAGAGGTCCGCGAACGGGTGCGGCTGGTTGGTCGACGTCGTGCGCATGTTTGGTGACTCCATGGTGGGGGCGTCCGATCGGCCCGGGGACCGTCCCTCGGGTATCGGCATCGTAGGGGCCGCAGGCGACGGGAATTCGGCCGGGGTGTCACGGTTTGGTCACGAGCGAACGGGGCAAGGGAACGGCCCCGGACCGCAACCCCGGGGGCCGCTCGGGTGAGGAGGGTCGGCGGCCTCGTTCCAGGCCGGAGCCGACCGGCGTGTCATCGCCGATGTTGGGCGCAAAGACAACAGCCCCGGATCGCCGTCCAAGGCTATATGATGTGTCGTCGCGGCTGCCACGGTGGCAGTCGCTCGGTCGTGCGGAAGGGGGGCTTCATGCGTCGGGTCTGGATCCTCGTCTCGCTACTCGCCGTCCTGCTCGTCGGTATTGTGGTCGGCGCCCGGTTCGGCCCCGGAGCCACCGCCCAGGACGCCACGCCCCCGGCCGAGGAGGAGTTCGAGCTCCCCGAGGGCGTGTCGTTCGAAGCCCTTGGCTACGGCACGGCTGAGGAGCTGCCAGCGGCGCCCGCCGACGTCTCGCTCTTCCGCGTCGGGTTCGAGCCCCGGGGCGGGCTTCGAGCTTGACCCGGAGGCCAGCCTCGCCCTCGCCTACGTGGAGGAGGGCGTGCTCACCGTCGTCGTGGAGGGCCCGATGACGGTACTGCGCGCCGCGGCCGCGGGGACGCCGTTCCCGATGGAGACGGAGACCTTCGCCGCGGGGAGGAGTTCACCATGGAGGAGGGGGACTCGGCGCTCTTCCCGGCGGGCGTGGGGGGTGAGGTCCGCAACGAGGGGGACGAGCCGGCCGCCGTGCTGGTGGCCGACATCACGCCGCTGGAGGGGGGGGTGGGGACGCCCGCGGCCGGAACGCCGGCGCCGTAGGGGCCACGACCCAGCAGACGGACTACGAAGCGGGGGCGGCCAGGGTGGCCGCCCCCGCTTCGTAGGCCGAGAGACGGCCGGCCCTGGCGGGCGTGCGGACAATGGCCCCTCGTGAGCCGCTCCACCACGGGGCGATGGTGCACGACCGCGGGACGCGCCTGCCAGCGGATCCGGGTCGAGCTGCCCACCGCCACGACCTCGCTCAGGCGGTCGCCCGCACCACGAGGACCGGTGCGTCGGCGCGACGGACCACCTCCTCGGTGACGCTGCCGAGGAACCACCGAGCCGCTCCGGTGCGCCCGTGCGAGGCCATCACCAGCAGGTCACCCGGTCGCGCCACCTCCACCAACTCGCGCGCCGCCAGGCCGCGACGGACCTCGGTCGTAGGCGTCAGGCCTTGCTCGGTCAGCCGCGAGCGGACCGCTGCGAGGTAGGCGCGCGCCGCCGTCTCCTCGGCGGCGAGTTCCCGGCCGAGAGCGGCGTACTCCACTGCCGCCTCGTTGGCGCCGAACCGGAAGCGGGTGACGTCGGCGACGCGGACGAGATGGAGCGCCGTGCCGAGGCGGCCGGCTAACTCCAGCGCCGGCGCTAACGCTCGCTCCGCGGTCTCCGATCCGTCCAGCGGAACGACAATCCGCTCGTACACGATGTCTCCCTCTCCCGTCCCGTCGTCCGGCCTGGTGATGCTACCAGGCCACCGCGGAACCCGCCGAGCCGCGCGCCGCCCCTTCGGTGAAAGGGAGGATCGGCCCGGCTGACGGCAAACAGCAGACGGTAGGTAGGGTGGTCGCCGCGGCTGCGGCGTCCGGTTCCGGGGTTGCGGCGCCTCGATACCCAACGTCCGCGGTAGGGGCACCACACGCCGTGCCCTTGCCGCAAGTGGAGACCGTCGCGTTTCGGATGGGGCGTGCCTCGCCCGAATCCCCACGGCTACGCCCCGGTCGGCGGCCGGGCGACGCAGGCGTCACCCCTCCATCCGCCCGGCGTTGGCGAGTTACCGTGCCAACGTCCCCACCACCTGCCGCGTGCCGCCCCGCCTCCGTCGTCCTACTGTCCCAACACCTTCTCCGGCTCGATGTAGCAGATGACCCGGGTGCTGGTGGGATCGTGGTCGGGGTAGCGCTCGACGCCCATGTAGTCCTTGGCGAGCTTGTCGATGTGCGCGTCGCCCCCCTCCTCGGTGATGCGCGCCACCCGGCCGCGGACCTCGAGGTAGCGGTACGGGTTGGTGGGATCGAGCGCCATGAGGGTCACCCGCGGCCGCTCGACCATGTCCTTGTGCTTCTGGCGACCGGCGGCGGTATTGATCCGGATGTAGCCGTCCTCCATGTCGCACCAGACCGGGGTGACCTGAGGCTGGCCGCTGGGCAGGACGGTGGCCAGGCTGACGGTGACCGGCGCTTGCAGCAGGTCGCGGTATTGGTCGGGGATGGGAACCATCGGGGGCTTTCCTCCTCGGGATACGATCGGGCGCGGCAAGTTCGGCGACGGCCGCTCCACGGCGGCACGATCCAACCGGACCGCCGCCAATACTATACATGAGATACTTGCTATATTGTTGGTATCAAGCGCGACGGACGGTCAAGGGTCGAAGTGAGTGCGCCGCTGGAACGGCCCCCGCCAGCGCAAGCACATTCCGCGCGCCGTGCGGGCGGTGGAGCACCAACTGGGTCCGCTCGGGCTGAGCGGTCATCTCCTCGCCGCTGCGCGAAACGGGCACTGATCCGCCTCAGCATGGCTCCGTGTGTCGGCCACGCCCTAGTCCGTGGGCGCCGCGCTCCAGGCGACGGCTCCCGTCACGCCGTCCGGCCCCAGTGGTGGGACCAGGGAGTCCCGGAACTGGCGACGGTAGAGGTCGGCGTAGACGCCGTTTCGAGCCAGCAGCGCCTCGTGGTGGCCGCGCTCGACGATCCGTCCGGCCGCGACGACCAGGATCACGTCGGCGTCGCGGACGGTGCTCAGGCGGTGGGCGATGACGACACTGGTGCGGCCGGCCAGCAGCCGGCGGAGCGCCGCCTGGATCGTCGCCTCGGTCCGGGTGTCGACGTTGCTCGTGGCCTCGTCAAGGATCAGGATGCGGGGGTTGGCAAGGACGGCGCGGGCAAAGGCGAGCAACTGGCGCTGGCCCTGGCTGATGCCACCGCCCCCCTCGCCGAGCAGGGTATCGTAGCCCTGAGGCAGGGTCGCGACGAAGCCGTGGGCGTCGACGGCCCGCGCCGCCGCCTCGATCTCCTCCCGCGTCGCCCCGAGGCGGCCGTAGCCGATGTTCTCCGCCACCGTCCCGGCGAACAGGAACGGCTCCTGTAACACCATCGCGATCTGCGCCCGCAGACTGGCGCGTGTGATCACCCGCACGTCGTGGCCGTCGATGCGCACCGAACCGCTGTCCACGTCGTAGAAGCGGGGGATCAGGCTGGCAATCGTCGTCTTGCCCGCCCCGGTCGCCCCAACCAGGGCCACCGTCTGCCCCGGTTCAACCTCGAAGCTCACCCCCCGCAGCACGGGCCGCCCCGGCTCGTAGGCGAAGGAGACGTCGTCGAACGTGATCCGGCCCGCGACCCGCCCGAGCGCCGGAGTGCCGGGCGGGTCCGGCGGCTCCGGCGCCTCGTCGAGGATGGCGTAGATCCGCTCCCCGCCCGCCAGTGCCGACTGGAACTCGGCATAGACCTGGGACGCGAGCTGGACCGGGCGGAAGAACTGCTGGACATAGATCAGGAAGGCGGCCAGCAAGCCGACCGTCAGCTCGTCCGCGAAGACGAGATAGCCGCCGTAGCCGATCACCAGCGCGGTCGACAGCGTGCTCAGCAGGTCCATCGCAGGGGCGAAGGCGGAGGTGATCCCGGTCGCCTGGACGTTGGCGTCGCGATTGGCGGCATTGGAGCGACGGAATTGGGCAATGTTCTCTTCGGTCCGGCCGAATGCCTGCGCTTCCCGCACCCCGACGATCTCCTCCTGGAGCACGGCGGTGACCTCGCCGGTCGTTTCCCGCGCCGTGCGGAACGCGGCGCGGGCGCGGCGGGCAAAATACGACGTGATCAGCAGCATCACCGGGATGATGGTGAAGCTAACGAGCGCGAGTCGGAGGTTGAGCACCAGCATCGCGATCAGGATGCCGACGAGGCTGAAGAGCGAACCGAGGAGTTGGGTCACGCCCTGCGAGATGAGTTGGTTGAGCGTGTCGACGTCGTTGGTGGCCCGGCTCATCAGGTCACCGATCGGGCGGCGGTCGAAGTAGCCGAGGGGCAGCCGTTGCAAGCGCTCGAACAGCCGCGCCCGGATCGAGGCGAGGATGCGCTGGCCGATGGTGCCGACCCGGACGATCTGGCCCCGCGTCGCCAGGGTGCCGGCGGCGTAGACCGCCAGCAGGGCGAGCATCGTCCGCGCTAGCCCGCTCCGGTCGCCCTGCAGGATGTTCCGATCGATCGCCCGGCTGATCAGCCAGGGACCAGCCGCCTGCGCCGTCGCACCGACGACGACGAGCCCAAGGGCGAGGACCAAGTCCCGCCGGAACGGCCGCAGCTCGCCCAGCAACCGGCGCGCGGTCGCCCCCCGCTTCTCGGCCCGCTCCCGGGACGTCCTAGCGATCGCCTCGATACTCATGGGTGCCCCGCCGAAGCCGACACGGCGGCGAGTCGGCGAGATGGCCGGCGGACGCGGGTCCGGCTCATCACGACCGCTCGCTCCCCGCCAGCGCCTCGTCTCGGCTGGCCGCCTTGCCGTCGTGACGTGCCGCCTCACCGTCTTGCCGACTGGCCGCCTCCGGGCGCAGCTGGGAGCCGAGGATGTCGCGGTAGAGGGGAGAGTCGCGCAGCAGCTCCTCGTGCGTGCCCTGGGCAGCGATGCGGCCGCCGTCGAGGACGAGGATCAGATCGGCGTCGCGCACGGTGCTGATCCGCTGGGCGATGACGAAGGCGGTGCGGCGGGCATCGCGCATCAGCGCGTCGAGCGCCGCCTGGATCGCGGCTTCGGTGGCGGCGTCGACGGCGGAGGTACTGTCATCGAGGATCAGCAGGCAGCGATCGACCAGCAACGCGCGGGCGATGGCGATCCGCTGGCGCTGGCCACCCGACAAACCGATGCCCCGCTCGCCGACGACGGTGTCGTAGCCCTGCGGCAGCGCGCGAACGAAGTCGTCGGCCTGGGCCGCGCGGGCGGCGGCCTCGACCTCCGCCTGGGTGGCGTCGGGGCGGCCATAGGCGATGTTGTCGCGCACCGTGCCGCTGAAGAGGAGCGCGTCCTGGAGGACGATCCCGATCTGACCCCGCAGGCTGGCCAGCGTCACGTCGCGGACGTCGTGGCCGTCGATTGTGACGCGGCCGCCGGACACGTCGTAGAAGCGGGGGATGAGGTTGACCAGCGTGCTCTTGCCGGCGCCGGTGGTGCCGAGGATCGCCACGGTCTGGCCCGGCTCGACCCTGAAGCCGACGCCCGACAGGGTCTCGTGCTCGCTGCCGGGGTAGCGGAATCGAACGTCCTCGAACGCAACCCGACCGGCGATGGGGGGCAGCGGGTGGGCGTCCGGGGCGTCCTTGACCTCCAGCGGCTCGTCGAGGACTTCGAAGACGCGCAGCGCCGAGGCGCCGGCGCGGGACAGGCCGGCGGCCTGGAAGCCGATGGTCAGGATCGGGAAGAGGAGAAAGCCAAGATAGGCGTTGAAGGCCACCAGCTCGCCGATCGACAGCCGCCCCCCGATCGTCTCCAAGCCGCCGTACCAGATGACCGCCAGCGTCCCGAGATTGGCGAAGAAGAAGACCAGCGGGAAGTTGCGCGAGAAGACGCGAACCGCCTCGAGGTTGCGATCCAGGACCTCGTCGTTGGCCGCGCGGTAGCGCCAGATCTCGAACGCCTCCCGACCGAAGGCGCGGATGGTTCGAACGCCGGCGAGGTCCTCCTGGAGCACGGTGTTGAGGCGGCCGAGCGCCTGCTGCGCCTGCCCAAAGAGGGGGCCAATTCGCCGGACGAAGCGGAAGAGGATGAGAAAGATCACCGGCACGGTCGCCAGCGAGACCAGGGCCAGCCGCCAGTTCAGCTCCAGGAGCAGGCCGACGGTGCCGACGAGCATCACCGCCGCCGCCGCGATCTGGACCACACCGGTGCCGGCGAAGGCGCGGACCTGCTCGACGTCGTTGGTGAGGCGGGTGACGAGTTGGCCGGTCTGGACGCGGTCGTAGTAGGCGAAGCCGAGACGCTCGACCTGGGCGAAGAGGGCGTTGCGCAGGTCGTAGGCGACCCCCTGGGAGGCCCGCTCGGCGAGGAACCCCTGGAGGAAGGTGAAGAGCCCGCGCAGTGTCGCGACCGCCACCAGGCCGACGACGGCGAGCGCGACGGCGTTCGGCCGATCCTCGGCGATGCCGACGTCGATGGCGAGCCGGATCAACTGGGGCGAGGCAAGGTTGGCCGCCGAGACGAGCAGCAGCGCCACGAACGCGCCGAGCGCGTCGCGCTTGTAGGCGCGCAAATATCCGAGCGCGCGCCGCAGCGCCCGCCCACTCCCCGGCTGCGGCGGCTCGAACCCGCCGCGCGGCCCGCCCCTGAATGCGGCCCCCGGCCGCTGCGCCATGCTCGCTCCTCGCGACGAGGCCGCCACAGGTTCGCCCCGTGGTGGGAGTGTTCAACGCGCCCCCGATGATGGACCAAAGTCCGGCGAGACACGGGGTGTCATCCCTTAGTCTGCCACGGATGCGAACCGGTACTCGTCGACGTCGCAGACCGGTGTGTAGCCAATCTGCTGGTAGATGTGGTTCGAGGTCGGGTTGGCGAGGTCGGTGAAGAGGAAGCAGTAGCGGCGCCCGCTTTCCAGGAGGAGCTGGCTGAGGACGGCGACGCAAGCGCTAGCGTAGCCGCGGCCACGGTGCTCCGGCGGCGTGTAGACCGGGCCGACACGGACGCCGTTCGGAGTTGGGCCGGTGTAGCCAGCCATCGACCGGGGCTCCCCGTCCTGCCAGAAATACATGGCGCTCGTGCGCGTCGTCAGGCGCGCATCGGCGCTGCGCTCGGCATCGCCGGCGTGGTCCTCGCCGAAGGCCTCCGCGGCGAACGCGCCGAGCCACGCGATCATGAGGTCGCGGTCCGCCTCCGTCGCCCGCCGGAGCTCACCCGGCACCCCGGTCACGGGGACCACCGTGTCGAGCTGGAAGATGCGAAGCGCTTTCTCCCGCCGCGCCGTCTGGCCGGTCAGCCCGTGCCACGCGTCGGCGAACGCCGGCGCCAGGTCATCGGGCGCGACGACGCCTGGAAGGTCGGGGTGGTTCCGGTGCGCATCCGCCGCGATGAGGGAGAGTGCCGTGGGCGCGTTCCGCTCCAGCCGGGAGACGACCAGGTTGTACGGGGGCGTCAACACGGCGGCGCCGACGACCTCGTCGTCCTCTTCTACCGTCGCCAGGTACGGAGGCGACTGGACCCGCTCCGGATGCTCGATCAATCCCGCGACGATGCCCAGCAGCAGGTTGTTGTGGGCCTCGTGGGCGATCAGGAAACCCTCGGCCCGCCGATAGAAGTCCCGCGCCTCATCCCACTGCTTGATCTCCATGGGTCCTGTCACCGCTACAAAATGGCGTCGGCTTCGTCATCGCTTCGTCGGCTTCTTAATCACCAATCCACCTAACGAACAAGCGCGAATCGCCCAGGTTACGCAGGAGGTGGCGATCATCCGTGCACGATTCGCACCCCTACTGTCGGGCCAGCGCCAGATCGTGCGCGTTGTCGTCTGCTCCCGGGCCACTCCCGATAGGGGCAATCGCCGTGGCCAAGTTGGCCCGCTTGTGTGCTAGGCGCCGCCGGCCAAGCCGATAGGTCGGGAGACGTCCGTGGGCGAGCCAGCAACGGGCGGTCGAGGGGTTCACCCGTACAAGCGCCGCCTCGGCAACGGTCAGGTCACCGCCGTGCAAGTTGGCAGGCATGGAATATCTCCGAGCGAGGGAACGCGTTTGCTTGGGCGTAGGCTAGCATAGCCGTGCACAACGACCGACGGCGTTCACCCTCGTGGAACGGACAGTCATGGGAGAACGACACGCACCTGCCTGGAGCGAGCGATCAGCTGGTCGGCGTCCGGCGGCCAACCCGCTCGTCGGGCGCGTCATCGAGACCGAGGTGGAGCGGATTGTGCCGGGGGGCGTCGGCCTGGCGCACGCCGAGGGGCGCACCCTCTTCGTCGGCCTCGCCGCGCCGGGCGACCGCGTACGTGCGCGGATCGAACGCGTCCGGGGCGGGGTGGCCTTCGCCTCGATCGTCGAGGTCCTGGCCCCCGGACCGGCCCGGGTCGAGCCCCCATGCCCCTACTTCGGCCGCTGCGGTGGGTGCGATTTCCAGCAGCTTGCCTACCCGGCACAGCTGGAGGCCAAGGCCGGCATCATTCGCGACTGCTTGCGGCGGATCGCCGCCATCGACCCACCCCCGGACGTCACGGTCTCCCCGTCGCCACGCGACTGGGACTACCGCTCTCGCGCCGAATGGCAGCACGACGCGGCGCGCGGGCTACTTGGCTACTTCGAGCGCGACTCCCACCGGGTGGTCAACGTCACCCACTGCCCGATCGCCGCGCCCGAGATCGAGGCGGCGTTGAAGGAGCTGCGGGGGAGGATGGAAACGGGAACGCTCCCCGCCGAAATCGCCGAGTTCCGCGCCGCGGCGGGCGACGATGCTGTCGCGATCGCGCCGCCGCTCGACGATGACCGTCCGGCGGAGTTGGTCCGCACCGCCGGCGGCGAGCGGTACCGCTACGACGCCGACTGCTTCTTCCAGACCAACCATGCGCTCCTGGACCCGCTCGTGACCGAGGCGCTGCGGCACGTCCCACCCGCCGCAACCGCGAATGGAGCCGCGGCTCCCGGGGTGGCAGTCGACCTCTACTGCGGTGTCGGGCTGTTCACCCTGCCGCTGGCCCGGCGGTTCGAGCGGGTGATCGGCGTCGAGGCGCACCACGCAGCGGCCGCCTATGCCACGCAGAATCTCGTAGCGGCGGGACTGGGGAACGCGCGCGTCGACGCCGTCGGGGTCGAGCCGTGGCTGACCCGGCACGCCTCGGTCCTGGCACCCCCCGCCTTCGTCCTGCTCGATCCGCCGCGCACCGGCGCCGGGGACGCGGTCGTGGAGGGCATCCTCGCCCTGCGTCCCGGACGCATCGCGTACGTCTCGTGCGACCCGGCGACCCTGGCGCGCGATCTCCGGCGCCTGCTCGGCGGCGGCTACGCCCTGGACGGAGTCACCGCCTTCGACTTGTTCCCGCAGACCCACCACGTCGAGACCGTCGCCCACCTGATCCGCGCGGGTTAGCGGTTCGCGATCCTCGATCGGGTTAGGCTGGCTCCCGGTTCGCCCGCCAAGCCGCCCCTCCTGCGGGCGCGGGACCCTCAGGGCCTCCCGTCCCATCGCCCGGCGCCGACGTCTCCGTCGTTGCGCGGATCTGGTAGATGATGCCGGTCGCGGAGGGTTCGGTCAGAGAGCCGGGACCGGTGAGGTCGGCAACGTACAAGGCATCCGTCGTCGCCAGCAGTCCGTCGAGGTGCCCGACTGCCGGCTCGTCGTTGGCAACGGCGTGAACATGGGTGCCCGTGGCCGGGTCGGCGTAGGCCAGCGGGTTCTCCTCGTTGGCGAGGCCGATGTCGTCCCACTGCCCATGGAAGCCGACGAAGACGCCGTCGTCCAGGCCGGCCGGGAAGCCGGGGGGCGCGAGGGCGATCTCGGCAGTGCCCTCGTTCTCCACCCCCCCGAGCGGACCGAAGGCGACCACCGGCGGTAGCCCGCGCTCGCCGACGGGGCGGCCCGTGCGGTAGTCGACGTAGGCGTCGGGGAAGCCGAAGTCCTCGGCGTCCCCGCCAATCTCATCGGCGGGGATTCGATTCAGCTCGTCGGCGCCGAGCGCCTCGAGCCGGGCCTCCGGCGTGTCGATGCCGTTGTCAGCGATGAAGAGGTCGCCGCTCGCGGGGTCGACCGCGAGGCCGGCGGCGTTGCGCAGGCCGGTCGCGACGAGCGTCGGGTCCGAGAAGATGGTCGTCTCCCCCCGGTCATCGACCGTCACCCGGTAGATTGAGGCGTCCTGGAGCGTGCCGGTCACCAGGCCGCTGACGCTGACGCTGCCGCCCGCGACGTCGTTGCCCGCGGAGCCGACGTTGAAGAACAGGTCGTAACGGCCCGGCCGCCCGGGCGCGGCGCGCATCGCGAGCTCGTACGTCCCGTGGTCCATTGGGGTGGGATAGGCGAAGTCGATGCTCCCGACCAGGACGAGGGGATCGGCCGGCGTCGCCCCCGCCCGCAGGACGGTGATCCGCTCGGCGCCGGGCTCGACGCTGACCACGCCGAAGAGGTTTCCCGCGCGGCGCAGCGCCGTCATCGCACCCGGCAGGCCGGTGAAGAGGACGGTCCCCGGCCCATCGGCGACACCGTCCTCGTCGGCATCGACCAGGCGCCGCAACTCCCCGATCGAGGCGTAGTAACTCCCCTCCGTCGGCACGCTGGTGGCCACCAACAGCGACCCATCGACCAGCTCGGCCATCCCATACGGGAAGGGGAGATCGCGGGCGAAGACGGTAACACGGAGGGCGTCAGGGTCCACGTCGGCATCGCCACCGAAGCCGAACGCGAACGGCGCGTCAGCTTCCTGGACACCGGCCGCGACACCGCTCGCCGCGAGGGCGCCGGCGAGCACAACGGCAAGGACCAGGCCGAGCGACGGCGACGAGAAGGATTGGAAGCGCATCCTACGGCTCCCGAACAGATGGCGACGGCGGGGCAGGAGGAGGCTACACGCGGCCCACCGGTCCGGCAAGGGGACGGGGTAGCCGACGGCCCCTACGAACCGCCATGCACCAGAGATGGCTCCGGCTTGGTCCCCACCAAGGCGTGCCAATCACTCAGGCTCCGGGCCCCAAGGCTCAGGACGTGGCTCATCCACCGAGCGAGCCTGATGCAGGGATGCAGGCAAATGGGCGAAGCGGCTGATGCATGGTCACGACGACTGGTCCAGCAATGCGAAGCACGCACCCGTGCGTGCTACGAAGCGAAGGCAAATTGAATCCCCTCCAGGATGGCAGGGGCTCCTGCCACAGTCATCCGAGATCGCGCCAAAAACCGGGGCACGTCGCCCGGTGGTAGCGCCAGAGCGGATCGGGTAGGACCTGCCGATACGCGCCCTCGGCCGTTCGCCGGTACAGATTGATCGCCTCCGGCCTGGCCGGGGGTCAAAGATCATGGACTCGGGCACGCCCGGCGCTTCGTACTCCGCGAGCTTCTCCTGGCGATCGCGCGTCTCGCTCTCGTCCGAGACGAGCTCCACAATGAGGTCGACCGGGCCACTGAGGCGCGTAGCCGAGCGGCGATCCATGCGTGCCCGGGCGACCAAGAGCACATACGGGGCAGGCCGAGTTTTGGCCGGTCACGCAGGTGAGACGAGCGGGGGCCCACTGCCAGCCGCGAGTGGTAGATTGCCGGAGTCGTCGGGCAGGCCCGCGCGCTCGACTGAGGCGCTTCCGGGCAGGAGACAGCACGTCGGGATGAAGGTGTATTTGGGCGGCCCGATGTTTGTCGCCGCCGAAGTCCAGTACAACCTGCGGCTGGCGCGCACGCTGCGAGAGCACGGCTTCGCGGTCTACTGTCCGAACGAGAGCGAGCCGATCAACGACAAGACCCGCAGCGACATCACCGGGCAGATGATCTACCTGGCGGACATGGCGGCGTTGGAGGGGTCCAACGTCCTGCTTTGCCAGGTCAGCGAGGACTCCGGCACCAACTGGGAGGCCGGCTACATGGACTGCCTGTCCCGCCATGTCGACCCGGCCCGTTACTACGGCGTCCTCGGCCTGGCGACCGACATCCGGCTGCGCTCCCTGCCCGACCCGGCCAAGGCCGGCGTCGACAACCAGGCGTTCTACATCAACCAGCTCGTCGTCGGCGGCCTCCAGCTCTCGCTCGGCATCGCGCTCGACGAAGAGACCGCGATCGCGCGCCTGCTGGAGATCCGCCGCACGCGCGAGGGGGCGTAGGGCCAACCCGATCGTGGCGGACGGTCGCTCGCCGCGGCGAAGTGCTCGACATCGGACGGCGTGCGGGGGACGGGCTCCATGGGTCGCGTGCGGCTGCCATCCTCTACCTCTGGTCGGAGTTGCGCGCCGGGCCCACCACCGCGCTCCCCGACTCCACCGGCGGGGCGACCCAGGCAGGACATTGGCGGCGAGCGAGGGCAGGTCCAGTCATCCCCGCCGCCGAGGTTCGGCTCCCCCCCGGCAGACAGTGAGGAACGCCGAGAGGGTGGGGACCGCTCTCGCCCCCACCCCCTCACCGCACCGGCACGCGTCGTCCGCCCGCCGCCTCTTTACGGCCTACTGCCCCTCGTCGGTTTCCTGGGCGTCGAACTTCTGCTCCCGGTACTCCTCGATGTCCTCCAGCACCTCCCGCGGAATGTCCAGCTCACGGTAGGGGTTGCAGGTGTCGGGGTCGTCCGGAGTGGGACAGATCGGGAAGTCCTGCTGCGCCTGCCACTCCAGGATGCGGCGGCGAGAGGGCGGGTTGTAGTCACGATCCTCGACCTGCTGCACCAGAGACTTCGCCTTGCCCTCGTCGGTGTCGCCGTCCTTCGCAAGCAGCTCCACCAGTTCGTCGCGGTCGACGAAGTGGCGGGCGATCATGGCGAAGGTCAGGCGGCCGTAGTGGCCAATGTCCTGGCCCTGGTCGAGCGCGTCCAGCAGGTGCGCCATCATCGAGCTACGGCGGAGATCCTCGACGGCCATCGGTTCCTCCCTCGTTCTACCGCGTACGCGACGGATCAAGTAGATCGCATGTTCTGATTCTATGTCGCAAGCGGCGTGCCGCGCAATGTGCCACGGCATCGTCCGATCGGCTCGGCACGGGCGCCCCGGCCTTGCCCGAGGGAACCATCCTCGCGTGCGAGAATGCCGGCACCGATCCCGCCCCTACCCATCGCGGCGCCTCGCGGCTGTCCCCGATAACCTAGGGAGATGGCGTCCGTGTCCCGAGCAGCAGCACCGCGCCCAGCGCCCCCGAGCGTGCGGCCCGCCGCCGCGGCCGACGCGCCCGCCATCGCGCGAATCTACAATCAGGGCATCGTCGACCGCCTGGCCACGCTGGAGACCGAGGAGCAGACGCCGGACGAGCGCCGCGCCTGGCTCGCCGCCCGGGAGGAGCGGCATCCGGTCCTCGTCGCCGAGCGGAGCGGGGCCGTCGTCGGCTGGGGCGCGCTCAACTCGTTCAACCCCCGGCCCGTCTACCGCTTCGTCGCCGATTTCTCCGTCTACGTTGAGCGGGAAGCACGGGGCACGGGCGTCGGCGAGGCGCTCCTGGCGGCCTTGATCGCCACGGCGCGGCGGTTGGGCTACCACAAGCTCGTGCTGGCGGCGTGCCCCTTCCACGCCGCCGGGATGCGCCTCTCCCACCGCTTCGGCTTCCGCGAGGTCGGCGTCTACCGTGAGCAGGGGGTTCTCGACGGCCGCTGGGTCGACACGATCATCATGGAATTACTGCTTGACGCCGAGCCCCCGCCCACTCCCTGACCGAGCTGGACCCTAACCACCCGAGACCGGCGGCGCGGTGCGGCACAATCCAAGAATGGGTCGGGGGCCACTTCGGGAGCTGCTGGCGACTCGTGAGCCGTAACTGGCGTGGAGGCAGGGTCGGATCGGGGAGCAGATAGCCCTCAGCCCCAACGTCCAACCGCGGCGGTGCTCCTCTTCTAGAGACCTGAGTGCCGGCGACCGGAGGCGGTGCCAACGGCCCGTCCTGGACAGCTTCTCCAAGTCATTCCGGTGTTTCTCGTCGGTGGTCCGGATGAGCGCGAAGAGTGCGTGGTATCGCTCATGAGGGGCGACGTTCGGTACCGTTACTGGTTCGAATGCCGTCCAGGCGCGGCCGGCGCGTTCCCGCGCGATGTGACCGAGGCCGGCGAGCAGCGCCGGACCGATCGGGGACTGGCCATCGGCGGCAAACTCTCGGGTGCTCTATGGTCCGCCGCATGGATCACCCCGAACTGACGGGTGCACAGTAGTCGTCCGAGCGCACCAGCACGCGGCCGGCGCAAAAGGGGCCACGAAACGGAGGCCCTCAGGCGCAGCCGTGGCGGATTAAGCATGAAGTTCCACCTCCGGGCCGAGCTCGGAGGTAAGCCGATCGTCGTCCTGGCACGCCGAGCGATCGGCATGAGCAACCGGTGCTGCCGCTCCTGATGGAGTGCGGAGGAGTCAAGCGGCGCGGTCGCCCACGCATCCGGCCGAACCGCCTGGTTGGGGACAGGGACTACAGCAGCCCCACGGCGTGGCGTGACCTGGTGCGCCGGCGGATCGGGGCGGTCATCCCTACCAAGGCCGACCAGGAGCCGCTGCCGACCTTCGACCGGGCGGCGTACCGGGAGCGCAACGCCATTGAGCGCCTCTTCAACCGGCTCACGCAGCACCGCCCGATCGCCCCCCGTTACGAGAGGCGGACGGCGAACGCTCGAGCCATGGTGACCCGCGAGGCCATCCTCCTCGCTCCTCGGGTTGTGACGACCGCGCCCCAGCACCGGGTCTCCGGGCCTCGCCGTCCAGGAGTATGATGCGGCCCCCGCCGGGTGCAGGATGCGGCGGGCCGAGGCAGGAGCGGGAGGGACGAAGCTGTGACCGGGTGGTCGACGGAGGAAGGACGGGCCGGCGCCCGCCCCATCGTCCTCGGGCCGGGCGAGGGTCGCCCGATCCCGGGCCGCGAGGAGGTCGTGCTGAAGGCCACCGGCGCCGAGACCGGGGGCGCCGCCGCCGTCCTCGAGGCGACGACCGCGCCGGGCGGGGGGCCCGACCCCCACGTCCACCACGACAACGACGAGCTGTTCTACGTCCTGGAGGGGCGGATGCGCTTCCGGGTCGGGGAGCGCGAGGTCGAGGTGGGGGCCGGGGCGTTCGTCTTCGTGCCGCGGGGGACCGTCCACGCCGCCCGGAACGTCGGGGCGGGGCCGGTCCGGCTGCTGGCCGCCTTCGTCCCGGCCGGGCCGGAGCGGGACATGGAGGCGTTCGCCGCGGCGGCGCCCGCGGAGCGCGACCGGCTGGCCCGGCGATCCGGCTCCGAGTTCGTGGCACCGCCCACGACCCCGCTGGGCAAGGAGTGATCCTAGCCAGCGGTCCCGACACCTGCGGTGCCGACGCCGCCGACCATCCAACCTCCGCCTCCGCGTTCTGCAGACACGCCCGAGTCAGGGACGGCAAGCGCGTGGGGGGGGATCGGTAGGGCGCGGACATCGGCCACGACGCGGCCCCAGGAGCTGCCGCGTGCTCCTCGGTCGACAGCGCGATCGGCCAGGGAATGAAGTTGCCGCTCGTGACGGGAGCTGGGGGTCAACGTCGATGTTCACCACCCGAAGCATTTCGACAATTGTCCTTGACCAAGTTGACCCCTAGCTCACCCCCATTTGTGTGGAGCCGGGCAGCCAAGCAAAACCGTAGCCCAAACCTTCGTCCTGATGAGGGCGTGTCTGTCAGGTGATGGCGACGCCGAGCCCAGACGAGTGGGACGACAGAGGCCGCCGGGCACTGCTCCGGCGGCCTCTGTCGTCCCTGGTGTCCGCTATCGTCGCGGCGCTACGTGGTGCCTAGGGTAGCTGCCCCCGTAGGACACCCGGGGTCGACGATCAGCGACGGCGAGGCGACCGGCGAGGCCAGCGCGGTGGCCACCGGCGAGGCGACCGGCGAGGCCATAGGTGAGGCGATCGGCGACGCGCACGGCGTGCCCAACTCGTTCGTGACGGTCGGAGTGGCGTCCTGGGCCATGCCGAGGGCAACCCCACCCACGCCGAGCGCGAGAATCATGACGGCTATCAACAGAGGACGCATCGCGGGTCTCCCTTCCTACCCCCCAGCCGCTGCGGTGGCGACTGCTACGGCGCATTGTAGCGCTTCCGCATCCATCCCGGCGCGTCCCGAAAGCAGGGAGGCGGTGGCATGGCTGGGATGAGGGGCTCGGCCGGCGCTTGGTGGCGAACCTGTCCGCCGCGGTTCGCCAAGGGTCCCGGGCCAGGTCGCCCCGCGGCTCACGCCAACGCCGGTGCCGGCCACCGAGCATGACCTGGATCTCCTGGCCCGAACCCTTCGGCGGTCTCCCGAGTTCTTCTGTGACCATGTCCGATGTTGAGAGGCGAGGAGCCGCAAGGGCGCTCGGGAGTTGCCGTCCCCGAGGGTCCTAGCCGTAACCGGCCGCAAACCGGCGGGCTTCCCGTATTGCACAGCGTCGGACGTGGTGCATCGGCCGTTCCTGCGGTGGCACGATATGTGCCGGACCTGAATGCTGTTCCCCTTGGTCGGGTTGGGGCCCGGATAGCGGCCGTGGCAGGTCTCCGAGTCCGAGGAGGCGGGATGCCGACCCGCGGTCGTCGAGGTCGTCAGTGAAGGAGGCTTGCAAGGATGATATTCCGGAGATTCCTGGCCCTCACGGCGGTTCTCATGCTGGTCGTCCCACTCCTGACGGCCCTCGCTGGCCGTTCGGCCGTTGCCCAGGACGCGTCACCTACCGCCCTGCAGCCCGACCCCAACGTCTCAGGCTCGATCGATGTCGCGATGGTCGGCAACCCGCAGATGGTCACCCTGCAGGAGTTGCTGCCCGAGTTCAACCGGCTCTACCCGAACGTCACGATCAACATGACCGTCCTGCCGGAGAACGAGATCCGGCAAACGATCACCCAGGACATTTCGACCCAGGCCGGGCAGTTTGACGTGGTCACCATCGGCACCTTCGAAGTGCCGCTCTGGGGCGCCAACGGCTGGCTGGAGGAGGTCGGCGAGGAGGCCGCCGCCGACCCGAACTACGATCTCGAGGACATCTTCGAAGCCCACCGGCAGGGGCTCTCCACCGAGGACGGACTCTTTGGCCTACCCTTCTACGGCGAGAGCTCGATGACGTTCTATCGCCAGGACCTGTTCCAGCAGGCCGGACTCGAGATGCCCGAGCGCCCGACCTGGCAGCAGATTGGTGAGTTTGCCCGGCAGTTGCACAACCCGGACGGCGGGGTGTACGGCATCTGCCTGCGCGGTCTGCCCGGCTGGGGGGAGCAGCTCGCTCCGCTGACGACCGTGATCAACGCCTTCGGCGGCCGGTGGTATGACGAGGACTGGAACGCGCAGCTCAACTCTGAGGAGAGCGCAGCGGCGATCCGGTTCTACATCGAGCTGCTTCAGCAGGCCGGGGAGCCCGGCGCCGAGCAGTCCGGCTTCACCGAGTGCGAAACGCTGTTCAACCAGGGCAAAGTCGCGATGTGGTACGACGCCACCTCGGCGGCCGAGCTGATCTCCGATCCGGAGCTGAACCCGAACGCCGAAAACGTCGGCTATGCCTACGCCCCCTCGGCGGAGCTGCCGACCGGCAGCTGGCTCTGGAACTGGTCCTTCGCGATGGCCGCTAACTCCGACGCTAAGGAGGCAGGTCTTGCCTTCATGAAGTGGGCGACCTCGAAGGACTACATCAACTACGTCGCCGCCGAGCGCAGTTGGGGCGAAGCGCCGACCGGCCAGCGCCACTCGGTCTATGAGACCCCTGGCTATCAGGAGTTCGCCGCCGAATTCTATGAGATCGTCGTCAACGCGATCGAGGAGGCCAACCCGAACGAGCCGACCCGTGATCCGGTGCCTTACACCGGCGGGCAGTTCGTGCGCATCCCCGAGTTCCAGTCGCTCGGCAACGACGTCAGCCAGGAGTTCGCCGCCGCCATCGTCGGCCAGCAGAGCATCGACGAGGCCATCGAAAATGCCAACGACCTGGCCAACCAGACCGCCATCGACGCCGGCTACCAGTAGTCATCGTCGGCACGGCGGCAATGGATGACCATCGAGTAGGCCCAGTCCGGCGGTAGCACAGCAGATAGCGCAAGGGGGGACCGGCGGACTCGCTGTCCCCGGTCCCCCATCCAGGGCGGTGGTACGTCGGCGTCACCCCGGCCGCCAATCCAGGCAGGAGGGTGCCATGGCAGTTGCCGAATCACGCGTACGGCCGATGCCGGGGCAACAGGCCGGCCCTTCGCTTTTGCGTCGATTGGGCAACCAGCCGATCGGACGGCTGCTCGTTCTGCCCGCGGTGATCTACGCCATCGTCATCACCCAGGCGCCGTTTATCCTCACCGTCTGGTACAGCCTCCAGCGCTGGAATCTGCAGCGCCCGGAGCGCCGTGGGTTCGTCGGCCTGGACAACTACCGGACCATTCTCACCCGCGATCCATCCTTTCGGGAGGCGGCCGTCAACACGGTCGTCTTTGTCGTAGCGGCGGTGCTGCTGTCGCTGCTGCTCGGGTTGTTCTACGCCGAGTTGGTCAACCACCGCTTCCCTGGGCGCGGCGTCGTCCGCACGCTCCTGATCACTCCCTTCCTGATCATGCCCGTCGCGGCGGCGTTGACCTGGAAGAACATGATGCTCAACCCGATTTACGGCGTGGTGGACTGGGTGCTGCGGACGACCCTGCCCGGTAATCCCTCGCCGAACTGGCTCGGACACTACCCGGAGGCGTCGATCGTCGGGGTGCTGGTCTGGCGCTGGGCCCCATTCATGATGCTGATCCTGCTGGCGGGGATGCAGTCGATCAGTGAGGAGGTGCGCGAGGCGGTGCGGGTTGACGGCGCGACCGCCTGGCAGGAGTTCCGCGACATTACCATGCCGCACCTCTACCGGTTCATGCAGTTGGGCGGGCTCCTTGGCACCGTCTTCATCGTCCAAGAGGTCGACCCCATCTACATGATGACCAAGGGCGGACCCGGCAACGCGACGACGACGCTGCCCTACCTGGTCTACCGCAAGGCGATCGAGGGCTCCAACGTTGGGCTGGGGGCCGCGTCGGGGGTGATCGTGGTTCTCCTCTCGATCGTCGTGATCACCCTGCTGCTCCGGGCACTGGACCGCATGATGCGAGGGATTTGAGCCATGGCGGTAGCAACGGCACGGCCGGTCGCACGCCCGGCCGGAATCGGCCTCCGACGGCGCGGCGTCACTCGGGAGCGCGCCTCCATCCTCTGGGCGGTGATCGCCTGGGGCGTGGGATTGCTCGCCTTCTTCCCAGTCCTTTACATGTTCCTGACCGGCTTCAAGACTGAGGCGGCGGCCGTGGACCTGCCACCCAAACTGGTCTTCCAGCCAACGCTGGAGAACTACCGGGCTGTCTTCGACATCGACTTCCCTCCCTTCTTCGTCAACTCCGCGATCGCGTCGCTCGTCTCGACGGCGCTGGTAATGCTCCTGGCCGTCCCGGCCTCCTACGCGCTGGCGCTGCGGCCACCGAAGAAGTGGAAGGACATCCTCTTCTTCTTCATCTCGACCCGGTTCATGCCGGCGTCGGGGGTGATCGTGCCCCTGTACATCATCTTCAAGGACGCCGGACTGCTCGGCACGATGCGGGGGCTGATCATCCTCTACACGGCAATGAACCTCCCGATCGCGGTCTGGATGCTGCGCTCGTTCTTCGAGGAGGTGCCGCGGGACGTGCTCGACGCGGCGCAGGTCGACGGCGCGGGGATCGTCCGGGAGATGACCCAGATCCTGTTGCCGATGGTGGCGCCGGGCATCGCGGCCACCGTCTTCATCTCGATCATCTTCGCCTGGAATGAGTTCTTCTTCGCCGTCAGCCTCGCCGCGGCCGGGACGGCGACAGTGCCGATCTTCATGGTCAAGTTTGTCACCAGCGAGGGCCTCTTCTGGGCCAAGCTGGCCGCCTCTAGCACGATGGCGGTCCTGCCGATTGTCCTGCTCGGCTGGGTCGCCCAGCGCCAGCTGGTCCGCGGCCTATCGATGGGTGCCGTCAAGTGAGGGACGAGGACTGAGTGGCGAGGGGCGGCCCCCCTTCGGCCCTGTCCGCCGTCATCCCTAACCGGAGGACATCTATGCGCGCGGTGATCGTTGAGCAGCCGGGGGTGGTGCGGGTCGATGACGTGCCGGAACCCGATCCCGGGCCGAAGGACGTGGTTGTGCGAGTCGGGGCCTGCGGGATCTGCGGCACCGACATCCACATCATCGACGGCGAGTTCCCACCGACGCAGTACCCGATCGTCCCGGGACATGAGTTCGGCGGGACCGTCGTCGCGGTCGGCGAGCAGGTCGTCGAGGTGGAGCCCGGCGATCGCGTCGGCGTCGACCCGACGTTGAACTGCGGCGAGTGCTACTTCTGCCAGCGCGGCCGTGGCAACCTGTGCGAGCGGTGGAATGGGATCGGCGTGGGGAGTCATCCGGGCGGCTTCGCCGAGTGCGTGGCGGTGCCCGAGCGCTCCGTGTACCCGATCCCGGCGTCGATGGACTTTCGGACAGCCGCCCTGATCGAGCCGGTGAGCTGCGTCGTCCACGGGTTCCACGTGCTCAATCCGCAGGTCGGGGAAACCTACCTGATCTACGGGGCGGGACCGATGGGCCTGCAGAACGCGCAGTTAGCCCGGTTCAACGGGGCGAGCGTGGTGGCGATCCTCGACATCAACCCGAGTCGGCAGGAGATCGCCCGCTCATTCGGGTTCGAGGTAGTCGGGGCGTCGTTGGACGACGTGCGGCACGTCGCGCCGCGTGGGTTCGACAACGTGATTGAGGCGACGGGACGAACCAAGGTCGCGGAGTTGGCGATTGACGCCGTGATCCGCCGCGGCAAGCTGCTGCTCTTCGGCGTCTGCCCGCCGGGAGAGAAGGCAGGCTACGACGCGTTCAAGATCTACAACGAGGAGATCTCGATCTTCGGCTCGATGGCCGTCCTCAACTCCTACGGCCCGGCGATCGACGTGATCGCGGCGGGCGCGGTCGACACGGAGAAGATGGTCACCCACACCCTACCGCTCGACCGATTTCACGACGCGGTCGAGCTGTTCCGCCAGGGAGCCGGGCTGAAGATCCAGATCGATCCATCGGCTTAAGCGAACAGGCCGACGGGATCGGGCGACGGCAGATCATCCTTTCTGCCCGATGCCCTTGTCCCGTCCGACTCAGGGGGTGAGGATGCGCCAGGTGCTGCTGGAGAGTCCGGAGAAGATCGAGCTGCGCGAGGCGCCAAAGCCGGAGCCGGGCGCGGGCGACCTGCTGGTGCGGACGGAGCGGGTCGGGATCTGCGGCTCGGACCTGCACGCCTATCACGGGAAGCACCCGTTCATTTCCCTGCCGGTGGCGCCGGGACACGAGGCGGTCGGCGTCGTCGAGGCGGTCGGCGAGGGGATCGCGGAGGTCCAGCCGGGCGACCGGGTGATTCTCGAGCCGAACATCGTCTGCGGCGAGTGCGCGTATTGCCGCTCCGGCCGCTACAACCTTTGCGAGCAACTGACGGTCGTGGGATGCGTCGGGCCGCTCGCCGGGGCAATGGCCGACTACTTCATCGCGCCGGCTGAGCGGTTCGTCGTCGCCGATCCTCGGCTCGACATCTCGCAGGCGGCGATGGTCGAGCCGTTGGCGACAGGGACGCACGCACTCCGCGTCTCCGGCGGGGTTCAAGGCAAACGGGTGGCGGTGCTTGGCGCCGGCACGATCGGCCTACTGACGATGCAGGCGGCGAAGGCGGCAGGGGCAGAAACCGCCGTCGCGACCGATCTCAGTCCGGCGAAGCGCGAGCGGGCGCTCGCGTTGGGCGCCGACGCGATCTTCGACCCGACGGAGCCCGGGATTGTGGAGAAGATGCGTGAGCGGCTCGGCGGGCAGGCGGACGTCGTCTTCGACTGCGTCGCCGTCCAGAACACGATGGATCAGGCGATCGGGCTCGCGCTGAAGGGCGGCACGGTCGTCGTCGTGGGCGTGCCGGAGACGGACGTCCGCGTGCCGCTCGCCCTCATCCAGGACCGGGAGGTCCGTATCCAGGGCTCGGCGATGTACACCCGCGAGGACGTGCTCGAGGCGATGCGGCTCATCGCCGAGGGGAAGGTCGACGCGGGCGCGCTCGTGACGCGCACGTTGCCGCTCGAGCGGGCGGCCGAGGCGTTCGCGGCGGCGGATGCGGGGGCCGAGATCAAGGTCCATCTCGTGCCCTGAGATAGCTCCGCTGGGATTCCTGACCCAGAGGTCGCGTCACACGCGCCCCCGTGGCCGCAGCCCCGAGGTACCCGCGACCCGTGATCACTCCATGACCAGACAGACCTTGCCGGACTGTCCTTCATCGGCAACGCGGTAGGCTTCGCCGGCCTCGTCCAACGGGAACCGGTGGGAGACGGTGACCTCCGGCTTCAGGTTCCAGGCCACCAATTTCTCGACCAACTCTTCCATGTGGCCAACGCTCGTCACCCACGAGCCGTAGAGCGTGATCTGGGGATGGATCAGCGTCTGGCTCACGTCGAAATCGATCCTGTTGCCTTCCCCGACCATCGCGCAGCGCCCGAACCGTCTGGTCCCCTGCAGCGCCAGCAGTCGCCCGGCTGGCGAGCCGGAACAGTCGACGGCGACCTCGCAGCCGTGACCCTCGGTCCACGTGTGGATCTGGTCCAGCGCCCGATCGTCGGCCATGACGCCACGATCCACCGCCCCGATCGTTTGCGCCCACGTGAGGCGCGGCGGTGCGATGTCCGTCCCGACAACCTCCGACGCGCCCAGTGCTTTCGCCAACAGGCCAACGGCCAGGCCAACCGGGCCGAGGCCGGTGACCAACACCCGGTCGCGCCCCGAGACCCCCATCCGACGCAGCGGCTCGTAGGCGGTTCCGAAGCCGCAGGCGACCAGCGCACCGTCCACGTAGCTCAGCTCGTCCGGCAAGGCGATGCAGGTCGTCTCCTCAGCGAGCAGATAGTCGGCGTGCCCGCCGTCGCGCTGCCAGCCGTACGCCGCCCGCGCCGGCGAGGTGCAGCTGATCATGTAACCCTCACGGCAGTCCTGGCACACCCCGCAGCCGCTGATGTGGTACAGGATGACCCGATCACCGCGGCGGAAGCGCTGGCACCCAGGACCGACCTCGACGATTTGGCCGCATGGCTCGTGACCCGCGATCACGCCCTGGTACGCTTCCGGACCATGCCCAAGGTGCTCGCGGTAGATGGCTCGGATGTTGCTGCCGCAGATGGACGAGGCTTTCATCTGCACGAGAACTTGGCCGTGTCCTGGTACGGGTCGAGCGACCTCGTCAATCACCACCCGCCGCTGACCGGGCAGGCGCACGCCGCGCATGGTTGTTCCCACGACGATCGCTCCGTTCCCTGATCCCTCGCCGATCGGTGCCGTTCATCCACCGCCGGCCCATCAGGCAGGCCGCGACGCCCCCGAACTGCGATACCTGCCCCATCGCGCCCATTGTACGTGGCAGGAAAGTCTCCTGATCCACGGGGCCGGCCGAATCGGACCGGGGAGCGCGAGGCTCGTTCGCTTCCTTCGGGTGTAGTGATCGCCTTGCTATCCGGGTGGCTCCAGCGGCGCGGCAGCTCCCGTTGGGGACCGCCAGCCATAGCCCAGGGCACGATCGGTGTTGACGTGTGCGGCCCGGATTAATCCAAGGAGGATGGCGAGTCGACACCCGGTCAGGGGTGCCGCGACGAGGAGGACGTTGGGAGCTGTGGACGTGTGGACGAGGTTGAAGCGAACCCCGCCGGCGCGCCGGTCGATCAGGTCGCCGAGGGCCGAACGATCAGGCTGCAGCAGGATGAGGAAGGGGAATTAGCCCCCTTCTTCCCGGGCGTCGACCACCACGATGGCAACGCACGCCGCACCGCCTTCAAGACACGGGAGCGGCTTCGGCGCGATTGTTCTCGCTCGCCGGCGACACCGGGAGTCCGACCAATACCATGCGACCGGGGCCGGCGATGGCCGGCCCCGGTCCCTTGCCCTCAGCTGCGCGCTGGCCCGATCAGTCGACCGCAATCGCGCCCGGTCCGGCGATGAACAGCCCGGCGGTGGCGGCCATCAGCGCGGCGTTCGTCTCGAAGCCGCCCTCGCCCAGAAGCCCGTTCGACGCGTGGAGCTTCTGGACGGCCACCGCCTGACTGACCAGCAGCGCCAGCGCCGCCAGGCGCGTCCGCCAGCCGAGGATCAACGCCAGGCCGCCGCCCAGCTCGGCGGCGCTCACGGCGATCGCCGCCAGCCTGGGGTTCGGGACGCCAAGGCTCTGCATGAAACCGGCGACGTTCGGGATGCTGCCCTGCTCCATCGCCTGGGCGAAGCCCTTACCAAGCAGCCGCTCGGCGTCAGGCGAGACCGTCGCCCCCTTGCCGGGGCCTCCAAAGACCTTCGGATACCCGTGGACGGCAAAGATCCCGCCGACGACGAGACGCATCACCAACAACCCGAGACTGACCATCCCGCACTCCTCCCTTGCTCGGCAGTGTCCCCGGCGACCCAGACACCGACCCTCCCCGGTTGCCCGGGGCCTGGCCGTTGCCGGGCGCTACGTCCGCCGCCGCCCGTAGCACGCGGCGTGCCGCCAATGGAGGCAGCAGGCACGGCGCCGCAGGCGGATGGTTGGGGAGCTTCGTCAAGCGTCCGGGCTCTATCAACCGCGGCGCGCGGCTTGTATGGGAACGCGGGCTCGGCACGCCGGGCCCCGATCGTTCGTCCTGCTCCCTGCCGCCACCTACTCACCCTGGGGCTCCGTCGCCGCCAGGAAGGCGAGGAGGTCGCCTTCGAGCGCCTCGACGTCGACCACCTCAACCAACGCCTCGCCCAGGTTCTCGCGCAGGTAGCCTCCGACCTCCGCCGCCCCGATCGCCCGCACCCGTGCGCCCACCGCGACCGGGTCAACGCCACCGGCCTCCTGCAGTTCCGTCGCCAGGGCGCGCAGGCGGATCTGGGTGACGGTCAGCTGTGCCGCAAGGTGGGCCACCGTTCGGGCCAGCGTCTCGGCCCACGCCTCTGGATCATGGTCGTGACGCTCGCCCGTCACGCCGTCCGCGGCAGATCCCAACGGGCCCTCTGCCCCGGACCGGTCGTTGGCCCGAAACGAGGTCGGGGAATCATCCATCGTCGCTCCTTACCCACGCCCGAGCGGTCCCGCCGGCGCGCTCAACGTCCCTATCGCAGCCCACCGATGCTGCCGCCTCGGGACGCCGCGGCGCCCCACCGCGGCAACCGCGATGGATGCCGGGCATGGCGAGTATAGAGGGGCGGCCACGCCACGGAGGTGTCTTCTGAGCCAATCGGGGCGGTCGCCGGCGTTGGGGCTCGACTACAATGCGGGCTCGACTGTGGAGTACTGAAGCAGACCGCGAGGGTGACGCCCGCGGGGCGCGGCGGCGTGGCGGGGGGCCAACCGTGAAGCACGGCGGGATGACGGGCGAGGCGGGGACCGAGGCTGGGCGCGGTGCGGGCCACCGAACGCCGGCGTGGCAGGCGCTGATCCTGCTGGCCGCGATTGCGGCGGCGGCAATTGGCACGGGCCCGGTCGAGGCGCGATTCGGGTTCTTGGCCCAGGCGTCCCCAACGACCATCGAGGAGGTGGCCTGCGCCGTGCCGCCAGGCCCAGACGCGCCCACCTCCGATGGGACGGCCGGGACCGATCTCCTGGCATCGCCCACGACCACGCCGAGCCCAGATGAGGTCCGGGCCGCGCTTGCGGCGGAACTCGAGGCGCTCTCGCGCACGCTCGCCCGCTGCCTGAGCGAGGGCGACAGCGAGACGGTGGCGCTCTTGGTGACCGAGGCATACCTCGGTCAGGCCTACGGTGGCGGGGGGCGCCTGACGCGCGACGAGTATCTGGCGCTGGCCGACGCTCTCCCGGTGCTGCCAACGGCGGTCCGCGCCTTTGCCGACGTCGGCTCCGAGTCAGCCGGCCACGCCACCGCGGATGTCGTCTACGTCGTCGCCAACCAGCTCCGGCACGGCCGGTGGTCGTTCGTCCGGGGAACGGACGGCCGCACCGCCGGCCGCTGGCTGGTCGACGCCGAGGAAGCGCTGCCGGTGGAAGCGCCCGCCGACGCCGCGGTCGTTGACGTCGAGCTGGAGGACGGGGCGTTCGAGTTGGATCCATCACGGGCAAGTGGGCCGGCGGTGGTGCTGGAAGGCCGCAATACCGGGGAGCGGGACCACGAGATGCTGGTCCTACGGTTGGACGACGACGTGACGACCGACGCGCTGCTGCGCGAACCGGGACCGGCGCTGCCCGAGGGGATCACCTTCGTCGGGCAGGTCACCGTCCCCGTCGACGAGGAAGCGACCCTGACGCTGGTCGACCTGGAACCCGGCATCTACACCCTCGTCTGCCTGCTGCCAGACCCGACCGGCGTCCCAGACCTGGCCCTCGGCATGGAGGCCAACCTGCGGGTGCAGTGAGAGCGGCGAGGAGCCGAGGGGCGAGGGACGACGCGGGTCGTGGAACAGAGCTAGGCTATCAGGCTCTGCTCGCGTGGCCGAGGGACCTGATGCGCCACGTGTCGGTGGCGCACGGCGGGGTGTCCGAGGTCGAGACGTACCCGGTGATCGCCCAGCATCTGACCGTCCCCGACGAGCCGACGCTGGAACCGGTCCCGCCGCGGGCCAAGAGCGCGGGCGTCTCATCCGCGGCTTCATCTAAAGTCGTGACTCACCATCTCCTCGCCTGCTCGACTCCTCGTCTTGCCCGTCCGTACACTGTTGACCGCTCGTGCGTGCGCGGTACACTGCGCGGCGCTTGGTGCAATCGGTGCGTGAGCTAGGAAACGTTCGGCGAACCGTCGGACGGTGGACGCGAGTCGAACGTGAGACGTTTAGAGGAGGGAGCAGCGAAGATGTCGGAATCCCAACGGACCCGCGGCCGGCGGTTGCCCGAGCCGGCGATGGCGACCCTGGTGGCGATCGTCTGCGTCGCCTTGGTCGGCGTCCTGGCGCTGGTCGGCAGCCGTGCCGGGGTCGCGGGGGCCCAGCTCACCCCGCCGGCGGGGAGCCCCGTGGCGAGTCCGGCGGCCGGGCCGTGCGAGGCGCCGGAAGGTACCCCGGCGGCGACAGAGGGGATGGCGGCGGAGCAGGTCGAGGGGACCCCACTCGCTGGTGCCGTACCGGAAGGCACCCCGGTTGAGAACGCGATGGCCGACGAGGCGATCGCGGCGGCGGAGAACTTCGTCAACTGCTGGAACGCCGGGGAGTTCGAGGCGGCCCTCGCCCTGGTCACGCCGACGTTTGTCGAGCAGCGGCTCAATGTTGGCAGTCCGGACGAGGCGCTGGAACTGCTGGAGGAGGAGGACCAGCCGCAGTTCACCATCCTGGCGCGGGGCAACGTCCTGTCCTACGACGACGGCCGGACCAGCGTCGACATCATCTACCTCTTCGGTGAGCACCAGTACGTCGAGGCCCGCTGGTTCATGGTGACGGCCGACGAGCAACTCCTGATCGACCAGGAGGCGATGCTGCCGCCGCGTCCGGAGGGCGAGACCTCCGCCGTCATCAGCTTCTCGATCGCCGAGGACGCCGAAGCGGGGACGACAGCCGACGAGAACCCGGTTGCCTTCGACCAGACCAGCGAGCTGACGGTGGCCGACATCGTCACGCTCCACGGCGTCAACAACGGCGAGGAGCGGCACATCTTCACCCTCGTCCAGTTCGGGGACGACCCGACGATGGGGACGCCGGCGGCGGACGAGTTCGACCCCACCCAAGGCGAGTTCGTCGGCCAGCTCAGTCTGGCCGGCGGCGAGCAGGGCGATATGGTGCTACTTAGCCTGCAGCCGGGCGTCTACGTCCTCTACGACCCGGCCGTCGAGGGCTCAGTGGCGCCACTCACGATTGTGGAGCCGGCCGCGTAGCCCGCACGTACATCCCCGCAGGAGCGGGCGCCGTCCGTGGCGCCCGCTCTCGACCCATCACCGGCGGAGCCGGATCCGTCGTTCGCAATTGTTCGAGCTGACGTGGTTTGGAGGAGCAAGGAGCAATGGCAGAGAAGGGCAAGTTCGCGCAGTTGTACGAGGAGCTGAGGGCCGGCGGGATCTCCCGCCGCGAATTCCTTCAGCGCGCTACCGCACTGGGGATCGGCCTGCCGGTCGCCCAGTTCGTGCTGCGGTCGGTCCCCAGCGCCGGGGCCGCGCCGCGCGTGCCGAACAGCGGCTGGGGCGTGGCGGCCCAGGAGGGGGCCAGCCGTCCGACGGCCGGGACCGAGGGCAAGACCCGCGGCCAAGACGGGGAGCTTCGCCTGATCCAGTGGCAGGCCCCGACCCAGATCAGCCCCCACGTCTCGACCGGCACCAAGGACTACCTGGCGGCCAGCATCGTGCTCGAGCCGCTGATGAGCTACCTGCCGGACGGCACCCTGATCCCAACCCTGGTCAAGGAGGTCCCGACGATCGAGAACGGGCTCCTCGCCGAGGACCTGACTTCCGTCACCTACAACCTGCTCGAAGGGGTGCTCTGGAGCGACGGCGAGCCGTTCACGGCCGAGGACGTCGTCTTCACCTGGCAGTGGGTCACCAACCCGGAGAACGCGTCGGTCAGCGCCGAGACCTACCGCCCGATCACCAACATCGAGGCGGTGGACGAACTGACGGTGCGGGTCACGTTTGGGGCGCCCAACGCCGTCTGGTACGAGCCGCACGCCGGCACGGTCTGGGGCTCCGTCTACCCGAAGCACGTCCTCGACACGGACGACCCGGAAGGCGCCCACGCCGCCTTCCTTCAGAAGCCGATCGGGACCGGGCCGTACGTGGTCGATCAGTTCTCGCCGGGCGACCAGGTGATCTACGTCGCCAACGAGAACTACCGCGAGGAGAACAAGCCGATCTTCGCCACGGTGAACCTCAAGGGCGGCGGCGACGCGGCCTCGGCCGCGCGCGCGGTGCTGCAGACCGGCGACTACGATCACGCCTGGAACCTTCAGGTCGAACCGGCGATCCTGCGCGACCTGGCGGAGGGCGGCACGGGCCGTCTGGTGGTAGCCCCGGGCAACAGCGTCGAGCGGATCAACATCAACTTCTCCGACCCGAACGAGGAGGTCGAAGGGCAGCGCTCCTACTGGAAGAACCCGCACCCCTTCCAGAGCGACCCGGCGGTGCGCCAGGCCATGAACCTCGCCGCCGACCGCGCCACCATCGCCGAGCAGTTCTACTTCGGCGAGGAGGGGGAGCCGGCGACGGCGAACATCCTGACCGGCATCCCGGCGCTGGAATCGCCGAACACCTCGTGGGAGTTCAACACCGAGCGGGGCAACGAGATCCTGGAGCAGGCCGGCTGGACGCGCAACGGCGACGTCCGCGAGAAGGACGGCGTCCAACTCAAGATCACCTACGCCACCTCGATCAACCCGGTGCGGCAGAAGACCCAGGCCGTCGTCAAGCAAGGCCTAGAGGAGATGGGCTTCCAGGTCCAGCTCCAGCAGGTCGACTCCGGCATCTTCTTCGACGGGTCGCCCGGCAACACCCAGAACATCGGCCATTTCTACACCGACATCCAGATGTACACGAACAACCCGTCCACGCCGACGCCGGTGTCGTACATGCTCGGCTGGTACGCCGGACCCGACGGCCGCAACATTGCCCAGGCGTCGAACCAATGGAACGGCCAGAACAACATCCGGTACAACAACCCGGAGTACGACCGCCTCTTCGACGAGGTTCGGCTCGAAACCGACCTGGAGCGGGCGGCGCAGCTCTTCATCCAGATGAACGACATCCTGATCAACGACGTCGCCATCATCCCGCTGGTGAACCGGGCGGCGGATAAGTACGCGCAGGCGGCCGACCTCTTCCACGGGGACCAGGACAACGTCGCGGTCAGCCCGTACGAGACCAACTACTGGAACATCCAGAACTGGAACCGCGCGTCGGAGTAGCGGGAACGGACGCGGACGCGATCTCGTCTGCGACACGATTGGGTTTGGACGCGAGGCCCGGGGCGGTTGCCCCGGGCCTCGGCCGTTTGGGAGAGCGTCCCTCCCCCCACATCCGGCACCGCTGCCCGGGCGCGTCCTCGCCCCGGCCAGCGCCGGCCCGCTATAGTCGTGATCCGGATGTCCAACGCACGACGGAGTTCTGGCAGACCATGGCGCGCCCCTTCACGCGGACACCACCCGAGGCGAACGGCGCGGCGACCTCGGACGCGACCACGCCGATGATCGAGGCGCGGGGGCTAGTCAAACGCTACGGCAAGCTGACCGCCGTCGCGGGGGTCGATCTCGCCATCGCCCCCGAGGAGATCTTCGGCATCCTCGGCCCGAACGGCGCCGGGAAGACGACGACGCGGGAGATGATCGAGGGTCTGCGCCGGCCCGACGCCGGCACGATCCGCGTCGCCGGCATCGACGCCGTCCGTGAGAGCGACGCCGTCCGTCGCGTCATCGGCGTCCAGCTCCAGACGACGGCCCTCTTCGACTACCTCTCCGCCGCCGAGCTCGTCGAACTCTTCGCCGGCCTCTACGACGTCGACGCGTCCAGCGCTCGGATCGAGGGGTTGCTTGACCTGATCGGCCTGCGCGAGAAGCGAGGCGCCCGTGTCAGTCAGCTTTCCGGCGGGCAGCGGCAGCGCCTGTCGATCGCCCTCGCGCTGGTCAACGACCCCAAAGTGGTCTTCCTCGACGAGCCGACCACGGGGCTCGACCCCCAGGCGCGGCGCAACCTCTGGGAGACCGTGTGCGGCATCCGCGCCGGCGGCACGACGGTGGTGCTGACGACCCATTACATGGAAGAAGCGGAAACGCTCTGCGACCGCGTGGCGGTCATGGACCGCGGTCGCATCATCGCCTGTGACGCCCCGGCCGCGTTCGTGCACGCCCTAGGTATGGCGGCCAGCGTCCGCGCCACCCTCGCCGCCGGTGCGTTACCGCCCGCGGCGCTCGCCGCCCTACCCGGCGTGACTAACGCCGGCAGCCCGTCCCCCGGGCACGAGGTTCGCCTCCGCACAACGGATGTCCAGGCCACGCTCGTCGGTCTGCTCGATCTCGCCCAACGCCACGGCGTCACCCTCGCGGATCTGAGCAGCAGCCAGGCGAACCTTGAGGACGTCTTCCTCACCCTCACCGGCCGGCGGTACGCAGCGGATGAGGCGGGTGACGGGGCGGCGGCCGTCTCGTCGTAGGGGAACGCCCGCGGGCCCGCCCATTTGCCGCGGGTCGATAGCGTCGTTGCGAGCCGGCGTCGTCCCGCATGAATCCCGTTGCTCCCGGCTCCAACCTGTGACCCTTTGGGTCAGACGAGGGCGGAATGCCCTCCCTTACCACGGTCGGCGACGTGCTCGGGCACCAGCTTTCGGCACCCAAGGAGCCCTGTTCCGATGCGACCCCTCTGGGCGATAGTCAAGGCCAACCTGAAGATGAACGTCCGCAACCGGACGGCCCTCTTCTGGAACCTCGCCTTCCCCGCGATCTTCATCCTCATCTTCGGCGCGGTCTTCGGCCGCGACCCAGGACTCGACTTCGACGTCGGCGTGGCGGGCGCGCCCTCGGCCCTGAGCGAGGCGACGACGGCGGCGCTGGACGCCAACGACGCCTTCACCGTCACAGGGGGAGCCGAAGCCGAGGAGCTCGACGCGCTGAGCGAGGGGGACCGCGACCTCGTCCTCGTCTTCGGAGCGCCGCAGCCGGCGGACGCCCCGCCGCCGGTCACCCTCTACTACGACGAGACGGAGGGGCCAAACGCCCAGATCGCGATCGGCGCGGTGAGGCAGACCTTGCTCGCGGTCGCCGGCGGGGCGGCGGGACGGGAACCGGTAACTATCGCCGAACGGGGCATCGCCGCCCAGGACGTGTCGTTCATCGACTTCTTCGTCCCCGGCATCCTGGCGATGAGTCTGATGAACTCCGGCGTGATCGGCCTGTCGACTGCCTTCGTCATCTACCGCGAGCGCGGCATCCTCCGCCGGATCAAGGTGACGCCCTTCCCCCTGACGAGCTTCATCCTGGCGCGGGTGCTCTCCCAGCTCATCGTCGCGGTTGCCCAGTCGCTGATCCTGGTCGGGCTGGCGCGGCTGCTGTTCGGGCTGGACGTGCGCGGCAACCCGCTCGTCATCCTCCTGGCGATCCTGGTCGGGGCGCTGGCGTTCCTGGCGATCGGGTTCGCGATCTCCGGCTTCGCCCGCAACGCCGAGACGGCGGCCAGCTACGCTAACCTCGTCACTTTCCCGATGCTCTTCCTGTCCGGCGTCTTCTTCAGCATCGACCGCGCGCCCACCTGGCTACGGCCGGTCACGCGGGTCCTCCCACTCGCCTACCTGGTCGACGCCCTGCGGGAGCCGATGACCCGCGGCCGGGGTTTCGACGCGATCTGGGTCGACCTCCTCGTCCTGGCGGCGACCTTCGCCGTGGCGATGGCCATCGCCGTCCGCTTCTTCCGCTGGGATGCCGCCGACGGCGGGGCGGGCGTAGCGGCCGCGGACTGACCACGGACGGCAGGCAGTGGGTGGCAGGCGACCGGGACGAGGGTAGGGGCCGACCTGGATGTCGGGCCTGGTCAGCACCGCACCGCCGCGGATGGGGAAGCGCCGGCGCGATGGACCGCTCTTCCGCCCGTCGCCCGCCGTCGGCCGACGCGACTACGGCGCCGGTCGGAAAGGGGTCGCCGTCTGTAGACCAGGCAGCGGGTCGACCCCTGGGGAAGCAACGTTCGCCGAAGCGGTAGCCGTGGCCGCGGCCGTGGCGGTCATCGTGGGGCTGGGCGTGGCGGTCGGCTCAGGTGTGGCCGTCGGGGGCTCGACCGTGGGGCTCGCCGGTGGCACCGTTGGCGGCACGGTCGCGGTGGCCGTCGCGACCAGGGTCGGGGTGGCGGTCGCCAGCAACTCGGCCGGGACCTGCTGCTCCGGGAACCGGACGCGGACCCGCTCGTCGGCGGTCCGACCGTTGTTGTAGAGCTGAGCCGCCCCGAGAACCGCCTCGTGGGCCGCCTGGTTGGCCAGCCCTTGGGGCAGCTCGTAGCAGGTGTCGTCGACCGACTCCAGCCGAACGCCGACCGACACGTTCGGCCGCTCGGGGACGGTGACGACGTCGATCTGCCGCACCTGGCCCCGATAGACGAGGAGCCGGGCTTCATCGGCGTTGGTCTGGACGCACAGGGGGGTGCCCGGATTGTCGGGCCCGCCGGTGGCGGTAATGACAATGATCCCGAGGAGGATAACCAGGACAGCGACGCCGGCGGCAAGCACCCCGTAGACGCTCAGCGGTCGCCCGCCGAGAGTGCGCTCCAGCCAGGCCCGAACCCGGCCCGTCGTGGTCTGGTTCTCGCCCTCGTCCTCGAACCGGTCGTCGGGCTCGCGCATCCTCGCCCCGTCCCCGTCGTGGTTCGTCCCGTCGACCGCCGCCGGCGTCAGGGCGCGTCACCGAACCCGGCGGTCCAGCGATCCGGACGCGGGGCGGCCCGGGTTGCGTCACGAGCAGGCCGCACCGGCCGCCCGAGTGCGGCCTGACGCCGGCCGCACCCGCACACCCGGGCCGGCGACGCGGGGAATCACACGCAGAGTGTAGAGGGCCGGAAGCCGTCCCACAACGGCCCGCGTGTCACATCCGCCCAGCCTCGGATGCCAAACAGGTCGACGCGGGCACCCGATGCTCATTCCGCGCGGTTTTCGCAACGAGGGAACCGGCCGCGGGATGCCCGTGGCCGGTTCCGTTTCTGGTTACGAATGTTCGATGACGGGTCTCGTCTCCCATGGCAGCGCCGAGGCTCGCACCTCGCCGTGGGTGAGGCCCAGGCGGTCGACGAGGCGACGAATCGCCGTGGGGGCCCACCAGTTCCAGCGCCCCATGAGCCGCATCGTCGCCGGCACCAGCAGGCCGCGGACGATTGTCGCGTCGATCAGCACGGCCAGCGCCAGGCCGAAGCCCATCGACTTGATGATCACGATATCGGCCAGCATGAACCCGCCGAAGACGACGATCATGATTGCCGCCGCCCCGGTGATCGTCTTCGCCGTCCGCTCCAGCCCAAAGGCGACCGACGCCGTGTTGTCACCGGTCCGCTGGTACTCCTCCTGGATCCGGGCCAACATCAGGACCTCGTAGTCCATACTCAGCCCGAACAGGATGCAGAACATCAGAATCGGCGTCGTCGAGATGATGTCGCCCGCCTCAAAGCCGAGCAGCCCCGACAGGTAGCCGTCCTGGAAGACCAACACCACCGCGCCGAGCGAGGCGCTGATCGACAGCAGCGTCATGAAGATCGCCTTCAGCGGCAGGAAGACCGAGCCGAAGGTCACGAGCAGGATCAGGTACGACCCGACGATCACGAAGATGACCGCCGGCGCCACACCCGCCCGGATACCGTCGATCGTGTCGACCGAGCTGGCGGCGAACCCACCGACCGCCACCTCAAACCCCGCCGGATCGACGGCGCGCAGGTCGCGCACGACCGCCTCTATCGCCTCGCCACTTTGGGGCGTGACGACCTCGGCGAAGACCGTGGCGCCGCGCACCCGCTCCCCCACGACCTGCTGCACCGCCGGCGGGAGCGTTGCCGGGTCGCCCGTGTAGGCGCTCCAATCGACCGCTCGCCCCGCCTCGCCGCTGCCGGAGACGAACGTGTCGACGCGGTCGACCTCCGGCACCGCCACGACCTCCTCGACCCACGTCTGGAGCGCCGCGATGCTGGCGGCCGAGAGCGCGTTGCCGTCGGCGGCGGTCAGGATTACCGGGATCGGGTCGGACTCGCCGGCGGCAAACTCGCGGTCGAGGCGCTCGTTTGTCAGCCGCGGCGCGCTGTCGGGCGGCAGCACCTCCGGCCCGCCGGGCGTGAGGTCAAGCCGCAGGAAGGGAATGCCGGCGACGAGGAGCGCGACGAGGACGGGCATGAGGACCGCCAGCGGGCGACGCATCACCGCCTGGGCCACCGCGTGCCAGAAGCCACCCTCCTCCCCATCGACGTCGACGGTCCGGCGGTCGCCGCTTCGCCGCAACCGCGCCGGGACGCCGATCGGGATGGCATTGATCCGCGGTCCAAGGGTCGCCAGCAGCGCCGGCAAGAAGGTCAGCCCGTAGACCAGCGCGAGGGCGACCACGATCATCCCCGACTGGCCCATCGAGCGCAGTGCCGGCAGGGGAAAGAACTGCGAGGCGGCCAGCGCGAAGATGACCGTCACGCCAGAGAAGAGGATCGCCTTCCCGACCGTCGCCATCGCCACGGCGACGGCCTCGTCGACCGGGCGGCTTCGGATCTCCTCGCGGAAGCGGGCGATCATGAAGAGCGAGTAGTCGATCCCCAACCCGAGCCCGAGCATGATGACGACGTTGGTGGCGAAGACGGACTGCAAGCCGATCTGCGACAGGGCGAAGACGACGGCCAGCGTGCCGACGATTGCCAAGGCACCGACCAGGAGCGGCACCCCGGCCGCGACCAGTCCGCCGAAGACGACAAGCTGGATCAGGATCGTCAGCGGGATCGAGATCGACTCGGCGCGAGCGATCCCCTCCGCAACCTCAGTCCCGATCGCGTCGCCGATCGCGCCGCCGCCGCTAACCGATACGCGAAGCCCCGCCGCCGCGGCCGGCTCCTCGATGAGAGCATTGAGGCTCGCCAGTTCCTCGCCTACCCGGTCCTCGTCGAGGGCGAGCAGCGCCACCGCGTAGGTGCTGTCGCCGTCGCCGGAGACCATCCGCGGATTGCCGGTATTCCAGGTGGTCAGCAGGCGGGCGACCCGGGGGTCGTTCGCCAGCGGGGCGAGCGCCTTCTCGACGCGCGCCCTGACCGCCGGGTCGGCGACCGGGCCGTCCGCGTCGATGAGATAGACGAGCGATTCCTGACCGCGGCCGAAGGTCTCGGCCAGGGTCCGCTGGACGCGGGCCGATTCCGAGGCGTCGTCGATGAACCCGCTGGACGAGAGCGAGGCGCCACCGGCGATGATCGAGACGATCGAGGCGACGACCGCGAGGGCCGAGAGGACGAGCGTGAGCTTTCGGTGGACGTAGAGGGTAGAACCCCAGCGAGCGAGCATGGCGCAAAGCCTCCCTGAGCCCGTCGGGCTTCCCCGACGGCCGTCACGAGCTGAGCAATTGAGGGGTTGAACAAATCGCAGGGGCGACGCATGCGTCGCCCGGTCGAGCGGGCGGCCTAACGCTGCATGAAGCCGAACAGGCACATCTGGACGGTGGCCTCGAACATGGCGTCGCGCCTGGCGCGCCCCTCCTCCTCCGACGGCGGCGGGAGACCGGGCCCCGGGCCGCCCATCACGAAGCCGTTCAGCTCGAGCATGACGAATCCGTGGACGGACGCCCATGCGGCGCACGCGATGACGGGCGGCGGCAGCGGGACGAACTCGCCGCGCTCGACGGCGCGCTGGGCGACTTCGACCAGGACATCGAAGCCCTCCGACGCCCGCTCGCCGTCCGGGTCCTGCGGCGGGTGCGGGTCGCCCGTCGTTCGCTGGAACACCAGGCGGTACAGCTCCGGCTGCTCATGGGCGTAGGCGCGGTAGGCGCGACCGAGTGCGGCGAGGACCTCACGCGTCGGCATCTCCGGTGGAAGGGCCGCCATCGTGCTGAACATGCGGCCGTTGAGCCCGTCCGCCCCTTCGAAGTAGAGGGCTTCGTAGATGTGCTCCTTAGCCGGAAAGTACTCGTAGAGCGCGGCCGGGGAGTAGCCGATGGCGCGGGCGACAGCGCGCATGGAGAGGGCGTCGATGCCTTCTTCCGTGACGATGCGGCGCGCGGCGGTCAGGATCGCGTCCCGCATCTCCTGCCGTCCCCGCTCGCGCCGCGCCGCCGCCGCCGTCATTGTCGCCTTCGCCATCGGTCCTCCAACGTTTGCCGAACGTCGTTCGGCACGTCTACACCCCGTAGACTAGCGGCCCGTTCGCCGATTGTCAATAGGAGCACCGAACGTTGTTCGGATAGTCATTCCCTGATCCCCAACCGTGCCGGGTTGTGGAGGCCGTCTCCGGCGCCAGATGGCGCGGCAGCATCGACTCGAAGCGCCCCAATCGGCCACAATACGCGCCGAGCCGGGCAGCGTAGCTCGGCAGGGACATGACCGCCGAACGGCGGGGGAGACGAGCGTTCATGAGTTGGGGAAGATAGAGCACCGCTTCGGGTGCATACTGGCTCGCCTGGCGCTGCTCGCCGTCGTCGCCGTTGCGCTGGCGGCGGTCGGGCCCCGGACCGTGGCTGCCGAAGGGGAACCCCCCACGGGGCCGGTCCTCGTCACGTTCGAGACGGGCGACGCGGGGAGCGGCGATACCTACAAGGCGGTGATCGAGGACCCCGCAGCCGTCGGCCAGGCCTGGGAGGCGCTCGCCACGGATGGCCACGCCGGTATCCCGGTGGGGACGCTCCAGGCAGGCGACGGCGGCGTCAACGCCCCGCATGCCTGGCACGTGATCGGGACGACCTTCGCCGAGATAACGATCGAGCTGTGCGACGGGACGGCCTCGATGGTCGACGCCGCCCTTGACGAATGGCTCCACGTCGGCAGCTTCTGCCCCTGGTCCACCACCATCCTCGATGTCCAGCCGTACGCCGCCCCGACCGATCCACCGGGCGGCCCGGACACCGACCCGCCGGCCGAGCCGGGTCCCTGTCCCGGCGCCCCGCTCTCTGGTGTCGTCGAACCAGTGGTGGTCACATTCGCGACGGCTGGCGGGCAGTTCCGGGCGGTGCTGGAGCAGCCGCGGGACATCGCGCTGGCCCAAGAGGAGCTGGCGACCGGCTGCGAGGCGGGCGTCCCGACCGGGGAGCTGGCCGAAGGGGACGGCGGGGTGAATGCGCCCCACGGCTGGCACATGGTGGGGACCGTCTTCGCCGACGTCACGATCGAGCTCTGCGACGGCACGCCGGCCGACGTTGACGCCGACCTCGGATACTGGATCGACACGGTCGGACGCTTCTGTCCGTGGAGCGCGACGGTGATCGATGTCCAGCCCTACACCGGGCCGATCACTCCGCCGGGCCAGACGCCCGGTCCTACCCTCTGCGACGTCACACCCGACACGGACGGCCCGGTCGTCGTCACGTTCGAGACCGGGGAGCCGGGGGAGGGCGACACGTTCCGGGCGATCCTCACCGACCCGACCTCGATCGCGCTGGCCCGGGAGGAACTGGCGACGGGCGCCGACTGCGGCTTCCCCATCGGCGTGCTTGTCGCCGGTCCCGGCGGCGTCAACGCCCCGCACGCCTGGCACCTGGAAGACGCGGTGATGGTCGAGGGCGCGATCGAGGCGTGCAGCGCGCGGGCCTCCTACGTCGACGAGACCCTCGACTACTGGCTCGCCTACGGGAGCTACTGTCCCTGGTCGGCCCAGGCGATCGCCATCGAGCCCCTCGTCGCCCCGAGCGCTCCGCCGGTCGACAAGCCGGAGACCCCAGACGCGCCTGGTGGTGGCAACAACGCGCCGGACGAGGACGCGGGCGAGACCCCGGCGAGCACCAACCCGACGAGCGGCGCGGCCACGACGGTCACCGCTCTGCCCAACACCGGAGCTGGTCCGCTCGCCGCCCGGTCCTCGGGCGAGGCGGTGCCAACCCTGGCCGGCGCGATGGTCGGCATCCTTCTGCTGGCGGGGTGGGGCAGAACCATTCGTCGGGCCGGCGGCACCCGGGCAACTCCGGCGCCGTAATCGGATCCGCGCGGGCTGAGAGGACCCGGCCGCACCCAACGAGGCCCCGTGAGGCGGGCTCAACGGGGCGGTAGCGAGGCGTCATCAACCAGCTCCGGCCATCTTCGGTGGGCCGCACTCGGGGTTGAACACTCTGGGGGCGGCCCACCCCGTCCGCCGCGATGCGCGCCGACCGATCACATCGGCGAACGGCGACACCGGCGGGTCCGTGGTGCGCCAACGCCATCGTGCGGTGCGACCGCCACCTCACTACCGACCGTCATCGTCCTTGCGCCCCCGCCACCAACGACGACCGCGGCCGGCGAACGGGTTTGGCCAGCGGCCGCGCGAGGTGAAGAGCCCGTAGAGCGTTGCCCCGATGAAGCCGACGGCCAGCACCACGGCCACCCATCCGGGACCGGTGTATCGGAGTTGGGTGCCGGTCAGGATGCTGAAGAGCATGATGCCGCCGGCGGCGAGGCACAGCCCCAGCAGCAGCATCCCGACAACGTTCTCGCGGTCGAACATCCGCAGCCTCTCTCGCCCCGGCCGCCGTCATTCGCCGGGCCGGTCACCGGCGGTTCACAACGGTAGAACAGTAGCGCACCGAACGGCGCCGCGCCCCTCCCGCTCCGCGGCGTACCGCATCCCTGGGCCATTCCTCGGCCGGGCCGGTGGCGCGCTCACTCGCCGGGACGGCGAGGGCAGCGGCAGCGGCAAGGTCGACGCGGGCACGTTCGACACCCTTCGCCTCAGCTCGACACCGACAAGCGGCTGGCCGCGGCGCCGAGGATCCACGGTCGAGGCCGGCCACGCCTCCTCCCTGAACCGGCTGACCGGGACCGTCCCTTCCCCGGAGGCCGTCAACCAGGTGCAGTCGCCGGACGACGCCTTCGTCGCCAGCGGGTTCATCGTCACGACCAGGAGCGGCGCGGGTGGCACCGGCCCCGGCGGCAACCCCGGCGGGGCAACCACCATCTCGAACACCGGCACTGGCCTGATGAAGCAACCGGCCCGGCTCCGTGACGGCTAGGGCGTATCCGCAAACGCACGTCGGGACCGGAGGGCGACACCAAGGGCCAGGAACGCCGCGCCGTTGGCGACGGCGCCCGAGTAACTGCCCTCGCTCCGCAGCGGCACCCACGGCGACAGGACCAGCGCCACGGCCACCGTCGCGGGCTCGGCGACGGCCAAGGCGACCCCAGCCCACGCCGGCACCACCGCCGCCCGCGCCGTCGCCACGCCGAGGCGCACCATGCCGGCCGTCCAGCCCACGACGCCCACGGCCTCGAGCCAGACCAGGGCGTCGACGCCCGCGAGGCGGGCGACGGTGCCCGCCGCGGCGGCCGCCATCGCCCCGATCGTCGCCCAGAACCCGACCCGGCCGAGCCTCCCGACGCGCCAGCGCTGCCGCGCGTGCAGTCCGACGATGCCGCCGGCCGCGAACGCCCACGGGACGAGGAACAGGGCGGTGCGGTGCCGCTCCGGGTCCGGCCGGGCGATCGACTCCAGGGCCAGCCCGACGAAGGAGGCGCCGCCGATCAGCGCGCTGACACCTCCCCACCGCACGAGGTGACTGGTCGTCACGCCCCCTCCTCTCCCCCAGGCCGGCGCGTCGCCACTGGGAGGGTAGCGCGCCTCCCGGTTTGCGGATACGCCCTAGCCCGTCCCGACTCATCCCGCCGCGAACGACGGGAACCCGGCCTCAGAGGCCGGGCCTCGTCATCGTGCTCATCACTGAGTCAATCGACGCCGGTCCGGCGGTCGGAGCGCCTAACGCTCGACGACCTCCCGCGCCAGGGCCAGCACGTCCTCCGTCGGGTCGCCGGCCGGGGAAGAGCCGCCGATGCGGATCAGCGTCGGCCCGTCCCGCACGTAGAGCACGACGAGGATGGCGGTCCCTTCCGGATTGCCTGACAGCGCGCGCACCTCGTCGCCAACCCGATCGACTTGGATCTCGCTCAACCCCTGCGCCGCGACGACGGCGTCGGAGAAGTAGTCGAGCGCCTCGCCGGTGCTCTCGGCGTTGCCGAAGCGGTGGAGACTGACGTCGACGTAGTTGGTCGCGTCCTCGGGAATCTCCGCGCCTGGGTTCTCGAACGTCCGGAACAGGTTCTGGCGCCAGCCCCACTCTTCCAGGAGTGGGGTCGTTTCCGCGGGATCACCTAACGAGGCCGCGACCTGGTCCAACGTGCGCTCATCGTCCTGGGTCACGACGAACCCGGCCAGCAGGTTCTCCGGTAGATCCTCCACGGTCGGCAGCATGTCGGCCAGCGGCGCCGGGCGCTGAGCGGACTGCGGAGTGGGCGTCCGCGACCCGGCCGCGCGGGACGGCCGCGGCGTGGGCGACGCGACCGCCGACCGACTCGGTGAAGGCGACGGGCTGGCGACAGTCGAGACCGGCGACGAGGCCCTGGGCGGCGGCACGGCGGTCGGCGAGGCCGCCCCGGCGAGCGGCGCGGACGTGGCCGGTGGGGTCAGGATCTGCGCCTGCCCCCGCGAAGCATCTTCATCCCCGTCGTCACCGCCGAGGCGCTGATCAACCTGATCCCCGGCCCAGTCGGCGACCCGCTCGCCGTAGACGGCCCCCACCGTCCCGAGCCCGACGAGCACGACCAGCAGCGCCAGCACTCCCCGCGCCAGCGCCCGCCGTCGCCGCGTCCGCGACGGCACCAACTGGTCCTGGCCGAACGGCGGGAACGCGCCCGCCGTCGAGATGGTCGGCTGCGGCCCGGCACTCGCGGGGCCGACCGTCTCGGTGCGCGCCCGCGCACGAGCGTCGTCGACAGGGACCGGACCGGGGGTGGGCGCGAACTGGGGGGTGGGATGCGGCTCGGCGGCCGGTGACGACGGCCGGTCCAATGGGTGCCTGCTGCTCAGCCTGGGGGGTCTCGGCTCCATCCGCTCCTGGTCCTGATCGTGGTGCTGGTCCCGGTGCTGGTGCGTACCCGCCGCGGGGGGGCCGGGGCCGGGGGGGGGGGCGGGCGCCCCCGGGGGGGGGGGCCCCCGGGGAGGGGGGGGGGGCCCCCCCCCCGCCCCCGGCACCCCCCCCCCGGCCCCCGCGGACGCCCGGGGCCAAACGGCGCGAGACCGCCCCACAGGTGGGGGGGGCGTACCGAAGCGAACACCCCC
>JAUJOZ010000109.1 GCA_030447415.1 Thermomicrobiales bacterium | reverse complement strand
TCGAGGTCATCCTCGACGTCGTCTACAACCACACCGCCGAGGGGAACCACCTGGGACCGACCCTCTCCTTCCGCGGCATCGACAACACCGCCTACTACCGCCTCGTCCCCGAGCAGCCCCGCTACTACATGGACTTCACCGGCACCGGCAACACCTTCAACGCGCGCCACCCGCAGGTGTTGCAGTTGATCATGGACTCGCTGCGCTACTGGGTCCAGGAGATGCACGTCGACGGTTTCCGCTTCGACCTCGCCTCGGCCCTGGCGCGCGAGCTCTACGACGTCGACCGCCTCTCCTCGTTCTTTGACACGATCCACCAGGACCCGATCATCTCCCAGGTGAAGCTTATCGCCGAACCCTGGGACGTCGGTGAGGGCGGCTATCAGGTCGGCAACTTTCCCGTCCTCTGGGCGGAGTGGAACGGCAAGTACCGCGACGCCGTTCGCTCCTTCTGGCGGGGGGACGATCGACCGGTGGCCGAGATGGGCTACCGCTTGACCGGATCGAGCGACCTTTACCAGGGGGATGGCCGCCGCCCCTACGCCAGCATCAACTTCGTTACCTGCCACGACGGCTTCACGCTCGCCGACCTGGTCTCGTACGGACGCAAGCACAACGAGGCGAACGGCGAAGGGAACCGCGACGGCAGCGACGACAACCTGTCGGCCAACTACGGCGTCGAAGGCCCGACCGAGGATCCCACCGTCCGCGAGGTCCGTGCCCGGCAGCAGCGAAACTTCCTGGCGACCCTGTTTCTCTCCCAGGGGGTGCCGATGCTCTGCGGCGGGGACGAAATGGGCCGCAGCCAACGGGGCAATAACAATGCCTACTGCCAGGACAACGAGCTGAGCTGGCTCGACTGGCGACTCAACGACGCGGAGCAAGACTTGCTCGAGTTCACCCGCCGCCTCGTCGAGATCCGGCGCCAGCAGCCCGTCCTCCGCCGCCGCAAGTTCTTCCAGGGGCGGCGCATCCGGGGCTCGGAGGTCAAAGATCTGACCTGGTTCCGGCCGGACGGAGCGGAGATGACCGACGCCGAATGGCAGGACGCGAGTTTGAGCGCGATCGCCCTACGCCTGGCGGGCGACGCCATCGACGAGCACGACCCCCGCGGCAATCGGACCGTCGGCGACACCCTCGTCATCATGCTCAACGCCGGCGTTGAGCCGGTTGAGTTCAAGCTCCCCGGCAACGGCCGAGCCCCCGCCGTCCGCTGGCAACTGCTGCTCGACACGGCCGAACCGGCGCCCTCGGACGGAACGTGCCTCGACGGAGGAGCGCTGCTCAGTCTCGAGCCGCGCACCCTCGTCTTGTGCCGGCGGTGCGACGGCGACAGCGAGGCATGACGAGACCCGCGCCCAAGCGTCGGGCGCGGGTCCCGTCTGAGAAGGAGCTACTCGACGTCGATCGGCTGCGCGTCGGTCGGGATCAGCGCCAGGAGCTGGCGCAGCCGCTCGGCCTGGACCGGGCTGATGTCGCCCACCAGCGCCGCGAGGCGGCGCTTGTAGGCGGCACCAAGCTCATCGAGCAGCCGGCGGCCCACCGGAGTCAAGGTCGCCAGCACCATCCGGCGGTCGGCGGGGTGCGGCCGGCGCTCGGCCCAGCCCTGACGCGTCAAGATATCGACGTACAGCGTCGCCGTTCGCCGGGCGACGGCCAGCCGGCGGGCCAGCTCCGAAGGCGCCACGCCGACATCACCGACCTCGCCAAGTTCCAGCAGCGCGCCGAACGCGCCCGCGGTGAGATCGAGGTCGGCGAGGGCATCGGTGGCGGCGCGGTCGAGGGCCCCGGCCGTCTTCAACAGTTGCATGAACGCCGCGAAGCGGGCCGCCTCGGGTCCGTCCGGATTCGCGGCGGGAACGACGCGGGGTTCGGCCGTTAGCCACCCAGGGTGGACGGCTCGACCGTGCGGTGCGGCGGCCCCGGCAACTGCGCCGGGGCCCCCGCCCGCGTGAGCGGGATCGCGCATCGTGGAACAACTCCCTTGGGCGCACCAACGCCGTGCGCCAGGTGTTGCGCCGCCCGGCCGGCGAAGCCGAGCGGTGGGGGCAGACCGGCGAGCCAGTCGGCCCACCGGGAGACATGCCGATGGTACGCTGACCGGCGCAACGGCAAAGACGGGAAGCGTTGCCGAATCAGCGCCACCCACGTGGGGATTCCCACGAACGCTGTCGGGAAAAGTTTGTCTTTCAC
>JAUJOZ010000108.1 GCA_030447415.1 Thermomicrobiales bacterium | reverse complement strand
CGACGTCATCGTCCCGCACGAGACACGCCCGAAGCTGATCAGCGCGCTGCACACGCTTCAGACCAAGCGGGCGCCGGGGCCCAAGCGCAAGCACGGGAACATCCCGCTGTGAGCGCGGTCACGCTGGGGCGCTCAGCGCGTCAGCGGCGGACGCGCAGCCGCGCCGAGTCCGAGCCGACGCGCCGCCCGCCCCTGGTGACGACCACGCGGACGGTGTAGCGACGCCCGGGCGCCAGGCGGCGGTTCAGGCGCACGCTGAGGGCGCGCCGACGCTCGCTGATCCTGATCGGCCGGGAGCGGGCGACTGTCCGGCGCCCGCGAAGCACGGTGACGCGAGCGGTCCCGGCCACGGCGGAGCGCAGCCGGAAGCGCAGGGTACGCCGCCCCGACAGGCGGACCGTGCCGACGCGCAGGCCGGACGGCTTGGTGGCCGGCGGGGTGGTTCCGGAGGGCGGCGGAGATGGCCCAGGCGCAGGTGCGGGTCCAGGCCCGCCGGCCGGAGGTGCACCGCCGCCGGCCGGCGGCACCGGGAACGGCGCGCCCTCAGGTGTGCCCCCCGTCCCGTTGCCGCTGGGTGTCCCGTTGTGCACCCGGGGCCAGAAGTTGCCCACGCGCGGCGATCCACCCGGCTGGTCCCAGTGCAGGACATCCATCATCAAAAAGCGCTCGGTGCCGAGGCAGTCGCCCTTCGCGTCCGTCCCGCCCAGGTACGCGTGGTAGAAGAGCAGCGGGCCGTCCCCGGGGACGTCGGTGACGTCCTGGTGGCCGACGCCGCAGAAGGTGTTGTTGCCCTCCCCCTTGAGGATGGGGTTGCCGGGGTACTTCACGAGCTTGGAGTCCGGCCGGTTGGACTCGATGCTCGAGACCGCCACGCCGACCGCGTAGGAGTCCCGGGCGTAGTTCGCGCCGCTGTAGAAGAGGTAGTAGCGCCCGTTGCGAGCGATCATCGTCGGGGCCTCGACGCTGAACCCCTCCCACGTCCCGCGCTCGGCGACCACGAGCTGGGTCGGTGGGCCGAGGTTGCTGCGCCCGTCCGGACCGACCCGGCGGATGACGATGTCGTCCTGGGTGCCCTGGCCATCGTCGAAGTCGCGTTTGTAGAGGAGGTAGCGCTGGTTGTCACGGGGGTCGCGGAAGAGCGAGGCGTCGATCAGGCTGTAGGTCGCGTCGTTGCGGCACTCGAGCGGCGAGGCGGCCGGGTTGGCACCGAGACCCTCGTTGGTGAAGTTGTAGGGATCGAAGGAGACCGCCCGGCCGATGCACCTCTTCTCCGTATTCGCGGCCCTCGCGCTGAAGTACGCGACGTACTTCTTGATCGACTCCAGGAAGTAGATCTGCGGCCCGCCGATGCGCCGGCGCCCGTCCTTGGGGTCGATCGAGATCCACTCCGGTATGGCGCCCTCCGGGAAGACGTAGCCCGCGCGCGACCAGTTGCGGCGGTCGGGCGAGGACTTCAGCCGGCCGGCCCCGCCCCCGTCGTTGCCGGTCGAGGACACGTAGTAACGGCCACCGAAGTGCGCCATGCCGGGGTCGGCCGATCCGGCCCAGGTGAACAGGGGGTTCGGGAACTGTGCGGCCGCCGTCGCGGGAAGCGCCGCGGCCAGCGTCAGCAGCATGAGCGTTAAGAGAACGCCCGACTTCGATCGTGACAGCCGCATCCAGGTATGCCCTCTGCTCCTGGGGAGCTCGTTGGGGCCGGAACATAGCCGGGCAACGGTCCGATCGCGACATCGCTTGTTCGTTCACCCCGTGGCATCCGCGGCGCGCGCGAAGCGCACCCCGGTTACCGCTCGGCGGGCGTGTGAGCTCGTCGAGGACCCGTCTGGCGGCCTGCCGCGCCGGGCGCTTGGCCAGGTTCCCGCCCTGGCGGGCGACGTCGCGCGGTGGCGCACGCGGACCTCCGCAGTGCTTGGCTCGAAGCGGTGGCGCAGGCGCCGGCGCAGATCCTCCAGCACCGCGGCGCGCTCGGCGCCGACCGGGAACCGCTCGCGCGCCGGGGGAAGCGCCGCTCGCAGGAGAAGCCTGCAATTCAGAGCCTGATGGATTCCGCGGCAACCGCTCCGTCCCAAGCGCGTGGAGCGCGGCGCGGGCGATCGCCAGGTCCTGGATCGCCAGGCCGGTGGAGACGGCGTCGGGACTTGCGCGGCACCGCCGCCATCCCGACGCGGCAGTGTGAGCCGTCGCTGCCGGGGGAAAGGAGATCGGGTGTTAC
>JAUJOZ010000047.1 GCA_030447415.1 Thermomicrobiales bacterium | reverse complement strand
CCAGTATTCAGGGCACTACACCTCGGGTGATTGAGCCCAGCTGAGGAGGAGAGAGCATGATCGCCCTCACGTCTCGGGGCAGTCGGGCCGGCTCGGTCGAGGGGCCGGAGCCGCGCACGGTCAACGAGCGGCTCCAGGCGCGCATCGACGGGCGGCTTTCGCGCCGTGATCTCGTCCGTCGCGCCACGGCGCTCGGCATCAGCGCGCCGGTCATCGGCATCATGCTCCACGCCACGTCCGATCGCGCCTTCGGCGCCCCGAACCCCGGGCGCGGCACCCGGCCGACGCGGTTCCAGGAGACCGTCCCGGCCGACGCCCCGCTCAAGCCGGAAAGGACGCCACGGGAGGGCGGCACCATTACGATCGGCTCCAACGAGGAGCCCGATACCCTTAACCCCTACGTCACCCAGCTCGTGACCACCGGCGACATCCTCAGCGGCGTCATGGGGCGCCTGCTCGCCTACGACAGCAAACAGCAACTCCAGCCAGACTTGGCCGAAGGGTTTGAGATCTCCGAGGACGGCCTGACCTACACCTTCAAGACGCGCCTCGGCGTCAAGTTCCACAATGGTGACGCCTTTACGCCCCAAGACGTCATCGACACCTGGAAGATGATCATGGACGAGAAGTTTGGGGCGTTCAGTCAGCTCGGCTGGGAAAAGATCACCGAGATGACCTCGCCGGATGAAACGACGCTGGTGATGGTCACCAAGGAACCGTTCGCCCCGTTCCTCTCCTACGTCGGCGCCGAGTACATTTCGCCGTCGAAGGAGTTGGCGAAGGGGCCGGACGCGTTCAAGCAGGAGTTCGGCCGTGCCCCGATTGGCACCGGGCCGATGAAGTTCGTCGAGTGGAAGACCAAGGAGCAGATCACCGTCGAGCGATTCCCCGAGTTTTGGGGCACGAAGCCGAAGCTCGATCAGGTCATCGTCCGGATCGTGCCGGACGACAACACCCAGCTCGTCCAGCTACGCACCAAGGAGGTCCAACTCGTCGGCGGAGCCGGGGCGCTCGGCCCAACGCGCGTCGACGAGGCTCTGAAGATCGAGGGGGTCACCGTCCTCGAGCACGCGACCCTCGGCTGGACGCACTTCGACCTCAAGCACGTCGACTTCCTGCGGATGACGAAGGTCCGTCAGGCGCTCGACTTCGCCACCCCGACTCAGGACATCATCGACAAGCTGCTGAAGGGGCGCGCCATCGTCTCGGTCGCCGACCAGGCGCCCGGCACCTGGGCGTTCAACCCGAACATCCAGCCGCGCCCGTACGATCCGGAGCAGGCCAAGAAGCTGCTCGCCGAGGCCGGGCTCACGGCCGGGGACGAGGGCGTCCTCCAAGGCAAGGTTCCGACGACCGACCCCAACACGGGGGACGGCGAGGTCAAGCCGTTCGAGCTGGAGCTGTGGGGCATCTCCGGCAGCACCGAGGCGCAGCAGATCATCCAGGTCGTTGCCCAGAGCTGGAACGCGCTCGGCATCAAGACCAGCCCGCAGTTCCAGGATGTCTCCACGATCTGGGGGCCCGAGGGCTATCAGTTCACCGACAAGATGACCGCCTGCCTCTATGCCTGGTTCAACTCCAACGACCCGGACGACATGTTCTACTGGCACAGCTCCCAGATCCCGGACAGCCCGACCGGCACCGGCGGCAACCTGCCGGCCTACTTCAACAAGTACAACTTCCAGGAGGAGATCGACCGGCTCACGGCCGCTGGAGCCGCCGAGACCGACCAGGAGAAGCGCAAGGAGATCTACTTCCAGATCCAGGAACTGCTCCACGAGGAGGTGCCCGTCATCTTCCTCTACTGGGGCAAGTCCTTCCCGGTGGCCGCCAACAACGTCGGTGGTCCCTGGCCCAGCGCGTTCAACCGCCTGCTCTGGAACGTTCAGGACTGGTACCTGACCGAGTAGGTCTGTGGTGTCGGGTGCTGGGTAGTGGAGTTGGGTGCTGGATGCCGGCCGTGAGGCACAGCCGTAGGGTTCGGTAACGGCGTAGGGCGCCGGGGCTCAGGACGAGTCCCGGCGCCCCTGCCCGCGCTACCTGGCAGCCAGCACCCAAGACCCAGTATCCAGCACCCACGGGAGGTGCGCCGTGCTGGCCTTCACGATCCGTCGCCTGCTCGGGGCGATCCCGCTGCTCCTCGGCGTCGCGGTGCTCTCCTTCGTCTTCATGCAGCTTGCCCCCGGCGGGCCGGACGCCCTCTTCGCCCGCAACGGGCGAATGAGCCAGGCCCAGCTCGACGCCATCCGTCACAACATGGGGCTCGACCGGCCGATGCACGAGCAGTTGTTCGTCTGGCTCGGCAACCTGCTCCAGGGCGACCTCGGCACCTCCTACACACAGTACCAGCCTGTCACCGAGGTGATCTGGGACGTCTTCCCGAACACCCTCATCCTCATGGCGGCCGGGCTGGCGCTATCGCTGGTCATCGCCCTCGCCTTCGGCATCCTCGCGGCGCGACGGCAATACGGCATCTTCGACAACATCACCTCCTTCGTCAGCTACTTCGGGTTGGCGATGCCGGTCTTCTGGTTCGGGCTGATGCTGCAGCTCCTGTTCGCGGTCAAGCTCGGCTGGTTGCCCTCGGCCGGGAAGGTGAGCTCGGAGGGAGGCGGGATCATCGACCTGCTCAAGCACCTGGTGCTGCCGGCGTTCACCATCGCCATCGGCAGCATCGCCGGCTGGAGTCGCTACGTCCGCTCCTCCACGCTGGAAGTGCTCGGCCAGGACTACGTGCGGACGGCCCGCGCCAAGGGGCTGGCCGAGCAGCGCGTGGTCGGCGGGCACGTTCTGAAGAACGCCCTGATTCCGTTCGTGACCGTCGTCGGCATCGACGTCCCGCTCTACCTGACCGGCGCCGTCCTGACCGAGACCGTTTTTTCCTGGCCGGGGATGGGGCGGCTCTTCTTCGACTCCCTCGCCACCCGGGACTACCCGGTGCTGATGGGGGCGCTGATGCTCGGCGCGGTCCTGATCGTGCTCGGCAACTTGATCGCCGACCTCCTCTACGGCCTGCTCGACCCACGGATCAAGTACGGATGACGGTAGGCCGCGGACGGCAGACGGCGGGAACGATCATCGGGATGGAGCGGGCCGTCCCGGGCGTTGGGTGCAAGCGCGTCCGGCGTGGGCAACGCGGCTAGGAGAAGGGACGAGCGATGAGCGTCGACACCACGTCCGAACCTGGCGTCGGCCCGGCTCCCGGTGGGCGGTCCGCCGCGGGAGTTCCGGCCGTCAGGGCGGCGAGCGTGGTCGCCGAGACGGCGCCCGGACGTGGCCTCGCGGCGCTGGCGCCGGACCTCACCGGTCGGGCGGCCCGCAGTCCGTTCCAGCTCGCGCTCGCTCGACTGCGCCGGGCCAGGCTCGCGATCGCGGGTTTGGTGGTGATCGTCCTCCTGACCGTGATGGCTATCTTCGCCGGCGCCATCGCCCCCTACGGCGAGAACGAGATCGACCTCTTCAACATCACGGCACCCCCGACCGCCGATCACTGGCTCGGCACCGACGAGCTGGGACGGGACGAGCTGAGCCGGCTGATGTATGGCGGCCGGGTCTCGTTGCTGGTCGGTGTCGCGGCGGCGCTCGTCTCCACGCTGATTGGGATCGTCGTCGGGGCGTTGTCCGGCTACTACGGCGGCTGGCTGGACGGTGTGCTGATGCGGCTCGTCGACGTGATGTTGGCCTTCCCCGCCATCTTCCTGCTGCTGATCGTCTTCTCGCTGCGCGGCAGCTCCGTCGTCAGCGTGATCTTCTTCCTCGGGGGGTTCGGCTGGATGTGGCTGGCGCGGGTGATCCGCGGCGAGTTCCTGTCGCTCAAGGCGCGGGAGTTCGCCGAAGCGGCGCGCTCGGTCGGGGTGCCCGACGGGCGGATCATCCTCCGCCATCTGATGCCGAACGTCATCGCCCCGATCATCGTCTCCACCACGCTCAGCATCGCCTACTACATGCTCGCCGAGGCCACTCTCTCCTTCCTCGGCTTCGGCGTGCCGCCGGGAACGCCGACCTGGGGCAACATGCTCAACTCGGCCCGTCCCAACTACACCGCCCACCCCATCCTCGCCATCACCCCCGGCCTCACCCTCACCGTCGCCGTGCTGGCCATCAACTTCGTCGGGGACGGCCTGCGCGACGCCTTCGACCCCCGCGGCAGCCGCGGGTAGACCGGGCGGCAGACGGACCCGCAATCCCCACGCAGATGAGGTCCTGCCCTCGTCCGCACGACCGCTCTCGCGACCAATTCTTCACCACCGTCGAGCGGGCAACCGGCCACCTAACCCGTCCGCGGGAGCGGGAAGAACGTCTTGACCCGCGCCGCGGGAGGGCGGGGCTCGTCGCCGCCACTCCACGTGCGGGCGGTTGTTCAAAGGGGAGGTATCGGGAGGGATAGCCGGCCTGCAACCACCGGGGCGGGTCCAATGGTTCCATGAGGCGCGCTACGATGCCGGCTGCCCGATCCCTCCGGTACAGGGCGCCCCGCGCTCGGGGGTCTGCGGACCGACCCGGAACGCGCGCACGAACTGGTCGAGTCGGGGATCGTCGGTTGCGTCGAGGCGCAACTGACGCCCCCAGGCCGAGGCCACGACCGGCGTCGGGAGGCCGGGGTAGGGGCTCACCAGGACGAAGGTCCGCTCCTCCGCCAACCGGCGGAGGGCGTCGACCTGCTCGTCGGGCAAGCCGGGTCGGTAGGTGATCCACACCGCGCCGTGTTCCAGCGAGTGGACCGCGTTCTCGTTCCGGATCGGGGCGTCGTAGAAGCCGCAATTCTGCCACATCGGGGCATGGTTGCCGGCAACAGGGGGGATCTGGGCGTACGCAACCGGCACGTCGACGTGGGTGCGTTCCGTGGCCTCGAAACTCTGGACGCCGGCCGGTGCCGATTCGTCCCCCTCATCTAGGAAGGGCACGCGCGGGGCCGCAAGCAGCACGGCGAGCACGATGATCACGCCAGCGATGACGGCCCCGGTGACCCGGCGGGCTGGGGTCGGTTTGCTCCACCACCAGAGGCCCCGGAGCGGCCGCCAGATCAGGCCGTAAAAGAAGTAGGTGAGGGCGAGGAGCGGAAGGGCAAGGAGCAGCAGTTGGGATCCTGCCGCGACTACACCGAGAGCGTTCCTGCCCCGCCAGGCCTCGGCGATCTCGTTCGCCTGCGTCGCCATGGCGTCCAGGCTGGTCTCCACGATATGGGGCACGCGCCACACGGTGAGGACGAGGAGGAACGCGAGTAGCGGGATCGTAACGACGATATAGGCGGCGAACACCGCCTTGACCCACGCCTTGAGGTTCGGCAGCTTTGGTCCCTCGCCCGGGAGCGGGAGGACGCTCCGGATGAAGGCGCCCATCTGGGAGAAGAAGTCCGGGATACCCGTCAGATCGGCGAGTGCCCAGTAGCCGTCAAACCGGACGAAGGGCATGCACTGGCGGACGATGTCGAGGTTAATCAGCAGGACGGCGACGAGAAGGTACTCCAGCTCCGTCAGCCGATAGAGTCCCATGACCCCGACCGCGAAGAGCAGGTGGAAGTAGAAGCCGCCGAGGTCCGTCCGCACCCTTCCCCACCGACCGAGTCGGTAACTGTCGGTGACGTCGGTGTAGAACGCGGGGTAGATGAGGTAAAGCCCTACCCCCATCCCGCGAACCTGCCCACCGCCGTAACGAAGCGCCGCCGCGTGGCCGAACTCGTGGACGACCCCTGCGACCAGCATGATGATCAGTAGGACGAGTAACGCCCCTGGTGTGGTAAGTGCGGCACGCGTGGAACCAGCAATCCCGTGATCGAGATACAGCCAGGCATGGGCCAGGACGATGCCGAGCAGCGCAGGGAGGAGGATCACCGGCGCGTAGAGGTACTGGAGCACGCGCGTGAAGGGGTCGATGACGTGCGGCCCCAGCATCTTGACGCGCATCCGGAGCTGCAGGGGTGAGGGGGACCGTGCCGGGCTCGTCGGGAGAACACGTCCATCTGTAGGGGCGACGATCCCGAGTGGAACAAGCTTGGACTGGATGAGGTGCTGCACCTGATCGGCGGTTACCATCCAGTCGGTCGAGTCAGTGACACGGTCGGCGATCTCGCCGAGTGAGCGCTCGCCGTCCGCATGCTCGGCAATCCGGTAGAGGAGCTCGGTGACCTGGATGAAGTGGTTGTCGCGCTGGATCAGCCACTGCCGGTCCTGGAAGCCAGTCCCCTGCAACTCACCCGCCAACTGCACGTGCGAGGCGAGTTCCGGGCGCAGCGGTGTGTCAACGGAAGTCCTTGCCTCACCTGGCTGGGGATGGAGGGGTACCTGTCCCGGATCGCGGTGTTTGGACCCGGCAGGGTCTATCTCTCCCATTACCTGACAGACTCCCGGACACGAAGAGGCGGGTCGGGCACTGCCCGACCCGCCTCGCCTCCATGCTAGCTCCCGAACGAGGAAGCGGTTATGGCGCTATGCCTAGCAGAAGGCCTGGCTGTTGATGGCCGCCACGTTGACGCAGATGGTGTTGTTCACCACGTCCACATCAACGTTGATGTTACCGGTCTGGACGTTGATCAACCCGCCCCCGATATTCACTGTTGCCATCAACTCGCGGTCGGGCAGCTCCACTGCCGCCTGCGACTCCAGCTCGTCAAGGCTGAGCATCTTCTTCTCGGCTGCCATGGAACCCTCCTTTGGCCGACACCGTTCCGGTGCCGAGCCGCCTGGCCCACAGACGCGACCCTCGCGGCCCTGCGGGTCCAGATTTGGGGGCAACACCTCCGCCCCACGCCCCATAACGCCAGCAAGACCCGTGCCACCCGGTCAGCGATCTGAGCGGCGACGGTGCCACCACGCCGGCCCCACGACGCCTCCAGGCGCCGCGCTCACGGGGCTGGCCGTGATTGCGTAGGCGGCAGCGGCGTGCCAGTCAGGCAACCAGCGGGCGGCGTTTTGGCGGCAGCGCGGCGGGATATCCGTCCGCGCCGCCCGGGAGCGCCCCGGCCGCCCCACCGATCTCGCCGGCGAGGACGATCGCCGACGTCGGAGTCTGGCTCCCGCTCGCCGGCTCGGCGGTGAGGGCGACCTGATCGAAGGGCTGGACGTCGACCGTGATCGGGAGCACACCCTCGCCCCGCTCATCCACCTTGAACGTCGGGCCCGGCTGCGGCCCTTCGCCGCTCACGTACCAGATCTGATAGGCGCGGTCGGGCGGGAGCGGGGTCAACCCCCGGACGAGCAGCGCGCCGCTGCGGTCCTGCGGTGAGAAGAGGAGGCGGCCGGTCGCCTCTGCCGGTCCCTCGGCGGTCGGGACCAGCGTGTAGGCGGAGGCGTTGGCCTGGGTTCGAATCCGGTCGATCAAAGCCTGCTGCGCCTGGAGCTCCTGGTTCTGCGCCCGGATCTGCTCGCGCTGGTCGTCGAGCCGTCCCTGGAGGATCAGGGCCCAGACGACGGCGCCGGCGGCGGCGACCGCCAGCACGGCCGCCGCCAGCCACCCCGGATGGGGGCGCACCGCGGCCCGCCAGGGCACCACCGGGGCCGCAGGCGCGGTCCCGGGCCCAACGCCGGGCCGGATGCGCCCGTGCGGCCGCCCGCCGGGCGCGGTGCCCGCGGCAGCCCCGATCGCTACCGGCGCGTCGTCTTCGGCCGGTGGTCCATCCTCGCCGCCTCGCGGCGTGACCCCCTGTGCCGCTTCTTCGGCCGTGAGATCGGGACCGGCGGATGCGGCGAGCCCGGCGTCGCCCGGCTCTGCCCGCGCGGCGGCGAGGATGCGGTCGCGGAGGTCGGAGGAGGGCGCCGGGAAGGCCGCGTCCGCCGTGCTCAGCTCCGCCTCGAGGGCGAGGGGCAGAAGGGCGACGACCGGCGCCAGCTCGGCGACCGCCTGCCGGCAGTCGGCGCACTCCGACAGGTGCTGCTCGAAGGCGAGCCGCTCGTCGTCGGGAAGCGCGTCGAGCAGGTAGCCGCCGAGTGCGTCGTGCGGCGGTCGTGGCTGATCGTCCGGCCCGCTCAGCGCGTCGTCCCCAGTCCCCCCTCGATTGTGGCGAGTCGTAAACTCGTCGGTCACGAGATCGTTCCGTTCCCTATGCCCTGGACCCCGTTCTCTGTTCCCTGGCCCCTGCTTGTCGGTCCCCGGCCCTCGACTTCTCGTCGCCCGGGCCTCCTCCTCGCCGGCCCGCACTCGACCCCCACGCCCGCCCCGCCGCTACGCGGTGAGCGGCGCGTCGCTCGGATCCATGAGCAGGGCGCGCAGCTTGTGCAGGCCGAGACGCGTCCGGCTCTTGACCGTGCCGAGGGGGGTGCCGGTCCGCTCGGCGATCTCCTGGTGGGTCAACCCCCCGAAGTAGGCCAGCTCGATCGCCTGCCGCTGCTCGTCCGGTAGGCCGGTGAGGGCGCGGCGGACCTGCTCGGCCTGCAGCCCCTCAGCCACCACGGCGAAGGCGTCGTCGGCGTCGGTTTCGAGCCCGAAGGCGACGCTGTCGAGCGGCACGTCGCTCAGTTGCCGCCTGTGGCGGCCGCGGCGGCGGTCGATCGCCGCGTTGTGGACGATCGCCATCAGCCAGGCACGCGCGCCGCCACGCTCGGGGTGGTACCGGGCGGCGTGCCGCCAGACCGCCAGGAAGGCCTCCTGAACGACGTCCTCGGCGGCACCCCGCTCGTCCAGCACCCGATAGGCCACCACGAAGGCCAGCCGACCGTAGCGGTCGTACAGCTCCCCCAGCGCCGCGTCCTCGCGCCGCTGGATCGCCGCCACCACCGCTTCGTCGGTCGGCCAGGTTTGCTGGCCCGGCCGCTCGGGTTGGTCTGGCCCGCCCTGCCCTGGGTCTAGCTGCATCGGCCTCGGATCTGTTCGGCGGCCCACGAAACGATACGTGCACACCGCCCATGGGGATCAATCGTGGGTCGGTCCGCGTTCGCCCCGCCGCCGGGCGGACCCGTGCGACCGTGACGCGAACGTCATCTTCCCGCGCCGCGCACCGGTTGGCAACGGGAACCCCTTCACCCGCGCTACCGCCGGCTCGGAGACCCTTGGCCATGACCTCGACGTCTACGCGGGCCGGCGCGCTCCGTTGCCACCTCCGGCCCGCGCCACCCGGCCGTTGCGTCCGGGTTTCGGCACCCGGTCAACGCGGGTGGTGATGCCGTCCTCGGCGTAGCGGTCGGCAACCATCAGGTCGAAGGCGTGGACGCTGCTCTCGATGGCGGAGTAGCGACCGGGCGTGTAGGCGGCGGACCGGGTCCCTTCCTGCTGCAGCTCGCAGACGCGCCAGTCCTGGCGGTTGGTGAGGTCCCAGAAGTCGACCGCGTCGCTCGGGTCGAAGCCCAGTTCGGCCATCGCCTCCGGCGCGAAGAACCACTCGCAGATGATGCGCGTGCGCCTCGGCTCCTGGGGCCAGAGGAGGTGGGTCATCAGGTAGTCGGGGTGGAGGCTGATCAGCAGGTTCGGCCAGAGGACGAAGTAGTAGACCCGCTTGTGATCCTCCGGCCGGGTGCCGGCGATCGCCGGCCGACCGTGCGTGGCCCCGTCGGTCGACAGGGTCTCGAAATCGCCGATGACCTCCATCCAGCTCCCGGTCCAGGGTCCCTCGCCGGGCAGATACTCACCGAGGTTGTACGGGGTGATGCGGTTGAGCTCAGGGTGGACGCCCGGGCAGTGGTAGCACTCCGAGTAGTTCTCGACGATCGCCTTCCAGTTGGCCCGGACGTCGTAGTCGATGCGGCGGGCGCGCCGCAGCGCACCCAGGTCGTAGCGCGCCAGGTGACCCGGCAGGTCGCCGAGGTGCTCGTCCAGCGGCGGCGCCTCGCCCGAGAGATCGAGGAAGACGAGGCCCTGCCACGTCGCCAGGCGGACCGGGATCAGCCCGTTCTCGGCGAGGTCAAAGTCCTCCAGGGTGTCAGTGTGCCGGGGCTGGCGCAGGCGACCACGCAGATCGTAGACCCAGGCGTGGTACGGGCACTGGAAGCGGACCAGGGCGCCGCAGGGCTCCTCGACCATGGTCGCCCCGCGGTGGCGACACAGGTTATGGAAGGCGCGCAACTCCCCGTCGTCCCCGCGCACGACGACCAGGCGTTGCCCCGCGACCTCGACCAGGAAGTACGCGCCCGCCGTCAGGGCGTCCTCCTCCCGACCGACGCCGACCCAGCCGCCGCCGAACCACGCCGCCTGCTCGTACGCGAGCACCGCCGGGTCGTGGAAGACACGCGGCGGCAGCATCCGGGCCCGGGTGGTGGGCTGACGGACGGCGGCCACGTCCTCGGCGCTGATGGGCGACCGGGGTCGGGTGACGGTATCGGCCATGGGGGCGCATCTCCTCCGGTTGCACGGCACCACTCGGGTCCGGTTGGGGTCCGGCTAGGATAGCACGGCCAACCCGCCCCGAGCCGACGAGGCGCCTCATCGCTGGGCGCCGTTGAGCCGAACGGCCGAGGGTGGTACCGTTGGCACCGTCGCCAACATCCCGGACGATCGGGTTGCCCAGGGGCGTCTTGTCCGAACAAACGCATCCCGCTCATCACGGCCGCGCGGGACGATGCCCGCGGCCGGTCGCGAGGACGGTACGGGGGATCAGGAGGCCACGGATGGAAGACCGGGTAGCAGGAGTCGCAGGACAGCCGCTCAATCGCGCCGGCCGGACGCCACGCCGGCGCCCAGGGCGGGTACTGCTCCTCACCGTGGTCGTGACCGCGTTGGTCGCGCTGGCGGCCGGGGTCGGGACGGGGAACCGGTGGGCGGGCGCCGCCCGACTCCAGGACGCCACGCCGGACGCGGCCACCCCCCCCGCGGAGCAGCCCACGAGCGAGCTTCCGCCGGAGGCGGGCTTCGCGGGCGACGCGATCCACGTCCAGACGATCGCCCAGGGGCTGGTGGTGCTGGAGGAGGGGCCCGTCGCCTGGCGGGTGACGGAGATCGAGGCGCCGTCAGAGGACGAGGCGTCCCCGGCCGAAGCCACCCGATTCTCCTTCACCCTGCAGCGCCGGGGCGTCTCCGTCATTCGCACCGAGGAAACCGGCAAGCGCGTCCGCCTGGAGCCGGGCGAGGGGTTCTTCGCCTCGGCCGGCGACACCTTCACTCGCCGCCGCGAGGGAGCGGACCCGTCCCTGACCTATCTCTTCGAGCTGGTGCCGGCGGGGGCACCGGACGATGAGGCGGGCGGCAACGTCGTCTACGCCAGCGAGGAGATCGGGGATTACCCCAGCGGCATCTACGACGCGGAGCTCGTGCGCGATGTCCTGGAGCCGGGCGAATCAGCCTCGCTGCCTGACCACACCGGCCCGGCGCTGGTGATGGCCACCTTCGGCCGCCTGCAGACCGACGAGGGGGGCAACCAGCAGATCCTGGAGGCGGGGGGCGCCCAGCTCGCTGCCGGCGACCTGACGATCACCAACGGCGGCGCCCAGCCCGCGGTCTATGTGGTCGCCCTGATCGGCGAGCAGGTCGAACCGGGGGACGCCGCGGCCGCGGATGGGACACCCACGGCCGACGGCACGCCCGCGGCCGATGACGCGGCCGCCGACGATGACGCCGATGCGGGCGACGATGCCGCCGCGGACGTCGACTCGGACGGCGACGGACTGACCGACGCGACGGAGGCGGAGGTCGGCACCGATCCGGCCACCGCCGACACCGACCTGGACGGCCTGCTCGATGGGACCGAGGTCAACGACCTGGGCACCAGCCCGTTCAGCGCCGACACCGACGGCGACGGGATCGTCGACATCGACGAGATCAACATCTACGGCACCGAGCCGACCGTCTTCGACACGGACGGCGACGGCGTCGACGACGGGACCGAGGTGAACAACGGCACCGATCCGACCGACCCGAGCAGCGGCCCGTAGCCCAAGTCGGGAATCGGCGGTCGGCGAACGGGAGCAAGAACGGCGGGGGGCGGGCGATGACCCGTCCCCCGCCGCCGTTCAGGCCCGTCGCGGGCACCCACCGACCGCGCTGGTCCCTCTCCCGTGTTCCGTCTCCCGACCACGCCCTAGGAGTGACGACGGCGCTCATGCACGGGGTTGTCGAGCAGGAGGAACGAGGCGTCGCCTCCGACGTTCCGTTCCCGGCGCCGGTCGCCGCGAGGCCGCGGACCCAGGCCGAACGGCGGGCGCGGTGGGTGGGGACCGGGCTGGTGGCGCTGGCCGGGGTGAGCTACGCCGTGCAGAGCATCCTCGCCAAGGAGGCGTACGCGGGCGGAGCCGACGTCCGCACCGTGCTCGCCGTCCGCTTCGTCGTCGCGACCCTGACGGTCTGGGCGGTGGTCTGTGGGCTGCGGCGTCGGGGTCGGCGGGTCGCGCTCCGGTACTCACCGTCCAGGGTGCTCGGCTTCGGGCTGCTGGGCGTCCTGTTCGTCACGAACGCGCTGTTCGGCTATCTGGCACTGGAGCGGCTGCCGGCCAGCACGACGACCTTGCTGGTCTTCGTCTTTCCGGCGTTGGTCGTGCTCTGGTCGCGGTTGTTCTTCGGAGAACCGTTGAGCCGGCGCAAGGCGGCGTGCTTGGCGCTGGCCCTGGTCGGTTGCGCCCTGGTCCTGGACCCCCGGCGGCGGCGTTCGCGTCCGGCACCGGCTTGAGCTGGCTGGGCATCCTCCTGGCGTTGGCCTCCGCCGTGAGCAACTCCTGGTACGCCACGCTGGCCGGGCCGATCGGCCGAGGCGTGCCCGGCCTGACCGTCGCCGCCTTCAGCCTACCGATCACCGCGGCCTGCTTCGGTGGCGCGCTCGCGCTCGAAGGCGGTCCCAACCCGGACATCACCCTCGCCGGCTGGGCGAACTGCCTGGCGATCGGGACGCTGGCCGGGCTGGCGGTGACGTGCGTCCTAGCCGGCATCGGCCGGATCGGCCCGAGCCGGACCGCCATCGTCTCCACCAGCGAGCCGGCGGCGGCCGTCGTCCTCGGTGCGGTGGTGCTCGGCGAAGCGCTCACTCCCGTCACGCTCCTGGGAGGCCTCTGCATCGTAGTGGCGATCGTGGCGCTGAGTTTCGTACACGAGGTGGCGACCTGAGCGAGGTGGGCGTCCAATCGCCGCTCGGCGACCGGTTAGCCCCCGCGAAGGTCCAAGGTCGAAACCTGCCGCGCGTCAAGGTCAATCACGCGAACCGCGTGGTTGTTGGTGTCGGCGACGTAGAGGCGGCGGCCGGCGAGGCTGAGACCGGAAGGCTCCCAGAAGTGAGCGGTCGCGGCATCGCCATCGTCGTCGCCCGGACCGCCGCCGAAGCACGTCTCGACGCGGCGGGTGGCGGGGTCGAGGCGCTTGATTTTGTGGTTGTAAGTGTCGGCGATGTAGACGCCCACGGCGCCATCTTCCTGGACCGCCTCAACGCCGAGCGGGTGCTGCAAGCGGACCTGATCGCCAACCCCGTCGGCGTCGCCGAAGTCGAAGAGGCCGCGACCGACGAGGCGGCGCACGCGAGCGCCGGGCTTGACGCGGCGGACGGCGCTCGTCTCGCTGTCGGCGACGTACAGCACGCCGTCGAGCGCGGTCATGCCGCTCGGCTGGGCAAAGGTCGCTTCCGCCAGGGGACCATCGTGGATCGACTCCGCGCCGGTACCGGCGGCGACGGCGATGCGGCCGGTCGTCAGGTCGATCGCCCAGAGCTGGTGGGTGCCGGCCATCGCGATCCATAATCGGTCACCGACCAAGGCAAGGTCCCAGGGCGACGAGAGGGGCGTCTCGGGACCCGGGCCGCCCGCGCGGTCGTACCCTTGCTGCCCGGTGCCGGCGACCGTCGTGACCCGCCCGTCCGTCAGGTCGACGGCGCGGACCGCGTGGTTCTCCTCGTCGGCGACGTAGAGCCTGCCGCCGTCGGCGCTCAGCGCCATGCCCTGGGGATGGTTGAATCGAGCCGAGGAGACCGGGCCGTCGTCGAACCCGGCCTCGCCATCGCCGATCGTCATTGTCACGTTCCCTTGAAGGTCGGCGACAAGGATCCGGTTGTGACCGGAATCGGCGACGAAGAGTCGACCGCCCGCCGCGTCGGACAGCACCTTACCGGGGAACCGTAACGGGCCATCCGGCTCCGGCAGGAGGTTCACGGGGAGCGGCGCCCGATCGATCACACCCTCGGCGTCGAACCGGGTGACGACATCGGCGACGAACTCGCGCACCGGCGCCAAGGGAAACTCACCCTCGTGCTTGCCAAAGACGTAGCCACGGGGGTCGACAAACATCAGCGTGGGCCAGGCGCGGACGGCGTACTGCTGCCAGACGTCGAAGTCGGCGTCGTTGACGACCGGGTGGTGCAACTCCAGGCGCTGGACGGCGGCGCGTAGGTTCTGAGACACCTTCTCCGCCGGGAACTTGGCGGAGTGGACGCCGATCACGACCAACTCGCGGGCGAACTCGCGTTCGAGCTCCCGCAACTGCGGGAGGATGTGGATGCAGTTGATTCAGCAGTAGGTCCAGAAGTCGAGGATGACGAGCTTGCCGCGCAGGGCGGCCATCGTCAGCGGCGCGGTGTTGAACCACTCCAGCCCCGCGGGGAAATCGGGCGCGCGCACGGTGCCGGCGTAGGGGTTGGGCATCACGGGCTCCTTGGCGACGGGCTATCAGGTATCAGCGATCAGATTACGGGATTGCTCCCCGCAGTGCGGGCAATCACTGGGCTCAGGCTGGGCGGAGTCGATTCGAGCGGGAAGCGGTGCGCCCTGCAACCCGTGCGGAACCCGGCGCGGCGTCCATCGGACACGCCCGTTGGCATTCGCCTCGCGGTCGTGACCGGGTTCACGGGGCAGGAGCGCGGCACGCTCCCTGCCATGCTCGACGGGGTAGAATGGCCGCCAGCCTGTCCTATTCCCATCGGGGCGAGGGACCGTGCCAGCGCTGACGACTGACTGCTCCTCGTCCGGAGGCTCGATGACCCGCCTCTACCGCCTCGCCGTCGTGACCGCCGTCGCCACCTACGCCCTGATCGTCCTGGGCGGCATCACGCGGGTTAGCGACTCGGGCATGGGCTGCGCCGATCACTGGCCGAAGTGCCACGGCAAGTGGTATCCGCCCTTTGAGTTGCAACCGATCATCGAGTACCTGCACCGAACCGTCGCCGCAACTATCGGCGCCCTGATCCTTGCCACCGCGATCGGCACCTTGCTGGTCCGGGGAACGAGCCGACGCACGCGGCTGGCCGCCTGGAGCGGCTTCGTCCTGGTCATCGTCCAGGGGTTGCTTGGCGCGGTGACGGTCTGGTGGGAGCTGCCGGCGGACATCGTCACGGCGCATCTCGGCACGGCGATGATCTTCTTTGCCGTCACCCTGCTCACCGCCTACCTCGTTGCGCTCGACCGGGGCGCGCCAGGTTGGCTTGTCGGGGCGGGGCGGGATCTGGGGTTGGGGCCGGACCGGCGCTTCATTCGAGCGGCACAGGTAGGGGTGGCCGTCATCTTCGTCCTGATGCTGTCCGGTGCCTACACCAGCACCAGCGGCGCCGCGCTGGCCTGCACCGACTGGCCGCTCTGCTACGGGATGGAGCTCATCCCCGAGCGCACCTCCTCCTACACCTGGATCCACCTCGGCCACCGCGCCGCGGCCTTGATCGGTACCATCGCCGTCGCCGCGGTCGCCGTCGCGGCATGGCGGCGGCCCACGCCGCGGGCGGCGCGGCGGCTGGCGATGCTCGCCGTCGGCATCGTCGGCGTCCAGGTCCTGCTCGGCGCCGCCTACGTCCTGAGCAAAGGCTCGCCCTGGCTGAGTGGGGCGCATCTGGCCACCGCGACACTCCTCTGGGCGACGATGCTGGCCGTCGTCGTCGTGGCGCGGCGACCGGAAGGCGTGGAAGCACGAGGCGGCCTCGGGGCATCGCCGCGGCGGCCGGTGGGGAGCGGGGGCGCCACCGCCGGGCCGGCATCCGCGCCAGCGCCGATGCGGATGAGCGCGGGAGCCGCGGACGAGCCCCCTGGACCGGCGGCGCTGCGGCTGCAGACGACCGGGCCGGCGGCGAGCGCGGCACTCACCGGCGCCTACGCCCCGGGCGGGCCGGCGCTGCGGCTCGGGTCGTCCGACGTGCGGCGAACGGCCGAGCGCGCGCGGGCCGTCGTGGCGGATTACGTAGCCCTCACCAAGCCGGGTATCCTGACCCTGCTGCTGCTGACGACCCTCGGGGCGATGCTGATCGCCGCCGAAGCGGTGCCTCCGTTTGGACTGGTGCTCGCAACCCTGGTCGGCGGCGCTCTGGCCGCCGGCGGCGCCAACGTGCTCAACTGCTATCTCGACCGGGATATTGACGCCCGGATGCCACGCACGCGGGGACGGGCGACGGTGGTCGGGCGGGTCAGTCCTCGCGCCGCGCTCCTGACCGGTCTCGCGCTGACGACTGTGGCGACCCTTGAGTTGGGATTCCTCGTCAACTGGCTGGCCGCGGGGTTGGCCCTCGCCGGCAACGCGTACTACGTCCTCGTCTACACCAAGTGGCTGAAGCGGGTGACGCCCCACAACATCGTCATCGGCGGGGCGGCGGGGGCCGTGCCGCCGCTGGTCGGCTGGGCGGCAGCGACCGGGGAGTTGTCAGCCGCGGCCTGGGTGCTGTTCGGCGTCATCTTCGCCTGGACGCCGCCACACTTCTGGGCGCTGGCATTGCTGAAGCAGGGGGAGTACGGGCGCGCCGGGGTGCCAATGCTGCCGGTGGTCGCGGGCGAGGCCGAAACGCGGCGCCAGATCGTCGCCTACTCGGTCGTCCTGGTAGCGGCCTGCCTGTTGCTGGTGCCGCTGGGGCTCGGTCCTCTGTACCTGGCCGCGGCCGTGGCGGCTCAACGCGGTGTTCCTCGGGATGGCCGTGCGCCTGCGATTCGCCCCGAGCAAACGCCTGGCACGGCACCTCTTCCTCTTCTCCCTCTGGTACCTCGCCCTCCTGCTCGCCGCTGCCGTCGCCGACCGGCTGGTGCTCGCCTGACGACAGACAGCAGACAGCAGGCAGCAGGCGCGGCAGACGGCTGTCGGGGCGAGGTATGTCTCGACCGGTTCCAGAACCGCGAGACCCCGGCGGTGAAGCGGGCGACGCAGGCACCGCCCTCCTGGTGGATCGGGTGCCGGCCGGGGAATGTGGCGGTTGGGTGATGCGGGCGCCATGGCCCCTCCCCCGCGCCGTCGATGGCGTTGCGAGAACCGTGGTTGCGGGCGCGGACCCGCCAGCCGTCGCCGGTCGGTACCCAGGCTTCGCGTACACTAGGTGCTCGCGTCCGGCGATCTCCGGAGTAGCTCACCGGTCGCCCATCGCTCCGGACCTCCAACCGGTCACCACGCCTCTGCCGCCGATTCGCTCGTCAGGAGTAGGCTCTCCCGGTGTTCGATCCCGAGATGCTGTTCGCCCTCGTCAACATTATCCTGGCCGACCTGCTCCTCTCCGGCGACAACGCGGTCGTGATCGGGATGGCGGCACGGGGACTCTCGCCCCCCAACCGGCGGCGGGCGGTGATCTTTGGCGGTGCCGGCGCGGTGGGGCTGCGCATCCTCTTCACCGCGATGGCGGCGCTACTGCTCGACATCCCGTATCTGCAGGCGGCCGGCGGGCTGCTCCTCTTCTGGGTCGCCTACCGATTGCTGCGACCACACGACGCCGAGGCAGCCGTCAGCGAGGCCGACTCGCTGGGGCAGGCGATCCGGACGATCGTGCTGGCGGACGTAGTCATGAGCCTGGACAACATCCTGGCGGTGGCGGCGTCGGCGCACGGCCACGTGGGGCTGCTCCTCTTCGGGCTGGCGCTCTCGATCCCGATCCTGCTCTTCGGCAGTGACCTCGTGGCGCGGCTGCTCGGTCAGTATCCGATCCTCGTCTACGTCGGTGCCGTTGTCCTGATCTTCGCCGCCGTACGGATGGTGGTGGAGGACCGAGTGGTCACCGAGTTCCACCACGCATCGTGGCTGGAGGTCGCGCTCGTGACCATTGCGGCATCCGCCATCACCATCGCCCTGGCGCGGCGCGCTGCCCGAGGCGAAGCTCACTCGGCACCGCCGACGGGCGTCCCGCCTGAGGTGGGCGGGACGCCACGGCCGACCTCCGCCGACGTTCGCACGATCGGCGCGGAAGCCGGGCCTGCCGGCGAGGCACACGCCATGAATCCAACTTCGGAGGCGCGTCGTAGATCCCGATGAGAGCGTCGCCCCAACCAATCCGATGCTCTCTCCCAAGCCCAGTGGAGCGCCGCACACGCTCCACCCCTCCCCTTCCCGCACGGGCCCGGCCACAAGGCCGGGTTCGTGTTTAAGGGACGACTCCTCTCCTGACCGAGCCGCTCTCAGGATCGGCCGACAACCACAACCCTCGATTGCCGCCACCGATCAGAGAGCACCCATGCACCCGGCCCGTGCGAGAGCTCGGGCGCGAGCGGACGTGCAAAAGATTCGCTGCGAGCGCTCCATAGGGTGTTCTCGCTCTTGACCAACGGCGGGCGCCAGAAAAGGCTGCGCCGTGATGATCCGGCGGCGAAGCCCCGACACGCGCCGGCTTGCGCCACCCAAGGGCCGGTGCTACGATGCGGGGACGGGGTGTCCGTACACCAAAGCGGCGGAGCGGGGTGGGCGCGATGCGGAGCCGGGCGGGGGCGCAACCTCCGGCGGGAGCCGGAGCACAGGCGCGGGCGCAGGTGCAGATGGAGGCCAAGCAGCTCTGGCAGGCGGTGCTGGGGGACATGCAGGTCCGACTCTCCCGGACCGCCTTCGACAACTGGCTGCGCCAGACGACTCTGGTCGGGTTCGCCGACGACATCGCCACTGTCGCCGCCGCCAACACGTTCAGCGCCTCGACCCTCCAGGGGCGCTACGCCGCCCAGATCGAGCGCGTCCTATCCGACATCGTCGGTCGCCCGGTCCGCGTCCGCTTCGCCGTGCTCAACGCCGAAGCAGAGGGGGAGCAAGGGGACGACGGTGAGGAAGAAGGTCGGCCGGCAGCGGCCGACGACACGGCGGCGCTGGTTGCGGCGGGGGCCCGCACGCTGTTCGGCGATGCCACGCCGCCACGGGCGGATGCTAGTTGGGGATCGGGGGGTGGCACTCCCGTCTCCCCCGGCGGCGGACATCCGACGGCCCCCATGCGCGCTCGTCCCACCCCGTCGGCGCCGCGGCGCGGCACGGGTGCCGCATCGCCGGTCCCGAGTCCTCAACCCCTCGCGCCAAAGCAGATGGAGCTATCGGCCACGCCGACGCACGGGCTCAATCCGCGCTACGTCTACGAGAACTACGTCGTGGGGTCATCCAACCGCTTCGCCCACGCCGCCTCGCTATCGGTGGCGGAGCGGCCCGGCGGCACCTACAACCCCTTCTTCGTCCACGGCGGCGTCGGCCTCGGCAAGACGCACCTGCTCCACGCCGTCGGCCACCGTGCACTAGCGCTGCGGCCCGGGCTGAACATCGCCTACGTCTCCTCCGAGAAGTTCACCAATGAGTTGATCAACGCCATCCGCGCCCAGCGGATGGACGAGTTCCGCGCCCGCTACCGCACGATCGACGTGCTGATGATCGACGACATCCAGTTCATCGCCGGCAAGGAAAGCACGCAGGAGGAGTTCTTCCACACCTTCAACGACCTCTACCAGTCGGGCAAGCAGGTGATCATCACCTCCGACCGCCCGCCGCGCTCCATCTCGGCGCTGCACGATCGGCTGCGCTCCCGATTTGAGGGTGGGCTGATCGCCGACGTCCAGCTCCCCGACTACGAGATGCGCACGGCGATCCTGCGCACCAAGGGCGAGGAGTTGGGCATCACCATTCCGGCCGACGTGGTCGAGTACGTCGCTCAGAAAGACCAAAGCAACATCCGTGAGCTGGAGGGGGCGCTCAACAAGATCCTGGCCCATTCCCAGATCGCCGAGCGCCCACTGACGCTGCAACTGGCGATGGAGGCGCTGACCGATGCGGCCATCGGCGCCCGGCGGGCGAAGACGACGCCAGGGGGTGTCGTCGATGCGGTGGCCGGTCACTACGGGGTGGCGCTGAAGGATCTGAGAGGGCGGGCGCGAACCAAGGAGATCGTGCTGCCGCGGCAGGTGGCGATGTACCTGCTGCGAGAGGAGACCGACGCCTCCCTGGTCGACATCGGCCAGGAGCTGGGCGGCCGGGATCACACCACGGTGATGCACGGGATCAAGCAGATCGAGCGGGCGCTGGAAACGGACACCGCCTTACGCGCCCAGGTGATGGCGATCCGCGAGGTTCTCTTCACTGCGGCCGCATCGTAGGGCCAAGATCCGAGCTCGGGGGGTGAGCGGCCGGCAGCGTGCGGGCCGTGTCTGCCCGGCGCAGCCGACCCGCCGTGCGGTCCAGTGACGGTGCGCTGCAAGCAGGCGACCAGCCCAGACATCCGTGCGCCGGCCGGCGCGCCACGCCACCGACGGCGGCCGGCGTATTCGCCACCTTGTATTCAAGGTCCAAGCCCATTGTGGGTCGAACGCCGGCGTTCGGCGGGAACGATGCCTCACCCGTCCCCGTCTCCCCCCTTCGGATCATTCCCGCTTCGCATCCCCCAACCCCCAACCCCCCGATTGACACGGCCGGCATCGTCGCTACACTAGCCCGGCCTGCCGGCGGCCCGGGCGAGTCACGCGGACGCACCACCCCTCGCCTGCCGCCGACGCCACCGCCGACTCCGGGGACGGCCGCCCATCGCCGCGCGGCCGCCCGAGCGGACCGGGCCACCGGTCACCAACGCGGGCGTGGGAGGTACGTCAATGAAGCCGACCCGAGCCCCCGGCGCTCCGCGCGCCATTTCCTCTCCTCCCGAGCGGACCCAGTCCTCCGCGGCGCCGTCCGCCGGGAACGGGCGCGGTCGCTGGCTGTCGATCAACGCCGCCTGCGCCTACCTTGGGGTTGACCAGTCAACCCTGCGCCGTTGGAGCGATGCCGGCAAGGTGCCGGTCTTCCGCACGCCGGGGGGGCACCGGCGCTACGCGGAGGACGATCTGCGCGCTTTGGTCGGGGAAGGACCTCGCCGCCAGGAGCGGCCGCGCATCAGTCGCCAGGCGCTGACCGACCGCTCGCTCTCGGCCTACGAAGACGAATACCTCCGCGCAGCGCGAGAGCGGCGCTGGTTCCAGGCCTACAGCCCCGCCACGCAGGAGGAGCACCGCCGGCTTGGTCGCCGCCTGGTCGATCTGGCGGTTCGCTACGCGGCCGCGCCACCCGGCGCGGCCGACCGGCCTTCACTCCTCGGCGAAGGGCGGCAAATCGGTGAGCACTACGGCCGCGCCGGCGCCGCGGCGGGTCTGGGCGCGACGGAGACGGTGGAGGCGTTCCTCTACTTCCGCTTCCCAGTGGTGCGGGCGGTGATGGGACTGATCGAGGAGGAGGAGCTGGCCGCCCGCCGGGCGGTGCGGCTCTTCGTCGAGATCGGCCACTTCATGGACCAGGTGCTCGTCGCCACGGTCCGCGCCCACGAGGCCGACGCGACCGCGGCGGTGCGACAGGCGCTGGAACGCACACCGGCCGGCGCCCGGGTATCGGCGCTGGCCGGCGTGTAGGGAAGGCGGGATCGCCTCCCTCCTCACGGCCCGCCCGGCGACCGGACACCCGTGCGAGGCGGAAACCCCGTCGCGCGAGTACGACGCGCCCTGATCCACGGACGGTAAGATCGACGTAAGGCATAGCGGCGGCGCCGTAACGCCACCGTGGTTGGCTGAAAAGGACCGGCATCCCACGGCTGCCGCCGCGACGGTCGGCGCCGCGGTCGATCCGCCCTCCACGCCTGGCAGGCAGGAGGCCGGGGTCATGGCACGAGGCCAGCATCGCTTCAAGCCTTGGAGAGTTCGGAAGGACCACCGATGGCTGACTCTTCCGTGCGGCCGATCCGACGTGCGACCGTCGCGGCACCGGGTGTGACGCGCGCCGGGCGGGCGGGTGCGCTCGCCGCGCTGCTGATGCTCGCCGTCCAGCTCCTGTGGCGTCTCGCCTGGGCCGATGCCGGCGTGCAGGCCTTTCCGGAGCTCGTGGTCGCGGCGATCGCCCGCCTGACGCCGCTTGGGCTCTTCGGGTTCGCCACGGAAAACTACGGCAGCCTGGCCCAGAACAGCCTGTTCGTCTCGGTCCTGCTCGGTATCATCGCCGTCGGCTACGGCGCCGGGGTGCTCGCGAACGGATTGCGCGAGCGACTCGGGTCCGGGTTGGGCGCGCGGCTGGCGGCCGGCGGCGCCGTGGCGGCGGGACTCCTGCTGTTCACGCTCCTGATCGTGCTGCCGATCGCCTACCTTGGGGTGTTCGCCCGCGACAGCAGTTACACCGGCGACATCCTGATTCAGCTCGTGAGCACCTTCGCGTTCTTCGGGGTCGCCTGGGCGCTGCTCGCAACGCCTCCCCCCCTTGCCGTCGTCGGTCCTGGCCCGGTCACCGGCGGTGCCGTCAGCCGCCGGGCGGTGCTCGGGCGGGCCGCGCGGGGCGGGGCGACGCTCGCCGCGCTCGGTGGGGTCGGCGGGATGACGTGGCGACTGATCCGCCCGCACCCGGCGGGGGACGCGGCCGCAGACGCGCAGACAGCGCGGGACATCATCGCCACGGCCCAGGCCGGCGGCGCGCGGCCGCCATCAACCGTCGGCGTGGCACCCACGTCGGCGCCGTTGCCCGCGGCACCGGCCGTGGGGGCCGCGGCCGCAACGGAGGCCACGGCCGCTCCGATCGCCGCGGCGCAGGGGACTGACGCGAGCGCGCTCTTCGCGCGGCTCGACGCCGAGGGGCGGCTGACACCGCTCGTGACGGCGACGCCCGACTTCTATCACGTTTCGAAGAACATCTCCGATCCGACGGTCGATGTCGGGAGGTGGACGCTGTCGATTGCCGGCCTCGTCGACCGGACGCTGGAACTCAGCTACGACCAACTGGTGGCGCGGGCGACGACCGACAAGATCACGACTCTCTGCTGCATCTCGAACGAACTGGGCGGCGACCTGATTGGCACCGCGCAGTGGACGGGCGTGCCGCTAGCGGACCTGCTCGCGGAGGTAGGGGTACGGCCGGAGGCGGTCGACCTCAAGGTCCGCTGCGCCGACGACTATGAGGAATCGATCCCGGTGGCGCGGGGCATGGACCCGGACACGTTGGTGGTGGTCGGGATGAACGGCGCGCCCTTGACGCCGGACCACGGTGCGCCCGCCCGCCTGATCGTGCCGGGCATCTACGGCATGAAGAACGTGAAGTGGCTGGAGCGGATCGAGGCCGGCGACCACGACTTCAAGGGATACTGGCAGACGCGGGGTTGGAGCGACCCGGCGCCGTATCAGAGCTGGGGGCGGATCGACGACCCGCCGAGGGG
>JAUJOZ010000046.1 GCA_030447415.1 Thermomicrobiales bacterium | reverse complement strand
AAGGCGACCGACGCGGCTTGAACGACGGCGGCTCGGACGGTTGACGAGGCGTGCAAGGCCGTTCCCTCCTGGGGCGAGCACGGACGATGGGCCGAACGAAGGAGATTTATCATCCAGCATAGCCTGCTCCAGGCTCGGCGGCCGATCGGCCGCCGAGCTGACCACTCTCTATGCCGGCCGCTCCGTGCAGGCTTCGACGATCATTGAACATGCTTCCAATGACACCCTTGCCCTGATTCACCACCTCTAACCAGAGGGCATTGGGGATCCTGGGAAGACTCCGCCCGTCCCCGCCCTGCCCGCGTCTCCGGCAACCGTTGTCCTTGCCAAGCGAGGCGGCTATGTCCAAGCGGTCGATGGGGATACCCTCTTCAACCTCTCTGAGGAACCAATGCTGACGGTGCAGGTTGAACGTTGCCTGGCGATTTTGTCCTGCCCAGGTCTGCCTTCGCTTCGGTGTGACTGAAGACGAGTATGGATGAGGAATTGGAAGACAAGGTGCGCGGGGCGTTTGTCATCGGGCCCGAACGCACGCTTCAGTCCGATGTTGCGCTCGGGCTCCGGCAAATCGCTGACATCGCCCTCAAGGTCCTGTCACTCGGAATCATCGACCCGACGACGGCCATGCTGTGCATTGACCGTCTGGGCGAGGCGCTGGTGTGCCTGGGTGGGCGGGAACGTCCGTGGCCCCGGCGCACCGTCGAAGGGCCAAGGCCGCGGGGGCGGATCCTAGCGAAGCGGTGAGGCATGGGTGCAGGACTCCGGGTCTACGGCACGCGTCCTGCGCCGCCCGCGCCGTTCCGACCACCTCAGCCGTCGGTTCACCCTCGTCCCACGGGCCGCCGCGGGCCAATACGAGGAGCCGATTCGATGACCAAGCCTCGCGCTGGTCACGTCCCCAGCCCGCCCGTCGACGTGATGGCTTCCCCCATTGGATCACCAACACGACGTCGGCGAGGTGATCGGATGACCCGCCGACGTCTCGTCCAACATGCCGGCGCGGGCGGCCTCGGGGCCGCGGTGGTCCACACCCTGCTTCGCGGCCGTCCGGGCGGCGCGCTTCAGGTGCCTGCTTCCGTGACGGACGTGTCACCGCCGGCCACCGCCTCATCACTGAAGGGACGGGAGATTGCCGTGCAACTCGAGGGCGGGCGCTTAGCGATGGCGATTCTCGATGTCCGGGTTGGATCGGTCGGGGCCGAGGGCTACCGCCCTGTCACGCTGGCGACCAGTCGCGGTGACGTCGGGGCCGCCACTACCCGGCGCCCGACGCCACCCGAGCAGCCCTCTGGGTCCCCGGCGCCATCGGCGGCTGGCACACCCCCGCTGGTGATCTCTACCCCCGGCTCAGCCGGGAATTCCTCGGGGAGGGCATCGCCTCGCTCCAGGTCCTCTACCGCCGGGCCGCGGTATTGGGCGAGTGCGTCCTTGATGTCCTCGCCGGCCTGGCCTACCTGGAGGGGGAGGGGATTGAGGGCGTCTCCCTGACCGGCCACTCCTTCGGCAGCGCCGTCGTCATCCAGGCCGGCGCGGCCTCGGCGCTGACTCGGACCGTTGTCACGCTCTCGACTCAGGGCGCCGGTGCTGATGCCGTCACTCGGCTCCCGGACGCCGCTTCGATCCTGCTGGTCCACGGCACGGCCGACGAGATCCTCCCGCCAGCCAGCTCGGAACGGGTCCATGCCCGCGCCCGCGAGCCCAAACGCCTGATGCTCTACCCCGGCGCCAACCACAACCTGGACCAAGTTGCTTCCGAGGTTCACGATCTCGTTCACGACTGGATCTGGCAAGCACTCAACGCCTCGGCCGAAACCGCCACCCCGACCAGCGAACACCCCACCGGTAGGCGCGGATGACCGTGCGTCGCAGTCAAACACGGCCCGGTGGTATTGCGCTAGCGGCGCTCGATCACCGGCCGGAAGAATCTGATGAGGTCGTCGACGTGGCGGTCGAAGGCGAACGGGTGACATGGTGAGGTCCAAGAAGATGCCAACGGAGGCCGACGCTGCTCCTGTGCCATGATCCTCCTCCTCTCATCGGCATCCCGCCGGGGACGCCTCGCCACGACATCGTTGACACATGGTTGCAGTCAGCCGTGGCTTGGATCGTGGGCTCGCACCCTCCATCCTATAATGCGCGCCTTCTGCTCGTCTTCTACCGGGGCCACTGGTGACCGTACTGCAACGGTTAGATGGCCGCCATGGCGCGCGAGTACGGGGAATACCTGCATCGGGGCGCGACGCGTATGAGTAAGAGCATTAGTCCGGCTGCTCCACGGGCGGATCGCGTGCGGGTTATGACCTGGAATCTCTGGTGGCGGTACGGCCGGTGGCGGGAGCGCCGCGAGGCGATTATCGCCGAGGTGCGGCGCGTCGGCCCCGACATCTGTGGCCTGCAGGAGGTCTGGAGCGATCCGGGCGAGAACCTCGCCGCCTCATTCGCCGACGAGTTCGGCTGGTACTTCGCCTATGCCCCATCCCCGGCACCTGAAAGGTGGCAACGCAAGATAGGGGATGTGAACGTCGGGATCGGCAACGCGGTGCTGAGCCGCTGGCCGATCGTCGCGTCCGAGATCCGGCGGCTCCCGGCCGGTGATGAGCCTGACGAGGGGCGGGTCGTTCTCTATGCGCAGATCGAGAGTCCGTTCGGCCGCATCCCGTTCTTCACGACCCATCTGAATACCCCTTGGGGCCAGTCAGCGCTCCGCCGGGAGCAGGTTGCGAAGATCGCCGAGTTCATGCAGAAGAAGGACTCGGCGTTCCCGCCAATCCTGACCGGCGACTTCAACGCGATGCCCGACTCCGACGAGATCCGCTGCATCGTCGGGAAGATGGCCCCGCCGGTCAGGGGGTTCGTCCTGCTCGACGCGTGGTCGTACGCCCGGCCGCTGGAGCCGGACTGGACGTGGGATCGCCGTAACCCCGACGTCGCTGCGACACTCGATCCCAACGCCCGGATCGACTACGTGTTCGTCGGCCTTCCCAACGACGGCGGCCAGGGACACATCCTCGACGTGGATCTTATCGGCACCGAGCCAAGACATGGTGTTTGGGCCTCCGACCACTTCGGCATCCTGGCAGAGCTTCGCGGTTAGATACCGGACGTTTTTCCTGCCACATTGACTGCAGGACGGCATAACGGAGGTCGAGGCGAGGTCTGATACGATCCATCACCCGAAATGCGCCAGAGCCAACACCCCCGCCAGTCAACACTCAACCTGACATTCACCGGCGGCCGACCTTCATCCGGATTCCCCGGATAACGGCCCAGCGTGTTGAAAAAGTCGGATTGATGGTCTGGGATAGTGCTCCGAGGGGTTCCAGAGCCCCAATTGGGCCCAATACCGGCCGTCATCGGGCGCTTCCGTAGGCTCCAAGACCTCGCCCAGGGAGTTTTTCAAAGACCTCGCCCAGGGAGTTTTTCAACGGGCTCGCCCATTATGGGAACCACCCGCCCCGGATTGACGCTTGACAGGCTGTCATCGTCACCGCTTCCTGGCGTTGGTCTTCGGCGCTATCGGTCGTAAGCCCTGACCCAAAGCCGAGACATTCCTCAACGCCTCGGCCAATGCCAGGACGCTCAACCGCTGCCGGTCTAGCTTCGCTTCCGCCGCCATCGGGCTCCTCCTCGGGGCCGAGACACACGACTGCATCCGTCACTCGCGAAGGTTAGGTGTGCAGCTGGGCACCCTCGCGGTAGAGTGGAGGTCGCACACCGACGGAGGGCCGCCATGAGTATTGAGTTTCTGCTCACGACGCTCGTGATCGTCGCCACCCCTGGCACCGGCGCCGTCTACACGCTCGCGGCTGGTCTGTCGCGCGGGGCCCGCGCAAGTGTGATCGCCGCTGTTGGGTGTACTCTTGGCATCGTGCCGCACATGGTGGCGGCCATGACGGGGCTCGCAGCCCTGCTGCACACCAGCGCGCTCGCATTCCAGACGCTCAAGTCTCTGGGCGTGGCCTATCTACTCTACGTGGCCTGGACCACCCTGTGCGACACGGACACGTTTGCGGTCCATCCAGCGACCGCTCCGCCCTCGGCCGCCAAGGTCATTGCCTCGGGCGTTCTGATCAACATCCTCAATCCAAAGCTGACGATCTTCTTCTTCGCCTTCCTGCCCCAATTTGTGCGCCCCGATGAGCCTGGCGCCGTGGTGGACATGGTGGAGCTGAGTTCTGTCTTCATGCTGCTGACGTTGGTCGTCTTCGTCGGTTACGGGGTCTTTGCCGCCGCTGTGCGGACGCATGTCGTCGCGCGGCCGCGCGTCATGACCTGGATCCGGCGGACATTCGCCGCTTCGTTCGTGGCGCTTGGCGCGCGCTTGGCGATCACGGGCCGTTGATCGCCAAGCGGCACCGCGTGCTGGTGCGATCCGGCGTTCTCGAGGAGGCGACGTGACCCGTGTTGCTGCTGACGGCGCACAGCAAACGTACGCCCGGATCGGCGGGATCCTCTACGTGTTCATCGTCGTCGTCGGCATCTTCGGGTTTGTCGTTCGTGGCCGGCTCGTCGAGCCGGGCGACGCCGCCGCGACCGCCGACAACCTTCTGGGGTCCGAGACGCTGGTCCGCGCCACCCTTGCGGTCGAACTGCTCGGGTACGCCTCCAGCGTGGCAGTCGCGACGATCCTGTACGTGCTGCTCGCGCCGGTGAACCGCCACGTGGCGTTGCTGGCAGCATTCCTGACGGTGAGCGCCAACGCCGTCTACGGCCTCAACGGGCTTTTCCAGCTGGCGGCCGTGATGCTGCTGGGCGGGGCCGGCACCAGCGACCTCGGCGCCGAGCGCTTTCCCGCCTATCTGGAGTCCTTTGACCCGCCGCAGCGGCACGCCCTGGCCTACCTGGTGCTCCGGCTGCACGCCTACGGCTTCGCCATCGGCTCGATCTTCTTCGGCTGTACCCTCGTGCTGCTCGGGTACCTGATCCGGCGATCCGGGTACGTGCCCAAGGTCATCGGCGTCCTGCTCGTCGTCGCGGGGGTCGGGTACCTGATCAACAGCTTCACGCAGATCCTGGACCCGGAGCTCGCCGGGAGCCTGGTGCCCTGGGTGCTGCTGCCCGCCTTTCTCGGGGAATCGGGGCTCGCGCTGTGGCTCGCCATCAAGGGGATCGACGTCCCGGCGTGGGACGAACGAGCCCAGAGGGGATGGGCAACGGCCGACTGAAGCGTCTCCACGACCCCACCACCCAGTCGTTCGCCGAACGCTGAAGGTCCGTTTGCGCGACAGGCGAACGACCGAGCACACCAAGACCTAGAAGACGAGCACGTGGGTCGCCTCGGCGCAGCGGCGAGCGAGGTCGGGTGGGGAGGTGAAGGCGGCGTTCTTCCCTTCGAGGTCGGCCGGCGAGACCCCACGGGCCTGCGCGCAGCCACCTCAGATGTGGATGCGGACGCCGGTCTCCACCGCCTTGGCCATCAGCGCCTTGAGCGGCGGGAAGCCGAGCGGCGCGAGCGTTTCGATGTAGGTATCCTGGATCAGGACCGCGGCGTCTCCAGCCAGGTTGATCTCGGCCTCGATCCCCGCCTCGACCGCGCCGTTGACGGCCAGGTGGATCGGCATGCAGGCCTTGGTCGGGTCGTCCGGTCCATGCGTCGCGACGTAGAGCAGCTTCGCCATGGTTGCCTCCTTGCCCCTGAACGCCGCCGCGGCCCAAGGACGGTGCCTCGACCGCGCGTCCGGGTCTCATTCGCGCCACTAGTAGTCGGATGTCGGCGTTGGCTCGGCGTAGACGTAGCCGTCGGTGCCGGTGTAGGTCAGGTAGAGATTGTGGCCATACGCGGACTGATGGGGTTCGTAGAGGACGGCGGACGGGAGCAGGACCGGCATGCGGCGCATGGGGTGACTTCCACGGGGCAGCGCCAACCGGCGCGGCCGGTCGCGCGTCGACGGATCGGGTGAGGGTCCCAGGGGATGCCATCCCTAGGCTACACCGTCGTGCCGGCTTGTCAAGCCAGAACGGACGGCCCTGATCCCTCGTCTCACAAACGGCCGTTTGCGAGACCGGTGCTCAAGGGTGCTATGTCAGCTCTCGTTCGGTGAGGGGCGGGTCCGCTTGCTCCACGTCCTGTATAGACGTGGGTCCGACACTGCCATCATGAGCCCGCTCCAGCAGCGCCTCGGCCTCCGCCAACGCCTGCTCCACGGTAAGCGCCCCGGCGGCAACAGCAGCCACCTGAGAGGCAACATCACCCAGTGCCTCCCGCGCACGAGCATGCGCCTGCTCGAAGAGATCACGGGCAGGCAGGGAGAACGCCGCGCCCTCGGTCTGGAGCAGTGCCTCCGCTTTGGCAAAGAGACGCACCGCCGGCTGCCACCACCCGCGCGCCGCAGCCAGGGTTGCCACATCGGCCAGGCCCACGGCGAGGGCGGCACGGCTACCAAGCTGGCGCAGGCGCATCCACTCCTCACGGAACCACATGGTCGCTTCGTTGAGGTCGCCGGCAGCGCAGGCGATCAAGCCGAGGGAGCGCAGCGGATCGATGGCATCGGCTTGCACCCCGACACAATCGTAGAGCGCCACGGCGTCGCGTAGCAGACTGCGCGCGCATCGTCCCCCTGCACCCAGGCGATTAGGCCGCGGTGAAAGCGCGCATGGCCGAGGGCGTCTCCGGTCTGCTCCCACCACGGGAAGCTCGCCGCCAACAGTTTGATGGCACGGTCCGCTTCACCGCAGACATTGGCCAGCGGCCCACTGGCCCTGAGCGACAACGTCGAAGCGATCAAGATTCATCACCTTGTTCCACGCAGCCACAAAGTCACGCAGGAACTTCTCCTTCGAGTCGTCACATGCGTAGACCTCCGAGATGGCTCGGAGTTGGGAGGAACCGAAGACGAGGTCGACGGCGGTGGCGGTCCACTTGAGCTCGCCCGTGGCGCGATCGCAACCCTCGTACACGTTCTCAGCCGAGGCGGATGCCTTCCACTCGTGCTCATGTCGAGCAGGTCACGAAGAAGTCGTTGGTCAACGTCTCGGGCCGGTCGGTGAAGACGCCGCTGGATTGTCCCGAAGTTGGCGTTCAGGGCGCGCATGCCGCCGATGAGAACCGTCATCTCGGGAGCGGTCAGCGTCAACAGGTTCGCCCGGTCCAGCAGCAGGGTCTCCGGCGACAACCTCTCCCCGGCTCGGAGGTAGTTGCGGAACCCGTCGGCGGTCGGTTCGAGCGCGGCGAACGACTCCCACGTCGGTCTGTTCCCTGCGAGGCGTCCAGGCGCCCCGGCACGAACGGGACCGCGATGTCGTGCCCGGCGTTCTTCGCCGCTTGCTCGACGGCAGCGCACCCGCCCAGAACGATCAGGTCAGCGAGCGAGACCTTCTTTTCCGCCGGACTGCGAGAGGTTGAAGTCCTGCTGATCTGCTCGAGGGGCTGCAGCACCTTGGCCAATTCGCCGGGTCGTTGACCTCCCAGTCCTTTTTGCGGCGCAAGACGAAGCCGCGCCCTGTTCGCCCCGCCACGCTTGTCTTTGCCGCGGAAGCTGACCGCCGACGCCCAGGCGGTGGAGACCAGCCGGGAGAGGGACGGTCCTGATGCGAGGATCTTGCCCTTGAGGGCAGCGATGTCCTCGTCCCCGATCAGGTCATGATCGACCTCGGGGACGGATCCTCGCCACAGCTGCGGCTCCGGAACCCACGGGCCGAGGTAGCGCGAGACGGGTCCCAGCGTCGCGGTGCAACAGCTTGTACCACGCCTTGGCGAATGCGTCGGCGAGCTGGTCCGATTCTCGTGGAAGCTTCTGATCGGCGCGTAGATCGGATCCATCTTCAGCGCGAGGTCCGTCGTCAGCATCATGGGGGGCGTGCCGCTTCGACGGATCATGAGCATCGGCACGGTGCCCTGGGCCGATCACCGGAGTCCACTACTTCGCACCGGCGGGGCTCGTCGTGAGCTCCCAGTCGTACTTGAACAGGTTGTCCAAGAACCCGTTGTCCCACTTCGTCGGCTCGTTGGTCCATGCGCCGCCCTCCAGCCCGCTGGTGAGCGTGTCGGCGCCCTTGCCGCTGCCGAAGGTGTTCCTCCAGCCGAGGCCCTTGCCTCGAGGGGGGCAGCCTCGGGTTCCGGACCGACGTACTCCGCACCGACCGCACCATGGGTCTTGCCGAACGTGTGGCCGCCGACGATGAGCGCAACTGTCTCCTCGTCATTCATCGCCATACGACCGAAGGTCTCTCGGATGTCCCTGGCGGCAGCCAGGGGATCCGGTTGCCGTTGGGCCCTTCCGGATTCACGTAGATCAGGCCCATCTGCACGGCGGCGAAAGGTTTGTGAGCGCCCGTCCCCGCTGTAGCGCTCATCTCCGAGCCACGTGTCCTCAGGCCCCAGAAGATCTCGTCGGGCCCCCAGATGTCCTCTCGCCTTCGAAGCCGAAGCCAAACGTCTTGAACCCCATCGATTCCATGGCAACGTTGCCGGCGAAGACAACAGATCGGCCCAGGAGATCTTCCGGCCGTACTTTTGCTTGATCGGCCAGAGCAACCGGCGCGCCTTGTCGAGGTTCGTTGTCGGGCCAACTGTTGAGGGGGCAGCGCCGAGCGCCGGTGCCGCCACCGCCCCGGCCATCGGCGACGCGGTACTGGCCCTGCGGCATGCCACGTCATCCGGATGAAGAGCGGCCCGTAGTGGCCGTAGTCGGCCGGCCACCAGTCCTGGCGACGTCGTCATCACCTCGACGAGGTCCCGCTTCAGCGCGTCGAGATTAAGGGTCTTGAACTCTTCTGCGTAGTTGAAGTCCTCGCCCATCGGATTGGGCTGGGGCGCGTGCTGGTGGAGAACCGAGAGGTCCAGCTGATTCGGCCACCAGTCTCGGTTCGACCTGGGCCGAGTCGGCTTGGGAGTCGGGGAGGATTACCGGGTTCTGCTGCTGCCGCGGTCAGCCACGTCGGTCCTCCTCCTCGCTGGCTGTTTCTCTCGACGGCTCGTTGCTCTTGACCTTGGTTGCTCTGGATCCACAAGGCTGTGTCGCCCAGCTGGTGTCGCACGCTGCGTGTCCGCTTTAACTCGCCGGACGAGACAGCTGTCGCCCTGCCGTGTGCCGTCAGGGCCGTTACCGCACCGAGCCTCTCATCACCACCTCCCCGCATCCTACCATCACGTCACCAGCAGGCGAATCGTTAACGGCCGGCTGTCCTACCTCGGCCCGTGTCGGCACGCCCCGGAGGATCGAATCCCAACCCGGCCGAACCGCGCCCGCAAACGAGCACCGCATGCGTAAGGACGAGCCGCCGGGAATGACCCGACTGATCGGGCTGGCGCCGTACGCACCGGGCTTGCTCTCGCTGCTGTCTCTGGTCTTTTCCTCGTCAAGGGGCTGGCGGTCCACCAAGCGGGCGATTCTACCGGACCGACATCACGTACCTCCTGATCTTCTGGGTAGCGAGTGGCGCCGCAATGGGGATCGGTGTCATTCTGTTCGGCGGTCGCTGCTAGTTCCCGTACGCGCACGCCGTCTGCGGGCGGCGGGCGAGGCTGAGAGAGAGAGCGATGCACTGCTTCGTGTGTGCGCAGCGTGGGGTGGAGCGGACGGCGGTGGCCCTCGTCCGCACTGCTGGGTCGGCCTCTGCATGGCGCACTGGGTCGAGGCCCAGCAGCCGGGTCCTGGCGGCATGCGCTTCACGTGCCACCACCAACTGCCATCGACGCGCACCCGGTGCGGCGCACGCAACCGCCGGTAGGGAGCAGGGACCGGTACGGAAGCACCGCGACTGCCCATGCTGACAAAACCACGCTCGAAAAGAAAAAGACCGGCTGGAATCGCAGCGCGTCTCGCGCGCTACACCCGCAGAGGCCACTCGTCAACACGGTTGCTGCGGTGGGGGAGGAATTCTGGAGCGCCTTGCGAGCGCCTGCGCCGAAAGCCGAGCACCCGCTCCTCGCCAACGATGAACAGTGGCGTGGCGAAGATCCCGGTGGCCGCGAGGGCTCGTGCTGCTTCCGGATCGGTACTCGCGTTGCGTTCAGTGAAGGGAACGCCGTGCGTAACGAGCCACCTGCGGACTTTTGCGCTCTGGCGCAGCCGGCCTGGGTGTAGAGGATCGGCGCAGCCGGAGGTCGTCGACTACGACTGATAGCGCTGAAGACCTGCGACAGGAAGAAGATGACAGCCCGTCAAGCGTCAATCCGGGGCGGGTGGTTCCTGTAGGGCCAGCGTGTTGAAAAAGTCGGATCGATGGTCTTGGATGGTACCCGCAGGGGTTCCGGAGTCCCGATTTACCCCAATACGGGCCCAGTCTGTTGAAAAAGGCGGGGACCGGTGTCCACGGGCGCCCAGATCGGGGCTGCAAGGCCCCGATTTACCGCGATTTGGGCCTCCATCAGCCCGCTCGACGGGCCCGGACGGTGCCCCTGGGTCGGAGTTTTTCAAGAACAGGCTGGCGCGGGGGTCCCATTACTGGAACCGCCTCCTGACGATTACTCGCCCGTGCGTGGCCTGAGGTAGCGGTAGAGGGTCGCGCGGGAGATCCCCAGTGTCTTGCAGATGGTGGCCACGTCCGTCGTTCCGCCATCTAGGAAGAAAACCGTCCGCCACCGCGCGGGGGTCGGCTGGGGCAGGACGCCGGCGTTACTCCGCAAGGACCCGTTCGATTTGGTCGAGATGCGGCCCCGGTGGAGCGAGCGGTCGGCCATGGCTGGGCGGTCGGTCGCGAGCGCGTGCGCGACTGCCTCGGCAGCGAGTCCTTCGATCCGTCGGTCGACCGCCTCCGCCGCCGCGCCGCGGGGTGCGCGGCGGGAGAGCAAGCCATTCGGGCAGGCCAGCGGCGTTGGCGAGGTCGAGGATGCCGTCGGGGAGGTCCTGTATAGCGCCGTCACGGTCATATTGATCCCAACGCGCCGTGACCCAGCGGTCCCAGAAGGCGAGGTGGCGAGCGCGGCAGCGACGGTCCAGTCGGCATCGATCCTGCGCCGGAGCATGTCGTCGTCAGCCGTGACGGCGATGTGGCGCAACCGGTCGCGATCGTGGGCGTTGCAACCGGTAGAATCGGTCCATGGGGATGTCCCTCCAGCGAGCGGTGACCACCTCGTCCTTGCGCAACCTCGCCCGAGGCGACGCAGTTCCCGTAGCGCGACCGGCCGCCAGCATCGCGCACGCCGATCCATGGCGATGTCCCCAGGCCCGGCTCGTACGGAGCGGCGAGGGCCTGCGCCCCCATCAGGAAGGACGCCAGCGTGCCGCTGATCGCCCCGAAGTCCGCCCGACCGCTCGGCGACCATCGCGGCCGGAGCAGGGTGAGGCGCTGCGGCCGGCGCCGAGGAGCAGGACGGCCAGGAGCGTGGCCAAGCCGTCGCCGACCAGCAGCACCACCAGGGCGACGGCCTGGAGGGCGAAGACGAACGCGGTCAGCGGGACCGGGGGAGGCGCGGCCGGCGAACGAGCGTCAGGGCCACCGTCGCGCCAGGACCACCAGCGCCGGCCTGGAGGGCGAAGACGAACGGTCGCCGCCGCCGGCGGTGCGAAGCGCGGGCCACCCGCGCCAGTGCGCGCCGCGGGCCACGAGGTAGGGGATCAGCGACACCCCGACCGCGACCGAGGTGAGCGTCCCGGCGAAGAACGCGCCGGTCAGCCACCAGAAGGCCGGGTCGCGCAGGGCGGCGGCCAATGGCACGCCGTCCGCGACGTGGTGCGCCACGGGCGGGTCGTCCGGCGCCGGGGCGCCGCCCTGTCCGGGCGGAGCCCCAGGTCCTCCGGGCGTCGGCGCAGCAGCAGCGCGGGGGCGGATGGTGAGGACCGCCAGCAGCGCGGCGAGGACCAGCAGCGCCTCGCGCCAGCCGAGCGCGGCGACGAGCCAGCCGGCGAGCGGGAGGAAGATGGTGCTGGCGAAGCCAGCAACGACGGTGAGGAGCAGCACCGCCCGGCCCCGGTCGCGCACGAACCACCGCGTCAGGGTGGCGAAGGCCGGCTCGTGTAGAGGGTGGCCGCCATCGCCAGCCCGACCCCGGCCCAGATCAGGTAGAAGGCCGCCAGGTCCTGGGCGCGCGACCAGGCGAGCACGAGCGCGGAGCCGGCAATCGAGCCGGCCGTCATCAGGGCGCGGGGGCCGTGCCGGTCGAGCCAGCGCCCGACGATGGGCGCGGCCAGGCCGGAGACGAGGAGGGCCAGGGAGTAGGCACCGGTGAGCGCCGCCGTCGACCAGCCCAGCTCCGCCTGCATCGGCACGAGGAAGACGGCGAAGGCGTAGTAGAGGACGCGCCAGGAGACGGTCTCGGTGGCAGCGAGCGTGCCCGCCACCACCCAGCCGTAGTAGAGCCCCCCGCGCGATCTTGTCGCGGTCTGGCCGGTGCCCACGGTCCCTAGGCGCAGCACCCGCCGCGGGCGGCGGCGTTCAGCTGGATGAGCTGCGGCACGGCGGAGCCGCAGCACGAACCCCCACCGACGGGCGACCCTTCGGCCGACGCCGGCCCGCAACACGCGGACGCCGTTCCGGCCTCGGTCGCCGCATCGTCCGCGCCGGCCGCGCAGCAGGCGACGCCACGCTCGGCCAGCACCAGGCCGCTGGAGCAGACCCCGGTCTCGGGCAGGACCAGTTGCACGTCGCGCGCCGCCTCCCAGTCCCCGGCGATCGCCGCGGCGACCGATCGCACCTGCTCGTAGCCGGTGAGCATGAGGAAGGTCGGCGCTCGCCCGTAGCTCTTCATCCCCACGACGTAGAGGTCCGGTTCGGGGTGCCTGAGCTCCTCGGCGCCGTGCGGGGGGACCGTCCCGCAGGAATGGACGTTGGGGTCGATGAGGGGGGCCAGCGCCGCCGGGCTCTCCACCGCCGGGTCGAGCCCGAGCCGGAGCTCGGAGAGCACGGAAAGGTCCGGTCGGAACCCCGGCGCCACCACGACCTCGTCGACCGAAGGCAGGGCCTGGTCCTCGCCGGCGGCGACGATCCCCTCGCCGGTGTCGGTCAGGCGGGCGAGCCTGAACCCCGTCGCCAGCCGGAGCCGCCCGCCCTCCACCAGCCGGCGGACCCGCGCCCCGAGCTCCCCGCGGGCCGGCAGCGCGTCGTCGATGCCGCCGCCGAAGAGGGCCTGGAGCCGGTCGGCCGGCCGGCGCACCGCCCAGGTCACGTCCGTCCCCGGCGCCGCGTCGGCCAGGTCGACCAGGTCGAGGAGGGCGTTGAAGGCGGAGTGGCCGCTCCCGACGACCAGGACCCGCGTGCCGGCGTAGCGCGCCCGGTGCGCGCCGAGGGCGTCGGGGATGCCGTAGAAGATCCGGTTCGCCAGCGCCCGCTCGCCGATCGCCGGGACGCCGGCGGCGCCGGCGGGGTTGGGCCGCTCGATCGTGCCGGAGGCGTCGACGACCGCCTTGGCGAGGACGGTGTCCTCGCGGCCGTCGGCCGTCCGCACCGTGAGGAGGAACGGGGCCTCCTCCCGGCCCTCCGTTTTCATCTTGTCGAAGCCGGCGCGGGCCACCGCGACCACCCGCTGGCCGGTGCGGATCCGCGGCCACAAGCCGGGTGTTGCGGCCAAGGGCAGGAGGTAGCGGTCGACGAGCTCCCGCCCCGTCGGGTACCCGTCGGGGTCGGGGGCACGCCACCCGGTCGGCGCGAGCAGGCGGCGGGCCGCCTCGTCGACCACGTAGCGCCACGGCGAGAAGAGGCGGACGTGGCCCCAGCGGAGGACGCCGGTCCCCACGCCCGGGCCGGCCTCGAAGACGACCGGCTCCTGGTCCCGCTCCAGGAGGTGCGCCGCGGCGGCGAGGCCGACCGGGCCGGCGCCGACGACGGCGACCGGGAGCTGTTCGCGCTGCATGGTGTTGGGTTCCTTCCCGACCGGGTCCGCCTCACGCTGCGCCCGCAGCGAGCTCACTGACCGACCATATCGAATATCGACGATGATCGATGATCCAAGCCGCACGGGGTCCTTCGCGCACCTCCTCGTTGGGGACTAGACGGCCATGATCCGGCCGGCAGCCTCGGGGAACTCGCTCAGGCACTGCCGGTTGAGGCGGTAGTACATGAACGTCCCGCGCCGCTCGGCCACGACGAAGCGGACGTCGCGCAGGAGCTTGAGGTGGTGGGAGATCGTCGACTGCCCGAGCGGGAAGTGGTCGACGATGTCGCAGACGCAGACGGGCTCGCCGCTGCGGGCGAGCAGGTTGAGGATGCGGATGCGCGTCGGGTCGGACAACGCCCGGAACCACCCGGCGTAGGCCTCGGCCTCCCGCTCGGAGATGTCGGGGCCCTCGCCGAGCGGGCAACACCGCTCGGGCGCCTGGGTCGCGGTGGGGTGCTCGACGGTCGCGACGGCCACGGTCCGACTCCTTTCGCGGCCAGCCTACCTCTTTCATCGAGCATTGTCAATAGATCAATCGTAGATTATCGATGAATAGCCCGTCGGGCGACGTTGGGCCGGCGGCGTGACCGCGGCCGCGGCAGTGGGGACCTCAGCCGGCGCCGCCGGTCTCCAGGTCGCTCGCACACTGGTCCGGGAGACCGGCGGCGGCCCGGATCGCCGCCGCCATCGCGGCGACGTGGTAGGGGACCCGCCGGATCTCGACCGAGACCGGCCGGCCCGCCTCGACGGTCAGGAGCGCCCAGGCGGCGCGCGGGTCGCCGTCCTTGGGCTTGCCGGCGCTGCCGTCGTTGACGAAGAGGGCGCCCTCGACCTCCCGCACCCAGGGGATGTGCGTGTGGCCGAACACGAGCACGTCGCAGTCCGCCGTCCGGGCGATCCGTTCCAGGGAGCGGGGATCCCGATCGGCGAAGAGGTACTCGTTCATCCGGCGCGGGCTGCCGTGGACGAGGCGGAAGCGGACGCCCTCGGCCTCGAAGCGGATTTCGGGCAGGAGCATCCGCAGGTACGCCTTGTTGTCGTCGGTGGTCTCCCGGCGGCTGCAGAAAAGCGATTGTTGCCCCCGCGCCTCCTCCTCCTTGTCCTTGTAGGCGCAGCCGCAGTCGTCGCGGTCGAAGCCCACCCCGTCGTCGTAGTTGCCCATCACCGTCGGGATGCCGCGCTCGCGGATCAGCTCCGTGGTCTCATTGGGGTAGGCCCCGTAGCCGACCAAGTCGCCCAGGCAGTAGACGGCGTCGGGGGCCGCGGCGTCGATCGCGGCGAGCGTCGCCGCGGTGGCGGCGCTGTTGCCGTGGAGGTCGGAGAAGATGGCAATGCGGGTGGCCACGGGTTGCGCTCCTACCAGTCGTCGCACTCGCAGGTGCCGGCGCGGATGCAGCAGCGCACCCGCCGCAGCGCCAGCAGCGGTACGAACGTCGAGATCCGGCTGCCCCAGAGTTCGCCGACGGCCTCCCGCACGCAGCGATCCAGCTCCGGCGGCGGCAGGTGCCCCGCCGAGCACTCCTCTGCGGCCTCGCGCCTGACCAGGCCGACGACCACCTCGGCGTCGGCGGGCACCTGGGCGAAGTACCTATCCATCGCCGTCCTCCCCGACCTTCTCCCCCCGCACGAACTGATAGGCGAGGACTCCCGCTACGGCGCCAAGCGCCGGCCCGGCGACGTAGAGCCACTGGTCCGACCACGTCCAGGACACGAGCGCCGGCGCCAGCGAGCGGGCCGGGTTCATCGACGCCCCGGAGATCGGCCCGGCGAAGAGGGCCTCCAGGCCGACGGTGCCGCCGATCGCGATCGCCGCGGCCTGGCCGACCGCCCGGGTGTCGGTGGCGACGGCGGTGATGACGAACATCAGGAAGAAGGTCAGCACCGCCTCCAGCACGAGCGACTGCCCCGCCGAGCCGCGGGGCAGGGTTGCCCCGAGGTTGGCGGCGTCGCCGAACAGGCCGCGCAGCAGCCCGCTCGCGAGGAGTGCGCCGAGGAGCTGGGCGGCCCAGTAGCGGGGAACCACGCGCCACGGGAAGTGGCGTCCGACGGCGAAGGCGAGGGTGCCGGCGGGGTTGAAGTGGGCGCCGGAGACGTGGCCGACGGCGTAGATCATCACCATGACGATCAAGCCAAAGGTGAGCCCCACCCCGACGTGGCCGACGCCACCCCCGGTCTCGGCGTCGATGACGACGGCCCCCGTCCCCGCGAAAACGAGGCCGAAGGTGCCGATGCCCTCGGCCGCCAACACCCGCAGCTCGCCCACGCGATCGCCTTCCCGTCGGCCGACGTGTTGACCGGGCGACACCATCGCGCCGCCTAGCATATCAACCGTGGTTGATGCGTGCCAAGGAGAGAGGGTTGTGGGCGGAGCGGGGCCTAGCAGCAGTCCTCGCCGGGGCCGTCCCCGCAGGCGCCGCGAGCGGGGTCCGCCGGCACCGTGGCGCAGCGCCGACTGGCGCCGAAGGCGGCCTCGGGCGGGAGCTCGACGGGGGCGAGCAGGGATGCCAGCGGGGCGGTGAGCCGCGCCCACGCCTCCGGGTCGAGGGAGTGGTACACCCACTGCCCGTCGCGGCGGGCGCGCACGAGGCCGGCCTGCTTGAGCTTGCCGAGGTGGTAGGAGACCAGCGGCTGGGGGAGCCCCAGCTCGTCGATGAGGTCGCAGACGCAGGTCTCGGCCCGGGTGAGCGCGGCCAGGATCCGCAGCCGGTTGCGGTCGCTGAGGAACTTCAGCGCCTCGGCCGCTTCGTCGATTTTGGGCTGGTCACGAACGACGGGCATCGGACCTCCGTGCCGGCGCGACCGGCGACACTGCCACGGCGACCGTCCCCATGATAGCCGCGACCCTCCGCTCAGCGGAACCGCACCCGGCGGAACAGCCCCAGGCCCAGCGCGCCCGCCAGGAAGAGCAGCGAGCCGCCCAGGTAGTAGACCGGCCGGATGCCAACCTCCTCGGCCAGCACCCCGCCGGCGGCAAGCGACACGAGCCGCATCAGGTTCCAGGTGACGTCGAGCAGGGTGTAGACCCGGCCGCGCACGTGCTCCGGCACCTGGCTCTGCAGCAGCGAGCTGGAAACGACCATCCCGGTCGAGGTGTTGAGCCCGTAGACGAACAGGATCACCAAGGCCACCGGCAGCGGGGTGAAGACGGCGATCAGGACGTCACCCACGCCCCGGATCAGGTAGGGCACGAAGAGGAGCTTGGCGTTCCGGTACTCCTGGGTGAGCGCGCCGAGCAGGAACGGCCCGAGCAGCGCGCCCACGCCGATCGCCAGGAGGAGCCAGGCGAAGCCGGCCGGCTCGAGCCGCAGGTGCCGCTCGGCGAGCACCACCAGCAGGGCGCCGGTCGCGCCCACCGCGAGCGAGGCGAGGGCCTGGACCGGCAGGAGGCGGCTGACGAAGGGGTCGACGGGATCATCAAGGAGGATAGGCTCGGACTGGACTTCGTCTACGTGCAGGCGAAGCGCTGGGACCACCCCGTCAGCAGGCCGACCGTTCAGGCGTTCGCCGGCAGCCTTGAGGGGCACCGCGCGCGCAAGGGCGTGCTGATCACGACGTCCAAGTTCACCCGTGACGCGGCCGAATACGTGACCCGCATCGAGAAGCGGGTCGTGCTAGTCGACGGGGAGCAGTTGGCGACGTTGATGATCGATCACGGCGTCGGGGTGACCGACGTCGCGACCTATCACGTCAAGCGGGTCGACGCCGACTACTTCGGGGAGGGATCGGGCGTCGGTCAGACGCCCGACACCCAGCGAACGAGTCTTACTTGCGTCTCAGAAACCGTCCAGCCTGTTGAAAAACTCCGCAGGAGCACACCATCCGGGCCTATCCAGCGGGCTGATGGAGGCCCAAATCGAGGTAAACCGGGTCCTTGCAACCCGATCTGGGCGCCCGTGGAGACCCACTCCCGACTTTTTCAACAGGCTGCGTCGTTTTTGGGACTGGTGCTCGGGCGCTCAAATCCGGCCCAGCCTGTTGAAAAACTCGCTGGACGGGCGCCGTGAAGCGTGATCCACCCTCTCCCGGCGGTCGGAATTGGGGCATATCGGTACCATCGGACACCTTCAGAGCCCGTTGATGGACACCGTTCCGACTTTTTCAACAGGCTGGGCCGTTTCTGAGACGGCGCCGAGTTTGTATTGCCCGCAAGAGCTATCGTCTCGGGCGGGTCGGCACCCCTCGTCGAGGCAACACCGAGGGGGACCCACCGAAGCGGGTCCCCCACCGCCAGGAACCAATGACTTGGCGCTCGGGCGACCTAGGGGTTCTCGCCCTTGCCGCTGCCGCCCCCGCAGACCCGATCCCCGTAGCCGGTGAAGCAGCCGCCGCTGCCGCCGCCGCCCGGGCCGCTGCCGCCGCCGCCGGTGTTGCCAGTGACGTTGCCGAAGCTGCCAATGAATTCAAGCCGGCCGCCACCACCGCCGCCGCGCTGCCCCCTGCCACCGCCGCCGCAGCTCTCAACGAACCCAGTCTCTTCGTACGTGATGCAGCCGCCGCTGCCGTGGGCCCCGCCGTGGTCGCCGCGAGCAGCGCCGCGACCACGAACACGAGCACGAGGACAACGCGAAGCATAAGAACCCCTTCTCCCGTCGTGGGGACACCGTCCTCCGTGGACACGCCAGATTCGTGGGCGGTCCCATCTAGGGGCGGTGGGTGCCTACGTCAACACCCCCCCCAAGTGGCGTCATCACGGACGTATCCGCGCCCGTGTGACTGTCGGAGATGGGGCCGGCAGGGCGGTTCGCTTGCGGGGTAGATGCATGGCGCGCAGTTCGCCTGCTCGTTATGGCAGTTTTGACAACCGCTCTCCGCGTGCGCGCAGCGGAGATGCTCCCCCACCTCCCGACGATCGCCCTACGGCGGCGCTCCGCGCTGCTGTCTGCGCAGTCCTCTCCAGATCCCGCACGGCCCCCCACTACGCAGGTTGCCCTCTCGCTACGCAACCTGCGTAGCCATGACCTCTCCATGGTCGGTTCGTGAAATCCAGCAGTTGGTCGATTCCGGCCCTCGGCTGCTGGGGCTACGATGTGACCGTTCGGGAAGCCCACTGTCGTCCGGCTGGCTGCGGACGGAGCCGACGGCGTCGGTCGTAGCAACGGCGGTCTTGACACCGTCGGAGCGAGGCATAGGCTGGGGCACATCGAGAACTGCCAGGAGTCGGTCGACCGCCCTACCGCCGGTGCGGAGGGCACGTTCGTTTCGCCACAAGGAGCTGCGCGATGGTCACCCAACTTGCGCCCGCTGCGTTTCCCGTGGACCTCGACGACGAGGCGGTCCAGGCCTTCGGCGCCGGTCTGCGGGGCGGCCTGATCCGCCCCGAGGACGATGACTACGACACGGCGCGCGCGGTCTGGAACGCGATGATCGACCGCCGCCCTGCCCTGATCGCCCGCTGCGCCGGCGTCGCCGACGTCATCACCGCCGTCAATTTCGCCCGCACCAACGGGCTGCCGGTGGCCGTCCGCGGCGGCGGGCACAACGTCGCCGGCACGGCCGTCGCCGACGGCGCGCTCGTCATCGACCTCTCGCCGATGAAAGGCATCCGCGTCAATCCGGTCGCCAAGACGGCGCGGGTCGAGGGCGGCGTCACCTGGGCCGAGCTCGACGCCGAGACGCAGGCGTTCGGGCTGGCCACCACCGGCGGGACGGTCTCCACGACCGGGGTCGGCGGACTCACCCTCGGCGGCGGGTTTGGCTGGCTGATGCGCTGCCACGGTCTCTCCTGCGACAACCTCCTCGCGGCCGATGTCGTCACCGCCGACGGCCGGTTCCTGACCGCGAGCGAATCAGAGAACGCCGACCTCTTCTGGGGGCTGCGCGGCGGCGGCGGCAACTTCGGCGTTGTCACCTCCTTCGAGTTCCGCCTGCACGAGGTCGGTCCGACCCTGATCGCCGGGCCGCTCTTCCACCCGCTGAACGCGGCGCGCGAGGTCCTGCGGCGCTACCGGGACATGGTGCCCTCCATGCCAGACGCGCTGACCTGCCACGCGGCGATCCTGACCTCCCCGGATGGCGCCCAATTGGCCGCGCTCCTGCCCGCCTACATCGGGTCGCTCGAGGCGGGCGAGGCGGCGGTGCGTCCGCTGCGGGCGATTGGCACGCCGGCGGCCGATCTCGTCGGGCCGATCCCTTATCGCGGGCTCCAGACCATCTTCGACGCCGCGTTCCCGTCCGGCCGGCGCAACTACTGGAAGTCGGGGTTCCTGCGCGGGTTGGACGACGCGGCGATCGATGTCCTCGTCGACGGCTACTCGCGGGCGCCGTCGCCGCACTGCGCCTTCCTCCTGGAGCACTACGGCGGGGCGGCGTGCCGCGTCGCCCCGGAGGCGACCGCCTTCCCCCACCGCTCGGCCCCCTTCAGCCTGATCGTGCTGGCCGCCTGGGAAGACCCGGCGGCGGACGCGGCCAACATTGCCTGGGCACGAGAGCTCTGGGCCGCCATGCGGCCGCACGCGGCCGACGGCGTCTACGTCAACTACCTCAGCGACGCACGCCAGGAGGGCGAGAACCGGGTCGCCGCCGCCTACGGCCCCAACTACGACCGCCTCGTCGCCCTCAAGCGGACCTACGACCCGACCAACCGCTTCCGCTTCAACCAGAACATCGCCCCGACGAGCTGACCGGTGTTCCCGATCCTGCCCGGCAAGACCGAGGATGCCCGTGTGCTTCGGCGCGAACTCGCTGCGCCGCGCACCTGCCGGGAGACCCGATCTCCGGCGCGAGGCGCCCGGCCCGGGACCGACCCACCATGACCTGTCATCGTTGCGGTCAGGACACGCCACCGGGGTCCCGCTTCTGTCCTCAATGCGGAGCCCCGGTGGCACTGCCAGAGCGCGCCGACGTCGGGTGGCAGGAATCGGAGGCCGTCGATCTCCAGCCCTCGACCGACGAAAGCTCGCTGGACCTGCTCGCGGGTGGCGTCTTCGTCGGGCGCGAGCGGGAACTCCGCCTGTTGCGCGCCGCCTGCGACGCCGCCTTCACCGGGCAAGCCGGCGTCGTCATGCTGGCCGGGGAACCGGGCATCGGCAAGACCCGACTCGCCGAGGAGACGGCGACCTACGCCCGTCGCCACGGAGCCCAGGTCCTCTGGGGCCACTGCTATGAGTGGGAGGGGGCGTCAGCGTTCTGGCCGTGGGTGCAGATCATCCGCGGTTACGCCCACGAGCGCGATCTGCAGCAGGTGCGATCCGATCTGGGATCGGGCGCGGCGGACATCGCCCAGGTCGTCTCCGAGGTCCGCGAGCGGTTTCCTGAGCTGCCCTCGCTACCGCGGATGGAAGTCGAAGAGGCACGATTTCGTCTCTTCGAGAGCGTCGCCACCTTCCTCCGCAACGCGGCAGCCCGTCAACCGCTGCTCCTCGACCTGGACGACCTCCACTGGGCGGAGACGCCCTCGCTGAAGCTCTTGCAGGTTGTCGCCGACGACCTCGATCGCACCAGACTCCTGATCGTCGGGACCTACCGGGACGTCGAGATCGGGCGCCGCCATCCCTTGACGAAGACGCTGACCGCGCTCGAGCGCGGTCACCGCATGCTGCGGATTCCGTTACGAGGGTTGACGTCAACTGACACCGCGCGGTTCATCGCGCTCTCGGCCGGGATCGAGCCGGAGCAGGCGTTGGTCGAAGCGGTCCAGCGCGAGACCGAGGGCAACCCGTTCTTCGTCGGGGAAGTCGTCCGCCTGCTCGTCGCGGAAGGGCGCCTCGGCCGGCCCTGGGGGTCGGGCCCGTGGCGGTTCAGCCTGCCGCAGAGCGTGCGCGGCGCCGTGGGGCAGCGACTCGACCGGCTCTCGGCGACCTGCAACGAGGTCCTGGCGGCCGCCTCGGTCGTCGGAAACGAGTTCGCGTTGCCGGTTCTGGCGCGCGTCGGCGATTGGGAGCCGGATGCAGTGCTGGACGCGCTCGGCGAGGCAATCGATGCAAAGCTGATCCACGAAGACGAGGAGACGGGCCGCTACCGCTTCGTCCATGCGCTCGTCCAGGAGACGCTCTACGCCGAGTTGACCGCGGCGCGCCGGCTCCGCCTGCACGCCCGCATCGGGCAGGCGCTGGAGCAGCTCCACGCCGCCAATCCGGCGCCGCACTACCGCGAGCTCGCCCACCATTTCACGATTGCCGCCCCGGTCGGGTACGCGCCCCAGGCGGTTGACTACGCGGTCAAGGCCGGCGAGCGCGCGATGGCCCAGGTCGCTTGGGAAACGGCGATTCAGCAGTACGAGCGGGCGCTGCACGCGATGGACCTGCTGGCCGAGCCGGACCCGGCGCGGCGGTGCGACGTGCTGCTCGTCCTCGGCGCTGCGCAGTACCGGGCAGTCCCCGACGTCAGCGAGGCGCCGCAGGGACGACACTCGTACCGCGAAGCCGCTGAGATCGCGAAGGCGATCGGCTCGCCGGAGCGCCTGGCACGGGCCGCGCTCGGGTTCGCCGGCTCCACCGCCGCCGATCCGGCCGAGGCCATCCAGCAGGTACGGTTTCTAGAAGACGCCCTGGCGCTTGCCCCGCCGGGGGACGATCCTCTCAAGGCTCGCCTCCTGGCGCGGCTGGCCGTTCACGACCGGGCGATCCCGCACCTCGCCGACCGCACTGCGACGCTCAGCGGGGAGGCGGTGGCAATGGCCCGCCACCTCGGCGACCCCGCTGTGCTCGCGTCCGTCCTCATCGCCCGCCGGGTGGCGCTCTGGAGTCCGGATAACCTGGACGAGCGGCTTGCCCTGATCACGGAGGCCCGCCGCATGGCGGAAGCGGCCGGCGACCCGTACGATCGCCTGTGGAGCCACTGGTGGGGTGGGTTCGATCTCTACGAGACGGGGGATAGCCGGGGGCTGGACGAGGCCGTTGCCGACTTCGCCGGAGCAGTCAGGGATTTTCGGGCGCCCTTCTTCGTCAGGCTGTCGGCCCTCTGGCAGGCCAACCGGGCGGTCAACGAGGGCAGGTTTGCGGATGCGGAAGTGGACGTCGAGAAGCTGAGGGGCGACTCCCTGATCGCCAGGTACGCGCGCCTGCTCGTCCTCTTCCTGTTGTGTCGCGAGCAAGGCCGGCTCCCGGAGATCGACGGGCTGAGCGCATCGGTCGTCGACCTCGCCGGAGAACGGTTCAGCCCGCTCGACCAGCATCGCGGGCAGATCGCCCAGGTGCTCCACATGATCGCGCTGCTCGACGCTGGGAAGACCGACGAGGCGCGCTCGCGCTTCGACGCGTTTGCCGGCCAGCCGCTTGCCGGTCTCCCCAGGGACCCGTTCTGGCCGGCGACGATCGCGCTCCTCGCCGAGGTCTGCAGCCGCCTCGGCGACCGCAGGCGGGCGGCACTGCTCTACGATCTCCTCGCCCCGTACGCCGATCGCAACGTCGCGCCTCCGGACAGCCCCGCGTACTTCGGTGCCGTCGCGCAGTATCTCGGCCTGCTCGCGACCCTCCTGGTGCGCTGGGGCGACGCGACGCGGCACTTCGAGGCGGCGTTGGCGATGAACGCGCGCATGCGGGCCCTGCCGATGCTGGCGCGAACGCGAGTTGCCTACGCCCGGATGCTCCTGGCGCGCCGTGCGGCCGACGACCGCGCGCGGGCCGCGAACCTGCTGGACCAAGCGCAAACCACCGCAGACGAGGTCGGGATGGAGCGGCTGACGGAGGAGTTGACGGTGCTGCGCGGACAGGCGACGTCCGGTCGCGCGTCGGCCGGCGCTGACGCCGCGGCCCGCTTCGGGTTGTCCAAACGCGAACTGGAGGTCTTGCGCCTGATGGCCGACGGGCGCTCTAATCCGGAGATCGCTGACGCGCTCTTCATCGGCGTGCGCACGGTGACGACCCACGTCGTCAATATCCATCGCAAACTCGGAGTCCACTCACGAGCCGAGGCCGTCGGCCGCGCCTACAGCATCGGCCTGCTCTCCGGCGCCAACGCCCCTCGAACCCCGAGCGCGTGATCCACGCCGACCGGCCGCTCCGAGCGGGCGACGTGGGGCCGCGTCGCCCCGATGGCTGGGAGTCATCGGGCCTGACCGGCGCTCGATGTCCCACGCCTCGTCAGAGGATGGGGTGCATATAGCAGCAGGATCGCCGGCCGACGAAGCGACCGTGCTAAGCAGCTTCAGAGAAGTCTTGGACCGGTGCGTGCGGCGGCGGGGGCGGAGGTGCTGCGATGGCCCCACCCTCGCCCCGTGCGCCGACGATCTCCGGGGCCTGACCCGGACCGACCCCGACCCGCGGGTGCGTCGGCGGGCGCACGCCCTGCTGCTGGTCGCCGAGGGCGGACCGTGGCCGCGGTCGCGCGCCTGTTCGAGACGGGGCCGAACCGCATCCGCGCTTGGCGGGCCCGGTTTCTGGCGGGCGGCCGCCGGGGCCTCGCCGACGAGCCGCGCTCCGGTCGCCCGCCCAAGCTGAACGCCGCGGCGCTGGCGTTCCTCGCGGAGGCGCTGGAGGCGAGCCCCAGGCGTACGGGCTGCCGGTCACGGTCTGGAGCATCCGCGACCTGCGCGAGGTGCTGGCGGCACGCCTGGGTGTCCGGGTCTGCACCGCGACCGTGCACCGAGCGGTGCAGCGCTTGGGCTACCGGTACCGCCGCCCCCGCCACGACCTGCGGCACCGCCAGGACCAGGAGGCGGTCGCGGCGGCCGAGGAGGTCCTGGCGTGGCGGCGAAAAAAAGCGTTGGCGCCCCCGGCGAACTCCGCCTCGTTTACTTGGACGAGTGCGAGGTCCACCGTCACCCCCGCCTGGCGAAGGTGTGGCAGCGGCGGGGGTGCCCGCTGGTGCCGGCCGCCGGGGAGGACGGCAAGTTCGCCGTCTTCGGGGCGCTCGACTACGCCACCGGCCGGCTCGTCTGCCAGACCGCGGAGCACAAGGACGGCGCCGCCTTCGTCGCCTTCCTCGACCACCTGGCCGCGGCGTTCCCCGACGGGCCGCTGGTCGTGGTCCTGGACAACGTCGGCTACCACAAGGGGCGGCGCGCCAGGACTGGTGGATGGCCCAGCAGGACCGGGTCCGCCCGCTGTGGCTGCCCGCCTACGCGCCTGAGCTGAACCTGATCGAGCGCGTCTGGCGTCACCTCAAGGACAAGCTGAGCTGCCATCGCTGGTGGGCCGACCTGCCGGCGCGGGAGGTGGCCGCCGCCGCCCTCCTCTCGCGGACCGAGGCGCGCTTTCACCAGCCAGACCCGGGCGGCATCGCCCTGGTCCAGAACTTCTTTCAGGCTGCTTAGGTCGTGTCCGCAAACCCTGGGCAAGTGGCTGCGCGCCCAGGGTCGTGGGCATGCTGGGCTCCCGGCGGTCCACGAATGCCTGGGGCGGTTCCGCCGGTTCGTGCGACAATCCGCCCCGTTCCGGATAGGGCAGCGCTCCGTGGCGGGGATGGGAGGGACGCCCATGCGCTTTGGCATCTTCAGCTTCGGCCGCGCCCCGTACGCTGAGTTGGCCCGGCGGTTCCAGCTCGCCGAGGAGCTCGGTTTCGGGAGCGCCTGGGTCGACGACGACCTGCTCGTGCCGCACTACTCGGACTTCGAGCCGTGGACGCTGCTCGGCGCCTTGGCCCGCGACACGGGGCGCCTCCGGCTCGGGACGATGGTGACCGCCGTCACCTTCCGCCACCCGTCGTTTCTGGCCGCCCAGGTCGTCACCTTAGACCACCTCTCCGGGGGCCGGGCCGAGCTGGGGCTGGGGGCGGGGGGTCCGCCCCACCCCTACGCCGCGTTCTCCCAGCACCCATGGCCGCCGCGCGAGCGCGCTGACCGGCTCGAGGAGCAGGCGGCGATCCTGGGGTCGCTGCTGCGCGGGGAGGTCGTCACCCGCGAGGGACCCCATTACCCGGTCGCGGACGCCCGGGTGCCGCCGGCGGTGCAGCGGCCGCGGCCGCCCTTCACCGTCGCCGCCCACGGCGACCGGGGGCTGCGGACCGTCGCGCGCCACGCCGACGGCTGGAACAGCCTCGGCGGCCAGCCGTACGCCCCCGGCGAGGGTCCGGAGCGGCAGGTCTCGCTGGCGCAGGCCGTGGCCGAGACGAAGCGCCTTGGGGAGCGGCTGGACGGGTTCTGCCGCGAGCTCGGCCGCGACCCGGCGACGGTGTGGCGTTCGGTGCAGGCGCTGGACCCGGTGCCCGACCCGTTCGCCTCGCTGGATGCCTTCGATGAGTACGCCGGGGCCTACCGGGCGATCGGCATCGACGAGATCATCTTCTACTGGCCGCCCCTGGAGCTGTTTCGGGACCGGGGGCCGGTGCCGCCGGAGATGCAGGCCCGGTTCGAGCGGATCGCCGCCCAGCGCGTGGCCCCGGCCTCATAGCCAGCGCAGGATCGCGGCGATGGTCAGCATCGCTTGGTCGTTGGCCGCCCGCTTCTCGTCGCGGGTGGCGATGCGCCGCCACTGCTTGAGGCGGGCAATCAGGCGCTCGCCGACGTTGCGCTCGCGGTACGCCGCCCGGTCGAAGGCCGGATCCGGCTCCTCGTCAGCCTGGGTCGGGATGACGACCCCGATCCGCCGCCCCTTCAGGAAGCGCCGGGTCGCGGGACTGCTGTAGCCCTTGTCCCCGGCGACAGCGTCCGGGCGCACCCGGGGCCGCCCCCGCCCCGGCTGCGGCCGAGCGCTTCGCTGGCTGGATCTCCCCTTTTGCCCCGGCGGCGTGCTGGTGCGCGCGGACGACGGTGCTGTCGACGAAGTGCAGGCTCCAGTCGAGCCGGCCTCCCGGTCTGCTTGCTGTTGGAGGTCGGCCAAGAGGCGGCCCCAGACGCCGGCCCGTTGCCAGCGGTAGAAGCGGCTGGAGACCGTCTTCCAGGAGCCGTAGCGCTCCGGCAAAGAGGGTAGTCGTGCGACCGCTCCCGAGACCCTCCCGGTGTGCCAAAAACGGTCGTTTGTGCAACACGGATGGCGGTAGGGGGGCGACCGGTGGCTCGTAGCCCATCGAGGTGGAGACACCCGGAGCGTCGCAGGACGCTCACTCAGGCAGGAGGCGGGCGGCGAGGTGCTCCGTCTCCGGCGACGGCGTCATCCCCTCGCTGGCCAGCACCCGGCGGCACTCCGCCAACGCCCGCCGCACCCCACTGGCGTTACCACCGGCCGCCAGCGCTCGCATCAGCAGCCAGTGGCTCGTCTCGCGCAACGGGTCGAGCGCCAGCAGTTGCTCCGCCTCCCGCTCGGCTGAGTTCGTGTGTCCCCGGTGCAGGTCCGCCTCCACGGTGTAGCTCAGCGCGTGCAACCGGACCGAGCGCAGCAACCGCCGCTGCCCCTCCACCCATGCCCCGGCCTCGCCTGGCAAGAACCCTCGCGCAGCGATCTCGGTTGCCACCCGGGCTTCGGCCAGCGCCGCCCCCCACTGCTCGCCGTGCATCAGGACATCGGCCCGGTGCAACGCGGCCCGGGCCCGCTCAAAGTCGACCACCGTCTCCGGCGGCAGCCGCAGGTCGTAGCGCCCCGGCTCGCCCAGCAGGAGCGGACCGCCCGATCCGGTGACCGGGCGGAGGCAGCGGCGGAGGCGAGCGGCAAGGGCGTTGAGCGAGGCGTCCCAGGCGTCGGGGATGGCGTCGCCCCAGATGGCGGCGGCGAGGTCGTCGCGGCTCACCGGCTGCTGGCGGTGGAGGACCAGATAGGCCCACAGCCGCCGCCCCTGGCGCGCCGGGAAGGCGGACTCGGCGAGCGCCGACGCCCCGCGCACGACGGCGAGGCGGCCACAGACGTAGACGCGCAGGGGCATAGTCGGCTGAGCCATGCCTGCAAGCATAGTGCAAGGCATGTGCAACGGGGAGGACCTACGGTGGGCACGGCGGCCAGGGCGGCCGCAAGGACCGATATCGGCACGGAGGGAACGCGATGACCAGGGTCGTGCGGTGCACATGCGGGACGGAGGTCCGCCATGCCGACGAAGCGGAGCTGATCCGGCAGGTTCAGCAGCATGCGCGCGAGGCCCATGATCTAGTGCTGAGCGACGACCAGGTGCGCGACATGGTCGAGGTCGAGCCGTAGCCATGGCGTGCCTGGGATCCGGACTGGGTGCTTGCCCGCAAACGTGGGTCTACCCGACCGGATCACCACCCGGGGGATCACCAACGCGAGTGGGAGGGGCGTTCTCAGGCGATGAGAGCTCCTCCAGCTTCTCTTGGTCATGAATAGGGGGCGTGCGTCCGGAATCCCCCGGGGCCGGCCGGGGCGCTCCATGGTCCAATCACGGCGCACGGCGCTCTCAGTCCACGACACCGAGGCACGGGGAATCAACGTCCCGCTGCCGCGGCCCACGCCCTGCCTGGTGCACAGGAGGTTCCCATGCTCCCGCTGCCTGATCCCACCTGTGAGGTCCGTCTGCTCCAACGCCAGGACCATCTCCCCGAGGCGGGACTCAACCGCCGCATCGCGCAAGCGCCGGCACCCCGGGTCGTCGCGTCCGCTCGGGTCACGGCCACGTCGCGTGGTGCGGCCGGAGCCTGCGCGCGCCTTGGCGCCCTGGTGGGTGCCCTCGCCAAGGATAGTCGCGACGGCTTGCGGACCAAGGAGCAGGACCTGGCCCACTGGGGCGTCACCTGGACTCGAACTCCGACCGACGACGAGGTGCTGGCCCTGGAGCTCCGCGCGGCACGGATGCGGCGCTTGGCAGGGACGACGGTGTCGGCGGCGACCGCCCCCACCGCCCCGGTGACGGGCCTCCGGTGGACCATCGGGTCGGTGGTGGTCCGTGTTGGGGAGCGCCTATCTGGTCAACGCCGTCCGATGACCGCGAACTGAGACCTCGCGCCACACCGGTCGTCACCGGCCCCACCCTGGCCGTACCACCATGCGGACGAGGGATCTACTCCGGAACGTCTGTCCTTCCTGCGGCGCGATCCGGAAATTCGCTGGATCCATCCGACGGGTTACAGCGCATCATGTGACAGAATCGCCGCATTTTCGCCGCAGAGTCGTGACACCCGCTTGGTACGTGTAGATGCACCGAACGACCACGTCGTGGCCGCGACCGAGTCCCGAGGGCCCTGGGGTTGAGGCCCGGCTCGGCTTGCCCGTGTCGCCTCGGCAAAGGGGGACCACATGCTCGCTCCTCGTCCCGACGTGCCCGTTTCCCCGCCCGCCTCCGGCCTCTCGCGCCGGTCGGCGCTCGCCCGCCTCGGCGTGGGCAGCCTCGCGATGGCATTCGCCGTCCACGCCCGCGGCGCCGCCGCCGTGGAGCACGCCTTAGACGACAACCCGGCCACGGTGGTGCTCCACGCCTGGCTGGACGCCTGGAACTCCCCGGCTCCGGCCGCGGCCGTGGCCGCTCTTTACGCCACCGACGGCATCTACGAAGACGCGCCCGCCGGCGCCCAGTGCCAACCCGGCGGGGTCGAGGCCTTCCTCACCGCCTTCGCCGGCCAGGTGAGCGAGCTCACGATGGCGTCGCGCGGCGCCGTCCGGGCCGGTCACCTAGCGGTCTCGGAGTGGGACGTTGCCTTCCGCTACACCGGCCACCTCCCCGGGCTGCCGGCCGGTAGCGGGCAGCGCGTCTCGCTACGCGGGGTGACGGTCTTTGAGTTGGTCGACGCCAAGCCAGCGGGCGACCGGATCCGGCGCAGCTGCGACTACTACGACGGCGGTGCGTTGCTGCGGCAGGTCGGAGTGGTGCCGGCGTCGGTGGCGGCCCGCGTGCCGGGGGTCTAGCAGAGCCGCATTGTGCGGCGGTCTGCGGCGGGCGATGGGCTTCGGCTCGCGCTCGCCCCTCCGCCACGCCAGGGCCACCCCGATGGCCTGCCGAGGAAACCGGGCAGCCGTAACGTTTTTGTAACGCGTGCCCGCTACCGTGGAGGCACGTAGGCGGCTGCTGGGGAGGTGGGTCAACGCGGCACCAACCAGCTCGCCGCGGCCGCTCCGAGCCGGGGCCGCGTGGATCGAGTCGCCCTGCAAGCGCGGAGGACGGCCCGCGACGCGACCCGATGGGGCACCAACGATCCGGTCGCCCGCGTCGATCCTGAGGAGGCGTCCATGGTCCCGCACCTGTCTGCCCGTACCCTGGCGATCCTCGCCCTCGTCGGTGCCAACGTCATCTGGGGCAGCACCTTCGTCGCCCTCAAGCCCGTCCTCGACCGCGTGCCGCCGCTGACGGTGGCCTCCCTGCGCTTCGCCATCGCCCTCGCCATCCTCCTGCCGC
>JAUJOZ010000107.1 GCA_030447415.1 Thermomicrobiales bacterium | reverse complement strand
CCGAGCCGCAGGAACCCGGCGCCGACTTGGAGGAGACCGGTCAGGATCGTCGTCGCGAAGAGGTACTGGAGGCCGTGCTCCCGGACGAGGTCCACCATCACGAGCGCCATGGCGCCCGTCGCGGCCGAGATCATCCCCGGCCGGCCGCCGGCGAAGGCGATGACGACCGCCATCGAGAACGAGGCGTAGAGCCCGACCTTCGGGTCGACGCCGGCGATGATCGAGAAGGCGATCGCCTCCGGGATGAGGGCAAGCGCCACGACCATGCCGGCGAGCAGATCGCCGCGCACGTTCGCGAGCCAGTCGGCGCGCCACCGGGACAGGACCATTCGGGCACAACTCCAGTCGATCCCGCGTCGGTGCACGACGAGCGGGGCGTTCCATTCTTCCCTTCCCCGACGATCGGAAGGGGGCCAAGCGGCGGATCGGCACGGGTTGGAGAGGGTCCGAGCGACCCACGAGCGGCGGTGCTTCACTCCGGGTGTCGGAACACCAGATCGGGGTTCTCGGTCGAGCAGTAGGCGAGCGCCCAGTCGGACGCGAAGAGCGCGACGGGGCGCCCCCGCGGGTCTTCGGCGCGGAGACTGGCGCGGGTCGGCCAGACCATCCGGGCGACGCGGGCGGGATCGCCCTCGATCCAGCGTGCGGCGACGTAGGGGAGCCGCTCAACCGCGGCGTCCACCCCGTACTCGGCCCGGAGCCGGGCGGTGACAACTTCGAGTTGCAGGTTGCCCACCGCGGCCAGGATCGGCTCGCGGGCGCCGTCGCGGGGGAAGAGGACCTGGATCGCCCCCTCCTCCTCCAGCTGGATCAGGCCCTTGTGGAACTGCTTGTGCCGTTCGGCGCTCCGGTTGCTCAGGCGGCCGAAGCACTCGGGCGGGAAGCGGGGCATCGCGTCGAAGCGCCGCGGCGCGCCCTCGCAGAGGGTGTCGCCGATGGCGAAGAGACCGGGATTGACGAGCCCGACGACGTCGCCCGGATACGCTTCATCGACCGTGGCCCGCTCCTGGGCGAAGAGCCGGTGCGGCCGACTCAGGCGGACGGTGCGCCCTAACCGCGGATGGCGGACCTCCATGTCCTTGCGGAAGCGGCCGGAGCAGACCCGCACGAACGCCATCCGGTCCCGGTGGTGGGGGTCCATATTCGCCTGGATCTTGAAGACGAATCCGGAGAAGTCGGGGTCGTCGGGCGACACCGGACCCCGATCGCTGTCGCGGGGACCGGGGGAGGGCAGCAGCTCGGCGAGCGCGTCGAGGAACGGCTCGACCCCGAAGTTGGTCAGGGCGCTGCCAAAGAAGACCGGCGTCTGGTCGCCGGCCAGGAAACGGCTCCGGTCGAAGTCGGTTCCCGCCCCTTCGAGGAGCGCGATCTCCTCGCGCAGCCGGTTCGCCGCCGCGTCCCCGAGCGCCGCCGCAAGCTCCGGGTCGGCCAGGCCGGCACGGAGGATCGGGGACTTGTGCTGCCCGCGTTCGGTGCGCCGGAAACGGAGGACGCGCCGGCCGACCAGGTCGTAAACGCCCTGGAAGGCCGTTCCGTCCCCGACCGGCCAATTGCGTGGCGCGGTCTCCAGGCTTAGGACGCGCTCGATCTCGTCGAGCAGGGCGAGCGGATCGCGGGCCGGCTGGTCGAGCTTGTTGACGAAGGTGACCAGCGGCAGACGTCGCCGTCGGCAGACCTCGAACAGCTTCAAGGTCTGCTGCTGGATGCCGCGGGCGGCGTCCACGACCATCACCGCCCCGTCGGCCGCGAGCAGCGTCCGGTAGGTGTCCTCCGAAAAGTCCTGGTGGCCGGGGGTGTCGAGCAGGTTGAAGCGGCATCCCCGGTGGTCGAACTGGAGGGCGGTCGAGGTGACGGTGATGCCGCGCTCCCGCTCGATCGCCAGCCAGTCGGCGGTCGCGTGGCGGCCGTTCTTGCCGGACCGTACCGCCCCCGCCAATTCGACCGCGCCGGCGTAGAGGAGCAGCTTCTCGGTCAACGTCGTCTTGCCGGCGTCCGGGTGGGAGATGATGGCGAAGGTGCGCCGGCGGGCCGCCTCGTGGGCCGGGTCGGCGGTTTCGGCGTGGTCGGGCTGGGGGATCATCGAGCTCCTCGGGGCATGGTCGGATCAGCGGACGGGACGGGAGGTGACGACGACGATCCGGGACGGTTCCCGCCCCACGTTCTCCCAGCGAAGGGGGGTCGTGGCGGCAAAGGACGCCGCGTCGCCGCGGGCGAGGCGGTGGACGGCATCGTCCAGGGTGAGCAGAACCTCGCCGTCGAAGACGATCGCGAACCCGTCC
>JAUJOZ010000045.1 GCA_030447415.1 Thermomicrobiales bacterium | reverse complement strand
CCGCCCGCCGCGGGCGGCGGGGTGCCGGCCACCCACGGCGCCCTGCTCCCCCCCATGCCGGCCGAGCAGGCGCAGCGGGCGCGCGAGGCGACCGCCACGCGCCCGCGCCGGTCGGCCAGCGCCCGGTCGCCCTGGGCGCTGTCGGGGCTGGCGACGTGCGGCGGCTGCGGCCGCAACATCACCGCCGAGGGCAAGGGCCGGGCGCGGTGCGCGGGGCGGACCCAGGGCAACGGCTGCGACCAGCCGTCGTTCGCCGCCGAACGGGTCGAGGCCCAGGTGGAGGGGCTGCTGGCGGCGTTCGCCATCCCCGGCGCCCAGCGGGACCGGCTGCTGAGCGCGTGGCGCCAGTCGCAGAGCGCGGCCGTCGACACGGCCGCCGCCCGCATCGGGATCCGCCGCAAGCTGGACCGGTTGCGCGAGCTCTACCTGGACGGCGACCTGGACAAGGGGGCGTACCAGGCCAGGAAAGCGGCCCTGCACGACGAACTGGCCGCGCTGCCGCCGGAGGGCGACCCAGACGGCGACGCGGGGAAGCGCCTGGCCGGTTTCCTGGCGGACGTGGCGAGCGCCTGGCGGGCGGCGACGCCGGCGGAAAGGAACAAGCTGGCGCGCGCCCTCTTCGCCGGCGTCGTCGTCGCCAACAGGACGGCCGTGGCGGTGGTACCACGGCCGCAGCTGCGTCCCTATTTTGCTGTCAACCCACTCGTCGAATCTTGCACCGGCGGAAGCGACGGGATTCGAACCCGCGATCTCAGCCTTGACAGGGCTGCATGTTAGGCCGCTACACCACGCCTCCGAGCGTGGCCGGATGGTACCACGCTCTGAAAAACGCCGTCAAGCACCCGGGCGCGCCTCGCAGTTCCCGCGGCGCCCCTCCGTCACCCAGCCGTTTCCGGCACCTCGTCCAGCAGTGCGAGTAGCACGTCGTCTGGAGTGGTGCCACCCGCCTCGGCCTCGAAGTTGAGGATCAGCCGGTGCCGCAACGACGGCAGTGCCACAGCGCGGACGTCGTCGAAGGCCACGTTCAGGCGCCCCTCCATGAGGGCTCGAATCTTCGCCCCGAGCACGATTGCCTGGCCCCCACGCGGACTGACGCCATAGCGCACGTAGCGCTTGGCGATCGGCGCCGCGCCACTCTCGGGGTGGGTGGCCAGGACCAGGCGGACGACGAAGTCGCTGACAGAGTGGGCGATTGGCACCTGGCGCGCGAGCGTCCCCATTGCGCAGATCGTGTCGCCGTCGGCGACGCGGTTCGCCGCGCTCCCAACTTCGGCGGTGGTGCGGCGCAGGATCTCCGCCAAATCGTCCGAGGTCGGATAGCGAACCAGCAGCTTGAAGAAGAACCGGTCGAGCTGCGCTTCGGGCAGGGGGTAGGTCCCCTCCATCTCCAGCGGGTTCTGTGTGGCGAGGACGAAAAAGGGCTGCGCCAGCTCGTGGATGACGTTGGCAATGGTGCAGGTCTTCTCCTGCATCGCCTCGAGGAGGGCCGATTGCGTTTTAGGCGTCGCCCGGTTGATCTCGTCGGCAAGCACCAGGTTGGCGAAGATCGGACCCGGTTGGAAGGCGAAGCGCCGTCCACCCTCCTGATCCTCAACCAGGATGTTCGTTCCGGTGATGTCGGCTGGCATCAAGTCCGGCGTGAACTGGATGCGGCTGAAATCGAGGGCCAGTGCCTCCCCCAGCGTCCGCACGAGCATCGTCTTGCCGAGCCCGGGCACGCCCTCCAGCAGCGCGTGCCCCCCGGCGATGATGCAGATCAGGACGTCGCGGACGATGTCGGCCTGGCCGACCATCACCTTCGCCACTTCGTCCTCGATGCGGCGCACCACGTCGCGGAACTCGGCGACCGTCATTTCCGGTCGGACGTGCGTCTCCGGCCGCGGCTGCGACTCGATCTCGGTGATGACCATGCGGGTTCCTCCGGTTCCTGGGATCCCCTCACCGCCGCGCCAGCGCGACCAGCGCCACGGCCAGGCACATGCAAACGATACCACCCAGTGCGCCGCCGCCGATCAGCAGCAGCGTCAATCGCGGCCGATCCGCCAGCCACCGCCGCGGCGAGTGCCGAAACCTGCCCCTCGTCATCGCGCCCCGTTCGCGCCCGCCGGGCGTAATCATCGCCCCACAACCTCGCGCAGCACCCCCGCCAGGGTCGCACCCGCGTGCTCCCAACGGAACCGCCCGGCCCGTCGGCGCCGCTCCTCGCGCGCCGCTACGGTTCGTCCTTCCAGGGCCAGCGCGGCCGCGATCGCCGCCGCCAGTGCTTGGGGATCGCCCGGCGGAGCGTAGCGGGCCGCCTCCCCGCCAACTTCCCGTAGCGCCGGTGCAGTGCTGACCACGGTCGGCACGCCGGCGGCCAGTGCTTCCAAGACCGGCAGGCCAAACCCTTCATACCACGACGGCCAGATCGCAGCGGCCGCGCCAGCGTAGAGGCCGGGCAACAGCCGGTCCGGAACGTACCCGAGGAGCGTCACTCGCCCCTCATCGCGAAGCGCCACGGCGTCGGCTAGGATCGACGCCGCGCGCCAGCCGCGGCCTCCGGCCACGACCAGCGGCGGCACATCCCCACCCAGCAGACGCAACGCCGCGAACAGGGTGCCGAGATTCTTGCGCGGCTCGACGGTGCCGACGCTTAACAGGTACGCCTCGGGCAGCCCAAGGGTTTGGCGCTCGCTCGCCGCCAGCGGCTCGGCCGCGAAGAACCGCTCCTCCACGCCGTTCGGCACCACCAGGATGCGTTCCTCGGCGACACCAAGTCGCTCGATCAGGTCGCGCTTCGTCGTCTCCGAGACGGTGAGCACGCGCGCCGCCACTGCCAGCTGGCGCGGCACGACCGTGCTTAGGTAGGTCCGCAGCGGCGGCGCCACGTACTCGGGACAGACCAGGAATGCCAGGTCGTGGATCGTCATCAGGCTGGGCGCACGCCCTGCCGGCGGGGCCACGAAGTCGGGCGAGTACACGACGTCGTTCCGACCACCGAAGAGTTGCACTGGGAACGGCAGCCGCGCCCGGTGCCAGAGCTGATCGAGCCGGCGCCGACGAAGTGGCGCCCGTCGCACCCGCGGCTGCGCCGGGTCGGCGAAGCCTGCCAGGGCCGCAGCCGCAAATGGGGCGGGACCCGAACGCTCCGATGCGTAGAACAACGTGAAGACCGATTCCGGCAGTGCTCGGGCCGCCGCCGGAACCACGTGACGAGCGTAGCGCCCGATGCCGGCTCCCTGGTTGAAGGCGGCGCTGTGGTCGACGAGAACCCGCAGGGGGCCGGCATCTGCAGCGCCCATCAACCGAGACCGTGCCGCGCCCGGCGCAGATAGAGGATGAAACCGATTCCTACGATGCTCCAGTACCCAATCACCCGATCCAGAAGCGCGATCGAAGCGGCCAGGTCGTTCTCCATGCCGATGACGGCGACGAGGACCGCCACGGTGGCGCCCTCCACGAGCCCGAGCCCAGCCGGCGTGACCGGCAGCGTCGTCAAGAGCGATCCCATCAGCGCCACGAACATCGCGGTCGTGAAGGAGACATCGGCACCGAGCGCGCGCGCCACGAGGAGCAGTCGCAGCCCTTCGCCTAGCCAGATGGCAATGCTGATGGCGAGAAACAGGCCCGGCCGCCGAAGGCACGCGAAGACCGCGTCGTGCAGCCGACCGTATTGCTGACGGACTCGTTCCGGCAGGCGTCGCTGAAGCGCGTGCCGCGACGTCCACATCACGCCCAGCCCGACGATGGCGACCACGATCAGTCCCAACCCGAGCAGGAACGTCTCGGTCGCGCGTTCGGGCACCCCGCCGTGAAACAGGAGGGCCCCGACTGCGGACATCGCGACGAAGAGAACGGTGAGATCGGTCAGCCGCTCGGCCAGGATCGTGCCGAGCGTCGTACTGAAGGAGGCCCCCGTGCGCCGTTTGAGCAGGTAGCTGCGATAGGCATCGCCCAACTTGGCGGGGACAACGCAGTTGGCGAACCACGAGAGTAGAAAGATCTCGACCAGCCCTCCGGTGCCCGGCACCGGAAAGCCGTGCGCCGGGTCGATCCCCACCCGCCCGAGCATCGAGCGCCACCGGTACGCGCGAAGGGGAAAGCCGGCGTAGTACACGGCGAACGCGAGCGCGTAGAGAGCTGGATCGGCCCGGCGCGCGTTGCGCCAGACGACCCCAAGGCCGATGTCCAGCCGTAAGACGGCGAAGATGAGGATGCCGAGCGAGATCGCGAACGAGATTAGCGTTTGCGGCTGACGTAACCTATGGAGTAGGGAGCCCGGCGCCCCGCCCGCCGCGGCTTCCCCGTTCGGTCCGACGACTGGCGTTGGCGCCGCAACCGTACCGTCGTAGGCCGCTTGACCCGCAGGCATCGAGCCATCGGTCGTCAACTCGTCGATGTCGGCGGCGGCGGGCTGGCTCACGATGGCTGCATCGTTGAGGGCACCGCGGCAGGGACGCGTCGCCCGTGGTCACGCCCGTCCTGAACCAGGGCAAGCGCCCAGATGGCGCTCAACTGGAGCCCGATGCCCGGCACGTGCATGTAGTCGACCATGTTATGGGTGGCGAAGGAGAGGCTCACTCCCGCCACGCCGACGACGAGTGTCCGCGCGGCGACGCCCTCGGCCCGACGCAGCGCCCGGAAGAGTGTCCCGCCGACGGCGGCGGCGAGCGCGAGGTAGGCTGCCAGACCGACGAGACCGGTCTGCGCCGCCGCATGGATGTAGGCATTGTGGGCGTGTCCGCGCGAAATGCGGAACCGCCACTCGGGCGTCGTCTCCCGGTAGTGCCGCGAGAAGTTGCCGGCTCCGACGCCGAGCCACGGGTGTTGCCGTGCCATCGTCAGCCCCGCGCGCCAGTGGGCCAGACGCTCCCGCACGGCGAAATTCTCCGTCGTCACCTGCACCTCCGGTCGCAATGAGACGGTGCCCGAAGCCACGCGTTCGGCCACCAATCCCCCGGCCGGCGTTGCGAGGGCAAGGGCCGTCGTAGCACCAGCAAGCGCAACCGCGGTCCAGCGTACGTGACCGCCCATTAGCCAGACCACCGCCGCAAGGCCCGCCGCCCCGCCCAGCCAGCCGCCGCGCGACTGCGTCAACACAAGCGCCGTGAGACCGACCAGAGACGCTGTCCCGGCCGCCACAACCACCGCGCGGCCAAAGACCCGCGCCAGTTCCGGCCGAACAACGGGCACAAGCCACCCCGCCGCGACCGCCCCAAGCAGCGGAACCGTCACCCCGAGGTATCCAGCGAACGGGTTCGGATGGCCGAACGTGGCAAAGGCCCGCGTCACGCCCCCGACGGCGAATGAGGACGGCCCCAGGTCCGCCGCCACCTGGTAGCAACCGACGAGCGAGGCCCCGACGGTGCCGGCCGCGGTCCCGACAATCACCGGCTGGGCCGACCTTGGCTCCCGGAGGGTATCGGCCGCGACCATGAAGACGACGAGTGGGCCCCACCACCGGTAGAACTCCGTCGACCAAGACGGGATGCTCTCCGCGTTGACGACCGACAGCGCCGCGACCAGCGCGTAGGCCGCGAAGCAGAGGCCGACCACACGACAGCGGAACCCGGGGCGTCGCGCCGGCAGGCGCATCACCCAGGCGGCCACCACGGCGGCGAACAGGGCATCGCTCAGCCCCAGGCGAACCGACCCGACCTGGATCTCCACCAGCGACTGCAGCGGCACACTGACCACCAACAGGCCGAGTCCCACCGGTGGCGCGACGAGGGCGATGATGAAGCCGGCCGCCGCCGCGAGCAGCAGCAAGTTCCCCGGGTAGGGGACGGCGAGAAGCAGGACCGTCGCGACCACGGAAAGGGCCGGCGGGACGATGCGGGAGTGATCAACGATCTGCCCGCCGAACCCCGTCGTCCGCCACGCGATCGGCCGCGCGCTAACCACCGACCCGGCTCACGGGGGTGTCAATGGGCAGAAAGGGGCGCTCGACGAGCGGAGGGTGGAGCAGGGTCACGATCCTCAGATCCGAGAGACGCACATGCGTAGCCGGCATACCGACCGGCCAGCCCTGCGGCCACACCAGCGAGGTCGCCGAGGACGCAAGCCGTACCGACCGGTGACGCGCTGGTCCGATCGGTCGAGCGCGCCTCGGGACGCGCGAGGCGACCAAAAGACAGCGCTGGACCGACGACAGCGCGGCAAGTATACCGACTGGAGCAATTCAGGTACGGCGGGCGGGCCGCCAGTCGGGCAACTGGGGCAGTTCCGGCCAGAGGTCCACGCCGCGGCGGCGTTGAAGATGACCCGAGCGCTGCGCCGCGGTGTAGGCCAACTGCCGCAAGGCGACGAAGAGGGACACCAGTCCAGCCGTCGCGAGGAGCACGATCGGCCACATCCCGGGCACCGATCGCCGGACGATCAATCCGCCGATCGTCAACTGTCCGTCACCGACCAGCGTCAGGGTGAGCCGGTGGGGACCGTCCTCGAGGCCGTCCGCGAGGACCCAAGACGTGTCGACCGCCTCGTACCATTGCAGATCGACGTCGAACGGTCTGCCGTCGATTGTCGCTTCCACTGGCCCAGCTTCCCGGCTGCGCCGGAGGACGGCCGAGAGGCCGGTTCCTGCGAAGCGGACGGTCACCCGTGCGCCTACCTCGCTGGTAATCCGATAGGTTTGTTCATTCAAGTGCTGGAGGGCCCAGTCTCCTTCGTAGGCCACCTGCCGCGCTTCGACGGGGACGAAACCGGTCGGGGCGACGTCCGCCCCACCACCGCGGGCAAAGGTGGTGAGGGCCCCGAGCATCGGCGTCGGGACACCGTCGCCGCCGACCAGGGCGTAGCCGGTCTCTTCCCCCTCGCGCGCCACGAAGTCCGAGGCGAAGAGGAGCTCCATCCAGGGCCACTCCGCCCGAGCGCGCGCTAAACCGGCGGTGACGAACTCCGCCTGCTCCTGTGCGGACACATCGCCTGGGGTCCCGCCGGCGCGCCAACCGTACCGGGTAGCCCAGACCGGTTTCTGACCGTCCCCCATCTCGACCAACAGCTCTCGAAAGAGGACCGCGCGAGACAGGTTCAAGCGACCGGGCGCAACCCAGCGATCGAATGGGGAGCGGCCGCCACCATCAATTCGGGCAGCCGCAACGTCGAAGAACGGGGCGCCGCCGCTGGCGTAGACACCGCGCAAGAAGACCAGGTCGGATCCGGGCTCGCCTTCGAGCCCGCCGGTCGGATCGAGCTCGGCAAGGATCACCTTGGTCGCCAGCCGCGTCGCACGGACCGCGTTCGACGCCAGCGCGAGCAAATCCGTGTATCCGTCCGGGTCGGAGCTCGCGCCGCCCCACCGGTCGGGTCGGTTCGGAGCATCCCAGATCTGAATGAACGGCAGCCGCTCTCGGTAGCGATCGACGACCTTGCCGGCGAACGCCGCATACGCGTTCCGATCAACCGGCGGCGCGTCGATCGCACCCCGCTGCGCTTCGGCACGGGCCCAATTCGGCGATCGATGGAGAACGGCGACGGGTTGGAGACCGTGATCAGCAAGCGCCGTCACGATGGCGTCGTAGCGATCCCAAACGAACTCCCCGCGCGCCGGCTCGATCTCCGACCAAGCAAAGGGCTGGCGCACGTACCGAAACCCGGCCGCCTGAAGCGACGCCGCGACCCGGTCGAGATCGCTGGGGGCAAAGAGCGTAAGGTCGACGTTGGTCGCCAACTCGCGGCCCGTCGAGTGGGGCACCGGCGCCGCCGCGCCGGTTTCGATCCCGCGGTGGAGGTAGACGTCGGAGAGCGCCGCGGCACCGGCCAACACCAGCCCTAGGACGGCCAGCGCGAATGCCAGGCAAAGCCGCGGGAAGTCCTCGCCCTTGCGCCAGCGGCGATACAGCGGTCCGACCCCGGCGACCAGGCGGCGAAACCTCGCGCCCACGGCCGGACGCTGGGGCCGCCAGAGTCGCGGCACCGGCTGCTGCGAACTCCGGATGTCCGAAGCGCGTCCCGCCGGAGGCTCAGGCACAGTGGTTTCGCTCCTGGGCAAGCAGAGAGAGCGGGCGCCGCAGGGGCGCGCCGGTCAGTCCAAAGCTGGGAGGTCAGTATGGTGAGGCAGCCGCACCCGGGCGACAAACTATGGCAGCCAGCGCGGAGCCGCCCCGGAGGCATCGCGCTTGGGCTCAGAGGTTCGCCCCGCACTCCTGGCAAAAGGCGTCGCCGTGGTGGACCGCGACGCCGCACGTAACGCATAACCGCACCACCGGCTCGTCGCGCATGGCGGCGTCCGCCGCCCCAGGACCATCCACCGTCCGGCCACGGACTCCAGCCTGGGTCCCCGACCGCCGCACGTCTGCCAGGTGGGTGATCGAGACAGAATGATCGGGGTCCGGCAACCGCCCCGAGTCCTGGGGTTCCCCCAGCCCCTCGCCGTTCGGGTGCGCCGGCAACGCTCTCGTGCGCTGGTCGGCCACCCCGCTCCCCGCCTCTCCCTCCGTTGCGGGTGACGTGGCTGCCGCGCGGCGGAGCCACGGGTCGCCGCTCGGCCGGGCGGCGTCGGCGCTCAGTTTCGTCCCCCTAGTCGGCCCGAATCGGGCGACCGGCCCGTCGCCATTCCCACGATCCCGAGTGGGGCCGACATCGTCTTGGTTCGGCGAGGACCAGGGGGATACCACCGGCGCAGCCGACTGCGCCGGTCGCCACGTGTGCCACGGCCCAATGCCCGGGTGGTCCACCGGCGGTGTCTCGTCCCGGTCGGACGGCTCAAACTTCCCCCCGTCGGCGACGGTTGGGACGCGCACGGGACGGACCCGAGCGCCGCCGGCGGATGGCCGTTCGTGGCCCTCGCTCCCAGCAAGTGCAAGCGCATCCGCCCGGCGGGCGCGATCGGCGGCGACGTTGGCGGTGATGCCGATGGCAACACAGAGGAGCGCAACGAGCGCGGCAACGATGAGCAGCCAGCCGAAGTGATGGAGCAAGAGGTTGGCGATGAGGCCGTCGTCGAGAGCGCCAACACGTTCGCCGTCCAGCAGATACCGCTCGACGAACCTCAGGACGAAGCCGAGCAAGAGCGCACCGTTGACCGCCGCCAGCAGGCCCCCGATGACCCGTGCGCCGGGGCCCGGTGAAAGTGACCGCAGGGCAGCGCCGCCGCCGTACCCAAGACCGGCGGTGCAGAGAATCAACGTGCCGAGCGCGACAAGGAACCGAGTGACTTCAGCACGCAGTCCGACCACCGCCGCCAAGTCGTCCCCCCACGACGGCGCCCATGAGCCGGCAAGTGCCGCGCCGAGCAAGAGCGCGGCGGAGACCGCCACCTCCTTCGTTGGGCCACGCCACAAACCAATGGGCACGAAGAGAGCGACGATAACGACGAAGAGGAGGTCGAGGACCAGCGTCGTTTCCATCGTCCCGTCGCTCAGCCGGAAGACCGGTCGTTGCCGCGCACCGGTTTCGGCGTCATGAAGACCAGGACCACGCACCGCCCCGGTGAACGGTTCGCGATGCCATGGCGAACCCCAGGGGCGGCCATCACCGCCTGTCCTGGTCTCAGGAGGACCTCGTCGTCGCCGAGGGTGGCGACCGCCTCGCCGTCGAGAACGGCATAGATCTTGTCCGAGTCGACGTGGGTGTGGGGCGACTGCTCCTGCCCCGGTTCCAGGCAGTACAGATCGCAGAACATGCGCGGCGAGTCGAACACGTTGACCTTGGTCATCGTCTCGTTCGAGAAGCGGCGCAGCGCGCCGAGGTCCTGGACGGTCGCGGCCGCCGAGGGGAGAATCGGATCAGGCTGGGACTGCTGCATGGTGCACCTGAACTCGGTGCCGGGTCGCGGCGGCCATATGGGCGAGAAAGGGGGCCGGCGACACGGACGCTGCTCCCCGGCAGGCGCCGGTCAGTCCGCGTCCCGCGTTATCCGGGGTACGGTCAGGGGGACGGGGCCGGTCCGGGCGAGAGCGTGGCGGCGATTGTAGCACACTCCTCTCCACCCGCCCGTCGTGCCTTATTGTCAACCTCCAGCGCGGTTGTGCTAGAATCGGGTCCGAATCCGGCGTACTCCGCCACCTCGCGGGACGCCGCATCAGTTCCCCATTCCCTGAAAGGAGAGGTTCGATTACCGACGCACGATTCGCTACTAGCGGTGGCAGCGGCGCGGCGCGGGGGGTGTCGCCGAACGGCCGCCACGGTCGCCGGGTGCAACGCGAAACCAGCGGGAGCCAGCGGAAGGCCCAGCCGGTCGCAGAGCTCAACTGGCGACGCATGGACCTCCATCTCCATACGCCTGCCTCGACCGACTACCAGGAGCCGCACGTTTCGGCGCTGGACATCCTCCAGCGGGCCGAAGCACGGGGCCTCGACATCATCGCCTTCACCGACCACAACTCGGTGCGCGGCTACGCCGACCTCTGGCGGGAGGTCGAAGACCTCGAGCTCCTTGAGTACCTCAAGCGGCTGGAGCCCGCCGAGGAAGCCCGGCTCAAGGAGTACCGGCGGCTCCTGGACAAGGTGCTCCTCCTCCCCGGCTTCGAGTTCACCGCCACCTTCGGTTTCCATGTGCTGGCGATCTTTCCGGAGCGCACAAGCGTCCGCCTCATGGAGCACCTGCTCCTGACCCTCGGCATCCCGGAGGATCGGTTCGGCAGCGGCGAGGTAGGTGCCACCACCGACGTCCTCCGTGCCTACGAGATCCTGGCCGACCACGGCGCGCTCGTCATCGGCGCGCACGTCAACTCCACGCACGGCATCGCCATGCAGGGGCTACGCTTCGGCGGCCAGACTAAGATCGCCTACACCCAGGATCCACATCTGCACGCGCTGGAAGTCACCGACCTGGTCGTGAGCGGCCACCGGCGCTCGACCGCCCGCTTCTTCAACGGCACCAAGCCGGAATACCCGCGCCGGATGCATTGCATCCAGGGATCGGATGCCCACCGCCTCGACCGCGATCCGCGGCGGGAGACGAACCTCGGTATCGGCGACCGGGTGACGGAGGTGCTCCTGCCGACCATGTCGTTCGACGCCCTCAAAGCACTGTTCCTGGGCGACGACTTCGCGCGGACCCGTCCGTACGTCCCATACGAGGCGCCAGTCGATCTCGTCAAGGCGGCACGCGTGGAGGGGAACACGGTTACCCAGGCGTTCCACGAGAGCTTGCGTACCAAGCGGACCGGCTACGCTCACGTCCTGAAGGACATTGTCGCGCTCGCCAACACGAGCGGTGGCACGGTCTATGTCGGCGCCAGCGCGTCCGAGCGGCGCCCAGTGGCCGGCGTCGCCGACGCGTCCGCGGCCGTCGAGGAACTTCGGGGCGAGATCGCTCAGCAGGTCACCCCGCCGCTGCGGATATCCATCGAGGCGGTGGCATCCGACGACAAGCACGTGTTGGCAGTCCGGGTGCCGCGCGGCGCGGACCGTCCCTACGCCCTCGCGCCGGGCGGCATCTACGTCCGGCAGGAAGGCGAGTCGATCCCCGCCCACCGCGACCAGATCGTCTCCATGATCCGTGGCGCGGGGGGAGCCACCCGCTCGCCATCACCGGCGCCGATGGCGGGAGCCGTCCCTGCTCAGACCACGCCCCAGCCGGCGGGACGACGCGCCGCCGGCGGCCGCGGCCGCCGCGGCCGCGTGCCCGCTGTGGCGGCAACCGATATCGTGGTGACCGCACCGCCGGAGCACGAACCCTTGCGCCGGTCCGACGTTGAGCCGATTGGCGTCGGCGCCACCAACGGCGCAGCGTCCGTCGCCGTCAGCCCGCGCCTGGAGGAGGTAGCCGGCGGGATCGCCCCCGACGACGTGTCGCCGCGCACCGGCGTCGAGATCGTCGACGCGCTCGACCAGGACGGCGTCACGTACTACACCATGCGGGACCTGCGCAACTTTGAACTGACGCACAACGTGACCCGCGACACCGGCCGCCGTCTTTGGCGCTCCGCGATCGAACTGCGCGAGCAGGAACCAGTGGAGGAGGACAGCGTCCGCTGGCACGGCGACTTCGGCTACTGGCGTTCCTTCAAGCCGCGCGGCGGCGAGCGGCGCTATCACCTCGTCTACCGGGGCGACGGCGACCTGCGCACTTTCTACGGGGTGAGCGGCGAGCATCTGGACGACCACTGGCGTGCGGTTCTGCCGCTGCCCCGCTCGGCACCGGCACCTGCGGCGGCGAGCGAGACCGACCCGGAGCCCGGGTCCATCGAGTCGCTGTCGGTGGAGACGATGCGGGCGCCCTTGCCGGAACCGGGACTGGCGCCTGAGCCGGGACGCGAACCGGAACCCGACGCGGAACCCGAGCCGCCGCGCCCACGCCGCACGCGGAGTCGAACTCCGCGCGCCTCTCGGCAAACGGCGTAGGCCGGCGAACCAATCCGCCAGGGGCGGTGACGTCCGGCGTGCGTTTTCCCGCCGGTGCCGCTGTGGGACATCGCAAGGTGCCGTCTTCGCGACCGAGGTAGGCAATGAGCGATTCCGCCGGCGAGGCGAACCGCGACCGCGGGCCGGGGATCATCCGAGTCGGTACCTGCGCCTGGGCCGACCACGAGGAGTTCTACCCACCGGGAGTCCGGTCGACGGACCGGATCAGCTACTACGCGCAGCGCTACCCAGTGGTTGAGGTCAACAGCAGCTTCTATCACCTCCTGCCACCGCGAAACTACGCTGGCTGGGCGGCGAAAACGCCGGACGACTTCGTCTTCAACGTCAAGGCCTTCGGCCAGCTTACCCAGCACCGGCGGGAGGAGCCGCCGACGCGAGAGGCGTTCTCAACGTTCCGGGAGTCGTACCAACCGTTGGTCGAGGCGGAGAAGCTACGGAGCGTCCTCTTCCAGTTCCCACCGTGGTTCACGGACGAACCCAGGAACCGCGATTACCTCCGCCGCGTCGCCTACGAGATGGCCGGCCACCAGGTGGTGGTCGAGTTCCGACACACGTCCTGGCTAGCGCCCGACCGCGTCCCAGAGACCCTCGGCCTCCTGGCCGACCTCGGCCTCGGCTACGTCGTGGTCGACGCGCCGCAGATCGGGACGGGCACCGCGCCACTCGTCCCCGCGGTGACCGACGCCGACCTCGCGTACGTCCGCCTGCACGGTCGCAACGCCCGGACTTGGTACAAGAAGACGCAAACGACCGGCGAGCGGTTTGACTACCTGTACAGCGCGGACGAACTCGCGGAATGGGTTCCCTGCGTGCGCGACCTCGCCGAGCGGGCGGCCGAAGTCCATGTGATGTTCAACAATAATCGGCGCAACTACGCTACCGTCAACGCCGAGCAGATGATGCGCCTGCTCGGGCAGCTCGACCGCCCGCCGGAGACGGACCAGGGGTTGCAGCTCCCGCTGCTGGACGAGCCCGCATCTCCCGCTTGAACAGGTCGCAGGAGCATGAGGTACAGTCCTCGCGTCCTCCAGACGACGGGATCGCTTGAGGGCGCGGATCGGGGGTAGCGCCTCGGACTACGCCTCGGCTCGTCCCTGCATCGTCTTAGGCGGTGGCCATCCCGATGGTGGGCAAGAACCCGCGCATCGTCGCCCGTTGGTCCAGTCGGTCGACTGCATCCAGCACCGCGTTGACCCGGTCGGCGTAGCGCGTCCCGGCGACAAGGTCGTGTAGTTTCGCGGCGAGCTCCTCCAGCGACACAGGGTTCTCGGGATCGCCCTTCGGGGCGGCGACCTCAACCTCACGCGCGGTGCCGTCGTCCAGTTCCAAACGGACGCGGGCCGACCACGTCGCCGGGTATCGATTATCAAGAGCCTGATCGACGACGAGTTCCGTTTTCGCCATGACGCTCCGTAGCACGGGGTCGGCGAGCCGTTCCGGACCGAAGTCGTGGAGGCCAACGTGACCGTGGAGCAGAGCATGGGCCACGGTGTACTGCAGGCTGAACTTGGCCTGGTACGGGTTGGTCGGGTGGGGAGCGTCGGTGACGTCAAGCGCCGTGCCGTAGGTCGCCACGCGGACGCGGCGGACGGCCTCCGGGCGGAGGGCGTCCGCTCCGAGCTCCGAGCGGAGACGGAGCACCGCATCGACCGCCGGGTGCGTATGTCGGCATGAGGCGTGGGGCTTGATCGAGACTCGGCCGATCTTCCAGAGGGAGCCGGCAGAGCCCAGCCCCGCATCTAACCCGGTGACGACGCGCTCCGGCTGCGCGTCCCGGGACATCGCGGCGAAGAAGCCCTGTGGCCCTTCCAGGATCGCACGGGCGCCGGTGAAGCCGCGGGCCGCCAGGCGGGCGGCAAGGAGGCCGTTGGCGGCGGCGCGACCGGCGTGCAGGTGCTTGGTCATCGCGCCGTCCCGGTTGAATTGCCAGAGGCCGGCGGCGAGGCTGCCGGCGTTGCCGAACGCCCAACTTAGGCCCTCGGCGTCGAGACTGAGGAGGTGTCCGGCGGCCGCGGCGGATCCGAAGGTACCGCAGGTGGCCGTGTTCTGCCAGAAGGCATAATGCGAGCGCCCGACCGCTTCCCCGACCCGGATCGCCGCCTCGTAGCCGACGACGACCGCCGCGAGGAAGCTCCGTCCGTCGGCGCCTGCCTGCTCTGCCGTGGCCAGCGCCGCGGGGATGACCACGGTCCCCGGATGGACAACCGACGCGCGGTCCAGGTCGTCCATCTCGACGATGTGTGACAACCCACCGTTGACGAGCGCGGCGGTTCCTGCGTCCCGCCCCGCGGCGGCCCCGAGCACGGCGCACGGCCCCGCGCCCCGGTCGGTCGCTTCGGCGATCAGCATGCGGCCGGCCACCGTCGCGGTGCCGGCCAGCGCCGAGGCCATCCAGTCGAGGACGTATCGCTTGGCGGCGGCCACCGTGGAGGAGTCGAGATCGGCGGATTGGACGGCGGCCAGGGCCGCGGCCAAGCGCTCGGACAGGGTCAGTGCCCCGGCAGCCGGGGTGCTGTCGGGGTCGGTATCCGGAGACGAGACGCGTGCCACACCCAAGCCGGGATCCTCCGAGGACGATTTGGTCGCCGGCGTTTGACCCCTTCCGCGCCGAACGCAGAAGCGGCCGAAGGCCGGCGGCCACGGACCGCTCAGTGTGCGCCGTTAGCGTTGGCGGACCACCACGTCCTGGTCGAAGCGGACCGGAAGGCGGCCGGTCCATGGACCCTGTCGGGTCCCCTCTAACCAGGGCTTTTGGACGAACATCGGGATCCAGTTGGCGATCGGGACGTAGACCGCATTGCGCAGCACGAGCTCCTCGCCCTGCCGGTACAGGTCATTGCGAGCGGCGGGGTCTTGCTCCGCGTCTGCCTGGTCCATCAACTCGGCGAACGTTCGGGCGTCGGCACCCGGGTCGAAGTCGCCCGATGGCTCGAGCGCCTCGCTCCAGTTGAAAACGCCCTCCATGTTCGGGGAGTCCGGTCGGAAGACCTCGCTCAGCAGGTGGGGCGTCTCCGTAACGGTTTGCCACCAGATCAAATCGAACTGCCGACCGTTGTTGTCGCCTTGCAGGTCCCCGATCTGTTCCAACGTCTTAGACGTATCGAGGGTCACGGTGACGCCCAGAGTTTCCTCGAACATGTCGAGGAAGCTCTGGGTCCGCTCGATCTCTTCCTCCGACTCCGAGGACGGCAGATACATGGTGATCTCGGGCAGGCCCTCACCGTTCGGATAGCCCGCCTCCTCCAGCAGCCCACGCGCCTCGTCCGGGTCGAACTCGAGTCCATCCGGCGGCTGGTACTCGCTCAACTGCTGGACGACCGGCGGCGTGAAGACCGAGGTTGCCTGCCAGGTCCCTTCGTAGATCTCGGCGGCGTACCGCTCGCGGTCGATCGCCATCGCGAACGCGCGGCGAACCCGAACGTCATCGAAGGGCGCCTGGTTGAAGTCCATCGCCAGCGAGCGCGTCGTCCCGGCCGGTTCGATGCGGCGTAGTTCCTGGGAGAGAACCGGGTCGCCCTCGACGGACGCCTTCAAAGTGAGGGGCACGTCGGCGGAAACAAACTCGTCCGCCTTGTAGCGGTTGAGCGCGTCACTCGCGGCGGACGGCCCGGTGATAATCGGCCAGACGATGCGCGAAAGGGAGGGTGAGGTCCCGCCGTAGTGCTCGGCGTTCGGTTCCATGACGAACTGGACATCGGGCTCGAACTCGGTGAAGCGCCACGGACCGGTCCCGGCGTCCTGGAGCACGAAGTCGGTTTCACCCGCCTCCTCCAGCACCTGCGGGTCGACCACGCTCCAGACGAAGGCGGCCATGTAGGAGGGGAAGAAGCTGGACGGCTCGCTGAGCGTGACCTCGACGGTGGCGTCGTCGACCGCACGGAAACCGAGCTCCTCGCTGGTCTTGTCGAGATAGTCCTGATACCCCTGGACGTGCTGCATGAACCCCGCCATCGGCGAGGGGTTGTCGGGGTCGAGCGCCCGCCGCCACGACTGCACGAAATGGTCGGCCACGACCTGCCGCCCATTGGCGTACCGGGCGTCGGACCGGATGCGGAACGTGTAGACGAGCCCGTCGTCGCTGGTGTCGAAGCTTTCGGCGAGGTCCTCCTCGACGGCGCCCAGCTCGTTGTAGCGGAGCAGCCCGTTCCACACGTTCGGGAACATCACCCAGAAGCCGCCGTAGTCGGCGGAGCGGTGTGGATCGAGCGTCACCGGCTGGCCGAAGGCGTCAAACGGCACCGTGATCTCGACGTCCGACTCGATGTCGGCGTCCTGGTAGCGCCGGGTCGATATGGCGCGCCCGGCGCTTGGTCCGGCGACTACCCGGCCGACGCCCAACCGCGCCGTCGCCAGGGCGCCGGTGACGATCGCCGACCACCGCAGGACATCACGCCGGGTGGCGCGGCGCCCATCGCCGCGCAGCGTCCGCCACAGACGCGCTAACTCCGCCCGCTCCACCCGGCGAGCCGGGTCAAGCCGTTGCTCCTGATCGGTCATTGCGCTGTTCCTCCTCCTCGTGGGATGTAATCGGGATAGCTCCCACCCGCGCCGGGTCGACCAGATGACCGCCCACGGGGTGAAGGCGCCGGGGGGCGGCAACGTGCCCCGTCTCCGGGTGTGGACCGTCCCCTTTGCTCGTATAACGACTCCCGCCCGAGGTTGGTTACCAAACAGAACGGGGTTCCGGCGCGGGTCACGAACCGCCCCGACCACGGATATACGCCGGATCGGTTGGTGATGGCGGCATCGCCGGCCCGATCAGGGCTGGTCGTAGCTGTAGTCGCGGCTGCCCGCGTCTTCCAGGTAGCGCGCCAGCAGCGCCACGCAATTGTCGATGTCACGGATGCTCGCCATCTCGTTGACGGTGTGGACGTAGCGCGTCGGCATCGAGAGGGTGATCGCCGCCGTGCCAGTGCGCGCTGTCTGGATCGCCCCCGCGTCGGTACCCCCCCGCGGCAGGATCTCGAGCTGATACGGGATGTCGTTCGCCTCGGCAAGGTCACGGAAGTGGCGCAGCAGCTTGGGGTGGGTGATCTGGGAGGAGTCCATCACCTTGAGGGCCGCGCCGTTGCCGAGGCGGGTCACCGCCTGGTCTGCCGGGCCGCCAGGGTAGTCGCCGGCGAGCGTGACGTCGAGCGCGACGGCAATGTCCGGCTCGAGCGCGTAGCCGGAGGTTTGCGCTCCTCGGAGCCCGACCTCCTCTTGCGTGGTCGCCACGGCTACGACCTCGGCCCTGCTTCCCGACATCGCCCGCACAGCCTCAATCATGACGTAGACGCCGAGCCGGTCGTCCAGCGCCTTGCTCGCGACGGCGTCGCCGACGGCCTCGGTTGTCCGGTCGAGCGTCACCATGTCCCCGACCTCAACCTGGGCGCGGACGGCGTCGTTCGGAAGGCCAAGATCGACGAACAGTTCCTCGAGCTTCGGCGGCTTGATCTCGTCGGGAGCGAGCAGGTGGATCGCCTTAGCGGCGGGCTGCACCACCCCCCGCAGGCTCGCGCCGCCATGGCCGTGGACGAGGACGCGCTGCGCGACCAACACCCGAGCGTCGAAGCCGCCGACTGGCTGGAGACGCAGGAAGCCGTCGTCGTCGATGTGCTTGACGAAGAAGCCGATCTCGTCCATATGGGCGGCGAGCATGACGCGCGGGCCACCGTCGCCGCGCTTCACGCCGACCAAGTTGCCGAGCGCGTCAACCCGCAACTCGTCCACCAATGGTCGCAGCTCGTCGATCACGACCGCACGGACGCGGTCCTCACGGCCGGCGATGCCCGGCGTCTCGCATAGCCGCTTGAGCAGCTCAAAATTCAACCCGACTCTACCTTTCCCACCGCGGGGTGGACATCACTAGACGGTCGTTCCTGACTGCCGGCAGGATGCTACCAGCGCCGCCGCGGGGACGACAAGGTGATGGAGTACGCCACGGCAGCCCGCAGTGCGAATGAAGATCCGCTCGCGCAAGCGCTCGCCCGTGGTGACGGAACAGGACCCGGACGGTCGGACGGAGCGGACCAATCGGCCCGCCCCGTCCCTACTTCTTCTTCCCCGACGCGCCAGCGGCCTTCCCCAGCGCTATTCCGCGATGTAGAGGATCCCGTTCGAGCCGATAAGGTCATCGCGCTTGTAGGATACGGCCGCGAAGGCCTCGATCGCTGAGTAATCGCCGGCCGCCAAATCCGGTTCCGGCGTCCCGGCCCCGGGCGTGGCGGGAGCGAAGTAGTCCTCACAGGCCCGGCCGTCACCATCCTGATCCAGGAGGAAGTGCTCGAAAGCGTCCTCGTCGTAGGCTTCCTGGGCTTCCTCTTGGGTACCGTACTCGCCGCACTCGGGACTCGCGTCCGTCGATGCTTGGAACCCGGACCCGATGGCCTCCACTCCCTCGGCGGCGGCGACAAGGAGTTGGACCAGCGGGATGACCTGCTTGAGGTCGAGGTACATCAGAGCGTTGTGCTCGGTGGGAAGGGTCGCCATGACCCGCTGGTACTGTTGGTTCTCGGCCAGGGTCGTCGGCGGCCCGTCGAGGAAGCCCTCGACTCCAGCACCGAGCCCGAGGTGGAAGCGGTCCTCGACGACGCCGTACTCGACGGGAAGACCGAGCGTCACGAGGTCGATGCCGTCGAGGTCGGCGTTGACGACGTAGAGCTCGCCCCCTCGGCCTCCCGCGTCGTCAGATCGACCTCGTCGCCGGCCTCAGCCCGAATCAGGCCTTCGATCTCCCCCAGAGCCGCCTCGACGGTCCCCGATTCTTCAACGCCCCAGACCAGCAGGGCGCTCAGGCCGATGGGGCTGAGAGTACTCTTCACCGAGGCGGCGAAGGCGTACTCGCCGACCATCTGGTGCAGTAGGTCATCTCGAAGGTCGAAACCGAGCACCGCCTCGGCGGCCGCAAACTGCTCCTCGACGTATTCCGCCGAAAGCATGTCGTCGATCACGTCCGCGATCGCGGCGGTTGGCGTGCCGGCCTCCTCGTCCGGAAACGCCTGGTTCAGCGCCTGGGCCAGTGAGAGGCCAAAGGGGTCGAGCGCCCCGCTCGGCCCGAGGTCGGAGCCGTTAGCGAAGAAGAGGGTGTCGCTGGGGACGCGGGCGTCGTAGGTGGTCTCGACGTTTTCGGGGACGCTGGGGAGCGTCGCTCCTTCACTAGGCATGGCCACGCTGTCGAAGCGAAAACCGGGAACATCGGCCCAGACGACGACGCCGGCGTAGTACCCGAGCCGCGCTTGGTCGCGCAGGGTCGGGCTGATCGCGCCCACGAACTCGGCCAGCTCCTCGCCGTAGGCGTCGGCCACCTGCTTGCCGTTGAAGAAGCCAAACAGGACGAATTCGTCGCTGAGCTCGGTGCGGACGTCGGCGAGGGCGTCAAGGTCAGCTATGGGGTCGATGTCGCCCGCGTCGGTGTCGATGATCGGCTCGAGGTCGGCCGGCTGTCGGGCGAAGAGGACCGCCTCGTCGAGGCGGGCGATTGCTATGTCGGCGTCGGTGAACTGCTTGGGCGACTCGGTGAACCGAATCGTCACCCCGTTGTGCTGCGCCTCCTCAACCTCGGCGCCGGCCTCCTCCGCGGTCGTCTCCAACCACTCCTGAACGTCAGTCCAGACGGCGTCGACGTCGCCCGGACGGAGGACGGCGGCGACCCCGCGGCCCGCGACCGGGTCGACTTCGGGCGATGCCTCCGGCGAGGCCGCGATATCCGCCGGCACCGGCAGGGTCAACCCCCGATCCAGGTCGAGGCTGGCGAACAACGCCTCCGAGAAGACGATAGCCAGCTCGCCGCCGAGGTACGGGTCGAGGTCGTCGATGGCGGCGTCCCCCACCATGTCCTCCAGCATGCTCGCCTGGAGGTCGTCCACGACCGCGCCGAGGCCAGCCCGGTCGAGGAGCGCCCGAGCCTGACGCCACTGCGCGGACTCGAGGTCGAGGTTCACCGCCAGATACGCCACCGCGGTTTCGGGGACGAGCGAGGCCGTGGTCGGGACGCCGGCCTGGGCGCCCACCGGGGACGACCGGCCGCCGATCGCCAACGCGGTCGCCGCTGTGGACACGAGGAGCAGTCCGACAAGCGCGCCCCGAATCGGGCCGCGCCGTTTCCGCCACCAGCGCCGCTGCGCGTTAGCCATCCGACCGGTCATCATCACCCATCCTTCTGCTGTGCCAAGGTCTGGATTCAACCGCGGATCGCCAACCGCCGGCTCCCGGCTCCCTCGTTGATGGATAGCGGGGCAAGGTTAGTGTCGCCCGAGCGGCCGACGCCATCAATCTAGAGATCGCTCCGGTGTCGGTCAATAGGGCTCGTGCGCGGCCGGAACCCGCCGTCGCTCTTGGCACCGGGACGAGAGGTTGCGGGAGACAGGACCGCGAACACACGAACGGGGCGGTCCCTGCCGGACCGCCCCGTTCGTCGCGATGTCCCTTCCCGTTATGCGTCTCCGTCGATGATGGCGCCTACTCCTCGATGTAGAGAATCGCGCTGCTCCGGCGCATGTTCTCCACTTCGTACGCGGACAGGGCAAAAGCGCGAATGGCGGAGTAGTCGGCCATCGCCGCGGCGGGGGTCGCCTCCGGGCTCGCCACCTCGGCGGTCGCGAAGAAATCTTCGCACGCCTCGCCGTCGCCATCCTGGTCGAGGAGGAAGTTCTCGAGCGGATCTTCGTCGAGGGTTGCCTGCGCCTCCTCCTGGGTATCGAACGCGGCGCACTCCTCGGCGGCGTCCTCGATCCCCCCAAGGGCATCCTCGCCCTCGCCTGCCTGATCCAGCACCTGAATCAAGGGAATGACCCGGCTGAGGTTGACGTAGAGGATGCCGTTGCGGCCTTCGCTCGGCAGCTCGGCCGTCACGGTCTGAAACTGCTCGTCGTCGGCAAGCGACGCGTCGGGGCCGGCGACGTAGTCGTCGATCGCCGGGCCGTAGCCAAGCAGGAACTGATCGCCGACCACCCCGAATTCAACTGGTGACATGGCGGGATCGTCCGTCTCGATGACGTTGATTTGGGAGCCGTCGACCTCACGGGTCGTGACGTTGACCGTGCCGCCGCCGAAGCTCTGGACGAGTCGACTCAGCTGTTCAAGCGTCTGGACGACGGTGCCGGCATCGTTGACTCCGGTCACGAGCAGCGCACTCAGGTTACTCGGGTCCTCGTCGCCGCGGATAGCGAGGGCGTACTCACCGACGAACTGCTGGAGCAAGTCGGTCCGCAGGTTGAACCCAAGCACTCCGGCCGCCGCCTCGTGTTGCGCCTCGATAAACGCTTCCGCCGACTGATCCTCTGCGGTTGGAGTCGCCTGGGCACCAAGCCCGCCGCCAAGCGTCTGAGCGACCAGGAGCCCGAGCGCATCAACGACGCCCGTCTGCCCGAGGTCGTAGGCGTCGAGGAAGAAGAGCACGTCGCTCGGCACCCGCTCCAAGAGTTCCGGGTCGAACGCGGCCGCGCCCGGGGGCAGGGTTTGGCCCTCAGCTGCCATCGTGACCGTTTCCATGCGGAAGCCCGGATCGTCGGCGCGGATCAGGATGCCGTTGTACTGGTTGGTCCCCGCGGTCTCGGTGAAGGCGCCGAGGCCGGCCTGATCGATCGCCTCGACACCGGCGGCGGCAACGCCGTTGATAAAGGCGTAGAGCAAGAAGTCCTCTTCGCCCAACTCGCCACGTACCTCGCCGAAGGGGGCAAAGTCGGCGAGCGCCGGAATCGAACCGGTGCTCGTATCGATCAGGGGCCCGAGGTCGGCGGGCGCGCCGCCCAGCAGCAGGAAGTCGTCGACCCTCGCCAGCGCGAGGTCGGTCTCCTCGCCGTCGAGGCCCGCCGGCGCGTACTGGATGGTAACGCCGTTGTACTCGGTCTCGGTGACATCCGTCCCGGCTTCCTGCGCGTTCTCGGCCAGAGCGTCCTGGATCCCGACGAAGGCCGTGTCCGGCGAGCGAGGTTGGAGGATGAAGGCGACGCCCGTCGGCTCCGGCGCTTCGTCGCCGGCCGCGGGCGTACCCATGACCACGTCCTCGAACCCGGTCGTGCCCGTCAGGTCCAATTCAGCCGCGGCCTCGAGGGCGGCGCCGGTGACGACTAGTGCCCCCTCGCCACCGAGGAAGACCTCCTGGACGATGCCGCCGCCCGGCGCGTCCGACAGCAACTCCTGCTGCAACTCGGCCAGCGAGGGACCGAATCCGGCGCGATCTACCAGCTCGGAGCCTCGCTGCCACTGCTCCGACTCGGTGTCGAGGGTGAAGCCGACAAAGACCAGCGCGTCCTCCGGGGTGATCGTCGCGGTCTCGAAGATCGCGTCCTGGGCGCGCGCAGGTGCCGGCCGAGCGGCGACGGCAGCCATGCCGGCGAGCATCGAGATTAGCGTCAACAGCGCCAGCCCCGACAGCAGCGGGCGACGCTCCGAACTGAGCCGCCGGTTCCCAGCTGATCGAACCATGAAAACTGCCATCCGCACCTTCACCCTTCGACGGCGGCGCCGCCTATCCACTTTGCGATGGAGCGGCCCAATCGGCGCGCTCAGCAAGACCCCACGAGGCGCCCGGTCGACCGTGCGCCGACACGTTACGGGCGCGCCCACTCTAGGCGGGTGCGTGCGTGAACGTCAATACGCCGAACCGGCATCGCGGCCAGATCGCGCTTCCTGGCCAGATCCCTTTCTGGATCCCGGTAGGGCAAGCCCTACCGTCGGAAGAAGAGGCTGAGTGCGATGGTCAGGAGCACACTGAGGAGCAACGAGGTCAGGAGGGGAGCGTAGAGCGTCACGGGGCCACGCCGCACCACGAAGTCTCCCGGGAGGCGACCCAGCCGGTCGAGCAATGGAACATGACCGGCGAAGATAATGAGCACGCCGATCGCCGCGATCAGCAAGCCCCCAACGATCAGCGCCCGCCCGACGCCGTTGAGGTCCATGAAACGCCTGATCCTTCTAGCTCTGCATGTTGTCGTCGATGCCGGTGGCGATGCCGAAGATGATCATCACCAGAGCCGCCAGGGCACCGATGACCAGGGCGAGAAAGACGAGCGTCAGCCCCGCCTTGAGCAAACCTTCGAGCAGATCCATCGTGCCACCCCCGCGGTCCGGGCCGGGCCGTACCAACGAAGGTCATTATAGTCTCCGGCTGTCGCGTGACGCCGGTAGCAAGCGCCGGAACCGCCGAAGCGTCGTCGGGGAAGGGCGCCGTTGCCCAGTCGGTCCGCTGGCGCCCGTCCGTTTCGTGGGGCCGTCCAGTCCCGCCTCAAAACGACGCGACGGCCCCTCTTGATTCGGCGAGAGGCGGGGGGGGGCCCCCCCACCCCCCCCCCCCCCCCCCCCCCACGGGGTCCCCCCCCCCCCCCCCCCCCCCCACCCGCGGGGCGGCCGACTGGGTGGGTAGCTGGCCCCCCCCCCCCCCCCCGCGCCCACGCACACAAACCCC
>JAUJOZ010000044.1:11353-29023 GCA_030447415.1 Thermomicrobiales bacterium | reverse complement strand
CTGCGGAAGCTTTGGCGGAGGAAGAAGGTCGCCAGGGCCGAGCCAAAGTACGGCAACATGATCGCGAGGAGCCGATCAAGCAACCCTAAGTCCTTCATCGTGATGTAGTTCGGGATCACGAGCGCCGAAAGCGGGATCATCATCTGCAGCAGGTAGAGATAGAACAGCAGTTCGCGACCACGGAAATTGAGTCGCGCGAAGGCGTAGGCAGCAAGCGGGGACGTCACAAGCTGCACGGCAAGGATGCCGAATGAGGTGATGGCGGTGTTGACGTAGTAACGTCCGAACGACGCCGCGTTCCAGGAGACATAGAAGGTATCCAGCGTCCACGTTCGGGGGAGAAAGCTGTTGGCGATCGACTCGCTTTCCGGACGGAAGGCTGTGATGGCAACCCACAACAGCGGGATCAGCCAGATCAGGCCCACCAGCACGAGGGAGCCGTTCAGGAGGACGCGTCGAAACTCCCTAGGCACGGTGTTCCTCCCTGCGCTTGCCCACCACGAAGATCTGGATGGCGGAGACGGTCCCGATCATGACGAGGAAGATGACCGACAGTGCGGATGCCACACCGGTATTCGAGAACGCGAATTGCGTCTCATAGATGTGGAACAGCACCAGGTTGGTGGCATTGCTGGGACCACCTTGGGTCATCACGTACACGAGGTCCAGGGTCTGGAGGGCGTTGCTGATGGCCAGGACCATCACGAAGAGCAGCGTTGGCCAAAGGAAGGGCAACCGGATGTTGAGGGTCAGCTGGACAATGCCGGCACCATCGAGCCGCGCGGCGTTTTCGACTTCACGGTCGATGCCCTGAAGCCCGGCGAGGATGAAGATTGCGTAAAAGCCTGATTGTCTCCAGACACCGACGATGGCTAATGCCCACAGGGCCGTGTCCGGACTGCGGAGCATCGCCGGTTCCCCCAGGCCGAGTACCTGCGTCAGTTTGCTTAGGAGTCCGTACTCGGGTGTCAGCATGAAGAGCCAGACCGAGGCAACGCTCACCAACGGCAGCACGATCGGATAGAAGAACATGGTGCGCAGAAATGTTCCGATCCAGGTGCTCTGGTTCACGAGCATGGCGATCACCATCCCCAGCATGATTGACAGGGGAACTACCATTGCGACGTACGTCAGTGTGTTGAGGAGCACCTTCTGGAAGATCGGATCACTGAAGATATGGCGGAAGTTGGCCCAGCCCGTCCACGATGGGACAGGCTGGGCCAAGTTTTGCTTCATCAGGCTCCGGATCGCCACTGAGAAGATGGGGTAGATCGTGAACGCGGCGATGAAGATGAATCCGGGAAGGACGAGCAGGTACGGGGCAAGGGTCTGAAGCCATCGTTCCTTGCCAGTCCGCGCCGAGATGGTGCGGATCATCTGGCTCTCCGATTGGCGTGCGACCATGAAATAGCCCCGGCTCAAGGTTCTGGCAAGTCCGTGCTTCCCGCTGCTGTTCTCCTGATTACCTGAATTGGCTCAGGATGGAATCTGCCTGCTCTTGTGCGTTCCTCAGCGCATCTTCCGGGGATGCCTGCTCCGTCACGGCGGCCTGAATGGCATCGTCCATGATCTTTTGGATCTGCGCACTCTGGTGACCGGTGAGTTCTGGCTGGGCGTACTTGAGTTGCTCGAGCGCCGTGGTGGCCTGGGGCGTCTCCGCGACGTAGTCCTTCCATTCCTGGGTTTCAGTGACCGACATGCGCGTCGGCACATAGCCGGATTGCAACGACCAGTGCGTCGCCTGCTCAGTGGAGGTCATCCACTGCACAAAGGTCCACGCGGCCTGCCGGCGATCTTCCGGGATGTCCCTGAAGACGTACATGTTGCCACCACCCGTGGGGACGCCGAATTCCTTGTTCTTGGGCAGGAAGGCTGTCCCGAACTCGAACTTGGCCTGGGAATTAATGGAAACCAGGCTTCCGGTGGAGTGATAGAGGAAAGCTGTCGTGGCGGAACTGAAGTCGGTCGGGCCTGCCGACCAGTCGATCGCACCGGTGGGCATGACCGCTCCCTTGGTGCTCAAGCCGACCATCCAGGTAAGGGCTTCGACGGCGGCCGGCGTGTCGAAGTTGACATGGGCCGGATCTTCTCCCTTGAGCGTCTGGCCAGACTGAATCGCCAGTGCCTGGAACAACCAGTAGGCCGACGTCGTCGACGGAATCTCAACTCCCCACCTGGCACCCCCAGCTGCCATGATCTCCTTGCTGAAGGCGACCAGGTCGTCCCATGTTTCCGGCGGCGTCTCGGGGTCCAGGCCGGCGCCCTCCAGCGCGGTCTTGTTGTAGTAGAGGACCGGGGTGCTCCGCTGGAAGGGGACGCTCCAGGTCTTGCCGTCAGCCTGGGTATCTGCCCAGTAAGCGGGCAGGAAGTCGTCGGGATCGAATAGCTCGTTCGATTCCAGGTCGCTCACCGGGTAGATAGCATCGAGGTCGAGCATCGTCTGCTGGTCCGTCGCCAGGAGCACGGCGACATCGGGCGGATTGTCGGCCTGCACCGTCGTTTGCACCTTGGTTGACGTGTCGGCATAGGATCCGGTGAACGACGCCTCGACCTGGATGTCGGGATGCTCGGCGTTGAAGCTGTCCACCATGCCCTGCATCACCTGCGCCAGAGGGCCCGCGACGCCGACCGGATAGAAGAAGCTGAGCTTCATTGCCTCCTGGGCCCGGCGGAAGGCCGGATTCGAGTAGCGCCTGGAGCTTGCACCTGCCAGCCGGGGGAGTCCGGCTGCGGCGATCGCTCCCGCGGCACCAAGTTGCGTGAACTGCCGACGCGATATCGGGCGATTAACGGGCTCGCGATTCATAACGCACACCCTTCCTCTCTCCTGCCCAAGACACGCCAAGGCAAGGGACTTCGCATGTGAATCGTTAACAATGCCTGGAGCGAGTTTAACGGGACGCTTTTTAGCGTGTCAAGGTCGGTACGGGACAAGAGGTATAAGCAATCCTGTAGAGCCCGATGTGGATCAGATCGGAGCGTGACGGTTGGGGCCGGCTTGACCTGCCCCCGTTTGTTGGTCCACCTATTCTGAGAGTCCAACCAATTCCTGGTCCGCACCCGTTTCTTGGTCCACCTGCAGAGTTAGTCCGCCGCCTCCACGTCGGTCCACTCCGCCGCGACGTCGGCGGGCGTGCGCTGGCCCAGGGAGCCGTGCGGCCGCGTCGTGTTGGTCCTCGACCCGCCAGGCCTCGATCGTCCCTCGCGCCTCCTCCAGCGACGCGCACCCGTGCGGGTCGAGGCACTCGTCCCGGAACCGGCTGTTGCACGCCTCGACGAAGGGCTTGTCGGTCGGCTTGCCCGGGCGGCTGAACACGAGCTGCACGCCCCGGCGGTAGCACCAAGCGTCGAGCGCCTTGAGACGAACTCCGGGCCGTTGTCCACGCAGATCCGTTCGGGGCGCCCGATCGTCGTCGCCAACCGCTCCAAGACCGCCACCACGCGCCCACCGCTCAGCGACGCGTCCACCTCGATGGCCGGGCTCACCCGGCTCACGTGATCGACGAACGCCAGGACCCGGTATCGGCGGCCATCGGCCAGCCGGTCGGTCAGGAAATCCATCCCCACTCGGTGCGGTCGGGTCGCTGCCGGTACCAGCACCCGGGACAAACTCGGACGCTTCTTGCGCGCCTTCCGCCGCAGGGCCAGCCCCTCCAGCCGGTAGAGGCGCTCGACGCGCTTGTGGTTGACCCGCCATCCCTCCCGCTGCAGCAGGACGTGCAGGCGCCGGTAGCCGGAGCGCACCCGCGTGGCCGCCAGATCGCGCAGCCGCAGCCGCAAGGGGGCCTGGTCGTCGGCGACGCTGCGGTAGCGCTGGACCGACCGACTGAGGCCGAGGACCCGGCAGGCGCGCCGCTCGCTGAGGGCGAAGCCGACCTGCAAGAACGCGACGAGGTCGCACTTCTGGGCCGGCTTCAGCGTTTGTTTCGATGACCTCCTGCCGCATGTGCGTGTCCAGCGTGAGGTCGGCCACCAACTGCTTGAGGCGCCGGTTCTCGTCCTCCAGCTGGCGCAGCCGGCGCAACTCGGCGATCCCGAGCCCAGCGAACTTGCGCTTCCAGCGGGAGCAGGTCTGCTCGGTGACCCCCAGCTTGCGGCAGACCTCGACAACGGGCATGCCCCCCTCAGCCTGGCGCAGGGCGGAGACGATCTGTTCTTCCGAGAACAGCTTTTTCGTCCCCGTCGGTCCTCCTCCTCGGATGGTTCATTCTAACCCCCGAGGTGGACCAGTTTTCCGGGCTCAGATCACCCTGGTTCGACTCTCATAATCGGTGGACCAAAGAACGGGGGCACGTCAGTCTGGAGCGTCCGCCGGCGGGTGCCGCTTCTCCATCACCGTCCTCATCATCGCTTAGTAAGTGCACACCTGCGTCCGCAGCGTCCGCAGCGTCCGCCGCCACATCCGGACGGGCCAGGTCGGCGACCCGCGAGGTGGCTAGCTCCCCGGCCGCGCCGCTGAAGCGATCGGCCGTTCCTACCGCCCATAGCGACCAGCGCAACCCGTTCCAGCGGACGCAGCGGACGCAGCGGACGCGGGAAACCCCGACTGTTCGCGCGCACGGTGGTTCCCGCCCTCGCAGCCCGCGGAAGGCGACCATTGGGCTAGACTCCCCGTGTTACGCCCCCAGAAGCGGGGAGACCTATCCCCGAGCTGGTGCCACCCCACGGCCGGCTCCCAGGGCGCCGAGAGGGAGGGGTGGCGGGTGAACTTCGAGTATTTCACCGACGCGTGCGTTGCCTGCGGCCAACCCGTCACCATCGCCGTCGACTACCCACGCCTGCTCTGTGGACGGTGTCTGCTCCTCGCGGCCGAGCATGACCCCGCGGCGGCAGCACAGCGGGCGCGGGTGGAGGAGCAGCTGCGCCTCGTCGCCGAGCTGGGTATGCCCCCCGACGGCCGGACCGGTCGCGCGGCCTGGCCCCTCAGGGACCTCGGTCGTGAGTGGGACGGCTACGTCTTCGAGCTCTTCGGCCTCCAAGTCGCGTCGCTGCCCACCCCGCGGGACTACCCGCACTTCCGCCTCACCTTTGAAGGGGTGGCCGAGATGCAGCTGGTGCTCTACCTCCGGCGCGTCCGCTACCGCGACCTGCCCGCGGTCGTCGAGGCGAGGTGGCACCCAGCGCGTGGCGAGACCGTCTTGACGCGCGGGGTGGAGCGGCTCCGACGCAAGGGTGACCTGGCGCTGGTGGAGCGCGGGTACGAGATGCTGCAGGTGCACCGGGGCGATCGCTTCCGGCAGCTCTTTGACGAGCGCGGGCGGAAGCGCGGGACGGCGAACTACACCCAGGAGGAGTTGCGTGAGCGGTTGCCCCTGGCCTGCGCGACCGTCGCGCGCCGCACGGGCCGCGCCCCCACCCAGTCCGAGGTCGCGGCCGAACTGGGGGTCAGCACGCCGACGCTGAAGAAATATCTGGCTGACTACCGCGTAGATTGGCACGCCGTCAAGCAGGGGCGCCGCGCGTAGCCGGCATTTTTCAAGACTTTGTTAGACGCTTCGACCGCACCGCATCGGCGACAGTGCTCCCGAAAGGAGGTCGCTCATGCGGTTGTTTGTGCCCCTCAGACCCGATGAGTTTGACCGGCTTCTGCGGGTCGCCACCGCCGAACGGCGGCGCCCGCAGGAACAAGCGGCTCTACTGATCGCACGGTCCCTGGCCGGCCTCGGGATCGCTCCCGAGTGCTCCGGCCCCCCGCCGGATCATGCCCCAAAAACGTCGGACCCGGAGCAGCCCCATGGACCGGGCTGAAGGAACGATGCCCCCCAGCCTGTGGCCGCTCCTCCGCCTTGCCACGGTCGTATTCGCGATCGCCGCGACGGCCAACACGGAGGAGGTGGACAAGGCCGACGATGCCGAGGACGACGGGGGACTGCCAGATCAGAACAGCGCGTGGACATGACGCCCCGGTGCTGGGGACCGACCCCTGCGCCGCGGGGTCAGAAGGAATGCATCACATGAGGGGACGGAACCGCTACCGCGACGCCCGGACCGCCGTCATCGTGGCAGAGCGCGAGGCGTGGGCGTGGGGCCTTGCCGAGCTTGACGCCGCCCGCGAGACCGAGCCCAACTCCTTTGCCTTTCCGGAACAAAGCCGCGCCTACGTCCTCGCCGCCATCAAGGACGCTGACGACGAGCTGAAACGCCGGGCGCGCCTGCGCCACCAATCGGGCGCGCCAGCGTGGCCAGCCGCGCCAGTCGACCACCGTGCCGAGTACGCCGAGATTAAGCGCCGGTTGCCCTTGGCCGACTTCATCACGAAGTATTCGCCGGTGACGTTTTCACCGGCAGGCCGGAACGAGCTGCGCTGTCGGTGTCCGTTTCCCGACCACGACGACGGCTCACCCAGCTTCTTCGTGAATATCGAGAAAAACGTCTTCCACTGCTTCGGCTGTGGGCGCTCGGGTGACCTGTTCGTGTTCGCCCAGGCGTGGTTAGGGCTGGCGAGCTTCGCGGCGACGGCCGACGTGCTCGCGCCATGGGCCGACATGCCGAACCGGAGCGAGCGCCGCCCACCCCGGCTGCGGAGTCGGGAGATCCATCGTGCCTGAACGCGAGGCGATCACCGTCAACCTCAGCGACGGATTCGCGCTCGTGGCGGCCGGCATCCGGCGAGAGCGCGCCGGCACCCTGGGCGCCGACCTGATGCTGCAGAACGACCGCATCTTGTTCGCCGACCGAGCCGTGCTCAATAGTCAAGATGGCCCCTTGAACTGGGCGATGAAGGCGACGGGGGAGGGCCGCCCATCCGCCAAGCGCATGGCAGAGGCCATCCAGGAGCTGCTACTGCCTGAGGCGCTCGCCGTCCTCCAGGACGACCAGAAGAAGCCAACCCAGGCCCAGGCTCTCATCGCGATGGTACTCGGCGGGGCAGGCGACTTGGCCGGCGACGTTGCGGCGGAGGCGGAACTCTTCCACGACCCGGGCGGTGAGGCGTTCGCCACCATCAGGCTCGACGACCACCGGGAAACCTGGCCTCTGAGGTCCAAAACGTTCCGCCAGTGGCTCGCGCGTCGCTATCACCAAGAGCAGGGCAAGGCGCCAAGCGCCCAAGCCCTCGTCGACGCTACCAACGTCCTGGCCGGCAAGGCTCTCTTCGAAGGCCCCCAGCAGACCGTCCACGTCCGCCTGGCCGAGTGCGACGGCACCATCTTCGTCGATCTGTGCAATCCACGGTGGGAAGCCGTCGCGATCGACGCCGGCGGCTATCGGGTGGTCGCCAACCCGCCGGTCAAGTTCCGCCGGACACGCGGCATGCTGCCCCTGCCCTACCCGGTCGCCGGCGAGGGCTTCGGCGCACTGCGCCGTTTCGTCAACATCGGCAGCAACGAGGACTGGCGACTGTTGGTGGCATGGCTCGTGGGCTCCTTCCGCCCGACCGGGCCCTACCCGATCCTCGCGCTGCACGGCGAGCAGGGGAGCAGCAAATCGACGCTGAGCCGGGTGCTGCGCTCCCTCGTCGACCCGAACGCCGCGCCGATTCGGACGATGCCGCGTGATGAGCGCGACCTGATGATCGCCGCAACGAACGGCTGGGTGCTTGCCTTCGACAATGTCAGCTCGCTCCGGCCGTGGCTGTCGGATGCCATGTGTCGGCTCGCCACGGGTGGTGGCTTCGCCACGCGCGAACTCTATGCCGACGTGGAGGAGACGATCCTCGATGCCCAGCGGCCGATGCTGCTCAACGGGATCGCCGAGATTGCCACCCGCGGCGATCTCCTCGATCGGGCGATCCTGCTCTATTTGCCGTCGATCCCGGAGAACCAACGTCGGCCGGAGGCCACCTTCTGGCGGGAATTCGAGGAGGTCCGGCCGGCGATCCTCGGGGCCATCCTCGACGCGGTGAGCACCGCTCTGAAGCACGAGGCGAGCACTGTCCTCCCCGGCTACCCACGGATGGCCGACTTCGCGCGCTGGGTCTCGGCGGCCGAACCGGTCCTGCCGTGGGAGCGAGGTGCCTTCCTCGCCGCCTATGCCGCCAACCGCCGGGGGGCCAACGAGCTGACGCTCGAAGCCTCGCCGGTGCCGTCAGCGCTGCGTGCTCTGATGACGGAGCGCCCCGCGTGGAGCGGCACGGCGACCCAGTTGCTCCGGGCGCTCGACCCGCTCGTGGACGACCAGACCCGGCGGCAGAAGGGGTGGCCGGCCGACGGACGCACCCTCTCGAATCGATTGCGCGAACTCGCCCCCAACCTCCGAGCCGCGGGCCTCCTCGTCGCCTTCGATCGCGCAGGGAAAGGGCGGACCCGCCGGATCACGATCGATCGCGCGGACGCAGCAGCGACCACATCGGCATCGGCGGTGACGTCGGAACGCGACGAGGGTCCACGACGAGCGGACGCAGCGGACGCTAGGGACGATGCAACGCGTTCCTATTCTCAGCAACCGATGGTCGACGCGGACAACGGCGAGAGGAAGGGGAATGGGCGGGGTGATGCCACTGCTTCTGCAAGCCGCCGCGGCCGGGCTGCGCATCCGGGTCGACGGGGACCGCCTCGTCGTCCGGGGACCACATGCGGCTGAGGACATCGCGCGGCAGCTGCTTGCCCACAAGGCTCAGGTCATCGCGGCCCTGGCCGAACCGGACGAGCTTCGCCTGCACGCGGCACAGATCATCTTCGGGGCCAGTCCCGACTCGTAAGGAGGAGGCCGATCCACCATGGGCGTGCATCGGACGGTTGAGACGCGCCACCGTGGGACGCCCCGCTCCGCCGGATGGGGAGACCGTCGACGCCGATCCGTGGGGTCCCGTGGCTCGGCTTCTCATCTCTAGCTATCTGATGACCCTCATGGTGAGGGGGCCGGACGTGGTGGCTGCGATCGCAGGTACTGCCTGACCCGCCGCACTTGGACGATAGCGTCAGAGTTTTCGCCCGGGAGTTTGCGATGGGAGACCGCGGACCGAAGCGCACCCGCCATCAACGAGAACGAGATCGGGCCCTGATCAGTCGCTGGAGGCTGATGGGCTGGACCTGCGAGCGCATCGCCGAATCGCTCGCCACGGTGACGAAGCGGGAGGGCTACACCATCGGCGCCCGGATGGTTGAGGACGACGTCAAGACGGTCGAGGGCCGGTGGAAGACCGAGGCCGCCGCTGACATCGCCGAGGCCAAGGGCATGCTCCTGGCACGGCTCGAGCTTGAGTACGCCGAGGCATGGGCGGCGTTTGAGCGGTCCAAGGAACCGCAGGTGGAGACGTCCGAGCGCCGCGTTGAGCACCTCGGAGGGGCTGAGCTGGACACGGAAGAGCCGGGGCGCCGGGGACCAACCGCGGGCCGGACGGAAACGCAGACCCGGACGGCACACCGGCTCCCATCCCACCAGTTTCTCGAGCGCCTGACGGCGATCAATGACCAGTTCGCGCGGGTGCTCGGCCTCTACGCGGCCCCCAAGGTCCCGCAGGAGCCGGAGGATTCCCCACGCACCCAGCCGCCTCCTAAGCTGGACCCCTCACCTATCGACTACCGCGAGGTCAACGCCATCCTCGACCGCCTGATCGCTGGCGACCATGGGCCGGACGAGGCCGACAGCGAATGGCTGGACCGCACCAAGTGGGTAGCACCGGACACCAGTCGGACCGGTGCCGGGGGCCTGTCGCACACCAAGCTTGGTGGCCAGCTGCATCTATGATATAATTAATCTATAATTAATATTGCGCGCGGTCGCCGCTCTGTGACGTCGACGAGGGGAACCCATGGAAACACCAGCCCTGCGACGTCGACGTCGCGAGGCGGTCTGGACCCAAGCAGAGCTGGCAAATCGAGCCGGCGTGACGCAGGCGACGGTGGTCCGCGCCGAAGCAGGCAAGCCGATCCGCATCAGCACGGTGCGCAAGCTTGTGGACGCGCTCGGCATTGCGCCGAGTGGAGTTGGTGGCGAAAGGAGCCGAGCAGGAGGATCGCGATGACCGTGGCAAGGACGCACGGACGGCGCGCTGGGCGACGTCCCAGGGCGGGCTTCGTGCCGGCGTCTACCATCGGGTGTCAACCGAGGAGCAGGTCGAGGGGTACTCGCTCGATGCCCAGAGCCGGGCGACCACGCTCTATTGTGAGGTGCATGGCTGGGAGGTTGTCGAGGAGTATCGCGACGAGGGGCAAGAGCGCGCGCACTGACGACTTGGTCAAGCGCCCGGCCTTCCAGCAGCTACTGGCTGACGCCGAGTCGGGGCTCCTCGACGTCATCGTCGTCCACAAGCTCGACCGCTTCTCGCGCAACCTGCGGGTGACGTTGGAGACCTTGAGCGGCCCAGCGGGCCGGCGTGGGCTTCGTCTCGATCTCCGAACAGATGGACTTCACCACCCCCATCGGCAAGATCATCCTCGCCACCCTCGCCGCCTTCGCCCAGTACTACTCCGACAATTTGGCCACCGAGGTCAAGAAGGGGCAAGGCCGAGCGCAAGGCCCAAGGCTTCTACAACGGCGTCGTGCCCTTCGGCCTCAAGCCGAATCGAGATGGTATCCCCGTTCCCGATCCCGAGACCTACCCGGGGCTTCTGCTGGCCTTCCGCCTCGCCGCCGAGGGCACGAGCGACCGGGACGTGGCTGAGGCGCTCAACGCCGCCGGGTACCGCGCGACGGGAACCGGGGACGCAACCCCTTCACCAAGGACACCGTCTGCCGCCTGCTGCAGAACCGCTGCTACCTCGGGACACTCCCCGACGGGCACGGCGGGTGGGTGCCAGGCGCGCACGAACCGGTGCTCGACGATGAGTTGTTCGACCGGGCCCAACAGGCGCGTACCGCGAACCGCCGCGCCGTCGGTCCCCTTAGCGTCCCGCGGACCCGCCGCACCCACTCGCTCGGCCTCGGGCGTTGCGGCCGGTGGGTGGCCGGCTGCACGTCATGACCGACCGGCACGGCAAGGCGCGGATCTACTGCTACCAGGGACGCCAAGCCAAGACGTGCAAGCAGCGGTCGGTGTTACTCGACGTCGTGGAGGCGCAGCTCGCCGCCTACCTGGCCACGTTCCATTTGCCGGAGGCGACGGTGGCGCAGGTGATCCGCCTCCAGGCGCGGGCGACCGACCAGCGCGATGACGCCGAGCGGCGGCGGCGGGAGATCGCCGGGCGGATCGAGCGGATCGCGGAGCTGTACACGTGGGGCGACCTGACGCGGGAGGCGTACCGGGCCGAACGCGAGCGGCTCGAGATGGAGCTTGCCGGGGGTGCGGGGAACGACGGACCGGGGCCGCCGCCCTCGCCACGGCGGCGGAGTTCCTACGGGACTTGCCGGCGGCGTGGGAAGCGGCAAGCCCCGAGCAGCGCAACGCGTTAGCGCGACTGGTCTTCACGTCCGTTGAGATCGCCGATGACCGCGTCGTTGCGGTGGTACCGCAGCCCGATTTCGCGCCGTTCTTTGTCGCGTCGGCGACCAAGGAGGGCCTGTCGGAGGACAACGAGAACGGCCCCGGAGAGCCGGGGCCGTCAAGTGAAGGTTATGAACGGGCGGAAGCGACGGGGATCGGTCGCGCCGTTCCGACAGATTCCCGAGGACTCCGTCATTCTTGCCGCTCCGTCAGCCATCCTTCCGCGCTACACGGAACCGCGTCCGAGCAGGCTTTCCCCCACCCAAACCGACGCCGTCGTGTCCGCGGTCGCCGCCGGCCGGACCCTTCGGGACGTCGCCGCCGACTTTGGCGTCTCAGCGGAGCGCGTCCGACAACTTGCCAGAGCGCGAGGGGCGCCGGCGCCTGCGGGCCGGTGACGGCGGTCGTCCAGCAGTTCGACGTTGCGGCCGCGGCTGGCAGGATTCACGCTTGACGGTGCGTCTCTCTCGTTGCCGATCTTGCGTGATCTATCCAACAAGGGAGGATCCCGCCGGTGTAGGTTGCGGGGGGTCGCATCACCACCCTCAAAACCCGTCCCGCCTCCATCGGCCGATCCGCGTCCTAGTTCCCGACCTCAGGTCTCCTACCGCGTTCGCTGCTCGCGGTCCACGCTCCTCGTAGCGTGAGGACCTCATTCCTCGGCGCTACCACCATCGCGGTCACAACCTTACGCCCGAGCAAGAGGCGGCCACCAGGGCTCTCGCCCAGACGAAGAGCCTGCGCTCACGGGCCGCCGATTTCCGGGTCAGCCACTAGAGTATCCGAGGTCTTCTCCGTCGCGGCGGCTAGGCAGAACGACACGAGTCATGGATCAGGATCACGCCCCTGGGTTGCCCCAGTTCACGCTCGCACCAGCCGTGCGGATTGGGATCTCCCTGGTCTCGAACTTCTGTCAAACGGCCTCATGGTCGTGCAAACCGACCGAGTCGGGACAAGTGCGGCTGTGCTAGTAGCCGCGAGAGTTCGGAATCCTACTGGCGCCCCGGGATGAAGCGTGGCGCTCCGGTACTGCCGTAGCCCTGATGCCGGCTGCCGGCCACACCCCCGATTGGTCTCCTGCCTAGGCGTCACAATGACGTCGCGCCCCCTTCCGAACGCTGTGGACGACAGGCAGGGTCCGACACCCGCTCTAGGTAGAATCAGGAAACAGTCCGCGAAGCAACCTTTATTGACCGAAACCGTCCCAGGTGCTCGATTCTCGTCCGACATCCGGAGTGCGGAAATGCCAGTTGACAACCTGGATCGCAGCATCTTGCAGTTGCTCCACCGCAACGGGCGCCTGCCCTACAGCGAGATTGCGCGGGAGCTCGGATCAAACGAGGCCACGGTCCGGAAACGGGTCGACCGTCTGCTCCGGGACGGGGTGTTCGAGATCATCGGGGTCAGCAATCCCTACCGCCTCGGCCTTGGGACGCACGTCCTCATCGGGCTGGACGTTGATCTGCGGATGCTGGACGCGATCGCCGAGCAGCTCGCCGCGATGGAAGAGCTAAGTTACGTCGCCTGCGAGTCGGGCGAGTACGACATCGTCGTAGTGGGCGTCTTCGAGTCGGACGCCGAGTTGTACCGGTTCCTCTCGCAGAAGCTCGCGGCCATCGAGGGCATCCGCAAGACCTACACATCCCACCTGTTGCGCCTGATGCGCCGGACGTTCAACTACCGGATCCCTGCGTCCCCGCCGACGCCCGAGAACGACGCCGGCGAGGGACCGGGATGGTCGAGGGGACCGAACGGGAGCAAATGATCGCGTGGGGCGGCGGAACATGCGGCACCCGGCCGCGGTAACCAGCGCTAGCGAGGACGGCATGCAGCAGGCCGCCGCGAGGCTTCGATCCCCGGTCCTCCGGTCGCAGGGGCGCGCACCCTATCGCGCACTTCACCGGTTACTCCGCGACAAAGTCATCCTAGCCAGTCTGCTCCTCCTGGCCCTCGTGGCGACCTGTGGGGCCGCACCGGGAGTTCTCGCGCCGTTGGATCCGCACGACCAGTCGCTGCGCCATCGGCTCAAGCCGCCGCTCGCGGAGTCGCCGGAGGGGCGCTACTGGCTCGGCACCGACTCGCTCGGTCGTGACGTCCTCAGCCGCGTCGTCTTCGGCGCTCGTGTCTCCATGCTCGTAGCGGTCTCGAGCGTGCTCCTGGCCGGCAGTATCGGGGTCACCCTCGGCCTGGTGAGCGGGTACTTCCGCGGGTGGATCGACGACGTTATCGGGTGGCTCACCAACGTCCAACTCAGCTTCCCGTTCATCCTCATCGCGGTCACCGTCGTCGCAGTGCTTGGGCCGGGGCTGCGCAACCTGATCCTCGTGCTGGGCGTGACGACATGGGTCGTGTATGGCCGGGTGGTGAGGGGAGAGGTCCTGGCGGCACGAAGCCGCGACTACGTCGAGGCGGCACGCGTGCTCGGCGCCGGCAACAGCCGCATCCTCGTCCGCCACATCCTGCCCAACATCGTCACGCCCCTCATCATCATCACCACCTTTGAGGTGGCCCGGATCATCATCGCCGAGGCGGCTTTGAGCTTCCTTGGACTCGGCGCCGGCGGGAGCGCGATCTCCTGGGGAACCATGATGGCCGACGGGCGGAAGGACCTTGCCACCTCCTGGTGGATCGCAACGATGCCCGGGATCGCGATCATGCTGACCGTGCTCGCGATCAACCTGCTCGGCGACTGGGTGCGCGACGAACTCGACCCCCGGGTTACCAAGGCATAAGAGGTAGGCATGCAGACCTTCGTCCTCCGCCGCCTGGTGCAGTCGGTCTTCGTCCTGTTTGGTGTCTCGCTCTTCGTGTTCGGGCTGTTACAGCTCTCCGGCGACCCTGTGGGTCTCCTGCTGCCACCCGACGCGACCGTCGAGGATCGCCGGGTTCTGGAGCACCAGCTCGGGTTCGACCGTCCCCTCTACATCCAGTATCTGTCCTACACCGGCGGCATCCTCCGCGGTGATTTCGGCCAGTCGCTCCGGAGCGGTCAGTCGGCCCTAACGCTGGTGCTCGAGCGCCTCCCGGCGACCATCGAGCTGGCGGTCGTCGCCATGCTCATTGCGGTCGCCGTAGCATTCCCAGTCGGCATCCTTTCGGCACTCCACCGTGGTCGCATCGTCGATCGAATCGCCATGACGATCGCGCTCCTCGGGCAGAGCATGCCGGTGTTCTTCCTCGGCATCCTGTTCATCCTGATCTTCGGCGTGCGGCTCGGCTGGTTCCCGGTCGCCGGCCGGGGCGGTCTCAGCCATCTGGTCATGCCCGCGGCGACGCTCGGACTCTACAGCATGGCAAGGACGGCCCGATTGGTGCGCTCGGGGATGCTTGACGTGATGCGCACGGAGTTCGTCACCACGGCGCGCGCGAAGGGGCTGAGCGAAGCGGCCGTTGTCTCGCGCCATGTGCTCAAGAATGCCCTCATCCCGATCATCACCGTGCTTGGCCTGGACACCGCCACGCTGCTCGGCGGCGCAATCATCACGGAGACGATCTTCTCGTGGCCGGGTCTGGGACGGCTGATCGTCTACTCGATCGAGGCCCGCGACTACCCGGTCGTGCAAGCGGCCGTCTTCGTCGTCGCGCTGGCATACATCGTCGTCAACTTCGCGGTCGATATCCTCTATTCGTACGTCAACCCGCGGGTGCGATACAGCTAAGGCCACTCGGTGCGCACGAAGCGTCTGGGCGGCGTGAAAGGAGGAGTTGGTTTGATCCACCGATGTGGTGCCTGACATGTTGCGAACCAGGAAATACGGGAGGTTGAGATGACGGACTTCGGCCAGCAAGCTGCGAGCGATGCGCGGGCGAGCGAGCCGCCTGAAGGATCACGGCTAAGCCGACGGGACCTCGTGCGCGGTGCGACCGCTCTCGGACTCATCGGACCCGCGTCGGCGGTGCTTGCCGGTCCCAGTCCCACCGGTGCCGCGGGCCGAGGCACCGGTGCCGGTCGGATCGCAGCGCCTCGATCGGCGGTGCGCCAAGCGAACTCCACTCAGGGGATCACGATCGCGCAGGGCCTCGATCCCGAGTCGCTTGATCCACATGCGACGACGGTTTCGGCCAGCGAGAACGTGGGCACCCTAATCGTGGAGCGGTTCGTCCACTTCGACTACGAGCAGAATCAGAACGTCCCCGTGCTGGCGGTGGAGTGGGCGTCGATCGACGACCTGACGTGGGAGGTAAAGCTCCGCCCCGGCGTCACCTTCACGAACGGAGAACCAATGAACGCGGAGGCCGCCAAGTTCAGCCTCGAGCGGCTCATGACCATGACCCATGCGACCGGGAAGCGACTCGCGACGGAGGAACTCGCGGTCGAGGTGGTCGACGACCTCACGATCCGCCTCCGGACAAAAAATGCCTTCCCGTTCATGATCTATGAGCTCGGCCGGATCTCCGCAGTGCCGCCGGGCTACGTCCAAGAGGTGGGCGACGAAACCTACGGCCTCAAGCCGGTGGGGACTGGTCCGTTCGTCCTGGACGAGTGGGTCCGTGGCGACCACGCGACGTTGAGTCGTAACGAGGAATACTGGGGCGAGAAGCCGACGCTGACCAAAGTCACGTTCCGGGCGATCCCGGAGGCCTCATCCCGCACGGCGGCGCTGCAGACCGGTGAGGTCGACCTGATCACGCTCGTCTCGATCTCCGACATCCCGACCATCGAGCAGGCCGAGAACCTGAAGCTCGTCGCGGAGACCAGCAACCGAAGCATGTTCGTCCGCTTCGACACGGCCGACCCGCGGCTTGAGGACACGCGCGTTCGCCAAGCGTTCAACTATGCCGTCGACAAGCAGCTCATCGTCGACGAGCTCCTGGCTGACCGGGGAGAGGTCCTGGATGGTCAGCCGGTCGGCGCTCACATCTTTGGGTATCACGAGGGGCTTGAGGCCTACCCCTACGATCCCGCCCGAGCGAGGACCCTGCTCGACGACGCCGGTTTTGACTTTGACACTCCGATGACCCTTTACACCCCGGTCGGGCGATACGCCGCCGACAAGGAGATCGCCGAGGCCATCGGCGGCATGCTGAGTGAGGTCGGGGTCCAACTCGACGTACAGCCGCTCGAGTGGGGTGTCTGGATCGGCAAGTACAACGACGGGACCCTGACGCCCATGACCCTCATCGGGATCCACACGTTCTACCCCGACGCGTTCGCCCTGCTGAACCTGCATGTCACCGGCTCAGTGGGAGGGACGTACAACAACATCGAGTACGACGAAATCATGAACGAGGCCGCCCGCACCGTCGATCGAGAGAAGCGGCGCGAGCTCTACCAGCGCGCGCTTGAGCTGATGCACGACAACCCGGCTGCGCTCTTCCTCCACCAGCAGCAGGACCTCTACGCCTACAACACGAGAGTCCAGGGCTTCGTTCCCCGGCCCGACGAGACGATCCACCTGATGAACGTCTCGATTGCCGATTCCTAGGCTCACTCGGGCCGAGGAGGCGCCGGTCGGGCGCCGCCTCGGCCCAACCACGCAGATCTCGCCGGCGCACGATCAAGGGTCTAAGGACGCAGCACCCGGCGGGCCAGGCTCTGCCGCCGCGGGTGCCCGCCGTACCCGGAAGGCCGCGGATTGGGCACGGAATCGGGCGATCCGTTTCGACCCGCTCGGCATCGCTGATCGAATCACGCATAGGAGAGACGGGATGACGGAGAAGGGCAACCGCGACATCGTGTCGATCGGGAGTGCGCTGGCCGAGCGTGGGCGGCGCGCGGACGGCTGGCTGGAACTGGGCCGCCGCGCGGACAACACACCGCTCGAGACGCCGGTCGTCCTCATCAATGGAGCGCACGATGGCCCTGCGCTCTGGATCCATGCCTGCACCCACGGCGACGAGTTCGACGGCACCGTCGCCATTTGGCGTGCCCTCAGGCACGTCGATCCGTCGACCCTGAGAGGGGCGCTGATCGTCTTTCCGGCGCTCAACATCTCGGCATTTGAGGCACGCCAGCGGGTCAGCCCGATCGACGGACTCGACCTCAACCGCGTCTTCCCGGGCGATCCCACCGGCTCCTACACGCGGCGTCTCGCATACCTCACCGAACATCTGGTCAAAGAGCACGCCGACTACATGGTGGACCTCCACGGCGGTGGGAACGAGTTCAGCGTCGTCTACTACACGCTCTACCATGCCGCGTCCAACACGGCAGGGGCCGCCTCCGAGCACCTGGCCAAAGCGGCTGGGAGTCACCTCGTCTGGGCCAGCGACGATGAGTGGCTCCGCAACGGCTTGTTCACGCGGGTGACTGAAGCGGGCATCGGAGCGATGCTCGTCGAGTGTGGAGGCGAAGGCCGGCTCCACGAGGCCAACGTGCAGGCCCACGAGCGCAGCCTAGTCAATATGATGCGGCATCTCCGGATGAT
>JAUJOZ010000044.1:0-11253 GCA_030447415.1 Thermomicrobiales bacterium | reverse complement strand
AATAGCAGGGAGGACGGCAAGGTGCGAGACACGGTACTCCTCGCAGAGATGACGTGGCAGGACGCCAAGCGCGCCGCCACCGAGGGCAGCGTCGTCATCATCCCGTTCGGGTCGATCGAGCAGCATGGGCACCACCTACCGCTGGCGACCGACTCGATCAACGTCGCCCACGTCGCCGGCCTCGCGGCGAAGGAGGCCGGCGCCCTCGTCGCGCCGTGCCAAGTCTTCGGCGCCTCCCACAACCACCTTGATTTCGCCGGTACCATGAGCTTGGAGCCGGAGACCCTGATTGCCATCACCCAGGACCTGGTCGCGAGCCTCTACCACCACGGCTTCCGCCGCATCCTGCTCATAAACGGGCACGGCGGGAACAACGCGACGGTCGACGTTGGAGCCGTCAAGGCCCGCAAGCGCTTTCCCGACGCGCTTATCGGCCACAGCTACACGGGGGCGCTCGGCCGGGACGCCCGGCAGTACTGGCGCTCCGGGTTTGTCTACCACGCCGACGAGGGGGAGACGGCGCGACTGATGGCGACGCGGCCCGACTTGGTCGAGATGGCGCGGGCGGTCCGCGACGTGACCCCGGTGTTCGACACGTACTACCGGCGCTATTACGACACCAATAACAGCAGCGATCCGGAGAGTCTAACCGGACTAGTCGGCTACGGGTTGCCGCCGACCCAGGTGTTAAGCCCCTCAGGGACGATGGGAGACGCGTCGCTCGCCGACATCGAGGCGGGCAGGCAGGCTGTCGCGTCGATCGTCCGGAATCTCGTCCGTGTCCTCGAGGACCTTAAGGCACGCGAGATCCTCGTCGCCGACCCTGCGGCGAGACCGTAGCGATGCACACCACCGTTCGCGTGCTCTGCGGCGAACTCCTGACGATGAGGGACCCTGAGCCCGACGGTCCCCAGATCGTCGAGATCGAGCAGGGGCGGATCATCGGATTCCGGCCGGTTGCGGGATGATGAGCCATGAGGAAATCAATACCATCGACCTCTCACGGTGGACGGTGCTCCCTGGATTGATCGACACCCACACCCACCTCGGACTGGACGTGATGGCCGGCAACGAGGCGTCGCAGGCGGCCGCACCGGACCACGTTCTTGCGCTGCGAGCAGCGAGTCACGGCGCGGTCAACTTGCGTCGGGGGATCACCACGGTGCGGCTCGTCGGCGAGAAGAACTTTGTCGACGTCCCGCTGCGCCAGATGTTCGACCAGGGTACTCTGCCTGGCCCACGGATCGTCACCGCGACCCGAGGGATCCGGCCGAGCAACAGCCATGGCGCGACCGCCGTCGTCGCCGACGGCGTCGAGGGCGTGATGCGAGCGACGCGCGAGAACATCCGGTAGGGAGCCGACCATATCAAGCTCTTCGTGACCGGCGGCGTCGCCACCCCGGGTACCGATCCGGTCGGGGCCTGCTTTGACCGCGGCGAGATCGCTGCTGCGGTGGCGGTCGCCCATCGCGCCGGCAAGACCGTATGCGCACATGCTTATGGGGGACAAGGTGTGGGCGACTGCCTGGACGCCGGGGTCGACCACATCGAGCACGGGATCTACATGGACCCGCGGCAGTTCGATCGGATTGCCGAACTCAACCGCTGGCTTGTTGGGACGCTGGGCGTCTTCCTGACGGAGCCGGGTCCAGCCGAGGACCCGGGTTGGCCGCCCGACGTGCGGGAGAAGTTCCTGCGCGCACGTAAGGCTACGGCGGCGAGCGTCTCGCAGGCGAAGCAGTCCGGCGTGAAGATGGCGTTAGGGACCGACGCCATCCACGGAGGTCTCGTGGAGGAGGCAATCTTCGCGGCGGCCGCCGGACTGTCGCGTCCCGAGGCCCTCTCGGCGATCACCCGCAATGCCGCCGAGGTCTGCGGCCTCACTGGTGAAGTCGGCGTCGTTGCCCCGGCGCCCGGTCGGACCTGATTGCGGTCGAGGGTGACCCGCGCGACGACCTTCGCGCGTTACGAGCGGTCCGCCGTGTGATGACGCCAGGTGAGACCATCGACGTGATCGGGTAGCGCCCCTCACGTCGGCAAATCGGCTCGCGGCAACCTCCCAGCCGAGAGGTCTCGGTCATGCCGGGTTCTGCCGCCCTTAGCGATGTATCTTGGCAGCCCAGGACGGTGATGAACGCAGCGAGGGATCCAGCGGCCAGCCGGTGATCCCGTCGGCCGTAGTGGCATACCTCGTCATCTCATGGACCGGACGCTATGCGCCGTCGAGACTTAGCCGCCGGTATTGCTCCTCAGGGGCGCCTAGTTGGCGAAGGGCGGCCACCAGGAGGTCCCGCATGTCGGCTGCGGTGCCCGCTTGCTCTGTTGCGATGTCGTGAGTTTGGCTTGCGTCGTCCCGAACGTCGAAGAGCATTGGGGCGTCGTGACGCGACTGCGAGGGGGAGGAGTAGCGCCAGACCGGCGTGTCCGTGTAGGGCAGGAACCGGCCAGCCTCCGCAGTTAGGTGTGGCTCCGCGGGGCGGAACCAATCCCATGGATCCATCATGATCATCATCGTCGAGTGGGCATTGGCCGGCGCGTCAGCCTGGCAGGGCTGAAAATAGGTGTGTCGCCCGTCGGTCACATTTATGGACGATCCCCAGTAGCCGTACAGGGCCCAATCCCGATGGTGCTCTCGCTCGCCCCGTAGCAAAGGCATCAGACTCCGACTGTGGACCTGGGCCGGAACCGGCGCATCCAGCGCGTCGAGCGCTGTCGCGTAGATGTCCACGGCGGAGGTGAGGGCTGCGGTTCGCCCGCCGGGGCGGGGATTGTCCGGATGCCAGATCAGCAGCGGGTTGTGGGCCAGCACGTTGTAGAACGGGGCGTTGGGCTTGCCCATCCAACCGTGCTCGCCAAGGTAGTGCCCGTGGTCAGTGGTGACGGCGACCATGGTTGACTGCCAGAGGTCGAGGCGGTCGAGCGCGTTGAGCACCTCCCCGAACCAGCGGTCGACCATCGTAATTTTGGCAGCGAACTGGGAGCGGACGAACGCGATCTGGCGTGGCGTAAGCCGGCTCTTGCCCTCATCGGTGCGGCCGTAGACGGGCCAGACGACTAAGTCCGGATCACGCGGGTCCTCGTCGGTGTACATTGACGCGTACGGTTCAGGGCAGTGAAAGGGCTCGTGGACGTCGAAGCTATCGACGGCCAGGAACCATTTCGGGTGTGCTTGGTTGTCTTGGAGCCAGTTGGCGGCCCGTGAAAAGACCTTTGCGGGGAAGAAGTCCGTCTCGTCGTCAATGCAGAACGAGGCGACGTTGCGCGCGTAGGCGGCGCGACTCATATAGTCGGCGACGCCCTCGGTGTCGTCGGCTCTGAGCTGCCGGAGGAGACTCGGATTAGGGTCGCGCGGCACAGTCTGCCAGGCGTCCGACTCGTGTCCGCGAATGAACTCGAAGCCGTTGTAATCCTCGTAGTACCCGTGGCTACCATGCTGGAAGTAGTGGTAATGGTCGGTCACGAGTTGTGTCACCGCACCGGCCCCGCGGGCGGCGCGGGCGAGTGGCGTATCGAACGGCTCCATCGGTCCCCACGGGCGCCAGAGAAACTCCTGAATGCCCGAGAAGAACTCGCGGCGCGCGGGCATGCACGGCAGACTGCCAGCGTAATGGGTGTCGAAGATTAAGGCCCGCTCGGCGAAACGGTCGAAGTTTGGCGTTTGCACGTCGATCTCGATGGGCTGCCCATAGACTTTCAAGAAGTCTCGGCGCAGGCTATCAATCGAGATGAAGACCACGTTCATGCTGTGTACCCCCCGCGGCTCGTGGTTTTCGCCAGTCCACCGCTTCATGTGCGAATCAACATTCGGTTATCCCTTGACACCGCCGAGGCTCAGCCCGTGCACAATCTGCTTCTGCGCCACGAGCGCCACCACGACCACCGGCGCCATGATCATCGTCGCGGTGGCGGTGAACGGTCCCCAGCGACTCTCGGATGCGCCAAGGAAGCTAAAGATCGCGACGGTCGCCGTCTGCGTGTCCGGACCGGTTAGAACGACCGCGTAGAGGAACTCGTTCCAGGCGTTAATGAAGGCAAAGATCGCGGTCACGGCGATGCCGCCACGGACCTGGGGCACGACGATGCTCGCAAAGGCCGCGAACCGCGAGGCGCCATCCACGGCGGCTGCCTCCTCAAGCTCCCTGGGCACGTCCTGAAAGTAGGTGATCATGATCCAGATGCTGAACGGTAGCGTGAAGGTGAGGTAGATCACGATCAGGCTGAGGTACGTGTCCAGCAGCCGGATGCGGTTGAGGGCGAAGAAGTAGGGGATCAGGAGACCAATCGGCGGCGCCATCTGCATGAACAGTGTGTAGAAGGACAGGGGCACCTTGAAGCGGAAGCGCAGCCGGGCGAATGCATAGGCCGCAGGAACCGCGACCAAAATGGCCAGCCCCGTGCTGGCCACTGTGACGATCAGGCTATTCTGGATGCTCGCAACGATCCCGCGGGTGTTCAGCGCCGCCACATAGTGCTCGAGCGTCGGGAGGAAGAAGAAGGTCGGCGGGTTGGTGAAGATGTCCGTCCGCGGCTTGATCGAGGTCAAGACAACCCAGAGGACGGGGAATGCCCAGATTAGGATTGCTGCTACCAGCAGGACGTAGGTCAGTGCGTTGGCCGCGAGTCGATGGTTAGCGCGCCGTAAGCTCACTGGGTGAGTCTCTCCATCAACCCTGGGTGCGGAGGCGGAACAGCAACGCGCTGATGATAGCGGTCACGACCAGCAGCACCGTCGCGACAGCGGCGCCGTAGCCCAGCGTCAGGCTGGTGAACGACACCCGGTAGGCGTACAAGTACAGGATCTCCGTCGCCGTACCTGGCCCGCCGCCTGTCGCCGAGAAGATCGCGTCGAAAGCGCGCAGCGCAATCATCGTCCGCATGATCACGATGACGATAATGGTTGGCCACAGCAGCGGGAGGGTCAGGTCGCGGAACCGCTGCCAGGCACCGGCGCCGTCGATCATGGCTGCCTCGAACGGTTCCTGTGGGAGCGCGTGGAGGGTGGCCGTGAAGACGAGGAAGGCGAAAGGCGTCCACTGCCAGGTGTGGATGACAATGACCGAAACCAACGCCCACGTGGGATCGGTCAACCAGGGTTGCGAGCCGAAGCCGAGGGTCTGCACGACGAAGTCAATGATGCCGTAGTCGGGCGTCAGGATCAGCGTGCGCCATGCCAGGCCGACGACCACCGGCGCGAGGATCATCGGCAGGAGGATTGCCACCCGTAGCACACCCTGGCCTCGCACCGGTCGGAGCAGGGCCATTGCCAGCGCGAGACCAATCATGAGCTGGAGCGTCACGCTGGAGACCGTGTAGACGAGCATGATGCGAAGCGCGTGCCAGAACCGGTCGTCGCGAAGCATCCGGACGAAGTTGTCGAGCCCGACGAACGCCTCGGGGCGGGTGCTGGCCAGGTCGATGCGCGCGAAGCTCATCACGATCAGTGTGGCGAGGGGAAGGGATCCAATCAGGAGCATCACGAGGAAGCTTGGCGAGATCATCAGCCAAGCGAAGTTCGCCTCCTGCGCTTGCAGCCGGCTGCGACCGGATGTTCCCGGCCGTAGCGGCTGGCGGGTAACAGCTTGACTCGTCACCGCCACCGACCGACTCCCCGATTCTGTCACCTTCGCGCTGCCTCGAATCCTGACCGGCTGCTACCCCCCCATGATCCGAACGATCTCCGCGTTGGCGTCGTCCAGGGCCTGCTGTGACATCTTCTGGCCGGTGAGAGCGGCCTGAACTGCGATGGCTGAGACCTCTCCGATCTCGGGCCACTGGGGCACCCGCGGCCGCCAGTCCGGATCGGTGTCTTCCTTCAGCGACGTGAGAACTACGTCCACGTAGTCCTCTGTAAAGTTGACCAACTTCTGGTACTCTGGGTCACCCCAGATCGATGTGCGGTTGACCCCGGTGCGCACGACTGCTTCTGGCGTCTCCATGTAGCTGGCGGAGACCATCTGGGTCGGGCGCGAGGCGAGCCACTGAATGTAAAGCCAGGCAGCCTTCTTCTGTCCATCTGAGAGCCTGCTGTTGATCGGCATCGCCCAGTTCCAGATGCTGGTCACGCGACGGCCGGACGGCCCGGCGGGCCAGCGCTGGTAGCCGACCTTGCCTGCAACCTTGGACTTCGCAGGGTTTTCGATGACCGAGGCGGTGCTGTTGGCGTCGATGTACTGCGAAACGCCGCCACCGGCGAAGGCCTCCATAATTTCCGGCCAGTTCCAATTCTCCACGCCGGCCGGCGCGTACTGCTGGAGCGCGCTGACGTAATAGTCCAGGGCGGAAACGCCTGCTTCGCTGTTCAGCGTCGGGTTGCCGTCGGCGTCGAACCACTGCCCGCCAAACTCGAGGAAGAGCGACGGGAAGATGTACATGTTCTGGCCGGCGCCCTGGAAACCCCGCAGTGCGATCCCGGGTCGCTCGGCGGTATGGGCCAACGCCACTGTCTGCGCGAGCTCTTCGAGCGTCTGCGGCGGATTGATCCCCAGCTCCTTGTAGACATCGGCCCGGTAGATGTGGATGGTCGCCTCGCCCTCGACCGGCATCCCGTAGAGCTTGCCGTCTACCGAGTCGGCCGCGAGCCAGCTCGGAATGATGTCGTCGAGCGCGAACCAGGCCGGATCGGTCAGGCTGGGGTCGTTGAGATACTCGTCGAGGGGGTCCACCCACTCGTTGGACTGGTAGAGCGGCAGGTACATCGGGTCGCCGGTGTGGCTCGCGTAGTTCCCCGACCCGGCGGCAAGATCGAGAACCGCCTTCTCGCGCAGCTCCTTGGGCGGGATGACCTCGAACTGGACGTCGACGCCCGTCAGCTCGGTGAAGATGTCGTCCGTGACGGCGCGGAACTTCTCGAAGTAGTGGGCCGGAGTGATGAGGAGCGCAATCGACTCCCCCTCAGCCTGCCGCCAGTCGATCTTGGCTTCCTGGTAGGGACCAAGCACCGGATTGTCGCCGGTCTGCTTGATCACAGCGGGGGCGGCAATGGTCCGGCTCGGCAGCGCGGCCATGCCTCCCAGCGCGACCGCCCCCTTCAGAAATGTCCGTCGGTTCACGCGGTCCATCGACCGTCCTCCTTCCCTCCGCTGAGATAGGGCTTTCGTGCCTCATGACGCCAAAAGGATCCTGTCTGTGGGTAGCCGAGCTGTGCGGAGATACCTCCCGCTGCGCTAATCACCCGGGGAGCTAGTTCGTGAACCCGCTCGGACGAGAGCCGCGTCGCCGGACCGGCGATCGCAATAGCTGCTACGACTTCGGCGTGGTGATCCCTGATCGGGACCGCTACAGCACGAATGTCGTCGGCGAACTCAAGATTGTCGACCGCGTAGCCCTGATCTCGGATCTGCGCGAGCTCCCGCCGCAGCTCATCGCGATCCGTGATGGTGTTGGGCCCGCGCTTGTCGAGGGGGAACGCACCAAGCAGACATTCGAGACGATCGTCGGGGAGATGGGCGAGCAGGACCTTCCCGTTCGCCGAACAGTGGGCAGGCACCGAGGCGCTGCCAACAGTAAGGCTTGCCCTGAGCGGCTTCTGGCTCTCTATCTTATGAACGTAGAGCACATTGAAGCCGTGCAAAACCCCGAGGTTGACCGTCTCCCCGGAGTCGTTGGCGAGCGCCTCAACGTGCGGCATGATCTCTCGACCAAGGCCCCGGCCGTTAAGGGCTGCGCTCCCTAGGCGGAACAACTCCAGGCCTAACTGGTAGCGTCCGTCGCCGTCAGCGCTCCGCTCGACGAATCCCTCTTCCTGGAGCGTCGCGAGGAGCCGGTAGACCGTGCTCTCCGGCAGCCCCGCGGCCCTGCTTAACTCCGTCAGGGTCAACCCCGTCTGCACCGCACTGAACGCTTTCAACAGCTTCACCATCCGCTGGACGGATCGGTTGAGCTTGACAGTGCTAGTAGGTTTGCCAACACCAACCAAAATTTCTTTCACTCAGTGGAACCTTTCAGTCACATGGTGGCAACTAGATCACTATAACATGGCGGCGCCGATTGTAAAGCCCGCTTCGGCAACATAGCGGCGGGCGGGACTAATCGTACGAGCCCACTTTTTCCCTCACGCCGCAATGGGGACGAGCGTCGGCTGCGCGTCCTAATGAAAGACCCAGGCGATGCGGCCTCAGAGGGGGCTCTCGCGCTAGCGCCGATACCGCCCGTAGACCGTCGGCCAGGAACAGAAGTCTGGCGGCAGCTCCCCTTCAGCTGAATCAGGGCCCGGTGACATCTCTCATGCGCCAGTCGTCAGACGGTCAGGTATGCGAAAGGTATTGGTCTGATCTGCTCGCGTTTGTGTGCAATAATCAGAGTGTACGGCCCATCCGGTCGTACAGCTGTGGCCGGCCAGCGATGCCGGCCCCGCCTGCCAAGAGCGGGGATCTTGGGCGCACTCCGGGCGCGTGGAGTCCCGGACCTGACCGGATCGGGTGAGCGTCCGGGCGTGACCAAGAGCGAGAAGTCTTGGCGCATCCCAACCGCGTGCAACGGGGGGCGGCACTCGGAGTCGTGAAGTCCGGGCGGCCTTCGGGGCCGTGAAGCCCGAACGAGCGGCGAGCGCGTGAGCCTCGTACACGCAGCGGTCCGCGGCGCGCACAAAGGCGGACACGGAGGTAACCCCATGACCAGCAACCGACCGGGGACACCCGTCCCCAGGAGCGCGATTCGCCATGTCCACGACTTTCGTCCCCCTGACCGAGGCGGCGGATGACCTCGGCGTTTCGTCGAACACGCTCAAGCGCCGGTTTCGGGTCGCTTGACCTGGCCATCTTCCGCGACCCCCCGCGACCTCCGCCGGCGCCTGATCCGGCGCACCGACCTCGAGGCGGCGTTCGGTCCGCCCGTCCCCACGGTCCCCTCACTGCGCGTGACCGCCTCCGGCTCCACCGACGCGCACGGCACTCGCCGTCGTCGCGACCGATAGGGGGCCGAACCCATGACCCCCAACGAGACCACCGACCGCGCGGACGCGACGGTCTGGTTGCCCCTGCTTCACATCCTGGGAGGCGTCGCCGAGCGCGTCGCGCGCCGCCGATCCGACGAGGTCCCGATCGACGAGCACGCCGCCGGTGCCTCGGCGGGCGGGGTGGGAACGGCCGGCGACGTTGCCGGCGCGTCCGGCGTCCGGGTCCGTCCCGCGCGGGGAGGCCGGCCATGACGGTCCAGCCTTCCCAGCGGGTCACGCGCCGCGACCCCTGCCCCGTCTGCGGCGGCGGCGCCGACCTGGCGCGCGGCCGGGGCGAGCGCTGCCACGGGTTCGCCAGCGAGGACGGCCGCTTCGCCCACTGCACGCGCGAGGACCGCGCTGGCGGGCTCGAGGCGGACGGCGCCGGAACTTACGCGCACCGCCTCGACGGTCCCTGCCGCTGCGGAACCGAGCACGGCACCCGAGCGGCGATCCCGCCGCCGGGGGAGCTCCCGGTGGCGATGCGTCCGACGCAACAACCGCCGCGCGAGCACCTCTTGTCGGCCGCCGAGCTGTGCCCCGCCGGCTTTCGGGAGGCGCGCGTCTACCCCTGGACCGACGAGACCGGCGCGGTTCTTTACGAGACCGTCCGCTACGAGCACACGACGAAGACGCAGGCGAAGAAGCCGGGCAAGCCGGAAAAGACCTTCCGGGTCCGGCGGCCCGCCGCCGATCGGCCCGGCGCCTACTTCCCCTCGCGCGGCGACCTGCCGCCGGTCGTGTTCCGCAAGGACCGGCTGGCCGGACGACCCGGCGACGACCTGCACTGGGTAGAGGGCGAAGCGCACGCGCTGGCGCTGGAGCGCCTAGGGCTGCTGGCGACGACGACGGTCGGCGGCGCGAAGGGGGTGCGCGCCTACGACGCCGAGGAGCTGCGGCGCGCGGCGCGCGGCCGACACGTCGTACTGCACGCGGACAACGACCCGGACGGCGAGGCATACGTCGACGCCGTCGCGCACGCCATCACTCAGGCGGCCGAGTCCGTCCGTGTCCTCCGCTATCCGGACTTCGGCCCCGGCGGGGACGTGCTCGACTGGATCGGTGCCGGGGGGACCGCGGACGACCTGCGGCGACGAACCGGCGACGCGGCCGCCTGGAAACCAGCCGCCACCACCGGATCCGCCCGCCTGATCGTGACGCGCTTGTCGGATGTGGTGGCGAAACCGATCGACTGGATGTGGCCCGGCCGCCTCGCCCGCGGCAAACTTCACCTCCTGGGCGGTGACTACGGCGACGGGAAGTCGACCCTCATGGCGTGGCTGGCCGCCGTCCTCTCGACCGGCGCTGAGTGGCCGGACGGCGGCCGCGCGCCGGCGTCCAACGTCCTGTTCCTGCTGCTCGAGGACGCCATCGACGACACCCTCAAGCCGCGCCTGGCCCTCCACGGCGCGAACGAGGACCGCATCTTCGCGATCGAGGCGGTGGCGGAGGGCGAGGGCCAGCGGCGCGTCTTCAACCTCGACCGCCACCTCGACCTCCTCCGCGGCTACGTCAGTGAGCACCCCATCGACCTCATCGTCATCGACCCGGTGAGCGGGTTCATGCAGCGCTCGAACCGCGATGGGGAGGGTCCGGTGCGTGACGTCCTGACCCCGGTCGTCGACCTCGGCAACGAGCTCGACGTCGCCATCATGGCGCTTATGCACACGGGCAAACCGGGCGTGGGCACCGTCGGCCGGAAGGCGACCCAACGCCTGCTCGGCTCGACCGCCTTCCCCGCCGTGGCCCGCGTCGTCTGGATGCTGGCGCCGACGCCGAGCGACCCCAAGCGGAAGGTGCTCGCAGTCACGAAGTCCAACCTCAGCCCCAAGCCCGCGCCGCTCGAATGGTCGCGCGACCTCGACCGGCCGCTCGCCTGGCACGGGACCAGCGACCACGACATCGAGCGGCTGTTCGACGCGATCAAGCCAATGCCGCGCGAGGAAGCCAAGGCGTGGCTCCGCGAGGCGCTCGCCGGCGGGAGTGTCCCGCAACAGGTGGTGGAGGCGCGCGCCCGCGATCTGGGGATCAGCGCCGCGACACTGAAGCGGGCCCGGGAGGACCTCGGCGTCGAGTCCTCGAAGCAGCCGGGCGTCGCCAACGGACCGTGGCTCTGGGCGCTGCGGGATGCGGAACGGCGGTCGCCGGCCGAGACAACGGGCGACGGCGCCCCCGCCCCACGCGCCGAGGCAGATCCATCAGTCGCTTCGCCCACCCCGCGGGCGGCGACCGTCCCGTCGAACGGGCACAACTCCGACAGCGCCTCGAAGAAGCTCACCTCGGCGGAGCCTGAGCTTCTTCGCCGCTGGAAATCGATGTCG
>JAUJOZ010000106.1 GCA_030447415.1 Thermomicrobiales bacterium | reverse complement strand
TCCGCCTCCCGGCCCCACCACCGCGCGGGGGTGCTAGAATAGTCGTGCCGGAAGCTCGTCCAGCTGAAAGAGAGGTCGTCGAAGGTTGAGGCATACGCTCAGGCTCTTCCCAATCATGGCCGTCGTCGCGCTGCTCCTCCTCGCGGCCGCCGGCATGCCCGCCCAGGCCGCCCCCGCCGCGCAGGACGGCGACGCCCAGCCCCGGCAGGAGGCCACCGGAGTCGTCCCGATCAACCAGGAGCCCTCCCCGGACGCCACCCAGGCTGCGCCGCCGAACGAGACGCCGCAGACGGCTCCAACCATTCCAATGACGCCGGTGCAGACGGACGCGACGGCGCAGGCGACAGCCACCGTCCAGCTCGATCCGCCGCCCACACAGGGACCCACGCTGATGGACACGCCGACGCCCAGGCCGGCGCGTGCGGGGACCCCCGCCCCCCTCGAAACGGCCGTGCGCGAGATCGAGGATCCCGAGGACAGCGGGGCGGAGTCCGAGCCCGAAGAAGCGGGCGCCGAGGCCGCTGCTGAGGGGGGTACGGGGACCACGGGCGTCCTCGCGGGGGGCGTCGTCGCCCTTGTGATCGCGCTGGGGCTGGGCCTCGTCCTGTTACGAAACTGAATCGCGCCCCTGTGCGTTATATTAGGTGTGTTATGAACACGCCTCTGACCCGATCCCGAATGGAGGACTGACCATCTTGCACGGACCCCGACGCCTCGTTCCCGCCCTGACGCTCCTGCTGGCGCTGCTCGTCGCCGCCTGCGGAGGTCAGGATTCGCAGGCCGGCCAGAGCCGGCCGACCGAGCGCGTCGACGCCCAGGCGCGGAGCACGAATCCGCCGGCGACTGTCGCCCCGAGTCCGACCGCGACCGAGGAGCGCGCGGAGCCTGCCTCCAGCCCGACCGAGGACGAGGGCCGGACGGCCGGTGGAAACAACGGCGGCGGCGCGGGCAGCGCGGTTGAGACCGTCGCGCCCGATCCGACCGAGGAGCCGGCGCCGACGCCGACGAGGGAGCGCGAGCGCGACGAGAAGCCCGCGCGCGAGGAGCCGACGGCCACGCCCACCCCGGAGCCGACGAACACGCCGACCCCCGAGCCCACCGCGCCGCCGGAGCTCGCCGAGCCCGCCCGGCTCATCATCAACACCGACGACCTCAAGGTGAACGCCGCCGTCGAGCACGTCGGCAAGACCCCCGAGGGCGCTATGGACGTGCCGAAGGCATGGGAGAACGTCGCGTGGTTCGAGCCGGGGTACGAGCCGGGCGCCACGGGCAACGCCGTCATGGCGGGCCACCTCGATACCGACGACCCGAACAACCCCTGCGCGGTCTTCTGCTACCTCAATAAGATCGACAAGGGCGACGAGGTGGCGGTGCAGGACGAGACCGGCAGGATGACGAGGTTCCGCGTCACGAAGGTCGAGCTGTTCGACGCGGACAACGCGCCGCTGTACGAGATCTTCGGCCCCAGCGACACGGCGGGCCTGAACCTGATCACGTGCGACGGCGCCTGGGACCAGAACGCCCAGCAGTACGACAAGCGCCTCGTCGTCTTCACCGAAAAGATCGCCGGCTAACCGGTCCTCGCGAGGGGCGGATCCCGCCTCTCTCCCCGGCGGCGTGCCGAGGACGCATCCGGCCCTTGACATACACCGGCAACGGTAGTATGGTATGCGACACACGCGGGTGCGGCGCCGCGAGGCAGTCCCCGAGCGCTCGGCGCTCGGCAAGGTCGGGATCGAGAAGGAGAGGTCTACATGGCTGGTGTTGTATTCGACGGGGTGACGAAGGACTACGGCAACGGCGTTCAGGCGGTACAGGATCTCAATATCGACATCAAGGATCGCGAGTTCCTGGTGCTCGTCGGGCCGTCCGGCTGCGGCAAGAGCACCGCTCTGCGCATGATCGCGGGTCTGGAGGACATCACCCAGGGCGACCTGTTCATCGGCGAGCGGCGGGTGAACGATGTGGCGCCCAAGGACCGCGACATCGCGATGGTGTTCCAGAGCTACGCGCTCTACCCGCACATGAGCGTGTACGACAACATGGCCTTCGGCCTCAAGCTGCGCAAGACCCCGAAGGCGGAGATCGAGAAGCGCGTGCAGGACGCGGCGAAGATCCTGGGTATCGCCCAGTTCCTGGACCGCAAGCCGAAGGCTCTGTCCGGCGGCCAGCGCCAGCGCGTGGCCCTCGGCCGTGCCATCGTGCGCGAGCCGCAGGTCTTCCTCATGGACGAGCCGCTCTCCAACCTGGACGCGAAGCTGCGCGTGCAGACCCGCGCGGAGATCTCCAAGCTGCACCAGCG
>JAUJOZ010000105.1 GCA_030447415.1 Thermomicrobiales bacterium | reverse complement strand
AGATGTAGTCCACGACCGTGGCCATCTTCTCCAGTTGCTGGCCGATCCCGTTGTCGTCCTGGTCGAACAGGACGATCCCGAAGAAGTCCACCGCCAGCGGCACCCCATACGGGGCCAGCGCCTCGCGGCTCGCCTTCAGGAAGTTGTAGATCGCCTCGGTGCGATTGGCCTGGGTGTTCGGCGCCCCGAGGTCGATCGCCTCGATGTCGCCGTCCGACGGGAAGCGGACGTAGTCGTACTGGACCTCGTCGAAGCCGAGCCGCGCGGCCTCGACCGCGAACTCGATGTTGTAGCGCCAGGCCTCGGGCTGCATCGCGTTGACCCAGGCGACGCCGCTGTCATTCTCCCAGATGCCGCCGGTCTTGCTGTCGCGCACGGCCACCGCCGGGTTCTTGTTCGCCAGCGTCGGGTCGAGCATGCAGACGATCCGCGCGATGGTGTAGACGTTGTGCTCGCGCAGCGTCTTCAGCCGCGCCTCGAGGTCGTAGCTGGTGTGGACCGCCCCGTATTCCTTCGCCCTGGCGTGCTCGCTGTCGTGCCAGACCCAGCCGGTCTCGTCCTTGAAATCGATCACCATCGCGTTGATCTCGGTGCGATCCGCCAGGGCGAGTAGGGCGTTGAACTTCTCGTCCTTCATGATCGCCTCGGGCGTCAGGTAGATCGCCTTGACGACCAGCGGTTCGAGCGCGAAGTCGAGCGTCGTCGCGTCGCCCGGCTCCCGCTGCTGGCGCCGGTACCCCGACGCCTGGACGACGATCGGCGCGCCCTCCGGCACGCCGCCGAGGCTGTAGGCGCCATCCTCCGCGGTCGTCACGACGGCGCCGTTGACCGCCACGGTCGCGTCGGCGAGCGGCTGGCCCTCCTTCGTCCGCACCACGCCGGCGACGATGTCCGGCCGGACGCGCAGGTCCAGCGCCGTGCGCGCGCCGATCTCGAGTTCCTTGCGCGCGAAGCCCGGCCCCTCGACCACCAGCCGCGCCCCGTCCGGGACCCCGGTCAGCCGGTAGCGCCCGTCCGCGCCGGTGAGCGCCTCCGACGACGACGCGCCGTCCGCGTTGACCGCCTTGACGACGACGCCGGCCAGGGGGGCGCCGCTCTGCTGGTGCGCGATCGTGCCGGAGAGGACCGCGGGGCGGAGCGCGATCCGGAGATCCTTGCCGGCGCCGGGGCGGATCTCCCGCTCGACGGGGGCGTAGCTGTCGTCCGGTCGCAGGACCAGCGTCGTCGGCTCCTTCACCGCGGTGAGCGTGAACTGCCCCTGCTTGTCGGTCGTCGTCCGCTGCTCCCCCAATTCGAGCCTGACCCCGCCCACCGGCTGCCCGCTGTGGGCGTCGGTCACGGTGCCGCCAACGGTGGGGCGTAGCCAGAAGAAGAGGACGGTCGCGGCGGCCAGCACCGCCACCGACAGGAAGACGGGGCGGAGCATGCCGCGCCGCTTCCTCCGCCCGACGTAATAGGCGTCGCGCTCGAAACCGATCATCACTCCTCCGTATCCCTCCACCGCGTGGGTCGGCGTCAACCCGGTCGCGCATCCGTCCGGTCGAGGTGTCCGTACACCCGCGCCGGGGCGGATCGCGGACATCTCGCGCGACATCCGGCCACCCTCACCCCGCCGACAGGCCCCGCGCCGCGCCGCGCGGCCGCCGCGGACCGCTGGCTGCCGACCGGCGTGTGGGCGGGGTGTCGGTGTCGCGAGCGGTGTTCTTGGCGCCGGGCGCGCTCGGGCACGTTCGGGAAGGCCGGCCGGCGACCGGCGTCGATGGGACGGGAACGGGGGCGTCCGTGCTGCGCGCGGCGAGGACGTGACGGGGGGCGCGCTGCCCGGTAGCGGCCGGCTGGTTCGGATGGGCGGCGTGCCCGGCAGGCACGACATGGACGCGGTGGCCGATCGCCCGGCACCGGCGGTCCGTCCGCCGACGATCGCGCCAGCTGTTCGTCGCGCGCCGATCGGCTTGCCTGCCGGCATCGTGACGTCACTATCGCCAGCCAGATACCGATGGGTCAGTGTAGACAGAGACGGCACCGCGGACAATGAGCGAGGAGGCGCGGAGGAGGGCGGAGCGGGGGCTGTACGGCGAGACGAAGGTGTCGGTGGCGACCTCGTTGCCGGCGGCGTCGAGGACGCGGCGGACGACGGTGACGGTGACGCCTTCGGCGGCCGGTCGGGCCTCGACCGTTTCCCCCGGGGCGAGGGTGGGGTCGACCTCGACCGCGGCTTCCGGTGCCCCTGCGCCCGTCTCCCAGACGGGATCGTCGAAGGTGACGACGTAGCCGGGGTTCGTCCCGCGCAGCTCGACGCGGAGGACGCTGCCGTCCGCGATCGTGGCCCGGAC
>JAUJOZ010000104.1 GCA_030447415.1 Thermomicrobiales bacterium | reverse complement strand
CCGGGTTCCTGATCGCCGTCGCCGAGCTGCCGATCCCCGGCCCGGACGCCGCCTGGCTGGCGGCGCTGCCCCCGGCCCGGCGCGGGTCGGTCGCCGCGGACTTCGCCGCGGCCGGGCTCAGCCCCACGGGGCCGAACTACGCCGTCACGCTCACCCCGCGGCCCGCCGCCGAACGAGGCGCTGCAGCCGACCGGCCGGAGGGAGCGTAGTGGTTGACCGCGGGCACCCTGCATCGCACAATCGAGCCTGTCTCGCCCGCCGGCACGGGGCCGGCGGCTGAGCTCGGGCGTTCGGGAGCCAACAAGCCACGATGCCACTGTCAGCCGCCCGGCTGTCGGCCGCCCTCGCCCGACGCCTTGCCCCCGTCGTTCCGCCCCCATTCCGCGTGCGGGCGGACGGGGCTGACGTCACGGTCGAGCACCCGGCGGGGTGGGGGTTCACCAGCGGTGTCGGCTCCATCATGGACGCGGCCGCCAGTCCGGAGTATGACCACTCGTGGGCCGAGACCGGGCCCTGGGACGAACCGACGGACGGGGAGCGCGCGGAGACCGCGGTCCGGGCGGTGCTCAACAGCCTGCAGGACGCCGTGTCCGAGGCCACCGGCGAGCCGTGGCCCGAGGCCGCGCCGCGGCGGATGGCCGAGTACGGGGCGCGGCACGACGCCCGTGCGCTCTACTTCTGGTACGGCTCCGAGAACGCACCAGTCGTCGCGTTCGCGCCCATGGCCCTTGCCGACCTCACAGCGGCCGAGGAGTAGCGTCGGCCCCGGCCGCCGCGCCGGCTCCCTAACGAGGCGCTACAGCTGACAAGCACGCAGCGGATGCGGCTTCGCCGCAACGATTGTATCGTGCTTGCAGCTGAGCTGGGGCGTTGGGCAGCGACAACGGTTAGGATGCTGCGGTGACGGTTAGGATGCTCGGATGACGGTTCGCCAGCAGTGGGCGGTCGTGCTCGCGGTGGTGGCGCTGCTCGGCGGCGGGCTGTTCGGCGCGACGCGCCTGCTCGGGGACGAGCTCTTCCCGGTGGGCGTCGGGAGCGCGGCGCCGCCGTTCGCCGCGCGCACGCTCGAGGCCGCGCCGCGGACGAAGACGCTCGCCGACTACCGGGGGCAGGTGGTGCTCCTCAACGTGTGGGCCACGTGGTGCCCGCCGTGCCGCGAGGAGATGCCGAGCATCCAGGCGCTGCACGAGGCGTACGGCCCCGCGGGGCTCAAGGTCGTGGCGGTGAGCATCGACGACCCCGGGACCGAGGCCAACATCCGGGAGTTCGTCCGCGCTTACGGCGAGCGGGTGATCCCGAACCTGCGGTGGCCGGCGTGACGGCGGCCGGGCATCGGGCCTACGGGCGGCCGTCGTAGAGCATGAGACCCGGCACGTCCTGGTAGTCGTGCCGGTTGCGCGTGACCAAGGTCCGGTCGTGCTCGATGGCAGTCGCCGCGATCATCAGGTCGAGCGCCCGCGAATGGATGCGTCGCCCTTGTTGCCGCAACGATTCACGGATGCGGGCGCAGCGGCGTGCCTCGACCGCCGAGAAGGGAAGGATTGGAGCGATCCCGACCAGGGCCTGGAGGGCAGCTGAGTCCCCCGCTGGGTCTTGGCCTCGACCAATGCCCTGATACGCCTCCATGTACGAGACGGCGCTCAGGGCGAGGCCCGCTGGCGCGAGCTGACCAATCAACCGGACGACGTCCGGCTCGTTCGCCAGGTGATCGATGACGAGGTCCGAGTCGAGCAGGTAGGCCGCGAACTATTCATCACCGGGCCGGCCGAAACTGTCCTGTCCCCGTTGCGCCCTGATGTCGGCCTTGAGAGCCTCGGTGTCGATGTCTTTCCAGGCGCCGGCCGTCTCGGCCAACACTTGGCGCACCCGCTCTGGGTCGTAGCTCGCCCAGATGTCCCGCTCATCGGCCAACGTCGATTCCGACTCGGGCTGGAGGCAGTAGCGGGCTCCGTCCTTGACCAGGATTATCGGCTGACCCGCGGCCTCCTCCAGCAGCCGGTCCAGCTCGCCGCCTGGCTTCACCTCGATCGTCTTGGCGTCGGCGATCATCGTCTTTGCTCCTCGGTGGTCGGGGCGTCGGCTCGGGTCGAAGGGACAAGCCGGGGGAAGAGGACACGTCCGAAGTGTCGCACGTCGCGCACGGCGAAGCTGGGGGCGCAGACGCGCGCGGTCGACGCGACCAGCCCCACGCGGCGGCGGCGGGCGGGTCTGGTCCAGCGAGGAGAAGGCCCCCGTGCCACCGGTCAAGATCGTAGTCTGGGACAGCCTCGGCAACGTGCTGCTCGGCGTGCGGCCGTGGCAGTCGTGAACGCCGCTCGTCAGGTCGCGGCTCCTGGCG
>JAUJOZ010000103.1 GCA_030447415.1 Thermomicrobiales bacterium | reverse complement strand
TGGCGTGCTGCGCGGCGAAGGAGTCGCCGGTCGCGATGCGCCCCGGCTGCACCCCGCGGGCGGTGTGGACCCGGATTTCCGCGCCGATGGGGCTCAGGCCCGGCTTTGACTCGCGGAGCCGGACGCCCACCCAGTTGTACGGGGTCGGCCAGTTGCTCTTAAGCACGTGGACGTGGCGAGTCTTGTTCCAGGAACTCTGCTCCGCGACGACGAGGTCCATCTTGCCGTCGCCGTCGAAGTCCTCGGCGATGACGCCGCGGGAGTCGAACTCGAAGGCGACGCCCATCAGGTGGGCCACGTTGATGAAGCTCTTGCCGCCCTCGTTTATGTACAGCACGTTGTGCTCGAACCCGTTCCACGACACCTCGTTGGTCATGCCGTGTTCCTGGAACAGGTCCTTCATGACCGCGTCTTCGTTGGAATCACCCAGGTACACGTCGCGGCGCCAGTAGGTCGTGCAGTAATCGCGGCAGGTCTCGCCGCTCACGTGGCCGTTGGCGACATAGATGTCGGGGTCCCCGTCGTTGTCGAAGTCCGGCGCGGAGGTGCCCCAGCTCCAGCCGGTGCGGGCCACGTCGTCTTTAAACTCCGGCTGGGTGTACGGCGCCAGCGCCGGGTTCGGCGCGCCGCTCTGCTCGGGCGCGAAGAACATCCGGTTGCCGTAACCCATCTGCGGCCGCTTGTCCTGGTAGTCGGGGAAGTCCTTGAGCCCCAGGCCCATCGACGTCAGCCGCCGCGCGGTCGTCGAGCTCATGCCGATCGTGTACATGTCGAGCCGGCCGTCGAGGTTGAAATCGGCGAAGGTGTGGCCCATGCCGAAGTTGTGCCGATCCTTGACGACCTGGTCGGTCACGTCCGTGAAAAGGCCCTTGCCGTCGTTGTAGTAGATGTCCAGGCCGCAGAAGTCGCTGTTGACGAGCAGGTCGAGGTCGCGGTCGCTGTCGAGGTCAACCAGCGAGCCGGCCAGCGTGCGGCGGGTGCGCTTGCTCGCGAGGCCGGCCGGCGCCGTGCCGTCGGTGAATCGGCCGGTGCCGTCATTAATCAGCAGCGCGCCGGGGTAGCCGTCGTTGGCGTCGTAGTAGGGCGTAGGCATGTTGCCCTCGGTGTACGGGGGCTTGTACTGGCCGAACCAGGCGTCGAGGTCGCCGTCGCCGTCGACGTCGCCGGCCGTCAGCGTGGACACGCCGCGCAGCGGGAATTTGAGGCTGACGGCCTTGGCCGGCGGGCCGGCGCGGAACCGCCCGCCCGCCCCGCCACGGATGAAGAACAGATCGGTGCCTTTGGAGCACAGCAAGTCGGTCAGCCCGTCTCCGTTGAAGTCGCCGGCCACCGCGGCGCTCAGCCGCGCGTCGGCTTCCATTGGCACGCCGCGGAGCAGCGTCTCCTTCTCGAACTTCCAGTTCCCCTTGTTGCGGAAGATGGCGTTCTCGCCGGGGATGATCAGCTCGGACCGGCCGTCGCCGTCGAGGTCGTTAGCGATCAGGTACTGCGACGCCTCGTCGACCTTAAGCCCGCGCCCGGGGGCGCCGCCGGGCAGCGTCGCCTCCTCGAACGGCACGGCGCCGACGCGGTCGGCCACGCTCAGCTCCGTCGCCTCGATCAACCGCGGCACGTACGTTACGACCTTGCCCGACTTGTCCTGCTCGTCGGCCCACTCGACCTTGAGCTTGGTGCGGATCGCGGTGCGGCTGGAGAGCTTGTCGTTGACGAGGTGCAGGACCGTCGAGACGACCGACCGCGCGGGCTGGCCCGGCTCGTGGTCGAAGTTCGACTGGTGGAACTCGATCTCGGTCAGCCGGTAGCCCGCGTCCTGGAGGCCCTTGATCATCGCCTGCCAGCCCTGCGGGTCGACCTTGTTGTCGGCGCCGTTGAATTTCGTGACGTTGACGTCCCAGTCGTGCTTGCTCGTCGCGGCGGGCTTGCCGTAGGCGAGCGCCTGGAACTTGGCGCCGAGCAGCACCGCGAACTTGTCCTCGGCGGCGCGGATGTCGTCCCACAGCTGGATGAAGTACTCCTCGTACTGCTGCGCCTTGACCTCCTTGGCCCAGACGGTCTCGTCGAGGTGCTTCGTCTTTTCGAGCACCTTCGCCACCCCTCTCTTGACGACCTCGGGCGGCAGGGCGGGGGCCGGCGCTTTGGGGTCCGACATGACGCCCGTGTCTCCCCGCTCCGCCGCGGGCGCGACGGGCGGGTTGGCGGCCACCTGGGCCGGCGCAGCGTCCGGGTTGCCGCCGCCGTTGGACCACACGACGCCGGCCCCGACCGCCGCACAGGCGACCAGCGCCGTTCCGGCGACGATCACGCCGCGCCTTCCGCGGCGTTGCGGGGGAGCGCAAGGGCGTGCG
>JAUJOZ010000102.1:1276-2366 GCA_030447415.1 Thermomicrobiales bacterium | reverse complement strand
TCGCGGAGGGATACGCGGACCTGCCGTACCCGCCCGACTATCCGAAGATGCCGGGAGAGCCGAAGCGCGTTCAGCCCTCGCGGGATCGCGACCGCCCGCGGTAACGACTGCCACAATCGAGCTCCGGGGATCGAGCTGCGAGCGCGTCCGTGGTTGGGACGCTTGGACGGCTACGGCGACTGCGGCAGCTTGGCCGAGCCACGCCGGGTCACTGGAGCGGAAGGCGGCGGCACGACGGGCCCGATGTCCCCGTCCGGCGCCTCGTCGAGGTCGACGATCACCGGCGCGTGGTCGCTCGGCCCGCTGCCCTTGCGAGCCTGGCGGTCCACCCATGCCGCCCGAACGCGGCCGGCGACCGCCGCGCCGGCCAGGACCAGATCGATCCGCATCCCGAGGTCCTGATGGAACATGCCGGCCCGGTAGTCCCAGTAGGTGAACACGCGCTCGTTCGGCCACCGATCGCGCACGACGTCACGCAGGCCGAGCGCCTGCAGCTCCGCCAGCGCCTCCCGCTCGGGCGGTGTGACGTGGGTCTGGCCGATGTAGGCGTCGGGATCGAACACGTCGTCGTCGGTCGGGGCGATGTTCATGTCCCCGCAGACGACGGTCTCCTCCGGGCCGGCGGCAACCGTCTCCCGCAGCGAAGCCAGCCAGGCGAGCTTGTATTCGTAGTGCTCAGAGCCGGGTGCGCGCCCGTTCGGTACGTACACGGAGACCACGCGGACCCCGCCACACCGAGCAGACACCGCGCGCGCCTCCGGGTTCGGAAAGCCCGGCGCGCCGGCGACTCCCATCACCACGTCGTCCAGCCCGACACGTGAGAGGATCGCCACCCCGTTCCACGTCGCCTCACCGTGAACTGCGACCGTATATGCGCGTTCGGCGAGCTCGTCGCCGAGCAGGTCGACGAAGGCGTCGTCTGTGAGCTTGGTCTCCTGCAGGCAGACGACGTCGGGCTCGCGCGCATCCAACCAGGGCAGCAGCCGCGGCACGCGCTGCTTGACCGAGTTGACGTTCCAGGTCGCGATTCGCACCGACCTCACGGTACCGGCGCCGCCGACGCCTCCCGCTCGCCAGGCGGCCCACCTTC
>JAUJOZ010000102.1:0-1176 GCA_030447415.1 Thermomicrobiales bacterium | reverse complement strand
AGACAGTGCCAACGACAAGCATGTGCTTGACCCTCGGGGTCGAGCACCCAGTCATCCAGGGGCCGCTGGGCGGCCCGTTCGAGGTCGGCGCCGAACTCCCCGCCGCGGTCTCGAACGAGGGAGGGCTCGGCAGCATCGCCACCGCGCTACGCACTCCAGACCAGGTGCGGGCGGACATCACAGCGGTGAGGCGACTGATAGGCGATCGCCCATTCGCCGTCAACGTCACCCGCCGCCCCTTCGACGAGGCGATCTTCGCCGCCGTCCTCGAGGAGGCCCCACCCGTCGTCTCCCTGGCGCTCGGCGACCCCGGGGACCTGGTGGAGCGCGCCCACGCGGCCGGCTGCCGGTTCATCGAGCAGGTGGCGACGGTCCGCCAGGCGGTGGAAGCGGCCGAGGCGGGCGTCGACGTGATCGTCGCCCAGGGCGCCGAGGCAGGCGGCTTCAGCGGCTCGGCCGGGACGATGACCCTCGTTCCCCAGGTGGTCGACGCCGTCGCGCCCATCCCGGTCGTCGCGGCGGGCGGGATTACGGACGGGCGCGGTCTCGCAGCGGCGCTGGCGCTCGGCGCCGACGGCGTCAATGCCGGCACTCGCTTCCTGGCCTCGAGCGAGGTTGGGATCCACGAGGATTGGAAGCGGGCGGTCCTCCTGGCCAGCGCGGAGGACGCCGTCAAGGTCGACTTCGCCGAGCACGTCGTGCCGCGACCGACCGATCGTGGATGGCTGACCGTTCCGCGGGCGCTTCGCACGCCGTTCATTGACACCTGGCTCGGCCGGGTCGGCGAAGTCGAGCTCCGCGCTGCGGAGCTTCGGGATGAGCTCGTGGCCGCCATGGGCGAAGGCCGTGCGCACGAGTACCTTCCGCTCGCCGGGCAGGCCGCCGGGGCGATCGGCGAGATCCTTCCGGCGGCCGAGATCGTGCGGCGTATCGTCACAGAAGCCGACCAAGCGCTCGGGCACATGGCGTCGACCCGCCGCAAGGACGCCTCCTAGCTGGGCCGACGCGCCACGTCCCACCTGATCTCCCCGAGGACCGGTTGTGTGACGCGGCTTCGGGGAGCCCCGGGGCCGTGGTGCTCGACCTCCAACCTGGGGGGGGACATAGACTCGGCGCCCGTCGCGTAGACGGGACGGAAAAGCCCTCTCTCCACTCGCCCGTCTGTCCTATTTCGCG
>JAUJOZ010000043.1 GCA_030447415.1 Thermomicrobiales bacterium | reverse complement strand
TGATGCTGGCGCACCTGCAGCAGCCGCCCCCCCGCCCGAGCGAGGTCGCGCCCGAGGCCGACATCCCCCCCGCGCTCGAAGCCGAGGTGATGCGGGCGCTAGCCAAGGACCCGAGCCATCGGCCGGCCAGTGCCGACGACATGGCCCGTCGCTTGACCGCGTCGGTCGGTGACGGGGGGTACCCGGACGAAAGGTTGACGGGGCGGGACGCTTTCGGCACCGCCACGCTGCAGGTTCCGACCGCGACCGCGGCCGAGGCCCCGAGCGCGACGCGGACGGTGACGGCCGTGCCCGCGCCGCGGACGGGCGCCCCGGTGAACCAAGGGGTGCCCCTGCGCGGCGACGGAGCATTGCTGCCCCCGGTGCGGGTGCGCCGCCGTCCGGCCACATGGCTGGCGCCGGCCGCCCTCTTTGCCATGGCGCTGGCCGCGCTCGGCGGCCTCGCGGCCTCCGGCACGGACATTTCTGGATGGGGCGGCGGCGGTAACGACTCGACCACCGTGCCGGTGGCGGCCGCCTCCGCGCCGACCGAGACGCCCTCCCCGGCACCGTCGGCGGCCACGGAACCGGCGACAAGCGAGGGACTAACCCGCGTTGCGGTCCAGACAATCGTGCCGCCGGTCGAGACGCGGACGAGCGCACCGCAGGGTGTCCAGAACCCGGCACCGACTGCCACCCCACTCCCCTCACCGACGACCGCTCCGCCGCCAACGTCGACGGCGACGGCGACGGCGACGGCACAGCCGACCAGCACGCCATCGCCAACCGCCGTGCCGACGCAGAGGCCCGACGCGACAATCACCCCTTCCCCGACGGCGACGACGCCACCGACCCCGTCACCGACGCCCGAGCCGACCGTCACGCCGGAACCGACCCCGGCCGCGACGGAGACGCCCGTTCCGGTCGCTGCCGACGGAGATGCCGGCGGCGTGGTCGCGGGGCCGATGCCCGACGTGCCCGCGGCAACTGTGGACCTCCCTGCGCCGATCTCGGTGGAAGAGGATTCATCCGAGCCGACGGCGGCGATCGTAGAGGCGGACGACATCGACCCCCTCCCGCCGCCGGCTCCGGTTGAGCAAGAGGGGGATGTTCTCGGCTTTCTGTCCGGACCCGGCGTGCGAACCTTCGGCGCCCAGGATTGGCGCGGGGTGTCGAACGCCGACGCCGCGACCTACGGCAGACCGGCGGTTGCGATCTATGGCGAGAACAGCCCGTCGTCACGCGCTTCGCTTCGCTTCGAACTCGAAGAGCCGGTCGGTCGCATGGAGCTGTGGCTGACCGGCCTCGGGGACGAGACTGGCACGCCCTTCGCCTTCGCCATCGAGGTCAACGACGCTCGGTCGCAGACCTTGACCTCGCCCTTTGCAAACTGGGATGGCGTCTCCACCAGCCCAACCTGGGGCACGATGAAGATCAATCTCGACGCCGATCTGCTGAGGGCGGGGAACAACGAGATCGCCGTGGTGAGTCTGGTGCCGGGAGACCACGCCGGGCTACCCCCGTACCTGCTCCTGGGGGAAGCGTCGTTGGCGCCGACCGACACGGCGGTGGAGGAAGGCGCTGCCGGTCCGGTCGAAACGGTCAAATTAAGCAGCGAGCGGGTGAAAGACGAAGGCAACGCGAAGCCGCCGGAACCGGATGAGGGAAGACCCGAGCGGGAATCCGAAAAGAGTGGCCGGGGCAATTCGAACAAGGAGAGAGACGGCGGGGACGACGACGCGAGGAAACAGGGGTGACGTCTGATGCGAGCGTTTCCCATCCACGCCCTTCGCACTGACTTGCCGTGACCGTTAGTGGCGGCCCGCCTCCAGTAGCTCGCCCTTGGCGATCTCGCCGATGATGCGGATTCCCGACTCGATCGTGTCGTCCGCCGCGAACGAGAAGGAGAGGCGCAGCTGGTCCCGGCCGCGGCCGTCCGAGTAGCAGGTGGCGCCGGGCAGGAACTCGACGCCGCGCTCGCAGGCTTGGGGGAGCATGCGGGTGGTGTCGACGCTGGGCGGCAGGGTCACCCAGACGAAGAAGCCGCCCTCCGGGCGCGTCCAAGTCGTGCCGGGCGGCATGTGCCGCTCTAGCGCTGCCAGCATGACGTCGCGACGGCGTCGGTAGACGGTTCGCAACTGCCGGACGTGGGCTTCGAGATGTTCGGGGAGCCACTCGGCGGCGACGTGGGCGCCGAAGACGTTGGTGCCGCCGTCGATCTTGAGCGCCGTCAGGCGGGTGATGAGCGCTGGCGGCGCCAGCAGCCAGCCGAGGCGCATCCCGGCGCCCATCGTCTTCGAGAGGGTGCCGAGGTACATGGTCGACGCGCCCTCGTCCAGCGCGTAGATCGGCGGCAGCGACGCGCCTTCGTAGCGGAGGTCGAAGTAGGCGTCGTCCTCCAGGATCAGCGTCCCGTGCTCCCGCGCCAGCTCGACGATCCGCTGCCGCCGCTCGACGGTGGTCGAGATACCGCTTGGGTTCTGGAAGTTCGAGATGACGTAGATGAGCTTGGGCTGCACGCCAGCGTCGCGAAGCCGGACTAGCTCCCGCTCCAGCGCAGACGTGTCGGTCCCGTGCTCGTCGACCGGAACGCCGACGACGTTGGCCCCGACGTTCCTGAACGCCTGGACCGCGCCGAGCCAGGTCGGGGCGTCGGTGATGACGGAGTCGCCCCAGACGACCAGGGCGTCGAGGACGAGCTGGAGCGACTGGGAGCCGCCGGCGGTGACGATCATGTTCTCGCGACCGGCGTCGATCACCTCGTCCAGCCGCAGCTTCGCGAGGAGCGCCTCGATCAAACCGCGGTAGCCGGCGGAGTCGCCGTACCGAGCGCCCAGCGGCCGTTCGTGGCGAGTACGTCTGCAGGTCATGGCCACCCGCACCGCCGGCGGCGAGTCGGGGGTCAGGCCGTAGACGAACGAGATGCGGGTCGCCACGTCCTCCGTGTTGTCGAGCCGAGGGGCGTCCGGCAGATCGATCGCGCGGCGGGAGAGGAGCACGCTGAGGTTCGGCGAGGCGGCGGAAGGGCCGAAGCATGAGCACGACTCCTCGACCGGCCGGGCGGTCCGGAAAGTGGCGACGACAAATGGACGGTCGGATCGGCATTGGTATGGCGGCCCGTGGTCCGGCAACGGCGACCGGCCGACGGCACGCTGAGTCCCGTGTGCCGGCTGGCGGTGTTGCTCGCCCGCCCGGTGCCCAAATGCAAGGCGATTCGTCGGTGCCACGACGCCGTTCGGCGTCGTTCGAAATGCCCGATGTAGAATGCGGGAAGGCCGACCCACTCGGCCGCCTGCCTGGCGCGCGAGTGGGTCGACGAGCGAGGAGTTCCCGGTCCGCGAGCGAGCCTTCGATCCTTCAGCGCCGGTGCCGCCCTGCCGCCAAGTCGGACTTCGACCCGAGCGACGCCTACGACGTGACGATCATCGGTTGCGGCCCGACCGGGCAGTTCGCCGCCTTTCTACGCCGGGCTGCGGGGCCCGACCCAGATCATCGACCTGCTGGAGGAGCGGCACTGACCGCGATCTACCCCGAGAAATACATCTACGAGATCGAGCTTCCCAAGGTGTTGCCAAGGACTTCACGAGCAGTGCGACATCCAGGGCGCGCCGAGGGGAGCCGACGATCCGCTTCAACGAGGAGGTCTCGAACTGGCGGCGGCCGAGGACGGCTTGATCCGTTCGACCACCAGTCGACTTAGTAGGAGCCGCTCCGTCGTCGTCTGCGCCGGTGTCGGCGCCTTCGAGCCGAAGCGGCTGACGGTGCCCGGGTGCGCGAGCCTGGAGGGGCGCGGCGTCCACCACGCGAAGCGGGTCGACACCGGGACAAGGACGCCGTGATCGTCGGCGGTGGCGACTCGGCAGTCGACTGGCGGTGACGCCCGAGCCGGTCGCCCGCCACGTCACACTGATCCACTGCTCCAAGTTCCGGGCGTACGAGGCGACGGGTCGATCAGCTCGAGGCGTCGAGCGTCGATCTCCGGTACCCGGGATGCGAGGTCTCGGCCGTCCATGCCGGAGACGACGAGCGCCCCGCGGCGATCGCCTTCGGCGACGGCGACGGCGTCGAGCACGACGTGCCGTGCCAGGAGCTGATCGTGGCACCGGCTCGTCGCCGACCTCGGGCCATCAAGACGTGGGCTTGAGCCGGTGCGCAACCAGATCGTCGCCGACAAGATCAGCATGGCGACCGCGATCCCCGGCGTCTTCGCCGCCGGCGACATCGCGACCTACCCTGCCAAGTTCAAGCTGACGGCACTGGTGCGGCGGAGGCGGTGACGGTCGTCAACCACGCCGTTACCTACTACGATCCGGCGCGCCCTCGACGCCGGCTACTCAACGAACATTATGGAAAAGCGCGAAAGATCCTACCTGGCCGAGCGGGCGTCGCGGCAGATTGACTTGCTGTGGTGACCGTCCGGCCAGCCTGGACGGATGCGGGCGATTGGCACCAAGGTGGGTCGGGCCCGCGCCTTCGTGCTCGGCACGCGACGAACCGGTCGGGGCTTGGCCGATCGGGATCAGCCGTCGCGCGGCCGGATGTCTTCCTGCTCGCGGACGGCGGCGGCGTGCGATCAAACCGAGGGGAGGGTCTCCGTCTCATGCATCGCCTGCTCTCGCGCTGTCGCGCGCGTGCCCCTGATCGTCGTCACGCCAAGCGGTCTTGCGGCAAACCTGAGTTCGCAGCCCTCTGCGCAAGCCGCGGGCTACCGCGCGGACAACCAAGGAGTGCGCGGCCCTGGACCTCATCGACCAATACCGCGCCTCGCGAAACCGAGGACGGCTCCATTTCTGCTTCCCCGGCGCCGCCGCCCGAGCACAGCGGCGGCGTCCGCCGCAAGAAGATGTACCACAGCAACCCGAGGTGCCCGTTGCCAAGCACGGTTACGACGGTACTGCCTTCGGCGAGAACGTTGCCTTCGGCTACACCCTGGGCGGGCGGCGCGGTCTTCGAAGGGTGGAAGAACAGCGCGGGCCACCGCAAGAACATGCTCAACAACCAGTTCGAGGCCATCGGCATCGGCCGGGCCTACAAGCAGACCTCGACCTACGACTGGTACTGGACGACGACCTTCGGTGGCGAGGTCATTGGCAAGGAGGTCCGCTGCTAACGGCGCGTGGCGCTTCACGCGGCAAAAACGAGGCAGCGACGAGGGGCGCCGGGCGGTCCCGCGACGCGGCGTGAGGGGCCGCCCGCCCTCGGCGGGCGCTTATTCGACGTCGAGTTGGTCGACCACCTCGCGCGCGTAGTGGAGCCAGCGCTCGTCCGTCTCGTCGGGGACGGAGCAGCCGTTGGCCAAGATGAACTTGCGGCCGCCCGTCTGGGCCAGGGCGTCCTGGGCCTCGGCCAGGATTTGCTCCTCCGGGCCGTTCGAGAGCGCGCCGAACTCGTGCCAGCCGCCCATCAGGCACTTGCTGGTTTGCAGGCGCGCCTCGCGCAGGCTGGGGCCGGCGAGGCGGTCCGACCAACTGAGCACCTGGACGGGGTAGTCGAGGACCTGGTCGAACATCAGATCGCGGTCGCCGTGGACGTGGAGCACGTTCAGCCAGCCGTTGGCGGCGCCCTGGAGCGCGATCAGGTCGTAGGGGCGCCCTATTTCCCGGTAAAGCGCCTCCGGCATCATCGCCGTCGTAGAGCCTTGGAGCGCGAAGAAGACGCCGTCGGCGCCGGCGGCGATGACGTCCCGAATCTGGGCCCGCAGGTTCTCGGCGATGGTGGCGAGGGCCTCGTGGACGACCTCCGGCGCTTCCTGGGCGTGGGCGAAGAAGCGTTCGTGGTCGGCCGCGGCGTAGAGCGCCTCCGCCAGGGGGCTGAAGACGGTCATGATGATCGGCGTGTCAAACCCGAGCTCGTCTCGCAGGACGTGGACCGCTTCCGCCCGCTGGGTGAAGTAGCGGGAGCGGTCGGGGTCGATCGGCTCGAAGAGGCGCCAGTCGTCGATGGTCTGCACGGAGCGGCGCGGGAAAGGGTAGGGGAGGTCCGGCATCACCTTGGCGATGTCGAGGTCGAAGGTCTCGTCGAAAAAGCGCAGGGTTGCTTCGGCCAGCGCCCGCCCCGACCCTTCCGGCTGGAAGTGGTGCCAGAAGCAAACCGGGAGGCGGTCGACCGGCTCGCCGCGGACCGCGGCCCGGACCCGCTCGGTGCGGCTCATCTCGTCGAAGCGCAGGGCGTTCGGCACGGCGCGACCACCGGCACGGCTGGCCATCATCGGTAGCTCCTTAGGGGGGGCCGAAACCGAGGCCCATTCGATTGCGCACGATCTCCATCTTGGCGCTGGCGCGTTCTCGCGCCCGCTCCGCCCCGCCGGCCAGGACGCGGCGAGCCACGTCCGGGTCCGCCGCCAGCTCGACCAGGCGCCGCTGGATCGGGGCGAGGGCGTCGACCACCACCTCGGCTAGGTCGCCCTTGAAGGCGCCGTAGCCCCTGCCGGCGTAGCGCTCCTCCAGCGTCGAAACGCTCTCCCCGCTGAAGAGGCCGTAGATCGTCAGCAGGTTGCTCAGCGCCGGTTTGTCCCGACCGCTCGTGACATCACTCCCCGAATCGGTGACGGCCCGTCGGATCTTCCGCCGGATCGTGTCGGCGTCGTCGGTGAGGGCGATGTAGTTGTTGGGGCTGGCCGCGCTCTTGCTCATTTTCTTCGTCGGATCGTCGAGGGCCATGATCCGGGCGCCGTCGGGTTTGATGTCGGCCTCGGGCAGGACGAAGGTCTGGCCGTAGCGGGAGTTGAAGCGGGCGGCGATGTCGCGCGTCAGCTCGACGTGCTGCTTTTGGTCCTCGCCGACCGGGACGAGCTCGGTGTCGTAGAGGAGGATGTCCGCGGCTTGGAGAACGGGGTAGTCGAAGAGGGCGGCGGAGACGGACTCGTCCTGCCCGCCCGACTTGTCCTTGAACTGGGTCATCCGGCGCAGCTCGCCGAACTGGGTGACCGAGTTGAGCAGCCAACAGAGCTCGGGGTGCTCCGGCACGTCGGACTGGACAAAGATGATCGATTGGTCGGGGTCGAGGCCGGCGGCGAGGAGGACATTGGCGAGGTCCTGGATGTTGCGGCGCAGGCCCTCACGCGTCGTTGGCAACGACAGCGCGTGCAGATCGACGATGCAGAAGACGTTGTCGGAGGCCGATTGTTGCGCCACCCAGTTGCGGATCGCGCCGAGGTAGTTGCCGATGTGGAAGTTGCCGGATGGCTGGATGCCCGAAAAGACCCGCCGCCGCTGAACGCTGCCCCCCGCCCGTTCGCGCACCGGAACGGTTTCCACCTCACGCTGGACTGTCGCCGCCCCGCCCACCGTCGCTCTCCTCGTCGCTCAACCCTTGTTCTCGCGTCGAGTATAGCTAGCAGTGGATCGAAGTCGCCTCCTCGGGCCCGGGCGGGGCCCCCGGCGTGTCCCGCCGGGCACCGGGCCGGCCGGGCGAGAAAAACCCGGCGCGACCGCGGTGGGGAGCCACCCGTGCCGCGACCGCGGCGCTGATGGTCCGCCTGGTCTCCTACCTGATTGCCAGCATGATCGCGACGCTGGTGGTTGGTTCCCTCTCGGAGCAGCGGCTGGTGCGGTACGAGAGCCGGACCGCTGTGTTTATCTTTGCGCTCATCTTGGGCGTCTTGAACGCCTATATCAAGCCCGTGCTGGTGGATCCTAACGCTGCCGCTCACCTGCCTCACGTTTGGCTTGTTCTCCTTGGTGCTCAACACCGCTCTGTTTGCCCTCGCAGCGTGGCTCACGCCGCGCATGGAAATCACCTTCTGGGAGCGGTCTTTGGCTCGATTATCGTGAGCGTCGCGAGCGGAATCATCTTTTCGGTCCTGGACGAGAAGTAGGCAGCGGCGATGCCAGACGTTAGATGTCAGACGTGAGGACGAGAGTCTTGTAGTTCGCGGGGAGGGAACGAGATGACGACCGAACGGGTGCCGGCGGGGATCTATGCACCGTGGCGACGACCTTTGCCGACGACGGCGGACTTGACCTGGAGGCGTTCGCCTCAAATCTGGATTGGTATGCGAAGTCGCCTCTGGATGGGGTGGTGATCCTCGGGTCAAACGGAGAGTCGGCGTTGCTGGAAACCGACGAGAAGCTGCGATTGATCGAGGCCGGCGTGGCGGCAGTCGACGGGCGCAAGATGGTGATGGCCGGAACCGGGTGGAATCAACCCGGGCCACATGACATGACCAAACGGGCGGCGGCGCTTGGTATCGATTACGCGCTGATCGTCACGCCCTACTACTACAAGCCCAAATACGACTACGCCGCCTACCTCGCGCACTACCGCGCGGTGGCGGATGTCTCGCCAGTGCCAATCCTGATCTACATCATGACCGCCTATACCGGCGTTGATTTGTCAACGGCGTTGGTGGCGGAGCTGTCAGGGCATCCCAACATCGCGGGGGTCAAGGACTCCGGTGGGAATGCCCCCAAGGTTGCGGAGATGGTCGCGCGGGCGGCTCCGGGGTTCGGGGTGCTGGCGGGGTCCGCGAGTTTCCTCTACCCGGCCCTCTGTCTTGGCGCGACCGGCGGAATTTGGCGCTCGGAAACATCACCCCCGGACTCTGGGAGATCGAGACCTGTTTCCAGGCTGGCGACCACGACAGGGCCCTACGGCTTCAACAACGGGCGTTGGCGCCTAATGCAGCCGCCACCACCAGTTTGGGATCGCGGGTCTCAAGGCGGCGATGGACGTGGTCAGGCTGCAAGGGGCAAGCCGCGGGCACCACTGGGGCCGCTGAATGAGAGAGACGCCAGCGAGGTGCGACGCATCCTGGGTGAGGCGGAGATTGGCCCTGTCGTTTAGGGCCTGTCGGCAAAATCACGGCCGGATGGAACGCCATGCCTTGACGGACGCCCAGTGAGACGTTGCGGCAGCTCCCGCCGCCCCCGTTGGCCGCGGCCGGCCGCGGAGACGCGCACCATCGTGGACGGGGTCCTTTGACGGGGTTCGCCGCTGACGGTGTATTGGCCGCTGGCAGCGGGCGGGGGTCTGGGAGCGGGTCTCCGCGCTCCACCGAGCGCGACGCCCAGGGAGAGCTGGACGGTCCACCGTGGACGGGACCACGGTCCGGCGCGCACGCGGCGGGGGCGAAAAAGGGGCGGGGAGTTGGCCACCAAGCTCCATGAGAGCGAGGCGGCAAGCCGATCGCCGGATCTCTTTGGACCGTGGCCCGTCAAGCGACCCGGACGGGGCGGCCGAGTTGCGCCCGACCCGGGTGGCCGGCGACAAGGGCTACAGCAGCGGCTAACTGCGGCGGCGGGGATCGGGGCGGTGATCCCGACCAAGATCGACGAGCGAACCCCGCTCCGGTCGGCCTATCGGGATACCGATCAACTGCCCAGCACCGAGCGATTGCCACCCGCTACGAGAAACGGGAGGATGCCCTGACCATCGGCTGCATCCTCCTCTGGCTCTATCGACAGGCCCTAGTGGCCGGTGCCTAGAGACGCGGTTCGACGCGCCGCTGACGATTGGGGTCGTCTCGACACGCAACACCGGCGCGGGGCGCGGCGGTTGCCACGGATCTCTTCGGCGAGTTGGTGCGCCTTATCCTCCACGCTGGCGACGTCAATACCGCGAGATTGCCCGGTGCTCGCTGTGGTGGGGAACAACGACGACGCCGAGCTTCGCGAGGTGCGAGCACCTTTCGACATGGGGCCGCATGCGTTTGCGCTCGTCCACGGCCATGGTGGGGCATCCGCCCGAAGCGAGCTCGGCGCCGCTTCGCGGGCCGCGTCGGCGCTGCGTCGTCTATGGTCACAGCCACATTCCGGAAGATGGAGATGGAGAACGGGACGATTCTGTTCAACCCGGGGTCGGCTACCGACCGGCGCTGGCAGGAACATTTTGGCGTCGGGCTAATCCACGTCACCTCGGACCGCATCGATCCGGAGCTGGTTCTCTACGACGATCCGCGCCACCTGCGGAATGTGAGCCGTCGGTGACCAGACACTGATGATCAGAGGCTGGAGGGGGCTGCGTGGCTGCGAGGGCCGCATCGCCTCGGTGCCAGTCACGGGACCGCTGGTTCCATCGCTACCGGTAGAGTGACCGGGATCGTGGTGGTTGGGATGCCGGCCGTGGCCAACGCGCCAGCGATGGGATCTGGGGTGACAGCCGAGATGGCAATGGCGTGGTCCAGCGCTTCATCCGCGACCCGCTGCACGAGCGAAAGGTCGTCCCAGGCGAGGGTGCCGGGTTCTAGGAGCAGAACGACGGTCGCGTTCACCCGGATGGGAAGCCGTCGATGAGATGTTCCAGGTCGTGCCGATGCCGCACCACCTCAACATGCCTGACTTCCCTGGACATGAGCTTGCCGTAGAAGAAATTGATCACGATTTTGAGCACGGCGGCGACGGGCACGGCGAGGATCAGCCCCAGCACCCCTCCAAGAGAGTTCCGATCACCAGGACGAAGAGGACCAATAAGGATGGAGGTGGACGATGCGCCCGATCACGAGCGGGATGACGAAGGCGTCTTCCATTTGCCGAAGCGCGAAATAGGTCAGGCCAACCACGAGGGCCAGGGTGCCGGGACCAGCCGAACGGGGTGGTGTCTTGAAGAGCGGGCAATGAAGACGGCGATTGAGCCTGCAGTCCAGGGGCCGACCAGCGGGATCAACTCAAGAAGCCCGTGGCGATCGCGACCGAGAGGGCGTAGTCGACCCGGAGGATTTTGAGGGCGATGAATGACGCGACGGCCATGATGGCCACCAGCAGCGGCCCCGGATGTAAGCACCAAGCGTGTTGTTGACGTCCAAGAGCAGACGGTCGAATTCGCGGTGATACCGTCTATTGAGGATATCCCGGATGGCCTGGACGAAACGGTCACCATAGACAATAAAGTAGAACGAGGCGATGAGATAGATAACAAGTTCAATCGCGACCGAGAAGGTGGTCAGCACCAGAGGCAGGGCGGAGGAACTGAGTAAGCTTGCGGCTTCCTCCGCGACGCTAGTCAGCCGCTCCTCAATGAAGTCGGCCTCCAATCCGAGGCGATCCATCCGGCTGCCCTGGCGCTCCTCGAGCCAGTCCCGCGTCTCTTCGACGGCGCTGGGGATTTGATCTTGGAGGTCTTGGAGCTGGTTCACGAGCAGAGGGGTGAGGTTGATCAGCAGGATGGTGAAGACCAGACCCAGCATGACATAAAGCCAGCTCGTGATGAGATGCTTGGGCAGGTGGGTCTTGCGGTGGATGACGGCAACAAGGGGGTGGAGGATATAAGCGGTGATGATGGCCCACGCGAAAGGACGGAGCGCGTGCGCGGCCTCGAACAGCACAAAGCCACCGACGGCGACCGCGATCCAGGCAACAGCGATGCGCTCGAGGAGAGCGTGACCTCCATGCGCCTCTCGCCGCAGGCCGGGCGGCTGGTGTGCTCCGATAGCCGATCGACTCGTCACATTCAGGAGAGCAAGACCCTAGCACGCGATCTCTGCCGGCGGAGCATCCATTGGTGGCAGCCGCCCCGCCGCGCCGGGTGCCTCTTCTGCTATCGACATGGAGAGGCTCGATACTTGGAGCAGGAGCGGGGCGTAGACTGTCTTGACCAAGGGGCGCCACCGCATCGGGCGTAGGCGAGGGGCGGCGGGCATGGTGAACTTTCGGTTGCCGGGGCCGACCCCGTTGCCGCCAGCGGTGGTGGAGGCGATGAGACGGGAGATGATCCCCCACCGGGGACCGGTCTCTCCGGGCCTTTTACGCGGACCTGCTGCGGCGCGCAAAGGGAGATCCATAGGACGGACGGAGACGTCTTCATCTGGCCCGCGTCCGGCTCGGCTGGCTGGGAGGTCGCGATCGTCAACCTGCTCTCCCCCGGCGACCGGGTTGTCGCTACGGTCTGCGGTGATTTCGGCGACCGCTTCGCGAAAGCAGGTCCAGCGCTTTGGCCTTGACGTGCGGCGGTTGGATGTCCCCTGGGGAGAAGCAGTCACGGGTGCCATGCTCGGGCAGGCGTTGGAGACCCACGGGCCAGTGCAGGCGGTCTTTCTCACCCACAACGAGACATCGACGGGTGTGACCAATCCGCTGCAGGACTTAACTCGGGTCGCGGTGGAGCACGGCGCGCTCACCATCGTCGACGCGGTCAGTTCCCGCGGGGCGCTGCCGCTCGAGATGGACGCTTGGGGTGTCGACTTCGTGCTTTCCGGTTCTCAAAAAGGCTGGATGTGCCCCCCGGGTTTGCTCATCGCCGGGATCGGCGGCCGGGCGTGGGAGGCTATGCGCGTTCAACCTTTCCCCGGTTCTTCTGGGATATCGGTGCCGCCAAACGGAGCGCCGCCAACGGCATGACGCCGGCTACTCCCCCGCTCACGCTCCTCTACGCCTTCGATGCGGCCCTGCGCTTGATTGAGGAGGAAGGGCTGGAGCAGGTGTGGGCGCGGCACCGTGCGCTCGGCGAGCTCACCCGGAGCGGCCTCTCGGAGATCCGGTCTGGATTTGTTCGCCGACCCGGCCTACGCCTCCGATACTGTCACCGCGTTCCGGCCGCCCGTGGGGATGACCTCCGCTCAGTTGATCGACGCGATGCGGCGCGACTACGGGATCGAGTTGCAGAATGGTCAGGCCCACCTCGCCGATGCGCTCGTGCGTGTTGGTCACATGGGCTGGGCTCATGAACCAGAGCTACGCCAGGTGCTGGCAGCGCTTGCTCACTACGCTGGCAGCCAGGCGCTCGGCTGTCGGTGCCTCGCTGACCGCCGCGAGGTAGTCCGGCCGCTCTGTCCAAGAAAGGTGTCTGACGAGGAGAGAATTCACCTCGTCAGGCTTCCGGTTGCGTGGGTTCTGGTCCGCCGGTATACTTTGCCTGCATAGCTTTCCGAACCGCGGTAGACCGCGAACCGACCACCACGCCGGGGGGAGTCCCCGCGTTTCCACCGGTGTCTAAGGAAGGTGTATGGACGGTACGGATATTCGCGAGCAGACGATCCTACGGCGGCGACGCACGGCATGGGCGACGCCGACCGGCCGTGGCGCAGGCGGATGCGTCCAACGGGCCCCGGCGATGCTGATTTAGAGACCGTGGACGCCGCCTCGCTCATGGAGCAATTCCTCAGTGATCCGAGCCACGACTACAAGACCCTGAAGTATGGGGATGTCATGGATGGGATCGTCATGCACGTCGACCGCGAGGAACTGCTGGTCGACATCGGCTCCAAGTCGGAGGGGGTCGTCCCGGCGCGCGAGTACTCCACCGCTGCAAGAGGAGCGGCAGAACCTCGCGATCGGCGACACCATCCTTGTCTTCGTCGTGCAGCCGGAGAACAACGAGGGGCACGCGGTCGTCAGCATCGACCGTGCGCGCCAGGAGAAGAGCTGGCGGCGCCTCCAGGAGTTGCACGAGGCGAACGAGGTGATCGAGGCCGAGGTCACCAACTACAACAAGGGCGGTCTGCTGGTGAACCTGGACGGGGTCCGCGGCTTCGTGCCCGCCTCCCAGGTTTCCGAGATCCGCGGCGGGGACGACGCGAGCAAGCAGGCCGACATGGCGCGCTTGATTGGCTCGATGCCTGCCGCTGAAGGTTATCGAGATCAACCGGCATCGCAACCGGCTGATCCTCTCCGAGCGGCAGGCGGTTCAGGAACGCCGCGACGTGATGAAGGAGCGGCTGATCGAGGAGTTGAAGGAGGGCGAGGTCCGCAAGGGCGCGTCGCCTCCATCTGCGACTTTGGCGCCTTCGTCGACATCGGCGGGGCCAGATTCGACTGTCCACCTCTCTGAGCTCTCTGGAGCCGCGTCCGCCACCCAAGCGAGGTGTTGAAGGTCGGCCAGGAGGTCGATGTCTACGTCCTCGGCATCAACTCCCAAGAGAAGAAGATCGCCCTCTCGATCAAGCGGACCCAGGCCGAGCCGTGGAGCCGGGTCGCGGCGGCCTACGAGGTCGGCCAGCTCGTTCGCGGCACGGTGACGCAGCTTGCCAACTCCGGCGCCTTCGCCCGGATCGAGGATGGCATCGAGGGACTGATCCACGTCCTCGAGCTGGCCGACGAGCGGGTTACGCATCCGAAGCAGGTAGTTCAAGGGGCAGGACCTGATCCTGAGGATCATCCGGATCGACCCCAGCGGCGGCGGATGGGCTTGAGCCTGCGCCGCGCCCTCGACACGCCGGACGCCGATCTGGTTACGTCTTCGGTCCCGAGATCTCGCCGAGCGGGACCACATGGTGCAGCGCATCCGGGCGTCGCTTGAGGCCGAGGGCATCGACGCCGCCGCGGCGCTCGTCGGCGCTCCGTCGATGAGGCGACGACGCGCCGGCGGCCACGAGCCGGCCGAGTGCGCGGAGGCCGAGACAGCGACGAAGAGGCAGCGCGCCGGCGGTGTCGGCGGCGGTGGAGGCTCGCTTCGCGGTGGAGCCGCGGAGGCTGCAGCCGCGACAGCGTCCGGCGCCGGCGCCGCGGCCGGCGGCCGCCGATGTGCCGGACGACATCGACGGCGAGCCCCTCTCCGCGATGGCGATGGCTTTCGCGATGGCGGGCGCTCTTGGCGACCTGGTGGTCGAGGGCGAGGGGGCGAGGCGGCCGAAGTCGCGGGCGAAGCGTCCGCCGAATCGGCCGTCGGGAGATGCGACCGGCTGCGGCCCTGCGCCGACGGCGGAGGCGAGTCAGCGAGCGGGGATGACGCCGCCGGACGGGACGAAGGTCCCCGGTGGCGGCTCAGAATGCAGGCAGCGGATCGACTCCGGTCGGTGGCCGGGCGATTGGCTCCATCGAAGGAGGCCGTGAGCGGCGTCGTTGAGGCGGTCAAGCCCGGCGTTCCGGCTCCTCGGGAGCCTGCTGCCTCGACAGGAGACGGCGACCGGCCGCGGACGGCCTACCGCCGCCGAAGGTTCGACGTCCAGCGACGGCGGGGATGACGGTGCCGAGGGATAAGCCGGACGCGGTGGTCCAAGCCCAAACTTGGGTTCGCCGCGAGGACAATCTGCGGGGAACGCGAAGCGGCAGGCGCGGCAACGCGCCTGCCGATGTCACCCCTGCGACGCGAATCGGTCGGTCGTCGTCGTTCCGAGCCGGCCGCGCGTCCGCGCGGCTCGCCAAATGCGTATCTCTAACGTAGAACGGAAGGGTGCGGAGGGCGGCCGCGCGGCCGACCGCTAGGGCACCGGGAGAACAGGGATGGCCGACAAGTTCGACAAGTTTACGGAGCGCGCGCGCAAGGTCCTTGACCCTCGCCCAAGAAGAGGCCCAGCGCTTCAACCACAACTACATCGGGACGGAGCATCTCTTGCTCGGTCTCGTCCGCGAAGGCGACGGCGTCGCGGCGCGCGTCCTCGAGCAACATGGGCGTCCAGCTTCCCAAGGTGCGCTCCGCTGTCGAGTTCATCATCGGCCGCGGCGAAACGATGATCACGGGCGAGATCGGCTTTACCCCCGCGCCAAGAAGGTCATCGAGCTGGCGGTGGACGGCGCGCGGCGGCTCAACCACCACTACATCGGAACCGAACACCTGCTGCTCGGCCTGGTCCGCGAGGGATTGCGGCCGGCGTCCTGGAGTTCGTGAACCTGGAAAAGGTCCGCGGCCAGGTGATGCAGGTCGTCAGTCAGTGAGCTCCACCTACAGCCAGGGGAGCCAGACGAAGACCAAGACCCCATACATGGACGCCCTCGGCGTCGACCTGACCGAGGCAGCGCGGACCAACAAGCTCGGTCCGCTGATCGGTCGCTCGACCGAGATCGACCGGGTCATGCAGATCCTATCGCGGCGGACTACAACAACTGGCGCTGATCGGGGAACCGGGCGTCGGCAAGACCGCCATCGTCGGGGGTTATGCAGCGGATCGTCGCCGGCGACGTCCCCGATCAGCTCCAGAACAAGCGCCTCATCGCGCTCGATATCGGCGCCCTCGTCGCCGGCACCAAGTATCGGGGCGAGTTCGAGGAGCGGCTGAAGAAGATCGTCAACGAGGTCAAGGAGACCGGCAGCATCCTCTTCATCGACGGCTCGCTCGTCGGCGCCGGCGCCGCCGTCGACGCCGCCAACATCCTCAAGCCCGCCCTCCCGCGGCGAGCTGCAGACGATTGGGGCCACGACGCTCGACGAGTACCGCAAGTTACATCGAGCGGGACGCGGCGCTGGAGCGGCGCTTCCACAGGTCCAGGTCGAGGAGCCGTCGATCGAGGACACGATCGCGATCCTGACCGGCGTCCGCCAGAAGGCTCTACGAGGACCACCATAAGCTCAAGATCAGCGACGACGCGCTGAAGGCGGCGGCGAACCTCGCCGCCCGTTACGTAACCCGACCGCTTCATGCCGGACAAGGCGATCGACCTGATCGACGAGGCCGCTTCCCGGGTCCGGATGTACCGTTCGGCCTCGCCGCCGAGCCACAAGGAGGCGATGGCCGGATGAACTCCTCCAGCGCGAGGAGCTGGAGGCGGCCGTGAACGGCCAGGAGTTCGAGCTGGCGGCCGAGCTTCGGGATCGGGAGCGGAGCTGCGCGACCGTATCGACTCCCAGGAGCAGGAGCGCGCGACGCGCAGGCCGAGGAGGAGATCTACGTCACCGAAGAGGACGTCGCCCAGGTTGTCGCGATGTGGACGTGTATCCCGCTGGTCCGATCGCGGGCGAGGAGTCGGAGCGGCTCCTGAAGATGGAGGATGCCCTCCACAACCGGATCATCGGCCAGGAAGAGGCGATCACCACCCTCGCCAAGGCCGTCCGGCGGGCGCGAGCCGATCAAGAACCCGAAGCGGCCGATCGGCTCGTTCATCTTCGGCCTCGACCGGGGTCGGCAAGACGGAGCTGGCGAAGGCGCTGGCCGAGTTCATGTTCGGCTCCAGGAGCACCTGATCAAGATCGACATGTCGGAGTTCATGGAGCGGCACGCGGTCAGCCGCTCCGTCGGTGCCCCTCCGGGGTACGTCGGCTACGAGGAGGGCGGTCAGCTAACCGAGGAGTGCGGCGCAAGTCACTCGGTGATCCTCGACGAAATCGAAAAGGCGCACCCCGTNGTTGTCAAAATGGGCCCTTGGGTGGAGCCCGGGGGTGGGGGGTGGCAACGTGGGTTTCAACATTGGTATGTAACACGGAAGCGGCAGGCGCGGCGACGCGCCTGCCGTTCTCGCCCCCGGAGCGGGGCATCAGTGCCGAAGCGAGAGCCGAGCGAGACGCACAAGGTATCCGGGGACTCGCCTTTTTCGTATCTCTGTCGTAGAACAGAAGGGTGCAGTGGGGCGGCCGCGCGGCCAGCACCTCAGGGCGCCAGGAGAGCCAACGATGGCCGACAAGTTCGACAAGTTCACGGAGCGGGCGCGCAAGGTCCTGACCTTGGCTCAGGAGGAAGCGCAGCGCTTCAACCACAACTACATCGGAACCGAGCACCTGCTCCTCGGCCTCGTGCGCGAGGGGGATGGCGTGGCTGCCCGGGTGCTGGGCAACATGGGCGTGCAGCTGCCCAAGGTCCGCTCGGCCGTCGAGTTCATCATCGGCCGCGGCGAGACGATGGTGATGGGGGAGATCGGCCTGACTCCCCGCGCCAAGAAGGTCATCGAGCTGGCCGTCGACGAGGCGAGGCGCCTGAATCACCACTACATCGGGACCGAGCACCTGCTGCTGGGGCTGGTTCGCGAGGGCGAAGGGATCGCGGCCGGCGTCCTGGAGAGCCTGGGCGTCAACCTGGAGAAGGTGCGAGCTCAGGTGATGCAGGTCGTCAGCCAGAGCTCGTCGTACCAGCAGGGCAAGCAGCAGACGAAGACCCCGTACATGGATGCGCTCGGGGTCGACCTGACCGAGGCTGCCCGCGCCAACAAGCTGGGACCTCTCATCGGCCGGTCGATGGAGATCGACCGAGTCATGCAGATTCTGTCGCGCCGTACGAAGAACAACCCCGCCCTCATCGGCGAGCCGGGCGTTGGCAAGACCGCCATCGTCGAGGGGCTGGCGCAGCGCATCGTCGCCGGCGACGTGCCTGAGCAGCTGCAGAACAAGCGGCTCGTCGCGCTTGACATCGGCGCCCTTGTCGCCGGGACGAAGTACCGCGGCGAGTTTGAGGAGCGGTTGAAGAAGATCGTGGCCGAGGTCAAGGAGACCGGCAGCATCCTCTTCATCGACGAGCTCCACACCCTCGTCGGTGCCGGCGCGGCGGAAGGGGCGGTCGACGCGGCCAACATCCTCAAACCGGCCCTCTCCCGCGGTGAACTGCAGACGATCGGCGCGACGACGCTGGACGAGTACCGCAAGTACATCGAGCGGGACGCGGCCTTGGAGCGCCGCTTCCAACCGATCCAGGTTGACGAGCCGTCGGTCGAGGAGACGATTCAGATCCTGACGGGTGTCCGCTCCCTCTACGAAGACCACCACAAGCTCAAGATCAGCGACGAGGCGCTCAAGGCCGCGTCGAATCTGGCGGCGCGTTACGTGACCGATCGGTTCATGCCGGACAAGGCGATCGATCTGATCGACGAGGCGGCGTCGCGAGTTCGGATGCAGCGGTCAGCGGCTCCGCCCAGCCTGAAGGAGGCGATGGTCGGCCTCCAATCGCTCCAGCGCGAGCTGGGGGCGGCGGTCGACAGCCAGGAGTTCGAGCTGGCGGCCGAGCTGCGGGACCGGGAGCGCAAGCTGCGGGACCGGATCGATTCGCAAGAGCAGGAGCTGCGCGACACGCAGGCGCAGGACGAGATCTACGTCACCGAAGAGGACATCGCCCAGGTTGTCTCGATGTGGACCGGGATCCCGCTGGTGCGGATCGCGGGCGAGGAGTCTGAGCGACTGCTCCACATGGAGGAGGCGCTGCACGAGCGGATCATCGGCCAGGACGAGGCGATCAGCACGCTGGCCAAGGCAGTGCGCCGGGCGCGCGCCGGGATCAAGAACCCGAAGCGGCCGATCGGTTCGTTCATCTTCCTCGGCCCCACGGGCGTCGGCAAGACGGAGCTGGCGAAGACGCTGGCCGAGTTCATGTTCGGCTCGGAAGATCACCTCATCAAGATCGACATGTCCGAGTTCATGGAGCGTCACGCCGTCAGCCGGCTTGTCGGCGCCCCGCCGGGCTATGTCGGTTACGAGGAGGGGGGACAGCTGACCGAGGCGGTGCGGCGTAAGTCGTACTCGGTGATTCTGCTCGACGAGATTGAGAAGGCGCATCCGGAAGCATTCAACATGCTCCTCCAGATCATGGAGGACGGGAACCTCGCGGACGCCAAGGGGCGCAAGGTCGACTTCCGCAACACCATCATCATCATGACCTCCAACGTCGGGGCAGAGCAGATTACGCGTGACCTGACCCTCGGCTTCTCGTTCAAGGAGGACGCAGAGAAGGCGCAGCGTCGTGAGTACGACAAGATGCGCGATAAGGTCATGGGCCAACTCAAGCAGACCTTCCGGCCCGAGTTCCTCAACCGCATCGATGGCGTGATCGTGTTCCACTCGCTCGACCAGGAGCAGATTCGGCAGATCGTCGAGCTGGAGCTCGCCCGAGTTCGCAAGCAGCTGGCTGAGCAGGACATCAGCCTTGAAGTCACCGAGGCGGCGATGGATCTGCTCGGTACCCGTGGCTACGACCACACCTACGGCGCTCGGCCGCTACGCCGCATCATCCAGAACCTGATCGAGGACCCGCTGGCGGAGGGGCTGCTCAACAGCCGCTACCTGCCGGGTTCCACGGTGCGGGTGGACGTCGAGGATGACCTGCTGAAGCTGGAGCAGGTGGAAGAGTTGGTGGCGGTCCCGTCCTAGGACGGGCCGTCGCGGAATCGATTGAAAGCAGCGGACGAGGGGACGGCGTGTGGCCGTCCCCTCGTCGCGTCTGGTGACCCAGCATCGCCGAGGACGGCAGTGACCTCCGGACGACGAAGGATTCGCTTCCCTTCAGCGTCAGGTGCCCGGAAGGGTGAGGTGCAGACGATGGCGAAGGCCAAGACGACGTTTGTTTGCCAGCAGTGCGGAGCCTCGAGTCCGGCTTATCTGGGACGGTGCCCGTCGTGTGGGTCGTGGAACTCGATGGTCGAGACGATCGAGGAGCGCCGCCCGGGGGGGATGGGCGCGCGACCGCGCGCGATTGGCCGCTCGCAGCCGCAATCACTGAACGCGCTCGGCGCGGCCCAGACGGAACGGATCGGGGTGCCGATCCAGGAACTGGATCGAGTCCTCGGAGGAGGGCTGGTGCCCGGGTCGCTTGTGCTCATCGGCGGCGACCCGGGGATCGGCAAGTCGACTCTTGTCCTCCAGGCTACGGCGGCGCTGGCCCATACGGCCGGGCCGGTGCTGTACGTGTCGGCCGAGGAGTCGGCGCAACAAGTGAAGCTGCGCGCAGACCGGCTTGGATTGACGGGCGACGACCTCTGGGTCCTGTCGGAGACCAACCTGGCGGAAGTGCTTGACGCCGCCGACGAGCAGCGGCCGGGATTGCTGATCGTCGACTCGATCCAGACGGTCTACGTCGAGGAGATCACGTCCGCGGCGGGGAGCGTGGGTCAGGTTCGGGAATGCACGGCGCGGGTGATGCAGTGGGCGAAGCCCCGCAACGTGCCGGTCCTTCTCATCGGGCACGTGACCAAGGAGGGGACGATCGCTGGTCCGCGGGTGCTGGAGCACATGGTGGACGCCGTTCTTTACCTGGAAGGGGATCGCTACGGGCAATACCGTATTCTGCGCGCCGTGAAGAACCGCTTCGGCTCGACCGACGAAGTCGGCGTCTTTGAGATGGCGGACGTTGGGCTGCGGGAGGTGCGCAATCCGTCCGAGGCGTTCCTCGAGGAGCGGAGTGGGACCGCGGCGGGCTCGACGGTCGCGGTGACCATGGAGGGGACGCGGCCGATCCTGGTCGAGGTCCAGGCGTTGACGACCTCGACGAGCTTCGGACTCCCACGGCGCAGCGGCAACGGTCTCGACAACAGCCGGCTGCAGTTGTTGGTGGCGGTGTTGCAGAAACGGGTCGGACTGCCCTTGGGTGGGCAAGATATATACGCTAACGTCGTCGGTGGGCTGCGGATCGCCGAGCCCGCGGCCGACCTCGCGGTTGCTCTCGCCGTCGCCTCCAGCTACCGGGACCGTCAGGTCGACCCCCGCACGGTCGCCGTCGGGGAGATCGGACTGTCGGGCGAGCTGCGTTCGGTGAACCAGCTAGAGCGGCGGCTGAACGAAGCGAGCCGGCTCGGGTTCACGCGGGTTGTCGTGCCACCCACCCGCGGCCGGCGTGGCCATGCCACCGAGACCGGTTTGGAGCTGGTCCGGGTGGCGACGGTGGCAGAGGCGATCCAAGTAGCGGTGGGATAACCAGTCTCGAGTGCTGGGTGCTGGGTCTCGCCGTTGATCGCAGGCGAGCCGCGCGTCACCGCTGGGCCTCCCTATGACCTGTTCGACTCCGCGAGCGCCAGTAGCTCGTCGGTGAGTCGGGCGGCGGCGTCCTGACGACCGACGCGCCTCGCGCGCTCGCCCATCTCGGGCAGCACTTCCCTCTTCTCAAGCAGGCCAAGGAGAACCTCTCGCAGGCAATGCGGAGTTGCTTCTTCCTGGGGGAGGAGGACCGCCGCGCCGGCATCGGCCAGGAGGTGCCCATTGCGAGTCTGCTCGTCACCGCCCGCACCGGGGAGGGGGACGAGGACGGCCGGCTTACCGAGATACGCGAGCTCGGCGACGGTGCCGGCGCCGGCGCGGCCGAGGACCAGGTCGGCGGCGGCGTAGACGTCGGCCAGCTCGTCGCGGACGAACTCCACGACGCGGTAGCGCTCTCGCAGGTGCGGCGGCCAGGCTTCGCGGCGGCGGGCGAAATCGGCGGCGTCGCTGTTCGCGGTGGCGGGCCCGGTTTGATGGAGGATCTGGCACTGGTCGAGGAGGTCGGGGAGGAGCGCGCCGATCCGCTGGTTGAGGGCACTCGCGCCGCGGGCGCCGCCCGTGACGTAGAGGACGGGCAGTGTTGGCGAGAAGCCCAGGGTGGTGAGGCCCCGAGCCGCGTCGCCCCCGCTGAGGGAAGCGCGGACCGGGTTGCCGGTGACGACCACGCGGGCCCGCGCGCCGGTGGCGAGGCGGGCGGTGTCGTCATAGGAGACGGCAAGGACGGCGGCGAGGCGGGCGTTGATGCGGGTCGCGAGGCCGAGGATGGCCGTCTGCTCGTGGGTCAGGATGGGAGCGAGCCTGGCCGCGGCGACGACGGTCGGTACGCTAACGAAGCCGCCGGTGGAGAAGATGACATCAGGGTGGAAGCCGCGGAGCAACCGCCTCGCCTGGATGACGCCGGCCGGGATGCGCGCGAGATCGAGCGGGGTCTTCGCTGAGAGGTAGCGACGCAGCTTGCCGGTGGGGATCGTTCGGAAAGGAATTCCGGCCCGCTCCGCCGCATCGCGCTCGACCCCGCCGGCGCTGCCAATCCACAGGGGGTCGAGTGCTCGGCCGCGGTCACGGAGCTCCTCCACCACCGCGAGCGCGGGCAGGACGTGGCCGCCGGTGCCGCCACCGGCGATGACGAGCCGGAATGCGCGATCGGCCATCAGCGGTCAGCACCCCGCACTCAGTATTCCCTGGTCATGAACCCGTTGCCGGTAGCCCGACGCGGCTGGGCAGTATAGAGGGTCGGTCCACGCGCCATCGCGACCGGGGAGAGGAGCGCGCTGTGCTACCATCGGCCGCGCTCAAGGGAGGGACGGTCCTTCCCGTTCCGGCCCTGGCCGGGGAGTATTGGGTGCGAACCCGGGATGGCGCGATCGTCGGCCGTCTGGGTACAGGATCGGGACCAACGACCATGGACACCGCGAAGATGGAATCGCTGCGCGGCACCCTGCTGGAGCGTCGCGAGCGGATTGAGGCCGAACTCGACCAGATGGGTGACGAGATTCGCTCGTTCGCCGACACGCAGGAACCCGACGTCGGCGCGAAGAACCACATGGCCGACGATGGCACCAACGTCTTTGAGACCGAGCGGCTGGCGACGATCAGCGACGACTTGCGGGACGTGTTGGCGCAGGTCAACGGTGCGCTTGCACGGATGGAGGACGGGACCTTCGGCATCTGCCAGCGCTGCGGCCAGCGGGTCGGCGAGGAGCGGCTAGAAGCCTTCCCGCACGTCGCGTTCTGCATCGAGTGCCAGACCATCCTGGAGCGGGAGCACGCGCTCCGCGCCGGCCGCTAGCAGACGCGCCCAGCGTGCACGACCACCGATGGGCCAGCCCCGCGGCGTTGTCGTCCCTCGTCATTCTCGTAACGGTGGCGGTGGACCAGGTGACCAAGTGGCTCGTGGGGCGCACTCTCGAGCCAGGGCGGGCTGACCGCCGAATCGAGATCCTCGAACCGGTCCTCGCGCTCGAGTACGTCGAGAACACCGGCGCGGCGTTCGGCACGTTCCGCGGCCAGGGCGTGCTGCTGTCGCTGCTGGCCGTCCTCGTGCTCGGTGGCCTGGTCGTCTACTACCGCCGGATGGCGGCACCGTCGCGCCTGGCGGCGGCCAGCCTGGGGCTCCTCGCCGGCGGCGCGGTCGGTAACCTGCTCGACCGGTTCCGGCTTGGGTACGTCGTCGACTTCGTCGCGGTCGGCGTCTGGCCGAAGTTCAACGTCGCCGACAGCGCGATCACCATCGGCGTCGCGTTGCTCGCGTGGCAGGTGCTGACGAGCGATCAACGGGCAGCGAACGACCGCAAACACTCGCGCATGAACGCTGAGCCCGCCCTCATCGTCCCCGGGGACGGCGCGACGCGCCGGACCGACGTTGCTCTGCCGTCCGATCCACCACCGACCGCCGACCGCTGATGGCTGACAACTTCGACACCGACGACCTCGACCTCTCGGCAGGGGGCCTCGCCGAGCTGCGCCCCGCTCGGGACGACACGAACACGAGGTTGGACAAGTACGTCGCGGCGGCGCTGCCTGACCTGAGCCGCTCGTATGTCCAGCAGTTGATCGAGGCGGGACAAGTTCAGGTTGATGGTGTCGCCCGGCGGGCGGCGTTCAAGGTAACGCCGGGCGAGGTCGTCGTCGTCCGCGTGCCGTCGCCGGTGAGCGAGGCGCTGGCGCCGGAGGCGATCCCGATCGACGTCGTCTACGAGGACGATGATGTCTTCGTGCTGAACAAGCCGGCGGGGTTGGTGGTTCACCCCGCCCCCGGGCACGCGAGCGGCACCCTCGTCAATGCCTTGCTCGCCCACGCGCCCGGCATCTCCGTCGGGGGTAGCAATCGGCCGGGCATCGTCCACCGGCTCGACAAGGACACTTCGGGCCTGATGGTCGTGGCGAAGACCGATCGGGCGCGCTCAACGCTCGTGGCGCAGTGGAACGAGCGGTCGGTGCGCAAGGGGTACGTCGCACTAGCGAGTGGCGTGGTGGAGCCGGACGAAGGGACGATTGATGCGCCGATCGGCCGCGATCCATCGCAGCGGCAGCGGATGGCGGTGACCGCGAAGGGACGCCCAGCGGTGACGCACTTCGACGTGCGGGAGCGCTTTGCCGCGGTGACGCTCCTCAACGTCGAGATCGAGACGGGACGGACCCACCAAATCCGCGTCCACCTCGCGTTCATCGGCCACCCCATCGTTGGCGACCCGGTCTACGGCGGCCGAGTGGGCCGGCGCGACGAGCCGTGGCTGTCGCGCCAGTTTCTCCACGCCGCCCGCCTCGCCTTCCGCCTGCCCGATGGACGGGAGGTCGTCTTTGAGGCGCCGCTGCCGCCGGACCTGCAAACGGTGGTAGACGCGCTGAGAAGCGAGGGCCGCGGGCCTGGTTCCGAGAGCCAAGGAGCGCGCGCGCATGGCTGATCCCGTTGCCCGAGCCAGCGCGCGAATCGAGCGTTGGTTTCGGGCGGGCCTGGCGGCGATGGAGCCGGCGGCCGCGGTGCGTCGCCACCTGGCGCGCGAAGGACGGACGCTGCTCGTCGGGGGGGAGCGGGTGCCGGTCCCGGGACGGCTGTTGGTCGTCGGCGCAGGGAAGGCGGCGCTCGGGATGGTGCGCGGCGCGGAGGAGGTCTGTGGCGACTTGATCGCAGGCGGGTTGGTGATCACCAAAGACGGACACGCTGAGGAGCCCATGCCCGGACGCGTCCGCGTCTTAGAGGCGGCGCACCCGGTGCCGGACGAGCGCGGGGTGAGCGCGACTCGCCAGATCCTCGCGCTGGTGCGAGACGAGCCTGAGCCGGGGGACGTCGTCCTCGCCCTCATTTCCGGAGGCGGCTCCGCCTTGCTTGAGGCGCCGCGCCCGCCGGTGACCATCGCCGACCTCGCGGCGACCACGAACCTCTTGCTGCGCGCCGGAGCACCGATCCAAGACCTCAACACGGTCCGCACACCGCTAAGCGAGGTGAAGGGTGGGGGTCTGAGGGATGCAGCGGCCGGAGCGACAGTGGTGACCTTGATCTTGTCCGACGTGCTCGGGAACGACCCGCGCGTCATCGCTAGCGGCCCAACCGTCCCGGGTCGGGGCGGCCTCCGTGCTCCGCTCGGCGCACCGGCCGCGCTCGCCGTGCTCGATCGGTACGGCCTACGCGAGCGAGTGCCCCCTTCCGTGGTCGACACGCTCGAGACACTCCGCGAGAGGGTTGACGAGAGGGTGGTGACGCCGGGGCAAGCGCCTAACCGGGATGGCTGGATCACCGACGACGATGAGGTCATAGGGGGACATTCCTTGGATGTTCTCCGGATCGTCGGGGACAACACTGCCGCGGTCCAGGCGGTCGCCGCCGCGGCCGAGGGTGACGGCTTGTATCCATGCATCGTCTGGCAGGAACGAGAGGGGGAGGCGGCGGCGCTGGGTCGTGCCTGGGTTGAGGCGTGTATCGACGCGGATGGCGACGCCGACGTGCTTCTTGGGGGAGGGGAGGCGACCGTAACCGTGCGTGGCGCCGGAATCGGCGGCAGGAACACCGAATTCGCGCTGGCAGCGGCGCTCGCGCTGGAGGAACGCGCGGCCGAGGGTTGGGTGGTGGCCAGCCTGGCGACGGATGGCCAGGACGGGCCGACGGGCGTGGCTGGCGCGATCGCTGACGCCGGGACGGCCGGTCGGGCTCGCGCCACCGGCGTCGACCCGGTCGCCGCGCTTGAGCGCAATGACAGCCTCCGGGTGTTCGAGGCGGCGGGCGGGGTCGTACGAACGGGTCCGACGGGGACGAACGTGAACGACGTCTACCTGGCGGTGCGGCGTTAGGGTCGTGAGTCTCAATGCCTTTCTGAAGGCGGCGAGAGGGACGGTTCGTTAGGTCGTCGGGTCTCCGGTGGGGCCGCCGGTTCGTGGTCGGTGCTGGGTACCCTAAGCGGATTCTCGATCTGCCCAGCGTAGTCCGGCGGTGACGGCTACCGCGCGGTTGAAGGGGTGGGGAGTCGAAGGCCGTGGCTCCCTGCTTTGCTATAGTCCGTCCAGGACGTTGGCATCGCTCCAAGGGAGGCCGTCATGCAGGGAGCTCGCGCGCTCGTCCGGGTGCTGGCCGAGAGCGGCGTGGAGCACATCTTTGGGTTGCCGGGCGACACGGGGATGAGCTTCTACGAGGCGTTGCGCGAGGAGCGCGAGCGCATCACTCATATCATGACGCGGGACGAGCGCTCGGCGTCCTTCATGGCCGACGTCTATGCGCGGGTGAGCGGGCGGCTAGGCGTGTGCGAGGGGCCGAGCGGCGGCGGAGCGACCTACATCTTGCCGGGGGTGGCGGAGGCCCAGGGGTCGGCGATCCCGCTGCTGTGCCTGACGTCGGACACGCCGGTCCGACAGCAGGGTCGTGGGGTCCTGACCGAGCTGGACCAGGAAGGGCTCTTCCGACCGGTCACGAAATGGAACACTCGGGTTAACGCCGCCGATACCCTGGCGGAGGCGGCGCGGCGCGCCGTGCGGATGGCGACGACGGGGCGACCAGGTGCTACCCACCTGTCGCTGCCGACCGATACCCTCGAAGGGGAGACGCCCGATGACGGGATCTACGGGACGCCTGAGTTCGGGCGGGCACCGGCGCTGCGGACGCGACCCGATCCGGCGCTTGTCCAGCGTGCGGCCGATCTGCTGACGGCGGCGGAGCGACCGGTGTTCGTCGCCGGCGGCGGGGTGCTCGCGTCTGGAGCATGGGCCGAGTTGACCGCCCTCGCCGAAGGACTCGCCGTCCCGGTGGCAACCTCCCTCAACGGGAAGGGAAGCGTCGCCGAAACGAGCTGTGTCGCGATCGGCGTCGTCGGCGGCAATGGGGCGCGGCCGTATGCCAACGCCTGTGTCGCCGACGCCGACCTGGTGGTCTTCGTCGGGACGCGGACCGACTCGACGACGACCTGCCACTGGACACTGCCCAACCCCGTCGCCGGGCCGGCAGTGGTTCACGTGGATGTCGAGCCGTGGGAGCTGGGGAACAATTACCCGACCGTGGCGCCGATCGCCGGTGACGCGAAGCTCGCGCTGGCCGACCTCCTCGCGGCGATCGACCGGCCGGAGGTGGTGCACGCCCGCAATCAGGCTCGAATCGACGCGCTCGTTGCGGAGCGAGACCGATACTGGGCCGACGTCGAAGCCCAGGCGGGAGAGCGAAGCCGGCCGATCAAGCCGCAGCGAGTGGTGCGGGCGCTCCGGGAGTTGGTGGAGGACGACGCGGTGATCGTCGCCGACCCGGGAACCCCAACACCCTACCTGGGTGCGCAGTACGAACTGCGCCGGCCGGGGCGAACGACCGTTATCCCGCGGGCCCATGGTGGGTTGGGGTACGCCATCCCCGGGGTGGTCGGTGCGGCGTACGCGGCGCCCGGGCGGCGGGTGGTCGGGATGACCGGTGACGGCAGCTTCGGCATGGCGGTCGGGGAGTTGGAGACGGTCACCCGCTACGGGCTGCCGATCGTGATCATCCAGTGCAGCAATGGCAGCTTCGGGTGGATCAAGGAACTGCAGCACCTCTACCACGGGGACCGCTACTTCGGTGTCGACTTCAACCCGGTCGACTACGCGGCGATCGCGCGGGGCTTCGGCTTCCGGGCGCGGCAGGTGGTCGACCCGGAGGAGGTCCGGCCAGCGCTGGCGGAGGCCCTGGCGGACGGCGGGCCGTACTTCCTCGACATCGTGACCGAGGCGCCGATGACGGAGACCCCGCCTGTCGCGGCGTGGATCGAGGCCGAGGAGCAACGGACCGCGGTGGCAAGCGTCCATGGCGGAGAACGCCGGAGGTGAGTCAGGGGCGGAGACCCATCATCCTCGACGTCGACACAGGGATTGATGACGCGCTGGCACTCGCGCTGGCCGTCCGTTCTTCGCGGGCGGAGCTAGTGGCGGTGACGACTCTCGCCGGGAACGTCGACATCGAGCGGGCGACGGCCAACACGCTTGCCGTGCTCGACTGGCTCGGAACGACGGAGGTGCCGGTCCATCGTGGGGCGAGTCGCCCGCTGGTGCGGCCGCACGTCGATGCGGCCTACGTCCACGGCACGAACGGTCTGGGGAACGCCGATCTCCCCGCGAGCGTCCGGACGATCGGCGGCGACCGGGGACCGGCCGCGATCGTGCGGCTGGCGACCTCCCGGCCCGGGGAGTTGACGCTGGTTTGCGTCGGGCCGCTGACGAACCTGGCGATCGCGCTCAACGTCGAGCCGGGGTTGGCGGATCTGCTGGACCGGGTGGTGGTGATGGGCGGCGCGTACGCCGTCCCGGGCAACGTGACGCCGCGGGCGGAGTTCAACGTCTACGCCGACCCGGAGGCAGCGGCTCAAGTCTTCGCGGCGCCGTTCCCGCGCCTGACAGTGATCGGACTCGACGTGTCGCATCAGACGGCGCTGCCGCGGGCGGTGTGGGAGGCGACAAGGGCAACGGGGTCAGACCCGCACCCGGCGGCCACATTGGTCGTGGAGGTGTGCCGGCGGTCGTTCATCGAGCGGGGGATGACCGGGTTCTACCTGCACGACCCTCTGGCCCTGGCGGCCGCGCTCGACCCATCGCTCGTGACAACGGAAGGGAGCACTGTCGCGGTCGCCCTCGGCGGTGAGGAGCGCGGGATGACGTGGATCACCGGACCTGGCAATGTTCAGGTCGCCAGAACCGTCGACGCGGAGCGGTTCTTGGCAGGGTTCTACGAGACGTTAGGGTTACCGGCGCTCGCGGTCGACCAGCGGACTCTCCACCCCGAATAACAGGTCGTGGGCACTGGGTGCTGGGACGGACGAGATGCGGGTGTTTTTGCAGATCGGTGGGGCAGCAGCGGGTTGGTGCAGCCTGAACAGTTTTCAAGTGGCCAGGTATGTGCTATGGAATACGGAACCGAACGCCGACCCGCCGGGATCCCCGCGGCGATGCAGTTTGGGGGAGGTCGACCATGGCGGACGTTGCCTCGATGATTGAACAGGCCCCGCTCCAGGACCGGGATCTGCTCCAGCGCCTCAGCCTCTACTTCGACGCCTTCGACATGCGGCTACGGCAGGGCCAGGGCTGGTTCATCTTTAACGCCACCGGCGGGCGATCCGGCCGGATCGCCTCCTTCATGCAGCACCGGCTCGCCGACCACCAACCCCACGTCTCCTCCTACTTCATGCCGTGGCGAGATTTCGCCCTGAGCGCCTACGTCAACGAGGTCGGCCTGTCGGCGCTGGCGCCGCAGGCGGCGAGCGACCGGGCCGGTAAGGTGCGGCGCGAATACGAGCTGGCCACCCGGGTGACGCACAACACCTGGGCCCAAATGGTGACGACCGACGTGCTGGTGCTGATTGGGCTCAAGCCGGCGCACCGACATGAGGCGGAGTTGCTGGACCGCACCCTGGAAGGTCGGTACGAGCACCGGCTCACCACGATCTTGCTGACACCTGACATGCCGCAGACGCTGGAAGCGGAGTTTGAGATCGTGGATCCGTCGCGCACCTACTGGGAGAGGCTGTTCCAGCGGATGTACGAGACGAGCCTCGTGGCGTTGTAGGCCGCAGCGCGATCGAACGGCAAGACCGGTAAGTATCCTGGGCACGGCCGAGGGGGCAACGAGCCGCCCCTGCTTCGCCCGCGACTCTGCCGGCTGGTCCGGTGCGGCTTGAGCGGGCTGAACGCCACGTCAGCGATGGCAAGATGCGAGCTCGTCAGACCCCGTTGAGCGTCTTCGTCGCGGGAAGCTCGGGCCACCGCCCGTGGCCGCGCGTAGCACCCTGCCCCAGGCCCTATTCCCATCCTTAGGATTCTTAGGAGCTGCGACCAAGCGCGAAGTCGGCGAGTTCTTCGAGGAGATCCCTGGTTTCGGCGTCGGGGATGACGTCGAGGTGCGACTTGGCGCGGGTCACAAACGCCTCGGCGGCCTCGGTAGCCGCGTCGAGGGCGCCGGAGGCGCGGATGGCGGTCACGACGCGGCCGACGTCGGCCCCATCCTCGGAGTCACCGGCGACGACGGCGTGGAGGCGGTCGGCTTCCGGCGTCCCGGAGGCGACGCCGGCGGCGTAGAGCATGGTCGGCAGGGTGACGGTGCCCTGACGCAGGTCCTGACCGGCCGGCTTGCCGAGCTTCTGGGTCCCTTCGCGGAGGTCGAGCACGTCGTCGACGACCTGGAACGCCATGCCGAGGTCGCCACCGTAGGCGCGGAGGGCCTGAATGTGCGGCTCCGGCGCGGCGCCGAGCACGGCGCCCATCTCGGCCGCGCCCGCGAAGAGAGAGGCGGTCTTGCCGTAAATGCGGCGCTCGTAGTCTTCCCGCGTCTGGTCGATTCGATGGGCGTCGAACATCTCGCGCAGCTGGCCATCGCAGATGTTGGCGAGCGTGGACGCGAAGACAGCCACGACCCGAGGGTGCTGGGTGGCGGCGGCAAGCATCTCGGACTGGGCGAATAGGTAGTCGCCAAGCAAAATGACTGCGCCGGAGCTGAGAAATCACGTAAGGGTTGGCTTGCGGCGACGGAGCG
>JAUJOZ010000042.1 GCA_030447415.1 Thermomicrobiales bacterium | reverse complement strand
CGAGACCGAGGGGCTGCCCTTCAGCGCGGTGCCCTTCCCCAACGTCTTCGGCACCGACCAGACTTGGGCGGATTCCCACGTCTTCGTCCTCCCGAAGCAGGAGGACGACGACCAGGGTCGGTTGGACGCCTCGCTGCGGTTCATCAGCTTCATGCTGAAGGACAGCCTGACCTGGGCCGAGGGCGGGCACATCCCCTCGTACCTCCCCGTGGCCGGCGGCCCCGAGTTCGTGGCGCTGCAACCCCAGGCCAACTACGCGGCGGCGGCTGAGCACCCCGTCTACGACCCCCGCGCCTGGTTTAGCGGCGCCGCCGCGCCGCTCCAAGAGGAGGCGGGCGCCGCCTTTGGTGCCGTCCTGAACGGGCAGAAGAGCCCTCGGGAAGGCATCGCTCAGTACCGAGCGGCGATGGAGGACCTGCTCGACACGCCGAAGCCCATCTAGCCGCCGAGGTCGTCACGCGGGCGTCCTCGCTGGTCGCCTCGGCCGGGAGTACTGGCCGAGGGGCGGGGGCGAAAGCCAGGGCGACGCGTCGGCGTCGCTGCATGGGACGGGAGGTACTGGGGTGGCAACGCGTGTGAGCACGCCGGCCGTGCCGGCGGCGCGGGAGCATACACCGGGGCGCGCCGCGCCGGTGCGCCGGACGGGGCGAACCACGGGCTGGCGGTCGGATCTGGCCGGGCTCGGCTTTGTGCTCCCTTTCCTGATCGCCTACGGCCTCTTCCTGGTCTGGCCGGTGATCCAGGGCTTCCGAATGAGCCTGTTCAACTGGAGCCTGACCGGCAGCGGGACCACCGATTTCATGGGCTTCAAGAACTACCAGGAGACGCTGGAGGACCCGAACTTCTGGTCATCGATCTGGCACACGATCCTGTTCACGCTGCTGAGCACGCCGCCGCTGGTGGTGCTGTCGCTCCTCTTCGCGCTGCTGGCCAACCGTGCCGTGCCCGCGCGGTGGCTGTATCGCCTCGCGTTCTTTAGCCCCTACCTCCTGCCATCGTCGGTCGTGGCGCTGATCTGGGTCTGGATCTACCAGCCCGGGTTTGGCCTCGTTAACGGCTACCTGACGCGCCTGGGCCTGGATGAGGTCGGTTGGCTGAGCGACGCCGGCGTGGCGATGGTCTCGGTCGTGATCACCACCGTCTGGTGGACGATCGGGTTCAACTTCGTGCTCTACCTCGCCGGACTGCAGGAGATCCCGCGCGACATCTACGAGGCGGCGGCCCTCGACGGGGCGACCGGTCTTGAGCAGGTGCGGTCAATCACGCTGCCGATGCTGGCGAGGACGACGACGCTGATCGTCGTCCTCCAGGTGCTCGCCTCGCTCAAGGTCTTCGACCAGATCTTCTTGATGACCAACGGCGGCCCGAACTTCTCGACCCGCCCCGTCATCCAATACATCTACGAGCAGGGCTTCACCACCTACCGCGTGGGTTACGCGTCGGCAATGTCCTACGCCTTCTTCCTGCTCATCCTCGTCGTCTCGCTCGGTCAGTTCGCACTGCTCGGTCGTCGAAGGGGGCGCACCAATGGCTAGCCAGGTTGGTCAGGTCGGCGCCGCTCCGGGCGTCGGACTCGACGTCGTCCGCGCGAACCCTGCCGCGACCACCGCGCCCAAGGAGCGAGGGGGGCGGCTCGGGGACCGGATCGCCCTCGGTGTGCTGATCCTGTTCGCCGCCCTCTGGTTCGTCCCGCTGGCCTGGGCCGTCGCGACCGCCCTCAAGCCGGAGGCCGAGACCACCGACGTCCCGGTGGAGTGGATCGCCTCCCGGGTCACGCTCGATGCGTTCCAGTCGGTGCTGAGCGCTGGCAACCTGCCGCGCTGGTACTTCAACAGCGCGCTGACGTCGCTGGCGATCACGGCGATCACGGTGCTGCTGGCCAGCCTCGCGGCTTTCGGTCTGTCGCGCACCCGCTTCCGCGGCCACAACCTGATCTTCGGCCTCATCCTGGCCGGGATCATGGTGCCCGGCCAGATCTTGATCGTCCCGCTCTTTACCGAGATGCAGGCCTTCCGGATGGTCGACACCTACTGGGGCATCATCCTGCCCCAGGTCGCCTCGCCGGTCGCCGTCTTCATCTTCAAGCAGTTCTTCGACGGCATCCCGCGCGACCTCGAGGAGGCGGCGACTATCGATGGGGCCAGCCGGCTGCGGGTCTACTGGCAGATCTGGATGCCGCTCTCCCGGTCGGCGATCGCCGCGGTCTCAATCTTCACCTTCGTCGCGGCCTGGAACAACTTCCTCTGGCCCTTCATCGTGATCACCGACCCGGACATGATGACCCTCCCGGTCGGCCTGTCCCAGGTCCAGACGGCGTATGGCATCCGCTACGCCCAGATCATGGCCTCGGCCGTGCTCGGCGGGCTGCCGCTGCTGGTCGTCTTCCTCTTCTTCCAGCGCCAGATCGTGCAGGGGATCGCCGGCACCGGGATCAAGGGGTAGCGGCGCGGTCGGAGCTTGGCGTTTCGAGGGCGCGTCCGCTCGGTGGTGCGCGGGGATGCGCTGGACGGACCGGTACTCGGAGCACTTCTACGGCGCGATGATGGCATTTCCTGGCGGAGGCGCCGGAGTGGCTGAAGTGCGGTCGCTTGGGGGAGTCGCCGCCTACCCCTTCCACCCGAGGCCGAAGCGGCGCGTCAGCCGGGAAGCCGTGCCACCAGCAAATGTCTGGGGTGCGGACCCGGCGGCCGGTGCGGGCTGCAGGGATGCTCTGCATCGGCAAGGAAGCACACCCGCCAAGCAGAACACAAAAGTTTTGGACCAGGGTGATGCCACTCGGCTGCGTGATGCGCCCACGCCCGGAGAAGCGCTCGACGTACGAGCCACGCGGTGAAAGGTTCCGGCGCCTCAGACTGGGTCCGTTCGGTTCGTTCGCTAGTGGCCGTCACGACCACGTTCGGTGATAATGCGCGGACCGGCGGCGCGGTGCAGCGGCGCCGGTAATTCTCCTTACGGTGAACGGTCCCGGTCGGCTACCCCCGGGGCCGTTCGCTTTGCCTGGGGCGATGCTCAGGTGGCGCAAAGACGTGGGCCGTTCCCCCGCTCTCCCCATCGGCCCACGTGTGGTGACGGAGGCCGCGCACGATGGTGCAGGAGGACGCGGTGAGCGACGAGTGCGAGCAGCGGATCCTTGAGCGAGTCGTCCGGGGCACGGCTTCGGCTCGCTGCGGGCCGCTCATGGCCCGGGCGTGGACTCGTGCGCCAGCCTGGCGACGGTGCTCGTCCGCCCACACGGGCCACCCTGACCGACGAGCCAATTGCCGCGGCGAAGCGCGCGTGGCATGGCCGTACCACCGAACACGTCGCCGGTCGGGGTGGAGATCTCGACGGCGAACACCATGAGCCCAGCGCGGCCAGGCCACGCTGGGCTCAGTTGGCCTCAGACGGGGTCTTAGCTTAGCCCTCTGGCGTGAGGCCCTGATACCTCGCTTCGTCCGCGGCCGCGCCCCCGGCCTCCTCCGCCACGCGCTGCACCTTCTGCATGGTCTCCTGGGCCGTCTCCTGCACTCGGTCCACCAGCCGGTCCCGCGCCTCGCCCATCACGTGCTGCTCTCGGGAGGTGGGCGGCGCGGCGAGCCCGAGGGCCCCACCGAGTGCGAGAGCCAGGACGCCGACCTGCATCGGATTTTCGTGGAGCATCCGCTCGAGGCGTCCGCGCGCCTGACCCGCCGTCTCTTGGACCTGATCGACGACCTGCCCCGCCGCCTGCTGCACTTGCTCGACGACTTGCCCCGCCGTCTCCTGGACCTGCCCGGTGACTTGGCCCGCCGTCTGTTGCACGTGGTCGACCGCCTGGCCGGCCGTCGCCTGCACCTGCCCGACTGCCTGCTGCACCTGGCCGACCGCCCCGCTCGTCTGGGGCGGGGCCGCGTATCCCGTCCAGTTCCCCGTCTGGGATGCATAGCTGGTCTGGCCCCTTGCGGAGGTGCTCGGGCGGTTCAGCAACATCCAGCCGAGCCCGACGCCCACCAGCGCCGCCGGCACGGGGTTCTGCTGGATGGTCGTCACGACGCTGGTCCGGAATCCGCCGGCCGCCTCGCCTGTCCTGCTCGCCACGCGTTCCACCCTTCCTACGGTCGCCTCGCGGACCGCCGCTTTCGCCTGGTCGGTCAACTCCCGGACCGCCGCCTTGGCCTCGTGGATGGCGTGGTCCACCACCGCGAGGGCCGCGTCCCGGGCTTGCTCGGTCGCCTCGGTGGCCGCGTCCATCGCCTGGTCGGTGAGGCGCTCGGGGGCGAGTCGGTCTTGGATGGCCCCGATCGTCTCGCTCAACTCGGCCCGGGTCTGCTCGATCTCACTCGCGATCGCGGCCGGCTCGGCCGCGTCGCCCGTGCGCCGGTCGTCGCCCTCCGCCGCCGACCTCACCCGATCTGCTCTTTCGCCCACTCGCGATCCTCCTTCAGGGTTTCGACCGTCTGCCGGGGCGCCAGGTCCGCCTGCTGGAGCGCGGTCCGCGCCCGCGCCACGAGACCAGCCCCGACGCCGGCGACGACGACCCCGACGAGGAGGGCCGACAGCCACCAGGGCAGCCCGGCTTCCCCGAGCGCCACGATGATCGCGGCCATGATCGCCAGGAACCCGGCGTAGACGATCGCCCCCCCGACAACGAGCGAGGCGACGTTACGCCCGATCCGCGTGGCGTTGCGGCTCAGCTCGACCCGGGCGAGCTCCACCTCCTGGCGCACCAGGGTGCTCGTCTCTTGGGCGAGCTCGGCGAAGAGCTCCCCGAGGGAGCGGTCGTCCCGGCCCGCCTGCATCACCGCTCCTCCGGGCCCGGGACGTAGTCGGCCGGCGTCAGCGGCGTGCCGCTCAGGCGCGCCTCCTGCATTGCCTCACTGAGACCCACAGCCGAACCCGGCTCCGCCATCGCCCCGGAGCCGAGGGCTTCACCGGACCGGCCGCCCGCGTCGTCCGCAGCGGAGAAATCGGTGCCGTACGGGAACATGCCGGCGGCGGCGCCCGGGGAGGCCTCGGTCTCGGCACCTTGCTGCCGACCGGAGCTGCGGAGGAAGCGGGTGACCAGGAAGCCGGCCGTCAGGGCGGTCCCGACGAAGAGCATCGGTTGCCGCCGGGCAAATCGCTCCGTCGCCTCGACCAGCTGGCTCGCGTCTTGAGTCCGCAGCTGTTCGGAGAACCGCTCGGCCTGGTGGGCGGCCCCGTCGACGTACTGGGCGACCGTCGGCTGATCCAAGGCGCGGAGTTGCTCGCCGGCCCCACGCAGCAACCCGGCCGCCGTCTCCAGGCCGCCCGCCGCCCGGTCCTTCTGCGACGTCACTTGGGTCGTGAGTTGCTGGCGGGCCTGGTCGACCAACCGACCGGCCTGCTCCTGCACCTGCCCGGCCACCTCTTGGACCTGGTCGACCACGGCGGCCGCGGCCTCGGAGCCACCCGGCGGGGTGGTAGTCGGGAACTCGTCGCCGCTGGTAGCTGGCCCTCGCTCGGCCATGGCACGACTCCTTCTTGAACAACGGTCACAACGGCTGGCCGGCGCCTCGCCTCGCGTGGCTTGGGGGCGCGGTTGGCGCGCGGAGATGCCCAGGTCCCGGGCTACCAATTGGTAGCGCAGGATGCACAATGCATGCCAGCACAGGTCGCACTCTGGCGCCGACCGACCAGCTGGGGGGCGATGCCGGCCGCGGCCGTCGCCCGGCCCCGCGGGGGCGGGGATGACCCGGCGCTTGGATGATGCGCCACCAGCCTGGTCGCGGCATGGAGACGCGTAGACACGGAGGGCGGTGATGGCGGTGATGGCAGAAGGCGTGCGTCGGGAGGTCGAGCAGCGCGTCAGGGCGTTCGAGGCAGCCTTCAATCGGGGCGACATGGCGGCGCTCGCCGACCTCTACACCGAGGATGGCACGCTGTTGCCGCTGGACAGCAAGGCGATCACCGGCCGGGAGGAGATTCAGCAGTTCTGGCAGGGGGTGCGGGACTCGGGCATCACGCAGGTCGCCCTGCATCCCCAGCGGGTCGAGGCGAGCGGCGATCTGGCCACGGAGGTGGCGACCGCCGACCTCACCGCCCAGGCTGGGGATGGCCGGACCAGCACGATCCCCGTCAAGTACGTCGTCGTCTGGAGGCGGCAAGCTGGCGGGCCGTGGCAGTTGGCGGTCGATATTTGGAACAGCCGCCCGGCCGAGTAGTCCCCGCGTCATCGTGCGGCCACGGCGTGCTGACGACCGAGAAGGATGGCCCCCGGCTGCAGTCCGGAGCGGTCTCTGTTGCTTGTCCACGCCGCAGGCGGGGTCGAACCCGTCCCGTCGAGTGCGGAAACGGGTATCCAAAATGCCCCTTGCCGGACACACCCTGACCAGGCTGGCGCTGGACAAGGCACGGCTCCGGTGCCAGAGAAGGGCGCTGATCCCCGGTGATCGGAGTCGGTTGCCGCTCCGATCGGCCTGCGGTGCCCCCGCTGCTCCGGCGCCCGCGAGGTGAGCGCTTGACAAGTCGGCACGATGGTGTACGATCACCGGCAGTCGACCTCGCCGCCATCGGGTGTAAGCCCGCTGCGGTGGTCGGCGGTCGGACGCCGATGGGGTAAGCGCGCAAGCGCCCAACTTGTCGGCGTTCGGCGTGACCGCGGCCCCACCACGGAGGGACGGACCATGCGCATTCTCCCCACCCGCGTCCATGGGATGGCGGACTACCTGCTGGGCGCGCTCCTCATCCTCGCCCCCTGGCTGTTCGACTTCGCCGACGGCGGGGCGGAGACCTGGGTACCCGTGATCCTCGGGGCCGGCGTCATCCTCTACAGCCTGTTCACCGACTACGAGCTGGGCTTGGTCCGGCGCATCCCGATGGCGACCCATCTGTGGCTGGACCTGGCGGGTGGCGTGATCCTGGCTGTCTCGCCCTGGGTCTTTCAATTCGCCGACGATGTCTGGTTGCCCCACCTGATCTTGGGGATCCTCGAGATCGGAGCGGCGCTGACGACGCGGACCGACCCCGCATCGGACGCCACGGCCACGCGCTAGGCCCGACCCGACCGGTTCGTCGTCGATCCCGTCAACTGGGGAGGGAATCCACGCCGGTACCATTCTGAGTGAGCACGGTTGGCGGAGGAGACGAGTGCGGGGGCGGCCACACCAGTCGCCCCCGCTTCGTGGTTCGCGTGGCCGTTCGTGGCCGGCGCCGATGCCCGCTACGGCGCTGGCGTGGCCGCGCCCTCCTCCTCCGGATGGGTGTGGAACTCGACGACCCGGTCGACCAGCCAGCGGCCATCGACCTGCACAAAGGTGAGGTGGATCGTGGTCGGTCCCTCCTCCGGCTGCGTCGGGTCCAGGCTCGCCACCAGGGCGCCGACCCGCCCGTCCGCCAACACCACCACGTCGGTGATGGCCAGGATCGTGGTCCACCCCTCCGTCGGGACCGCCTCGGGCGTCGCCCCGAGGAAGCCGCGCAGTTCCTCCTCCGGGATCGGCTCCTCCGCGGCGAACCCACGCAGCGCCTCGTCCGTGAGGAGCGAGAAGGCCCGCCCGAAGTCCGCGGCGTTGAAGCAGGCGATGATCTCACGCACGGTGGCGGTGATAGCCGCGACCGTCTCCTCGTCGGCCAACTCGCCGACCGGCACGTCGACCGTCGCGGCCCCAGGGGTCACGGCGACGGGGGTGGCCTGAGTGATGACCGTGACGAACTCCTCCACCGGGCGGCGCGCCACCTGGCACTCAGCCGGGTCGGGGGTGAGTGGGAAGGCAGCAGCTACCGGCGTGGCGTCCTGGGCGGCCACGGACCTCCCCGCGCCGAACACGAGCCACGCCGCGACGAATGCGGCCGCAACGAGCGCAACGAGCACCGAGACCCGACGCATGGGATGGTTCCCTCCAATGACCGAGCGACCGCCCACCTGGCGGCCGCGACGGCGCATCATACGGCCTTGGGCATCCGCGCGGGGCTGTTGCGCTCGCTACGAGCTTCCGGGATGATACGCGCGCCGGTGGCGCGTCGCATCGGCGCCGGTGCTCCTTCACGTGGTGAACGGCTCCGGTGTCCTCCCTGCCCGGGGCCGTTCGCTGTGTCGGGCGGTTGCCTGCGCTACCGCGATCGGCGATGCTGCGCGGGCCGCTGGCGTGCGACCGGCCGGGCGCGGGCCGGCTGCTGCGGCGCCGCCTGCCGGACGTTGACCTGCTGCTCGGCGATGTTGACCTGCCCCCCGGCCACCACCAACGCCCCGAACAGGCGGCGGTTGTCCCGGAACGCCTTCATCAGCCGCAGGAACGCCCGCTGGTAGCGGTCCGCCAGCAGCACCGCCTGGTCCAAAGCCGCCGTCTCGCTTAGCCGCGGCGGCAGCCAGCCCTCCATCTGCTCGTACCGCTCCCGCTGCGCCGGCGTCATCCCCTCCAGCGCCCGCCGCCGGTCCCGCTCCCCCTGCCAGACCTCCGTCTCCATCCGCCGCACCACCAGCGCCTGCCACCGCAGCTGCAGCTCGTAGGCCGCTGCCATCTGCTGCACCAGCAGCTCCTCCAGGGCGTCCGTCGGCGCCAGCGCCGCCCGCAGCGCCTCCATCACGACGGCGACCTGTGCCCGCTCGACTGGCCGCCCCGTCACGGGAATCTCCAAGGAGCGCCCGACGCGGAAGCCCGTCCTCAGGTCGGTGCGCGCCTCGGCCTTCAGCCCCCGCCAGACCGCCTGGCCGCGCTCCGGGTCGTGCTCCAGCAGGCCGGCCAGATCGAACCAGGAAACCTGGTCTGTCGCCAGGCGCTCCGGCTCTTGGGCGATCCAGACGCGGACCTTCTCAGCCGCCTCGGCGGGGGGCAGGCCCATCTGGTCGATCGCCGCTTGCACCATCCGCCGGGTCGCCTCCACCATGTCGGCGCGGGCGGCCGCCAGCTCCGCGACCTCCCGCTCCTCCGGGCTTGGCGTCACCAGCCCGCCTCCAGCTCCCGCAGCCATGCCCGCAGCCTCCGCAGGTCCGTGATCGCCAGCGCCGCCGCCCGCCGCGCCGCGCGGTCGTCCCGTTGCCGCCGTGCGACGACCCGCCGCACCGCGGCCGCGTCGGCTTGGCGAACGTAGCGGCGACGCTGGACGCCGCCGTCGCGCCAGTGCAGGAACCAGTACGGCCCGTGCCCCTCCCCGTCCGCGCAGCGGCAGCTCGGCTTGCCGCAGCGCACCCGGTGGCGGACCAAGGCCGGCGTCTTATAGAGCATTTTCGCCAGTTCGAGCGCCGAGGGCGAGCCGCGCCGCCCGGGCACACAATCCATTGGGTCCCGGCCCGGCGCCCCGCTCACGGCGCCGCCCCCGCCGGGGCCGGCCGCGGGTCGGGGGACGGCCCCGCGACGCCCCCCGGCGGGCTCGGGTCGCGGCAGACCGGACAGAGCCGCCAGCGGCCGGCCAGGATCGCCGCCCGGTCCGCGACGGAGGGCCGGCCGCAGCCCCGGCACCGGATCTCAATCGGCATGGTGGCCCCCTCCGCTGGCGGCGACCCCGCCGCCGTGTCGGACGCAGTAGTAGACGGCCCCCGCCGGCAGCGGCGCGCCGCAGTCGAGGCAGCCGTACCCATTTCCGCCGGGCCTGTTGTGTGCGCCCGCCGGGTGGCCGAGCGGCACATCGGCGACCAGCTCGGCTTGTTCGGGCGCCGCCGTCCGGGCGACGCCGTCAGCGTCGCCCGTTGCGCCCGTTGCGGACGTGGCGGATTCTTGAGCGGGCGGGGGGAGGTACCGCATCCAGGCGTCGGCGAGATCGGCGCGGGCGTACCCCTTCGGCGTGGCCCCGCCAATGCGGACCGACTTTGACCTGACGCCGTAGCCGCGGAGCCGCTGGGCCAGACCGCGGGCGTTCAGTGGCTTCCCGCCCACCAACTCGGCCCAGGGCGCCTCGTCAAGCGCGTGCAGGGCCGACAGGATGGCCTCGGTGGACAGCGCGTCCGCCTCGCCGAAGACCGTCCGCAGGTCGGCGAGGAGGCGGACGCCCAGGCTGGGCGTGCTCTCCTTGGAATCCGCCACAAGCGCCACAGCCGCAACGCGCGCGCGGCCCGGCCACGCGCCGCCGGCGGCATCGGCCACCGCGAGCAATGGCTCCCAGACGTCGGCGTCGCGGTCCTCGATGCCGGCCGGCAACTTAGGCCAGGCGTCCCGCACAGCCTCGCGCACCGTATTCGCCCAGGCGGCGAGCTGGTCGCGGAGCTCGCGGCCGTCCGGGCCGTGCACGCGCCGGCGGTACGGCTCGACGCGCTCGCCCGGCGCCCGCCGTCGCATCCGGACGATGACGGAGCGCGTCAGGATGGTGTCGGGCAGGTCGCCGAGTCCGGCCAGCGCCACGGCGCAATAGGCGGGGAAATCCACGACCTCAATCGTCTTGCCCCGCGTGACGCACCGAGATGCGACCGCCCCGCGCCGGTGTCCGGCGTTGAGCAGGCCGCGGACCTCCTCGTGCTCCTTGGCTTTGGGGCCGAAAACGGTGTCGATCTCGCCGTACAAGATGGTCGCCCGATCGCTGCCATCCCCCACCTTCCGGAACAGTGCGGCGGCCGAGAGGTTGACGGACTCGACCGGGTTGGGGACCACCAGCTCGGTGACTTCAAGCGCCCGCGTCTTGCCGGACGCCGGCTCCGGCGACAAGAACGCCAGGCGCGGCGTTGACTCCCAGGCGTCCATCAGGTGCGCGTGCGCGATCCAGAGGGTGTGGGCCGTGCGCGCATATCCGGACGGGTACGCGACGAATCGACCCAGGAACACCTCGACCCGGTCGAGCAGCTCGGCGGCGGCGACCGTCCCGGCGGCGGCCGCCGCGGCCATGAGCCGCCGCACGTCGTCGATCGTGCCGCCGCCGGCGATCAGGTCGGCGGCGTCGGCTTTCGGCGGGACGTCCGCCCAGCCGATGACCCGCACGTCCGGGTGCCCCATCGCCACGAGCCGGGCGGCGATGCTGTCCATGTGGCTCCGGCCGGGCTGGTCGTTGTCGGGCCACAAGCGGACGCGCGGGATCTTCAGGAGCGGCCGGAGCGCCGCCTCGTCCGGCGTGCCCTCGGCGCCCGTGACCGTGCCCACCGCCGCGACGCCGATCCCCGCGAGCGCGTCCCGCGCCGTCTCGCCCTCGCAGAGAACCACCTCGGCCGCGCCGTTCACCTCGTGGACGCCGTAGAGCGGCAGGTCCGCGACCTTCGTTCCGCCGAGACCCTGCGTCCCGTTCGGCCGCTCCCACCACACGCGCTTGGTGCCGTCATCGAAGGTCGTGCGGGCGTGAACGGCGACGACCTCGCCGACCTCGTTCCGCAAGGTGTGCCTGATCGTCCCGATCGGTCGCGGCGGGCGGTCGCTCCGAGGGCGTTCCTTGGCCGCCGGGACGCCGGCGGTGAGCACGGGTCGGTCCCAGGTCCGGGCGTAGAGGTGGGCCAGCGTCAGACCGGCGGCACCGAGGATCCTCGCGGCGTCGCAGCCGCCGAAGTCGTGGATTCCGGCCTTCGGCTCGCCGCCGTCGTCTTTGGCGTCCCAGACCACCAGCGACGTGCCGGACGCGCTATCGTGGCAGGGGCAGCGCCCGCGCCACTCGCCGGGCTTGGTGCGGCGCAAGCCGAGGGCGTCGGCGATCCGTTCGGCCGGGCTCGTCGAGGCGGCGGGGATGTTCTCGGCGATCGGGGGCAGGGCGGGCGGGTGCGCCCCGACGTCGGCGGTGCCGGCCACGGGCGCGCCTAGGCGGCTTCGTCGCCGGCGGCCGGGCGCGGGGCCCGGTCGCCCGCACGGTCGCGGACCCACCGCTCCAAGGCGGCGCGGCTGATCCTGACGCTCCGCCCGATGCGCACGACGCCCGGCACCTCGTCCGCCGTCATGAGCTCGTAGAACTTGCTCCGGCTCAGGTTGAGCAGCTTCGCCGCCTGCTCCGCTTTGAGAAGAATCGGCTGGTCGTCCATGGTGCGCCCCTTTCTGTCCTGTCCGCCGCGGACCGTTCCCGTCGTTGAAGATGGTATACTCGTGGCCATCGGTGAGGAGCTCGATGGCCACGAAGCGCGCCGAGGCAGCTGCCAGGGCCCAGGTGGAGCGGGCGCTAGGCGTCCCGTTACCGGACGCCGTGTGGAATCGCCACGACCACGTGCTCGTCCAGCGGCTCACTGACGAAACCGGCGGCGAACGCCGGACGGCGCTGCGGGATCTCATCGCCCAGGCGCGCACCGACCTCGACGATTACATCGCCCCGTACCTGGCGGCCGTGGGAGGCAAGCGATCGCCTGGCGGGTCTTCGCCGCCCGACGTTGACCGCTCGGTGAGCGTGGTCGAGCGCCAGACGCTCGGCGCCTACGAGGAGAACCGAGGGCGCGCCTTCTCCGAGGGCATCGCCCGCCTCGCCGGTGACCCCGCGGGCGAGAACGGACGGGCGGTCCATGCGTTCCGGCGGGTCGCGCTCGGGGGGCGTACGCTGACCGCCGAGGAAGCGTTCGCGTTCATGCGGTCGCCGGCCGTGGCGGCGCTAACGGTCGAGGACTTCGCCCGGATCGGCGCCTCGCCGGTGGAGCACAGCGCACGCATCGAAGACCGGACGAGCGGTGTCGAGGACAGTGACTGGGGGCTCCGGGAGTTCGAGCGGTTCACCGTGGTCATAGAGCCACCGGGCACCCGCGTACCGTGGTCCCTCGGGTGGTCCCCCAACCACCGGAAGGACGTTCGCGGGAGGATCGGTTGCCGGTCGAGGCCTCTGGGGACGACCTACGGCTCGGGACCATTGCGTACTGGAATCTCTGGGGACAGAGGACCGTCCTGGGTGAGCTCCATCGCTTGGCCAAGCGCCTTGCCAAGTACTACCCCTGGGAAGAATGGCAGGCGGCGTGGTTCCTCCTCACGGGACAGCCAACGTGGATCTCCCCGCTGACGACCCGAACTGAGGTGCGGCACGGCGATGGCTGGGACCGCGGCACCGTCACGATGACCATGGACCTCTGGGTGCCGGCGGCGACGGTCGAGCGGATCTACCGCCACGTCCAGCATCAGCGGCGGCAGGGCGCGGCCCGGCGGCGCGACAAGGCGCTAGCGGTCTGGCTGTTCACCGAGGACATGGAGCGCACCGCCGGTCGCCGGCTCACGACCCCGGAGTTGATGCGGGCGTGGAACGAGGCGCACCCCGACGACCGACGGGCGGACCGGTCCAGCTTCCACGACCTGCGCAAACGCGGCGAGGAGGCCGCCGCGCGCCTCCTGAGACCGGGTGACCAGATGGTCATCGCACCACGGGCGACTTCAGCGACCGAAGCTACCCCAGTTTCTACCCCAAAACCGGCGGACGTCAGCGAATAGAGGCGGATGGGACACGACAAAAAAGCGCGAACGGACGCGGATTACGAACGTCAGCGGACGGCCACGGACGGCACAAGCCGGGACTTTTAATCCAACGGTTCAGGGTTCGACTCCCTGCGGAGCCATCACAGAAAGTGGCGTCGTGAAACCAAAAACGAGGGTCGGCAGCATGACTGCGGCGCCTCTCACGCTTCCCTGACAACCATATTGAAACTACCAGCGGCGGGAACCTGCCGGACGGCGTGACGTAACTGTAGAGGTCGTCTGCGTCATCTCTGAGTGACCCAAGATCTCCATGCCCCGGATCGAGACGGCCCGTGCCAGCGGAAGAGAGGCTCAGCGGTGGCGGAAGTCGTGGAACCACTGGCGAGGTGACCCGGCTCGGTCGAGCAGCGCCGGGAGGAACTTGGCGGCGTTGCTGGGCTTCACCGGCATGCCGATCATCCAGAAGAAGCGGTGGTCGTCTCCCGCCACCCTTGATCGCCACGCCGTGCGTTCGCTTAAATCCCGTCTACCCTGGCCACGGCGACAACCGCCTCAGACGCCGCGGCGCCTCCCGCCGCCCGGGCCGCTCGCTTCTCCCTGGGGCACGGGGTCGTCAGATCGGGGCTCTCGGCCGCGAGGGGCGAGCATCGGCCAGCCATCAATAACCGATGGCGTCGACGGTCTTGCCCCCCTTCATCACGTGGCGGACGGATCGCAATGCGCGCAGGTCATCCCGCGGATCGCCGTCGATCGCAATCAGATCAGCCGCTGCGCCTGGCACGATGATGCCTGCTTCCCCCTCCAGGCCGCAGGCCTGAGCCGCGTTATGGGTGATCGCTGCAAGGGCCTCGCGCCGGGACAGTCCCGCGCTGGCCGCGAAGATGGCTTCCTCGGCGATGCCGCCGTGGATCGCGTCGGTCCCCAACGCCAGCTTCACTCCGGCCCGCTTCGCCTCAGCGACGCTGCCCGCGGTGGCCTCCCGTGCCCGTAGGAACTTCTCCCGCACGTCGGGCGACCAGCTCGGGTCCTCGGCCGGACCCGGCTGCGTCAGGAAGACGCCGAGCGTCCCGACAAGCCACCGACCGAGCTCGGCGATCCGATCGAACTGCCGCGGCGCCATGTAGATCCCGTGCTCGATGTGGTCGACCCCGGCATCGAGGCAGTCGTCGACCCCTTGCCCCCCGTACGCGTGAGCGCAGACTGTCTTGCCAGCGCGATGGGCAACCTCCACGGCGGCGGCGATCTCCTCACGGTCGAAGCACGGCACGACCGGGTCGATCCCTGGCGTGGCTACGCCCCCGGTCACGAAGAGCTTGATGTGGTCCGCCCCGTGCCGAAGGTTCTCGCGGACCGCCCGGGTCACGCCCTCGACGCCGTCCGCAACGACGGCAGTCGCGCCGTGCCCGTTGCTCGGCCGGATGCCGCGCGTCGCCGTGACCAACCGTGGGCCCGGGAGGGTACCGTCCTCGAACATCTGGCGGAGGGGGACGTCGATGAAGTTCTTCTCGCCGACAAGCCGCATCGTCGTGATGCCACGACGCAGATTAATCGCGCCTCGGCTCGCCGAGCGGAGCGCGAGGACGTGATCAGGCGCGGTCGCCTGGAGTGCCTCGTTGCCGGCCATCACGTCGAGCCCGAGATGGCTGTGGGCGTCGATCAACCCGGGGAGCACCGTCCACCGGGAGAGGTCGACCAGCGCGCCGTCCGAGTCGGGGGCGAATCCATCGGCCGGACGGACGCGCGCGACCCGGCCTCCCGCGATCTCGATGATCTGGGCGCCGTCGGGCTCGGAATCCGTCATCGTCAGGAGGCGACCGCAGAGGACGCGAGTCACGCGGTCCATCCCTACGGTCTCCGCTCGGGATCGGCGACAAGGATTTCCCGCGCCTTGAGATCCTCCAAGACGCGGACGAGGTTCCGGACGACCGAGTCCATCGCCCGCTCGCCCACCGCGACGTCGGCGACAGATGCATCCCCCATCGTGCCGGATTGGCTCAGCACCTGGGTGGGGGGCAACCCGTAGGTTACCAGTCCCGTGAGGCTCTCTGGATCGTCCCCATCGGGTGCCGCGTAGTACCGCCGGTAGTAGGTGGTGAAGACCGGGGTCACGTCGCGCACCGCGTGGGCCATCTCCACTAGATCGGGCCGCGTCGCCATCAGCCGCGCCGTCTCCCCCTCGTCGGCGTGGTAGACGAACTCCGAGCGCATGTACTGGCGGGCATCCCGGCCAAGCGCGCCGGAGTAGCTGTGGCCAATTAGTGCGTCGGGGAAGCGCTTGCGCGCCTTGAGCGCCCCGACCTCGACGGTTGCGTTGTTTCCGCCGTGCCCGTTCACGAGCAGCAGCCGGCGAAAACCGTGGTGGTAAAGGCTCGCGACGAGGTCCTGGATGATGGCGACGAGGGTCTCCGGCTCAAGGCTCATAGTCCCCGCAAAATCCAGGTGGTTGTGGGAGACCCCGAAGACCTGGCACGGCGCGACGAGCGCGCCGACCTCCCGCGCCGCGAGGGCCGCAACGTGGTCTACATTGATCGAATCAGTCGCCAGCGGCAGGTGATGGCCGTGCTGCTCGATCGACCCGAAAGGAATGATGACGATGCGCCCCTCGGCAGCGGCTTGTTTCGCGTCCCGCCAGGTCATCTCCGCGAGGAGTACTGTGTCCCGCACGTCGGCCGCCCTCCTTGCTACTGCTTCATGCCCAGGATGCCCACCGGCGCGCCACCATTGGTCGTGCCGTAGGTCTTGATCGCCAGCAGGATCGCGGGACCCACCGGCGCGGTGACCACTTCGACTTCGTTCCCAAAGAGATCGCGGATCTGAACCAAGGGCTGCCCCTGCTCGACTGTGTCCCCGAGCTGGACGAGCGGCGTCACGACGCCGCCCATGGCGCAATGGAAGAAGTCCGCACTCTTCATCATGAGGAAGGCTCCGTCCGGTGCCGCGTCCGGCTCCCCATCGATCATCCCGAGGTGACGCATCATGTTGACCAGACTGCGTTCGTGGGCGTGGACGTTGGCTTCGTGCAGGCGGCCTTCGCCCCCACACTCAACGAGCATCGCCCCGATGCCCGCCTCGGTCACCCGCGTAAAGAGGCCGTTGCGGAGCCATTCGTCGTTGCTAGCCCAGACGAGGTGGCTCCCGGCCGCCTTCGCCAGACGCTCCGAGGCAGCCCCCGCCTCGTTAGATGCGGCATGGTAGAGGGTGTAGTAGACGACGCTGAACTCGTTGCCGCCGCCATGGAGGTCGATCATGTAGTCGGCGTGAGTCTTGACCAGGTGCTCCGTGAGGTACGCGAGGCGCCGCGTGTAGGAGCCGGTCGGATCGCCGGGGAACACCCGGTTGAGGTCGAGGCCGTCGATCGGGCTAACCCGCTGACGCGCCTCGAACGCCGAGATGTTGAGCGCCGGGAAGATGATCAGGGCCCCCCGCAGGGTGGAGGGGTCAACGAGCTGCAGGGCGCGCCAGATGGCGACGGTGCCGTCGAACTCGTCGCCGTGGGCGCAGGCGTGGATCCAGAGCGCCGGGCCGTCATGCGCCCCGTTGACCACGGTCACCGGCGTTTCCAGCGGCGTGTTGTCGGCCCGGCGGCCAAGCTCCAGCCAGCCGTCGGCGCGGCGCCCGCGCTCGGCGAGTGCACTCCCGATCGACACGATGTCGCGGTTACCTTTCTCCGTCATCCCCTCTCTCCTGACGCTCGAGCCGGCGCACGGCACGAAGACAGCCGCGCCTCGTGGCCGCCTACGGGTGTCAACGCATCCCCGCGAGACCACGGCGCGGGAGCCTCGTCGGGGTTCGTCACCGGTCTGTCGCGGCGCGATCCTCCTCTATGTCCGATGCGGCCGCGCCCGCCCCGCGCCGCCGCATCGGGCCGGTACCCGCCTGCGACCCGGCGACAGAGATGGTCGAGAGGTCGATCATCTCGTCGGGCCGCAACACGAAGTTCTCGACCCTCGTGTTGTAGGCGTAGAGGTCCTGCTGCTGGTGGAGGAAGAGGGCTGCCGGGTCGTCGTGCATCAGCTGCAGGGCGCGGTGGTATAGCGCGCGCCGCTGCTCAGCGTCGACCGTGCGGGCGGCCTCGTTCACGATCTCATCGTATGCGGGGTTGTTGTACGTACCTCCCACCGAGCCCGTGACGTGCAGGTTCAGCAGCGTGAAGGCGTCGGGGTAGAACGTGTGGATGCCGATGAACGTCATCGGCGTCAACGTGCCATCGTTGTACTTGCCGATCCAAACGCCCCACTCGAGCGACTGCACGTCGATCTTGACGCCGACCTCTCCCAGCATGCCACCGATCGCCTCGGCGATCTCCTTGTCGGCGGCGTAGCGGCCGACCGGCGTGTAGAGGATCAACGGGGTGTCGTAGTCGAAGTCGGCCTCGTCGAGCAGCGTCTTCGCCCGATCCGGGTCGTAGGGATAGGCTTCGAGGCCCTCGTGGTGACCCAAGATGTGCGCACCGACCGGCTGGCCGTCCAGTACCTGGCCGTACCCCATCAACAGCTCGTCAACAATCAGTTGCTTGTCGACGGCGTAGTTGAACGCCTGGCGGACACGCGTGTCCTTCAGCCGCGGATCGGCCGTGTCGAAGCGCACGAACATGCTCCGGTTGCTCGTCTCCGCTGCCAGCGCCAGGTTCTCCGCCTCCTCGATCGTCGGAATGTCGGAGATCGAGACGAGCGTGATCAGGTCGACCTCGCCTGTCTGCAGCGCCGCCGTGCGCGACGAGGGCTCCGGGATCGCCCGGAACGTCACCTTCGTCAGCGCCGGCTTGTTGCCCCAATACTGCTCGTTGCGCGTCAGCGTGGCACGGTCGCCTCGGACCCACTCCTGCAGGACGAACGGGCCGGTTCCGACTGGCTTGAGCCCGTAGGCCTCGTCGCCCACCTCCTGCACGTATCCCGGCGGCACGACCGAGATGCGGCCGAGCTCGAAGATCATGAACGGGAAGGGGGTCTTCGTTCTGAGCCGGATCGTCAGGTCGTCGACCACCTCGATCGCCAGCTCCTCGGTCGCCAACCGCTTCCCGGTGGCGTGCGTCTTGGTCATGATTCGCTCGAGGCTGAACTTGGCCGCCGCCGCATTCATCGGCTCGCCGTTGGTAAAAGTTACGCCCGGGCGCAGACTAATCTCCCAGGTTAGATCGTCGACCGACGCCCATTCGGCGGCCAGCAGTGGGACGTTCTGGTTCTGCGCGTAGTCGTAGTGGACGAAGCGCTCCGCGATCAGGGTGCCGACGTTCTCGCTCGCCGAGACGGTCGTCGCGTGCGGGTCGAGTGACTCCGGATCGAGGCCCTGGGCGATTGTCAGCTCTTGCGCGCCGCTTGCCTGGTTCCCCCCGGGGCGAGCCGCGCCGATGCTCTCGGCGAGATGTCGCGACGGCGCGGCGCGGCCGATTGTGTCCGATCCGACGAGCAGTGCTGACGCGGTCGGCACGCTTAACCCGAGCGCCGCCGCCCGGCGGACGAGTTCCCGGCGGCTGAGCCGTGACCCGGCAGCCGGATGCCCATCGGTCGAATATGGTCCGTGGGACGTTGTCACTGGAACCTCCTCTCGGGGTGATACCATCTTGTTCCACCAGCGAACGATCGAGGATCACCTCCTTTCACCTCACTAGTGCGCGCTCGATGGAGCGCACGGGATCAGTCGTAGTGCACCTGGGGATTTACATAGGCGTAGAGGATGTCGACCGCGAGATTGACCAGGATGTAGGCCAGGGCGACGACGAAGACGGCCGCCTGGACGACCGGGTAGTCGCGGCCCTCAATTGAGTAGACGATGAGCCGCCCCAGGCCGGGCCAGGAGAAGATCGTTTCGGTGATGATGGCCCCACCGAGCAGCGTGGCGAGGTCCAAGCCCAGTACCGTGATGATCGGGATAAGCGCGTTCTTGAGCACGTGGCGGAAGACGACGGTCGTTTCGCTCAGCCCCTTCGCCCGCGCCGTCGTGACGAACTCGGTAGTCATGACCTCGAGCATCCCCGACCGCACCAGCCGGGCAGTCCGCGCCATGCTGTAGAGGCCAAGCGTGGTGGCCGGCAGGACAATGTGGTCGAGACCGCCGCGACCGGCGACCGGAAACCAGCCGAGTCGCACCCCAAAGACGAGTATGAGCAGGATGCCAAGGAAGAACACCGGCATGCTTTGCCCAAAGAGGGCGATCGCCATGACGATTCGGTCGACCAGGTGACCGCGGTGCAGCGCGGCGACGATTCCGATCGGAAACGCGACGGCGACGGCCACGAGCATCGAGACCACCGCCAACTCCGCCGTTGCCGGCAGACGCTCAAGCACGAGCGGGAGCGCCGCCTGCCCGCTGCGCAGCGAGTGGCCCAAGTCCCCGCGGAGGACGCCGCCGGCGTACGACAGGTACTGGACGTGGATGGGCCGGTCAAGCCCGAGCTGGCGCTGGAGGACCTGGCGGTCCTCCGCGGTGGCGTCTGGCGGGAGGAGGAGGCCCACCGGGTCGCCTGAGAGCTGGAGCAACCCGAAGACGAAGAGCGAGACGCCGAACAGCACGAACACTGACTGCACCAGGCGGCGGAGGACGAAGGCCTGCACCGATACCTCCTAGGCCTTGGCGACCCGGGGGTCGAGTTCGTCGCGCACCCAGTCGCCGATCAGGTTGATCGCAAGCACGGCCAGCATGATCGCGATCCCGGGCATCGTCGCGATCCACCAGGACGTGGCCAGGTCCTTCCGACCGTCAGCCATCATGGTTCCCCAGGAAATGGCGCCGCCGCCGGCGCCGAGTCCGAGGAAACTCAGCGCTGCCTCGGCGATGATGATGCGGGCGACTTCGAACGTCGTGATGATGATGAGCGGCGTGACAATGTTGGGCAGGATGTGCCGCACGAGGATGCGGGCGTTGCTGGCACCGACCACCCGGGCCGCCTCGACGTAGTCGCGACTCCGCAACGCCAGGACCTCGCCCCGCACCACCCGGCCGTAAACCACCCAGGTCGTCACACCCAAGACCAGGATGAGGTTGCGCAGCCCCGGCCCGAGCACCGCGACGACGGTGACAGCGAGCAGAATGAAGGGGAAGCTAAGCTGCACGTTCGTCAGCCACCCGATGACGTCGTCAATCATCCCGCCGAAGTAGCCGCTCACCAGCCCAAGCGCGAGCCCAATCACGCCGGCGATAAGCACGCTGGAGAGCGCCACGAGCACCGAGATGCGGGCGCCGAACACGACCCGGCTGAGGACATCGCGACCGAGCGAGTCGGTTCCGAGCCAGTGGTGCCCGTCGCGCGACGCCGCGAGCGGAGGCTGCAGCCGCTCTCGGAGCGACTGGTGGTGGGGATCAAACGGCGCGAAAACGGCGGGCACGGCCGCGCAGACACCGACGAGCGCTAGGAACAGCAGGCTGACCAGGATGACCTTGTCGCGTACTAGCCGGCGCAGCGAACGATTGTGCCGGCGCTCCCGCGCGCGGAGGACAGGGGATCGAAGCGTCGCGGTGGCCTCCTGCATACGCTCCTCGCTGACGGGGATCGGCGGCGCCGAGAGACCCACGGCCCGCCACCCGGGTGCTTAGCCACCCCCATTGGGCCGCCGCGACGACCCCGACCCGGCGGTGCCGTCATCCTTGAACGTCGACGGAGACGCGGGGATGCGGTACCTGAATGTCCGGCGCATCAAGCGCAGCAGGTGAGACGTGTACGTCTTCCGGATGCCCTCGATCGTCGCGAGCTTCCGAGAGAGGAACTGGTACAACTCCGCGTCCGACTCGAAGACGCCCACAACGACGATGTCGTACTCGCCGGAGGCGCAGGCAACGTAGCTGAGTTCTTCCATCGCGGCGAGTTGCTCGGCGACCTCGTCGATCATGCGCAGCTCGACCTCGAGGCCGATCAGGACATGGGTCTCGAGGCCGAGGCGGTAGGGGTTGCTTACCCCAATGATCTCGAGCACCTCGTCCCGAAGCAGGCGTTCGACCCGTTTCCGGACCGTCGCCTCGTTCGAGCCGAGTTCGCGTGCCATCGCGCTGTAGGGAAGGCGCCCGTTGCGATGGAGCAGCTGCAGGATGCCTCGGTCCAGGTTGTCCAATTTCGCCCCTTCGGTCCGGATCCGGTAGCGAACCCTAGCATCAGGGAAGAACTCAGTCAAGAAATGCTTCGATGAGACGAATTCCTACCCGGCTGGTTGTAAGAACGTGCCCGCCGCCAGCGACGGACCGAGCCCCGGGCGCTCGACGCGACATCGTTGCTTGGTTCACGGGCGCTTAGACGCGGAGATCGTTGGCGCGGTGCTCATTAACCGCGCGACGGCGAGCGCCGCGAGGGAGTCCCGGGTCGAACGAGGTCGGCCCAACCGGCCGAGAGTCGCTTCTTCTCGCTATGGCTGAAACAGCGCCGCGAGCTCCGCCCCCACCTCCTATCCCTTCAGCACGCCGGCGATCTGCTCCTCGGTGAACCCGCTCCGCCGCACGGGGTCCTCCTTGGGGCTCCTCACCCCGCGACGACGCTCATGATCCGCGGACGGGTTTTCGGAGGGCACGTCACACCCCGCGCCGCCGTAGTTTCCATGCCGCTGCCTGAAGCGCATCCGAGGCGGTACCAAGTGCCAGAGAGGCACGGTCCTGAGCGGGGGCGGACTTGTCTAACTCTGGCATGGCTGGCGCAGGGGGCGATAACCTGCAGCGCTCCTCCTGCCCGTAAGAGATCACAGCACGCCCTATCGCGCAATCGTCACACCGTCTCGTACGATTCCACTGGGATCGCTTCCCCCACGATCTCCCCGGCGTGCGTTGGGTAGTACGGGAGCCGCAGCGCGGCGATGTAGGCGTCGCCGTAGGGGGATCGGATTTCGTCGACTGTTTCGCCAAGCAGGTTGATGACGTGGCCGAGGAGCGCGTCCTTGGCCACGATGTCCCCGACTCGGCTGTCCTGCACGAAGAGCCCGCCCTCGCGGTTGTGCAGGAAGGCGCCGTCGCTGATGATCGTGTAGCGCTCCTGAATGGGTGCCTCGCCCGGGAGCATTTCGAGCGCGGTCAGGAGGTTTCTGATGGCATACGAGTAGTCCCGCAGGTGTTCGGGCAGAAAGGTCCCACCGCCGCACTCCACGGTCACGGCCGGGATGCCGGAGCGGATCGCCTCGGAAGTAAAGGTACCGCCCAGCCCGGCCTCGCCCTGTGCCCGCCAGAGGACGTCGCAACCCAAGCGCTTCGCCAATTCCTTCGCCCGGGCCACTGGAGCGGTCCCATCGTCCTTGTAGATGGCGTAGAGCGGCACCTCCGCACCGATGCCACCCGAGTGGAGGTCCAGCACAAAGTTGGCGCTGCGGGCGATCTCCTCGCCTAGGACTGCCGCCAGCTGCAGACTGTAGCTGCCCCCCGGGTCGCCGGGGAAGATCCGGTTCAGGTTGTGCCCGTCGATGCTCGACACGCGGGACCTGAAGTTGAAGGACGGCGGATTGGCAACCGGAACCCCCACGACCGTACCGCGCAGTTCGTCCGTATTCAGCCCCTGCAAGACGTTGATGATCGCCGCGGCGCCGCCGTATTCCTCCCCATGCACGCACCCCGTCACCCATGTGGTTGGACCGTCCGCGCGCCCTGACGCCATCAGCACCGGAACGTTGATCGGTGAGCCGTCGGCCAGGCTCCCGACCCGGAGCATGCCCCGCGACAGGGTTCCGGGCTGTGCGACTGCCGTTCCCACCTCGATCCCCATGTGTTCATCCTCCAATCGACTGAACGTTCCGCAGCGCGCCGCCCGCGCCGGCACCATGAGACCTTCCTAAGCGATATCATCCCCACCCTTTATGCGGCTGTCACGCCGTTGAACGAGGAAACCGCCGGTACCTTGGCGTCGAGACCGGCGTTCCTGTCCAGGCAACCGTCAATCCGGCTCTCTCAGCTGAGGCGTCGTGCGGTGGCTCCATAGGGCGGACCATCGCTGCCATCGCCGGGTGGTCGCCCCGCGCCGCCGTGACGGCCTTTTTCGCCCGGCTCGAGTCGGCCACCGGCTCGGGCGCGGCCGTCATCGGCACCCCCACGTCGGGAACTCCGGACGCGTAGCGAACGCGGCGCCGCGTCGCGGGTCTTGCATCCGGCAGGGGCTCGAGCGCAGGACGCCGCCGAGATTCCCCTCATGTCCGTCTCCGCGCGACACGGGCCCTCGAGACCGGTTGTGAGCCACCTTGTTGCGACGGGTGCGCGGAACGCGACGCCAGGCGGGGGCCGGGACCGCAATCGGTGATGAAGCCAGTTCCTCGTACGTTGACGCCGGCGGACTGCTCCGGGCGGCGGCCATCCTAGCCGACGCCCAGCGGGATGCCCCGGTGCGCCGAAGGGTCACACAGAGCTCTGAGCCCAGCCACGTTAGACCGCAATCTTGACCGCAAAACCGGCGGACAGTGACAGTTCGCCAGAGACGGGACAACACAGAAACCCACGTTCCCACGGGCGATGTGGACTTCAGTGGACCGGTGTAGACGACCTCCATGGAGACTCTTAATCCGGCGATTCAGGCTCGGAATCCACTCGGCTGGCGCCCCAAGCATGAGCGAACGCGTCAGGGACCAGGGGTCGACTCACCGACTCCTTGGCGGGTCGGTTTGACAGCCACGCTGACAGCCAAAGCGACGGACGACAGCCGGTCACCACGGACGCAGCACCAGGAGAATTCGGGCCATTACTAGCGAAATGGACATCGGTGGACTGCAATGGATGGTTGTCACGATATCTGTAGACCTTGGTCACCTCCAGGGCCTCGGCCGTTGTCATCGCCGGTAGGATCGAGGGGAGGGCGCGGGCCAGCAACGTCTTGCCCGATCCCGGCGGCCCACTCATCCGGACGTTGTGGGAACCGGCGGCGGCCACCTCCAACCCGTGCTTGACGTGTTCCTGACCGCGGACTTCGGCGGAGTCGGTCCCCGTGAAGGGGGCGGCTTCCGGCGGTGCCGCGCCGTTGGCGTAGGGAGCGATCGGCGCCTCGCCCGTGAGGTGGTTGACGAGGTCGGCTAGCGTCCGTACCGGCACGACCGCGACCCCATCGACGAGGGCTGCCGCCGCCGCGTCCTCGTGCGGAACGTAGGCGTGGCGCATCCCCTTGCTCGCGGCAAGACTGAGCATAGGGATTATGCCGGGGGTGTGACGCAGGACGCCGTCGAGTGATAGCTCGCCCACCACGAGGGCGTCGGCCAGCTCGTCCGTCGCCGCCCCCGCCGGCACCTGCTTGGACGCGACAAGGATGCCGAGCGCAATGGGCAAGTCGTAGGTCGGTCCCGCCTTCTTCAAGTCCGCCGGCGCGAGATTGACCGTGACCCGGCCGTGGGGGAACTTCCCACCGGAGTTGCGGATTGCCGAGCGGACGCGTTCCTTGCTCTCCTGGACCGCCGCATCCGGGAGCCCGACGACGACCGTGCCGCGGTTGCCGGTGCCGACGTCGACCTCGACCTCGACCAGCACCCCATCCAGCCCAACCACCGCGCAGCTGTAGACCTTGGCCAGCACCGCTCTCCCTCTTGCTCGATCGCTCCCAAAAGTCGAAGAGCACCCCGGACGTCGCCTCGCCTTAGCCGAATGAAGGGGTGGAGCCGTGTCGGATCGACGGCCGTGGGCGGGGGAGGCCCATTGACGCCGTAGGTGCCTACCATCATAGCGAACGACCAGCCGTCGTTCGCGACCCCCCGGACCATGCCGTTGTCGGGCGGGACCATGGCCGACCGCTTGGAGGAGGTGCGGCTCTCCCCGCTCCTTAGGCGGGAGGCGGCCGTCGGCCGTGGTGCGGTCGTATCTGCCTTCTCCGGCTGAGCATGGCCCCGTGCAGTCGCTCTTCCGGAATGCGCCCGCTCGCGGGCTCTCACCCTCGGGGCGACGGCGCTCGCCAGTGCATCGGCCGCGGCACTCTCCCCCTCCTGTTGAGAGACGGCCGAGCGCGAATGCGAGCTTGACATGGCCGCGCGCCGAATCGGCGCTCGACGCCGCTCCTCGCCGGCCGGCGTCCCGCTTAAGTAGGCGGCGCTCGTCGATTAAGTATCCCGAATTGGTAGGTCTACGGATGTCGCGTCCCTGCCACGCTCCTAGAGTATGACCATCGGGACGCGCAATGGGTGTCCCGAACACGCAACGAGCAGATACCGCTCAAAGGAGCCACCAACGCATGGACCGCCACGAACACATCACCTACCCGGTTGCCGAGCATGCCACGCCGGGGGCTCGGGCGGCATTCACGATCCAGGGCACCACCGGCCTCGATGCCACCGCCCGCGCCCTGCGCGAGGGCAAGCCGGTTGGCCGTCGCGCCGTCCTCCGCCTCGGACTCGGCGTCGGTGCCGCGGCCCTCGTCGGAAGCGCGGTCATCGTCCGGGCCGCCAGCGCCCAGGACGCCGACGCGCAGCGCCACACCGAGCAGCCCTACACCGTGAGCACCGCCGCCAACTTCCGCTCTGGTCCCGGCACGAGTTACTCCGTCATCCGGGTTATTCAGCCGGGCGAGACCTTCACCCTCAACGCCCAGGAGCAGAACGGCTTCTACGCTGTCAACTTCCAGGGCACCAACGGCTGGGTGTACGCCCAGTTCATCGTGCCGGCGGGCGGCACGGACCCGGGTCCCAACCCGGGCCAGCCGGCCGGCTACGCCACGACCACGGCCACCGTCAACCTGCGGTCCGGCCCCGGCACCTCCTACCAGGTGCTGCAGGTGGTCCCGGCCGGAGCGAGCGTCATGCTCTACACCGGGTTGCAGAACAACTTCCGCGCCGTCGCCCACGCGGGCCAGGACGGCTGGATTTACGCCGACTATCTCACGAGCGGGGGCGGCCAGCCGACCGACCCGATCATCATCGGCAACGCCGTGACCACCACCTCGCTCAACCTGCGCTCCGGCCCGAGCTCAAGCCACACGGTGCTCCGGGTCATGCCGCAGGGTGCCACGGTCCAGATTAGCGCCACCGTCCAGAACGGCTACCGCTACGTCATCCACCAGGGCCTGGCGGGTTGGGCCTATGCCGCCTACCTCTCGCAGGACCCCGGCGGCGGTCAACCGCCCTCCTACAAGACCACCACGGTCGCGCTGAACCTGCGGGAGCAGCCGTCGACCTCGGCCCGCGTCCTGCTGGTCATGCCGGCCGGCGCCACGGTCCGGATCAGCGACCAGTTGTCCAACGGGTTCCGCCAGGTGACCTACAACGGCACCACCGGCTGGGCCTACGAGGCGTACCTCGCCTAGCTCACGGGTGACGGGTGCGGGGCGAGTCCCCGCACCCGTGGCCCCAAGTGCCACGTTCGCGCGTTGTACGGATCGAGACCCGACATGAACCGCGGTTTCACCATGCAGTCGAGATTGAGAAAGGACCTCTTCGCGATGTTTCGCTCGCTTCGATTCCGGCCCCTCAATGGGGCTCATGCCTCGCGCCGCGGTAGCGGCTCGGGTCTTCCAACCCTTGCGCGGCCACTGGTCGCACTCCTCGTCGCCATCCTCGGACTGAGCGCCGCGCTCGGTGCCGTCGCCGCCGCCCGACAGCTCGCCGCGGATGATGCGTCTCCCGCCCAGGGACACGCACAGGTTGTCGCTCACGGCGTGGCTGCCGTGCCGTCCGGCGAGGTCGCCTGGCGGGTGGTTTCCGACACTGCCGATCTCGAGGACGACGCCGAGACCCAGGAGCGCGCCCTCGGCTTCGCCCTGGCCGACCAGGATGCCTTCCTGATCAACGATCTGTCGTT
>JAUJOZ010000101.1 GCA_030447415.1 Thermomicrobiales bacterium | reverse complement strand
GAGGCCATCGGCCGTGACCTCGTTGGTGTAGACACCGTTCGGGATCGCCCGGATCGCCCCGCGGATGGCGCGTTCCGAGCGGTCCTGGATCGCCCCGGCGACGCTCGCGAGGTCCGGCAAGCCGTACTCCTCCAGGAACGCCAGCACCCTCCTGGCCCCCAGGTCGTTGGCGGTGAGCTGCGCCACGATATCGGTCAGGACCATCGTTGGTGTCCGGACGTTCTCCCCGATTAGCGCCCAGATCGCGTCATCGCGCCGCCCCGCGTCGTAGAGTTTCACCACCGGGATGCGCAGCCCCTCCTCGTAGATGTCACGAACCGTCCGGTTCGCGAGGGAACCGCCGATCGAGGAGGCATGGGCGATCGTCACGGCGAACGCGACGACCTGGTCACGGCGGAAGATAGGGGTGATCGCGGCGATGTCGTCCAGGTGTCCCGCGCAGAGCCAGGGGTCGGTTCGTGATGAAGACATCGCCCGGCCGCATCGTGGCCACCGGGTGGCGCGCCAGGACCGCACGGGTGACGGTCGGCATGACCAAGTTGAAGACCGGCATGCTGCGGCTCGCGTGGGCGACCGAACCGCCGTCCGCGTCGAGGATTTCGCACCCCACGTCCTGCGCGGCCCCGATGATCGTGGAGACGGCGGTCCGCAGCACCGTCGTCCACATGTCGTCGGCGATCCCGATCAGGCGACTCCACATGATTTCCAGGCTGATCGGGTCGAAGCCGGCCAATCTCGTCATCATCCCTCCTCGGTCGTGACCGCTCGACCGGGCGTGACGCGGGTCGCTCAGGGCACGGTGATCAGGACGTTGCGGTGGGGGTCGACCGTGACGTCGCTGCCAGGCGGGACCACGATGGTCGCCTCGCGTTCCTCGATGATGCACGGCCCGGCGAAGGTCGCGCCGGGCGACAGGTGATAACGGTCATAAACCCGGCACTCGCGGAAACCCGGTGTCGGCCGCTGGAAGTAGACCGAGCGCGTCCGCCCCCGGGCGCCGACGATGCCGACAGCGGGGCCCGACTCGGGCGCGGAGGCGAGCGCCGGGCGGGGGAGTTCGGCGGTCAGGTGCCAGTTCAGCACCTCGATCGGCAGGTGCGGGAGGGCGCGGCCATAGACCTCCTCATACCGGGCGCGGAAGGCCGCCGCGATCTTCGTCAGCGCGCGCGGCCCGTCGACCCCCTCCGGGAGCGCCACCCGCAACTCGTGGTACTGGCCCGCGTAGCGCATATCGGCCGCCAGGTGGTGCCGCGCCGTCCCCTCGGCCACCACTTCCCCGGCGAAGGAGGCCCGCGCCTCGTGCCGCATGTCGTCGTACAGGCCCCGGACCGTCGACCAGTCGCAGGAGTCGAGGGGCGTCGGGTAGGCACGGACACACGGGAACGCCATCGGGGCGGCCAGCGCGCCGAGCGCCGCGGCCACGCCCGCCGCCGCGGGGACGATGACCCGGCGGCTGCCGAGGATCCGCGCGACCTCGACCGCGTGCGCCGGCCCCGCGCCGCCGAACGCGACGACCGCGACCTCGCGCGGATCGCGATTGCGCTCGATCAGATGCGTGCGCGCGGCACGCGCCATGTTCTCGTTCACGATCGCGTGGATCCCCCACGCCGCCTGCGTCACGTCCAGGCCGAGTGGGGCGGCGACCCGCGTGGCGACCGCCGCCTCGGCGCGGCCGGCATCGAGCGCCATCCGCCCGCCGAGGAAGTAGGTCGGCTCGAGGTACCCGAGGAGGACATTCGCATCGGTCACGGTCGGCTCCGCCCCACCACGGCCATAACAGGCCGGGCCGGGGTTTGCTTCGGCGCTCCGGGGACCGACGTTGAGCAAGCCAAGACTGGAGATGTGGGCGATGCTGCCACCGCCCGCGCCGATCTCGATCAGGTCGACGGTCGGCGCCATGATCGGCAGGCCGCTGCCGGGCTTGAAACGATGGACCCGGTCGGCCTCGAGCATGTGGCTGACAGCGGGCGCGCCCCGCTCGATCAGGCAGGCTTTCGCCGTCGTCCCCCCCATATCCAGCGACAAGACGCTCTCGTGCCCGGCCAACCGGCCGAAGAAGCTCGCCGCGAACGCGCCGGCCGCCGGGCCCGACTCCAGGAGGCGGATCGGGAAATCCATCGCCGTGTCGGCGGTCGTGACCCCGCCGGACGAGAGCATCATGTAGAGCCGTCGCTCGAACCCGAGCGACCGGAGTTCGGCGAGCAGCTCGGCCACGTAGCGCCGTAGGAGCGGCTTCACGTAGGCGTCGGCGGCGACCGTCGATGTCCGCTCATACTCGCCGACCAGGGGCGCGACGCGAGAGGAGAGCGAGACAGCCAGGTCGGGGCGGACCTCGGCGATCAGCGCGGCGATGCGGCGCTCGTGCGCCGGGTTCCGGTAGGCATGGACCAGGGCCACGGCGATCGCCTCGACGCCGTCGGCAACCAGCCCCGCGACCAGCTCCCGGACGGCCGCCTCGTCGAGCGGCTCGACCACGGCGCCATCACGCGTCACCCGTTCGCCCACCTCGCGGCGTAACT
>JAUJOZ010000100.1 GCA_030447415.1 Thermomicrobiales bacterium | reverse complement strand
GGGTGTTGAGCTGGTCCATGACCACCACGATCTTGTCTGCCGCCGGGTAGTGGACATCGGCCGGCTCCCGGACGCAGCGGGCGAAGTCGAGGCGGGTCCGCTGCGCGCTCACCAGGACGCGCCGCCAGCCCCGCGGCGGCTCGGTGACGAGGAAGAGGTTGGCCACCCCGCCCCGCACGTACGCCGGGTCCGCGCGGGCCGGCCGCCCCGGCGCCGGCGGCAGGGGCGGCCGGGACTCGCCGAGGTGCTGGCGGCTCGTCTCGTCCAGGCAGACGACGGGCCGCGCGGGGTCGTAGGGCCGCTCGTAGACGGCGAGCACGTCCTCCATGTGCCAGACGAAGGCGGGGTCGGCGGTCGGGGCCAGGCACCAGTGCTCCGTCGGCCACGGCTTGAGGTCGTTTTTTTGAGCGTGCGGCGCACCGTCTCGTGCGAGACCGCGTCCACCACCTCGAGGCGGACCAGCTCGCCGGCCAGCAGGCGCAGGCTCCAGCGGGCCTGGCCGTCGGGGGGCGCCGCGCAGGCGAGGGCGACCAGGTGCGCCTCCTGCCGCCCGTCCAGCCGGCGCTCGTACACGCGGTCCGGGCGCTTGCGCGCGAGGGTCGCCGCCAGCCCTTCGGCCACGAACTGCCGGCGGATGCGCTGCACGGTGCCGGGGTGGACGTCGAGGGCCCCGGCGACGGCGGCGTCCGACCAGCCGGGGCCGCCCTCGCCGTGGTCGGCCTTGAGCAGGACGCGGGCGCGAGTCGGCGTCCGGGCCGGGGCCGCGCCCGAGCCGACGAAACCGCGCAGCTCGGCGCGCGCCCCCTCGGTCAGCAGCACGCGGTACGGGTACGCCATGGCGGGCCTCCTGGGCGGGGACGCGGGCCGATCCCGCCCCGCCGCAGGAACCCGGCCACCAGCGATCCAGCCGTGACGCTCCACTAGACCGTCTCGAAAACGCTCGTTTGCGCGACGCGATACCCGGCTGTCAAAGACGGGCCTTTCCGAGACACCGCCCGCCGAACGGGGTTGTCTCGTTCGGGAGGCGCTGCTGGCCACACGTGACGCGGCCAACCGGCCTCGCGGGGCCGGCCGTGGTCTTCCGCTCGTGGTAAACTGGGATCGGCACGTGGGGATGCTTGGTTTCGACAGGGTCGGAGGTCCGTCAGTTGCACGCCGAGGCGCCCGGGCCCTCGTAAAAACGGGCAAAACCAGTAGCTGGCACTTACGCGCCTGCTCTCGCTGCCTAAGTCACCGACCTCTAGGTAGCGCGTCCGTCCGGACCTTCCCCTTCCGGGACCGGGTACGGGCGTCACCCAGGGAGGGTGCGGCGGTCTAGTTCGCCGGAGCGCGGCCGCCCAAGGCAGTCCGGCTCACCGCGTCGGAACCCGGTCGACGGGGGTCCGACGCGGCACGCAAAACGTCGACTAAGCGTGTAGGACACTGCCGGCCGAAGGTTCTGGACGGGGGTTCGACTCCCCCCATCTCCACCCGCCACCGAGGCCCGCCGCTCACAACGGCGGGCCTCCTGCGTTTCCCCGGAAAGACCGCTCCACGCCCGACCACGTGGAGGGCGAGACCCTTCCCGCGCGGACCCCGTCTTTAGGAGGCGATGGTCCTGCGGACAACGGGTCGTCCCAAAAACGCCCGTTTTTGGGACGGCGCCGGCAAGTGGCCAGGCTGCGACCGCAAACCCGTTGCGGGCGTGCATCCGCTCCCGGCGCGCTGCCGAGGGGCGCCGTCCATCGCGGGCGGGCGCCGTCCCGCCCCCTAGAAGAGGACCACCAGCGTGGCCGCCAGCAGCAGGCCGAGCAGCAGCGGCCAGTAGAGCAGCTTCGGCAGGAGGTTGTGCTGGTACTCGACGAACCGGACCTGCCACGGCGAGGCGAGCACGATCGCGTTGAGCGCGACGAGGGGGATGAGGAGGTAGAACAGGAACGGCAGCGCCTCGAGGTAGGCGACCCCCTCCTGGCCGATGGCGCCGCGGAGCTGGGCGTGCTTGAGGATGACGGCGAAGAGGAGGGCGCTCGTGGACCCGAGGGCGCCGGACGGGCTGAACCCGAACCGCGTCTTGCGCTCCTCGTCGCTGGAGGTCAGGGCTAGGACGAGGAAGAGCATCAGGGCGACGGCGCCCGCGAACAGGACCTGGTCGACGAACGGGCCGAGGAAGGCGCGCTTGAGGCCGAGGTTGAAGTACAGCTCCGGCACGCCCCGCTCGGGGAGGCCGGTCTCGAAGCCGAAGGTGGTGTTGTAGCGGTGGACGCGGTAGCTGAAGCCGGCGTCCTCCGGCACCCACCCGCCCCAGACGAACTCCTCCTCAATGCCGGGCAGCGAGCGGGGGGCGGGGTCGCGGTAGGCGGCGAGGTCGGGGACCAGCTGCACGCCCCGCTCGGCGTTCGGGTGCCACAGGCGCAGCCAGACGTCCTGCCGGTCGAAGGGGTAGTGGCGGTAGTCGAACGGCTGGCGGAAGGTGGCGTGGAAGTACCACCCGACCAACTCGCTGCCGTCTGCCTCGGTCACGCGGTAGGCCTCCTCGGCCCCGTACGCATCCTCGATGGCCTCGGGGAAAACCACGCCGCGGGCAACGTCGTCGGGGATGGTGGG
>JAUJOZ010000099.1 GCA_030447415.1 Thermomicrobiales bacterium | reverse complement strand
GGCTTCTTCGGCAGGCGAAGGTCGGCGGCGTCGGCTTCCACGACGACGATGTCTCTGCCGAAGCCCTCCCGGAGGACTGCCGCGCGCCCGGGGTGGGCCTCGATGGCGATCACCCGTGCGCCGGTCAGCAGGAGCTGGTCGGTGATCGCACCGGTGCCTGCACCGATGTCGAGCACGACGGCGCCGCGCGGGATGGACGCGTCCGTGACGAGGGCTTCAGCCCACTCGGGTTTGAGCTGGTGCCAGCCCCATGGCCGCCTCCCGGCCACGGCGGCGGACTGTCATGACGAAGATCATGGCGATGAGGGAAGCACGGCTCCGATCCGGATGCAACCGACTTCGGGCGTCCCAGGAGTGCGCCGACAGCAATTCGGACGCTTCGCTCGTCATGTCGGGGCCGGACACCCGGGGAACATGCGGCTCACGAATATGCGGCTCCACCAGCAGAGCGCTGCGTATTTCGTCAGATGCATGCGGAGCGGATGCCCGGCGAGGGCGTCGCAGGAACGAGCCGTCGCGGAGCCGGCCAGCCGACGATGCGTGTGGCACGATCGAGTCGTGGCGATCGATCCGCTCACCGGATTGGCTTTCGCGCTGCAGTCCCAACCCGGCGTCTACGCCGTCCTCCTTGGTTCCGGCGTCTCTCGTGTCGCGCAGATCCCCACGGGCTGGGGTATCACCACCGAGTTGATCCGCCGGTTGGCCGCCGCCGAAGGGGCAACTATCCCCGCCGACCCGGCGGACTGGTACCAGTCCACGTTCGGCAAGCCGGTCGGCTTCAGCGACCTGCTCGCCGAGCTGGCGCCGTCCCGCAGCGACCGCCGAGCCATCCTGTCGGGCTTCATCGATCCATCACCTGCCCGTCCCGACGAGCGGCGACCCACAGCGGCTCACCGGGCGCTGGCGCGCCTCGCTTGCACCGGTCGGGTCCGCGTGTTCCTCACGACGAACTTCGACCGGCTCCTCGAGCTTGCCCTGAGCGACGCTGGCCTCAACCCGCTCGTCATCACCAACCCTGCGCAGGCCGCCGGGGCGCCACCGTTCCAGCACGTCGACGCCGTCGTGTTCAAACTCCACGGCGACTACCTCGACCCCGACTCGATGCTGGTCACAGAGGACGAGCTTGTCGCTTACGACCCAGCGACGGCCGACCGCCTCAGCCGGGCGCTCGAGGACCACGGCCTCGTGGTCTGCGGCTGGTCCGGCGACTGGGACCCCGCGCTGCACAACGCGCTGACGTCAACGACAGCGCGTCGATACCCGCTTTACTTCGCCACCCTCGGAACACCCTCAACCGCTGCCGCCGCCGTCATCAGCGCCCGGTCCGGCATCGAGGTACCCATCGCCGACGCCGACACCTTCTTCACCCAGCTCGAGAGGCGCGTTGCAGCAATCGACCGACTCGGCGAACCCCACCCGCTCGACACCCAAGCGTTGGTGGCTGGCGTCAAGACGGCAGTCGGCCGCCCGGAGAGGCTGGTGGACCTCGAAGACCTTGTCATCGGTGCAGCCAACACCGTCTACGACTCCATCCGGGACGAAACCACGTTCCCGGCGGCGACTACGTCCGGGGGTGACATCGGCTTCGCACGAGAGTTCATGGCGCAGGCGCGCCGATACGAGGCAGCGGCCGTTCCATTGGTGGCCGCGCTGGTGGCGGGCGTGACATGGGGGTCCAGGGCCGACGAAGCGCTCTGGGCCCGAGCGGTCGACCGGGTCGCGAACAGCAACCGTGTCTACGGCGGCCAAGAAGCGCTCCTGAACCTGCGGCGGCTACCAGCGCTGCTGTGCGTGTACGCGGTCGGTCTCGCCGCCGTCGACCGCGGCAACTTCGGCGCGTTGCGTGCGGTCACGACCGATGTCGAGTTTCGTGATATCAACCGCCGGGTGCAGCTGGTCGGTGCCCTCCACCCGGGCCGGGTGCTCTACGACAAGCTCGGCGCCCAAGGCCTCGCCCTGGAGGTGGAGACCAACAGTGCGCCGACCGACGACGACCTCGAAGCGCTCCAAACCCGCCGGCGAGGCGGCAAGTTCACGCCCGCCTCGAATGTCCTCCACGCCTGGCTGCGCGAGCCCATGCGGGCGACGATCCCTGACGACGTCCGCTACACCGAGGCGTTCGACCGGCTTGAGATGTTGCTCGCCCTCGCCGCCGCCGACGTGGAAACGCAGACCGAGGAGTATACCGACGGGCCAGCATTCGGTGGCTTCACGTGGCGGGACAAGTACGACCCAATCCCGCCTGAGCAACGTCTCAAGGCCGAGTTTGACGCGGCGGGCGCGGCATGGCCGCCACTCGTTGGCGGCCTCCTCGGCGGTTCCGCTGAGCGCGCAGCCGCCGCCTTCGATGCGCTGATCAAAGGAGCCGCCGACGCTCGACGCAACCAGCACTGAGAGCGGGCGGGTTCCATGCGTCCCCGTGGTTAGCTCAACGCCGGCCGGTAACCCCCGGCCGCTGTGCAGTCTCGTGGCGCTCCAGGAGCCCGATGACGACTTGCCGATCATCCACGTCCCCAATACCGCCTGATGGGCATGATCTCAGTCAACTCTCGCGAATAAGACTCACACGGTCACGTTCCCAGCCCCGCACCTCAGCGCGCGCTGGTGAGGAGGTCC
>JAUJOZ010000041.1 GCA_030447415.1 Thermomicrobiales bacterium | reverse complement strand
TGCCCTGAAGGCTGCACCACGGATGATACCGATACCTGATCGTCAGGATCAATTAGGGCAACGACCAAATTGAGCCCAGGCTACGAGGAAGAGCCGGCCCACCATCTGAGAACGGCCGTCGTCGACGTGGTGCTGTGACGGCCCAATCAGGAATCATCATGCTTTTCCATCGGACAGAACGCGATTTGCGGCTGGGCTTCGCGTCATCCGCTACATCCCGGCCCTTGTCTCGTCAGTCGCGATTGAGGAGAGCCAGCACGGGGCGAAGGCCTCAATGCCGGCGACGAGCGACCGACTCAAACCATTGCCGCTCACCTCAGAAGATGACCGCCGAGGTCAACGGGGAAGAGGGATTCGCGAACATCGTTGTTTGCCAAGGGCCTGAGAAGGGCTGTTATCAGGGGGAGCTGCATCGCCAACCCATCCAACAGCAGCAGTCGGTTCAGGCGGGAGCCGGCACCTCGCGCCGGAAGTCGTGGCCGCCGAGCAGCGCCAAGCCGAGCGCGGCAACGAGGCGCGCTGGCCGGAAGCCAAGCACCTCCGTTTGTCCCACGACGAGCAGCGGCGTGGCGAAGGTGCCCGTGGAGGCGAAGGCCCCGGCGGCAGCCAGGCGCTCAGCGCGTCCCTGCGCGTCCTGCCAGGCGAGGGCCTCCGCGACCGGGCTGGAGCCGACGTACGCCTTAGTCACGCGTCCGTTTACCTTGCAGGCTCGGTAGTAGTAGCGCCGGCCGCGTCGTGTCTCCCAACCCATGGTGTAGTGCTACTCCTCCGCGGATGCCCCGGCGTTGTTGAGACTTTGTATCAAAACGTGCGGGTCGCTACAGTCGGCGGTTCGTTCGCCTCCTTCGCTTGTTTCGCCCTGCCGGCCCGCAGGTAGCCGCAACGACCGGCCCCCACCTCGTCATGCGACGAGGCGGCGTCACTGGACGGGCCCACGGGCGCCACGGCGCCCAGCCGCGAAACAAGCGAAGCAAGCGAAGGAAGGCGTCCCCAGGCGGAGAGCGCCATCGCTGCCCCGGCCGAGGCGTCCACCCGGGCGCGGCGGGGCGGGGCGAACCCCGCTCAGCGGCGCCGGGCCACGAGCACGCCGTCGCGGGTCGGCACAACGCAGGCGTCAAAGGCCGGGTCCGCGTAAACCAGTTCGTTGTGGCGCTGGATCGCCGCAGTCAGCACGGGCCGCTCGTCGGCAGGGTCAGCCTCGGCCACCCGCCCCGACCAGAGCACGTTGTCGCACACGTACAGGCCCCCCGGCCGGACCCGCTGGCGGGCCAGCTCCCACGCCCCGGGGTAGTCCGCCTTGTCGATGTCGCAGTAGACGACATCGAACGGGCCGGGCAGCGACCCGAGGACGTCGTGGGCCAGGCCGACTCGGTAGTCGATGCGATCCCAGCGGCCGCCGCGGAAGGACGGCTGGACCGGACTCTCCACTTCGTCGACAGCACGGTGGTCCGGGCGCACCAGCACGCATCCCCCCGGCCGAACGCCTGCCGAGCCGGCTCCCAGGTTGTCGCCATCAGCCTGCCGACCAGGGCTTCCCCGTCGGGGGAGCCCAACAGCCACCCCAACAGGGGCGGCTCCCCGAGCGTCAGCATCCGCACCAATTCCGGCCGTGCCGCCGCTGTCGCCAACGCGACCACGGCGCCGTACGAGTGGCCGACGACGTGGGCGGCGCCCACCCCGAGGGCCTCGATTAGGGCGGCGAGGTCGGCGGAGTGGACCCCGCCCTCGTAGCCCGCCCCGTCGTCGGGTCAGGTGTTCGGCCAGTGGCGCCGCCGGCTGTAGGCGATCGCCCGATAGCGCGCCGCGAACGGCGCCAGCTGCTCCCCCCAGCGGCGGTAGCCGTTGAGGCTGCCGTGCACGAACACGACCGGGTCCCCGGCCCCTTGCTCGACGTATGCGAGGTCCGCCTCGTTAACGCGGACGGGGCGCGGTTGCGGTTGCCCCTCCACGACGGCACCTCCCCGGGCGGCACCCCAACCCCAAAGGAACTCGCCCGCGCATCCAGCACTCCGACGGCGTCCAGTCTAAGCCCGGGCCCGGCGCGGTCAAGCGCCCGGGAGTCCCTCTGCGGCACGGGCCGGGCGCCGAGCCAACGCTGGCGTAGGGCTTCCCCAACCCTGCGCCGGCCGGACCTTTACGGACACGCCCTAAGCAGCCTGACAGAAGTTCTGGACCAGGGCGATGCCGCCCGGGTCTGGCTGGTGAAAGCGCGCCTCGGTCCGCGAGAGGAGGGCGGCGGCGGCCACCTCCCGCGCCAGCAGGTCGGCCCACCAGCGATGGCAGCTCAGCTTGTCCTTGAGGTGACGCCAGACGCGCTCGATCAGGTTCAGCTCAGGCGCGTAGGCGGGCAGCCACAGCGGGCGGACCCGGTCCTGCTGGGCCATCCACCAGTCCTTGGCGCGCCGCCCCTTGTGGTAGCCGACGTTGTCCAGGACCACGACCAGCGGCCCGTCGGGGAACGCCGCGGCCAGGTGGTCGAGGAAGGCGACGAAGGCGGCGCCGTCCTTGTGCTCCGCGGTCTGGCAGACGAGCCGGCCGGTGGCGTAGTCGAGCGCCCCGAAGACGGCGAACTTGCCGTCCTCCCCGGCGGCCGGCACCCTCAGCGGGCACCCCCGCCGCTGCCACACCTTCGCCAGGCGGGGGTGACGGTGGACCTCGCACTCGTCCAAGTAAACGAGGCGGAGTTCGCCAGGGCGCCAACGCTTTTTCGCCGCCACGCCAGGACCTCCTCGGCCGCCGCGACCGCCTCCTGGTCCTGGCGGTGCCGCAGGTCGTGGCGGGGGCGGCGGTACCGGTAGCCCAAGCGCCGCACCGCTCGGTGCACGGTCGCGGTGCAGACCCGGACACCCCAGGCGTGCCGCCAGCACCTCGCGCAGGTCGCGGATGCTCCAGACCGTGACCGGCAGCCCGTACGCCTGGGGGCTCGCCTCCAGCGCCTCCGCGAGGAACGCCAGCGCCGCGGCGTTCAGCTTGGGCGGGCGACCGGAGCGCGGCTCGTCGTCGAGGCCCCGGCGGCCGCCCGCCAGAAACCGGGCCCGCCAAGCGCGCGATGCGGTTCGGCCCCGTCTCGAACAGGCGCGCGACCGCGGCCACGGTCCGCCCCTCGGCGACCAGCAGCAGGGCGTGCGCCCGCCGACGCACCCGCGGGTCGGGGTCGGTCCGGGTCAGGCCCCGGAGATCGTCGGCGCACGGGGCGAGGGTGGGGGCCATCGCAGCACCTCCGCCCCCGCCGCCGCACGCACCGGTCCAAGACTTCTCTGAGGCTGCTTAGCCGATTCTCCTCCCGGTCTCAGGCCGATACTGAGAATGACTACCCGTCCAATGCCTCGAGCACCTCCTGGGGTGCCTCCTCGTGCAGCGACGCTTCCCAGGCCTCGGCCAGATTGTCTCTCGTCACTTTGATCGTTGGCACGATCGTGAACGGCGGCGCTTCCTTTCCGAGCACGCCGTACGCTCCCTCGATCGCCATCGTGTAGCCGAGGAGGTAGGGGGTGTCGACCGCGATGCCCACGACGCTGCCCCCTTGTGCCATGTCGACGGCCACAGTCGTGTCCAGGTCAATCGTCACGACCTTGACGTCCTCGCGACCGGCGGCCCGTGCCGCCGCCAGCACCCCCTCCGCCGGCTCGGCCCACGGCACGTAGAAGGCGGTGATCTCCGGGTTCTGCGTGAGCATTGCGCCGGCGATGCTCTCGGCGTCCGCCGGGTCGGCCATCCCCTGCTCCGCCACGATCTCCATCTCGGGGTACCGCTCTTGGATGACCTTTCTGAAGGCCTGGTCGCGCTGGTTGGTCACATAGAAGTCCGCGTCGTGGAAGATGTAGCCGACCTTGCCTTGGCCTTGGGTCGCGTCGCCGAGCATCTCGGCCGCGGCTTGCCCGATGCCGAACAAGTCGTCGGTGACGATGCCGACGTAATCCCGGCCGTGCTCGTACCCCTCCGGGACGTTGCTCAACAACACCAGCTTCGTCCCGGCGTCAACAGCGGGGCGGAAGGCTTCAGCCGCCTGCACGGGGTCGACCGGCAGCGTCAGCACGATGTCGGGCTGCCGTGCCATCGCCGTCTCGGCGTCGCTCTGCTGCTTGGCCGGGTCCATCCCGGCGTCGGTCCTGGCGACGACCTCGATGCCCATCTCAGTGAACGCGTCGATCGCCCCCTGCTCGAGCGCCCGGGTGAACGCCGAGGAGGTGTGCATCAGCAGGGCCGCCGTGTGCTCGCCCTGCCTCACCTGCTCCAACTCATCGGTGCTCAGCTGGACGTCCCGGTACGACGTGGCCGGCTCGCCGTTCGGCCCCTTGGTCTCCTCGACGGCCGGCGGGACCGTCTCGATGCCGACCTCGGGGGCCACTAGACCGCCGGTCGGCGTCCCGGCGGCGGTCGGGGTCCCGTCCTGGGCAGTCGCCAAGGCCCCGCGGTCCGCGAGTGCGGGCACGCTCCCGACGACGACCATCACCCCGACGAGCAGCGCCCGCTGCAGCCTGCGCGCAAACATCGTTCCCTCCTTTCAACCCGATGCCCGTTGTCCGTGCGGATTCTACGGGAAAGGGGCGCGCGCCGCCCCGACGGCCGACCGCTACTCGGCGCCGCAGTAGTCGGCGATCGTCAGGGCGAACGCCTTCACGGAGTCGACGAGTTCGCGCACCCCCACTCGCTCGTTGAAGGTGTGGCAGTTGAGGATGTCGCCCGCGCCGCAGTAGACGGCGGGAACTCCCAGTTCGTGAACGAAGAACGAGATCTCCGACCAGAACGGTGCCCCCGCGATTAAATCCCGCTTTCCGGTCACCTCTCGGATCGCACCCTCGAGACACCGGACCGGATCGAGGTCGGCGGAAACCTCCGCCGGCCGGCCGCCGAATGCGCTGTCCCGACCGGCGGGGTACGCGATCTCGACTCGGAGTCCCTCGTTCATCGCCGCGAGCCGGATGCGGCCCTCCAATTCGTCTCGGGCGTCCTCGACCGTCTCGCCGGGCAGGATCTTTCGAATCATGCTCAGCGTACACGTGTCGGGCACGGCGATGTAGCCGCCGCCCTGGATGGCGGTGACGAGGTTGAACGCGCGTCCGAGCAGCGGATGGTGGGCCCGCGCCCAAATCTCGTCCGAGTACGCGAACAGCCGGGTCAACAGTTTGTGCGCCCCCTTTAGCGCATCAATCCCATGCCAGGGCAGCCCGAAATACGCACTCGTCCCTGTCACCAAGACGTCGGCGATGAGGAACCCCATCTGGGCCGGGTAGATGTCCAAGGTCGTCGGTTCGGTGTAGACCACGAAGTCCGGACGCGGAATCTCGCCGCTTGCGATCTTTCGGACGATCGCCTTCATGCCAGCGCTGCGCCCCGAGCCAGGAATGCCCGATTCCTCATCGCCGACGAAGGCGACGAGCACGTCCCCTTGCAGCTTCACGCCGGCCCGCTTAATCACCCTAAGCGCGTACAGGCTGCCGACGATGCCCGCCTTCACGTCGGCCGATCCGCGCCCCCAGACCTCGCCGTCCTCCACCACGGCCGAGAAGGGGTCCTCCCTGGTCGTGCCGCGCCACCGGTCGCCCCACCCGGCAACGTCGACCGTATCCGTGTGGCCCGCGAACATCAGGCGCCGACCGGCGCCGGACCCGCTGAGCATTCCCCAGACGTTCGGCCGGCCGGGCGCGAAGTCGAACATCTCGACCTGATCGAGCCCAATGTCTCGCATCTCCCAATTAAGGAGTTGCCCGAAGACCGCTTCCTGGCCGGTGACGCTCGGCGTTCGAATCGCGCGCTGGAACAGGTCGAGAATCTCCTCGTCATCGATCTCTCGGCAGATCCGCTCTTTCAGGTCGTCGCGTGCGGTCATCGCCGTCCCTGTCCTCCTCCCCGATCTGTGCTATCGCCCGGCGACCTCGCGGGAGGTCAACGACACGGCGAGGATGATGATGACGCCCTGAAAGATCATCTGCTGCGCGACCGAGAGGCCCATCAGGATCAGGCCGTTGTTGATCACGCCCATGATCAGCGAGCCAATCACAGCGCCGACGACGGACCCCTTGCCGCCGAACAGGCTGGTGCCACCGATGACGACGGCCGCGATCACGGTGAGGAGGTCCGCCTCGCCGAGGGTGTAACGGGCGCCGTGCAGCCGGCCAGCGTACAGCATCCCGGCGAGGGCGGCCGACGTGCCACTGATGACAAGCGCGAAGGTCTTGACGCGGTCGACCTTCACCCCGGAGTACAGCGCGGCCGTCTTGCTGCCCCCCGTCGCGAGCGCCTGCCGCCCGAACGCCGTCTTCCTGAGGGCAAGGTGTCCGACTAGCAGCGCCAGGCCGGTCCAGACGAAGAGGATCGGGACCGGGCCGATGTCGCCCGACCCGAAGACGAAGTTGTAGCCCTCGTTGGTGACCGGAACCGACTTGAGCTCGGTGATCCAGCGGGCGAGGCCGTTGACGACCCCGAGCGTGCCGAGGGTGACGAGGAACGACGGGATCCGCACGCGCGTGGCGATCAAGCCGTTGATGAGGCCGATGGCGGCGCCGGTCCCCAACCCCGCCGGCACGGCGAGCCAGATGCCGTAATCGCGCAGGACAAGCGCTGTCACCAACGAGGAGAGAGCAACGACGGCGCCGATCGAGAGGTCGATCTCGCCCGCCGACAGCACGAACGTGAACCCGATGGCCATGATCGAGATCATGGCGGTCTGGCGCGCGATGTTCGTCAGGTTGCCGATCGTCAGGAACGACTTGTCGTACAGCACGACCGCGAAGAAGACGAAGACCACCGCGAACCCGACGTAGATGATGTAGTTCCCGATTGCGAGCTGCGCGGCTCTCGCTTGCGCCCTGCTGCTCATGCTGCTGTCCGTCGGTTCGTGCCTGCGCCGTGGATGGCGCGATGGAGCACCCCCTCGGAGATCTCGTGCCCTTCTGCCCGGCTGAACTCACCCGTGATCCGACCTCGATGGAGGACGAGCACGCGGTCGCAGATGACGGCCAGTTGCGCGAGTTCCGAGTCCACGAACACGACCGCATTCCCGGCGTCGGCGAACTCACGGACGCTGGCCATGATTTCCTGCTTGGAACGGATGTCGATGCCGAAGGTCGGCTCGTCGAGAAGGAGGATCGAAGGATGAGTAGAAAGGCTCTTGCCGACCACCACCTTCTGTTGGTTCCCGCCGGACAAAAACGTCACGACCTGGTTCAACCCACTCGTCTTGACGTTCAGCGTTCGGACGTACTCGCGTGCGACCACGTCCGCCTTGGGGTCGTCGATTAGCCCAAACGTCCTCAAGCGCTTCCAGATAGGGAGCAGCAGATTGTCCTTGACCGTGTGCTCCAGCACTAGACCCTGGCTCCGCCGATCCTCGGGCACAAGCGACATGCCCAGGGCGACGGCATCGTCCGTATCCTCGATCGTCGCCCGCGTTCCCCGTACGAGGATCTCGCCGCGGTCGACGCGGTCGATGCCGAACACCGCCCGGATCACTTCGGTCCTGCCGCTCCCCAGCAGGCCGGCGATGCCCAGCACCTCTCCCGGCCAGACGGCGAACGAAACGTCGAGCACGCGTCGCCCGGCGCACAGCTCCTTGACTTCGAGGAGGGGCGGTCCTGTCCGGTCGATCTCTCGCCCGGCCGCCAGCTGCTGCGCCTGCAACGTGGCGCCCAGCATCGCCTCAATCACCTCGTGGAGTTGGACGTCCTCGATGTTTCGGGTGAGCACCCGGCGCCCGTCTCTGAGGACGGTGACCCGATCGGAGATCCGGAGCAGGTCTTGCAGGTGGTGGGAGATGTAGATGAGTGAGATACCCATCGCCTTAAGCCGTCTGATGACCGTGAACAGCGTCTCCGTCTCCTTCGCGGACAACGAGGCCGTCGGCTCGTCGAGGATGAGGATCCGTGGCTGCTGCGAGAGCGCCTTGGCGATCTCCGCCAACTGCCGGGAGCCGACGCTCAGGTCTTGAACCAGCGCCTTTGGGTCGAGGTCGACGCCGAGCTCGTTTAGGATGTCGGCGGTCTGCCGTTCGCTAGAGACGTCGTCGAGCAGACCGGCGCTCGTGCGTGGCTCTCTGGTCAGGAACACGTTCTGAGCGATGGTCAGTGTTGGGATGAGACTAAATTCCTGGAACACCATGCTGATGCCGTGCTTCCTGGCGCCTAAGGGGGTGTCGTACTCGACCTCCTTGCCATCGATGCGAATTTGGCCGCTGTCCCTGGTGTATACGCCATTCAAGATCTTCATCAGCGTCGACTTGCCGGCGCCGTTCTGACCGACGACCCCGTGCACCTCCCCGCGTTCGACCGTCAGGTCGATGTCCCGGAGCGCCGGAACCTGGTTGAACGACTTGCCGACCTTTGTGATTTCCAGTATCGGTTGCCCCATCCCGTTGCTCCGTACACGTTTCGGTCCCGCCCCACGCTAGTGTGCCCGACTAAATCCTCCAATGCACCGTTTCCCTCGCCAGGGCGCATCACCCCAGCGGGCGTCGAGTCGACCACGCGCGTTCAAGCCACTCCTTCGACTGGGCGTGCCTCCTGGTCATACACGCCGAGCAGAAGGGGTTTCCCAGAGCGCGCGCCTCGCACCGCCTGCGTTCGAGCGCGGGTCACGAACGCCTGCGGGCGGAAGCAGAACACAACAGTATCGCCCGACCGCACGTCGTGGTTCGTTTCGAGACGGAGGACGCAGTAGTAGTGGATCGCGCCCTCCGGCGCCGTGTCGACGCGATATCGCCGGTCGACGATCCGATCGTCCCGTCCGCAAAGCGCCGACAGCTGGTAGTCGCCCAAGACCTTGTCGACGTAGTAGCCAGCGGCGAATACGTAGGCATCGCTGCCGTCCAGATGGGAGACCTCGCTGACGTAGACGATGGCTGGCACCTCGGGCGCGTCGGGATCGAAGACGTGCTGCGGCGCGGTGCCGTGGAACCCGTTCCCGGGTTCGACGTGGGTCGCTCCTCCCGCACGGAGGACGTCCATCGTCCGCGCGGAGGTCGTTCCCGGCGCGTTGACCTGCCACACGTCGAAACCCGCGGCGCGGAGGCGTTCCGCCGCTTGCTTGAGCGTCTCGAAGTTATGGGTTGGTTCCACGGTCCTCGTCGACGGGTTGGCGAGCAGGCAGGGGAACGTCGTGACCCCCGCAACTCGGAGACCGCCCACACGCGAAACCGCGTGTGCCGCGTCCTCGATGTCGGACAGGAGGAAACCGCCGCCGTGGCCAAAGTAGAACCGATCGCCTGGTGCCGTGACGCGGAGGAGGACGTGCTGGGTGCGCCCTGCGCGGCCGGCTGCGGCCCCGATGCGCTCCGCCGCGTCGATCGAGAAGATGGTGACAACCTCGGGCGTCGCGGCGACCACCGCGTCCTCGCTCCCCCGGTGTGGCTGCACCAGATGACCGACGTGCCCGATCGGGACGCCACTGCGCTGGACGGCCTCCATGCATTGGACATCGACGGCGACGGCGGCTGGAATACCCGCATCCTGGAGCGTCTTGCAGGCATCCGGGTTTCGGCCGAACTGCTTGCTCATGAAGTAGAGCGAGAGCTCGTTGGCGGCGGCGGCCCGCTTGATCGCTCGCGCGTTGGCGTCGAGTGCATCTAAGTCGATGAGATACGTATTAGCGCGGATGGCGCCCGCCTGGTGCAAGCGCGTAACCACGAGGGGCAGGTCGTGATTCTGGTGGATGAGGCGATCGAGAAACATCGGGCAAATACCTCCGTCACACGCGGGGAACCGCAACCCGCCGGTGATGCGCCTCGGTGCGTCGGCAACGGTGGGCGGGAACGTGCACTATGTTCTCCCGCATTGTCGGCAGATGGAGCGCCGCGTCGAACGGGCCACGGCTGCGACCGACGCAGGCGTCGCAGCGGCGCTCTAGCCCCGATGGGTAACGCGGACCTCGTCGCCGTGAGGCTGAGCTTACACTGGTCCGCTGCTGGGCGAAGTCTAACCCCGGCGACCGCGGAGGCCGCTCACCGGCGTCGGGCGGACGCGACACGCAAGCCGCACGCACCGTCGAATCGATCTAGGCCCGCCAGGCCTTGGCGGATCAGTTCCGGCATTTTATCGCGCGGCAGAACCGCGCTTGTCGGGTACCCCCCTGCGCGCCCGGGTTGGCGGGACTATCCACGCGACGGCACCTCTTCTGGTGACCGCTTCGCGACCCGGCTACCGTCCCGCATGCCTCGTGGGCGCCGCTCATTACAGGGACGTCACCCCGATTGGCCGCTCCTTCAGCGCAGCCGCTTTGACGCCCGGAGCGGCGGCCCCGCTCCAGTCCTCCACCACCCTCGCCTCGACGGCAATCGGAACGTCGGGCACCACCTCTCGGCCGGCCTCCTCCATATGCCCGCGCAGCCACGCCCGAGCCGCCTCGGCCTCCGCGGCGTCGACCTCGACGACGATCTCGTCGTGCACCGCCAGGATCGGGATGGCTGAGGGCACCGCGCTCCGGTCCTGCCAGAGCCGAGCCAGCGCCAGCTTCACAACGTCCGCCCCAGCGCCTTGGACCGGGGTGTTCAACTGCTCGGTGAACTTCTCTACGTTGAGCCGTCGTCGGCCGGTCAGCGTCCGAGTGGCGATCGGGCTCCCCGATTGGCGGCGGTGCCACCGGCGCAAGCCTGGGTAGGCGGCGAAGAAGCGCTTGCGGAACTGCTCGGCCTCGGTGTCGGCCAGGTCGATGCCGTAGCCCGCCCGCGCGTACTCGCGCAGCGTCTCCGCCCCCATGCCGTAGACGAGCCCGAAGTTGAGCGCCTTAGCCAGCTGTCGGTCGCCATTGTTCGGCTCCCGGCCAAGCACGGCCCGCGCGGTGCGGGCGTGGAGGTCATCGCCGCGCTGGAAAGCCTCCCGCATTGCCGCGTCCCCACTGAGCTGGGCGGCGATCCGGAGCTCGATCTGCGAGTAATCGGCCTTGACCAGCACCCTCCCCGCGTCGGACCGGAAGCAGGCGCGGTAGGCCGGGTCGCGGGGGACGTTCTGCAGGTTGGGGCCCGAGCAGGACATCCGACCGGTCGCCGCGCCGATTTGGCGGTAGTCGGCGTGGACCCGGCCGGTGGCCGGGTGGGCGTGGTCGAGGAACCCAAGGCCATAGGTGCCCGCCCGCTTCGCTGCCTCGCGGTGGGCAAGGAGCAGCGGGATCAGCGGATGGCGGTCCTGGACGCTCCGCAGCGTCTCCTCTTGCACGTTGGGGACGACAACGCCGAGGTCGGCCAGCCGAGCCTTGATCTGCGGCGCTGAGTTCGGGTTGAGGTCCGGCGCGAGCTCGGCGATCGCGGCGACGGCTCCGTCACGGTCGGCCTCCGCCCGCTCCGCCAGCGCGCGCCATTGCTCGGCATCGAATGGGGCGCCGGTTAGTTCGAGCCAGGCGACGGCCGGCAGCGCCCGCATCTCCAAGTCCATCACCGCTTCAAGCCCCTCCCGAGACAGCCGCTTCCGCAGCCGCTCGGCGAGGGGGAGGAGAATCGCCGCGTCGCGGGCGGCGTAGGCAATCTGCTCCTCAGTCAACTCGCCCGACCAGTCTGACGCCTGGGCCGCCTTGTCGAGCACGACATCGAGCTCCCGCTCGGCAACCGCCGCCAGGGAGTGGCGTCCGTTGGTGCCGGCGTGAAGGAGCTGGGAGGCGAGCATCGTGTCGATGAGGCGGTCCCCGTTCGGCACCGGGAGGCCGGCCGCGGAGATGAACTGGAGGTCAAACTTGAGGTTGTGGCCTGCGAACACCGGTCCATCGGCGAAGACCGGCCCGAGCAGGCGCGGGTCGACGCGATTGCAGTCGATGAGGTAGACCGCCTCGGGCGTGGCGAGCTGGATCAAGCGGATGCGCCCGGCGTGCGGATCAAGGGCGTCGTCGGGGTGGCGCCTGCCGGCCGTCTCGAGGTCGAACCCGAGGGTCTGAGCCCCGATCAAGGCGTGGCGCGCCCGCGCGACCTCGGTCGCGGTCGCCAGGAGAACCGGTCGCGCCTCAACGCGTGCCCTGACAGGAGGATCGGCCTCGGACGCGCTCACGACGGGCGGGACGGGTGACGGTGCAGAGGCGGCGCCCCCCTCCGCGCTTCGTTCGCCTTGTTCGCTTCTTTCGCAACTCGATTCTGCGGACGTGGGTCGGGGTACGCGTTGGGCCAGGAATGCGAGGGCTCGGTCGGTGTAGCTCATGGTGTCTCCTTGTCGAACTTTGGGCGCGAAATAAGCGACGAAAGCGATGAAGCCCCTGGGAGAAGCTCTGGACTTGGCGCTTTTTCTGGGTCGTCATGTGTCTTAGGCGGGGTCGGTGACCAATGCACATGCGTTCAGGTGGCCCGCCTGAACGTCTTGGTCCGCCCCTAGTTCTCGTGCCGCTCGCTCGCGATAAGCCCCGCGCGGCGTAGGGTGTCGAGGGCGCGGGCGATCCGGTGGGCCTCAATGTGGCGACCAAAGAGGGCCGAGAGTTCGGTCTGGGACTTGGGGCCTTCGGTTCTCAGCGCGGCGAGAATGCGGTCGGCGATGGGATCTCCGACGGCGTCGCCGAAGATGTAACGAGCACTCGCCTCGCAGTAATCCCAGACGGCCAGGGCCGCGACTAGGTGCTCGACTCGGATCGTCGTGGAGCAATCAAGCAGGGCGTAGAGCGCCGAGAGCCGGAGGACCTGCGCCTCCGCCCGCGCCGTGACTGCGCCCACGAGCCCCGGTTTGCCCTCGGACAGGTCGGGGTAGACCTCGGCCCAGAGCGCCTTGGCATCGTCGTCGCGAGTCAGCTCCCCTGCCTCTCCGGCGAAGGCCAGGACCTCGGCCAGCTGCTCGGCCAGCCGGTGCAGCGCCGCCTCGGGCAGGTGCCCGCCCTCCGGGAGCACCTTGGAGCGGCGGACGCAGACCCAGAGGAAGCGGTTGGCGAAGCCGTTGGCCGCCTCGGTACTGTCGAGCTGGCGGAGCAGCTCGTCCTTGGTGATGTGGCCGATGACCGATACGTGGGGGGCGGTGGCGACCGCCGGACTGTTCTTGGTCAGGATCCGTAGGTCGCTCCCGTCCCAGGCCTCTCGCAGCACCGGAGAGAGCGTGCTGCCCTCCCGGCCGGCCACCTTCAGCGCGGCGGCGAACTCCTGCTCAACCACCAGCAATCGCTTGTCCGCGACACCCGGATCAGTCATCACGGTCTGGTAGTCCACCACCTGCAACCGCCCGTCAATCTTCTCCTTGATCGGCTCAATCTTCTCGATCGGGTCGCGCACCGCCCAGATGAGCCCCTCTCCCGAACTGAGGCCGCTGACCACGCGGGCTGCCCACTCCGGGTCTGCTTCGCCGACGAGGGCGCGCGGGCCGGCGTAGGCGGTGCCCTTACGCCCCTTGGCTGTCTCTCCCACCTGGACGACGTTGAGGTTGACGCCGTGGTGAGCGGAGCCGACCCGAACGTGGGGGCCGCGACCCATGGCCGAGCCGACCATCACCAGGATGTTGGTCAGGGTCGCGGCTGGATCAGCTTCGGTGTGCGGATCGAGCAGGCGCACCACCTCCCCGGCGAGGCCATGGAAGGCGGGTCCTTTGAGGGGTGGCGGCCATGTGGGCGGTTGCTGCCCCGTCCCCTCCGATCGAGCGCCCGTTGGCTCTTGCCTCGGAGCCCAGAGGGGCGCCTCGGCTGCCAGGCGTTGGAGTTCCTCAGCCGTGCCGCCAGCGGCGAGCCAGTCGCTCACGTCGCCTTTCGGCGGGAGGTCAGGGAGATCTAGCACTCGGACCTCGGCGGCGACCCCGTTGAGTGAGTGCGCGACCGTTTCCGCGTGCTTGCAGCCCGCCTCGTCGTTGTCCGGTAGGAGAATGACGACGCGGTCCCGGAGCGCTTCGGCAAAGTCCTCGCGCCACTGTGCCGCGCCGCCGGCATTGGTGGTCGCGACCAAGCCGAGGCCAGCGACGTTGTCAGCGTCTTTCTCGCCCTCGACGAGGAAGACGCATTCGGCTGGGTCAGCGGCCCGCAACTCCGGCAGCCGGTAGAGCATGGGCGGGACGCCGTCAAGGTTCCAAATCCAGCCGCCCGTGCCGTCGGGACGCCGTTGGCGGAAGTCCTTGGGGGCGTAGCGAACCACCTGGTAGACGAGACGGCCCTCCTCGTCACGGTAGTCGTAGGTCGCCACGATCCGGCGGCCGGTGCTGGGTCCATCGTCGTCGTGGTCATCCGAGGGGTAGAGGTCGGACCAGGTTAGGCCCAGCGCGTGGAGGACATCCTCGGTGGCGCACTGGGCAAAGCACTTGATCAAGACGACCCCGCCTTCGGTCTCGCGCACGCTCAGGCTGTGCTTGCCGTCGTCGTGAGCCGGGCAATGCGCCGTGAAACCCCGGCGGTTGCGCTTGACGCCTTGGAGACGGGACACCACGCGTTCGAGCGGCGTCATGGTCGCCCCTCCCTGCGGCGGTGGGCGCCTGATGCAATCGGAGAGATGGACTCGGTGTGGTGGCCGCAATCGTTGGTGGCGGGCTTCTGGCCCGCCGTCTCGACCTCCTGCCGGTCAATCCGGGCTGCCATGTCGGCCAGCACCAGCACCAGCGGCCACAGTGGCGAACCTTCCGGTCGTTCCCGGAGGTCCTGGTCAGATTGAGGACGCATCGGCATCCTCCTCGTCGAGCAGGCGCCGGGTGGCGTCGCTCGGGTCCGCGTCGTTCTGGTCATCCCGCTCGTCCAGCCGGGCGAGCGTCTGCAGGACGGCGCCGACGACGCGCCGGTCCGAGCTGGCCAAGATTGGGGTCGCCGCGTCGGCTCGGGGACCGCGGCTCACCGTCACGTAGAGAGGCATGTCCACCTCCTGGGCACGAAAAAGCCCCCGTCGGTCGGGGGCTCCTACCCGGTACGTGGGATTGAGGACCAAGCGTTTACATCGCTTTGTCGCGCAGCCGCTTCAGCTGGACCCGGGCCGTCGCCTCGGCGATGCCGAGCGCGCGGGCGGCCTCCGCGGCCGTGGCCCCGTACGCCATGAGCTCGAGCAGCTGCCGCTGGCGCGGGCTCGCCCGCTCCAGGACGGCCCGGAGCTGGCGGCCCACCTCCCCGCGAAGCTCGCTCGCCAGCAACACCAGCAATGGGTCGGACGCGACCTCCTCATCGGGCGCCGCGCCGTCCGCGAGCGGGCGGTGCGGCCGCTCCCACGCGTCGTCTTCGGTCGCGTCGGTCGGCGGGTACGGCTCGTCGAGCAGGATTGCGGTGGCAGCTGCCTGGACCTCGCGCGCGAACCAGTGGAGGTAGGGACTCTCGGCGAAGGGGGCGGGGGCGCCGCTCGTTCCCGGCTCGCCGTAGGGGAGAACCTCCGGGCGGATCTCAAGGGGCTGGTCGTCCCCCTCGGTGAGGTAGAAGGAGCCTTGGCCCCTTCCGACCCGCAGGCGGCGGAACCGGTCGCGGTCGGCGAGCACCAGCAGGACGGCCTCGGCGAGCAGCTCGCGCTTGATCTGCGCGACGGGGCGCTCCTCGGCATCGGCGCGGGCGCGGAGCTCGCGCCAGGCGCGCCTTTCGCGGTCACCCCACCGGGAGTTTGGGCCCCACCGGATGTTGGCCAGAGGCGGGCGAGCGCCGCCATCCGCTCCTCATCCGGAACGCTGGGGTCAGTCGCCAGGCGCTGGTCGCGGGTCCACGGGAACCACTCGTCGACGAGGTCCGAGGCGGTTCGCGGGACGAAGGCCCGGACGATGCGGTCGAGCACCCCGGGGACGACCCCGGCGAGCGCCGCCCGGATCCGGGCGACATCCTCGGGCGACGGCGGCGGGCGGTCCTTGAGGCGACGGACGATCTCGGCGAGGGTCGCGGGCATCGGCCTTTCCTCGTTCGGCTGGCTCGTCGCCGCCATTGAAGAGCGGCGACGAGCCGGCGATGTCGCCCCTGCGCCACAGCCGGCGGCAGGCGCAGTGTAGCCATCCCAGGATGCCGCGCTCCCTTCCCCCAGCCGCGCCAACTCATGCAGAACGCCCGCGGCATTCCCATTTCGGCGGTTTTGTGTTCGGCAGATGTGCTCGCCGCCGTTGACGTAACGCCGATCCTTCGGCATCATCGGGGCCGACCGCCCCTTGTTGCCGACCGACCGAGCCGCGCCATGCCTGGTGTGCAGCCCCCGACGCGACCGCCACCCTGCCGACCCCGCTCACGCCCCTCGTCGGGCGGGAGCGCGAGGTCGCCACGCTGTGCGCCCTGCTGCGCGGCCAGGACGTGCGACTCCTGACGCTCACCGGCCCCGGCGGCGTGGGAAAGACCCGGCTCGCCCTCGAAGCGGCCGCCGGTCTCGCCGACACCTTTCCCGACGGCGCCCGGTTCGTCTCCCTGGCCCCGATCACCGACCCTGTGCTCGTCGCGCCGATGGTGGCCCAGGCGCTGGGCGTCCGCGAGGCGGGGGACGAGCCGATCACCGAGCGGTTGGCGGCGTTCCTCCGCGACAAACGCCTGCTGCTCCTCCTGGACAACTTCGAGCAGGTCGTCGAGGCGGCCCCGCTCGTGACGGACCTCCTCGCCGCCTGCCCAGGGCTGAAGGGGCTGGTCACTAGCCGCGTCCGGCTCCGGCTCTCCGGCGAGCGTGACTACCCAGTCCCGCCGCTCGCGGTACCCGCACCCGCCGGCCCGCGACCCTTCCAGTACGCGAAGGGATCGGCGGCGGTCCGCCTCTTCTCCGAGCGCGCCCAGGCCGTCAGGCCGGAGTTCGCCCTGACTCCGGAGAACGCCTCGGCGGTGGCGGACATCTGCCGGGGACTGGACGGGTTGCCGCTTGCCATCGAACTCGCTGCGGCCCGCATCAAGGTCCTGCCGCCGGCGGCGCTGCTGGCGAGGTTGGAGAAGCGGTTGCCGCTGCTGACCGGCGGGGGACGTGACCTACCGGCCCGGCAGCAGACCATGCGCGACGCCATCGCCTGGAGCCATGACCTGCTGACCCCGGAGGAGCAGGCGCTCTTTCGCTGGCTGGCCGTCTTCGTCGGCGGCTTCACCCTCGAGGGGGCGGAGGCGGTCGTCTTCGCCGGGGACGCCCTCGACCTCGATGTGTTCGAGGGCGTGGCGTCGCTGGTGGACAAGAGCCTACTGCGGCAGGAGGTGGGGCCGGACGAAGAGCCGCGGTTCGCGATGCTGGAGACGATCCGCGAGTTCGGGCTGGAACGGCTGGCGGCGCGCGGGGAGGAGGCAGCGATCCAGAACGCCCACGCTGCTTACTTCCTGGCGCTGGTGGAACAGGCGGAATCGGCGTTGCTGGGACCGGAGCAGATGGCGTGGCTGACGTGGCTGGACGCCGCGCACGACAACCTGCGGGCGGCGCTGGATTGGTGCCTGGCTAGCGATGCTGAGGCGGGGTTACGACTGGCCGGGGCCCTCTCGCTGTTTTGGCAAGTGCGGGGCTACCTCCTCGAAGGCCGCCGGTGGCTCGAAGCATTGCTGGCGCAAGCCCCGCAACGCGCGGCGTTGCGCGCGAAAGCGCTGCATGCTGCCGGCCAGCTAGCCCGCCATCAGGCCGACATTGCGAGCGGAATCTCCCTGTGCGAAGAGAGTCTGGCGATCTATCGAGAACTCGGGGATAAGCGGGGCGGGGCGTATGTGCTGCGCACGCTCGGGCTTTTGGTGTCGGATGGAGGTGATCCCGAGCGAGGGCGCGCGCTCTTTGAGAGAGCTTGGCGCTGTCCCGCGAGACGGGGGATGAACTGGGCGTTGCGAGGCACTCAGCACGCTCGGATGTCTGGCGCTCGTCGAAGCTGACCACCGACGAGCGAAGGCCTGCCAGGAGGAAAGCCTCGCCCTTTTCCATCGGATGCAAGATAAGCGGAGCATCGCAGTTGTACTGGGGAATCTGGGGCACCTCGCCTGGGATGAAGGTAACTACGCCCTGGCAAGGAGGCTTTTTGACGACAACCTGGCCGTATCGCGTGAGATCGTGAACAAGCGTGACATCGCCTATACGGTCGGCTGGTATGGAAACCTAGCCCGCTCTCAAGGCGACCATCGCCGCGCAAAAGAATTCCTGGCGGAGAGCTTAGGACTTCATTGGGAGATTGGCGATAAACTCGGAACATCCTATTGCCTATGCTTCTGTGGTGTCCTCGCAGTGCAGCAGGGCGCCTACGCCCGCGGCATGCGACTGATGAGCGCGGCTTCCAGCCTGCACAACGCCTTCGAGGCTCAGTTGACCCCGCACGAGCGCGCTGACCGCGATGCCGCCGTGGCGTGCGCACGGGCTGCCCTGGGCGACGAAGGCTTGGCCGAAGCCTGGGCAGAGGGCCAGGCGATGACCTGGGAGCCGGCCATGTCCCTGGCGCTTGGGCCGGTCGCCGAAGCGACTGCCGGCAGCGCCGAGTCGCACGCTTCCGCGCCGCCCTGTGGGCTGTCGCGGCGGGAGCGGGAGGTGCTGAGGCTGCTCGCCGAGGGCCGGTCCAACCGTGACATCGCCGAGGCCCTCTTCATTAGCTGCCGCACGGCGTCCACCCATATCACCCACATCCTTGCCAAGCTCGGCGTCGAGTCACGCACCGAGGCGGCCGCCCATGCCATCCGCGACGGCCTCGTGTGACCCATCGCCGATGTAGGCGCCGACGACCTATGTAGAGAGCGTGGTCCTCCGGTCCCCGCGAGAAAAACTGACCTGCGTCCGATGTGCCGCCTCCCGTGGAGGCGCATGCTCGGGCCACGGCGGTGTATCTCGGCTCCGCGCTGACGACGGGAAGCCTGCGACTGAGAGGAGCGCGCGGCGGGAGGAAGGGGGCGATGAGCATGAACCAGACGGCGTACTACCGGGCCGAGCAGGCGGAGCGGCGGCGGCTGGCGGAACGGGCCAAGCGCGGTTGGCTGGCCGCAGAAGGGACCGAGAGCCGCCGCACTGGGAACACCGTTGCCGAGAGCGGAGGTGCGTCTTAGGACCGGGAGGGACGCCAGCGATCAACTGGCGTGGGTCAATCTGCCGGGCACGCGCAGCACCGTCCGCACCGTCTCGTGGCTGACGCCGAATTCGGCGGCGAGGCCGCGGAGGCTGCGGTTCCCCGCGCTCGCCCGGATCGCTGCCTCCTGCTCGGCCGAGAGCTTGCGCCGCCGTGGCGTCTGGTACGAAGCGCGCTTCGATCGGCCGCTTACGCGGCGCGGCGGAACGGTGGCGACGCAGATCGGATCGGTGCCCGCGTGTCCATGACGCGGTGACGAGACCGATCCCCGTCGCTTCCGCTGATGCAGCACGGCCGTGGCGGCAATGCCACGGCCATGCTCGTGTTCAAGGGGGCGTGCGGGGCAGCAGTTGACCTCAAGCGGGCCGTTCGGCAAGATGCGGGCACACACCCTGTGCCGCCCGCCCACGGACTGAGCCGCGCCATGGCCGGCACGTCGCCTCCGGACCGCCACCACGACCTCCCGGTGCCGCTCACGCCGCTCGTTGGGCGGGAGCGCGAGGTCGCCACGCTGTGCGCCCTGTTGCGCGACGAGGACGTTCGACTCCTGACGCTCACCGGCCTCGGCGGGGTGGGCAAGACCCGGCTCGCCCTCCAGCTGGCCCACGATCTGGCCAACGAGTTCGCCGATGGCGTGGCGTTCGTCTTCCTCGCCCCGATCACCGACCCCGTCCTCGTTGCCCCCACCATTGCGTCGGTCCTGGGCGTGAGGGACGCGGGTGAGGCGCCCCTGAGCGACCAACTCAAGGTGTTCCTGCGGGACAAACGCGTCCTCCTCGTCCTAGACAACTTCGAGCAGGTGGTCGAGGCGGCTCCTGTGGTGGCTGACCTGCTGGCAGGCTGCCCCGGACTAACGGTGCTGGTCACGAGCCGGATCCGGCTGCGGGTGTCGGGCGAGCGCGAGCACGTCGTCCCGCCGCTCGGGCTAGCGTCGCCAGGCGACACCCTATCCGTCGAGGACGTGGCCGGGTCCGAAGCCGTCCGGCTCTTCGTCCAGCGGGCGCAAGCGGTGCGGGAGGACTTCGCCCTCACTTCCGAGCACGCGTTGGCCGTGGCGGAGATTTGCCGCCGGTTGGACGGGTTGCCGCTGGCGATCGAACTTGCGGCCGCGCGGGCCAAGATCCTGCCGCCTGCGACGCTGCTGACCAGGTTGGAGAAGCGCCTGCCGCTGCTGACCGGGGGTCCCCGCGACGCGCCGGCGCGGCAGCGGACGATGCGGGACGCCATCGCCTGGTCCCACGACCTGCTCTCGTCCGAGGAACGAGCACTGTTCCGGCGCCTCGCCGTCTTCGTCGGCGGCTGCACGCTTGAGGCGGCGGAGGCAGTGGCGGGGGACGACCCCGGGCTCGACGTTCTGGACGGCATCTCGTCGCTCGTCGACAAGAGCCTGCTGCGGGAGGAGGACGGCCCGGGCGGGGAGCCGCGCTACCTCATGTTGGAGACGGTGCGCGAGTTCGGGCTGGAGCGGTTGGAGGCAAGCGCCGAGGCCGGGGCGGTCCGGGAGCAGCACGCGGGCTTATTCGTGGCGCTGGCCGAGGCCACCGGGCTGAGCTGGTTCGGCGCCGACCAGCGGGCGGGCCTGGCGCGCCTCGCGGCCGATCTGCCGAACGTGCGGGCGGTGGCAGCCTGGGCACTCGACCACGGGCGCGCCGAGATGCTCCTCCCGCTCGGCACGGCAGCCATGGTGTTCCTGTACCTCCGGGGCAATCCCGCCGAGCCTCAGCGGTGGCTGGATGCGGCCCTGGCCATGTCGAGCAGGGCCGCGCCGGGGATTCGCGTGGACGCGCTGTTCGCGACGGCCAACTTGGCGTCGCTTCGGGGCGACCTGACGCAAAGCGCCGCGCTCGGCGAGGGCGCCCTGGCCATTGCCCGGGCGCACGGCGACGCGTTGCGCGCGGCCAAGGCGCTGATCATCCTCGGCGCCACGGCGGAATGGGCGGGCGACTTCGACCGAGCGGGCGCGCTCTTCCGGGAAGGTTTGGCGGCCCTCGGCGGGCTCGACGCCGGACCGGAGGTCGAGGGGGTGCGGGCGGTGTTGACCTGCAACCTGGGCGACGCGCACCTGTGGCGGGGCGAGCCGGAGCGCGCAGTGCCGCTGGCCGAGCAGGCACTGTCCTGGTGGCGGACGATCGGCCATGCGTGGGGGGTCGCCTGGGGCCTCCAGACGCTCGCCGGCGCGGCAAGCGTGACCGGCGACCAGGTGCGGGCGGCCCAGCTCTACGACGAGGTCCTGTCGCTGCGGTTGGAACTTGATGACCGGTCGGGGGTCGCGGGCGCGCTCGCGGGCATCGCCGGAGTGGCGGCGGGCCGGGAGCGGTTGGAGCACGCCGCTCGCCTGCTCGGGGCTGCCGGCGCGCTGCGTGAGGCGGCCGGCGTGCGATTTGGGGCGCATTACGTTCGGGGCGCGCAGGTCCTAGCGGACGTGCGATCGAGGATGGACGAGCGGACCTTCGCCGCGGCCTGGGCGGCGGGCCGAGCGCTGTCCCCGGAGCAGGCAGTCGCCGGGGCCCGTGCGGTAGTGACCGAGGCGCTATCGACGGCATCGCTGCCGAACGACGACCTGGCCTCGGTCGCCGGCCTCACCCGGCGCGAACGTGACGTGCTGCGCCTGCTGGTCGAGGGCAGGTCGGACCGGGAGATCGCCGAGGCGCTCTTCATCGGCACCCGCACCGTCCAGACCCACGTCGCCAACCTCTTCGCCAAGCTCGGCGTCAACGCCCGCGCCGAGGCCGCCGCCGTGGCGGTGCGCCGCGGCCTCGTCTAAGGCGTGATCGCCCTCCGTACCCGGCCGGAATTACGGAGGCCGCCCGCCGCGTCTCCGTCGCCGATTTCCGTAGTCCGCCTCCGCAGCCTCCACGATGCGCCGTCCCGGCTCGGCGGCGCATGATGGGGCCGTGCCCGGGCGGACCGGGCCGCCGCCCGAGACGGACGCGAACAGGGGGCCGCCATGATGCTGGGACTGAGCGAGGCCGACTGCATGGCCGCCGGGGTACGCCACGAGGAGCTGCGGTCCGAGGCGGGGCGGCGTCGGTCCGCCGGGAACCGGGCTGCGGACTGCCCCGCCCGGTCGCGGGGGTTCGGGTCGGCAGGGCACGGAATCGGGGCGTTGGTGGCCCGGATAGGCATGCGATCCCGACGCGCGCCCGAGGCGAGCAGCACCACGGCGGCGCCACCGGCGGCGCTGGGCACGGCACGATAGTGGGAGGTCGGCACCACCCCGGCCCTCTACGCCGCCGCGCCCGCCGAGTCGCGGCCGGGATCCCGCAGCACCGCCCGCACCGTCTCGTGGCTGACCCCGAACTCGGCGGCAAGGTCGCGCAGACTCCTGGTCCCGGCGAGAGCCCGGATGGCAGACTCCTGCTCAGGCGAGAGCTTGCGCAGGCGCGGCTTCTGGGACCCAGCGCGCTTCGAATGTCCGCTCACGCAGCGAGGTGGAGCGTCGGCGATGACGACAGTGCCAACTCGCACATGACGTATGCGCGTGTCCGACCCCGGTCGAACCCGCGATCTCAGGCTTGACAACGCGAGGCGGCCAGGCAGCGGTCAGCGCTGACCCCCACCACGCTCGTGCGATCGCCTAACGCCCCATGTGGTGGACCGACCTCCCGCGATCCAAACCCAGCTGATCTCGCTGCCTGGGGCGCGATCCCAATCTCACACGATAGGACAAGCCAGTTGGCTCATTCCTTAGAACGCCGACGCAGAGCGCGCAGGAGCGTCCTAGGTCGACAGCATCGGCACCGACGGCCGTAAGACGGTTGCTGCCGTCACGCCTCGTCCATCGTCTCGATTAGCCACCGAATCATCGGTGGAAGGACGTCCGATTTCACTTGCCTCATCGAGATGCAGCGACTCTCGGCGAAGAATGCCATCCGGATCGCCCAATCCAACGCCGCCGCCGCGCCCGGTCCCTGCCGCTCGACGCATTTGATCGCCTCGAAGGCCGGCCACATCGTCACCGGCCACTCGCTCGTCGGGGCATGCCAGGGCTGATAGGGGATGTCCGGTTCCTCCAGCATGAGCAGCGGCGTCTCGTTGTCGAGGATCGGCTTCGGCGTCGGCTGGGCGTTGACGTGCTCCAGCGCGAGGCTCTTGAACTCGACGACCACGCGGTCCCGGTACTCGGGGAGCACCCGGCGCAGTCGGTACGCCGTCAGGTACGCGTAGGGGCAGTGGGCGTCCGAGTAGAGCGCGACCCGGGTCGGTTCGACATCAGACATCGGCGCCTCCGCGTTCACCATGACCGGACGCGCAACCTTGCGCTCCCGATCTGCAGCCGCCATACCGATGTTCTGCCGCGGGCGGCCGCTGTCAGCGGCGGACCGGCCGCTCGTCATCGACCCGTTCCAGGAAGGCCTCGACCTCCGCCAGCGTCGGCACGCCATGGGGACCGATCGCCCGCAGGCTGAGGGCGGCCACCGCGTTGGCGAAGCGGCCGGCCGTCACCGCCGAGACGGTCCGGTCCGAGGCCCGCACGAAGAAGGCGGCGGCGAAGACGTCCCCGGCGCCGGTCAGGTCCACCGTCGGCACCGGGTAGCCCGGCAACTCCACCCGCTCCCCGCCGTAGAGCACCCGCGCTCCCGACTCGCCCTTGGTGACCACCCCGAGGCGCCGGGCACCGACCCGTTCCACCGCGTCCCGGGCGAGGGTGATCTCCTCGTCGCTGACGACGATGCCATCGAGGCGGCCCAGCAGCTCGGCCGGCAGCCGCAGGTGGGAAAGCTTGACGCGCCCCCCGGTCCCCCGCGGCCACTCGCGCATCCACCCTTGGGGGGTGGAGCCGAAGAACCCCGGGGTCAGCGCCCCGGTCTGCCGGAAGTCGATCTCCTGAGCGACCGGACCGAGGTGGATCACCCGCGCATTGCGCCAGTGCGGCGGCAGACCACGCAGGTCGACTGGCCCCGCCCAGTGGCGGATGATCTGGCTGCGACGGCCGGCGCTGTAGGTGTTGACGAACGTCGTCGGGGTTTCCGCGTCCTGAGTGATGATGCTCAGCTCGCCGGCGTAGTCAGCCAGCGACGGGATCGCGACCCCATCGACGGTGACGCCGTACGCACCGCGGGTGAGGACGCCGACGCGCCAGCCGAGGCGGGCGGCCGTCAGCGCCGAATAGAGCGCCGTACCGCCGAGGACGGCGCTGCCGTCCGGCTGCAGGTCGGCGACGATGTGTCCGATGACCAGGTACTGCGGGGTGCGCTGCGTTTGCAGCCCGCTCAACCCGCGCCTGCCGAGCGGCTGTCGGGCGGCGTCACCACCCGACCGACCGCGGCTGATCCGCGGCGGCAGCGACGGGTCGCGTTCGCGGTCCGGCCCACGCTCGCGGGGGGGGCGAGGACCGAGGGGGCGAGCGGCGCCACCACCGCGAGACGGCGGCGCGTCTCGACGGGGCGAACGGTCGCGGGGCGGCGGCCGGTCCGGCGCGCCGGGCGTCGGCGTGGGGGCCTCATCCCGGTCCCCGGCGGTCGGTCGGATCGGGTCGCCAGCTTCGGATTCAGGGTTGGGGCGGCGAGCGGGAGGGCGAGGGTCGTCAGGCACGCGGTTGGACCGTGAGCCGTCGCAGGTTGCCCTCGCCGCTGCTTTCCGTGGTCACGTCGGGATTGGCGCGCAGCGTCAGGTGGACGATGCGGCGCTCGTTCGGTGGCATCGGCTCAAGCATGATCGGCCGCCGGCTACGGGCCACCTGGCGGGCCACCCGCTCGGCCAAACCGATCAACGATTCCTCCCGCCGCGACCGGTACCCTTCCACGTCGACCACGACGCGGGCGTAGGTCGCCAACCGGCGGTTGACGAGCAGGTTGACCAGGTACTGGATCTGCGCGAGGTTGTCGCCCCGCCGCCCGATCAGCATCCCGAGGTCGCGGCCGAGCACGTCGATGAAGATCGTCGGCGGGTCTTCGCCGTCGAGCGGCACCGACGAGGGATTGTCGACCGCCACCACATCGGCCGCGATCCCCATGCGCGCCAGCAGCTCACGCACGACCTCCTTGGCGAGCTCTTCGTCCGCCGGGTCCGGGCGTGCCGCAGCCGGGCGCTCCGCTTCGACGACGCGCGCCCGCTCCGGCTGGCGTGGACCCGAGCGCTCACCGCCCGGGCGCGGCGCGGTCCCCCGACTCGACGGGCGGTCGCCCGGCGCCCGGCGGGGTCCCGGTGGGCGGCGCGGCGCCCCCACGCCGGCCGCGGCCCCGGCGCCGCCGACGACGGTGGCCGAGCGCCCACCGAAGCCGGCCCGCGGGATCGGCTGCGAGGCCATGCCTTTGGCCGTGACCCGGACCAGGGCTTCGGCGTCCTCGTCCGGCCCGGCGTCCGACAGGACCTCGATATCGACCTCGTCTTCGCTCCGCCCGAGCTGTTCGAGCGCCAGGCGTACCGCCTCCTCGACCGAGTAGGCCTGATCTCGACGCTTGTCATGCGGCTCTGGTTCGGGTCCATCCGCTGTCGTCCTCGCTCCGCTCGTGAGTTTTGGGCCTTCGGTGCTGGGTGCTGGGTTGTACGTGGTCGGAGGTCGTATCGCTACGCCAGGCGGTTAGGCTCTGACGCGGGCGTTCGATCCCACTCCCAAGCGCCCGGCACCAAAGCCCCAACACCCAACACTCCCTAGTCCTTCGCCTTCGGCGCAGGGCGGGCCTTGCGCGGCACCACGACCGCGCGGCTCGCCGGCGGGGCGTCGTCCCCTGGCTCGTGCCCTGCTCGGTGCGCTGGCCGGTGGAACGGCCGTTGGTCTGGCCGTCGCCGCGCGGCGCACTTCCCGCGGCGCCGTTCGCGCCGCCGGCCTGCGTCCCCGTGCGTTGCCCGCACCAGAGCCAGAGCCGCCGCGGCGGCGGCCGCCGTTGCCGGACCGCGTCGGGACGGCGCGGAGACCGCCCGCGCCCGACCCGGCCGGTCCCTGGGGGCGCGCGGCCGCGCGCTGCTGTGAGGCCTGCAGCTTGTCCTGTGCCCAGCCCATCAGGCCGGGTGCGCGGACGGGCGCCCCGTCCTCGTCCCCGCTGACGACCACGACGTCATCGAGCGCACGCGGCGCGCGGTAGCCGAGGCGGCGGTGCTCCGGCAGCTCCGGCAGGTTGGGGAACCAATCGCGGAGGCTGCCCCAACCGGTGATGAACCACTGCTGAACCACGCTGAAGATACTCTGCGTCGCCCAGTACAGCACCGGCCCCGAGTCGAAGCCCCAGCCGAAGATGACCACGGTGATCGGCATGAAGTTCATCATCTGATTCATCAGCGCCTGCTGAGGATCGGTGATCTTTCCCTGGTTGTAGGGGCGCATCATCTTGGTTTGGACGAACTGGAAGCCTCCGGCCAGGACCGGCAGGAGATGGATGGGGTCGGCCTGGTGCAGATTGTCGAGCCAGAGGAAGCCGCCGTCCCAGAGCGCTGACCCTTCCCCGCCTCCGGACAGGTTGCGGATCGCCTGGTACAGCCCGAAGAAGATGGGGATCTGCAGCAGCATCGGCAGGCAACCCGACATCGGGTTGACACGGTGCTCGCTGTAGAGGCGCATCGTCTCTTGGGTCAGGCGCTGGCGGTCCTTGCCGTGCTTCTTCTGCAACTCCTTGATCTTCGGCTGCAGCTCCTGCATCGCCTTGCTGGAGCGCAGCGACTGGACGGTGAGCGGCATCAGCACCGTCTTGACCAGGATCGTGAAGACGATGATGGCAAGGCCGGCGTTGTTGAACAGAGTCGCCAGCGAGTCGAGCGCCCACTCGACCAGATTGACGTACTGGTTCCAGCCGGGTGGCGACCAGAACAGGACCGGCAGCGACGCCGGCAGGTCCAGGCTGGCAAAGGCAAGCACGGACACGAGACTACCGAGCACGAGGGGTGGCCTCCTCCCGCGACGGGCGGGACGGTGGGATGCACGGGATGGTCGATGGCTCCGAGCGCCGCGTCGCGGGGCGCGTCACGCCGCGCCGCCGTTCGAGACCGAGTCGGACCGCGGTCGCCGCTCGCTCCCGGACCACGTCTGGTGTCCGGCGTCGGCTCACGACCCTGGCTCGCCGGTTAGGCCTGGTCGGCCCCGCGGCGGCCCGCTAGCGGACCGGGTCATAGCCGCCGCGGCCGAAGGGGTTGCAACGCAGCACGCGCCACGCCGCCAGGCGACCGCCCTTGATGATACCGTACTTGGCGATTGCCTCGTACCCATACTGGGAACAGGTCGGGTAGAAGCGGCAGGTCGGCGGCAGCACCGGCGACACCCACCGCTGGTACCCGCGGATTGCGCGAAGCGCCAACCCCCGCATGGCGGGACCCCGTGCCGAATGATCTCGATGATCGCGCGCTTGAGCGTCCATGGCGAGCGGCCCTCCGCGCCGGCGCGCGCCCAGCGCCGAGCCAAGGCTACCCAGGGTTACGTCTCGGCCCGGTCCCCGGCTTGCCCCGCGACCCGCGGTCGCGCAGTCGTCGGCCCCGGGTCCTCGGACCTCGTCAGCAACCCGGCGCGCGTCGCGATCCGCTCCAGCGAGGCGTACGCCGCGTCGTAGCCCGGCATTTCGTCGACGGTACCGCGCACCACGACGACGACGTCGTGCCCGGGTGCCAGGCGCGGATGGAGGTGGCGAATCGCCTCCCGCACCAGCCGCTTGAGCCGGTTGCGCTGGACCGACTTGCCAACCCGTTTGCCCGCGACGACCGCGTAACGGTTCGCCGGCATCGGCGGCGCGTGGTCATCCCCGGCCGCGGTCACCGGTAGCCCTGGTCGCGGCAGCACTCGCGCCACCAACGGCCCGTCCGCCCACGCCCGGCCGCGGGCGCGCACCCGGCGCACATCGGCCTCCTCGCGCAGCCGCAACCGCCGCTCAACCACCGGTGCGAAGCCTTCAACAATCGGCGATCAGCCGCGGGTGGCTGCCGGCTCGGAGCACAGCGCGCACGGCCGACAGATGACGGCCGCGCTACTTGTTCTGGGTGAACTTCTTCTCGTCGGCGACGGTCAGCGCGTGGCGGCCCTTGCGCCGGCGCGCCGCCAGCACCGCGCGGCCCGCGCGCGTCGACATTCGCTTCAGGAAACCATGCTCCCGCAGGCGCGGGATCCGCTTCGGTTGGTACGTCCGCTTCGGCACCGCCGTTCGCTCCTCGATGCGGTCGTAGGCGCGACCGCAGCGCCACCACCGACCCTCTTAAACGCACAAGCGCCGCTGCGCCGCGCCCTTCCGCGCCCGCGCAACGGACCATTACGAGTATAGGGGCCGCGCTTCAGCAGCGTCAAACTGGGCACGGGCGGACCATTACGAGTATAGGGGCCGCGCTTCAGCAGCGTCAAACTGGGCACGGGACTAGTTATAGGACTGCGAAGGTGTGCACTCCCCGGCGCTGCCTCGACTGGGGCGGTGCTCCCTGTCTTTGCCGACGGGCGGCGTGGTCCGGTTGGTGGCTAATCCGTCCTGGGATGTTCGGTCCTTGCGCCCGCGTCCGCCTCAGTGCGATGATGAGGGCGTCGGCCGAGTCGAGGCTGATCTCGGCCGGGCTGACCCTGCAAGATGGGAGTCTGCGGGGCAAACGGCGCTACCACGGCGCGACCCATGGTCGGACCTCTAGCCAAAAGGACGGACCTGTTGGCTCTTGCTGGTGATGCGTTCCCGGCTGACCCCGGCCCGGTCAGACCGCGCGCCGGGACGACAAGGATAGGCGGCATCGCGGCCGCCGGCTCCCGCCTGGTCGGCGAGGCCCGAGCGGTTCTGCCGCGGGGTGGGCTGCTCCCGGCCGACTCGTGGGAGCGCCGACACCAGTTCGTGCTCACCCTGCTCTGGCTCCACGCTGCCCTGCTTGCCGCCCTCGGACTGCTCAACGGCCGCGGCGCCACCCACAGCCTCACCGAGGCGAGCGTTGTGGCCGGGGCGGCGGCGTTGGCAAGCTGGACGGCAACCAGCCGGTGCTTTCGGGAGGTCGCGGCGAGCCTCGGGCTGCTCACGGCCTCGGGGGTGCTCGTGCATCTCGGCGGCGGCTACATCGAGTTGCACTTCCACTACTTCGTCATGGTGGCCGTCGTCGCCCTCTACCAGGCCTGGACGCCGTTCCTGCTGGCCGTCGCCTACGTCCTGCTCCAGCATGGGTTGCTGGGCGTGCTCCACCCCGAGGCCGTCTACAACCATCCGGCGGCCATCGCCCACCCGTGGCGATGGGCCGCAATCCACGCGGGCTTCATCGCGGCGTTGTGCGGCGCCTGCCTGACCACCTGGCGGCTCAGCGAGGACGAGCAGGCGCGGCGGCTGCGCGAGCGGTCCGCGGCGGAGCAGCGCCGGAGCGAGGCGCGCTTCCGCGCCCTGGTCGAGCACGCCTCGGACATGGTCTCCGTCCTCGACGCCGGCGGGATGCGCAGCTATGCCAGCCCGGCGTGGGAGCGCGTCCTCGGCTACCGACCGGAGGAGTTACTCGACCACCACGCCGCCGAGATCGACCACCCCGACGACGCGGAGCTGACCCGCCGCTTCTTCGCCGACCTGGCGCGGCGGCCGGGCGCGATCGATCGCTTCGAGGTTCGGGTCCGGCACAAGGACGGGTCGACGCGCTGGCTGGAGGTCGTCGCGGTGAACCGCCTCGACGACCCGGCCGTGGGCGGGATCGTCGCCACCTCCCGCGACGTCACCGAGCGCAAGCAGGTCGAGGCGCGCTTGGAGCACCAGGCCTCCCACGACTCGTTGACGGGCCTACCCAACCGCGCCATGCTCCTGGACCGGCTCGCGGGCGCCCTCGCCTCCCGTCAGCGGACGACGGCCGTGGCTGTCCTTCTCCTCGACCTCGACGGCTTCAAGCTGGTCAACGACAGCCGTGGCCACGCCGCCGGCGACGAGCTACTCGTTGCCGTTGGGAGGCGCCTGCGCGCGCACCTGCCGCCCGGCGCCCTCCTCGCCCGCCTCGGCGGCGACGAGTTCGCCGTCCTGCTCGAGCGCGTGGCCGACCCGGCGGAGTCCGCGCGCCTGGCGGAGCACCTGATCGAGGCGCTGCGCCACCCCCTCGACATCGACGGGCGCGAGGTGTTCGTCTCCGCGAGCGTGGGCGTCGTCAAGCACCGCCCGGGCTGGGCCAAGCCGGGGGACCTCCTGCGCGACGCGGACACCGCGCTGTACCAGGCGAAGACGCGTGGTCCGGGCAGTTGGGCCGTCTTCGAGCCGGGCATGCGGGCGTCGGTGCTGGCGCGGCTGGAGCGGGAGACGGCGCTGCGCGGCGCGGCCGAGCGGGGCGAGCTGCGCCTGCGCTACCAGCCGAAGGTCGAGCTGGCCACCGGCCGGGTCGTCGGCGTCGAGGCGCTGATCCGCTGGGAGCACCCGGATCTCGGGCTGCTCCATCCGGTGGAGTTCGTCCGACTGGCCGAGGAGACGGGGCTGATCGTTCCGCTGGGCCGCTGGGTGCTGTGGGAGGCGTGCCGCCGGGCGCGGGAGTGGCGGGACCTCAGCGGGGAGGCCGCGCCCGTGGTCTGCGTGAACGTGTCCGCGTGCCAGCTGCGGGAGGCGAGCTTCGTCGCGCAGGTGGCCATGGCACTGGAAGCGAGCGGGCTGGACCCAGATTCCCTGGAGCTAGAGATCACGGAGAGCGCGGTCATGCGGGACGCGCCGGAGGCGTGGGGGGCGCTGAGCGACCTGCGCAAGCTGGGGGTGCGGCTGGCCATCGACGACTTCGGGACCGGCTCCTCCTCCCTGGGCCGCCTGCGCGAGCTGCCGGTCGACGCGCTGAAGGTCGACCGCTCGTTCGTGGCCGGGCTAGGCCGTGACCCCGGCAGCCTGGCGATCGCGCGGGCCGTGACGGTGCTGGCCCACGACCTGGGGCTGGTCGTGACAGCAGAGGGGATCGAGACCACCGAGCAGGCGTCGGTGCTGCGCGCGCTCGGAGTTGACCTTGGACAGGGCTTCTATTTCGCCCCGCCACTTCCCGGTGAGGCGATCGCCGAACTCCTCGCGCATGGCGCCCGGCTGTGGGACGGAGCGGGTGCCGACGGTGGGGTAAGCGTGGACGGGGTGCCCGAGGCGGTAGTGGGTTAAAGGGAGGCTGCTCAAAGATCCTCGAGGCTACCGCGCCGAATCGGATTCCGCGGCGCGTCCGAGCCGGTCGGCCACTCGTCGTGAGGAGATAGCACTCCCCGGAACCTTCACCCCCTCCCCAACTGGTCACGGTGCGTCGCGCGTCTCCCGGGGCGCCGATCGGCCGGGGGGGCGGTGCAGCGCAAGCCGGTCCGGGCGGGCTCTCGAGCCAACTCACCGGGGTCGGAGGGATCAAGCCGCGACCCCGGAGCGAAGGGCCTGCTGGAGGCGTTCGCCGGCGCGGACCACCGCCACCCCGATCTCCCAGCGGAGCCCCACGGCGATGGGTCAGGCGGGATGGGCGGGCGCCACCCAGGGCAACGCGGCCAGGCGGCGGTGCCGGGCGGCCCACAGCTCCCGGGCGAGTTCTTCCTGGTGGGCGAGGTCCGCTGCCCAGGTGACGCCGTACGCGGCGAGCTCTCGCTCCTTGGAGTTCAGGCCCTCTCGGCTGTCGTGGGCGAGTCGACCGAAGAAGGCGAGCGCCGGCCTACCGACCTCGCCGACCTGGCGGACGACGGCGAGCATCGGGCGCCGCCGCGGGGCTGGCCGGACCTGGGCGGCGAATCGAGCGCGGGCGGCCGCGGCGATGCCAATTTGGTAGCGCTGGAGCTGGACGTCACTTTCGGTGAGCGAGCACGGGAACACGGCATTCTCCTCGGTGCTGCCGCACGGCGGCTCTCGCTTGCCCTTTTGGGGTGCGCTGCCCGGTTCGGTGGGCACGGTCCCATGATGCGCTCCGCCGCCACGGAGCGCATCGGGAAGATTCCCTATTTCCCACGCGGTCGCGGGCAGAAGGGCATAGGTAAGGTTCCCTATGCCGAGGACGCTCCGCCTCAGACGAGGCCGTAGCGGACGGCGAGGGTGGCGGCCGTGCGGGAGTCGGTCCCGAGCTTGGCGAGGATGCCGGCGACGTGGCGGCCGGCGGTCTTGGGGCGGGTGACGAGCGCGGCGGCGATTTCCCGGTTCGGGCGGCCCTCAGCGAGCAGGCGCAGGGCCCCCGACGTCGCGCGCCGTCAGCCCGGCGGATGCGGTGCCGCCCCGGCCAGCGCTGCGGCGAGGGGGAGCCTGCATCTTCCGCCTCGCTGGAACGCGGTGAGCGACGGGCCTTCGATGGGGTATCCCCCGCGCTGGCTATCTCGGCCGGTGCCGGCGGGTGTGGGGTGCAACGGGGCGGACCGCTTCGTCGCCGTCGGTTGCCGCCGCCCTAGAGCGCCCGCAGCAGGCCGACCCCCAGGGTGATGGTCCCGACCGCCAGCGACGCTGCCCCCAGGTAGACGAGGGCGATGAGCCGGCCGGGGCGCGTGGCCTGCGGGGACACGATCGACAGGAAGAACCCGGCCGACATGAGGATCGGAGCCGCGGCGAGCGTGTTGCGGACCAGTGTCTTGGCTCCCGCGGGCAGGTCCGCGCTGTCCACGTAGAGTAGGCCGACGAGCGCCAGCAGCACGAGGACGCCCGCGTGCGCGTGCCCCGCCACGAAGAGTGCGCGCCGCGCCGGGTTGTCGAGGTAGCCGGGGATGCGCCCGGTGATGAAGCGGAGCAGTGAATACCCCCCGTACTCGATGGTCGGCACGACGATCAAGAGGATGGCGGCGGTTTGCAGCGACGCGTTTGACATGAAGCTCTCTCCTCTCGCAATAGGTTCGAATCAACGTCGTCGTGACGGCACGCAATGATTGGTCAGCGCCGTTATTCCCCAGCCGCGGCGCCCGTGCGGAAGCCGGTCGCCACCGCCCGTAACGCGCGCGCGAAGATCTCCTGGGCTTCCGGTTCGCGAAAGTCGCCGGCCAATTGCAGACTGACGACGCCGTGAACGGTGGCCCAGAGCACCGAGGCGACCAAGCCCGGATCCTCCCGCGGGAAAATGCCCGCCTCGATGCAATCGCGCACTGCGTCGACGAGCACCTGAAACGTCCTGCGGCTCAGTGCCCGGGCCTCGTCCGAGGGGCGGAAACCCGGGACGGCGCCGCCGAACATCACGCGGTAGTAGTCGGGGTTCGCGAGGGCGTGCGTCCGGTACGCCCGGCCGAGGGCCGCCAGGCGCCCAAGGGGATCGGCGGCGGCGAGGGCTTCCTCCTCGGCCCGCCAGAGGCGGTCGAAGCCTTCGAGCCAGAGCGCCTCGACCATCCCCTGCTTGCCGCCAAAGAGGGTGTAGAGCACCGTGGTCGAACAGCCAACCTCGGCCGCGACGCGCCGCATGCTGAGCGCGCCCAGTCCCTCGTCGACCAGCAATCGAGTCGCCGCGTCAAGGATGGCCCCTCGCAGGGCTTCGCGGCTCTGGGTCTGAATCGCCGGATAGGTCATCACGCCGACCAGCTGAGTAACATCGTTTCTTTCTGTAACGGCGTTTTATCATCCTAGAAGTTCGCCGTCAAGCCGCACGCAATCTGGGGCGTCCAGGATGAGACGAGTGGGCGACGCATCACCGGAGCCAGTCAGGCCATCACGCCTCGCCCCATCGCCTTGCTGAAATCGCGGGCGGTTTCCCCGACTCCTTGGTCGCGCCAGCGGCGCCCCGCGCAACGGCTGGGCCACGTTCTGGTCGCGTCGGGGAAGATGCGGGAGGCGGAGAAGGTGGCGCGTGGGGTGGGTGAGGTCGCTCGGCGGCAGATGCCGGGGCGCGGGCAGGGTGTCGGACGGGAAGGCGGCGCTCGTCCGGGGTCAGGCGAGCCAGGCGAGCAGCGCGAGCACGAGGAGGATCGCGACCGCGGCGACGACCAGGCGGAGCATTGGTCCCCGCATCGCCGGGAAGGTTGCCCCTTCCCTCA
>JAUJOZ010000098.1 GCA_030447415.1 Thermomicrobiales bacterium | reverse complement strand
GGAGGATTGTGCGTGGAGGGGTCGAGGGTGGCGATTCGTCGCATCACCATCCCAATCCTCGAACCTTCATCCTCGTATTCTCTTTTTCGCGGTCCTTCCCGCCCTTCGCGGACAGTCCTACTTCTTCACCCACGGCACGTCTGGCTCCGCGGCGACGTGGTTCGCGCGGCGGGCCTGGACGAAGAGCCAGTCGCTGAGGCGGTTGAAGTAGGTGAGGATGACGGGGTCGACCCGGTGGTCCGTCGCGAACGCGACGAGCAGGCGCTCGGCCCGGCGGCAGACCGTGCGGGCGAGGTGGAGCCGGGCGGCGGGCTCGGCGCCGCCGGGCAGGATGAAGCTGCCCAGCGGCGGCAGCGCCGCCTCTGCGTCGTCGATCTGCGTCTCCAGGCGCGCCGCCCACGCCTCGTCCACCGCCGACAGCGTCGGCGCTCGGGGCGTGCCTTCCGGTGTAGCGAGGTGCGCGCCGATCGCGAACAGCTCCCCCTGCACCTCCCGCAGTGCCTCCACCAGCATTGCTTCCGCCACCACTGCGGCTGAACCCAGCGAGGCGTTCAGCTCGTCGACGGTGCCATAGCATTCGATGCGCGGGTCGCTCTTGTGTGTCCGATGCCCTCCGATCAAGCCGGTGCTGCCGTCGTCTCCGGTGCGCGTGTAGATCTTCATGCCGGCATTGTCCGTTGTCCCTGGCCAGTTGTCAGTTGCAGTGGGTTCGTGGTCCGTAGTCAGTCGTCCTGCAAAGCGCGCGTCTCGCCAGGACGACGGACTACTGACCACGGACCTTGACCCTTGACCCCTCACATGAGCCCCGCTCCAGCGCCGCGTTAAGCCGGCGCTAACGTAATTGACGCCCGGCGGCAACCGGGCATGGTAGACGGGGTGAAAACGACTGTACCCTCATACGGCCGGTTCCCGGCGCGTCCGTTGTATGTTTCAAACCCACGGAGCTCGGATATGACGCGTGCCAGCGACAACCCCCGCCCCCCGGAGGCCGCCCGCGCGGCGGGGACGCCGGCCGCGGCGGGGCGGAAGGGCAAGCGGACGGTCCTGGTCGTCGACGACGAGAAGGACCTGGTCGACCTGATCACCTACAACCTCACCCGCAACGGCTACGCCGTGCTCGGCGCGTTCGGGGGCAACGAGGCGCTGGAGATCGCCGCCCGCCAGACGCCCGACCTGATCGTGCTCGACCTGATGCTCCCCGGCATCGACGGCACCGAGGTGGCCCGGCGGCTCAAGGCGGACAGCCGGACGGCGGGCATCCCGATCGTGATGCTCACCGCCAAGGGCGAGGAGACGGATGTCGTCGTCGGCCTCACGCTCGGCGCCGACGATTACGTCACCAAGCCGTTCAGCATGAAGATCCTGCTGGCCCGGCTCAGTGCCGTCCTCCGCCGCGGCGAGACCGCCGCCGGGGCGGTCGATGCGACGATCCTCAAGGCGGGCCCGCTGTCGATCGACACGTCCAAGCCCGAGGTGACGGTACACGACGAGCCCGTCAAGCTCACGCTGACCGAGTTCAAGCTGCTGGCCGCCCTCGTGGCAGCCCGCGGGCGGGTGCTGACGCGCGACCAACTCATGGACCGGGCGATGGGCACCGACGTGTTCGTCACCGACCGCGCAATCGACGTCCACATCACCGCCATCCGCAAGAAGCTCGGGGCCGCCAACTGGCTGGTCCACACCGTCCGCGGCGTCGGCTACCGCCTGCGCGAGTCCCCGGAAGACGGGGAGTAGGGCGGAAGGATGAAGTCAAAAGTCAGAAGTCAAAAGTCAAAAGTCAGACGCCACAAGGTAGAAGGAGGCAGAAGGTAGAGCTTCGACCCTGACCGGCTGCTTCCAACCCTCCCGTTTCCCCTTCATCCTTCCGCCCTCCGCCCTCTGCCTTCTGCCTTCTGCCTTCATCCTTATACTCCTCCCCATGACCCGTCGCCCGTTCCCGTTCGGGATGGTCCTCGCGGTCGCAGTGACCACGCTGGTGGTCGTGGCGGCTTGCGGGACGGTCATCCACATGGCGGGGCGCCGTGCGGTCTACCTCCAGCACGTCAGCGGCCTCGACCACCACGCCCGGCTCGTGCGCGAGTGGGTCCCGAAGGACGCTCGGCTCGACGCCGCGGAACGTCAGCGGATCAACGACCTGGCGCGGGTGCTGTCCACGCGAGTCACGCTGATCGACGGCGCCGGCCGGATCGTGCTCGACTCGGACGCGACCGCCGACCTGATGGACAACCACAACCACCGGCCGGAGGTTGTCGCGGCGCGGGCGTCGGGGATGGGGCATGACTCGCGCCGCAGCGGCACGCTGGGGGAGCACTCGGTCTACGTCGCCCGGCCGTTGGACCCCGGCCGGCCCGACGGGCTGATCGTCCGCGTCAGCCACTGGCGCGAGGATGCCCCCCCCGGGGCCACCTCGCTGCTGGCGGTGGCGGGCTCGGCGGGCCTCTCGGCGCTGGCGGCGGGGTCGGTGCTGTGGCTGCTGCTGCGCCGCCATTGGGTCGTGCCCCTGCGGGGCGTGTCGGAGGTCGCCGAGCACCTGGCCCACGGCGAGTGGCGCCGGCGGGCGGCGCCGGCGGGAACGGAGGACGTGCGCGCGCTCGCCGGGCGGTTGAACGAGATCGCCGCC
>JAUJOZ010000097.1 GCA_030447415.1 Thermomicrobiales bacterium | reverse complement strand
AAATCCGAACGCGTTGCGAAAGGCGAAGGTGAGTCGCCCTTGGAGGTCCAGGTGCTCGGTGTTGGCGATGGGTGCCATCATGTAGACGCCGTCCCAGACCTCGTCGTACCGGTCGAGCCCGCCTGCGGCGCGCTCGGCCTTGAGCCGGGCGGCGAACTGTTGGTCGAGCACCATCAGGGTCATGGCAGGTCCCTCCGACAACACTTCACGCCCCGGCCGGCCGCTTGAGCTTCCTGGGGCTGACGGCCGCGGTCGCGTCGCGCGTCACACGTCCCAGACTTGGACGCCATCACGATGACAGATCTCGACGCGGGGGCGCGGCGTTCCCGGCGCGAGCCGGAACGACAGGGGGACAACCTCGCTCACCAGGATCCAACGGCTCGCCGGGTCCGATGTGCCGACCGACCTCAATCGCCCCGATTCGAGGCGGTACAACTCCAACGACCACGGCTTGGGGTCGATCACGAGCAGCTCGCGGACGTTGACGCCCGCGTAGAACGCGAGCTTTTGAAGCCCGGCGCTCGGCGATCAAGCGCCTCTGGACGTCGGGATCGAGCACCATCAGGTCCATGGGTCACTCCTGCGGCAGCTTCAGCTCCCTGGGGCCAACGGTCACGATCGTGAACGGCCCGGCCTGGTTCTGCTTGAGGTAGTCGTTGACGCGGTCGACCGTGACGCCGTCGATGGCGTCCTTGATCTCCTCCAGCGTGCGGATGCGGCCGCGGATGAAGAAATCGTGGGCGATCGCGCCGGCGCGGGCACTGGTGCTCTCGCCCTGCATGATCGTGCTGGCCTTCAGGCCCGTCTTGGCGCGCTCGAGCTCGGCGGGCGTCACGCCCTTTTCCAGGCGGTACAACTCGGACACGAAGCAGTCCAGCGTCGCCTGGGCGCGCTCGTTGCTCGTCCCGGCGTAGCCGAGGATGCTCCCCTGGCCCTTGAGGCTGCTGTAGCCGGCCCAAACGCTGTAACACAGCCCGCGCTTCTCGCGCACCTCCGTGAACAGCCGGCCGCTCATGCCGCCGCTCAGGATCTCGACCGCCAGGCGGGCGGTGTAATAGTCGGGGCTGGTCTCGGTCACCGACGGGTAGGCAATTCCGATGTGCGTCTGCTCGCTCTTCTGCTCCTCGTGGTGGTAGTTGCCCGGCGGGGGCAGAACCTCGATCGGCGGCTCGGTCTGTCCGTCCCACTCGCCGAACTGCTTCTCCACCTCTTCCCGGACCGCGTTGAAATCGATGTGCCCGGCAACGCTCAGGATCGAGTCGCGGGCGTGATACCGGCGGCTGTGATCCACCTTGGCCAACTCGGCGGTCAGCTTGGCGAGGTGGTCCTCCTGGCCCATCGCGTTTCGGCCGTAGGGCGAGGGGAGGTGCCACTCCCGGAGCTTGATCATCAGCTTCTGCCGCGGCTCGTCCTCAATGCCGGCAAGGGCCTGCAGCGCGAGGTCGCGGGCGGCCTCGAAGCCGCTCTCGGGGAGGTGGGGCCGGCGGACGATGTCGGCATAGACCTCCAGCCCCTGGATGACCTTCGATGCCAGCGCCGCGCAGCCGAACCGCGTATGATGGACCCCGACGGAGCTCGATCGCTGCAACCCGAGACGGTCGAGGTAATCCGTGAGCGCGCGGCTGTCGCGCCGCCCGGCGCCGCGGAGGACAAGCTCGGACAGGACCGTCGCCGAGCCCGACCGGTCAACCGGGTCGGTGGCCGCCCCGGCGGGCACGAGGAACGTCATCGCCGCCGACTGCACGCCGGGCATCTGCTCGGCCAACAGGGTCAGGCCGTTCGGAAACGTATGCTGAAAGTAACGTTCGGGCAACGATGCTCCTGTGTTCCTGAGCTGTTATTGGGTACGGGAATCGAGTCCGGGCAAATTATAGGCCCGAACCCGCCCGCCGCTAGGTAGCGGCAGCGCCGCTGGAGAAGCCTCTGAGGCCGTCGCGGGTTGTCGAACCGACCAAATGCCCTAAGTACGGTCCCTTCCAGCGACTACAATCGTGAACCGTCGCTCGTGAACCTTGGATGCCCGGAGGAACCCTTGTAAGTCGGGCGGGCATCGGTATACTCCCCGGTTCGACTCATTTTTTGGACTCACGGAGCTTTGCATGGCGGTCAAGCTGAGGCTGAAGCGGATGGGACGGACAAACGGGCCGTTCTTCCGGTTGAACGCGATCGATTCCCGGTCGCCGCGCGACGGGCGCGTCATCGAGGAACTCGGGCACTACGACCCGCGCAACAAGGACCAGGCCAAGCAGTTCGTCGCCAAGCTCGACCGCTGCCGCCACTGGCTCGACGTCGGCGCCCAGCCCTCCGAAACCGTCTCCTCGCTCCTGAAGAAGCAGGGCGTCGAGCACCGTATGCTCAAGCTCCCCAAGCCCGGCAAGCCCAAGGCGGCGCCGGCCGACGCCAAGCCCGAAGGCGCGACTGCATAACAACTGGTTTTCGTTTAGCCGCCCCGCTTGCGGGGCGCTTTCGTTTCCGGAACGAAGCGCCCCCCACGAGCGGGGCGTCTCAACGCGCACGCGAAACGTCTTTGGCCACGCGACCGACTGAGGGTTAACGCGACGGATTGAGGATTGGCGCTTCGGATCGACATCCTGACCCTCTTCCCCGAGATGTTCCCGCCCGTGCTGGGCACGA
>JAUJOZ010000096.1 GCA_030447415.1 Thermomicrobiales bacterium | reverse complement strand
CTTGTAATCGGCAGGTTCCCGGTTCGATTCCGGGCGCCGGCTCTGAATCCGGCTCTGAATCTCAGAGCTATCTCGGGTGAGACCTGACCATTCGCTCTCGGCTGATGCTTTACGCAGTCTCGGCTGAAGGGGTTGACACCCAAGCGGCTCGGCGGGCAGCGGGGGCATGAAGTGTTGAAGTCGCTTAGGACTGATCCCCGTTTTGGCCTGGAGGCGGGAGGGTTGCTGAAGACCCGAAGCCAGTTCCCCCGCCCAAGCTCGCCGGCTGAACCTGGGGATGCTGCCCGAGGGTGCGTAGCGCAGGTCTACGGGCCCGACGGTTTCCGCCAGACCTAACACCGAGCTGGGGCTTGCGGCGGCAGGTTGATGCGCAGACCATTGCGCCGTGGAGGCGGGCGAGGCGGGTAGCGACCGGCGCAGTGCTTACGGAGTCGTTCAGCGCATGGTGCTGGTCCTGATCTCGGCGGCCTTGGTGGCGGTTGGCTTTGTCGTCATGTTCAACGGCGCGCTGGCCGCCTTGGCGTCAGACCCGTGTGGCCCGGACTCTGAGGCGTTTATCTGCACAGGGCGGGGCCAGTCCATTGCTACCAGCGTCGGGACCCTTGGCGGTCTTACGGTCATGGTTGGGTCCTTGATCGTCGCGTGGCTTCGACGACGAACCTTCTGGTGGCGACTCACCTGCCTCGTTTTCGGCTTCGCCGGGCTCGCCGCGATCTATATCTGGCTGAACAGTCTGTCCCCGTGACCTGATGGCTGGGGCTGTGTCGCGGCTCGTGAGGGGACGAGATGCCAGGTGAAGTGAGACTTCGTTGGTGAGGCGGCTTGTTCCCTATGTGGTAGCTGTGGTCCTGGCTTGTAGTGCAGCCCTAGTGGCGACGTCATACCTATCCCACAGGAACCGCGAGGCTGCGAGACGGAGCGCGGTATGGATCAGCGAGGTGACCGAGGGAAGGCGACTCGTCAAAGGATACGTGGCCAATAACCGCCTGTGCAGCGCCATCCTGACGTCTGACCCGCCCATATGCGGAGGGGCAAGCTACCGAATCGTGGGAGTGAGCGACCGGACCATGCGCTCACTGGCAGAGCGCGACATCGCATATTTGCTTGTCCTTGTCCAAACAGACCCGCCGCCGCCACCGGAGAGATCAGGACTGATTAAGCCGAATACCGGAACGGTCACCGTGCTCAGCGTGCGGTGAGTGCTGGGACCCGTAGCCGAGGGTCGGTGAGACTTGCGGGCGTGGATCGGCGCGCCGCCGCTCCGCTGGTCGCCGGCGTCACGGCGCTTGCGGGGTATGCGTGGTGGGCCACCGGGCTTCCGCCCTTCTCGATGGCGGCACTCTTCGCTGTCGAGACGGCCGGTGTGGGCGCGATCTTCATCGCGGCTCGTTCATGGCCCGCCCGTCCGGCAGTCGCTCCACACTCGGCCGGGGGGCTCGGGTGGTCGCTCCTGGCGGCCGCCGTCGCGGCGTGGGAGCTGGCCGCACTTCTCCAGCACCCGCGGGAGGAGCACCCGACGCTCAGCTCACTCACGGAAGCCGCTCTCGACCCGCACCCCCTACGCGCCCTGGCCTTCCTCGGCTGGCTAGCCCTCGGCGTCCACCTGGCCGCCGATGAGCCGGGCAGCCACGCTGGCCGGCTACGGCGTGCTGGCCGCCGCGGTCGTCGGCTACCAGCTGGCCGGTCTCATCTGGCGCAGTACTCCGACCCTCGGTCAAGCGCTGACTGACATCACGCACCGGCGGGCCGCCCGGTACGTCCTGCTCGCCGGCTGGCTCTGGCTTGGCTGGCACGTGTTCGTACGCCGCGGCATCCGTTGACGGAGGCCCGAAGACAGCGACAACGCCGCCGTTGGGCTTAGGCTGGCCCGACACGGTCGCGGGTGACCGGGGAGGCGACGCGATGCCCACCGGCAACGGGCAGACAGCCTGGGAGTCGGCACAGATTCAGCTCGACAACGCCGTACGCCAGCTCGGCCTGGACGACGGCCTGCACCAGCTGCTGGCCACCCCACGCCGGGAGCTCACTGTGTCGGTCCCGCTCCGCCGCGACGACGGCTCGGTCGATGTCATGCGCGGCTTCCGGGTGCAGCACAACCTCTCCCGCGGCCCGGCCAAGGGTGGCGTGCGCTACCACCCGGCCACCGACCTCGACGAGGTCCGCGCCCTCGCCATGTGGATGACCTGGAAGTGCGCCCTGATCGGCATCCCGTACGGCGGCGCGAAGGGTGGCGTGGCCGTCGACCCCCGGCTGCTCTCAAGAGGGGAGCTGGAACGGCTCACCCGGCGCTACGCGAGTGAGATCCTGCCGCTCATCGGGCCGGAGAAGGACATCCCGGCCCCCGACGTCGGCACCGACGAGCAGACCATGGCCTGGATCATGGACACCTACTCGGTCAACGCCGGCTACTCGGTGTCCGGTGTGGTGACCGGCAAGCCGGTGGCCATCGGCGGGTCGATGGGTCGCGGTGGCGCCACCAGCCGGGGGGTCATGTACAGCACCTTCTCCGCCCTCCGCGAGGCGTCGGTCGACCGACGCGGGGTCACCGTCGCAGTGCAGGGCTTCGGCAAGGTGGGCGGGCTCGCCGCGCAGTTCCTCCACGACGCCGGCTGCACCGTCGTGGCGGTCAGCGACGTCAAGGGCGGGGCCCGCAACTCGCGCGGCCTCAACCCGTCGGCGCTCCTGCGCCACGTCCGCGCCGGGTCG
>JAUJOZ010000095.1 GCA_030447415.1 Thermomicrobiales bacterium | reverse complement strand
GTTGCCGGTGGCCACGATCGTGGACCGGGCCGGGTTGAACGTAAGTTTCAGCGCGCTCAGCTCGTCCTTGTCCCGGGTGACATTCACGTTCCCGTCGGCCGTCACGGACTTGAGCTTCGGCGCCGGCGCGCGCGCGAGCGCGTCGGCGGCGGCGGGCGACTTGGCCGGGCGCGCCGCGCCGGCCGCGGGCCCTGCGGCGGGCGCCTCGAAGTCGGCGACGACGCTGTCGGCGCGGAGCTGGACCGGCAGCTCGCCCTCGCCGTCCGGGCGTAACGCCACCACCACGTCCTGCTTCATCGCGGCCCGGCGGGCGGCGCCTTGATAATCGAGCGACCCGGCCCACTGGAACGCCGTCGCCCCGCGCTGATTGCCCAGGCTCCCCTTCTCCGCGCCGCCGTGGCCAGTGGCGGCAGCATCACCCGTCGCGGGCTTGTCCGCTTCGGCCGGAGTGTGGTCGCGGACCAGCATCCGGCCGGGCCGGGGGGCGACGAATCGCTGCGCCTTCACGTCATAGTGCAGCAGCGACGACTCAATCCGCATCTCGCGCAAGACCGTCCCGTCCACGTCGCCCAGGCGCCGATGCACCACCGCGTCCTGGGCAAGGACGATGCGGCTGACCTCCTTGCCCTTCATCACGTCCACGTTCGCGTCCGCCAGCGGAGTGCCCGCCGTCCGCTTCTTGTCCTTCTCGTCGGCGCGCCGCCTCTTGCCCGCGTGCTTCGGCGCGCCCGCGACGGTCGGCTTCTCCGATGTCGTGATCAAGATGCGACGCGAGCTGGCGGTATTCACCGTCCCGTCGGCCTCGGGCAGGGACGCTGTAACGTCGCCCGTCACCTGGATCTGGTGGTCGGCCAGCTTGCCGTTCAGCACTGCGGACTTCGTCCAGGTCACGTCCATGAACCGCGGCGCCTCGCCCGCGACGGCTTCCACCGCGGCGTGGAGCGAGCCCGGCCCCAGCGCCTGGGCCTCGTCGGAGTTGGGGATCACGATCCGCTGGCTGGTCAAGACGTTTCCCTGCGCGTCGACCACCTTGGCCGGCTTGCCGCTCAACCCGACCTGCTGCTTTCCCTTGGCGTTCGTCACGACCAGCGACGTGCCCGTCGCGACCGCCCCGTCTTCCGAAACGGCCCGGACTCGGGTACGGGCCACCATGCGCTGAAGCTCCACCGCGCCCCCGCCGAAACCGCCCTTTGCTTCAGCCTTGGGCGCCTGCTTCTGCCCGACGCGCTGAGTGGTAAGCTGCTTCGCACCCGGCGTCACCGGCGCGAGGACGAGATCGAGGTGTTCGGCGGTCAGCTCCTGGCCTTCATCGGTCGCCCGGACGTTGCCGCGCGCCTTGACGAGGCTGGGGTACAGCTTGCCCGCCGGGTCGAGGGCGGTGGCCAGGTCGAGGTGCTCGCAGGTCAGGTCGGTCGGCGACGCCGAGCCGTCCGGCAGCAGGCAGTGGACCGCCTCGGTGGCGATCACTTGCTTTACGACCGGCCGGCGCGTCATGGCCGGGTCTTTGTCGTCGTCGCCGGCGTCGGCGTCATTACGGCCAGCGGGGGTCCTGTGCTTGGGCGCCCCGCTGGGCGGGGGCGGGGCGAGCGTGAGGGCCAGCTTCTGGCTCTGGAGCGCGACCTGCGGGTGCTGCACGTCCACGTCACCGGCGAGCCGGAGGCTCTCGACGGACGTGCCGCCGTCGTTGTCGTCCGCGCCGCCGGCGAAGCGAACGACCCCCTCGCGGTTCCAGGTGACCTTGGCGGTCTCGCCCGACGCGCCCGTCTCGTCGGCGGGACACTCGGCCCGGCTCTTGCCGCGGCGCGTGGCGCGTCCCTCCCCGGGCGCGACCTCAACCCACTCGCTGACCAGCGTCCCGTCGGGCCGCGCCGCGACCGGTACGCGACGCGCTTCGTGCGCGTCGAGCCCTGGGGCGGGGTGAGGATCGTGAAGTAGCCGCCGCCCGCGCGCCGGCGCACCATGCGGACCTGGCCCCGCTCCAGCAACCCCGTCCAGCCGATGCGGGCGGCCTCGCGGTCCAGCGCGCGGAAGACGTGCCCGGCGCGCGGCGTGTAGTAGTCCTTGATCACCGGCTCGGTGAAGACGTTCCACAGCGGCTTGAGCGTCCGCTCGGCGACCGCCTCCCGGATGGCGTAGGCGGGGAAGCCCCAGATGTTGTCCGGGCAGGAGCCGGAGTCCGAGCGGAGCCGCTCCGGGCCGGGGATCTGCGAGTTGGCGCACAGGAACGCGTACTGCTCGTAGGGGCGGTCGTGCTGCGTCAGCACCTTGATCCGGTCGGCGGGCACCCCGGCGATGCGCAGGTAGTCCACCATGACGAACGACCCGATGCCACCGCCCACCGTGACGAACGGCACATCCACGATCGGGATGCCGGCGTCGGCGACCATCCCGTCGGTCCAGATGTCGGTCTCCACCAGCGCGTCGGTGAGGTCCCCGCCGCCGCGCGCCGCCGTGGCCTGCCCGCCACGCCGGTCGAACGTGATCGTCTCGTTGCCGTCCACCGCCGTCCCACCCATCCCGGCAGAGCCCGCCGCCGTCGCCGTGACGCGCAGTGTGCCTCTTCGCTCGGTGTGAGGAAAGACCCTCCGCGCCTCCCCGCGCTCTGGCATAGTGACGGCCCACCCGGGGGACGGCGGGGATCGGCGGTGGGCATGCGCGTGGTGCTGGCGGCTTCCAACCTCGACGAGATCGCCGCGTACGTCTTCATCGACATCGCGGTGATCATCGTGGTGGCGCGCC
>JAUJOZ010000005.1 GCA_030447415.1 Thermomicrobiales bacterium | reverse complement strand
AGGCAGCGGCCGTCCACTGGCGGAGAATCACCAGCCCGCGATGAGGACCGCGCGCGCACGAGTCGGAGCATTGGCGGCGCCTCGGTCACCAGGAAGCGGTTCGTTGAACCGCCCTCGGGCCGCTGTTGACATCCTGTCAGGGAGATCGATACTACAGTGACCTTGGTACTGCTCGTAGACGACCACCGACTCGTCCCCCAGGGAAGAGGAGGTCCTGGCCCCACCAGAAGCTTGGCATCGGCCGCTTTGGGTGGCGCGGGTCGACGGGCGGGGCAGGCACCGCTGGGAGTGGTCGTGTCCGTGACGGACGACAGGAGGAGAAAAATCCATGTCCGGTAATCCCAAGCGCCCGACCGGCGACCGCGTTCTCCGGAACCGGCTCTCGCGACGGACTGTGCTCAAGGCGGCCGGGGCCGCCACCGCCTTCTGCGCGACGGGCATCGTTGGCAAGTCCTACCGACGTGCACTCGCTCAGGAGAGTGTCAAGGACCAGATCCTGCAGATCCCCGGCTCCGGCAAAGGGGCGCCGACCGACGCCGACATGGAACGGGTCGGCGAGCTCACCTTGCGCTCTCAGAACAAGGACAAGTTCAAGGGACAGACGGTCCGGTTCCAGGGGCTAAGCAACGCCAACGCCCACGTCAACGTCTTCCGGCCCTTGTCGCGGGCCTGGGAGGAACACACCGGCGCCACGGTCGAGTGGATCGAGGTGACCCAGGCCGACTCCTACCCCAAGATGTCGCAGGCGCTAGCTTCGAACACGGTCGCCTTCGACGTCCTTGAAGGCAGCGCCACCTGGGAAGGCGAGTTGCTCGCCGGCGGTCACTGTGTCCCGATGCCCGACTCGGTTCGCAACGACCCAGGCTACGCCTTCGAGGACATCGTGCCGTACCTCCAGGGACCGACTCGAACCTGGGATGGCGTGATGTACGGCGCCTCCATTGACGGCGACATGCACCACTTCAACTACCGCAAAGATGTCTTTAGCGACGCTCGCTTGGCGGAGGACTGGAAGAACTCCGGCGGTGAGGGGAATTGGGGGCCGCCGAAGACGTGGCAGGATGTCCAGAAGTACTCTCTGTTCATGAAAGGCAAGGACTTCGAGGGCGAGAAGCTGTACGGCATCCTCGATCCGCTGGCCCGCGGCGGCGGGGTCAGCAACTGGTTCTTCATGAGCCGTGCCAGCGCCTATGCTAAGCACCCGGATGATCCGGCGTTCTTCTTCGATCCGACGGACATGACACCGAAGATCAACAGCCCGGCGTTCGTCCGCGCGCTCCAGGACATGATCGACGCCGCCGCGGTCGCGCCCCCGGACCAGAAGAGCGCGGATCTTCTCAAGACCCTGGGCGATTTCCTCGCCGGTACCGGCACTATGGCCCATTGGTGGGCCGACATCGGCTCGAACGTCTACGCCTCCGACACCAGCGTCGTCCAGGACAAGGTGGGCTTCAGCATCCTGCCCGGGTCGCCCGACGTCTACAACTGGCAGACCAAGCAGTGGGACACAGTCACCGCCGGCCAGGAGGCGGCCCCGGGGGCGACCGCCGGCTTCAACTACGCGCCGTATCTGGCCTTCCTCGGCTGGGGGCTCTACGTGATGAAGGCGTCCGAGACGAATAACGCCTCCGAGGCCGCCTGGGACCTAGTCAATCACCTGACGGGCAAGGACATCTCTCTCTGGATGATGATCTACCCGTCCGGTATGAATCCCTGGCGCCTCAGCCACTTCGATCCGGCGGACTGGATGATTGCCGGATATCCCGAGGCCTACGCGAAGGAGTATCTGGACTCGATCATGAACTCGTACAACCATCCGAACCGGGTAGTTGACCTTCGCATTCCGGGCGCCGGCCAATACTGGATCGCCGCCGAGGAGGCCTGGACGCGGGCGATCGCGGGCGGGATCGACCCACAGGCGGCGCTCGACGAGGCGGCCGCGAAGTGGAACGAGCTGACCGACCAGCTCGGTCGGGAGAACCAGCTTAAGCTCTACCAGGCCTCGCTCGGGTAGCCGTGGAGTCGGCACGCGCGCGGGCGGGCGCGCTCACAATGATCACCTCCTGAGTTGCCCCGGGCGCCTTCAATACGGCGCCCGGGACCGCTCCCCGATAACCCCGCCTCCGCACGTCGGCGGCGTGTGGCACGAGCGTATGGATTAGGTCGTGGGCTTGCTCGCGCGTCAGCCGAAACGGGGCGGATCGGTGAGCTACCAGACCGCGGAACCATCGTACGCGGGTTCATCTCGGATCGAGCCGACGGCGCCGACGGCCGGAACTTGGCGCCGGACGGCAGCCGGTCTCCTCGTTGGCGTCGCATCGCTCGGCTTCGCGTTAGCGAGCGTGCTGCGCGCGCTTGAAGAATGGGGATGGCGTCCCTTCGCCATCGCGGCAGTCGTCTGGATCATCGCCGTTGATGTCGCCATTGTTCTGGCCCTGGGGCAACGCGGGCAGCGCTTGATCTTTCTCTTGCCGGCGGTGCAGATCACGTTGCTCGTCGTGATCTTTCCGACCATCTTCGGCTCGTACGTCAGCTTCACCGAATGGCGGCTTAATGATCCGTCCGGACGCTCGTTCGCCGGGCTGGATAACTTCCGGTACATGTGGGGGGACGGCCGGTTCTGGAACGCGCTCAAGAACAACTTCGTCTTCGTCCTGGTCGGCGTCCCGCTCCAATACGTGATCGCCCTCGGCCTGGCGATCCTCCTCAACCAGGACATCCGCGGGCGCAAAGTCTTTCGGGTCATTTTCCTGCTTCCTTTCATGATGAGTCCCGTCGCGGCGGGCTGGATGATCGGGCGGTCGATCTTCGACGCCCGCTGGGGGCCGCTGCCGCACCTGCTCGAGCGTTTCGGGATTGAGTGGACGTTCTTCGAAACCGGGCCTCGGGCAGTGTTCTCGCTGATCATCATCAACGCCTGGTACTCGATTCCGTTCATGCTCGTCATGCTGCTGGCCGGCCTGCAGGCGATGCCACACGAGGTGTTCGAGGCGGCGCGGATCGACGGCGCCGGCGCGTGGCAGACGTTCCGTGATATGACGTTTCCTCTGCTCCTCCCGGTGAGCCTCACCGCGGTGGTGTTGCGGATAGTCTTCGAGTTCAAGCTCATTGACCTCATCCTCGTCGTCACGGGCGGTGGTCCCGGTGACGCCTCGGAGACGCTGACGGCCTACATCTATCGGGAGGGCTATCAGGCCCTCAACGTGGGGTACGGCACGGCGATGGCCCAGGTCTTCCTGGTGATCATCATCGTATTTATGACCCTGATCCTGTTGATGGTCGGCCGTAAAGTGCGGGACGTCGTCTATTAGCCGGCGGACAACGACGGGGCGGACTGGAACGGCGCGCAGAACACCGGAGCGAAACCGTGGCGGTCATTGCGGCAAGGCACGGGCGGAGAGGGACGACGATCGGGCCGACGACGGCGAGGACCACGACGGCCCGTGTTGTCACCTACGCCATTCTCCTCGTCTGGTCGTTCATCTGCCTCTTTCCTATTGTTTGGACGATTACCACCTCGGTCAAGAGCCAAGTGGCCGTGATCAAGGGACCGACCTATATCCCTTGGTGGGACTTCAACCCGGTCGACCTCGGCTGGCGATCGGTCACCCAGGGAAGCCAGGGCGATGTCTTTATTCATAACTTCAAAAACAGCGCAATCATTGCGCTGACGTCGGGGGCCGCCGCGCTCGTCCTTGGCTCGTTGGCGGGGTATGGCCTGGCGCGGTTCACCTACCGGTTCGGTCCCTGGCGAAACCGGGACATCTCCTTCTGGTTCCTGTCCCAGCTCATTCTCCCGCCTGTCGCGATCATCATGCCGATGCTAATCCTCTATCGGGATCTCGACTTGCTTGACACTCGACTCGGCCTAATCATCCTCTACACGGTCGCGAACCTGCCGATTGTGATCTGGATTATGCGCGATCAGTTCAACAGCATCCCCATCGAACTGGAGCAGGCGGCCCTGGTCGACGGTGCGACGCTCTTCGGCGCCTTCCTCCGCATCGTCATCCCGGTCGCGGGACCCGGGCTTGTCGCGGCATTCATCCTGGTCGTCGTCTTCTGCTGGAACGAGTACTTCTTTGCTGCCATCCTCTCGCGTACCGATGCCACGACGGTGCCGTATATGGTGGCGGCACAGGTCAGCTCACAGGGCGTGAAGTGGTGGTCGATGGCGGCGATCGCGACGGCCGCGATTGCGCCGTTGATCATCATCGGCGTCTTCCTCGAGCGTTACATCGTCAAGGGGCTGACCGCCGGTGCTGTGAAGTAGACGGCTTGGCGTCTGACACCGGCCGCCACTCGGACCATCCGAACCCCTCGGATTGGAGACGAGCCGGGCGTTAGCTTGGACGGGGGAGATATCGGTGAGGTCTGGGATGAACCCGAGCCTGGAACGGGTGCTGGCGATGGTCGACGAGCGAGCCGACGAGATCGTCGCCTTCGCGAGCGAGTTCGTTCAGCAGCCCTCCGTGAACCCGGAACTCGAACCGAACCCGGACGCCGAGCGACCGGCCCAGGAGTGGCTGCGGGATCGGCTCCGGGCGACTGGCGCCTTCGATGCGATTGCCTACTGGCAAGGTGCACCGAGCCGCCCGAACGTGGTGGCGGTCCGGCGGGGCACGGGCGGCGGGCGCTCGCTCATTTGGTCGGCGCACACCGATGTCGTGCCGGTGACGGTTGATCAAGCGGCAGAATGGGAGGGGGACGGTCCGTTCTCCGGCGAGGTCCGGGACGGCAGACTCTGGGGGCGGGGTGCCGCCGACATGAAAGGCCCGAGCGCCGCCCAGGTGATGGCCGCGGTCATCCTCCACGACGCGGGCGTGAAGCTGAAAGGCGATCTCTCGCTGGCTCACGCCTGCGGCGAAGAATCCGGTCGCTACATGTATGGGTGCAATGCCATCCTTGAACGGGGATACCGAGCCGACCTGGCCATCTTCCCCGAGATCTCGAACTTCGCGATTTACCATGCGGCCAAGGGCGAAATCTATTTTCGGCTGACCGTCTTCGGCAAATCGACCCACATCTGTAACCGCCACTTGGTCGCCCAACCCCTTCCCCATGGCGTCGAGCGACCAGGCATCAGCGCGATCGACCTCATGCTCAAGTATCAGCTGGCCATCCTCGAGCTGGAGCGGCAGTGGGGTCTGTGGCGGACGAATCCGTACGTCGCGTCCGGCGGCATGTTCATCAGCATCAATTCCATCCACGCTGGATCGCCCGCGGCGCAGGTGCCCGATTCGAACGTGCCGGATGTCTGTGTGGCGACCGGGTCGCTCCTCTTCTATCCCGACTTGACGGCCGCCAGCGTGATCGCCGAGGTCAGGGAGGCCATCGATCGGGTCACGGCTGGCGACTACTGGCTGCGTGAGCACCCGCCCATCCTGGACATTCCGTTCGGGCATCCGCACAAAGAGCCGATCAACATGCCCGTCGACCACTTGGGCGTCCAGGCGATCACCGAAGCCATGCGGGCCGTCACGGGGGAGACGCCGAACGTAGGCATCGCGCCGTTCGTGTGCGACGCCAATTACTGGTTTACCGCAGGCCAGCCCTGTCTCGTCTTTGGCTGCGGCGACATCAGTGGGGGTGTCCATGGGGCGAACGAGCACATCGCGGTCGACGACCTCATCAAGGCCACGAAGGTTTTCGCCGCAGTAACGATGGAGTGGTGCGGGGTCGAGGCATGACGCACCCTTAGGGGGCGTTGTGTGGACCGGCAGCGGGCTTCTGTGGCCAGCCAGGGCGCTCCCCGTGGCCCAACGTTTGGGGGGACTGCGTTGATCAGCGGCTCCAAGTGGGTGAATGCGTGGGCGTAGACCGCCGAGAGGCGGACGGCCAGCCAGATGCCGGTGCAGTCGACGGTGAGGTGGTACTTCGAGCCGGATTTGGCCCCCCGAGCCCGCTCACCCCGCTCATGCGGCGGGACGGAGTGGTCGCGGCGATCGTTGACCTGCTGGGTGGGGAGGACGTGCCGCTGCTGACGCTAGCCCGTCAGAGTCGGGAAGACGCGACTCGCCATCGCCGTGGTCGCGAGGAGGCTAGTGCTAGCCCCGACGGCGTGGCAATCGGTCTCCCGGTCGCCATCAGTGCCCCGACGGCACCAGTGGGCGATCCCACGGGTCATGCTGGAGCCGGCCGGTTGGCGACCCCAGCAGCAGCGCATCAGGCGACGCCCGCCCGTCGATGGCTGAGCAGCCAGCGGGTCGCGAGGTCGTAATCGTTGTACTCGTGGAGCATCCACCGCTCCCGGAAGTCGAATGCCACGTACCCATGGCTCCAGGTGTGGTTGAACTCGGCGACCGGCGCGAGGGCGTCGCGGGCCTTGATCGCGTCATAGAGCCACTTCGTCTGCCGGGTCGTCTGGTTGGGCACGATGTCGTCCAGGTGTGACCAGTAGAGGAGCAGCGGTGTGCGCGTCAGGTCCGTGGCGTAGGTCAACGGGCTGCGGGCAGCATAGGCCTCCGGCACCTCCTCGGGCGTCCCACCGATTTCCCGCCGGACGAGCTCGTCGAGAGTCGGATCCTCGCCGACGAGGTCGGCATAGTGCGGGCTTGCAACCAAGTCCGCGTACCAGCCGGCGAGATCGACGACCGCGTTGAAGGCCATCCCGGCGGCGAACATGCCGGGAAAGCGGGCAAGGAGGAGCAAGGCCTCCTGGCCGCCCATGCTCACGCCGGTGACATAGAGGCGCTCGGGATCGACCCGGACGCCCATGGCGCGGACGGCTTCGACCGCAGCGACCATGTCGCGCAGAGTCCCGTCGTAACCCAGTGAGGTGAGCGCCGTCTCCCGGCCCTCAAGGTCGGGGGCAACCACGATCACACCATGGCGTTCCGCGATGCCGCGCCACCCCCGATGATCCATGAGGGTGTGTGCCGCCCCGCCGTGGAAGTTTTCTGCCGCCGTCCAGTTGGCCGGGTGGGGAGTAAGGACAAGCGGCAAGGGGCCGTCCCCGGCCGTGGGGACATCGAGGATCGCCCGCCGCTCTTGACCACCCGCACCCCGGTAGACGATCTCGCCGGGCCGGGCCGGGAGGCTCGGGGTGGACATGCTCGCCTAGGGCCACCCGGGCATGGTCCCCAGCGTGGCGGCTGATCGCGAACCCTGCTAACGGGCTGCACGGTAGGCCCGGAGCAGTCGGCTGTCAAGCGCGATGTCGCACGGGGCCGCCATATCCCCCGTGGCTCCCGCTGACGCAAGGGCGCCCTGGAATCGAATCACCCCCGGTGGCGTGGGTAGCATTGCTCCTCCCGGCGAGCGGCAGGATAGGCAGCCCGTGCCTTGGGAGGTCGGATGTTTCCGCCGTGGGTTGCTCCCTGGGGCATCGGGTGTGTGGCCTTGACGCCTTCGAAGGCGGGAAGCTGGGTCTGCGGAATGCGGCTTCGGCCCGAGGAGGAATTCCACGGACTTGAACTCCGTGACGCAACTCTCTCGTGTGTCCACGGAGCCAGCGGCCGGGCGGACGACGGCTGTCCGCTGCATCCGGACGCTGTAGGGACGGCAGCAGTCGCGGGGCGTTGAGGCCGCGGGCGGCCGCAGCTGAGCATGCCGGAGGGTGCACAAATCGCCGCCTCTCGAACGGGGTGCGGGGTCCGTTCGAGGGTTGGTTTTCACCCGTGCGCCGTCCTGACGACGGGGCTCATTGCCGGACGATCGAGCGGACCGTCTCGTGGGAGACGCCGAGGTCGCGGGCCACGGCGCGCAGCCCCTCCCGCCCCGCCCGGGCGGCCACCTCGAGCCACCGCTCCTCCGGGATGGCCCGCGCCTTGGTCCCCGCCGCGTAGCGGCCTGCACCCCGGCGCCCGCGCGCCCGCAGCAGACGCTCGGGGTGGAGGAAGGGGACGAGGGGCGGCGACACCGCGTCTATCTCGCGCAACCGATCCCCGTCGCTTGCGCTGGAGCAGAACGGCCGTGGCGGCAATGCCACGGCCGTTCTTCTTGTTTGACGATTTGTGCGTGGCAGGAGTTGACCGCATCCGGGCGGTTCGGCAAGATGCGGGGAAACACCCCGTGCCGTTCGCCGCCGACCCACCGAGCCGCGCCATGCCCGGCACGCCCCTACCCGACACGACCATGAACCTCCCGACCCCGCTCACCCCCCCTCGTCGGGCGGAAGCGCCAGGTCGCGGCGGTCGCCGCGCTGCTGTGCCGTGACGGCGTGCGGCTCGTGACCCTCACCGGTCCCGGCGGGGTGGGCAAGACCCGCCTGGCGCTTCAGGTGCCGCACGACCTGATTGAACAGTTCGCCGATGGCATCGCGTTTATCTCGCTTGCTCCTATCACAGACTCCACCCTGGTGCTCCCCGCCATCGCCCAAGTCCTCGGTGTGCGGGAGGCCGGCGAGGAGCCGCTCGTCACCCGGCTGACGGCGTTCCTCCGCCACAAGCAGGCGCTGCTGGTGCTGGACAACTTCGAGCAGGTGGTCGAGGCCGCCCCGCTGGTGGCCGACCTGCTGGCCGCGTGCCCGGAGCTGAGGATGCTGGCCACCAGCCGGGTCCGGCTGCGGGTCTCGGGCGAGCGGGAATACGCGGTGCCGCCGCTCGGGCTGGTGGAGCACGTCGCGCCCGCGCCCCTCGACGAGGTCGCCGAGTCCGAGGCCGCCCGGCTCTTCGTCGAGCGGGCGCGGACGGTGCGGGAAGACTTCGCCCTCACCGCCGAGAACGCCCCGGCCGTGGCCGCCATCTGCGCTCGGCTGGACGGGCTGCCCCTGGCGATCGAGCTGGCCGCGGCGCGCGTCAAGGTTCTGCCGCCGGCGACGCTCCTTTCTCGGATGGAGCGTCGGCTGCCGCTGTTGACCGGGGGCGGGCGGGACGCGCCGGCGCGTCAGCGGACGATGCGGGACGCCATCGCGTGGAGCCACGACCTGTTGACCCCGGGGGAGCAGATCCTCTTCCGGCGGCTGGCGGTGTTCGTCGGCGGCTTCGACCTGGAGGCGGCGGAGGCGGTGGCAGGCGGCCCGGACGCCCCCGGCCTCGACGTGCTTGACGGCATCTGCTCGCTGGTCGACCAGAGCCTGCTGCGGGAGGAGGACGACCCGGACGGGGAGCCGCGCTACCGGATGCTGGAGACAGCGCGCGAGTTCGGGCTGGAGCGGCTAAATGCGAGCGGCGAGGAGGCGACCGTGCGGGACCGGCACGCCGCCTGGTGCCTGACCCTGGCGGAGGCGGCCGGGGCGATCCTCTGGACGACCTACGACCCGGGCGTCGTCGCGCGCCTGGAGGCCGAGCACCCGAACCTGCGGGCGGCGCTGGCCTGGTTCGCGCAGGCCGGCGACGGCGAGGCCCTGCTGCGGATCGGGGCGACCCTCGGCCGCTTCTGGTACGTCGCCGGGCACGCCCGCGAGGGGCGGGGCTGGCTAGAGCGGGCGCTGGCGCTGGCGCCCGCGGCGCCGACCCCCGCCCGTGCCCGCGCCCTCCTCAACGCCGGCCTCCTGGCCCTCGGCCTCGGCGACGCCGAGGCGGCGTTCCGGGATCACGAGGCGGCGGCGGCGCTGGCCCGGGAGCTCGGCCTCGGCGAGGAGGAGGCGGTGGGCGAGCTGGGTCAGGGCGTCGCGCTGCAGTACCGGGGCGAGTACGACGCGGCCGAGGTGCGCTTCGCTGCGGCCCTGCCCCGGTTCCGGCAGGCCGGCAAGGGCGTCTACGAGCTCGCGACGACCTACCACCTCGGGGTGGTGGCCCACGGCCGGGGCGAGGCGGGCCGGGCGCGGCGGCTGTGGGAGGAGACCCTGGCGGAGGCGCGGGCGCGCGGTGAGCTGGTTTTTGTCGCCTGGTGCCTGGAGCTGCTGGGCCTCCTAGCCGCCGAGCAGGGCGACCTGCGCGGGGCGGCGGCGGCCCTGGGCGAGCGCCTGGCGGTGGGCCGGAGCGTCCTGCACCGGCACCACCGGGGGGAGCTTCTGGCAACCCTGGCTGTCCTGGGAGACGCGTGCGGCCAAGTCGAGGCGGCGGCCCGGCTGCTGGGCGCGGCCGAGACTGCGGAGGCCGCCCAGCACTTCGACCCGCCGGTAGGGCTGGCGTGCGCGCGGGCGGCCGAGCGGCTGCGGCAAGCGCTCGGGGCGGCGGCCTACGAGCGGGCGCTCGCGGCGGGTCGGGGGCAAGGGCCGGAGGCGGTCGAGGCCGACGCCCGCGCGGTGCTGGACGCCGCCGCGGCGTCGGGGGCGGCGGAAACCGCGCGGCCCGACCCGGCGGACGCGCATGGGCTGACCCCCCGCGAGCGCGACGTGCTGCGGCTGCTGGTCGAGGGCTGCAGCGACCGCGAGATCGCTGAGGCGCTTGGCCTCAGGTACCGGACGGTGACCTCCTACGTACGGAACATCCTTACCAGACTCGACGTCACCTCGCGCACGGCAGCCGCCACCTACGCCGTCCGGCACGGTCTGGTCTAACTCCCCCCCACCGGTCCCCTGTGCCTACCGTAGGGCTACGGTAGCGGGACCGCTCCGATCCAACCCTGTCCCCGTAGTTCCTACGATGCGCGACGGCTGGGGAGCGGTCATGCTCGTGGCGTGGGGTCGGAAGCCGGCCCGCTGTTCCCATCACATCGCCCGGAGGAGCACCGTGGACATGACCAGCCCGGAGTTCGATCAGATCGAACAGCCCGACATGACGCGCCGTGACGTCGTGATCCGCCTCGGCGCCGGGGGATTAGCCGCCCTTCTGCTGGCGGCCAGCCAGCACCCGACACGCCTCGCCGCCCAGGACGCCACGCCCGCCGCCACCCCAACCGGGGCGATCGGCACTACCGCCAAGCTCCTCGGTAGTGGCCAGCCGGCCGCGGCGCCTGGGCTGGAGCTGTCGCTGCGCCGCATCACGCACGTGCCGGGGGGGCGGGTTCCGGCCCACAGCCACCCGGGGGCGCTGGTGATCTTTGTCGAGGCCGGTACCTGGGGCTACACGCCGCTGGGCGGCACAGCCCAGCTCACCCGCGCGGGCACCGCTGCTACGCCCGCCGCCACCCCTGCCCCGGCCGAGGCGCTGCCCATCGGGACGGAGGTGCTCCTCACCACCGGCGACTGGCTCTTCGTCGAGGACCCTCAGGATGACGTGCGCAACGCGGGCGACGATGACGTCGTGCTGCTGATCGCGGGCCTGACCCGAGCGGGCGAGCCGTTCACCGCGTTCATGACCGACATGGACATGGGGACGCCCACGGAGTAGCGGTCAGGGAGGGCATCGCTAGCAACGCGCTCGGGGTGCGCTTCACGGTAGCGATCCAGCTTCCGGCGACGGACGTCGGGGCCGCCGCGGTGGCCCGCGGCACGGGGTTCAGTCGCCTGCGCGGCGGGGAAGTCGGTGGTTCGGCGCCGCGGTCGGGACCGGCGGTCGGCTGGCGTGCGGCTGACCGCCTGCCGCTCGGGAGGAGCCGGACCCGGTCAGTCGTCTGGGGCGCGGGTCCCCGACCGAGGCGGCTGCCGTCACGGTCGGCGACGACCTCCTCCTGACCCGCCGCCTAGCCGCCGTCGCCGGCGTGCGCCACCGACCGACGTCGAATGCCGCGAGGGCATCGGGGTTGACGAGGAGACCCGGCGCCGGCGTCGGCGTGCGGCGCACATGGGGAGGTGACGGTCGTGTCCAGCTGCCTCAAGGGGTGTGCCACACGCCCCGAGCATCACCCACTCGCCCCGGGCACCCGGCCGGCCGGCCTCATCCGGATGCCCGCCGGCGGCCAGGTGACCCAGGTCGCGTCTCGTCCGCCCAAGGTCGCCTTCTGGGTGCTGGTCGGCCTCACCGTGGTCGCCCTGGCCGCGGTGGGCGGCGAGCTGGTCCACGCTCGCCGGTCACCAGACCCGGCGTGGGCCGACCACGCCGCCGAGGCGGAGGCCAATGCGGCGCTCGTCGCCCGCTTCTACGCCCAGGTCTGGAACCAAGGCACCCTGACGCTGCTTGACGAGCTCGTCGCCGCCGACCACGCCTACCACGATCCCACCACCCCCCGCGTCGCGCCGGGTCCCGCCGGGATAAGGCGCCTCGTCGCCGAACATCGAGCGGCGTTTCCGGACGCCACGGTCACCCTTGACGATGTCGTGGCCGTCGGGGACCGGGTCGCCGTCCGCTTCACGGAGCGCGCCACCCATCGCGGCCGGGCCATGGGAGCGACGGGGACCGGTCGCACCATGATGGTGACCGGGGTGGCCGTCTTCCGCGTGGCGCACCGTCAGATGGCCGAAACCTGGGTCAGTTGGGACGCGTACGGTCTGGCGCAGCAGCTGGGGCTCTCCCTCGTCCCGGCCGGGGGGCCGGAGGGTGACGAAGGGTCGGGGTCGGACCCTGAGCGACCGGGGACGCCGCGCTGACGAGCGGGGCGGGTGTCGCCGATGCTCGATCCTCCTCCTCAACCGATCGAAGACGGAGCGCTCGGACCGTCTCGTGGCTGACGCCGATGGCAGCGGCCAAGTCGCGTAGACTTCGGACTCCGACCCGCATCGCTCTGCCATGCTCGTGCGTCAGTGAACGCGGCCACCGTGGATGAGGAACGGCGCGCTCCGAGTGCTTGGCAACGTGGCACGTGGCAGCCCGGTCGACAGCACCGGCGATCATTGGTGCGACCCCGCGAAGGCAGATGCCGATCTCCTGCCACCGGTCCGTGGACCAGGAGCGTGGCACGACCCGACCCCAAGCATGCGTACGCCACCGATGACGAGAGGAGCGGCTCGTTGACCGGCCCCGCGATGTACCGCCTGGCGATCGACATCGGTGGCACCTTCACTGACGTCGTCCTTCTGAATGCCGCAACGCACGAGCGGACGTTCGCTAAAGTGTCAACCACCCCTTCCGACCGAGACGTTGGGTTCTTCCTGGGCGTCGAGAAGGTGCTGACCGACGAGCACGCGACACCCGACCGGGTCAGCAGCATCACGCACGGCAGCACCGTTGCGACCAACGCGGTGCTGGAGGGCAAGGGGAGCCGGATGGGGCTTCTCACGACGCAAGGGTTCCGCGACATCCTCGAGATCGGGCGGGCGTACATCCCCGGCATTTTTACGAACTACCTCAGATGGGAAAAGCCGCCCCGTCTCGTGCCTCTGGAGCGCGTACGGGAGATCCCGGAGCGGATGGCGGTCGACGGCTCGGTCGTTCGGCCGCTCGACGAGGACGCGACCCGTTCGGCCATCGCGGAGTTGCTGGAGCAGGACATCGAGTCGCTCGCGATCTCACTGATCCATAGCTACGTCGACCCCACGCACGAGCGACGCGTCGAAGAGCTGGCGCGGGAGTTGGCGCCCGGACTGTTCGTCTCGCGGTCGTCCGAGGTTCTGCCAGAGTACCGTGAGTACGAGCGGACGATGACGACCGTGCTCAACGCCTATCTGATGTCCGCCGTCGACCACTACCTCGACGGCATCCGTCGCGGTCTGGGGGAGCGGGGCTTGCCACAGGAAATCACGATCGTGCGGTCCGACGCCGGCGTGATGAGCCTGCCGGCGGCGCTCGAGCGACCGGTGAACACCGTCCTCTCCGGCCCGGCGGGGGGGGCTCTGGGCGCTAGTGCGGTCGCGGCGGCTGCGGGGTACCTGAACGTCGTCTCGATGGACATGGGTGGAACGAGCACCGATGTCTGCCTCAGCACGGGCGGGGAGCCCCGGCTCTCGACGGACACGTGGATCGCCCACTACCCGATCAGGGTTCCGCTCATCGACATCACGACGATCGGGGCTGGTGGCGGCTCGATTGCGGTCGTCTCCTCCGCGGGGGCGCTCCGCGTCGGTCCCCAGAGCGCGGGCGCCGATCCCGGGCCGGCATGCTACGGCCGGGGCGGCGTCCATGCGACCGTCACGGATGCCAACCTCGTTCTCGGACGTCTGCCCGCACAGCTGGCAGGTGGCGAGATCGCGCTCGATGTCGAGGCGGCACGCGAGGCGATCCGGTGTCACGTCGCCGAGCCACTGCGCTTGTCCCTCGAGGCGGCGGCGCTCGGTATCGTCCGGATCGTGGACGAGCACATGCTGGGTGCCCTGCGCGTCGCGAGCGTGCAACGGGGGCTGGATCCGCGCGAACTCGTGCTCGTGCCATTTGGTGGCGCCGGACCGGTGCATGGTGCGCAACTGGCGCGCCTCGCCGGCATTGGGACAATGCTCGTGCCCCCGCTGCCGGGCGTCCTGTCGGCGCTCGGATTCCTTCTGGCGGACGTCAAGCAGGTCTTCACGCTGACCCGGGTCGGCCTGGTCGGAGCGCTCGACGTCAGGGCCTACAACAGCGAGATCGCCGCGCTGATCGCCGGGGCCAACGACTGGCTGGCGCGCGAGGCCGTTCCGCCTCAGGACCGGGCGGTCGAGGTCGATCTCGACCTGCGCTACCACGGCCAGGCTTACGAACTGCCAATCCGGGTCACCGCGCCGCTCGATGCCGCCAGATGGCGCGACGCCGGCGCGCGGTTCCACGCCGAGCATAAGCGGCGGTACGGTTTCGACCAGCCGTCGGCGGACATAGAGGTCGTGACGCTCCGCGTGACCGCGCTCGGCGCCCTCCCGAAGCCGGAGCTACGGCGCTCGCCGGAGGAGGAGTCGGACGCGTCCCCCGCCCTGATCGACCGTCGGCCGGTCTTCTTCGCCGAGGGGTTCCTCGACACACCCTTCTACGACCGTGCGCGCCTGCGTCCCGGCAACCGCATCGCGGGGCCCGCGGTCGTCCTACAGCCGGACTGCACCGCCGTCCTCCACCCGGGGCAGTCGCTCCGGGTGGATGGGCTGGCCAACCTCATCGTGCGGACAGGGGTGTAACGTCGGGGTCGAAAGGTGAGGCGGGCATGCCGAACGATCCGATTACGACCGAGGTCATCGCCAACGCGCTGAGGGCACTCATCTACGAGATGGACGCCGCCATCGAGCGCACGGCGATGTCGATCATCATCCGGGAGCAGCACGACTTCGGGATGTCCCTTGTGCACCAACGTGGCTGGGTGATCGCCGGAACGGCCTTTGCTGGGCAGACACTGGCCGAATTCGCGGCCGAGCGCACGGTGGCGCCGGGCGATGTGGTCGTCTTCAACGATCCCTACCTCTCCCACGGCGAGATCTCGCACCTTGGAGACACGATGCTGGCCGTGCCCGTCTTTTGGGATGGCCACCTAATCGCGTGGGGCATCGCTTGGGGGCACCACATGGACATGGGGGCCACCGCCCCCGCCTCCATGCCGACCGGGGCGACCGACATCTTCCACGAAGGGCTGCAGATTCCGCCCGTCAAGCTCTACGCGGGGGGCGTGCTGAACGATGGGCTTCTCCAGATCGTAGCTCGCAACTCCCGCACGCCGGACATGATGGTCGGCGATCTGCTCGCACTCTCGGCGGCCGGCAAGATCGCCGAGAAGCGTCTGCTGGAGCTCTGCGAGAAGTTCGGCGGTGACGCGGTGCTGGAGACGTTCGCCTTCCTTTTCGCCCGCGCGCGCGAAACGATGCGCCGACTCGTCACCCTCCTGCCGGAGCGTGCGGTCAGCTTCGAGGATATGCTCGACAACGACGGGATTACCGACGAGCCGCTGGTGATCCGGATCACCATCGAGCGGCACGGCGACCGCCTCGCGGTCGACTTCTCCGGCACCTCGTCGCAGTGCCGGGGACCGCTGAACTTCCCACTCAACCCGAGCCTGGTGAAGATCGACCTCTACAACGTCCTCCGCTTGGCCGCCGGCGACAAGATCGACATCGACCCGCAACTTGATGCCAATCAAGGCATTGAGGACCTCATCGACGTCCACATTCCGGACGGCTGCTTCCTCAAGCCGGTTCGGCCGGCGCCGGTGAGCCTGCGCCATCTCACCAACGGCCGGGTTGACGAGGCGGTGCAGGGCATCCTGGCGCAGATCTTCCCGGACGCCATTCCCGCGACGCACAACGGGAGCCTCAACTGCTACAGCCTGCTCGGTGATGGTCAAGAGCTCGGCGATCGCTGGCTCTGCTTTGAGGTGATGGCCGCGGGGAGCGGCGGCCGGTCGAGCGGTGACGGGCTCGATGCGTTCTCGTGGAACACGCGGCTGAAAAACGCGCCGGTGGAGTTCGTTGAGACCATGTACCCGGTCCGGATCGAGCAGTACTCGCTCCGCCCGGGCAGTGCGGGAGCCGGCCGCCATCGGGGCGGACACGGGCTCATGCGCGCTATCCGGACGCTGCGTCCGGCGAAGTTGTTCTTCCTCGACGAACGACAGAAGACGCAGCCGTGGGGGCTCTACCGCGGACGGGCCGCTGCCGCCAACGATGCCTACATTGGGCGGGTTGACGGCACAGTCCAGATGCTCCCGGGCAAGTTCGATGCGCTGCCGCTCGACCCCGGCGACATGTTCGTGATGCGCACGGGGGGCGGAGGGGGGTGGGGTGACGCCTTCGACCGCGATCCAGACCTGGTGGTGCGGGACGTCGTCGTGGGCCTGATCACGGCGGAGCAGGCTCGGGAATGGTATGGCGTCGTGGTCGACGGCACGCCACCGCATTTGAACCTCGCGGAGACGGAGGCGCTGCGTGCGGGCAATGCGCCGGCAGAAGGATGGATCGACCGGGGGGAGCCACAGCAGGTGCCGGGACCTGGGGAGTTCTGGACGCTCTCGGCGCCGCCTGAACCTTGGTTGGTGGTACCGTGATTGAGGAACTGGAGTCCCTCAGGTCGCGAGCAGTGATGCGCAACTCCGCTCACAGCGCCCCGAAGGCGACCTCGGCCCAGCGCTCAGGGGGGATACGGAGACCTGTGACCCCTAGCGGTAGCGGCACCACACGATATTGGTTGGCACGTACCGTCACTCGATGGGTCGCACCAGCGCATTCTGCCGCTGGTCGGTCCCGCCATGATCGGAGGGGTGTGTCACCCTGCCTCTGCGTCAGCATCCAACCTGCCCCTTTGGCCTCCAGGAGCAGGCACGATCTCGTCCCGGATCAGCACGATACCGGTGGTCACTCCGTTGGGGCTCGGTCTGCTCCCTCGCTGACGGCGTTGGTGGACCTCGCGTCAAGGCTCGGGACCGCCTGAGCCACCTGGCTCCCCGTTCCGTCGGCCACCTGCGTAGGCATACGGGTGGCGCTAGGCTGCGCCTCGGCGAGCGCCGTGGCCGCGGGGTAGAGGTGGCAGGCGACGAGGTGGCCCCCGCCAGCGTCGGCCAGGCCGGGGACAAGGGTACGGCAGACATCCATGACGTAGGGGCAGCGGGTGTGGAAGCGGCAGCCTGACGGCGGTTTGATCGGGCTAGGGACATCGCCCGGAAGGACGATGCGGCTGCCGGCGCGCCCCGGGACGGTCTTGGGGACCGCCGTCAGCAACGCCATCGTGTAGGGGTGCAGCGGCGTCTCGTAGAGGTCCCGGTTTGGGGCCAGCTCGACGATCTGCCCCAGGTACATCACCGCCACTCGATCGCAGATTGAGCGGACGACGCTCAGGTTGTGGGAGATGAACAGGTAGCTCAGATCGAGTCTGGCCTGTAGGTCCTCCAGTAAGTTGACGATTTGGGCCTGGATTGAGACGTCGAGGGCCGAGACCGGCTCGTCGGCAACAATGAACTCCGGGTTGGCGGCGATTGCCCGGGCAACCCCGATGCGCTGGCGCTGACCGCCGCTGAACTCGTGCGGGTAGCGGCCGGCGTGCTGCGGATTGAGCCCAACCAGCTCCAGGATCTCGCCTACCCGCGCTTGGGTCGCTTTCCCCCGGGTGATGCCGTGGATCTGTAGCGGCTGGGCAATGATGCCGCCGACCGTGCGGCGTGGGTTCAAGGATGAGAATGGGTCCTGAAAGATGATCTGCATTCGGCGCCGCAATGCTCGCAGCTCGCCGCTGTCGAGCTTCGTCACGTCCCGGCCGTCGAACTCGACTTGGCCCGAGGTAGGCTCCAGCAGCCGGAGCAGGACGCGGCCGGTCGTGCTCTTGCCGCAACCGGACTCGCCGACCAGCCCCAGTGTCTCGCCTCGCTTGAGCGTGAAGGTGACGTCGTCGACCGCCTGCACGTCGCCGACATGACGGCGGAAGAAGCCGGCCGTGAGCGGGAAGTACTTTCGCAGGTGACGAACGACCAGTAGCTCCTCCACTGGACGTTCCGGAGCGGGTGCCTCCACCTGGCGCAGCCGCTCGGCGACACGGCGGATGGTGAGCGGGGTGTGGTGACCGCGCTCCTCCGGCACGGCGAGCGGCGCCGCCCCAGGTGCGCCGACCGCGTCGGCGGTCTGGGGAGGCGCGGCTGGCTGGACGCGGCCTGGATCGTAAAGCCAGCAGCGGGTCAATTGGCCGTCCGGCAGCGGGATCAGCGGCGGCTCTTCGACCCGGCAGCGGTCGAAAGCGTAGGGGCAGCGCGGATGGAAGGTGCAGCCCAGGGGCGGCCGCAGCAAGTTCGGCGGCTGACCGGCGATCGGGACGAGGCGGACCCCCTTTGGCTCCTCGATCTTCGGCAGGCAGTCGAACAACCCCCAAGTGTAGGGGTTCTTCGGACTGGTGAAGAGCTGGCGGGTGGTCCCCTGCTCAACGATCCGCCCGGCGTACATCACCGCGACCTTGTCGCACATCTCGGCAACCACCCCGAGGTCGTGGGTGATGAAGAGCATCGCCGTGCCGGAGGTGCGCTGCAACGCGCGCATCAACTCCAGGATCTGAGCCTGGATCGAAACGTCGAGCGCGGTCGTCGGCTCGTCGGCGATCAGCAACTCCGGCGTGCATGCCAGCGCCATCGCGATCATCGCCCGCTGCCGGAGACCGCCCGAGAGCTGGTGCGGATAGGCGTTGGCCCGCTGCTCCGGGTTCGGCACGCCGACGGCGTGCAACAGCTCGATCGTTCGCTCGCGGGCGGCCCGCTTGGCGAGCCCCTGGTGCAGCAGCAACGGCTCGGCGATCTGGTCGCCGATGGTGAAGACCGGGTTGAGCGAGGTCAGCGGCTCCTGAAAGATCATCGAGATGTCGTTGCCACGGACCCGGCGCATCGCCTCCTCCGGCAACGCGAGCAGGTCGCGCCCGTCGAAGCGGACCTCGCCGCCGACAATCTTCCCCGGCGGTGAGGGGATCAACCGCATCAGCGACAACGCCCCGACGCTCTTGCCTGACCCGGACTCCCCGACGATGCCCATCACCTCGCCGCGGTCCAGGGTGTAGGAGATCCCATTGACGGCGTGGACGATACCGTCCTCCGTCCTAAAGGCGGTCTTCAGGTCCTCGACCTGGAGCAGCAACGAGCCATCAGCCATCAGCGTTCAGCCTTCAGCCGTGCGCGAGCAACCGAGGGCGTCGCGGTCGATGGACGGGTCGCCGGCAGATCGGGCGCCGGGTGTCAGCGAGCCGTTCTCCCCCGTCCGCGACCACTTCCTAGTTTGATCCCTGGCCGTCTCGTCGCGCCGGGTCATCCTGTGCGGGACCGCGGGTCGAGCGCGTCGCGAAGCCCGTCGCCGAGAAAGTTGAAGGACAGCACGGTCAGCGCGATCATCGCCCCGGGAAAAACCCCGATCCACCAGGCGCCGGAGTCGCGCATCTCCTGGAAGGCGCGGGTCAGCATGCTGCCCCAACTGGCCGTGGGGGGCTGGATGCCGAAGCCGAGGAAGGAGAGCGTGCTCTCCTCGAGGATCGCGCCGGGGATGGCCAGCGTAGCGGCGACGATGAGCGGCCCCATCGCGTTCGGCAGCAACTCGCGGAAGATGATGCTTGGGGCAGATGCTCCCACCGCGCGCGCCGCCTCGGTGTACTCCCGCGTCCGCAGCGTCAAGAACTCGCCCCGGACCAGCCGCGCCACCGTCATCCACCCGATGATGCCAATGACGATGGAGAGGACGAGCACGCCACGCGACTCAAAGGTCGAGAGTGCGGCCATGAGGAAAAGGAGCGGCGGAAAGGCCAGCAGAACGTCGGCGAAGCGCATCACGATCACGTCGGTCCAGCGCCCGGCGTAGCCGGCGACCGCGCCGAGCACCGTGCCGACGACGATGGCGACCCCCGTCGAGAGGAAGCCGACGACAAGCGAGACGCGGGCGCCGTAGATGGTGCGGGACAGATAGTCGCGCCCGAGGTTGTCGCTGCCGAAAGGATGGGCCCAGCTCGGCGCTGCCGGCTCACCGAAACGGGCCAGCGCTCGATCCTGCTTATTCGGATCGTACGGCGCGACGACCGGGGCGAAAGCCGCCGCCCCGAACATCACGATTAGGATCACCAGGCCCACAACCGCGAGCTTGTGACGCCGGAAGCGGCGCCACGTCAGCGCCAGCTGCCCCCGGGGCCGGCCAAGCCCGGCCTCCCCGGCCAGATCCGGCACCCCGGTCATCCCCGTGAGCTCGACCGCCTCGGAGGCGAGGCCGATCTGTTGCATAGCCCTCAGTCCTCAGTGATCAGTGATCAGTCCTCAATCTCAGCACCCGCCGCCCCGGCCATTGCTCGTCCCTCCTGAGCCGCCCACGGAAGCGACCAACCGGAGCTGATGATGGACAATTGATCGCTCAGTCGTACCTCACCCGGGGATCGACGACGGCGTAAAGGATGTCGGACAGGAGCGAGCCAAAGACGATCATGAGTGAGGACAGGAGCACCACCCCCATCACCACCGGATAATCGTGGTTGCTCAGGGCGTCAACCGCCAGCAGGCCCATCCCCGGCCACGTGAAGACGTACTCAACGACCACCGAGCCCTCGACGAGGATCACCAGGACGTATCCCAGCAGGGTGATGATCGGGATGAGGGCATTGCGCCAAGCGTGCTTGAGGATGACCGTCCGTTCCGGCACCCCCTTTGCCCGCGCCGTCCGGATGTAATCCTGGCCGATCACTTCCAACATCGCCGCCCGCTGGTAGCGAACATAGCCGGCCAGGCCGATCATCGTCACGGCAATGACCGGCAGGACGTAGTGTTGGACGCCGTCGACGAAGCCGTTCCAGGCCCCCGGCTCGACCATGATGGATCGCATCCCCCGGGTCGGGAACCAGTGGAGGGTGACGCCGAAGAAGTAAAGGATCATCAGCGCCAGCCAGAACGAGGGGATCGAGATGCCGACGAAGGAGAACAGCGTCAGCCCGTAGTCGGCGGCGGTGTTCTGCCGAACGGCGGAGATGATGCCGAGCGGCAGGGCGATCAGTAGCGTGAGGACGAGGGAAATACCCGCCAGCTTGAGGGTATTCGGTAGCCGATCCAGGATCAGGTCGCGCACCGGCTGGTTGCTCTCGAAGGAGGTTCCGAGATTGCCGGTGCCGACCTCGCGCAGCCAGTCCCAATACTGGACGTAGATCGGCTCGTTCAGCCCGTACTGCTCCGCCAGGCGCTCGCGTTCAGCTTGGCTCGCCCGGACACCACCGCTCCGCCCGCTCGCCACCATCTGCGCCACCGGATCGCCCGGGACGTTCTTGAGCATGGTGAACGTGATGATCGAGACCCCGAGGAGAACCGGGATCACCCAGAGGAGACGGCGGAGGATGTAGGCCGTCATCGGCGCTCCATGCGAGGTTGAGAGGGACGGGTGGCAGGTTCCGGGGCCATGTTAGGTATCAGGCGTCGAACGCCACGACCTGCCACCCGCCGACGTCATTACTCCGTCTTGAACATCTTGTCGGCGCAGCAGCGGAGGAACCAGCGGCTGCTCGGGGTCTCCTCCGGCACGCCGCCCACCTTTCGGCTGAAGACCCAGCCGTCGGTCGCCAGGTAGAGCGGGATCGCGGGGATGATCTCCTTACGACGCGCGTCGAGCTGGTGGTAGATGGCGATCCGCTTCTCGTCGTCGGTTTCCTTGCGCCCCTCGTCGATCAGCCGGTCGATCTCCTCGTCCTTGAAGTAGTTGTAATTGTTGCCGGCGGGCGGGAAGCTCCGCGAGTGGAGCTCGTCGTGGACATCCGGGTCCTGCTCGAACGGGTGCGGGTACTCTTCGAGCGTCAGCGGTCGGGCGTTCGGGTCGTCGTTCGGGTCAGACCACCGCTCCGAGAGCGCGTCGTAGTCGATGACCTCCGGGCTGATCTCGACGCCCAGCTCGCCGAGCATCTGCTGCAGGATCTCCAGTCCGTTCTTGTACTCCTCAAACCCCGAGTACGTGAGCATCGGGAAGGAGAGGCGCTGCCCGTCCTTCTCGCGAACGCCGTCGTCGCCTCGCACCCAGCCGGCCTCGTCGAGCAGCGCGTTCGCTTGCTCGACGTTGAACTCGTCCTTGGGCAGTGAGTAGTTGTTGTACCGATCGAGCGGACCGGTGTCCGAGTACTGATTATCGGCGCGGGTGTTGCGCCCCTTGGTCAACGTCTCCGCCAGCGAGTCCTTGTCGATCGCGTAGCGGAACGCCTGCCGGATGCGGATATCCTGCAGGATCGGGTGCTTCATGTTGAAGCTGAGGCTGATCGGCGTGAAGTAGACGTAGCGATGGAGGACAAAGTCGGGGTTGTCCTCGTACGGCGCCTGGGACTCAGGTGGGGTGAAGGAAATGTCGATCTCGCCAGCTTCCATCGCCGCCAGCGCCGGGGCGGCGTCCTCGAAGAAGACCTCGTTGAGCCCGTCCGCGGCGGCTGGCCCCCGGTGGTACCCGTCGAACCGCTCGTAGCGGGTGAACTGATCCTGCTCCCACTCGACCACCTTGTACGGACCCGAGCCGATCGGCTTCATGTTGAAGGGGTCGGTGTTGATGTCGGGCGAGTTCTCAAGGACGTGCTGAGGGATGATGCCGATCTGGGAGAGGGCGAAGAGGAAGGGGGCAAACGGCTCCTTGGTCGTCAGGACCACCGTCTGCGGGTCCGGCGCCTCCCACGTCACCCATTCGCCGGCGACCTGGAGGTTGGAACGGACGTCGGTCTTGGTTTTCTCGTCCTTAACCTTGTCGAAGGTAAAGACGACGTCGGCACTGGTCACGGGCTCACCGTCGTGCCATGTTGCGTTAGGCGCCAGCTTAAAGGTGAGCTGGGTGCCGTCGGGGTTGTACTCCCAGGAGTCGGCCAGATCGGGGATCGGCGTGCCGGCGTCGTCGTACTTGACGAGGCGCTCGAACGCCCACCACCACGGGTAGTTGTCTGTCCCGCCGACTAGGATCGGATTGGCAACCCCGGGGTCACCCCCTGTCTGGGCAACGTTGATGACGCCACCTCGGCCCTCCTGGGCGCCGTGCGCACTTGCCCGGGACGCCAGCGCCGGCATTACCCCGGCCGTCACCCCCATGGTCGACCCGGCCAGCGCTCGCACCGCCGGGACGGAGAGCCCGAGCCCCGCCGCGCGGCGCCCTAGCGTCCGCCGGCTCACGCGCCCCATCCGGAAGTCGTCGATCAGTCTCCGGACCCGCTCGTCCTCAGGTGCCATCGCGCGCGCTCCTTTATCGCTATCGCTGATCCGAAACCACGATCAAGGAGCCAACTCCGTCGTTGGCCTTGTCCCCTGGCGCCTTGAACTCCCTTTAGACCTCGTCCCAACCGCCGGAGTTCGCTGGGTCGCAACAGGGACGGAGGATAGTACACGCAGGAACCCTAATGAGTCTACAGTTGGCTGGCTCCACCAGGATGCCGATCTTGAAGTTCAGCCCGTCGGATCAGCATCTTCCTGCCTCGTCGAGCCGGGTGCCGACCAGACGGTACAGTGCTGACACGGCCCCACAGTGAGTTGAGCAGCCCATGGGACACCCCGGGCGTGGGCGACGAGGCGGCCGAGTGCGCCGAGCGGTATGCCTGGCTCGTGGTCAACGTGTTGGCTAACGCGACGCCGATCCTTGAGCGCATAATCGCGACCGTCCGCGGCGGCGGGGGGACAAATTGTCTCGACGCCGAGGTGAAGTAGGCGATCGAAGCGTGCCTCATCCCCGGCCATCGACTGATGACCAGCAGGCAAGCGACCATGCGGACGGGTCACCGAGCCCCCTTCCTCCGAGCTCGGGGCGCTCTTCACCGAGGAGGACGTTTGTCTGGTGGCCGACCATGGCACCCGGCTCGTCAACACTGACGGAGTCGATCAGGTCGAGGTCGAGCTCCCCGATGCACATCACTACTATCGGCCCAAGGTGCAAGCGGGACGAGCTCACCGGCACAGGGGGCGCCGATGGGCCAACCAGCACGGCGCTCGGATGGCGGTCATCAACGACACCAACCACGCCCGGATGGACATGGAGGTCGAGGCACTGGTCGACGGAGGCTGGTCCCCGGTCGAGGCCCTCCGGGCCCTCACCGTGCGAGGCGCTGAGCCACCGGGCTGCGACGGGGATCTCGGCATGGTCGCGGAGGGGCAGCTCGCGGACGTCATCGCCGTGGACGGTGACCCGCTCCGCGATGTCTGCATCCTGAGGCGGGTATCGTTCTTGATGAAAGATGACGAGGTCGTTCGTCCCCTTATCTAAGGAGGCAGCGATGACTTCGCTCGCGCTCGGGACCGTCTCCGTCGCCCCCGGCGAGGCCGCGACTGGGGAGCTCCCGGTCGCCACCGGCATGGACGCCCGCGAGGTCGCGATCCCGCTCGCCATCGTGCGCGGCCGTGAGCCTGGACCAACGCTCCTTGTCGAGGGCGGACTTCACGGGATCGAGATCGCCACCATCGACATCTGCCGCCGGTTGCTCCGGGAACGGCTCGACCCCGCGCAGTTGTCCGGGACGGTGGTGCTCGCACCGCAGCTCAACCCCTGGGCGTTCCTCGCCTCGAGCCGGTTCACCCCGCAGGACGCTCAGGACATGAACCGAGTGTTTCCCGGGACAGCCGGCAGCACCCTCTCCTTCCAGGTCGCCCGCGTCGTCACGCGTAAGCTGCTTAACCCGGCGGATTTTGTCATCGACTGCCACTCCTGTAACCCGCCCTCGCTGCACTTCACGATCATCGGCGAGGAGGGCTCGTCCTCCGTTCGAGAGCAATCGCTGGCGATGGCGCGGGCGTTCGGCTACCCGGTCGTGAACGCGAACACGAACTACGTCGGCACGCTGTCCGGATACTGTCTGGCGCAGGGCAAGCCGACGATTACGCCGGAGTTCGTCTTCTCCCGGCGGCTGGAGCCCGTCTCCGTTCGCACTGGCGTGACTGGCGTCCTCAATGTGCTCCGGCACGTGGGCATGCTTGACGGGGATCCCGAGCCTGTCGTCGTCCCCGGGGCGTTCGACCAGGTTCTTACCTACCGGTCGATCAGCGCCACGAAGGGCGGGATCTACTACTTCACCAGGGAGTGCGGGGATTGGGTTGCTGAGGGCGAGCCGCTGGCCATCCTCCGCGACTTCTGGGGCGAGGAGCTCGAGTGTATCCGAGCCCCCCAGGACGGCATCGTGATCGCCTATCCGATCCAAGCTAACCAGGCCGTCGCGACGGGGGATAAGGTCGCCTATCTCGCCTCCTGATTTTTCCGGACGACCTGTCGGAATGCCCACCTGGTACCACCGCCGGTGGCTGACGTCGTTGGGATTAGTCCATCATGCCGCCGTCTGTCCGGAGCGGTCTCGCTAATTCTCAGCAACACAGCCGTCTTCCAGCGTCGAGCAGTGCTCACGACGCCCGTCGCCATGCTCTTGAACCGTGCGGGGTGACACTGTCGGGCTGGCTCCACACCCATGGAGCGGAATGCTGGAGCACGATCGATAAGCTGGCATGGACGCGGATGCAACGACCGGGCCCGGTGGCCCAGCTAGCTTGTGTCTCGCTCGCTCCCTACCCACCGGGGCTGTTTAGGAAAGTTAGCGCCCGTCGTCCACACCCACCGTCGACGCGGCGACGCCGGAGTCCGACCCGCTCACTCCGCAGCAAGCGCGGCGGTGCGGCCTTTAGGGATGCCCACCTAGCGGTGCAGGAACGTTCGAATCATCTCCTACTCGACGCCGACGCCGACTGCTAGGTCGCGGACGCGCCTAGTGGCGGCGAGGGCGCGGGTCGCGGCCTCCATGCTCAGGCGAGCGCTTCCGCCGCTGCGGCGTTTGGGACCAGGCGCTTGGACAGGCCGCCCAGGCGACGAGGCGGAGCGTCGGCGATGACGAAAGTGCCGGAGGGCAAGCAACGCATGCGCCTGTCCGCTCCCCATCGCTTCTCCCCATCAGGAACGGCCGTGGCGACGGGGTCACGGACGTTCAGTGTGGGACCGCCGGCGCACCGAGCGGTTGGCGTCGGCCGCTCGGCCCGGCATCATCCGGGCCGACCTGCCTTCCCCGCTTGCCGCCGATGGACCAAGCCATGGCCATGCCCGGCACGCTGCGCGCCGACCGCTCCCACCATCTCCCACTCCTCCGGGTTAGACAGGACTCGGCTCGCACCCGGAGCCTACGCCCCAACCTTCGCCGGTTCCCAATCCCGACACACCGTCCGGACCTTCTGATGGCTCACACGGGAGGCGGCGGACGGGTTGCGCGGGCTACGGTTTTGTCGCAGTCGCAGTAGTGATTCCAAGACAGCGCGAAGACCCGAGCCCCCTCGCCCAGAGTCGGGCAAAGGGGCTCGGATCGAAACTCGCGCTGTTTGCTAGTCTGCCGCCCCTTCGGGAACAACCGGCGGGGTGACTGCGGGAGTCGGCGCGGGAGCACCCTCCACCCGGAGGTCGGGCAGCCAGCTCAGCCAGGAGGGCAGGTACCAGTTGCGGTCGCCGAGGAGGGCCATCGCCGACGGAACGAGGATCGAGCGCACGATGGTGGCATCCAGCAAGACGGCCACTCCAAGACCGAAGCCCATCTGCTGGAGCATCACCAGGCGGCCCATGGCGAACCCGGAGAAGACCGCCACCATGATCAGCGCCGCCCCGGTGATGATCTTCGCCGTCGCGTGGAGGCCCACCGCGACCGACTCGGTGTTGTTATGGGTCTGGTCGTAGTGCTCCTTGATCCGGCTCAGCAGGAAGACGTGGTAGTCCATGCTCAGGCCGAACAGCACGCAGAAGAGGAAGATCGGCAGCCAGGCCTCGATCGTCGGCGTCTGCTGGAAGCCGAGCAGGTCGGCCCCGACGCCCTTCTGGAAGACCAGCACAATGAGACCGTAGGCCGCGCCGACCGAGAGCAGGTTCATCGCGATCGCCTTCGCCGCGATCACCACCGAGCGGAAGGCGAGCAGCAGCAGCAGGAAGCTGAGGCCAAGGACGAAGGCCAGCACGATGGGAGTGTAGTCCTGGACCAGATCGAAGAAATCGCCGTTGAACGCCGTCTCGCCGCTGACATAGACCTCGGCCGGCGTCGTGGCGAAGGCGGCCGGCACCACCTCGTCGCGCAGCCGGTCGATGGTGGCGTAGGCCCTGGCGTCATTGGCGGGCATGTTGAGCGTCGCCTCGACCATCGCCACCGTCCCGTCGGCGTTCCAGCGCACCCAGTCCGACCCGGCCAGGGGCAGGAAGGCTGACCTGGTCTCACCGCCGTCCTGGAACGTCTCCGCCGCGAGGGCAGCGGCCAGCGTGTCAATGCCCGGCTGGACCTGGTCGCGCGGTCCTTCGATCGCGAACTGAACGGGGGCCAGGCGGCCGGCGGAGAACTCGTCGTTGAGAATCTCAAAGCCGGTTCGAACGTCGCTGGGGGGCATGCTCTCGACGCCGGCAAACCCGTCGTTGATGTCGAAGTAGGGAATCGCGGCGGCGACAAGGAGGGCAACCGCGGCCACCGCGCTGATGACCGGGCGGGCCATGACCACCCTGGTGACGCGGCCCCAGAAGCCAGCATGGACCGCGTCCAGGTCATGTCCGTGGGCGGTCGAGTGGGTGCGCGCTAGCGCGTCGTAGTTGCGCCGGCGTGGCCAGTCGATGCGGTCGCCGAGGAGGCCGAGGACGGCCGGGATGAGGGTGAGGGTAGCGAGGACCGCGATCACGACCACGATGATCGCTCCCGCGGCGAGGGCGCGGAAGATCGAGGCCGGGATCAGGAACATGCCCATCAGGGCGAGGACAACGGTCGAGCCGGAGAAGGCTACCGCCTTGCTCGCGGTACCGCCGGCAACGGTAATGGCGTCGCGCTTGGCGCGGCCACGGCGGCGCTCCTCGCGGTAGCGCTCGACGACGAAGAGCGCGTAGTCGATGCCGACCGCCAGGCCGATCATCGTGATCATGTTCGTGATGAAGAAGGAGAGTTCCCAGATCCGTCCGAGGACGGCGGTGACACCGAAGGAAATCAGGATGGAGACAACCGCGAGGATGATCGGCACGCCCGCTGCCACCAGGGCGCCGAAGACCACCACGAGAATGATCAGGGCGGCCGAGACGCCGATCATCTCGCCCTGCAGCAGGTCCTCCTCGGCGGTGAGGTTGGACTCCTCGCCGATGCTGACGTAGCCGACGGAGATGACCTGGAAACCCTCGCTCGCTTCCTGCTGCAGGTTCGCGAGGTACGTTGCCGCGTTCGCGGCGGCCTCATCGAGGTTGCCGGACAGCGTGGCCGGGATGAGGGTCGTCTTGCGGTCCTGGGGCGACACCAGTCCTTCGGCAGCCGCGGCCGTCTGCGGGTTGGCGCTGAGCTCGTAGTAGTTGGTGACCGACTCGGGGACGATGACGCCCGTCATGCCGCGGAGCGCGGCAGTGATCCGCTCGACCTGGGCCCGGAAGGCCGGGTCGTCGACGGTGAGATTGGGGGAGCGGACGATCACGGTTTCGTCCGTCGGGTCATCGTCGCCGAGGCCCGCCGCCTCGAGGATCTCCATGCCCTTCTGGGCCTCGGGGTCGTTGACGAATTCGACTTCGGTGGTGGTGGAGTCACCGAGGACGCCCATGGCGGCGAAGGCGAGGATCAGGATCGCCGTCCAGGCGGCGATGGTGCGCCAAGGACGGCGTGCGCTGGCCCGGGCAAGCCCGGCGGTCGAGAACAACGACGACATGGATTCCTCCTTATGCCTTATGCGACATCGGATGCACTGCAAGCACCGACTTGACGATTCCCGGGCGGCACCGCCCAGGGTTGCAGTCCCCGACGTCGCGCGAACGGCGTTTCCTTATCGTGGGACGGCGTGGCGGAAGCGAGGCGGGCAGAGTCCGTCAAGAGAGTTCCCGAACGAAGGTCGGGGCGATGACGGTATGACGGCGGCAATCTGGATGGGACGACCCGGTTGGCGCAACGGTCCCTCGGCACCATCCTGCTGGTTGGTACTCACCATACGGAGGGGTTGCGAACCGGATCCGGCAAATGTGTCACGGAACTGTCAACGCCCGCGAACGACGGGTCGGCCTATCGGCGGGGCACGGGAGGGATGGGATGGGGGATTATCCGACCCCGGTGAGGACCGAGCATCCGGTCAGAACCAGCGCGCCGGGGCGATCAAGGAGGGCGAGGCTCCGGTGCTGATCACGGCGTCTTCGGCCAGCTCGCAACCGTTTGCGCAGAGTCGGCCGTGCGCTGCGGAGACGAAAAATGCGCGGAGTTGTCATCGCCGGAGGGGGAGGACGTGTCGGTCCTGCCACCCCCTATCCGCCGCTCGTTTGGGGGCATCCCACCGGCCCCGTTATCTTGCTCCTGGCCATTGGAACGACCGAGCGCAACGTCTCGTGGCTGACCCTGAGGTCGGCCGCCAGCGAACGCAGACTCTTGGTCGTCGCCAGGGAGCGGATGACAGACTCCTGCTCTGGCGCCAGCTTGCGGACGGGCTGCCGATGCCGAAGAAGCACAGAACCATCCTGCGGCGAGGGGGACGGCCATCCCGGAGCGAACGCGTCGGCGGGACGGAAGTTGGGGACTGGAACCCGCAGTCGACCGTGGAGCGGGTGTTGAACGCGCGGAACCGGTCCCCGTCGCTTTCGCTGATGCAGCACGGCCCGTGGCATCCTCGCCACGGTCGCTGCATGTTCGGCAGGTGCTCCAGCCGCGCGATTGACGTAACGCCGCTCGTTCGGCATCATCGTGGCCGACCGTCCCGCACCGCCCGCCGACGGATCGAGCCGCGCCATGTCCGGCACGTCGCCTTCCGACCGCACCCACGATCTGCGTCTGCCGCGCACGCCCTTGATCGGGCGGGGGCGGGAGCCCGCGGCCGTCGCTGACCTACTTCGGCGTCCTGACGTTGGCCTCGTCACCCTGACCGGCCCGGGTGGGGTGGGCAAGACCCGCCTCGCGCTCCAGGTGGCCCAGGACCTGGTCGACGAGTTCGCCGATGGCGTCACGTTCGTCTCCCTCGCCCCGATCATGGACCCCGCCCTCGTCGCCCCCTCCATCGCCCAGGCGCTCGGCGTGCGCGAGACCGGCGATGAGCCCGCGGCCGAGCGGCTAGCGGCGTTCCTGCGCGACAAGGCCCTCCTGCTGGTGCTCGATAACTTCGAGCAGGTCGTCGAGGCCGCCCCGCTCGTGGCCGACCTGCTCGCCGCCAGCCCGGGCCTCACGGTCCTGGCCACCAGCCGGGTCCGGCTCCGGGTCTCGGGCGAGCAGGAGTACCCGGTGCCGCCGCTGGCGCTCTCCGCCCAGGCTGACCGGGGCGAGGATCCTTGCGACTCCGAGGCGGTGCGTTTTTTCGTGGCACGGGCGCGGGCGGTCAAGCCGGACTTCGTCCTTACCCCCGAGACCGCGCCCGTCGCGGGGGACATCTGCCGTCGCCTCGATGGCTTGCCGCTGGACATCGAGCTCGCCGCGGCGCGGATGAAGGTCCTGCCGCTGCCGGCCCTGCTCGCTCGGTTGGAGAAGCGATTGCCGCTGCTGACGGGCGGCGGGCGGGACCTGCCGGCGCGGCAGCAGACGATGCGCGATGCCATCGCCTGGTCCTACGACCTCCTCTCGGTCGAGGAGCAAGCCCTCTTTCGGCGACTGGCCGTCTTCGTGGGCGGCTTCACACTCGAGGCGGCGGAAGCCGTCGTCGATTCGCCGGACAGCCTCGGCATCGCGGTGTTCGACGGCGTGGCCTCGCTGGTGGACAAGAGCCTGCTACGGCAGGAAGACGGGCCAACCGGTGAACCGCGCTACTTGATGCTGGAGATAGTCCGCGAGTACGGGCTGGAGCGGTTGGACGCCGGTGGCGATTTGGACGCGGTGCGGGACGCATACGCGGCGTGGTTCCTGGAGCTGGTCGCGTTAGATCCTTGGGAGTACCTCGGCCCAGCGCTGGGCTCCGTGTTGGCCCGACTCGAGGCGGAGCACGACAACCTGCGGGCGGCCCTTGCCTGGGCGCTGGAGCGCGGGGATGCGGAAACCGCCCTGGGGCTGGCCGGGGCGCTCTGGCCGTTCTGGCGCCTCCGCTGCCACCTTCGCGAGGGGCGGACCTGGCTGGAACGGGCACTGGCACTGGGAGTGGACGCGCCGCCGGCACCGCGAGCCGAGGCGTTGTTTGGCCTCGGTGTGCTGGCCATGATGCTGAACGACCTTGCGGTTGCTTTGTCGTCGCTGAAGGAAGCGGGAGCGCTCTACCGCCGGGCTGGGGATGCCGTTGGGACCGGGTGGACGCTGTTCGCCCTCGGCGAGGTGGCCCTGTTCGGGGGCGATGACGACCGGGCGGCGACCCTGTTGGACGAGGCGCTCGCACTGTTCCGGTCGGCCGGTGCCCTGACGGGGGCCTCCCAGTCGCTCACTGACCTCGGGCATGTGGCGCGGCGGCGGGGCGACCTCGAGCGGGCCACCGCGCTGCTCGAGGAAGCGTTGGCGCTGGCGCGGGGCGCGCGCAACGCCTCGGGCGAGGCCAGCGCCCTCGAGGCCCAGAGTTGGGTGGCCGTCCAGCGGGGCGAGCCGAGGCAGGCCGCTGCCCAACGCAGCGAGGCGCTCCGCCTCTTCTGGCACCTGGGCGACCTCCACTTCGTGGCTGTCTGCCTGGCCGAGATCGCGGAGTTGGTCGGGCGGTACGGCCCGGCGGAGCACGCGGCCCGGCTGTTCGGAGCCGACGCGGCACTGCGGGAGGCGACCGGCTCCCCGGCGTGGCCGATTGATCAGGGCGCCTACAAGCCCGCCGTAGTCGCGGTTCGCGCCCGGCTCAATGATGCGGACTTCGCCGCGGCGTGGGAGGCCGGGCGGCGGCTGCCGGGGGCGCAGGCCGTGATCGAGGCAGCCGCCCTCGCCGACGCGATCGCTGCCGCAGTCCCCGCCGCGCCGAGTGACCCGGGGACCTCGGCCGGGTTGTCGCCCCGGGAGCGGGACGTGCTACGCCTGGTGGCGGCGGGACGCTCCGACCGGGAGATCGGTGAGGCGTTGTTCATCAGCCACCGGACCGCTACCACCCACGTTTCCCACATCCTGGCCAAGCTGGGCGTCGCCTCCCGTGCTGAGGCGGCGTCCTGGGCCGCCCGCCATGGCCTGGCCTGAGCCATCTCCACGGGGGCCGGTACGTACGCAGCAGCCGTTACGTATCGACCACCGCGCCGAGGCCACGAAGAAATGCGTAGCCTGCATACGTAGCCCCGCGGATGCACGGCTCAGGGCGGCAGCTCATGATGGGAGCGTGCCGGTCAGCACGGCACGTGGCCCACCAAGGAGAACCGAGCCGCCGAACCGGCGTGAGGAGGACGCGACGATGTGCCCTTATCCGATGACGGCGTCGAGCATCTGGGACGCGCATCGCGAGGACCTGCTGGTCGCGGCCGCGGCGACCCGGCGCGCCGGGGAATGCCACAAGCCCTTGGGACGAGGCTGGCTGATTGCTGCCGGAATGCGGCGGCTGGGGGCGGCGCTGGTCGCCCTTGGTACCCGCCTGCAGCGGGCCTCGGCTGCTGGTTCCGTGGTGCCCGCCTCGCCGGGGGCCGCTCCTGGCGCCGCGCGTTAGGGGAAACCGGGCACAGGCTCGGCGAACCGCCAGGAGCTCGCCGACGAGGACCTGCCGTGGCGCGAGGGCGTGTCGGCTGGCCCCTCCAGGCGGGCTCAACAGGGCGGCTCAAGGTGTAGGCGAGGTGGCCGTGTTCCCGTGCGCCCTTGCTCCGTCGCCGGTCTGCACGAGGCCAGTCATCGTCGTTCGCGGCCCGCCGGCAGGCGTACCAACGACCTAGCCCGCAACGATTCCGATCGGTTGGCACAGCCACCGGCCGATGCACCTCGCCGCCCAGGACGCCATCCTGGCCGCCACCGCGGCCGCGAGCCGGACCACCGCACTCGGCGTCACGGCCCACCCCATGGGTGTCGGCCAGCCAGCCGCGATCGCCGTGCTGGAGCTGTCCCTGCGCCGTATCACGCTCACACCGGGCGACCGGATTCCCGCGCACAGCCACTTGGGCGCCCTGGTCATCTTCGTCGAGTCCGGCACCTGGGGCTACACGGCGATCGGGGCACGGCGCAGCTGACGCGCGCGGCCGTGGATGGCGCTGCGACCCCGGCCGAGCCCATGCCGATGCGCACGGCGGTGCTCCTGACGGCGAGGACTAGCTCTTCGTCGAGAACCGCCTGCACGACGTTCGCAACGCCGGGGCCGGGGGGCGACGCCGGTGCCGTAGCGGCCGCGGACCCGCGCGGCCGGTCGTGCAGCAGAGAGTGGGGACCCGCGCCAGTCTCGGGGCCGCAGCAGTTGCTTCTTCCTCTCGGTCGCCGTCCTGAGATCCCTTCCGTGGACCGTATGCTCGGCGCGCGGTCGTGCTGCGCATCCGAGCACGAAGTCGCTACGGTCGTAAATCCACGGCGCTAGACGCATGACCCTGCTCCGGCGGGGCACGGCGTTGCGTGTTTGTCATCTCTGCGGAATCGCCGCAACGCTGCAACGGTCCCGCGAGCATCGCTCAACCCACCGGGCATCAGTCGCGAAACCACGGGTCGTGACCGGACGGTGCAGCAGCGCGGAGCATGCTGGGGCCGAGCTGTTGACGGCCTCCACCGCCTCTGAGAAGCTGTGCGGCCAACGCGCGAGGCGGGGCCCCCAGGGAGGCGGCGCGACCATCGCTGGCGGAAGGAGACGAGCATGCGTCGCCTACTCGGGTTCGTCGCGGCACTCGCATTGGTCGCCACCGGCTCGCTGGCCGTGGCCTCGGCCCAAGAAGGCACACCGACACTCACGCTGGAGTCCACGCTCCCCGCGACTCTCCAGGACACGGACGGCCTGACGGTAGCAGTCGCCCTCCTGGCGGAGGGGGACGATGGTGAGGTGCGCGTCGGGGTCCTGGCGATGGGTCTGACCTCCGGGGAGCACGGCATGCACGTCCACGAGACGGGAGTCTGCGACCCGACCGGTGACCCGGCGTTCACCTCGCCGGTGGGCACTACAACCCCACCGACGACGAGCACGGCGATCACGCCGGCGACCTGGGCAACATCACCATCGAAGACAACGGGACCGGCACGTTGGAGGATACGACCGACAACTTCGACCTCGACGAGCTCATGGACGAGGATGGCTCGTCGATCGTGATCCACGCCGAGGAAGACGAGAACGACCCCGAGGGCGAGAGCTACGCGCGGATCGCCTGCGGCGTCCTCGCCGCGCCGGTTGAGACCGCGGCACCACGGCGGTGGCCGTGCCGACGGCAACCGTGGCGGCGACGGCGCGCCGCCACGGACGATGGCACGGTGACCATCGACGCCGACGGCGATGGTCTGGCCGACGAGGAGGAGCTCGCAATCGGGACCGATCCGAACAACGCCGATTCCGACACCGACCGCCTCAGCGACGGCTTCGAGGTGCGGGAGTTCGGCACCAACCCCCTCGCCGACGACAGCGACGAGGACGGCCTCGGTGATGGCGACGAGCTCGAGGTGTACGGGACCGACCCACTCGCGGTCGACACCGACGGCGATGGTGTCGACGACGCCACCGAGATCGACGCCGGCACCGACCCAACCGACCCGGCGAGTTCCTAACGCTGCCTGGGGCCAACGGTCCCACGCAGAGTTTCGACGCGGCGCCCCGCTTGTGCGGGGCGCCCGCCCGTTTCCAAAGCGCCGAGATGCCCTCGCGTCCTCGACCGGAAACCTCCCCCGCCGATCCCGCTCCGGGGCGGCCGAGCGCGGGCGACTGTCTCGATCCTCACGGAGCTGGCCGCGGCCTAGCCTCCCTAACAGCGGCGCGGGCGTCGAGCCTTAGTCATTCCACGGCCGGTCCTCGCGAGGAACGGTGTAGGGCAACGACCGCGGTACGGCTTCGATAACACAATCGGCACTTCGACTCGGACGCTGGCCGATGCCGAGCACGACCGCCCACCGGCCGCACGGATTGACGCCGAGCATCTTCGTGTCCTGATCCACCGGTACGCCGTCGTTCGTTAAGCCGCGCAGCACGCCGTTGACCGTCGCAGCAAGCGGCCGCTCACCGTCGTTGTTTGAGGACCGCATCAGGAGCACGGCTATCCTGGCGCGGTCCAGCGCTCCCGGAACCGTTGCAGGTCGTCCTGACGTCGGTTCGCGCGACGGTCTGTGGAACTTGGTCAGCTGTTGCACTGTGGTGCGGATTGAGACGGGTAGGCACGCGGGAAACGCTGGTCGTCCAGCGGCTTCCGGACCGTCTCGTGACTGACCGCAAAGTGGGCGGCCAGGGCGCGCGGCGAGCAACGGGGAGCGAGCCAACGAAGCAAGTTTTCCCGTTCGGGCGTGAATTGGTTGCGAGCTTGAGCGGGCGCGGTTTCTGATCGCCTTTTGCGGCCGGAATCGCTGGCGACTCGGCGCTCCGACGCGGTGGCGACAACGATGGTGCCCTTGCCGAGACCCATGGGAACATGCGACCCCCGTCACGTCTGATTGTAAGGAACGGCCGTGGCACCATCTCCACAGTCGACTTGCGGGGGACGGTCAACGCGACGATTGGTTGACGTCGTCCGCTCGGTCCGGCATGATCGGGAGCGACCAGGCTCCCCCGCGTGCCGCTCCCGGACCGAGCCACGCCATGCTCTCTGACCGACCGGACCGCCTGCCGCTGCCGCCAACGCCCCTGGTTGGCCGCGAGCGCGAGCTAGCCGAGGTCGAGGCGATCCTCCATTGCCCCGACGTGCGACTGCTGACCCTAACTGGGCCCGGCGGCGTCGGCAAGACCCGCCTCGCGCTGCAGGTGGCTGCGGACATAGCCTCTGGCCTAGCGGACGGCGCGGCGTTCGTCGACCTCGCCCCGGTCCGCAATCCCGACCTTGTCGTGCCCACGATCGCGCAGACACTCGGCATCCGCGAGGTGCCCGGGCGACCACTGCGTGACACACTGGCCGACGCTCTCAGGAGTCGCGGCGGCCTGCTGGTGCTGGACAACTTCGAGCAGGTGGCGGCGGCAGCGCCAGACGTGGCGGCGCTGATAGCCGCCTCCCCAGAGACGATTGTCCTCGCCACGAGCCGCGTGCCGTTGCGCGTGCGACCCGAACACGAGTACCCGGGGCCGCCACTGCCGGCTCCGGAGGCGGGCCGACCCGCCGCGGTTGCAGCGCTCGAAGGCAATCCCGCGGTCGCACTCTTCCTCCAGCGGGCGCGCGCCGCCTCTCCCGGCTTCGCCCTCACTGACGCCAACGCGGCCGCCGTCGCGGAGGTCTGCCGTCGGCTGGATGGTCTGCCGCTCGCCATCGAGCTGGCGGCCGCGCGGGTCAAGGTCCTCTCGCCGTCGGCGCTGTTGGTGCGACTGGATAACCGACTGCGGTTGCTCGCGAGCGGACCGCGCGACCTGCCCGATCGGCAGCGCACCATCCGGGACACGATCGCGTGGAGCCACGACCTGCTCCCGCCGGCCGAGCAAACCCTCTTCCGACGGCTGGCGGTCTTCACCGGCGGTTTTTCGCTGGAAGCGGCCGAAGGGGTTGCCGCGGCGGCGGGGGACGTGGGCGTCGACGTCCTGGATGGAATCACCGTGCTCGTTGACAGCAGCCTGCTGCGCCATGAGGCGCCAACCGGCGGCGAGAGTGAAGCAGGCCCACGCTTCGGGATGTTAGAGACGGTCCGAGAATACGCCCTCGAACAGCTGGCGGCCAGCGGCGAGGAGCCGGCCATACGCGACGCCCACGGTGCCTTTTACCTCGCGCTGGCGACCTGGGCCAATGCCGAGATGATCGGCCCGAAGCAGACGGCTTCGCTGGCTAGGCTGGAAGCGGAGCACGACAACCTGCGTACCGCGTTGACCTGGGCGGCGGATCAGCCCGACGGCGAGACGTTGCTGCGGCTGGTCGGGGCGCTCGGCCGGTTCTGGCGGTTCCATGCGCACGCGAGCGAGGGGGAGGATTGGCTGGAGCGGGCGCTGGCCAACGGCGACGGCACGCTGACCCCGGCACGGGCCGAAGCGCTGCTCCACGCGGGCGTCTTCGCGACGATCCGGCGGGATTTCACGCGGGCGATCGACCTGCATCAACGGTCGTTGGCTATCTCCCGGGAACTCGGCGACGATTGGAACACCGCCCGGGCGCTGCTCCAGCTAGGCGAGGCCACGATGGGTCTCGGGGACGAGACGCGAGCGGAGGCCGTGCTCACCGAGTGCCTGGCATTGTTCCGCAGGTTCGGCGAAAAGCCCCGCACGGCCGCCGTGCTCAAGAACCTAGCCTACCTGGCACGGCGGCGCGGAGATCGCGCGCGCTCGTCGGCGCTCCTGGGGGAGGCGGACGCGCTGGCGCGGGAAGCGGGATTTGACTGGGGGCGCGCTGAGGTGCAGGTGGCTGCGGCCGAGGCCGCGCTGGACGAGGGGGATTGGGCGCGGGCGACGGCGCTGTTCCAGGACGGCCTCGCGCTGTATCACGAGCAGGGAGACACAATCGGCATGGCGGTGGCCATCGGCGGGCTGGCGACCATTGCCTGGCAGGGCGGGGAGCGGGAAGCGGCGGCGCGCCTCTTTGGCGCCGTGGACGCGGTGCAGGAGGTCGCCGGAACCCGGGCCATCGGCATCGCGGATCGAGGAACCGAGAGTCGCCTGGCGGCCCAGACCTTCCCGGATGCGTGGGCGAGCGGTCGGATGCTTCCCGTCGAGCAGGTGGTGGTAGAGGCCAAAGCCCTGAAGGATCTGGTGACCCTGCCCACCCCCTTGGTGCCGGAGCTTCCTGGCGGCCTAAGTGAGCGGGAGGCCGAAGTCCTCCGGCTGGTGGCGCGGGGGCTCACCAATGCACACATCGGCGAGCAGCTCTTCATCAGCCCGCGCACGGTCGACGCCCACCTGCGCCGCATCTACGACAAGCTCGGCACCGCCTCGCGGGCCGAGGCCGTCCGTTTCGCCCTCAAGCATGGACTCTCCTAGACCAGGGTGCGCCTGGCGAGGGATCACGACCGGCTTCGGCCCGTTGCTAGCGTTTCACCCCGGCTCCGAGGCCAATCCGGGGCCTCACACGACGAGCCAGAGCAGGACGACCTCCAGCAGGGCCTGTGCGCTTTTGCCGGTCAGGCTAAGGCGGTCGATCGCCGCGCGTCCCTTGACCGCCGCCGCGATGTAGGCCGCCATGACGAGTGGGTTCAAAGTGGCGCCGAGGACCAGCAGGCGTCCGTCGTCGAGCAGGATGAGAACAGCGCCGACGAGGTAGGCCGAGCCGGCGACGACCATGACCGGCGTCGGTGGTGATTTGTAATCGTCCGGCACAGCCGGTGACGCAATGACGAGGTACACGACGGCCGCGACGAGTGATAGGGCCGACGCGGCCGGGAACGCCCAGGAACTCCCCAAGGTCTCAAACAGGGTCGACATGTCGGATCGTCTCCTTCGTGTGTGGAGCAAGTCGCCGCCCGCGTTGGCTAGGTGGCTGCTCGGCCGGTCACGGGCCAATCAGCCCCGCACGAGATGGGCTCACTCGGCGGCGATCCGGTAGAGCCCGGGGAAGTTCGCGAACGGCATCGACCGGGCGATCCGTGCGAACGCCTCAGTGCCGACCGCCCGGCGGAAGTGCTCGGGGGACCGCCAGACGGCGACGTTGACGAACCGGAACCGAGCGTCGGGGCCAAGGCTCGCGTGCAACCGGGTCGAGATGAATCCGTCCTGCTCACGCAGGTAGTCGGCCGCCTCCCGCCATCCGGCTAGGAACTCCTCGTCCTGGCCTATGGCGACTTCGAACGGGTTGATGAGAACCACCGATTCCATGAACGAACTCCTTTCTATCGCCGACCGCACCAGCCGGTGATGCTCGTCGGCGCCTCGCGGATGGATGGTGACGCTTTGCATCGGTCATTGGTGCGCAGCCGGCACGGACGCCCAACGCACTCGGTGCCTGAGTCGGCGACTCCCGTCCGCCGTCAAGCGATCGCCTCCTCCGCGACCTTCCGTCGGCCGCCGAGCCGGGGTGGAACAGGCGGTAGACGGAGCAGGGCGAGCGAGTTGTCGTCGGCCGCGACGCGGTTGTGGCGCTCAAGGCCACAACCGCCGCACCGGTGGACGATCACCTGCTCCCCCTTCGGTCGGGCGAAGACGCCGACGGCGTCCATCAGCGCCCGGCACTCGCTGGCCCGGTCCCCAGGGTGCCGGTCGTCGACGTGGCGGGAGGTAAGGCACAGCGGGCAGTGGTTTCGGTGCCGCCCGCCGGAGATGGTCGGCCCCACGAAGGTGCGGCAGCGTCCGCACTTAAATGACTCCCGTCCGTCCGGACGCTGGCGCTTGACGGACTCCGGAAGGCCGGCGGCGCTCCGATTCGGTCGACTGTGGCGCCGCGCCGCCACACGGGCGTTACGGTCGTTCGCTTGCTCGTCTTGCCAGTTGAGGTGCGGATCGAGGTCTCCAATTCGCAGCGGTGGCACGGGTAGGCCCTCCGGTCGCCGTTGAGGATGTGACAGGGTGCGAGGCCGTTGTTGGGGAAAAGGTTTGTTCCGTTGCGTCGGAGGGATCCGGCTCCGGTTCCGAGCGGCGCTTGCCACGCTTCCCATGCTAGGGGCGGGACACCGAGGCCACATCGGTACGATCGCGTAACGGCGCCACTTAACCCGGACGTGCGAGGTCCACCTAAGACATCCCGGCGGACGCTAGCGTCGGCGGGGACACCTAGGTAGGGACGGGGACCGAACCGGCCGGGGGATACCAAAACGTCCGTGCTACCGGGGACTGGTTGGAAGGTCGACGCCGCCTGCTAAGGGTCGGGTCAGGCGAGGCCGTTCTCGTTCGCCAAGCGAACCGCCTCGGCGCAGGAGCCGACGTCGAGTTTCTCCTAGATGCGACGGAAATGGGCCTCGACCCTGCGCCGGCTGACGAGGAGGCGCTCGGCGGTCTCCGCCATGGTCAGGCCGGCGGCCACTGAGCGCATCACCTCCACCCCCCGCTCGCTCAGGCTGAACCGGACGGGCGGCATCACGGCCGGATTCGGTGCCGAGGTTGCCTTGCGGTTCAGGGTCACCGCCAGCGCGGCAGCATTCTCCACAGCCGAGCATCCGGCCCGTCGTCCAGGCGTCCACAAAGCGTTCATCGCCGAGGACCGCGCGCGTCTGGGCCACGGCCCGCGCGTGGCGGCTCCCCGAGTCAGAGCTTCCCGAGCTGGCGGAGGAGAGTTAGGCCGTCGAGGCTCAGCCAGCTCTCGGCGAGCTGGTCGCCTGTGATCCGATCGAGGCCCATGCCGCTGACCACCACCGCGCGACCCCTCGGCGCCAGACCGAGCCACGGACCCGTGTGGGTGCCGCGCAGGACGAAGCGGCTCGCCACCCGATCCCCGTCGGCCAACAGGTCCTCGACGATCAGCTCGAGGTCGGGGAAGCCGACCCGCCACTCGGCGAGGTCGATGCGGACCCCCTCGGGTCCGTAGAGATCGCCGTCCGGAGCGTGACGGACGTGGTCGGGGGCGACGAGCTCGGGCAGCAGCTTGGTGTGCCCGCGGTTGATCACCTCCTCGATGAAGCGGCGCACCAGCGCCTTGGGGGTCCGGGACACGGGACGGCTCTCCTTTGGTGAAGCGACTGTCGTCGCTCGTAGGCAAGGGACCCGGCCGGGCGCATCATGCACCCGGCCGGGCGGAACGGGGAGTGGGGGCGCAGCGGGGACGATGCCCTGGACCGACCGCGGGGCAGGCCGGTCCGGGGCCAGGGCCTATGCCAGCCGCCGGCGGCTGACAAGGGCGGCGGCGGTCCGGCCCGCGGCGAGGGCCAGAAGGGCCGCCGCCCCGAGCCCGCTCTCACCGGCGGTCGTCCCATTGGAAACCACCGGACCAGAGCCGGTATTCGGCAGCGCCTTGACCGGCGCGGCGGCGGGCTGACCTGGGGTCGGCTTGGCGCTTGGCTTCGGGCTCGGCGCGGGCGCCCCGTCGCTCGGCACGCTGTTCGGGTCGGTGGGGTCGGTGCCGGCGTCGATCTCCGTGGGGTCGTCGACGCCGTCGCCGTCGGTGTCAACCGCGAGCGGGTCGGTCCTGTACACCTTGAGCTCGTCGCCGTCGCCGAGGCCGTCCTCGTCGCTGTCAGCGGCGAGGGGGTTGGTGCCGAACTCCCGCACCTCGAAGCCGTCGCTGAGGCGGTCAGTGTCGGAGTCGGCGTTGTTCGGATCGTGCCGATTTCGAGCTCCTCCTCGTCCATCAGCCCATCGCTGTCGGAGTCGAGCTCGATGGCGGCGGGGTCGTCTGATGGGGCTTCCTGCGCCCGGACGCCGGTCGGCCCGGCAACCAGCACCAGCAGGAGGGCGGCGGTGAGGAAGGTGATGAGGCGGCGGAAGGTCATGGTGGGTGTGCTCCTGTCGGATCGTGGATGGGGCACGCGCGCAGTGGTGGCGTGGTGCTCCGCCGGGAACCGGTGGTCCTGGTCGAGGGTCTGGGCCGAGAGCTCGGCGGCTACGGGTTGGTGCACAGACATCGGGGGTCTCCTTCTTTGGTGCGGCGTTCGTCGCCGGAGGAACGGGTCTCCGGCTCTGGTGGCGCTTGCCACGGTCCCCAGGCTAGGGGTCAGGGGGCGTGGGTAGCATCGGTAGGAGCACCTATCCCGGCCACCTAATCGACCCGCCCCGCCGCTACCTAACGGGGGATGGGGCGCGGAAGGCGCCGGGGCTGCCGTCGTCCTCGTGGTCGGCACCGGCGCCCCGTGGGCGCTCGCGTATCGCGCAGCAGGAGCGCCCGCGTCCTAGCTACCTCTCGCTCTCGCCCGTCGAGGGTATGACGCACCGGTGCAGACACGTGGCGGGCGACGATCCGAAACCGTCCAGCGGTCGAGGAGCCATTCGCTCGGGCCGGTGGAGCGTTGCGGTGGCTGGTGTGACCCGGCAGCCCCGGCGCGCCGACAGCGATACCGTCAGGGCAATCGTCCGCTGTGGTGTGCCGGCGGTCGCTGGCGAATCGGGCCGCGGCGCCTGGCGGATCGACGGAGGTGGACGCGCATTGGGCCTGCCACTCGTTGGCACGGCTTAAGTAGTTCGGCGGCCGCACGTTAGGTAGAGCGAATAGGTGATCCCGCCGATGTGACGGCGGCCGTGCGTGTCTAGATTGGGGGTCGGCGGGGCGAACCGGTCGCCTCGCCGAAACCGGCAAACGGCATGACGCAAGGAGCAAAACCAGCCATGTTTCAGCAGTACACCTCTACCGATCCGACGACGGAGCGCTTCAAGCAGCCCCTCCGTCCCACCAACGGCGCCGGGCTCGACCTCACCACCCGCGCGCTTCACGACGCAAAGGCCTACAGCCGCCGAACGCTGGTGCGCCGGGCAGCTGGCGTCGGCATCGCGGCGCTCGCTGCCGGCACCCTCGGTCGGATCAACAGCGCGGCGGCGCAGGGCGGCTACGGCCGAACGACCGTCGCTCTCAACCTCCGGGAGTACCCGGATCTGGGCGCCCGCGTCCTGCTCGTCATCCCCGCCGGCGGCTCGGTCTTCCTCAGTGACCAGGGCGCCAATGGCTTCTGGAACGTCAGCTACAACGGCGTCTCCGGCTGGGCCTGGGCCGCGTACATCGAACGGATCGACGGCGGTCAGGACCCGGGCCCGGTTCACCCGCCGCCGGGCGCGACGGGCTGGACCACGGTCGCGCTGAACCTGCGCGAGCAGCCCAACCTAGGCGGCCGCATCTTCCTCGTCATGCCGGCCGGCGCCGCGGTCTACTACACCAGCCAGGTCATCGACGGCTTCCGCAGCGTCACCTACAACGGTCTCACCGGCTGGGCGTGGGACGCCTACATTGCCAAGAGCGGGGGCGGGAACCCCGGTGGCCCGGGGCCGATCTTCAAGCGGACGACGGTCGCCCTCAACCTGCGCGAGCAACCAGGCCTCTCGGCGCGCGTGTTGCTGGTGATGCCGGCCGGCGTAACTGTTCAGATTGGGGACCAGGTGTCCAACGGGTTCCGCCTGATCTCCTACAACGGAAACACCGGCTGGGCCTACGAGGCCTACCTCGCCTAATCAGTCCGACCGGGGCCGGGGCAACCACTCCGGCCCCGGTTGGACCCTCGTCATTCCCAGCAAGCTCGTCAGAAAGGATGGACGCGCCATGCTTCGGCTGTTCGCCTGTTTGCCCCGTTCGCGAGCTCGACACACACGCCTCCTCGAAGCCACGCTCGCCGCGCTCGTCGTCGCCCTCCTCGCCCTCGGCATGGCGATGGGTGCCACGGCCGCCACTCGTCAGCTCGACAACGACGCGCCGTCCCCGGCCACCGGTCACGCCCAGGTCGTCGCCCACGGCGTGGCTGAGTTACCGGCCGACGAGGTCGCCTGGCGCGTCAACCGCGCCGCCGCACCGCGACCGGCTGACGCGCCGGCCCAGGACGCGCTCGGCTTCGTCCTCGCCGACGAGGACGCGCTCCTCCTCAACAATCTCGACTCTGGTGCTCAGGCTCGCCTGGCGGCGGGTGAGGCGGCCTTCGTGCCGGCCGGTACGCGGCAGGAGCAGATCGCATTTGGCGACGGGCCAGTTGACTATGTGCGGATCGACCTGGTTCCGGCCGACGACGCCAACGGCGACGAACTCGCCTACACCGGTGAAACGTTTGCTGCCCCGGACGGTGACCGTGACCTCGATCTCGTCCGCGACGTGCTGACCGAGGACGAGGAAGCTGAGTTGTCCCTGGGCAGTGACGACGTGCCGGCCCTGTTCTTCGTCACCGACGGCGCCGTCGAGGTCTTCCCGGCGGACGACACGAACGCCGCGCCGAACCCGCTGGACGCTGGTCAGGCAGCCGCCGTAGCAGGTCAGGTAGTCATTCGTGCGGTGGGTGCCGGTGGGGCAACCTTCATCGCCGCCGTCATTGGCCCCGAGGTTCCGGCGATCCCGAGTGCGAGTGCTTCGCCGGCGACGGCGACGGCGACTGCCGAGTCCGCCTCGCTCACCGTCCAGGCCTTTGGTTGCCCCGTCGCCTACGCGGGCGAGGACTTCGGCAGCGACTGCGCCGATCCCCTCGCGGACGTCGTGTTCCGCGTCGTCATTCCGGCGACGGAGTTCTCCGTCGAGGGCACGACCGACGCGGATGGCGAGGTCGTTTTCGGCGACCTTGACGAGAACACCTACGCTCTCACGGGCGGCGTGCCAGCTGAGTTCGCGATTCAGAACCTCTTCTGTGTGAGCGAGAGCGGCGGCCAGATCCCGTTCACGGCGCCCGTGAGCGAGATCCCGGGCGCCGTGCTCGAGCTCGGGGCCGGCGACGATGTCACCTGCCTCTGGTACGTGATCCCCGAGGACCTGCAGGGTGACGAAAGCGGCACCATCGCCCTGGCGGTCAAGCTCTGCCCGACGGCGAACACGCCACTCGACAACTGCGACTTCGGTGACGTCACCGCTCCCCTCACCCTCACCGGTCCGGTGACCCTCAGCACTGGTCCCGGCAGCGACGTTCCGGTCAACATCCACGGTCCCAACTACGTCTGGGGCGAGGAGGGCGGCGTGCCCTTCGGCACGTACTACCTCGCCGTCGATATGCCTGCGCCGGCGGGCTATGCGCTTGACCGGGTTGCAGGGAGCCTCGGCGGCTCGGACATTGGCTACGCCATCGCCATCGATGCCGACACCCCGAACGTCACCGTCTACCTCGTCTACGTCCAGACCGACGCCAATGCGCCGGACCTCGGCAACGACGGCGTAGACTACGACTGCGCCGACTTTGCGGAGCTCAACGCCGCCCAGGCCTACTTTGTCACCGACGGCGGCAGCGCGGCCCGCAACGTCGACAACCTCGACGCCAATCGGAACGGCCTCGCCTGCGAGCCCGGCGACGACGGTGACAACGCCGAGCCGGGCCCAGACCTCGGGAACGACGGCGTCGACATGAACTGCGCCGACTTTGCGGAGCTGAACGCTGCGCAGGCGTACTTTGTGACCGACGGTGGCAGCCCCGCTCGGAATGTGGACAACTTGGACGCGGACCGCGACGGCGCGGCCTGCGAACCGGGCGATGACGGCGACGTCACCGAGCGGGGAGCGACGCGGCGCGCGTCTAACCCCAACTCCCTCGCGACGCGGTGCACGTCCGCGTGCGTCCGACCGACCCCCCGGTCAACTGGCTGGGGTGTCGGTCGCTGACCGCCCCGGCGTTAGCAGCGAAGTGCGGCGACCACAAGGACCCGGGTCGGGGCGGCAAGTTAATGCGAGCCGTACCCACGCACCGATGCCACCCAGGTTGTGCGGCTCATCGACTCGCCGACCAGCGGATCCCTTCCGGTCCCCGGGCGCATGCCACTCGCCGGCTCGGAGAGGGAGCTCAACCGGTGCGCTGGCCCCCAATGCCCCCGCAGAAGACCGTCCTCCTCGGTCGGTCGTCATGGACCGAGACTAAAAGATGCGTTCTCACGGGGCCTAGTGGATGAAGCGGCGACATGGCGAACCCGTCGCAATATTGAACTGCCCGAGGACACAGCGGGCACCGTCGATCACTAGTCGGGCTTTCTTGGGCGCCGAGCAGGGATCTACCGCCGGCCCCCGGAACGTCCGCGTGTCGCTTCGGTGCCCACGCCAAGTGCATCCGCCGCCCGTGCCAGCGCCGCGAGGTGGTCCGTCGGCTTGGTGAACCGATTACCCATCGTGCTCAGGCAGAGGTGGGTGGCACCCAGCTCGCGCCAGCCGTCGACGAAGGTGCGCCAGGCGTCCGGGTCACCGCGGCCGACATTGAGTTGCGGCTCCAGGCCGATACTCCTCGGGTCGCGGCCGACCTCGGCCGCGTAAGCTCGCAGGCGCTCCACGGCGCCGCGCATGGTGTCGTCCGGCGGGCGCCAGGGGAACCAACCGTCGCCCATGCGGCCGACGCGACGCAGCGTCGCCTCAGCGTAGCCACCGATCCAGATCGGGATTGGACGCTGGACCGGTAGCGGGTTGATTCCGGCCTCGACGACGCGTTCCCACCGGCCGTCGAAGGTGATCGACGGCGCGGACCACAGGGCGCGGAGGAGGGCGATCTGCTCCTCGCTGCGCGCGCCCCGGTCGTTGAACGCCTTACCGAGCCCGTCGTACTCGACCGCGTTCCAGCCGACGCCCACGCCAAGCCGAAGCCGGCCTCCGCTGAGGACATCGACCTCGGCGGCCTGCTTGGCAACCAGGGCCGTCTGCCGCTGCGGCAGGATCAGGACGCCGGTCACGAGCTCCAGGGCGGTCGTCACGCCGGCCAGATAGCCGAGGAGGACAAAGACCTCGTGAAACGGATGCTCGAGGGTATACGCACCGGTCCAGCCGGGCCGGTTGCTCACGTCGGCGCTCAGGACGTGGTCATAGGCAAGGACGTGGGAGAAGCCGAGTCCCTCGACCGTCTGCGCGTAATCACGGATCGACCCCGGATCATTGCCGAACTCGGTCTGCGGAAAGGTTGCCCCGATGCGCACGTCCGCCTCCGTCGCTTCCGCCTATGGACGCCACCCGCAATCCCCGTGGATGCCCCGACGTGTCGCCGCTTCGACGAACGGAGCATAGCCGAGGTGGTCTCGGTCGCGCCGATTTCGTAGGGCTGGTGGGAAGACGCTGGTCGCGCGGCCGCTGCGGCCGTTCGCGGACCGCCTGGACCGTCACACTGAACCGGCGCCGAACCGCGCGCTCGCGCCGGTAACGAGCCGACCGGCTAGTCATGCCAAACGCATGCCAGCGGCGGTTCGTAGGGCCATCCTGTGGTCGTGGACGGGGTCAGTTGAGACCGGCCGCGCGCCATAGCTCGTCCATCGTGCGCGCGGCTTCGTGTGCGGCGGCCAGCGGATCATTCGCCGCCAGGTCATTGACCCGTTGACTGAACGGTTCCGGCATCACCGGGCCGTCGTATCCGACGTCCCGCAGTGCGTGCATGAAGCCCACCAGGTCGATGACGCCCGTCTCCAGCGGGAGGGCGCGGACGGTGTCGACCAGCTCGTCGCGCGGGACGCCGGTCGGAGCGTCGTTGACGTGCACGGCCACCACGTCCTTCGCCGTGAGCCGCGCCACGTCCGATGTCGATCCACCCGACGTGTGCAGGTGCCAGGCATCGAGCAGCACGCCCACGTTGCCCGTCCCTATCGCACTGGCTAGCTCCATCACCCCGTCGAGCGTGAAGATGAACTCGTAGCGGAAGGGCGCGCGGAACGTTTTCGGACCGATGAACTCCAAGCCAAGCCGGCAGCCCTCGTCCTTGAGGATTCCGGCGATCGGTCGAAGAGACTCGACGTGCCACGCCACGTTCTCTTCATACGATCGCTTGTCCGATCCCGGCAAGAGTCCCGACGTCGCCCGCGGGCAATCCAGCTCTCGGGCAAGCGCCGCCAGTCCTGATAACCGGCGCAGTTCTCCGTCCCAGTCGTCTCGATTTCGCCACCGCACGGGAACGCTCCAGGCGCCTGGACGCACGCCGGCGCGCGATAACAGGTCGCGCACGTGGCCGACGCCATGCTCGTGCGCGAGGTCCGCCGCTTCCCGGACGTCGAAGACCACGGCCTCGAACCCCGTGACGCGGGCCAGTTCGATCGCGTCCGGCAATGCCAGGCCGCGGATGCCGATCGCCGCCGGACCGAGCGTCTTGTGCATCGTCCCTCCAACTTCCGGTCACGTCGGTCGTCAGTGCCCCGGTTGGGGTTCGAGCGGCAGGCCCGGCTCGACGGGGTTCTCCGGAAGGGCAATAACCTGTCGCTCGGCGACGGCACGGTAGGCGCCTGTCGTGAGCTGTAACACGCGTGCTCCTGCCTCAAACGGTGCCACACTCTGAACGCCACGCTGGACGACGTCGAGGAAGTGCGTGACTTCGGCCGTGAAGGTGTGCACCGGCTCGTGCGTGCGCTCCGCGGGGTTCTCCCAACCGTGCAACTTGTGAACGGTGCGAGCGGGGCCTCCGGCGATGCTCCCATGCTCGCCAATGACCTCGAAGTGCCAGCCATCCACGGGTGCGAAGGCCCAGCTCGTGACGATCTGGCCGATCGCGCCGGACGCGAAGCGCACCAACAAGATGCCGGTGTCTTCTGCTCTCAGCTCCGGGATGAAGAAGCGCTCCATCATCGCCGTAACTTCAACCGGCCGATCATCCGCGAGGGCCAAGAGGCGGTAGCTCGCGTGCCACCCCGTGTCCAGTACCTCGCCGCCGCCCATTCGCTTGGTATCCACCCTCCAGGCCCACGGGCTCTCGTCCGACCCGGGCGATCCGGATGCCAGGTCGGTCCGGGCCGCCCAATGTTGGAACGCCTCGGTCGACCGCAGCACATAGGGACGACCGAGGACACCGGCGGTAAGCAGGCGACGGCCCTCGATGAGGCTCGGCTGGAACAGTTGGTTGTGGGCCATGACGAAGGTGACACTGGTCTCTTGCAGCACCGACGCGATCGTGGCGGCATCCTCGAGCGAGGTGCAGAGCGGCTTCTCGCACAGGATCGCCTTGCCGGCCCGCGCCGCCGCGACAATCGCCTCCGTGTGGAGATGGTGCGGCAGGCAGATGTCGACCGCTTCAACTTCGGGGTCTGACACGAGGGCGCCGATGTCGGTGTGGACGCGGGCCCGGCCTTCGGTAAATCGGTCGGCGACCGCGCGAGCGCGCGCCTCCGAAATATCGGCGACCGCGACGATCTCGCCCCGCGGGGCGTTGTTCTGCCACGCGATGCCATGCTGCGCCGCTATGCCGCCGGCCCCCACGATCCCGACCTTCAGCGTCTCCACCGGATCCTCCACACGCCAATGCTCGCAGTCGAAGCGACCGGACGAGATGTCACCGACGACAAGAGCGACCCATCCCCATAGCGCAGGCCGCGCTTGACGGAGGTCGCCCGCCCGTCGAGGTCTTGTTCAGCCGCTACGGAGCCGGGCTTCGCGGCGCCGAGCGCGATCCCCGCTTACCCGTGACTCCGGCCGTCCATATCCCAAATCGTGGACGGACGGTTCCCAGGCGCTTTCCCGCTGGTACCGCGAGCAGGATGGCAGCGATGGACCTGTCGCCTCCACGGCAGCTCCGAACGGCACGTCCCGTGGACCGGTCGCACGTGCTGCGCCAACGCCCTTGGCTCCCCCCTCGGGGCCGCCGATGGTGTCGCCCGGGCACCTACCCGTCTCCACTGGCATCGTCCAGATCCGACTGCTGGTGCTAGACGCGACACCGTCGACCCCGCCTGACGGCGGAAACCATCTTCCGAGCTCCGCCGCAGTGGCTACCGGGTTCTGATGCCGTCGAGGAGCTCCTCGTCGGCATGGACGACGTCGTGCTCGTAGCTCGGGACGTGCCCGTCCGGCCGCCAGGATGTCGCGGCGGGGTGGGTCGCGCCGGAAACGGCGGTCGTGAGAAACCCCGACGGGTGCGTCGGGGCGTCGGCGACGTACACCCATGGGGACTTCGTCCGCTCCGGGCTGAGGCCGACGACGCTATTCGAGCCATTGCGCTGGAAGGCGCTGAAGTGACGCCGATACGGCTTCGCGTTCGTCAACAGGGCGGCGCCGCAGATCGCCGACCGACCGCAGGGCGACAGAACCGATCGTCGTCGCCCACGGGTGCCGCGCAGGTGCAAGGTCCGGGCCTATAGCCCGCCGTCAGACTGGCTCATCACACCGGTACGATCTGGTCGTCCAGACGCTTCGAGCGCTTGGTGAGAACCTCCGGCGCCTTGGCGCCGACGACCACCGTGTCGTCGTGGCGGAAGCCGCCGACGCCGTAGAGATAGACTCCCGGCTCCGAGGAGTAGACCTCACGCTCCATGAATGGACGGTGGAGGAACGGCATGTCCTCCGGGAATTCGTGGCCGGCGATGCCCATCCCGTGCCCGGTGCGGTGCATGATGTTGTCCCCCAAGCCGGCCTTCTCGATCACCCACTGCGCCGCCGCGTCGGCGCTCGAGACTGCGTTGCCGGCGACCATCTGCTGGGCGGCCGCCTCGCACGCCTCCGTCGCAACCTCGAAGGCCCGTCGCTGCAGGTCACTCTTCGGCCTGCCGACAAAGAGGGTGCGCTCGTTCTCCACCACCAGCTCGTTGAGGCGACAGATGATGATGTTGACGACGCCGTCGCCCTTCTCGAACCGCTGGCCGCAGTTTGCTCCGGTACCGTGGGGCGCCGCGGACGCTGGGCCGGACAGCGAGAAGAGGCGAACCTCGAGCCGGTCCTCGGGGTAACGCCGGGCCCCTTCCTCGGCGATCAGGCGCGCGATCTGGAGGTCGAACGCCGTGACGATGTCGCCCGGCTGAAGCAGTTCCATGAATTTGTCCTGGCCGTAGTCGGTGAGCTCGGCGCAGCGCCGCATGATCTCCAACTCGGCCGGGTATTTGACCTGGCGCATCTCGACCAGGTAGCGAGAGACATCGACGAAGTCGAACCTTGGCTCGACCGCCTTCAACCCGGTCGGCCCGCTGCCCTCAACCCCCAGCTTGCCGTGGTCGATGCCGCCCTCGCCTAGCTTGGTGGCCAGCAGCTGTGCCCATTGGTCGCGCGTGTAGGTGCGGTTGCACACCCGCGGGTGCTCGACGTAGATGACGCGGTCGCGGATGAAGAGCGTTCCCCGCTCCTCGGCCATCCTCAGGTGGTTGGTCGAGAGCTCGTTCATGACGAGGAACGGGTCGCCGTCGAGCGGGACGACTGCCGCGACCGGCCGCTCCCACGGAGCTACGTCTAGGTGAAACCCGGACACCATGTAGAAGTTTTCGGGCGTGGTCACCACCAGCGCTTCAAGCCCGTTCTCGCCCAGATACTCCCGGATCCGGTTTGCCCGATCGGCGAACACCTCCTGCGGCACAAACGGCATGTCTGCCCTCCCTATCGCTTCAAACGCGGGTCCAGCGTGTCCCGCAGCCAATCTCCCATGGTATTCACTGCCAGCGCGACCAGGGCCAACGCCAGGCCCGGGAAGGTGATCAGCCACCAGGCCGAGAAGATGTAGTCGAGCCCTTCGCTCACCATGCTTCCCCAGGCCGGAGTCGGCGGTTGCACCCCGAACCCGAGGAAGCTGATGCTGGCCTCCGCGATGATGAACCGCGCCACCTGCAACGTCCCGATGACGATCAGCGGCGTCACGATGTTCGGGAAGAGGTGGAGAGCCAGGATGCGGGCATGGGAGCAGCCGGCGAGCGTCGCGGCCTGCACGAACTCGCGCTCCCGCGTGACCAGAATCTCGCCGCGCGCAATGCGGGCGTACTCGACCCAGCCGGCGATGACCAGGGTGATGATGATGTTCTTCAGGCCGAGGCCGATGATGGCGTTGATCGTCAGGGCCAGCAGGATGAACGGAAAGGAGAGTTGAACGTCGGCCAGGCGCATCAGCACCAGATCCAACCAGCGGCCGAAGTACCCGGCCAGCATGCCAATGGGCACGCCGATCGCCGCCGCCAGGAAGACGGTCGCGAAGCCGACCGTCAGCGAGACTCGCGCCCCGAGCAGCATCCGGTCGAACACGTCCCGGCCAAGCTGATCGGTGCCGAGCAGGTGTCCGGCCGTCAGCGGCGGCTTGAGGCGCGCCCGAAAGTCGGGGTTGTTGACCGTGTCGGGCACGAGCAGCGGCGCGAGCACGGCCGCGACAATAACGATCCCCAGGAAGGTGACCGCGACGAGCGCCCAGCGATCTCGGATCAACGCCCGGGCCGCGTGCCACTGCGTCGAGGACACAGCCCGAGGAGCCGCAACCGTAAGGCCGCTCATGACTGGCGGACCTGGGGATTCACCCTCCCGTAGGCCAGATCGGTCACCAGGTTGGCGACGGTGTACATCACGGCAAAGAGGACGACGGCCGCCATCACGACCGCGAAGTCCCGGTTGAGGAGCGCCTGCACCGTGACCCAGCCGATCCCCGGCCAGGCGAAGACCTGCTCGACGATGACGGCGCCCTCAAGCAGTCGGCCGATCTCCAGCCCGGTCATCGTGATCAGGGGGATACTGGCGTTTTTGAAGGCGTGCCCCCAGACAATGCTGCGTCCGCCCAGCCCCTTTGCCTGCGCGGTCCGGATGTAGTCCTGGTTAAGGACGTCGAGCATCGTGGAGCGGGCCAAGCGCGCATAGCGCGCGGTGCTGAACGCAGCCAGCGTGATCGCCGGCATGACGAGGTGTTGCCACCCACCGCGGCCGCTGGTCGGCAGCCAGCCGAGGCGGACGGCGAAGAGCAGCATCAGGAGCAAGCCGAGCCAAAAACCCGGAATCGCCTGGCCGGCTACGGCGATCAGGCTCGCGATCTTGTCCCAGCCCGAGCCATGCCGGGTCGCCGCAAGCACGCCGAGTGGCACGCCAATGGCCAGCGACAACCCCAGCGCGACCATGCCGAGTTGAAGCGTGGCCCGATATCGCTCGACCACGACCTTCGTCGCCGGGCGTTGCTCCCGGGTGGAGTTCCCGAAGTCGCCCCGGGCGGCGTCCCCCATGAACCGACCGTACTGGACCACCAACGGGTCGTTGAACCCCAAGCGCTCCCGGATCTCGTCGATATCCTTGCGCGAGGTGTCCATGGGCGCGAACAGGAGAACCGGGTCACCCGAGAGGCGCACCATGAAGAAGACCGCAGTGACCGCGAGAACGACCACCCCCGCCCCGGATAGGAGCCGGCCCGTGACAAAGCGTCCCATCGCTTGGACGACCTGCCCTCGGCGCTCTCCGTGCTACTCGGCCCGTGGCCCCGCGTCGCCCATCCACAGGAATTCGTCGGGCCGCGGCGTCCATGCGACCTTGTTGGAAACGCCGTAGATGTCGTGCTGCTGCCAGAGGAAGAGCCAGCCGGCATCGTCGTAGACCATTTGCTGCACGTCGTTCCAGAGCTGCCGGCGCGCGGCCGGGTCGACCGTCTTCGACGCCTCCGCGATCTTGGCCTCGACCTCCGGGTTGGAGTAGCCGCTGTAGGTCGACTCGCCGACGAAGAGGAAGGCCAGCGTGCCGTAGGCTTCGAGCGCCGGTCCCCAGCCGAGGTAGAACATATCGCCCGTGCGGCGATTGACGATCTTGTCGAGATGGGTGCCCCACTCGTTGTACTGGACCTGGACGTTGATCCCGATCGCGCCGAGCGAGGCGGCGATCGCCTGGGCCGCGTCCGCGTCCATCGGGTACCGCCCCTGGGGCGCGTCCATGACGATCTCGAGCTGCCCCGGCTCGTAGCCCGCTTCCTTGAGCAGTGCCTGCGCTTTCGCCGGGTCGTAGGGGTAGGGCTTGATCTCCGGATTGACATCCGGATTCAGCTGCGAGAGCGGGCCTGCCATCCGCGTCGCCTGACCCTGGAAGACGCCGTCGATGATAGCGTCGACGTCGACTCCGTAGTTGATCGCCTGGCGAATTCGGACATCGTTGAGGACGCTGTCCTCCCGGTTGTTGACCAGGGCGACGTAGTTGACGCGCGAGGACGGAATCGCCTCAATCCGAGCGACGCCACTATTGTTGACGGTGTCGATCGAATCGACCGGGACGTCCTTGACGATCTCGATCTCCTCGGCCAGCAGCGCCGAGAGACGGGAGCTGAACTCAGGGATGAACCGGAATTCGACGCGATCGACCTGCACGGGGTTGTGCCAGTAGTCGGGGTTGCGATCGACGACCAGGCGTTCGCCGCGCTTCCACTCGACGAACTTGAACGGCCCGGTTCCCATCGGTTGCTCGGCCATCTTTGCGGCACCGACTTCCTGGAGGTACTGGGGGTCAATCGGGTGGACCTCGCGCAGGCGCTGATCGATGATCGGGAACGGCTCCGCGGTCTTGATCCGCAAGGTCTGCGGATCGACGACCGTAACCTCGCTCATCACCTCCCAGCGTTCCAGGTAATGGCTCTCGTTGGCCGGGTCCTTGGCCCAATCGATCGCCGCCTTGAACGCGGAGGCATCGAGGACGTGACCGTTGTGGAACGTGAGATCCGGCCTGACGAGCTTCAGCTCCCAGGTCAACTCGTCCAGGTTCGCCAGCGTCGTCAGCCACGGCCCGATCCGGTAGTCCTCCGTCGGATCATGGAGCAGCGCCGGTTCGTAGATGTGTTCGAGTTGGACAGATGTGGTCCAGTCGACGATGGCGTTGGGCATCAGCGTTCGCGGGTCTGCGCCAAGCGCGATCGCCACCTTCTCCAACCGTTGCTCCTGCGCGCCGGCCGGGCGGATGCCGGCCAGGCCGAGCGGCCGGGACCTGGTCGCGACCGCCGCGGCCGAGCCCAGGCCGATGCCCTTGAGCAGGGAGCGGCGGGAAAGCGCCGGGAAGTTGGTCGCCATGTCGCCTCCTTATGGAAGGTGAAGAGCCTCCACCCAGCGGTCGAGTAACGGACGAGGGTACAGCCGGTCGCTTGCGCCGTCAATATCGGCCGATCCGGCGGCAGCATCCGGGAGCCGGTAGGTATTACGCGACGGGCCGAGAGGGGCGGCGCCCCTCACCGTTGATCCAGGCAGTCGGCGGTGCCACAACACCTTGGACGCGATGCCGCCATGATCGTCTGTCCAGTCGCCCACCACGCCCCGGGTCGGGTATCCGGGCGACTCGGTGCTCATCAAGCCGGCACCGTCGGCGAGCTCCGAGGCACCCGTCTGCCCGGCTATGTTCAAGGGGGCATCGCCCGGACGATCCTGTGACGCACCCCGGCGGCAGCGGACTTCCCGGAGGGCTGGGGGATGGCAAATGCGTTCCCGGGTGACAGAGTGATCGCTCCTAACCGACCACTTTGTAGAGTCCGAGCCGGACGCTCAAATGCCTACGGCCTCCCCGGTGACGCAACCCGCTGAGCCCGCCCTGTGAGCACGCACCCGGTCGTTGACTCCATGGCACGGCTCGTGCGTGTCCGGCCTCGCCCCGTGTACGTACAGTCAAGGAAAGCGGGTAGGGCATGAATGGGACGCTGGCTAAAGGCACCGCGGTCGTCGGCCTCCAGGACGGGGCGAAGGTGGGCACGATCGACCGCGTCTTTCTCGACCCGGAGCGTGGTGAGCTCGTGGCCTTGTCTATCCGGCGCGGGCGCCGGCTCCTGCGACCAACGACGGCGGTCGTCGACGCGAGCGACGTGCACGCCTTCGGCCCGGACGCCGTCACGCTGGCCGGTCCGGTTCCGCTGCTGAGCGACGCCGTCCTTGCCGGGCGGTGCGAGGAGCTCGTGGACGTGACCGCCCTGTTCGGGCGGCCAGTCGTGACCGAAGGGGGCTCGGGCGTGGGCCGGGTGACCTCCGTCATGTTCGACCGCAAGACGCGCCGGCTGCGCTGGCTCGAGGTGGAGGCCGACGGCTGCCCGGTCCCCGGCCTCGTCTGGGCCGACGAGGTGCTGCGGCTCGGGAGCGAGCTCGTTGTGGTGGCTGAGGCGGTGCTGGCCGATGGACCGGCCGCGGCCGCTCGGCCGGTCATGACCCGGGAGACCGTCCGCCCGGCGCTGCGTCGCCCCCTCCAGTTTGGGCCGGCGCGCCCACTTCGCGCCTCCGCCTGATCCCAGCGGACCGATCCCTGGCAGTTGACGCGGAACCGGCGCCGGACCGGTCCCTGGTCTTGCGGTGCCGCGACGGAAGCTGTCACGGCCGAGCGCGGTCCACGAGGTGTCTCGTCCCACCCGAGCGGATGCCAGAAGCGTCGCCGGCAGCCTCTCGCTGCACAGCCGAACTAGGCACCCTACTCGCCCAGGCGCCGGAACCTGGCAAGCGTTCCGGTTCGGACCGGATCCTCCGGCGACAGTGGCCGTGGTTGAACTCGTTGAGCGGATGAACGACCAGTGGCCCTGACGGGCCGCCGCTCCGGCTATCCGGCGACCACCACCGCGCGATGCGGCAGCCGCAACAGGGGTTAGCCGGCAACCGCACCCCGTCGATGCACCGGTCTCGCCGTTCAAGAGCGGAAGGGGCAGGCAGCGGGGTGGTCGGGGCAATGGACCCGGCGAGGTTGTCGACGGGCCAGCCCCCGTGTGGGACCAGGGCGATTCTCGTCTGCTGCCCAGCGGGCCAGGTGTGCGAGGACCCCGTGACCGGCACCTGCGACGTCACACCCGGATCGGTGGCGACTGGTGGCACCTGTGATGAGGACACTAAGTGTGCCTCGGCGTCGTGTTGCGCCAGCACCTGCTGCGCGGGAGGGCAGGACGCGTGCCTGCTCAACCAGAGCTGCGCCGAGACCTGCACGTCCAATGACACCTGCCCCGCCGGTTGCGGCCGCGGTTACCCCAGCGTCGGGGGGGGCGGCACTGTATCGTCGACCTCGACACATTCGAGCAAGTCCCCCAGGAGTGCACGAGCACCGCGGAGTGTTCCCAGGTCCAGCACTGCCAGTTCACGTGGTGCGGTGCTGGACCATACGGGAGCAACCGCTGCGGCCCGCTCAGCGGCACGGTGTAGTCACCAACGCGGCCCCGTCGCGTCCGGTTGAGTCGGCCGTCCATGCCCAGCGGCGGCATCAGCTCGATGCATGAGCCGGCCACCAAATACGTAATCCCGACGATGCGGCGCGGGGCGGTCATGCGGCACCATGGTGTCGTTCCGCTGGATCGTCGGCCAAGAGAGGAGACGGGATCGATGCCCACGGAGACGCGGGAGAAGGAGAAACGGGAGAAGGTGCCACAGACGAAGCCGATGCCGCCGGGACAGGAGTTCAGGGAGTGGGTTGAGCGGCAGCCGAAGCCGCCTCCCGGCGAGCGGGGTAACCAACTGCCGCCGGACCCGCCCACGGACCAGGCGGAGGCACGGGAGTCGGGCACCCTCGAGCCGGAGGAGACGTAGGATGGCCATCGACTACCTGCACTGCTACGTCAACGACCGGCCTGGCGTCGACTGGAACACCTGTGGGCAGGCCGCGATCGCGACCATCGCCGACTATTGGGGGAAGAACCCGTACACCCTGCCACGCGTGGAGCGGGACTGGCGCAGTGGGCGCTACTACTGGGACGACGGGCAGGCGATCGACGCGATCAAGGATGGGGGCTACGGGCCGGACGTGGCGTTCGGCCTGGGCACCACGGGCGGGCGAATCCGCGACGCGCTCCGGAGTTACCTGCTCTGGGCGGAGGTCGGCCACTCTGGGTTCGGCTTCTGGGGCTGGGAGGACCAGTGGCGCAAGCTCCGGAGCTACCTCGCCAACAACCGCCCGGTGCCGGTGATCGTCGACCTCGGGCTACTGGCGCCGGGGCAGGGAGTGGACTGGACCCACCATTGGGCCATCGCGCACAAGATCGCTGGCGGGCGCGTCTACCTCGGGGCCTGCCCCTGGAACAGCACGCCGACGGAGAGCGCCTTCCTGAACGCCTGGCAGTGTCGGGCGCTGCCCTGGGGTTTTAACCACTGCGGCGTGTACTTCTAAGCAGCGGGCAGTCAGCGGCACCCGCGCGTCGGCACGGTCCGTGGTGGTCCCACGGTCTGCGGACCGGGTCGGCGCGACGGGTGCCGCGGCGGGGGCGCAGCGGCCATCGATCCAACGCCCGGTACGACGCCAGCAACAGCCGCGCCGCCGCTGGGTCGGGCAGCGTGTCAGGGCAGCACCTCGCCGACGGCTGCCCGCCACGTTGCCCGACTGCACGGATCACGAGGCAACGCTGGGTCCGAACCGGGGGCGGGGGCGCACGCTTCCGCCGCGCCCGGGTCACGGCACGAGCACGGCTCCGAACTCGGCGTCCGCCGCTAGCCTGTTAAACGCCTTCAGGTCCTCAGCCAGCAGCGACTCGAAGCGCGCGATCTCGGACTCGATCCGAGCAGTCAGCTCGGCGAACACCGCCTCGGCCGCATCGGTCGGTCGGTAGTCTCCGAGCGCCACGACCGCCGGGAGCCCCGCCAGTTTCTCCAGCAACCGGACACCCTGGTTGAGGTTGTCGCCCCAGCCGGCGCGAAGGTCCGGCACCAGGAGCGTCTTCTCGACCTCCAGTACCTTATCCCGCAGTGCCTCGGCCGCTGCGGCCACGCCAGCAGCTCCGTCGCGATCGCGCGTACGCGTGGCCCAACCGTCGAGCTGAGCGCGCAGGTCGCGCATCCGGTTGATTGTCGTGGTCGTCCGATCGACTTGGCGATGGATCCGGAGCAGGAGATCTTCCTGGGCGTCGAGGTCGGCCTGGGTCGCGGGGAGGTTGGTGGGCTTGACGATCCGGAAGGGCTGGGTTAGCTCGACCTCGCCGACCTTGAGCGTCACCGTGAAGTCGCGCGGCGCGACGATCGGTCCGTCGATCGGCTTTTCGGCGGGGGGGTCCGTCCCCTCGATCTTGGTCGCCGGGGCATAGCGCATGTCCCAGAGGAACCGGTTCCAGCCGGCCTGCGCCGGGGCGCGACGCTCCTTGGCCTTGGGTGGGTCGTCTGCGGTGCGGCTTGAGAAGGAGCGGATCTCCTGCCCGTCCGTGTCCCGGAAGGTAAGGGTGATCGGTTCCTCAGGCGGAGCGCTGAGGCGGTACGTGACGACCACCCCGCCCGGGGGGTTCTCTCCCGCGTCGAGGTAGGTCCGCACCGGCTCGCCCTCGGCGGTTGTCTCGACCGTGTAGCCGCCGCCGCGGGAGCCGAGGTAGTTCGTCGAGCCTTCGAGATTGCCGCTCCAGTCGATCCCGGGCAGCACCCGCGGCGTGTCGCGCGGGGCGAAGAGATGCGCCGGGCCGTCCGGCGACCCCTCTGTCAGGGCGCGGAGCGGCGTCAGGTCGTCCAGGATCCAGATCGAGCGACCGTGGGTCCCGGCGATAAGGTCGCTCCCCTTGACTAGCAGCTCGTGGATCGGGGCCACCGGCAGGTTCAACTGAAAGGGTCGCCAGTTCGCGCCGTCGTCGGTCGAGACGTAAATCCCGGTCTCGGTCCCGGCGTAGAGGAGCCCTTGGCACTCGGGGTCGGCGCGAATCACCCGAGTGAAGTTGTGGTCCGGGATCCCACCGTTGATCCGGGTCCAGCGCCCGCCGTAGTCACGGGTGACGTACAGGTACGGTTGATAGTCGTCGAGCTTGTAGCGGGTGGCGGCGACGTAGGCAGTGCCGGCATCGAAGGGCGACGGCTCGATGCAGCTGATCATGGTCCCCTCGGGAAGGTCCGGCGGGGTGATGTTTTGCCAGCTCCCGCCCGCGTCGCGGCTGAGGTGCAACAGGCCGTCGTCGGAGCCGGCCCAGAAGACGCCCGCCTCGTGCGGGGACTCGACGAAGGAGAAGACGGTGGCGTAGGTCTCGGCGCCGATCGCATCGCGGTTGATCGGCCCCCGGTTGGCTGGAGCGTCTCCGGGTCGGCGCGCGTCAGGTCCGGGCTGATTGGCTGCCAGCTCTGACCCTCGTCCGTGGTCTTGAAGACCTGGTTGCCGCCGATGTAGAGGGTATTGGGATCGTGCGGTGAGATGACGATCGGGTAGGTCCAGGCGAAGCGCTGCTTATGCTCACTGGCGCCATACCCGCCCATGTATTCCGGCCAGCTCGTGAGCAGCCGGATCTGTTTCGTGCGGTGGTCGTAGCGTTGCGGCGCGTGCCGCCGCCGGGTGACGAGCCGATGGCGCCGACATAGACGATGTCGGGGTCGTCAGGCGGACGGTGATGTACCCGCTTTCGCCGGTGCCGGCGATGAAGCAGTCACCCCAGGTGATGGCGGCGTGACTGGTGCGGCTCGGCACCGCGACGCTTGAGTTGTCCTGCTGGGTGCCGTAGACGACGTAAGGCCTCGGGTGTCGGTGGCGAGGTGGTAGAACTGGGCGGTCGGCTGGTTGTAAATGGTGCTGAAGGTGGCGCCGCCATTGAGCGAGACGTTGGCCCCGCCGTCGTTGCCCTGAATCATCCGCTGGTTGTCGCGGGGGTCGATCCACAGGTCGTGGTTGTCACCGTGGGGAGTGTCGATCTCCCCGAAGGTCTTGCCGCCGTCGCTGCTCTTCCAGAACTTCAAGTTGTTGACGTAGACCGTGTCGCCGTCCTGCGGATCGGGCGAGGTGCATGTAGTACCAGGCCCGTGAGATCAAGTCCTGGTTGTCGCTGACCTTCTCCCACGTCTCGCCGTGGTCGTCCGAGCGGTAGAGCCCGCCCTCCTTCTCATGCTCGATCAGGGCCCAGACCCGACCGGCCTTGGCTGGCGAGGCGGCCACGCCGATCTTGCCCAGAAGACCGGTCGGCAAGCTCGGCCGGTCGCTGATGTTCGTCCAGGTCTCGCCGCCGTCGGTGCTCCTCCAGAGGCCGCTGTCCGGCCCCCGCCGCTGATTTGCCAGAACGAGCGGTACGCCTCCCACACCGCCGCGTAGAGGAATCGCGGGTTCGTCTCGTCAACGCTGAGGTCGACCGCGCCGGCTTTGTCGCTGACGTACAGCACCTTGGTCCAGGTGGCACCACCGTCGGTGCTCTTGAAGACGCCACGCTCCGTGTTTGGGCCAAAGGCGTGGCCGAGCGCGGCAACCCAGACGATGTCCGGGTCCGCGGGGTGGACCCGAACCTTGCCGATATGGCGCGTATCGCCGAGCCCGACGTTGGCCCACGTGCGGCCCGCGTCGGTGCTCTTGTACACCCCATCGCCATGGGAAACATCGATGCGGATGGTGGTCTCGCCCATCCCTGCGTAGATCACGTTCGAGTCGGACGGCGCCACGGCGAGTGCTCCGACCGAGGCCGTGGTGAAGTAACCGTCGGAGACGCAGCGCCAGTAAGTGCCGGCGTCGGTCGTCTTCCAGACGCCCCCGGCGACCGCACCGAAGTAGAAGGTGTTGCGGTCGCGGTAATCTCCGGCCACGGCGACCACACGGCCACCGCGGAATGGACCAATGCAGCGCCAGCGAAGCAGTCCATCGAGATTCTGGGCGTCGGACACGGTGACTCCTTTCCGCCCTGACCGGGAAGACCGGCAGGATACCAAAGCATGCAGGGTTACCGGCCGCGGTAGCTCGGCGCGGCAAGCCCGGCGGCATGGGGACGGCAATGGCCGATCTCCCGCTATCGGACACGAGGAGCCGCCCGGGCGGAACACCGGGCGGCTCCGGGAGACCTTCGCAGATGCCGTTCGGCTACTTGGAGCGGGGCACGGTACCGATGCGCCTCGCGCGGACATGACCGCGACGGTCGCCCCCGCGGCGAGCAGCACCAGCGCCGTGTCGATCCACGGAAATGCCCAGCTGAGGGCCAGTTCGCCGCTGATCAAACTGGCGAGGAACCCGAACACGAAGCTGAGGACGACCAGGGCGGGGAGTCGCAGTCGGGGGCAGCGAACCGCCATATCATGAGCGCGAGGACAACGCCCGACGCGATCGGGAAGATCTCGTGCACCAGTTTCTCCTTTCGAGCGACGCGACCGACGCTCCCCACCTTGGGGACGCGACGATAGTATCCCGTTCCACGCTCCATCGCATCCGGGGTCTTGGATGAACGGACCGCTCGCGTGCGTTACGGCTTTCGATGATGCAGATCAGCACGGATCCGGGCTCGTGGCACCGCGCGGAGCGGAGAGTCGACGTGGGGCGTTCCCCGCTGAGGGATCGTGGTTGAGCAAGCGCCGCATGTGTGCCCGTGAAGAGACGCGGGCGGATGACGCGGCGCCGGGCAACGAGCGAAGGAGGACAGCCAGATGGAGCCAGTGAATCGACAAGCCATCGAGGCGATCCTCAGGTTCTTGCCCCACTTCCGAGTTACTGCCAACGAGTTCTACGTCTGCGATCCCAGCCTTCACTCTTTGATCCATACGCGTACCCCTGAGGTGATGGAGTTTCACGACCTCCTGTACGATCTGGCCGTGCAGTCCGTACTGGACAGCATGGCAGAGTCAGGCCAAGCGTTACGTGCTCAACCCAGACGTTGTGGCGAGAGCTCGTGTCGCCACGCTTCAGAAGCTGTTGACAACGCACGTCAGAAAGGAGCGTTTTTTGCAGCGGGCATCTCGCCGCCATGATCGACGCGGGCCACATCTTGAACATCTTGGAGCGCTTTGAGGCGATCTACCGCCAGTCAAGTCCCCGGCGGCGGAGGGCCCTTTGAAACCGGCGTGCGAATGCACTGTCCGCCAGCCCTCGCGGACCAATCCGTTGACGCGCGGCATCGCTGTTATCCGGCCGAGAGCGGGTCCGGCGTCACGACTCAGGCGACCATTGACCGCGAAGGTCCAGTGGATAGATCGGGCGGCGCAGGCGCTGGTACTGGAAGCCTCGACAACTCGGGCTGCTGATGCCCGGCGCGTCGACCTCGATCACCTTGGTCGCGATCGGCCTCGAACGCGGCCCGAAGTGCGCGGGCGCTCTTAAGGACGAGGATGCGCCGTTCGGTCGGCTCGATGCCGAAGGCGCGGAAGTAGTTCAGGCCAGGGATGGCCGCGCAATTCCGTGAGCTGCACCTCGATCCCACCCGCGCCGCCAACCTCCAGCACCACCGCGGCCGCGTGGCTGGCGACCGTGCCCGCGCCCATCGGCCCGGCGAGCGGGAACGAGTTCCTGTGGATCAACCGCACGATCCCGGCGACTTCGAGCGGCGGACCGTGGAGGTCATCAAAGCGCCGCCAATGCGGAGCGTGACTTCGCGGCCCACCCCGACGGCGATGCAGGCGACGACCGGCCTCGGGGTCCATGATCTGCGCGACGGCGGCGGAGCGGGCCCCCGCGTCGAGCAAGCCCTTGAGCACCACCGTGCCGTCGCCGGCCGTCCCGCTCGCGCGCCGGAGGTCGCCGATGTCGGCGAGGACGTAGACGCTGCCGGTGGGAGCGGCCATCGCCTCGGCGACCGCGTCGGCGACCGGCGTCGGGCGGATCGTGAAATGGGCGCGCCGACGACGCGCCAGCTGGTCGGCGTACCGGCGGGCGAGCGCCGCATCGTCGTCCGTGACGACGATGGTCGCCACGCCGGCGAAGGGCACGTCCGCGAAGGGAAACTCCGCCGAGGACGGTGGCGGCGAGGACGCCCGGCTCCTCGATCTCGCGGGGCGCGGTCGATCGCGATCTTCAGCGGCGACTGCCACGTCGTGACCATTGCCTGGTTCGGGGCGATCATCAGGGGGAGCCGGGCGTGTGCCATTGTCGGTCGGGCCGTACCTCGGATCGCGTCCGACGAGGATGCCGAGTGCCCGCGCGCCGGTCTCCGGCATGTCGACGTGCGGGTACTCGTTGTAGCCGACGAAGGCGTCCGCTTCGTCATCATCGCGTCGGAGAGATTGGGAGGTCGAGCGGCGCCACGACGGGCACCGTTGGACCGACCACGTCGCGGACAGCCGCCAGTAACAGGCCCTCGGCGTCATCGTGGTCCTCCAGCGCCATCGCGCCGTGCAGCACGAGGAGCACGCCGTCGACCGGAAGGGCGGCGTGCAGGCCAGCCAACAGTTCGTCGCGGAGCGTAGTCGTCGCCTCCCGCGTGACCCGGCCACCGGGCATCACCCCACCGTACGTTGTGGGGACGAGATCGACGCCGAGTTCCTTCGCGCGGGTGACGACACCTCCGTAGACCGTGCCGGTCCCTTTCAGGTCCAGGATCTGGTGGCCGCGGGCGACGAGCCCGAACCCGGGCCGGTTGAAGTCGGCCAGAGTCGTCGAGTGCCACTGGAACGTGTTCGTCTCCTGGGCAATGCCACCGGTCACGATACGCATCACGGCCTCCGGAGCTACGCCGAGCGAGGACAGGGCGGTAGGAGCACCAGTATCCGATACCCCTGTGACTCCGACCAAAACCTGCTTACCCCTGACCAGTCGAATGGGTGCACACCGGAGGCCGTCCATCCGTCTCCGGGAGGGGGCGGTCGTCCTGCCGGCGCCTTGCGCCCGCATCATGGTGGCTTGTCGCGGTCGGCTGCGAGAATGTGTCCAACGAGGGGTCAGCGGAATACCGGTGCGGATGTACCGCGGGAAGGAGCGGCGATGGCCACGAGTGGAGTCCAGCAGCGGTCCGCGGGGTCGGTCCTTGACGGCCGCCAAGCGCATGAGGCGACGATCGAGAAGTACCGGCGATACGTCACGACCAGTTTTGTGGCGGCGATCGAGCCGGTCGGTCGTGGCGCAAGCCGAGGGGGCGACGATCTGGGACGCCGACGGCACCGCCTACCTCGATTGTTTTGCCGGGATCGCCGTCGTCAACGCCGGTCACCGCCATCCGCGGGTCTTAGCAGCCGTGCGGGAACAACTGGAACAGGTGGTCCACGCCGCCACCTACATCTATCACGTCCCGGTTGTCGCCGACCTCGCCGAACGACAAGCAGAGGTGGCACCGGGCGGCCTTCGCGGCCGTGCGAAGACCTTCTTCGGCAACTCCGGGGCGGAAGGGATCGAGACGGCGATGCGCCTGGCCAAGGCGTACACCGGCCGTCACGAGTTCATCACGCTGACCCATGCTTTCCACGGCCGCACCGCCGGCACCCTGTCGGTTACCGGCAACAAGGCGCGAAAGACGCGCGGCGTCCTATCTGCCGGGCATCGCCTTCGCGCCCGCACCGTATGTCTACCGTAACCCCTTTCGGCACGGACGACCCCGAGGTGGTCGCGGAGCGCTGCGCCGAGATGGTCGAGTGGGCGGTGGCCTACCAGTCGAGCGGCGACATTGCCTTCATCGCCGAGCCGGTGCTGGGCGAAGGGGGGACTGTGCCGCCCGCCTCCTACTGGTGGTCAAAGAAGTGCTGACCAGCACGGCATTCTTCATCGCCGACGAGGTCCAATCGGGGTTCGGGAGGACCGGCGAGCTCTTTGCCATCGAGCACTTCGGGGTGGAGCCCGACATCATGGTGCTCGCCAAGGACTGCCGACGGCTTCCTGCTCAGCGCTACCGTCACTCGCCGGAGATCGCCGACAGCCGAGCCCCGGCGAGCACCTTCGACCTTCGGTGGTAACCCGTCCTGCGCGGCGGCCGCGCTGGCGAACATCGACGTGTCCTGGACGAGCGGCTGCCTGAAGAGGCAGCCAAGGGAGAGCGCACGCGATCGCCTCCGCCACCTGGCCGACCGACACGATCTGATCGGCGAGGTGCGCGGGTTAGGCTACAATGATCGGGGTGGAGCTCGTCACGGATCGTGCGACGAAGGAGCCGGCCGCGAAGCAGGCGGCGCGGGTCCGCCAGCTCTGCCGGGAGGCGGGGGTGCTGGTCGGCGTCGGTAGCCAGGCCGGAAACGTCGTGCGCTTCCAACCCCACTGGTTATCACCGATGACGAGCTGGACCGGGCAGTGGAAACGCTCGACCGGGCGCTCGCCGAGGTGGCCGGTGCGGCCCCGAGCGTCCCCGCGTCGCCCGTTGCGGCGGTGGCGGCGAGCAACGGGTAGCCGGGGTCGGTTGATGCGTGCCGCCTCCTCGCCGAGGAGCTACGTCCACGATCCGGTCCGCGCGGGTTCGGACGAGGCGGTTTCATGAACGTCTTGGACGAGGAGGTTTCGAAGCACGAGTCCTCCTCCGCGGGTGGGCGCAAGCATCCCCGTGGCATCACCACGGTCCAGGCCGTTTCGTGTTCTGTTTGGGGGTGTCTGCCAACCCGTCGCGCCCAGCCGTCGCCGGGGCCCGGCGCCGGACCGGGGAATCGCGCGCGCCACTCCCGCCGGACGCGCGCACCACGGAGGGGGATGGCAGCCAGCGTGACCGCGTACGCCACCCTGGCCACTACCCCGGCCGCCACGGTGACCGCGTTCGCCCTGCCGAGCGCGTCGGCGACAAGGGCGGCGAGCACGCCCGCCACCGCCGCGTTGATGACGCCGGGCACCGGGGTGCTGGCCAGGACGCGGCCGGGAGTGACCGGGGCCCCCGGCCCGTGCATTCGCATGACCCTGATCATGTAGGTCTGCGCGATCCCCGATGTCGTCGTGGTGGCCGGTCGCGAAGTACGGCTCTAGCTCCGGCGCGAGCTCCAGGTAGGCACGGCGCAGTCGGTTCATCCCGATCACGAGCCATATGTCCTCGGCCCGCGCGTCGCCTACCCGGATCTGCGTGCCCAGGCCGAGGACGAGCACCACCGGCAGCAACCAGCAGGGCGAAGAGGCGGAAATTGCCCTCGAAGTCGGTCGCCTGGGCGACCAGAGCCAGAGCCACGGTGGCAGCCGACAGCACGGTGAGGTACATGCTGGCGCGGCTAAACATCTCATTCCAGGTCATGCTGCGGGTGGCGAGCAGGCTCCAGTGCTCGGTCGCGAGGAGCTGGGCGCGCACGGCGTCGGTCACCCCGCTCCGGTCGGATAGTGGCGGCAAGCTGCAGGTGTCCTGCACCTGTAGCCCTTTCGCGGTGCGCCGGGACGGGCACGTCCAGGGAGGGCGCAAGCCGCCCATTGCGATCCTGCCGCCCTCCGCCGCCATCATACGGCGAGCCCGCAGGGTCAGGCTCGAGCAAATGTCGATCGGGCATCACCCCGCCCTGGGGTGACGGACATGCCCTGGTTTGACCAACGTTGTAGACCAGGACCACTCTTCGTCGGACCGTTCATGCACCGATCGCGGGCGACCGGAGCAGCGACTCCCGGGCCGACCTGTTCGGTTGGTCTGCCAGGCGGGAGACCGCTTCTACCGCCCTCTGAGCCGTGATCAGTGAATGCCTGGAGCTCGTCGCCGAGCAGGTTCACCGCCAGGATTGCCGCCGCCAACGTCAGGCCCGGGAAGAGCATCGTCCACGGAGCGATCTCCATGTAGTTCTTGCCATCGCGCAGGAGGGACCCCAGCGACGGTTGGCGGCTGGACGCCCAGACCGAGAAAACTGAGCGCGTTTTCGGCGATCAGCGCACCCGAGAGCGTGAAGGCGGTTTTCCGGACCAGGAGCGGAGGAGACGTTCGGGAGCACGTAGCGCCACAGGATCCGAGCCGACGACGCGCTCCGATGACGGGCGGCGACTGTGTATTCCGTCGCCCGCACGCTGAGGGTCGGCCCCCGCACGACCCGACCGAAGACCGGGATCGTTGCCACCACGATGGTCACCACCACGCCTGGGACGCCCGGGGCCATCAACACGGCTGCAAGCAGGCCCAGCAGGATGGTCGGGAATGCGAAGAGCACGTCCATGAGCCGCATCATCACCTCATCCAGGATGCCCCCGAAATACCCGGAGGCGAGACCGACGATGAAGCCCAGGTCGCGGCGAGGAGCGCGGAGACGGCCGCCAGCGCGAGAGAGATGCGAAGACCTGAGACGAGTCGCGCAGCACGCTGCGACCGAGGTATCACCCCATCGGATATTCACCCGATGGCTTGGCGAACATCCCGATGGCCTCCCTCCGGGTCGCCCGCTCCGAGGTTCGTCCGAACAACGCCACCCTGATCGCGGCGAGGAGGAACAAGGCAGAGATTGTCCCAACCGCTGCGCCGGATGAATTGACGCAGCGACGAGGGGCGGCGGCGTTCGGCCGAACAGGCCGAGGGCCACGCTGGTCGTGCGGGGCAACCGGAGAGGAAGCCGGCGCCGACCCTTCAGGGGAGCGAACCGGAAGCCTCTGCGTGGGTACTGACTCAGTCCCTTGCCGTCATCGCCGAGTTCCTTCTCCCGGAAGTCCTTGGGTCTGTACCCAGTTCGTGGGCCACGACGAACATGACCGGCCGCAGGGTGCGATCGGCGCCCTCGTGTTGGGCCCAGGGTACCTGAGGCGGCGCTTCTTCCGTCGACGCGCCCACGACGCCCGAGGCGACCCGTTAGTACTTGATGCGCGGATCGAGGTAGGCATACAGGATATCGCGGCAGGTTCGCCAGGACGAACATCAGCGCCCCCACGATGACGGTCCCCTGGGCCACCGGATAGTCTCGGAACAGGATCCCTTGAGGGCGTACCGGCCCAGGCCGGGCAACGAGAACAGCTCCTCGACGATCACCGCTCCACCCAACAGGTACCGTGTTGATGCCAACGATGGTCACCGTCGGAATCAGGGCGGCGCGCACCACGTGGCGGAGCGCAACGACCCGCGGGTGGAGCCCTTTGGCGCGGGCGGTGACGACGTATGGCTCGCCCCAGGACTTCCACGACGCTGAATCGAATGACCTGCATCACGACCGCCGTGGTGATGACGCCCAGGGACAACGTCGGCAAAACCATCGAACGGAGATGACCGAGAAATCCTCGCTCGGCGGGATGTAGCCGGAGACGGGCAGGCCAAGGTGCCGGGTCGATACATAGGTAGATGAGGAGCGTCCCGAGGACGAAGTCCGGAATCGACAGCCCGACGAGTGAAACAAGCCGGGTCAGAATGTCCGCCACTGAGTTCCGTCGGAGGGCGGCCACCAACCCGGCCGGGACGCCGACGACGAGCGACATCAAGGTTGCCAGGAAGGTCAATCCGACGGTGATGAGGAGAGATCGCCGGACGATCTCGGAGGTGACGGATGAGTGCGTGCGCAACGACTCGCCCAGGTCACCGCGCACCGCATTGCCGAGCCAGAGGCCATACTGCACGATGACCGGGTCGTTGAGGCCGTACTTATCCTCGATCGCGGCGACCACTTCAGGCGACTGGGCGGCGTTCGGTCCGAGGAGCGCCGCGGCGAACCCGCCCGGAATCAAACGCATCGCGGCAAAACGACTGTCGCCACGCCGAGAATCGTGATCAGGGCCAGCACCGTCCGGGTGGCGACGTAGCGTGGCATGCCTGGATTGATCCTCGATCTAACTCTACGTTCGAGCGTTGGCCGACGAGGACGGACGCTGCCGAGCGAAGACATCAGCGGTCCGCCCTGGGTGAGGCGCCGGGGGACGCGGCCGGCGGCCCGCGCCGCGACCGACCTCACCGGGTCGGACAACTAGTGCTGCCGCTACTGGGTGAGCGTCATGTGCTCAAGGCGGTGCCACAGCGGGAGGCCGAAGCCCTCACCCTGAGCGAACGTCACGTCGCCGACCTGGTCCTTCCGGTAGGCGATGAAGTTGTCCCGCGTGACGAGCGTCTGGAACGCTGCCATCGTGGCGGCGACGCGTTCAAGTTCTCGCAGGACTTCCAAGCGGGCCTCGGGGTCGACGGTGCGAGCCGACTGATCGATGAGGTCGTCCACCGCTGGGTCAGTCACGCCGAGAACCGCTCCGACAAAGTCATCGGAGCCCTGATCCAGCAGGATGAGGTATGGGTCGCTGTATCCGGCCCACCATGAGATCGCCAGGTGAGCGGTACCCTCGACGGCGTACTCGTCGACGAAGGTGTTGATATCACGCTGGACGATCTCGATCTCGATGCCGATCTCAGCCAACTGCGCCTTGATCAACTCCGCCGTAGGCACGGTTGCCGCGAGCACGGGGGAGATGAGCAGCGGTATCTTCAAGCCACCCTCGTATCCCGCCTCCGCCAGGAGTTGCTTGGCCTTTGCCACGTCCCGCGTGTAAAACGGCAGTTGATCCAGCGGCGTCGCAAGCTGCGTGAAGGCGGCCGCGATCGGACCCGTGACGTGGGCGCGCCCGAAGAACGCCACGTCCCTGATTTGCTCCCGATTGATGCCCATGGAGATCGCCTGCGGCACCCGCGCATCCTTCAGCTCGGGCCGGTTCCCGTTCGCGAACAGGATGTAGTAGTTGGTGGCCGCCTGGACGACGGTCGCGACGTTGAGGTCGCTCGCCAGCAGGTCGAGCATCTTGGGATTCTCGAACATGGTCAGCTGGATCTCGCCGGAGCGCAGCGCAGCTACGCGCGCGGCTTCATCCTCCATCACCCGCCATTCCAGTTCGTCCAGGTGCGGGAGACCCTCCTGCCAGTAGTCCTCAAATCTGGCAAACACCCAGCGCTGGTCCTGAGCGTGCTCCACCAACCGGAAGGGACCGGTCCCGACCATGTTCTTCGTCGCCAGATCAATCGCGCCGCTGCGGACCTCCTCCGCGGGCACGATCGAGACCGAGGTGCCGGTCAGGGAGGCGAGGAAGGGCGCGTACGGCTCGGTCAGCCGGGCGGTGACTTCGTAGGGACCGGTGGCCTCGACCGTCAAGCCGACGACCGGCTCGGTGCTGGGTGTACCGAGCGCCACGGCCGTCGCCGCCGCCGGGCTAGGCGACACGGGCGGACCCATCTTCTCTTCGTATCCCACCACGCCTCGGGATAGGTGAGCACCCGCTCGAGGCTGAAGACGACGTCGTCCGAGGTCATCTCGCGACCGTTGTGGAACTTGACGCCCTGGCGAAGGTGGAAGACGTAGGTCCGGTCGTCCGGGGTATCCCATCGCTCCGCCAGCCCGGGAGCGGGATTGAGGTTATCGTCGAGGAAGACGAGGCTCTCGTAGACGACGGCCTGGATCTCCCACGATGTCTGGTTGGCCTCGGTGTGTGGGTCGTAGCCCGTGATCTCGTAGGGCTTCCCGATAACGAGCCTGCCCCCCGATCCTGCCTGAGCGGCCGCCGCTCCCGCGCTTTGCAGGAACGCGCGACCCCACGCCGCGCCGGCGGCGCCGAGCATGCCGGCCTTCAGCGCCGATCGCCGCGACAGCGGCAGCATCAGGACGTTCCCGCGGTCTTCGCTCATCTCCTACCCTCCTCACGTGGAATGCACGCGATAACGTCGCTACCGACCAACGCCCGTCACGGTCCCGCGATCACCTCCTGTCCACCGCGTGATGACGACCTTGCTCTGCGTGTAGAAGCGCACCGCGTCCCGGCCCTGCGGGTGCAGGCTGCCGAAGAACGAGCGCTTGGCACCGCTGAAGGGGAAGTACGACACCGGTGCGGCGACGCCGACATTGATGCCGACGTTGCCGGTTTCGACACCGTAGCGGAACGTTCGGGCCGCGGCGCCGCTCTCGGTGAAGATGGATGCGGCGTTCCCGTACTCGGCCGCGTTGATCAGCCCAATCGCCTCGTCCAGGTCGCCGGCCGGCGTCATCCCGACCACCGGACCGAAAATCTCCTCCCGATAGGCGCGCATCTCGGGGCGGACCCCGTCTAGCAGGGTCGGACCCACGAAGTAGCCGTGCGGCCGTTCCGGTACCCGCACCTGCCGACCGTCGAGCACCGCCTCGGCCCCTTCCTCGACCGCGCTTCCAATGGCGGCGAAGATCCGGTCGCGCGCCGTGGCCGACACCACCGGCCCCAAGTCGACGCCCGGCTCCAATCCATCGCCGAGGCGTAGGCCACGCGCCGCTTCCGCGACCCGCTCCCGTGCGGCGTCGTGCGCCTCACCGACCGGGAGGACGAGGGAATTGGCGAGGCAGCGCTGGCCGGCGGCGCCGTAGAAGGAGTTCATGATGGTAGACAGGTAGGCGTCCATGTTGGCATCGGGCATGACCACAATCGCGTTCTTGGCCCCACCCGATGCCTGGACCCGCTTCCCGTTCGCCGCCGCCCGCGCATAGACATACGCGGCCGTCTGCGTGGCACCGACGAAGGAGACACCCTTGACGGTGGGGTGGTCGAGCAGCGCGTTGACCGCGTCCCGGCCTCCGTTGACGAGATTGATGACGCCGGGCGGGAAACCGACCTGCTCGATCAACTCGAAGACGCGCTGCTGCACCATCGGATCCTGCTCCGACGGCTTGAGGATGAAGGTGTTACCTGAGGCGACGGCGTAGGGCCAGAACCAGAAGGCGATCATGAAGGGGAAGTTGAAGGGCGTGATCGCCGTGAAGACTCCGATTGGCTGGAATACGACCTCCTCGTCGATGCCGCGCGCCGCGCCATCCTCTAGGCCGTAGCCCATCATCAACGTCGGGATGCCACAGGCGGTCTCGACGTTGTCGATGCCACGCTGCACTTCCCCGCGGGCATCGTCCAGTGTCTTGCCCATCTCGGAGACGATCAACCGGGCGAGTTCTTCGCGGTGCTCGTCCAGCAGGTGACGGAGCTTGAAGAAGTACCGGGCCCGCTCCTGCGGCGGCGTGGCCCGCCATGAGGGAAAGGCCGCGGCCGCGGCGACCACGGCGGCGTCCACGTCGGACGGGCCGCTCAGCGGGACACGCGCGAGCACCTCGTCGGTCGCTGGGTTGCGGACCTCCTGGGTCGAGCTGGCTTCGGCGGTCACCCACCTCCCGCCGACGTAGTTGCGGAGTGTCTGCACCCCGCTCTCCACCGTCGCGACCATGCTATTCCGTGCTCCTTCCAGTGTGTAGTGGCATTCCGCGCCTCGCGCGACGGGATGCTAACGGAGCGGTGAAGGCGACTCCACGCGAGTCACCCGGGTGCCTGGGCCGAGCCGATAGCGACGGAGACGAGTGGGTCATGCAGCCCCGTGCTCTACTCGTGTCAGCGTTCGCCCGGCGGCCCGGGTGCGTATCGACCTTCCCCGCGCCGTTCGCCACCGTGTCGACGCCTCCCCGTGCCGCGCTGGTTCGTTCCTGTGAAGTGAACAGATTCCTGTACGATATGGGTCAGTGCAGAGCGTGTCAAGAACTGGCCCCAATGACGCCATCGCGGCACGTCGCCCCGTCGGCATGCCGAGCGCCCTCATCTCAACCGCACGGAGTGCGGTGCCGGTGTCGCCCTGGGGTAGCGGGCACCTGGAGTCGAACTGATCGCCCACGTCGCGAAGCCGGGGGTCGGACTGGCGCTGGTTCGGATTATCCTCTACGAGGCGTTAGGTTCGCTCTGCACCGCACGGGCGCTCCCGCTGAGCACTGCTCGTGGCTGGGTGCGAGACGGTCTGGGAGGGACAGAAACGATGGGGTCGGCTGCCGGCCACGGCCCGGAGATAGCGGGCAGCGGGGTACTCCATCCGATCGGAGAAGCGGCCCGCCTTGCGGGCGTGTCCCGAGGCATGCTGCGCGTGTGGGAACGGGAGCGCCTGATCAACCCCCGGCGGACACCTGGCGGCCACCGCCTCTATTCCGCCGACGACCTCAGACGCTTGCGGCAGATCGCGCGTCTGCGACGTATGGACCGCCTGAACATCGCGGCGATCCGTCGCGAGCTTGGCACGGTCGGTGATCCCACCGCGTCTGAAAAGCCCGACGCGGAACAGGACCTCGGACGCCGATTACGGGCGATCCGAACCGCGCATGGACTGTCACTTGCCGCGGTGGCCGACAAGTCGGGTCTCTCGGTTTCCTTCTTGAGCGCGGTCGAACGGGGGCAATCGAGCATCTCGGTCGGCAATCTGTTCAAGCTCGCGGACGCCTATGGCACCACCGTGCCCGGGCTCAGTCCCGAGGCGCGGACGGATCAGCGAAGCGTCCTCCACCCGGACGACCGTCCCCGCTACGTGGCCGGTGGGGGGCTTGTCGTAATCGAGGACTTGATCGCCAGGCCCGGAGCGCTCGAGGCGCAGCGGATCGAAATTCGGCCGGGAGGCGGGAGCGAAGAGCCGTATGCTCACCCGGGTGAGGAGTTCATCTACGTGCTCTCGGGACAACTAGCCTTCTGGATCGACGAGCGCGAGCACTACGCGCTGCAGGCAGGGGACTCGCTCTCCTTCCGCAGTACCCGACTGCATCGCTGGTGGAACGACGGAAGCGAGCCTACGACCTTGCTGTGGATCAATGTGCCGGTCGTCGAAGCGTCGTCCGTCGGTACCAATCGACGCGGCACGGCTCGCCACCGGCGTTCCGACCACGGCGCGCCAACGCCGAGCCCGACGGTGGCTCAAGTGCCGTCGCCTGATGTAGCTGGGGAAGAACCGCTCCGCGCCGCGGTGGATCCGCGGAGGGAGGAGGACGCATCGTGACCGATGCCACCGAGACGTCAGGGATCCGGCTCCGGCCCGGCCCGCTGAACGCGCTGACCGATGTGCCGGGAATCGAGGTCGGTCACTTCACCCACGACCGCGTGCGCCGTGGCGTCACCGCCATCCTGTGTAAGAGCGGCGCGACCGGAGGCGTCTCCGTCCGTGGCTCCAACCCGGGCACCAGTCACACCGACGCGCTCGCCGCCACCACGATTGGCACGCTGGTCCACGGCGTCGGCCTCTCGGGCGGCAGCCTGTTCGGCCTCAGTGCCATCGCCGGCATCCCCGAGTGGCTGCTTGGTCAACGAATCGGCCAGCGGCGCCGGGGAGCCATTCTGCCGATCATCCCGGGTGCGGTCATCTACGACCTCGACCTCAGTGATCCGTTCGTCCACCCGACGGCGGAGTGGGGGCACCGGGCGGCCGAGGCCGCGACCACCGGGTCCTTCGCTCGCGGCAACATCGGCGCGGGCGCCGGCGGCACGGCGGGGAAGGGCCCCGGCTGCGTCCGGACGAAAGGTGGGCTGGGCACGGCTTCGCTCATCCTGCCCGGCGGCATCGTGGTGGGCGCCATGGTGGTGATCAACTCGCTCGAGGGACTGATTCACCCGGTGACGGCCGATCTGTACGCGACGACCGGCGGGTTCGATGTGCCGCTCCTGTACCATCGACGGGACGAGGAACCGGATCAGGCGGCGTCCCTGAGGAACACCACCCTCGGCGTCGTCGCCACCAACGCGGAGCTGACGGAGCCGCAGCTCATCAAGATCGCGGATCTAGCGCACGACGGCCTGGCGCGGGCCATCCGGCCGATGCACACCATGCTCGATGGCGACACCATCTTCGCCCTCATGCCCAACAGCACCACGGTCCGCCTCCCGGATACGTCCGGTGCGAACGTCACCGACTTGATTGGTGCCGCCGCAGCGGACGCGATGGTGCTGGCGGTGCTCGACGCCGCGCGCGAGACGGAGGGCGTGGACGGCTGGCCTTCGGTCGACGACGCGAGGCGCGCCTTGGCGGCCGGTCGAGTGGACGCCGGGTAGTCGATGGCGCGGAGCGCGGAGCGCCCGGCGGCACCAGGCGATGGAACGCATCGCTTCCACGAATGCGAGCCGACTAACAACGCTCGAAGGGCGGCCCAACTGGGCCGCCCTTCGGTTGACCTTTACCGAACGTCAGGCTTCGCTCTGCGCCCGTCGAACGGCGCACACCGAGCGCGCCTAACTAGGCCTCGGGCGTCCCCTCGGCCTCTTCGCCTCCCATGTCGTCGGAGACGATGAACGGGCCAGCCGCGGCGAGCACCTCGTCTCGGGTCAGGCCCGGCTCGAGCGCGCCCGGGAACGGGACATCGGCGCCCGTGACGACGTTGAGGTAGGCCGCATGGCGCGCCTCGACCCCGTGGATCGTCAGGGCGGCCGTCAGCAGGTCCTTGTCCTGGATGTAGGGGGCCGCGCCGGTGTAGGCCTGCGTGCCGACGTTCTCCAGCACCTGGGCGATCCCGACGAAGCCATCCACGTCCTCGTAGCCGAAGGCGTACTCCAGTTCCTCGACCGGCTCGCCGCCCGCATCCTCGATCGTCGCGGTGATGGCGTCGACGTGGTCCTGCTCGTGCTGCGAAATGAGCTCGAAGAACTCGCGGACCTCGGCGTCGTACCCAGCGTTCTCGAACGCTGCCTCGTCAAACTCCTCCAGCCCATCGCGATAGAAGGCGTTCTCGAGGTGCTCGAGGGTCAGCGCGTAGTTGAAGACGTCGAGGTCGTCCGTGAAGTTGGACGACTGCGCCATCGCCGAGCGCAGACCGCGCCCGCGCGGCGCGCCGGCCACGGCGAGCGCCAGGGCACCGCCGCCGGCCACCTTTGCCGAGCCGATCAGAAATGCTCGCCGCGAGGCCGGCAGGACGATGGACCCGCCCGCCGCTCGCAGCAGCTGCGCATGAGATCGTCGAACTCGCATGTTGTCGCTCCTTATGCAGCCACTCGGGCCGCCCACCACCGCCGGACCCTTGGTCCCGCGGTAACATTCCGTGCCGCGGACCGACTACGCCTCCGGCGTCGCCTCGTCCTCGGTCTCCTCGCCATCCGCGCCGTCGGAGACGATAAAGTCGCCCGCGATCTCCAGGACCTCGTCCCGAGACAGCGGTTCCTCGAACGATCCGGGGAAGGGCACCTCGCCGGTGAGCAGGTTGAGGTACGAGGCGTGGCGCGCCTCAACCGCGACGATCTGCCCAGCCACCGCCAGCAAGTTGACATCCTGAATGGCGGCCGCGGCGCCGTCGTAGGCCGAGACGCCGGTGTTCTCCAACGCGGCGGCGGTCTCCAGGAACGCGTCGGGGTCCTCGAAGGCGTCGCCGAAGTCGTATGCGGCTTCCTCGACCGGCGTGCCGCCGAGATCCGTAATGGTGGCCGTCAGCGCGTCGACGTGTGCCGCCTCATGCCCACCGATCAGCGTCAGGTTGTCAAAGACGCCCTCGTCGAAGTCCTCCGTGGTGAAGCCGGCCAGCCCATCGCGGTAGAAGGCGTTCTCCAGGTGCTCCAGCGTCAGCGCGTAATTAAGGACGTCGATGTCGTCCTCGAAATCGGCGGCAGCCTCAGGCGTCGCGTCCTGAGCCAACACGCCGCTCACGCCGCGCCCCGCCGTTCCGGCGAAGGCCAACGCCAGCGCACCGCCCCCGGCGACCTTGGCCGACCCGACGAGGAAGCCGCGGCGGGACGCCAATCGCTGCCGCTCGTCCGCGATCGCCTCTAGAAATCGTTCGTGCAATGGTCGATCCCTCACGTCGCTCCTCCGTTCCTGTCGCGTTCGCCCGGCAGCATGCCGAAACGTCTTGGTGAAACGGCGGGAAGCCCCCGGTGCCTCTGCCACCGGGTGGCCGCTCGACCGTCCACGCATCGTACGTTGCAGATGACCCGGTGGATCACCTGCTCTACCCCGGCGCACAGGATATGCCTGCGTAGGAGATCAAGCGGGTCCCAGACTACACTCGGGACATAAGTCGCTGCCGGGGACAACAACCGAGAATCGCTCCAAGCGATCGGGATCAGGGCGGTGACTCACAAGGAGTTCTGGTCGCCGCCGTGCCGACCGGCCGCAGTGCCATCTGACGTCTCTCGGGGCAGCATCCAGGAGCAACGACGGTTGCGCGTCCACCTTACACGCCTTGCCGATCGCCGCTCGCTGGTCGAGGATCGCGGTCCAAGGGGTCTGAACGAGACCATGCGGGCTCGGCAGCGCTGGTGGCTGGGTGTTTGAGGAGGAGTGAGCGATGCCGTCGTTGCTTGTCCGGCACGCGGATCTGCTGGTGACGATGGACGATGCCGACCGCCGGTGGCCGGATGGGGGGCTGTACGCCGTCGACAACGCCATCCGCCAGGTCGGTCCCACCGCCGACCTGCCCACACGAGCGGACCGCGTGTTCGACGCCCGAGGCATGGTTATTCTCCCCGGGCTGGTCAACACGCACCACCACTTTTTCCAGACATTGACGCGCAATCTCCCCGCCGCCCAGGACGCCAAGCTGTTCGACTGGTTGCGAGTTCACTATCCGATCTGGGCCGCGCTGACGCCGGAGGCGATCGCCGTGAGCACCAAGGTCGCGATTGCCGAGCTCATCCTGTCCGGGTGCACGACCGCGAGCGACCACACCTACCTCTGGCCGAACGGTGCCCGCATCGACGATCAGATCGAGGCGGCCCGGGAGATGGGCATCCGCTTCCATGCTGCCCGGGGCTCGATGTCGGTCGGCGAGTCGAATGGAGGGTTGCCGCCCGATCGGGTTGTCGAGGACGAGGCGGCGATCCTTCGCGACTCCCGCCGTGCGATTGAGGAGTTCCACGACCCCGAGCGCTTCGCGATGCTGCGGGTCGTCCTCGCCCCCTGCTCTCCCTTCAGCGTCTCGCCGGACTTGATGCGGGAGAGCCTGAAACTCGCCCGGGCCTACGGGGTCCATGCCCACACCCACCTGGCTGAGACGATTGACGAGGACGCCTACTGTCGGGAGACCTTCGGGCGGACGCCGGTCGAACTGGCGGAAGAGCTGGGTTGGAGCGGGTCCGACGTGTGGCACGCCCACATGGTGCACGCGACGGGGGAGGAAGTGATTCGTCTCGGCCGCACCCGCACCGGTATCGCTCACTGCCCGACGTCCAACATGCGCCTTGGGTCGGGGATCGCTCCCGTCCGCTCGTGGCTGGCGTCGGGAGTCCGGATCGGCCTCGGCGTCGATGGTTCGGCTTCCAACGATGGGAGCCACCTGCTGGCCGAGGCCCGGCAGGCGATGCTGCTGCAGCGCGTCGGCGGGGACCCGGCGGCGCTGACCGCCGGGGAGGCGCTCCGGCTGGCGACGAGGGGCGGCGCGGAGGTGCTGGGGCGGGACGACATTGGGTATTTGGCGCCTGGTATGGCGGCCGACTTCGTCGGCTACCGGCTGGACACCCTGGGCTTGGCCGGCGGCGCGGTCCACGACCCGCTCGCCGCCCTGATCTTTTGCCAGCCGCCGAACGTGGACCTGAGCGTCATTGATGGAACGGTGCGCGTCGAGCACGGCGCCCTGGTTGGCGTCGACCTGCCGCCGTTGATTGAGCGACATAACGCCATCGCCCGGTCCCTGGCCCGCGGCGAACTTCGGTAGGTTGGGGCGCTCCCCGACGGTGACGAGGCGGCGAACCGAGGGAAGCAGAGGCGAGTGCTCGTCTCGTTCTTGCCATCGCGGCCCTTCGCCTGCCGACGGTGATGGGCGCCGGACCCGCTTCTGCCGCGGCGCAGGCCGACGACAACGCCTACACCAGCCCAACGTACGGGTACACGCTGAAATGGGACGACGAGATCTGGGATGTCGGGGACGAGTCGTCCGCGGATGAGGCCCACACGCTGTCCCTGCAGGTTGAGCGTGCCGCGGTGACGTTCCAGGCGTACAAGGAGGGGGACGGCGAGCCCGAGGCGTCTGGCTTGTCCCGATCATCATCTTCGACAACGAGGTCGGCCTCGTCGAAGACCTCCTCGAATGCATCGACGTGGCGGACGTCGAGTAGCGGGCCCGCCGCGACCGGAACCCGGCGCCATTCATCGTGACCCGTGTTCGGAGCGACCTCCCGGCGGCGACCCGTGAGTGGCTCGACCCTCGCCGCAGCATTTCTTACGGGCGTCGTGGCGAGGAGAGGTGCGGTTCCCAGGTGAAAGATCGCCGGCGGAGGCGGCACGCGACCAGACACGTCCGCCTTCTGGGACGGTGCCGCGCATGACCCGCTCGCCGCGACCGTATCGAGCCGGTAGCGCTGGCGATCCGATATCGCGGAAGCTTCAACGTCGTGGTGCCCGCTGAGTTTTGGTCCACGCCCGGGTCCGGCGAACCGGTCAGGCGCGCTCCTCGCGCACGTACGGGCGGCCGAGCGCGGCAGGGGCGCCGATTCGGCGCCGCGCCGTCTCCCTCGTGGCAAGGATCAGGACCGCGATCGTGAAGAGATAGGGCAGCATGTTGAGGTAGAAGGAGGAGATGGGCACCCCGGCGCTTTGGAGGCGGAACTGGCCAGCCTCGACGCCGCCGAAGAGGTAGGCGCCGAACGCCGCCCGCATGGGGTTCCAGGTGGCGAAGATCACCAGCGCCACGGCGATCCAGCCGCGTCCGGCGGTCGCGTTCTCGACCCAGCCGGGGTTGGACGCAAGCGAGATCGCGGCGCCGCCTAACCCCGCCAGGGCTCCGCCAGCGATGACGTACCCGTAGCGGAGCCCTACGACGCTGAGGCCCATCGCATCGGCGGTGGCCGGGCTCTCGCCGACCGCGCGCAGGTTCAATCCCGGTCGCGTCCGGAAGACGAAGAGCCAGAGCAGGGGTGCCAGCGCATAGGAAACGTAGACGAGCGCGTCCTGGCGAAACAGGATCGAGCCGAGGTGGGGGATGTCCCCGAGCACGGGGATCGCGATCTTGGCGAAGGAGGCCGGCGCCGGGCGGCCGACAAGGTCCTGGCCCAGGAACGCGGAAAGGCCGCCGCCGAAGAGCGTGAGGGCCAGGCTGGTTCGCTCCCAGCGACACGGTGAGGAGCGCGTGGATGGTGGCGAGCGCGCCGCCGACTGCCAGCGCCCCTACCGCCCCCAGCCAGGCGCTCTCGGTCCAGTAGGTGACGGCGAACCCGCCGAGCGCCCCCATCAGCATCATCCCTTCCACACCCAAGTTGAGCACTCCGGCCCGCTCGCTCAGGAGCTCGCCGAGGCAGGCGTAGAGGATGGCGGTGCCGGCGGGGATCGCAGCCGCCAGCACGGAGGTCAGAAACACGACAGAGGTAATGTCGTCCACCGGTCTTAGGCCACCTCGTTCAGTTCGGGCAACGGCGTCGCCTCACCGGTTGCGGGGTGTCGCGACCACGCCAGGCGGTAGCGCGTCAGCGTCTCGCCGCCGAGCAAGAAGAAGAGAATCGTGCCTTGCAGCATCGGCGCGATCGCCGCCGGCAGGCCCATGCTCATTTGGAGCTGGTCGCCGCCGACGAGCAGCCCGGCCAGGAGGAAGGCGACCAGCGCGATCCCGCCCGGATTGAGGCGGCCAACCCAGGCGACGATGATCGCCGTGTAGCCGTAGCCGGGTGAAAGGTTGCGTTGCAGTTGGTGCCCGACTCCCGCCACCTCGCTCATCCCCGCGAGGCCGGCGAGGGCACCACTGACGGCCATGACGACCATCACGTTGCGGGCGGTGTTCATCCCGGCGTAGCGCGCGGCCCGCGGGTTCTCGCCCGTGACTGCGATCTCATAGCCCCACCGGGTGCGCCGCATGACGACCCACAGCGCGGCGGCGGCGACGAGTCCGAGCACAAGCCCGAGGTGGACGCGGGTGGTCCCCCAGCGCGGTAGCCAGGCGGCGTCCGGGAGCGGCGCCGTGCCCGGGAAGCCGAATCCCATCGGGTTCTGCCATGGACCGTGGACGAGGTACTCGGAGAAGAGGATCGCCACGTAGTTGAGCATCAAACTGGTGATGATCTCGTTGACGTGCAGGTAGGCGCGCAGGACACCCGGTACCAGACCCCACAACGCGCCCCCGGTCAGACCGGCGACCACCATCGCCGGGACCAGTACTGCCGCCGGCGCGCTCGGCAGCACGTAGAGTGCGACGCCCGTGGCGGCGATCGCGCCGAGATAGAGTTGACCTTCGGCGCCGATGTTCCAGAGTTGCATCCGGAACGCCACGCCGACGCCGAGTCCGGTCAGCAGCAGCGGAATCGTCTTGACCAGCGTCTCGGCGAGACCGTCGCGGGAGCCAAATGCCCCCGTGTACATCGCTCGATAGACTGCAATCGGATCCTCGCCGGACGCCAACAGCACGAGCCCGCCGGCGACGAACGCCAGGAGCACCGAGATCGCGGGAACCAGCACCACCGCGACGCGCGATGGTGCCAATCGGCGCTCGACGCGATAGCGTGGGGTAGCGGCGTTTACCTCACCCACGGCCCGCGACCACCGCCGGCTCCACCGCGCCCGCATGGATGCCGGCCATCATCAGACCCAGCCGCTCCCGGTCGGCGCCCCGCGCTGCGACCGTCCCCATCACCCTCCCCTCGTAGAGGACGGCGATGCGGTCGGCGAGCGCCAGCAACTCGTCGAGGTCCTCTGAGATGAGGAGCGTGGCGGCGCCGCGGGCCCGCTGCGCCAGCAGGAGCCGGTGGATCGTTTCGGTCGCGCCGACATCGACGCCACGGGTCGGGTGGACCGCGACCAGGAGGCGGGGTTCGCCCGACAATTCGCGGGCAAGGAGAAGCTTTTGCTGGTTGCCGCCGGAGAGGCCGCGCACCCGCGCCGCGCGCCCGGGCGTCTTGACGTCGTATCGCTGGATTAGACGGTCGGCGAAGGCGGCAATGGCGCGGCGAGCGAGGAACGGACCGCGCGCGAGCGGCGCCCGGCGGTAGTCCCGCAGGATCGCGTTCGCCGCGAGGTCCATGCCCGAGACCAGCCCCGTGCCGAGTCGGTCCTCGGGGACGTGCGCCACCCCGGCCCGGGCGATGTCGCGTGGTGAGCGGTTGGTCAGGTCGCGCCCGCCGACCAGAATCGCGCCCGCCGTGGCGGTCCGGAGCCCGGTGATGGTTTCGGCCAGCTCCCGCTGCCCGTTGCCCGCCACGCCCGCGATCCCAAGGATCTCGCCGGCGGCGACCGTGAGGTCTATCCCGTCGAGCGCCGGCAGCCCCTTGTCACCCAGCGCGCGCAGCCCGCGCACGTCGAGCACCGGCTCGACCTCCCCCGTTAGGGGAGCCACCGGGCCGACTTCGGCCGGCGCTTCCACCTGCGGTGCCAGCTCGCGGCCGACCATCAGGCGGGCGAGCGAGCGGCGGTCCGTCGCGCCGGCTTCGGTGGTGGCGACGACGCGGCCACGGCGCAGGACCGTAATGCGGTCGGCGACCGCGAGCACCTCGTCGAGTTTGTGCGAGATGAAGACGATGCAAAACCCCTCGGCAGCCATCCCACGCAGTGTTCGTACCAGATCAGCCGACTCCTGCGGTGTGAGGACGGCGGTCGGCTCGTCGAAGACCAACGTCCGGGCGCCGCGGTAGGGCTGTGGCTGGGTCGCTACGCGCGGTGGGGCGCGGAGCGAGCGGTGCCAGACGGGCGCGCGCGGGTGGTCGTGGAGTCGACCTCGAGACCGGAGCGACGCCCCACCCGCGTCACCTCGCGCTCGACGCCCGCGATGTCGAGCCGGAGTCGCCGGTTGCGCTGGCCGAGCGTTGCGTTCTCGGCGACCGTGAGCGAATCGACCAGCATGAAGTGCTGGTAGACCATGCCGACGCCATGATTGATCGCGTCGCGTGGCGAGCGGAAGTCCACCGGCCGGCCGCCAATCGCGATTCGGCCCACGTCGGGTCGGTACAGGCCAGCAAGGATGCTCATCAGCGTCGACTTGCCGGCGCCGTTCTCGCCGACGAGGGCATGAACCTCCCCGGCGCGAGCCGCGAAATCGACCGCGTCGTTAGCGACCACCCCGCCGAAGCGTTTGGTGATCCCCGTCATCTCGATCGCGTAGGTGTCCATCCGACGCCCTGGAGCCTCCGCAACGCCGGCCAGGCCGGGGGGAACGCCCGCGCGTTACGGCGGCGCGTCGTCAGTCTAGGCGACGGCGTCGCGACCGACCACGCCGCTGGTCCGTCCCGAGCGACCATAGGGAGGGGCACGGCCCGCCGTGCCCCTCAAGCCTCGGTTGGTGTTTGGTCGCCGTGCGGAGCCGCCGCCGCTGATCGGCTACGGCGTCGGGTCTCCCTCAACGCCCTCTACGAACCAGTTCATCTCCGTGCCCAGCAACTGCTCGGCGGTCAGCGCCTGACCAGCGGGCACCTTCTCCTTGCCGGATTGGTCGTTGATCGGGCCGGTGAAAATGGTGAAGATGTCCTTTTCGCCGCTCTTGAATTTGACGATCTCGGCCTCGGCCATCTGCCGCACGTCGTCGGGGACCATCGGCCCGATCGGCGCGAGGTCGACGATGCCATCCTTCCAGCCGCCCCAGTACTGGCCGCTCTCCCAGATTCCGGCCTGCACCTGCTGGACCGTCTGGATGTAGAAGACGTCCCAGTGCCAGATCGCGCTGGTCAGGACCGCCTTCGGTGCCATCTTCGACATATCGGCGTTGTAGCCGACGCCGTAGACTCCCCGCTCCTCCGCCGCTTGCTGCGGGCCCGCGGTGTCCTGGTGCTGGGCGATCACGTCGGCGCCGCCGTCGAGGAGTGCCTCGCCCGCCTGGCGCTCCTTCAGCGGGTCGAACCAAGTGGCGGTCCAGACGACGTTGACGGTGGCGTTCGGGTTGGCGGCGCGCACGCCGAGCGAGAAGGCATTGATCCCCCGGATCACCTCCGGGATCGGGAAGGCGGCGACATAGCCGAGCTTGTTCGTCTTGGTCATCTTGCCGGCGATGAGACCGGCAACGTAGCGCGGCTCCTCGATCCTGCCGAATCCGGTCCCGACGTTCTCCGCGGTCATGTAGCCGGAGATGTGGACGAAGATCGTGTCCGGAAAGTCCTTGGCGACGTTGATCGTCGGCTGCATGTAGCCGAAGGATGTGGTGAAGATTACCTTGGCGCCGTCCTGGGCAAAGCCGCGGATGACCCGCTCCGCGTCGGCCGCGGTCTCCGGCACGCTCTCCTGGTAGACCGTCTCGACGTTGGGCAGGTTCTGCTCAAGTGCCAGCCGCCCCTGGTCATGCGCCCACGTCCAGCCGAGGTCGCCGATCGGTCCCACGTAGACAAATGCAACCTTGATCGGCGGCCCGTCCGGAGACGCCGCCGGCGACGCATCTTGACCCCGCGTCCCCCGTGGCGCTAGGCCGCCAACCGCGATCGCCAGCCCGGCGGCCGCTCCACCCCGCACCACTTCCCGCCGCGTGAACCCCGGTCGTCGGATCTCGACTCGCGGCTCCCGCTCGCTCCCAACCCGCGTATCCCCCATCGCGTTCGCTCTCCTCCTCGACAACGCCTCACCCCCGCCGCCGTCCGGTCACGCGCCGTCGGCGCAATCCCACGCGTCGTTGGCCGGAGTGGACCGCGCCCGCCGCCGGCCTCGCGCCCGATCACCTCGCCATGGGCACCCTCCGCCCTCGTTTCGGCTCTTCGGCGCGCCGTTGTCCGGCAGGCTCGTCCGCGGGGTGGTTCGTCTGCGGGCTGGGACCCTTGGGCGGAGCCGACTGTACCAGACTCAGCGGGATCCGGGCGAACGGGCCGAGAGAGCGGCCAGTACCCGTTCCGGCGTCATCGGCTGCTCGGTCAGCCAGACCCCGGTGGCGTCGTGGATTGCGCTCGCGATTGCCGGTGTGAGTGGCACGAGCGGCATCTCAGCCACGCCCCGCGCCCCGTATGGCCCGTTCGGATCGGCCAACTCAAGGATGACGGGGATCATCTCCGCCGGCATGTCGAGCGAGGTCGGGAGCAGGTAGGTGCTCAGGTACGGCGTCAGCACGTGCCCGTCCTTCACTTGGAAGTGTTCGAGCAGCGCGTAGCCGAGCGCCTGTGCCAGACATCCCTCGATCTGTCCTTCTACCTGCTGGCGGTTGATCGCCTTACCGACGTCGTGCACGCTGATCACCGTGAGCACCCGCACCTGGCCGGTAAGGAGGTTGACCTCCACCTCGACCGCCTGCGCCGCGTAGCCATAGCAGTAGTTCGGGCGGCCGGCACCGGTGGCAGGAGCCAAAGCGGTCGTCGCCGGCGGACGGTATTGCACCGTCGCCTCGACCAGCGGATCGTCGGTGTTCGGCCATTTCTCCTTGGCCGCGAGCACCGCATCCCGCACCGCCCGCCCGGCCATCAGCGTCAAGCGCGACGCCGAAGCACTGCCGGCGTTCGGCGCGTCGGCGCTGTCATCGCACACCATCTCCACCCGCTCGAGTGGCAGCCCCAACTCTTCGGCCGCAATCTGCTGCAGCGCCAGGTGGGACCCCTGCCCGACGTCGGCGGCGCCGACCCGCACCCGGGCCTGCTCGACCTCGCCTCGCCCGATCAACTCGACCGTGGCCGTCGACTGCTCCGGGAAACCGAACGAGTAGCCGAGGTTCTTCATCCCGCAGGCGATGCCAACGCCCCGGCGCAGGTGGGAAGGACGCCCGTTGCTCCGAGCCATGGCGAGAACCGCCTCGTCGCCCCCAGAGGTCGGCGGACCGGGAAGCTGTTCGGTGAATCCCAAACGCGCGTGCGCTTCTTCCATGCAGCGCTCCAGCACCGCCAGGGCGCTAACCCCCGGGGGCAGGGGTTGTTGCGTCGGTTCGAGGCTTCCTTCGCGGTAGATATTGCGCCGCCGCAGCTCGACCGGATTGAGATCCAGGGCGTGCGCCAGGCGGGTCAGCATCACCTCGGCCGCAAACTGAGCCTGGGGCGCGCCGAAGCCGCGGAAGGCGCCGGACGGGACGTTGTTGGTGTAGACGGCGTAACCGTCGACCGCAATGTTAGGGATCTCGTAGCAGCCGCTGGCGAAGAGGGTGGCGACCTTGACCACCTCGGCACTGGTGGACGCGTAGGCCCCGCCATCGGCGACCACCTCCGCCTCGACGGCGGTGATTGTGCCGTCGTGCTGGGCGCCCCACCGGCAGCGGACGGTCATCGGGTGGCGCTTGTGGTGGGCGACGATCGACTCTTCGCGGCTCCAGACCAGCGCGACCGGGCAGCGCAGCTTCCAAGCGGCAAGCGCCAACAGATGCTGAAGCGACAGGTCCTCGCGCCCTCCGAACGCCCCGCCGATCGCGGCGTAGCGGACGACGACCCGCTCCTCCGGCAGCCGGAGCACCTGGGCGATCTGGCGGCGGTCCTCGTGCAGCCACTGGCCGGCGGTCTCGATCACGACCCGGTCCTGTTCGTCGAGGTACGCGATCCCCGCTTCGGGCTGGAGGAAGGCGTGCTCCTGCCAGGAGGTTTGGAATTCGCCATCGAGCACGACGTCGGCCACGGCGAATGCCGCCGCGACGTCACCCTTGCGAATCGGCACGTGCAGGAGGACGTTCGAGCCCCGTTCCTCGTGGACCAGCGGTGCGTCGACCGCCATCGCCGACCGCGGGTCGGTGACCGCCGGCAGGCTCTCGTACTCGACCACGACGAGCTGCGCGCCTTGTTCGGCGGCCTCCTTGGTGTCGGCCACCACGACGGCGACCTTATCCCCCTCGAAGCGCACCTTGTCTCCCGGGGCGCAGAGCACCGGCTGGTCGGCCTCGATCAGCCCGTAGGCGTTGGAGGGCACGTCGGCGGCGGTGAGTACCGCGACGACGCCCGGATGCCGGAGGGCGGGGCCGGGCTCGATAGTCACGACGCGTGCGTGGGACCGATGGGCAAAGACCACCTTGAGATGGAGCATGCCCGGCTGTACCAGATCGGCCGGGTAGTGGGCGTCACCCGTGACCTTTGCGAGCGCGTCGGGGCGGGGTAGGGACGCCCCAATGATGGTCGTCATCCCGTCCCTCCGACGCCGAGGACGGCGTCGAAGATCTTGCGGTATCCGGTGCAGCGGCACAGATTGCCGCTCAGCGCCGCCCGCACCCGGTCCAGGTCGGCATCCGGCTGCTCCTCCAGCAACTTCGCCCCCGCCATCAGCATCCCCGGGATGCAATAGCCGCACTGGACCGCACCGCGCTCGACGAAAGCGTGCTGCAGCGGGTGGAGCTTGCTCCCGTCGGCCAGCCCTTCGATCGTCGTCACCGTCGCGTTGTGCGCTTGTGGCGCGGGAACGAGGCAGGACATCACCGCCTGACCGTTGAGCCAGACCGTGCAGGCGCCGCACTCACCCTCGGCACAGCCCTCCTTCGTCCCCGTCAGTCCAGCGTCCTCCCTCAGTGCGTTGAGCAACGTTTTGCGCCCTGCGTTCGTCAGGGTATACGGGTGCCCGTTGATCGTCGTCTCGATGGTCCCGGCGAATGGCGCCCCGGGCGTCGGTCTGCCACCGGTGTCGAGCAGGACCGGTGGCCGCATCCACCCATCGGCCTCGGTCCCGGCCGCGATCCACTCCATGCCGTGGGCGACGAGGTGAGCCAGGGTTGCCAGCCGGTAGCCCGCCGACCCGCGCACGTCGTCGATCGGCCTAACGTCCTCGCACGCCAGCCGCCCGGCCTCGCGGCAGACTGCCTCGTCGAGCCGCTTCCCCCGTAGGTACGACTCCGCTGCCCCGGCGTGGACAATGGTTGGCGCGAGGGAGCCGAGGGTGATGCGCGCCTCCTCGACCCGCTCGCCGTCGAAGGTCAGGACCAACGCGAGATCGATGACCGAAATCGCCTGCGCCCGGCGGAGACCCAGCTTGAGAAAGAGGCCGCGCTGATTTGGTGCCATCGCCGGGAACCGGATCTCGCGGAGCAACTCGTCGGGCCGGATGACCGTCCGCCGCACCCCAACGTAGAAATCGCTCAATGGCACGACGCGTTCGCCCGCCGCGCTGGCCAACACCACATCCGCCCCCAACGCGGCGAGCGGCGTGATGGTGTCGTTGGCGGGTGAGGCGGTGACGAGGTTGCCGGCCACCGTGCCTCGGGTGCGGAGCTGGGGGGCCCCAACCTCCCAGCACGCCTGCGCGAGTGGCAGGGCGCGCTCTACGCACGCCGCGGAGGCGATCACGTCATTGTGGGTCGCGAGCGCGCCGAGTCGGATCAGGCCGTTCGCCTCGCGTACGTGCTTTAAATCCGGGAGGGCGGTGATGTCGATCAGAGTCGAGGTTGGCCGCACCCCGCGCGACAGCTCGACGATGATGTCGGTGCCGCCGGCGACGATCCGGGCTTCCGCCCCGCGCTGCCGGAGTAGTTCGAGCGCGTCGTTCAGATTGGTCGGTTGTACGTAGGTCTGCCACATGCCCGTTCCTGCGCGGCGCCGCGACCTCCACCGGACGCGGTGCGTTCCTGTCCCTTGTCGCCGGGTCCTGGCGATGGGACGAGGAGCCGTCCAACCGGCCCCGCCACAACCTCGCCCTTCAAGAAGGTCGTCATCCCGCGCAGGATGGTTCGCACCACCCGCCCCTGGAACGTCATGCCGACGTACGGGCTGTGCGGGTGACGGTAGTGTAGGTCCTCGCGCCGGAGCACGAAGCGGTCACGCAGCGCGACCAGGGCAAGATCGGCGTCGGCGCCGACCGCTAACCGCCCCTTGCGGGGGAACCCAAATCGCCGGGCGCTTGTGCCGGCGACCGCGGCGGCGATGGTCGCGAGGGGCACGTTACGCGCGTGGTGACCCTCCGTCAACAGCACCGAAAGCGTCGACTGAGCGCCCGAGATGCCGCCCCAGATGCGAAAGAAGTCACGTCCAGCTTTCATTCCGACCGGCGCTGGCGAATGGTCGGACGCGACGATCGACAGCGTTCTATCGCTGACGTATTCCCAGAGCGCTTGTTGCTCGGGGGCGTCCCGCAGCGGCGGGGCACACTTGGCGACCGCGCCGAGCCGTTCCAGGTCCTCGCCGGTGAACGTGAGGTAGTGAGGGCACGTCTCGCAACTGACGTCCACGCCCCTTGCCCGTGCCTCCACCACGAGCGCTACACCGCGGCCGGTGCTGACGTGGACGACGTGCAGCGCACAGCCCGTCTCCCCGGCGAACCGAAGGGCCCGGCTGATCGCTTCCAGCTCCGCAACGACTGGGCGGGAGGTGAGGTAGTCGCGCGGGCCAGTCCGCCCCTCGGTCAGGGCCCGGGCGGCGAGGCGGGCGGTGATCGAGTCGTTCTCTGCGTGGACCGCCACCAGGCGGCCCAGCCGCGCCGCGCGGCCCATCCCCTCGTACAAGGTCAGGTCGTCGGCGACCGGAAAGTCGTCAGTACCGCTGACGGACATGAACGCCTTGAAACCGACTACCCCCCGACCGGCCAGCTCGTCCAGCCGGTCCAGGTCGCCCGGCACCAGCCCGCCCCAGAGGGCGAAATCGGTCACGGCCGACGCCTGGGCAGCGGTCAGCTTGAGATCGAAGGCGGCGGCGTCGACGGTCGGGGGATGGGCGTTGAGCGGCATGTCGAAGCAGGTTGTCGCGCCGCCGGCCGCCAGTCCCCGAGTGCCGGTCGCGAAACCCTCCCAGTCGGTTCGCCCGGGCTCGTTGCAATGGACGTGCGGGTCAATCACTCCCGGGAAGACGTGCAGCCCCGACGCGTCGATCTCCTCCCCGGTTGAACCTTCCAGATCCGGCCCGATGGCCGCGATGCGCCCGTCCGCCACCGCGAGGTCGGCGATACCAATCCCGGCGTCGGTGACGATCGTGCCGTTGCGGACGACGAGGTCGTAGAGCGGCATGGCGTGACCCGCTACGGCTCGACGCCCCGCCATCCGTGGGAGCGCCCCGAGCCCTGGTCGAAGCTGACGATCTTCCCGACACGCTCGGCTGCGACTCTTGTGTGGCCCTTCCGGGTGACCAGGGCGCGTTGGTCGCGCGACGGCGACCTTGCTTGGATGGGCCGGAGTGCCGCAGGGGTAGGACGAGTGTGGCATCGATCAGAACGCTTGGTCAATTGGCGGCGCGTCCTGTCGCCCGCTACGCCGGTTCGTCTCGCGGCTACGTCCAATCCTTGTCGGAGTGCATCTGCAGCCGCTCGGCCGCGGCAATGATGTCCCGCAGGTCCACCGGGTCACTGAAGGGGTCCTCGTCGAGCTCGGTGACGCGGTTGAGACGCTTCTGCCAGCGGCGCAGCTCGGCGACGTACGGTTCGAACGGGACGCGCTTGAGGTCGCCGTCTTCCTCGACCAGATCGCAGAGCCCATTGTGCAGCCACTCCCCGGTGTGCCAATTGGGCATATCCACCGCCGGGAAGAGGCAGATGCCGTGCAGGTCCATCCCGCGCCGTACTGCGGCGAGCGACTCCTCCATGATGTCCTCGAGCCATGCCGGGCGACCGTTTCCCAGACCGCTCGTCTCGCCGACGATCATGGGCCGACGGTACCGTTCCCAGGCAAAGGCGAGGAGATCGCCCAGCGGTCGGATGCGCTCGTCCATTGGTTCCAGAGACGCGTGCGGTCCGTGCTCACGAAATTCCATCTGTCCGAATGAGTAGCAGTTGACGCCCACGATATCGAGCACCTCCGGCGCGCCGCCCAGCTCGGGGTGCCGCTTGCCCGCGATCACATCCCACGCGTAGAACGTGTCCTCGTGCGTTTCGCGCTCGGCGTCGTCGATCAAATCCGGGCGATCCTTCGGCGGCACGACGAGGATGAGCGGATCGATGTGCACCATCCGGGCCTCGGGATCGACCTCCCGGATGGCATTGACGGCCGCGATGTCGGCCTTGCACAGCGATAGGCGCAGCTCGTGCCGCTCCCGCTCGGACTTGCGGAACGGCGCGGCCCAGCCCCATTCCCCGCCCATGAAACCGTAGAACGTGATCTCGTTGACCGGTGTGAAGAAGTGCGGACCGCGGACGCGGGGGACGACGTACTCGGCCGCGGCGCGGGCGTATGCCGCGAAGCGCTCGGCGAACGCCGGCTCGAATGGATCGGTGTCGTCGGGGTAGCCATAGTGGCACAGGTCCCAGATCGGCAGGATCTGGTTGCGGTTCATCGCCTCGATAAACGGATCGAGCGAGGAGAAGTCGCAGCGGCCGCCTTGGTCGACGAGCGGCCAGGAATGCCCTCCCGCGCGACCGCGATGCCCAGGCCGCGCAGGAAGGCGTAGTCCTCATCGACGTGCTCCGCGTGACGGGTCTCCGCGACGAGGTTACGCCGACCTTTGTCCTGCCAGACGAACGTCGAGCACTCGAAACCCGACAGGAAGAACGTGGGAAAGATGCCCTCGCGTTCGGCCACGTCTGATCTCCCTCGCTCGCGTCTACGGCTCGTTCAGTTCGAAGGGTTGCCGTTCATCGTCTGCGGAACCTCATGTCGCGCACACGCGGTGTCGTGCGGCCGGCGCCCCTCATCCCCAGACAATCTCGACCTCGCTGGGTGCACCACTTAGGCCACCGGGAGCGATCGGTGCGCCATCGCTACCAAGAAGTGATCCATCACCTCAATCGCCACCGAAACGTCCTCCACCGACACTGATTCGGCCGGGTGGTGGCTGATGCCGCCGGCGCAGCGGACGAAGAGCATCGCCACGGGTGCCAGCGCCGCCAGCGCGACGGCGTCGTGCCCGGCACCGCTGAGCAGACGACGGACGGGACACCCGACCGCTTCCACCGCACGAGCGAGCACGGCCGACAGGTCGGGGTCGCAGCGGACCCCATTGGACGCTCCTACGGGTCGGCAGGCGACCTCCACATCTCGCCGATCGGCGATCTCGCGTGCACGGAGCTCCAGGTGACGTACCACAGCGTCGCGGACGGCGTCGTCCTCGTGCCGGACGTCGAGCGTTAGCGCGGCCGTGCCCGGGACGACGTTGCGCGCGCCCGGCTCAACGGTGATCTGGCCCACGGTGGCGACCACTCCGGCGCGCTCTCGGGCGGCGGCCTCCACGGTAAGGACGAACTCCGCGGCGGCGCAGAGAGCATCACGACGGCGCGTCATCGGCACTGTGCCGGCATGGCCAGCCTCGCCGCCGAAACGGACATCAAGGCGAGATTGACCGGCGATGGCGGAGACGACGCCGATGGGGACGGCAAGCGCTTCGAGGACCGGCCCCTGCTCGATGTGGGTCTCGACATATCCCAGTAGATCGCTGAAGTCTACCCGGGCGGCGGGGAGGGCATCCGGGTCGCCGTCGACGGAGCGAATCGCCTCGGCGAAGGTGATGCCGTCGACGTCACGCAGTGAGAGTGCCGCCGGATCGAGCGTTCCAGTGAAGGCCCGGCTACCGAGGTAGGCACCGTGGAACCGGAGCCCCTCCTCGTCGGCGAACGCAACGACATCCACCGCAAACGGGAGGTGCTCGTCGCCGTCGCGCAGCCCTTGCACCGCGGCGAGCGCCACGAGCACGCCCAGCGCGCCGTCGTACTGTCCGGCATCGCGGACGGTGTCGAGGTGACTTCCGAGGAGCAGAGCTGGCGTCTCCCGACCTTCTGTACTTGCGGGGTAGCGGCCGATCAGGTTGCCGATCGGGTCGCGGTGGACGGCCATTCCCGCGCCACGCATCCAGCCCGCGGTCACTTCCTGCGCGGCGCGGAGGGCCGGCGTGCCGTAGCGCCGGGTCAGGCGGCCCGGCTCCTCACTGTGGCCGGCGAGGACATCGCACCGCTCCATGACGACCCGGGCGCGGTCGAGTGCGCCAACCGCGGCCGGTGACGGAGAGTGCTCAGCTGCCACGGTAGGTGCTGTAGGCCCACGGTGACGCGAGGAGCGGGACATGGTAGTGGGCAGCGGGATCGGCGACGCCGAACCGGACCGGTACTCGGTCGAGGAAGGGCGGATCGGGCAGCGGCTCTCCGGCCGCGAAGTAGTCTCCGACGGCGAACACGATCTCGTAGACGCCGACGGTCAGTTCGCCGCCGGTGAGGAGCGGCTCGTCCACGCGACCGTCGACGTTGGTGCGTGCCGTCCCGAGCAGCGTCCGGCCCTCGCCGTCCGGGCCGAGCCGCCAAACCTCGACCGTCATGCCGGCGGCGGGGCGGCCGCGGGCGGTGTCCAGCACGTGGGTCGTCAGGCGCCCTGTCATGCCGGTCCCCTTCGCCTTGGCAAACGGCGTCGCACTCCGCTAGGCATCCCGGGCGAGGGCGAGGGTGATGACCCCGTGCGCCGGAAACGGCTCGGTATAGACCCTCGCCTTTGGGTCGGCTTCCGACGCGGCGACCGGGTCCGGCGTTCGGTTCTGGGCTTCAAAGGCGACCTCGGTGAGCTGCGGGAATCGTTCCAGGAGCCGGACGCCCATCTCGTGGACGAGGTGCTGGATCGACTCGCTGACGAACTCGTGGAAGACTACTCGGACCAGGTCGCCTACCTGCTCGGCGGGCACGTAGCGCGCCGCGTCCCGGCCAAGCATGTCGTCGGCGTTCCCGTATCGCCAGTGGACGTCGAGATGGACGCAGAGCGGACGGTCCCCCCGCTCCGGCAAGGTGGTGTAGCCGTCGCGGACGAACGAGGTGAACGCGCTGCCGGTGACCTTGAGCAGCCGCATCCCAACCCGGCCGCACTGGTGACCGGTCACGGTCGCGTCAACATCATCCCCCGTGATCTCCACCGTGGCAACCGCGTGGTCGCCGTCCGCGCCGGCAAAGAGGACCGGGCTGTCCGCGAAGGTACCGTCGGACCCCGGCACGAGCGCCGGGGCGAACCGTCGCTCGCGGCCGGTGAGACGAAGTGTTCGCAGTTTCGGGTAGGTGGCGACGAAGCGACGGCCTAAGAACGCGAGCAACCCCTCGAGGGTTGCGCCGTCGTAGGCGAGCGATTCCCGGAGGACGAAGTTCTTCATGCTGTCGGTGGCGACCACGCTTCGGTTGTCGCCCTCGGTGTAGGCCGGCAGGAAGTCACTTCCCAGCACCTCGACATCGACGTCGAAGGCAAACAGGACGTTCTCGCGGCCGGTGAACGCCGATTCGGGAATCGGGGCAACGCCTCGCAGCGGCGTCGCGTGGACGCGGTAGACCGGAACGCGGGCCTTGCCGTAACCAATCTCGTACCGCATCACCGCACCTCCCGACGCTCGCTTCCGTCCGGCGAGCCGGCCGCGCCGTCGGCATCGTCTCGGACGGCATCGAGGAGCCGGTACCAGCCGATCTTGGCGACCTCATCGAGCGCCACCGCAATCTCCATCTCCCGGGGGTTGTCCAGGCGGGCGGCGAAGCCGGCGAGGATTGCGTCCTTCTTGTTCTCGCGGGCGCAGACGACGAACGGAAAGCCGAACCGCTCCCGGTAGGCGGCGTTGAGCTCACCGAACTCGGCGACCTCCACTGGCGACAGCCGGTTGGCGTCTAGGCCGGCCGCCGCTTGCTCGCGCGTCGACTCGGGCGTCAACGTGCCCGTCCGCGCTGCCCTCCCGACGAGGTCAGGGTGGGCGCGGATCAGCGCAAGCTGGCGCTCGGTGCCGGCACTCTCGACGACGGCGCGGAAGGCGTGGTGCAACGCCGGGATGTCCGTAAAGGGCCGGCGATGCCACGCCTCAGCCGCGATCCAGGGCGACCCTTCAAACAGGGACCCGAGGACCGCGACGAACCGCTCCTGGTCGAGCGCGTTGATCTCCTGGACCGTCAACCGGTCGTCCGGCATGACCCTCTCCGGTCCGGCGGCAATGCGACGGCGTGGATGATACACGGCGCATGGCCGGATTCGATGCTGCTGGTCGGTTCACGCCGCTTGCAGGTAGGATGCCGACCGCAAATGGCACAGTACGCCGGTCGCGAGCGGCGGTTCGGGACGGGGAGGACCGGCTTATCACCCGCGGCATCCGGCCCGCGGAGGCCGGAAGCACGAGGAGACGACCCGGTGACACGCGTTCAAATTGACCCCGAGTACGTGGAGCGTTCGATCCTGGAGCTTGCTCGCTTCGGCGCCCACGGCGAGACGGGCGTATGGCGGACCGTCTACTCGCCCGAGTGGGTCGCGGCCCAGGACTGGTACGCGGCGCGCGCGGACGAGGCGGGCCTCGCGGTGCGTCGGGATGCGGTCGGCAACGTCTGGGCGCGTCTCGAAGGGAGTGAAGGCGGATCCTGCGTCGCCACCGGGTCGCACGTTGATTCGCAGCGGCCGGGCGGCCGCTTCGATGGGGCGCTCGGCGTGATCGGGGGGCTGATCGCGCTCCGCGCCCTGAAGGAGCAATTCGGACCGCCGAAGCGGCCGCTGGAGGCCGTCTCCCTCTGCGAGGAAGAGTCAAGTCGCTTCCCGTCGGCCAACTTCTGGGGGTCGCGGGCGATCGTCGGCCGCATCGAGCCGGACGACCCGGAGGCGGTCCGTGGCTACGACGGCGAGACGATCGCCGAGGCGATGCGCGAGGTCGGTCTCGACCCGGCGCGCATCCCGGAGGCGGTCCGGAATGACATCGACACGTGGATCGAGCTCCACATTGAGCAGGGACCGATGCTGGAACAGGTCGGGCTGCCGGTCGCCATCGTCAACGCCATCACGGGGCTGCGACACTCCGTCGTCGACCTGCGGGGAACGTCGAACCACGCCGGCGCCTTCCCGATGGACCTACGGCGCGATCCAATGGCGGGCGCGGCCGAGATCGTATCCGGGGTGATCAACACGGCGCACCGGATGGGCCGGCCCGCGGTGACGACGGTCGGACGGATGACGGTCGAACCCAACTACCCGGCGATCATCCCGGAGCGGGTCACCTTCATGATCGACGCCCGCCACCCGGATCCAGCGGCGCGTCAGCGCCTGTACGCCAAGCACGAGGCGCTGATCGCCGAGGTCGCCGCCCGGCGCGACCTCGACGTCAGTTGGCACGTGACTCACGAACAGGCACCGTGCGTCTGCGACCCGGCCACCGTCCACGCCCTCGAAGAAACCGCCCGCGAGCTCGGCATCCCGACGCTTACCATGGCGAGCGGCGCGGTCCACGACACCCAGCAGATGGCGACCATCGCCAAGGTGGCGATGCTCTTCGTGCAGAGCAAGGACGGTCGCAGCCACACCCCGGAGGAGTTCACCTCGGTGGAGCACGCCGTGGCAGGCATTGAGGTCCTAGCGGCAGGACTGCACCGGCTGGCGTACTAGGGCACCGACGAGCAGGACCGCCGCTTCTTCGTAGCCCCCCAGCACGCTGTCACTGGCGTCCGTGGCCGCTGTCGCCAGCGCGACTAGCAACCGGGGTCCGAACGAGCGGAAGCCCGCCTCGCGAGGGGCCGTGCTTCTCTTAGGAGTAATAGCGCTGCTTTTGCTTTGCCTGCCGATACGCGGCCAGGGCGGTCTGAACGGACGGCTCGCCGGAGACCTCCGCGACGGGGACGTCCCACCAGCTCTCGTAGGTGGGGACGCGGACGTCGGGGTCGATCGGGACGTGGATGAGCGTCGTCCGGGGCTCCGTGACTGCGGCCGCGAGGGCTTGGCGCAGGGCGCCCGCCTCGTCGGCGTAGTATGCGGCGGCACCGAGGCTACGAGCGTTCGCGGCGAAGTCGATCGGGATCGGCGGGCCGCTGAGGCGGTCGGTCGCCGCGTCGCGGTAGCGAAGCTCGTTGCCGAAGGCGGGCGAGCCGGCGCTCTCCTGCAGGCCGCGGATGCACTGAAAGCCGCTGTTGTCGAGTAGGACGATCGTCAGCTTCCGATCTTCCTGCAAGGACGTGACGATCTCGGTGTGCAGCATCAGGTAGCTGCCGTCGCCGACCATCACGTAGACCTCGCGCTCCGGCGTTGCCATCTTGACTCCGAGCCCGCCGGCGATCTCGTAGCCCATGCAGGAGTATCCGTACTCCAGGTGGTAGCCCTTTGGATCGAGGGGGCGCCAGAGCTTGAGGAGATCCCCCGGCAATCCGCCGGCGGCGCAGACGACGACATCCTGCGGCCGGCTGGCCTCGTTGACGAGGCCGATGACGTTCGCCTGGGTAAGCCGTCCCGGGTTCGTCATCCGCCGCTGGTCGTCGACGGTGGCGTCCCACTCGGCCTTGAGCGCGCGGACCTTGTCGGCGTAGGCCTGGTCCGTGTGATAGCCGGCTCGGCGCAGCGCGACCAGCAGGGCGCAGAGACCAACGCGGGCGTCCGCGACGAGAGGCAGGGCCCCAAACTTGTGCGCGTCCATCGGCGCGATGTTGAGGCCGACGAACCGCACATCGGGGTGTTGAAACGCCGAGTGGGACGCGGTTGGGAAGTCTCCCAGCCGGGTGCCGACGGCAAGGACGAGGTCCGCTTCGGCGGCCAACCGGTTCGCGGCGATGCCACCGTTGGCGCCGACCGGCCCCGCGTTCCACGGATGGTTCCAGGGCAGCGAGCCCTTCCCCGCCTGAGTCTCAACGACCGGGATGCCGAGCGTCTCGGCCAGTTCCGCCAGCGCCGCGGTCGCCTCGGCGTAGATCACGCCGCCGCCGGCGATGATCAGGGGCCGCTTCGCCTCGCGGATCATCCGCACGGCATCGTCAAGGTCCTCGTCGGCTGGAGCCGGCCGGGTGATCCGCCTGACCGTCTTGGCGAAGAATCGCACCGGATAGTCGTATGCCTCTGTCTGGGCATCCTCGGGCAGTGCCACCGTCACAGCGCCGGTCTCGGCCTGGTCGGTCAGGATCCGCATCGCTTCCGGGAGGCTGTCGAGCAACTGCTCCGGGCGGCTGATGCGGTCGAACGAGCGGCACACCGGACGAAAGGCGTCGTTGACGCTGACGTCGCGCTGGCTGGGGTGCTCGAGTTGTTGCAGGACGGGGTGGGGTAGCCGGTTGGCGAACGTATCACCCGGGAGAAGCAACACGGGTAGGCGATTGATCGTCGCGCCGGCGGCGGCGGTGATCATGTTGGTGGCGCCGGGGCCGACAGAGGAGGTGCAGGCGAACGTCTGGAGGCGGTTCGTCATCTTGGCATAGGCGGCGGCCGCATGCACCATGCCCTGCTCGTTTCGCGCGCCGTGGAAGCGCAGCCCCGCCTCAGCGCCGACCTCCTCCAGGGCCTGGCCGATGCCGGTCACGTTCCCGTGCCCGAAGATGCCCCAGACGCCGGCGATGAACCGCTGCTCACGTCCGTCTCGCTCCACGTACTGCTGTCCGAGAAAGCGGACGAGAGCCTGCGCCATGGTCATGCGAATCGTCTGCATTGAAAGCTCCTCTGGGAACACGGGCCGGGAGTCGGGGAATGCGGCCGCTCAGCGGCGATGCCCGGCGCCGCCATTGATGCGGGTGTCGATGTCGCGCCACGAACGGATACCCTCGGTCATGGCGTCGTGCCAGGTATCCCGGACCCAGCCGAGGCTTGGATCGTCGGAGGGTTGCATGGTACGGATAACTTCGTTGCCGGCAAGGACGTTCAGGTAGTAGCCGGTGTGGCCGTGGGCGACGGCGAAGACGTGATAACCCTCTGGAACGAGGAGGAGATCGCCGTCGCGAACGACGTACGCCTCGTGGATGCGGCCGTCGGCGGTGTAGAGGCGCTGGAAGGCGAAGCCGGCCGGTGGGTCGATCCGGTAGTAGTAGATCTCTTCGAGATCGGCTTCGCGCGGCAGGTCACTGACGTCGTGTTTGTGCGGCGGATAGGAGGACCAGTTGCCGCTCGGGGTAAAGACCTCGACGACGAGGAGCCGGTGGGCCGGAAACGCGGGCTTGACGATGTGGTTGATCTGGCGGGCGGCGTTGCCGGCGCCGCGTATCTCGACCTCGACGTCCTCGGGTCGAATCAGGACCGGCTCGTGCGCCTCCTCGGCCCGCGCGCCGCAGACGGCCAACTCCAGCGGCTCGTTGGCCGTCACCCGCAGATCCGAGTCGCGCGGCAGGTAGAGCGCCCAGGGCTGACCCGCGAAGACATTGGCGCGCTCGCCGAGCTGCCAGCTGTGACCGGCGGCGTCGACCCGGCAGCGGCCACCAAGCGGGACAAGCGCGACCTCCTCCGGTCCGGTGGCGTGCGCCCAGGTTTCGCCGGCTGCGAGGCGGCGGATGATCAGGCTGGTGTAGTCCCACCCGGCGCGCTCGGGTGGGACCGCGATCAGCTCGCCGGATTCGCCGGCAACCGCATTTGACTTCAAGAGCAGGTCGGCAGGGCGGACGCTGGTGCCCATCGCGGGGTATTCCTTTCTCCCTAATGGCTCCATCCCCGGCCTCTGCCACCGCGTGGACGGCCTATGCACACGTGACCGGTGGGAGGGAGCTGGACGGCCGGTCAGGCCGGGTGCCCGTCATCGGCGCGTCTGCGCGGCCCTCTGGTCAACCGGACCGGAGGAGATCGCGCGCCGCCTCGGCGACGTGGCGAGCGGTCAGGCCGTACTTCTCCAGCAGTGCGTCGTTCGGACCCGATTCGCCGTAGACGTCGTGCCACCCGACGCGGCGCATCCGTGTGGGCCGATCCTCCCCGAGCGTCTCGGCAACGGCGCCGCCGAGGCCGCCGATGATCGAGTGGTCTTCGGCAGTGACGATGGCGCCGGTGCGTTCGGCGAGGTCGACGACCGCGACCGTGTCGAGCGGTTTCAAGGTCGGCAGATGGAGCACCGAGGCGGCGACGCCCTCGGCCGCGAGGAGATCGGCCGCCTCCAGGACCCGGACGGTCTGGACGCCGGTGCCGATCAAGCCGACATCGTTGCCGTCGCGGAGGAGGACGCCCTCACCGATGCGGAAGCGGTGGTCTGGCGGGAAGATGGTCGGACTCGGGTCGCGCGTGAGGCGCAGGTACATCGGACCGGGCGTCTCCATCATCGCCTCCATCGCCGAGCGGAGCTCAACCGCGTCGGCGGGGGCGATGGTCACGACACCGGGCATCGCCCGGAAGACGGCGATGTCCTCGACCGCCTGGTGGGTCTTGCCGGTCTTGCCGGTCAGGATGCCGCTGTAACTCCCGCACATCTTCACGTTGAGATGGGGCTGGGCGATGACGACGCGGATCTGATCCAGGGCGCGCTTGGCGAGGAACGCGGCGAAGGTGCTGATCCAGGGCACGTAGCCGACGGTGGCGAGACCGGCCGCCACGCCGAGGAGGTTCTGCTCGGCGATGCCCATCTCGAAGAAGCGGTCGGGCACAGCAGCGGCGAAGATGTCGGCGCGGGTCGAGTTGGCAAGGTCGCCGTCGAGGACGACGAGGTCGGGGTCGCGGGCGGCGAGGTCGACGAGCGCCTCACCCCAGGCCTCGCGCATGGCCACCTGTTCGGCGGCGTGGAGCGGCAAGGCGGTCACGCTCGTCGCCACGTTCCTAACCCTCCTCGCCGTTCTGGTCGGTCAGCCGCCGGTCGATCTCGGCCAGGGCCTCGGTAAGCTGATCCCCGGTCGGCACCTTGGCGTGCCAGCCGAAGTCGCCTTCCATGAACGAGATGCCGTGGCCTTTGATCGTGTGGGCGACGATGCAGGTTGGCCGCCCACGGTGGGCGACCGCGGCTGAGAAGGCGTCCTGGATCGCGGCGTGATCGTGGCCGTCGCACTCGAGGACGTGCCAGCCAAACGCGGCGAACTTGGCGGCCGGGTCGTCGATCGGCCGCTCGCGGGTGAAGCCTCGGGCGTCGGGCCAGCCGAACTGCGGCAGCCGGTTGTAGTCGACGATCGCGGTCAAGGCGTCGAGGTTGTAGCGGGCGGCGGTGAACGCCGCCTCCCACACCTGTCCTTCCTGGATCTCGCCGTCGCCGAGCATCACCCAGGTGTGGAACGGCAGTCCCCGGAGCCGCGCGCCGAGCGCCATCCCGACGCCGGGCGACAGGCCCTGGCCAAGCGAGCCGGTCGACATGTCGAGTCCCGGCAGTCTGGTCATGTCGGGATGGCCCTGGAGCCGAGAGTCAATCTGATCGAAGGTGTCCAACTCCTTGACGGGGAAGTAGCCGCGCAGCGCGAGGACGGCGTAGAGGCCGATCGAGGAGTGCCCTTTGCTGAGGATAAAGCGGTCGCGCTCGGGCCAGTCGGGGCGACGGGGATCGATGTTGAGGGTGTCGAAGTAGAGCGTGATGAGGAGGTCGGTCGCGGAAAGGGGGCCGCCGATGTGGCCGGCGCCAGCGGTGTGAACGGCGCGGACAATGAGACGCCGCGCCTCCGCGCTGAGCCGGCGCAGCTCGGCGAGCGACGGTCGAGGTCGTTCTTGCTTCAGCGGCCTGGCGGTGGGTTCGGCGAGGCTCATAGCGTTTGGTCCTTGCGCGTTGCCGTCGGTCTGGACGAGCGCGAACGAGGCTATCACGCGCATCGCGCCGGCGTCTCGTCCTCAAGCGGTTCCGAGCGACTGGGCAACCTCGGCGAGGGCGATCGGGCGGTTCTCCCGGCGAGAGGCCTCGGCGGCGTAGGCCAGGACCAGTGCGGCGCGGGCGTCGTCGCCGCTCGGCCCGGGCCGGGTGCCGTCGACGACGGCGGTGACGAAGGCCCGCAACTCGTCGGCGTAGGCCTGCGCGAAACGGTCAAGGAACCAGTGGACGTGATCGTGTCGGACGCCGTCGGGCCCGAGACGGACGATTGGAGTCTGCCGCGTCTCGCCGACGAAGACCGCACCCTCGCTGCCGAAGATCTCGGTGCGGACGTCGTAGCCGAAGTTGGTGCGGCGGCCGTTGTCAATCACGGCGAGTGCGCCGCCGGCGAAGCGAAGGGTGACAATGGCGGTGTCAATGTCGCCCTCCTCGGCGAACATTGGGTCGGTGACGGCTGTCCCCAGCGCGTAGACCTCCGTGACCTCGTCGCCCGTCAACCAACGGAGGGCGTCGAAGTTGTGGACCGTCATGTCCCGGAAGAGGCCGCCGCTCGCGGGGAGGTAGGTCCGGTGCGGCGGCATGGGGTCGCGCATGACGTCGCGGACCGACTCGATCCGGCCGAGGCCGCCCGAGTCGATGAGCTCCTTGGCCGCCTGGTAACCCCGATCATAGCGCCGCTGAAACCCCATCTGAAGGTAGACCCCAGCGGTGCGCACGGCGTCCAGCGCGGCGTCCGTCAATTCGAGGTCGATGGCGATCGGCTTCTCGCAGTAGATCGGCTTACCGGCCCGGGCGGCGGCGATAATCAAAGGGCCGTGCGTGTCCGTGGATGAGGCGATGGCAATCGCATCGATGTCAGGGTCGGCGATCAGCGCCTCGGAGTCGGTCGTCCACCGGCCGACGCGCGTCGCCGCGGCGGCGGCGCGGGCGGTCTCCTCGTTCGCGTCCGCGATGGCGATGAGCTCGGCCTGAGGGATTTGGGTTGCCAGAGTCTCGGCGTGGCGGCGACCAAGGCGGCCGGCACCAATCAGAGCGACGCGGACGCGGTCGGGCATCCAGTTCCTCCAATCAGGCAGCGGGGTGCTAGCCCCCCACGGTGTCCAGGCACGGGCGAGCCCTCGCCCGCGGTCGCCCGGTGCGCGTCATAACCCGCAGGACGCGCGCAGGTAATCCCGGTTGGCGCGGGCGGTGGCCGTCGCGTCATGGGGGGTGGTGTCCTGCTCAAGCACCAGCCATCCCGCGTAGCCCGCAGCGCGCAGCGACCGAACCGTGCCGGCGATATCCGCGCCACCATGTCCCAGCTCGCAGAAGATGTAACGCTTCAGCGCTTCGACAAAGCTAAGGCGGTCGTGCGCGCGGCGGCGAGCACGGCCGGGTTGACGTCCTTGAGATGGACGTAGCCGATGCGCTCGGCGTGACGGGCGACGAACGCGGCCGGATCACCGCCGCCGTAGGCGTAGTGCCCGCCGTCGAAGCAGAGATCAATCACCGCAAGGTCAAGGAGGAGGGTCAGGCGTTCGACCTCGTCCGGCGTCTCCACATGGGTGCCGACGTGGTTGTGGAAATGTGCCCGAAGACCATGCTCGGCCACCATCCGGCCGACCACCGTCAGGTTACGGCCGAGGCGATCCCAGGCGGCGTTGGACAGGCCGGCGCTGCCGTCGGCTGGAACGTGACCCGCGAGCGCGACCCGCTGCGGAGTCGACGGCAGGGCGAGCACGATGTCCGCGCAGCCGACGGCGGCGAACAGCTCGAGGATCTGTTTGAGCCGGGGTAGCTGTGCCGCCAGTCGCTCATCGTCGGTCAGGTCGAGTGGGTGGAAGCAGCCGCACAGGGTCAGCCCTCGTTCGATCAAGGCCCCGCGCAACTGCCCGGCCTCCGCGGGGAAGGTGTCACCGTACTCCGTGGCGTCGTAGCCGGCGGCCACCATCTCGTCGAGGATCGCTGGGAAGGGAACCTTTGGGCGCCAATCGGTGAGGTCGTCATTGTTCCAGTTGACGGGCGCGGTGGCGACTCTGGGGATGGGCACAGCGGCGCCGCGAGATTGCCCTCGCAGGGCCGACGTCGAGGTCGAGGAGCGGTTCACGCGCCTCCGAGCCCTAGGTCCGACGGATCTTGCATCCTAGCGGTCGGGCCGAATGGGTGTCAATCGTACCCGTTGTACCGACTCGGTCGGAAACCGTGCGCTCGACCGTATCGGTTTCTCGTGGGCGCAAACGCGGTGGCCCGGGCCACGTGGACCGTGCAGCCGGGACCGAGGCGTCCATCGGAACCTACCGTGGGGATGCGTCGCCCGCTTGCACCGCTTGCGCCTCCGCCTCGAGTTGCCGGCTCGCCTGCGCAAGCGTGCGACCGGCGACCTCGTCGGTGCGCGCGAACTCGGCCAATTCGTGGCTCAGCTCTTCGAGTTCCTCGCCGCCGGCCATCATCGAGACGACCTCTTCGCGGCTGACCTCTCCTTGGTGAAGGTGCCGTAGGAGCGGCCACGATTGAGGAGGGTAAAGCGGTCGCCGATCGGGTACGCGTGGTGAATGTTGTGGGTGATGAAGACGACGCCGAGGCCGCGGCGCGCGCCTGCGCAATGTAGCGGAGGACGACGCCAGCCTCTTTGACCCCCAGCGCGGCGGTCGGCTCGTCTAGGATCAGCACCTTGGCGCCGAAGTAGACGGCGCGGGCGATGGCGACCGGCTGGCGCTCACCGCCGGAGAGGGTACCGACGGCTTGGGTCGTGTCACGCAAATGGATGCCCATCTTCGCGAGCTCTTCGCGAGTCACCCGGTCCGCGCGCTCGACGTCGAACCGGCGGAACGGTCCCCAGCCGACCGTCGGCTCCGAGCCGAGGAAGAAGTTGCGGGAGATGCCCAGCAGCGGAATCATCGCCAGGTCCTGGTAGACCGTGGCGATACCGGCACTGAGGGCGTCCCGCGGCGAGGTGAAGCGTGCCTCCTGTCCCTCGATGAGGAAGCGCCCTTCGCTCGGTGGATGCACGCCGGAGAACACCTTGATCAACGTCGACTTGCCGGCGCCGTTGTCGCCGAGCAGGCACATCACCTCCCCGGCGTGGCATTCACGCTCATCGAGATGTCCTTGAGCGCGATCACGCTGCCGAAGTACTTGGAGACGCCCTGCACCTCGAGCAGCGGGGTGCCGTTTGCCGTCGCGCTCATCGGCGGCCCTCCATCGCTCGCGTCCGGATCCACCGGTTGACGAGCACAGCTACCACCAGCATCGCGCCAAGGGCGGCATCCTCCCAGCCCGGGTCGACGCCTGCAAAGACCAGACCCTGGCTCACCATGCCGTAGATCAAGGCACCGAGCACGGCGCCGATCGCGGAGCCGTAGCCGCCCGTCAGCAGCGTGCCGCCGATGACTACCGCGATGATGGCGGTAAACTCGCGGCCCTCTCCCCGCACTACGTCGGCGCTTCTCGCGTCCAGCACCTGAATGATCGCCACCAACCAGGCGGCAACCGCGGTGGTCATGAAGAGGACGATCTTGACCATGCTGACCGGGACGCCGACGTTGCGTGCCGCCTGGAGATTGCCCCCCACGCCGAAGATCCAGTTCCCGAACGACGTGCGCAGGAGCACCCAGGTCGCCACCGCGGCGATCCCCAGCCACCATAGGATCGAAACCGAGAATGACGCACCGCCGACCGTGACGCCCCTGGCAAAAACGCCGTGCAATGCCTCGTACCCGGGGACATCGTCTAGCCCGCCAACGACTGTTCTTCCTGTCACCTGGCGGGTCGCCCCAGTCGTCGCGCCACGGATGATGAGCAGCGTGCCGAGGGTGACGATGAACGATGGCAGTCCGGTGCGCAGGACCAGGAGGCCATTGAGGAAGCCGATCAGTAGCGCGAAGGCGAGGGAAACCAGCATGGCCGGCCAGATGTTCCAGCCATATTCAACGGGGAAGAGTGCCAGGATGATGCCGCTCGCACCGATGGTGGAGCCAATTGAAAGGTCGAACTCGCCACCGATCATCAGCAGTGCGACGGCGACGGCCAGGATGCCGAGTTGCGCCGCCACCTCGAGGTAGTTGGCGGTGCCGCGCAGGCTGAGGAAACCACGTCCGCCGGCGACGATGGCGAAAAAGACCCAAACCCCAATCGCGCCGGCGAGGGCGCCCATCTCTGGTCGGACGAGCAGGCGGCGCAACGGATTGACCGCGGTCACCCGCTCGTCGCTGGTCGCCGGTCGAACCGCCGCTCCCTGCGTCGCGGGCATGGTGTCCTCCTCGGTCGGACAGGGGAGCCGCCTCCGCCCGGACGCGGCCCCCCAGCGTCATCGTAAGAACTAGCGCGTGCCCGCCTCGGACAGCTCGATAACCCGCTCGGCGTTCTCCTGGGTCACGAAGCCAGGGCCGGTCTGGATGACGTCGTTCGCGACGGTGTTGAGGTTGGTTGTGTTCAACGTCAGCAGCACGATCGGCAGGTAGCCCTGAAGGTACTGCTGCTGGTCGATGGCGAACAGCATGTTGCCGTCCCGGATCGCTTCGAGCACGTCCACCGATAGGTCGAAGGTGGCTAGCTGAACGCGATCGCCCACGCCCGCGGCCTCAATCGCGTCCATGGCGGGCGCGGCGCCGGTCGGGCCCAACGTGAGCATGCCGTCGATTTCCTCGTTCCCGCTGAGGGCCGCTTCAATCCGCGACTGCGACTCGCCCGGGTCGGCAAGGCTGGCCTCGAGGACCTCAACGGTGCCGCCCGACTCCCCCAGGCCATCGGTGAAGCCACGGCAGCGCTCGTCGAGCGCGACGTTGCCGACTTCCTGGTTGACGCAGAGCGCGTTCGTGACGCCGGCCTCGCCCATGCGTTGCCCCGCACCGACGCCCGCCTCATACTCGGTCTGGCCGACGTGCGTGAGAAGGCCGAAGTCGGCCGCGACGTCGCTGCCCGAGTTCATCGAAATCACCGGGATGTCGGCCTCGACCGCCGCCCGGATCGAATCGCCCAACGCGTCCGGGTCGGGGATGGAGACGACCAAGCCGTCCGGTTCGGAGGCAACGGCGGCATCAATGAGTTGCGCCATGGCGACAACGTCGAACTCGCCCCCCGGGGACTGGTACTCGACCTCGACGCCCATGTCGTCGGCCGCCTGGCTGACACCATTCTCGACGACCGACCAGAAGGGGTCGGACGCCTGACCGTGCGAGACCACTACGAAGCGCAAGTCGCCCCGGTTGGTGCCGTCTTGAGCCGCCCGGACGCCGACCGCCACAAGGGCAACCAGCGCCACGCTCAGCAGCGCTACCAGCTTCAAGGTGCGGGTCCTCATCGTCTCCGTCTCCTTTGATGACTCCGGGCGGATCATCGGCGATCCCCCGTGGTGAGCGGCGAGTCGGGGTCCCAGCGCGGTAGGTCCCGGTGTCGGTCTCGGTCGGTCTCCTCCTTCCTCCTCGTGGCGTCAGCGGCCAGGCTGCCACTTTCACTATCCCGGCCGGCGTCCCGCTGTCGGAGTGCCGCCCCAACGTCCGCGGGTCCCGCACCGCGTTGGCGGCCGCGCTGGTCGTTTGCGGCCGAGCATTGCGACCGACCTGGACGGGAAGGCTCGCACGGACGCGGAGATTCCGCTTGGCGGCCCACCGGCCATCCCGAAGTCGTGGCAGAGGGACTTCGGCCGGGATGTTACCCGCTTGGTACCGGCCGCGCTAGCGCTGCGAGCGAGCGTCCACGCCCATGCCCCAACACCGGAGATGACGGAACGCCCGCATTCTGGTAGCGTCACGATCTGCAGCGGAATGGTGGACGGGTTGCGAACCGAATCGCGGTCCTTGCCGCGCGCCGCTGACCGAATGCCCCATGCTCCCCCCGCGACGACGCGGATCGCCGCCGGTGTTCGAGGAGAATGAGTGATGGACGTCGAAGACAACGCTGTCTTTGGTTCAGGCTCCAGCACGAAGGTGACTCGACGGCGTCTAGTCCAAGGATCAGCCGCGGTCGGCGCGGCTGTCCTCGGTTGCGGGCGGATCCGCCGGGTCTCGGCCGAGCCTAAGGCGCCAGCCGCGGTCGCCGCGCCGGTGCGCCAAGGCGGTGGCTCGATGACGATCGCGATCTTGGATGACGACCTGCCGAAGGCGCAGCCGCTGATTGACGAGTACCAGGCCGCGCATAACATCACCGTCAACGCTCAGGGACTGCCCTACCAGACGCTCCTCGAGCAGCTCACGATCAGCCTGACGCAGGGCAGCGGCGACTATGACGCCGTCAGCATGGATGACCCGTGGATGCCGCTCTTCGCCGGGGGTGGCTTCCTGAGGAACCTCGACGAGTTGATGGTGCGGCAGGGTTTGCAGCGGGATGCCGACTTCGTCCCGGAACTGTTGGCGTTGGGCGACTTCCCAACGGGCACCGGACTTCGGGGCATCCCCTGGATCGGAAACGTTCAGGTTTTTGCTCACCGGAGCGATGTTCTTCGAGAGCTCAACCTCAGTGTGCCCGCAACCTGGGACGAAGTGCTCGCCAACGCCCGTGTGATCGCGGACGCCCGGGCGAGCGCCGGCCTCTTCGGCTTCGCGCTTCGCGGCCAGCCTACGAATCCCGCCGCGACCAGTTTTCTCCCGGTGTTGCGGGGCCACGGAGTCGACGTCTTCCAATCGAACGAGGTCTTCGAACCGCAACTTGAAACCGACCAGGCGATGGCAGCGATGCGGGTCCATCTCGAGTTGGCCAAGCTCGCGCCTCCCGGCGTCGAAAATGTGGGCCACGAGGAGCTCAGCGCGAACATGTACACCGGCCGCGCTGCGCAGTCAGGCGACGTCTGGCCAAACCAACTCCTGCAGATCTACGACGACAAGTTGTCGGATGTCGTTGGCTTGGTGGATGTCGGGCCCGAGCCGGCCCAGGCAGGCGTAGCTCCCGCCAGCATGACGGGCAATTGGCTCTGGGGCATCCCGCAAGGAAGCAAGAATGCGGAGCGAGGGCTGGACTTCATTGCCTGGATGACCGCGCCGGAGCAGCAGCGACGGTTGCTCCTCGAGCAGAACATCCCCGCCACTCGGACCAGCGTGCTCGAGGACCCCGAGGCGATCGCGCGGCTGCCGTTCCTGCCCGGCCTGCTCAACGCCGCGCGGACCTCGGTACCGCGGCCGCGGACCCAGTTCTACATCGGGGTGGAAGAGATCCTCGGTCGCTACGTGGCCCAGGCGATCATCGGGGAGACCAGTGGCGAGGACGCGCTGAGCGACGCCAACAGCGAGATCCGTGACCTCATGATGCGTGAGGGGGAGTTGACCGGTTAGTAACGGCGGCCCCTGGTGTTCACCGCACTTTTCCCCGTGCGGTGACGACCCGGGGCGAGCGCCTTGGGACAACTGCCGTCCGGGCCGGCACCTCCCTTCCAAGCCATCCCCGACCGTGCTCGGCCCGGCGTCATCCCACTTTGATCGTGTACTCCAATCCGCGGTCCAGCGGCAGCGTCACCGTCTCCACGTCATCACGGGCGCGCAGCATCGCCTGGTAGGCGCTCAGGTCGTGGGACACGACGTTGTCGGCAAGGATCAGGCCGCCGGGGCGTACGAGGCCGATGACGGCTCCGAAGTGGGCGATGTAGTCGTCTTTCTCGGCATCGATGAAGACCAGATCGAACGGGCCCTCCAGCGAGCCGACCGTCGTGCGGGCGTCACCCGGCACCACACGCGCGACATCACTCAGCCTTGCTTCTGCCAGGTTGGCGTTCGCCTCCGCCGCTCGCTCCGGCAGGAGTTCCGTGCCAACCACCGTACCCCCTGCTTCCTGCGCCGCTAGGGCGAGCCAGATCGTCGACAGGCCGTTCGACGAGCCGATCTCGAGGATCGCGCTGGCGCCTGTGCTCCGGGCAACCAGATTCAGAAAACGGCCGGTCTCGCGGTCGATGTTCCGGGTTCGCTGCGCGGATGGCAACCCGGCCGCGCGCTGGGCCGCGTCCTCCGCCCAGAGACGCGTCAGGACAGCTTCTGCCGCCGGGGTCATGGCTGGCACCCCGAGTGATGACTCGCCGAAGCCCGAGGCGACATCATCGCCCCATCACGTAGGCGTCCAGAAGGGCCGTCAGGTCGGTCACCACCAAATCCGGGAGGACCGGCGCCTGCGGCACCTCGTCCCGTGTCGAGACGCCGGTCAGGACGAGCACGGTCGCCATCCCAGCTCGGTGACCGGCCACAATGTCGGTGTCGAGGCGGTCGCCGATCATGATTGCCTCTGCAGGCGGCACCCCGAGGCGGTGCAAGGCTTGCTCCAACAGGAGCGGCTCGGGCTTGCCAATGACGATCGGCTCCCGTCCCGCCGCGACGGCGACCGCCGTGACGATACTGCCTGCACCCGGGACCAGTCCCTGTTCGGTCGGCAACGTGGCGTCGGTGTTGGTGGCGATGAAGAAGGCGCCGCCGCGGATGGCGGCCGTGGCTGCCTTGAGCTTCTCGTAGTCGAAGGTGAGGTCAAGGCCGACGACGACTGCAGCCGGCTGTTCCTCACCGTACTGGACGGGATGGAAGGAGGTCCCCGTGAACAGCTGCTCGCGGAGGGCCGGCATGCCGATGACGAAGATGCCTGATGCCGGCGGCAAATGCTCGGTCAGGTAGTCGCGCGTGGCGAGACCCGCGGTGAGGATCGCTTCCTCCGGTACCTCGATCCGCATCCGGGCCAGCTTCGTCACGTAGCTGGCGGGGGTCGACATGGAGTTGTTGGTAGCAAGCATGTAGCCGCGCTCGCGAAGGGTCAGCGCGTTGAGGAGGTCGCCGACGCCAGGGAGGGCGGTGTCGCCGCGATAGAGCACGCCGTCCATGTCGAAGATAAAGGCGCGCGCCGCCTTGAGGCGGCTCCAAGCGTCGGGCTCGGAGGTCCCGGCCATCGCCGGCGCCGCGCTGTCGGAGGAGGAGGACATAGCGTTCCTGTCGCTGGTGGGGGACCGGATGATAGACAACCGACCGCCGGCCGGTGGGGCACTCTAGCCGAACCTCGACACGGGGTCCAGGGCCGGGGTGATGGGGCCGCGGCCTTCACTAGGCGCCATGAGTCGCGACGGCGGACTGATCGGGCCGGGGCGGGCGCCAGGGTCTTGCCGACGTCCGCCAGAGGAGGGCCTCGGTTCCTCGTTCCTCTGACAGGGGAACAGGCGCCGCCGGCGTCTGGAAAGGAGCCACGGCTTACGAAGCCGTCCCGGGTAGCGCCGTCGGTGGAGTCGGAGCGAGCGCCGCGGCTCGCAACTCCTTGAAGGCGGCGGCGCGGGCGCGCATGTCCGTCAGGTAAGCGGAGCGGCCGTGCGGTGGGGCGAAACCGATGCGCACGTCGACCAGCTCGACGCCGTCAAGTGCCTTGAGCCAGGCGCGCATCGCCTCGCCGATCAGCTCGGCGGTGGGCCGGGCGCCGTCGCGCCACCCGATCTCAAGCGAATGGCCCTCCTCCCGGCTGATGACGCCGTCGAGGAAGGCCGGGTAGGCCGCGGCGAATCGCTCCAGCGCCGCCGTCTCGGGCAGGTCAATCCCCGCCCCGCGGACGCCGATCTCGATGCCGAGCCGATCGCCGAACTCCCCGACCACGCTGACGCCGTCCCGCTCCCCCTCGTGGTGGAGAACAAACGACGAGAGAGGATTGCCGCCGATCCGCTCGACCACCTCGAACGATTGGGTCGCCAGCGCCGGATCGTGCGGCCGGCCGACCGGCGCGGCGTGGCCGCGGACCCGCGCCGCGAACGGGAGGACGTCACGGAGGCGTTCGCCAAGGTCGTGGGTGCCGGACACGAGCGGGACGCCGAGGAGGCTTTCGAGCTCGGCGAGCAGCGCCCGCAGCGATTCGTGGACCTCGCCCGGGACGACGACCGCCAACGGCCCCTCCCGCCGGAGCATCGTCGAAACCGCCTCAGCGTCGGTCGCCCCCCGCCGGCGCGCGTACTCGGCAGACACGCCTGCCGCGGTGATGACCGCGTGGGCGGGCTCATCCCACAGCAGCTCCGGCGGCGCGGGGAGGAGGCGGAATGCGCCAAGGTCGGGTATTGGCGGGTGCCCCAGCCAGACGACCCACCCTGGGTCGACGGCGAGCCGCTCGAACTCCGGGTCGAAGCTGGGCGCGGTCGTACTTGCCTGGACGAGGGCGGCCGCTTCGCCCAGAACCGGTCGGAGGACGTCCGTCCAGGTCGGGAGGCGGCCGGGTTGATTGGCTCGCACCGTACCGGCGAGCGCTAGGGAGCGCTCATGGCGGGGACGACGCCGAGGGCGCGAGCCAGGGCCTCGTCAAAGACGGGCAAATCGGCCGGGACACGCGACGTGATGAGGTTGCCATCCTCGACCAGCGGCTCGTCGACGTACTCGCCGCCCGCGTTCATGACATCGTCCCGGATCTTGTTGACCGACGTCAGGGTGCGGCCTTGGAGCACCTTTGCCGAGATCAGCAGTTGCGGTCCGTGGCAAATCGCGGCGACCGGCTTGCCCGACTCCATGAAGCGGCGGGTGAACTCGACCGCCGGGTCGTGGATTCGGAGGTTCTCCGGGGAACCGCCGCCCGGGATGACGAGCATCGCGAAGTCATCAGGCGACACCTCCTCGAACGTCGCGTCCGCGGTGATCTTCTCGCCCTTCTTCCCCTCGATCTCGCCGCGCTCGACGCCGATGACGGTCACCTCGGCGCCGGATTGCTCCAGGAACGCTTTGGGATCGGTGGCCTCGACATCCTCGTAGTTCTTGGCCAAGACCATCGCCACGCGCTTCTTCGCGGTCTCCATCGTCTCCTCCTGTTGGCCGGCTTTGCGGCATCGCCTCGCTTCGGAACGCCCGCGACCGCCGCGTCAGTATACGGTCGGCCGCCCGGGTATACTCGCCCGCCGGACGGACGAAGGAGGGCTCTGATGGCGACGGACGAGGCGGCGATCGGGTTCGACGAGCGGGACGCGCGGCGGGTGCTGGACGCGATCGACGCGGACGAGACGATCGCGTTGCTGCGGGACTTGGTGCGCGTGCCGTCGGTGAACCCGCCGGGGGACGTGCGCGACGCGATCGCGGTCTGCGAGCGGTCACTGCGCGAGGCAGGCTTCTCGCTGCGAACAGAGGCCAGGGACGCGACGAAGCCGAACCTGATCGCCGAGTACGGGGACACGAGCGGCCGGACCCTCTGCTTCAACGCCCATGTCGACGTCGTACCCACGGGCGAAGAGGCGGCCTGGTCACACCCGCCGTTTGCCGCCGATCTGGTCGACGGGCGCGTCTATGGCCGGGGCGCGGGAGATGACAAGGCGAGCGTCACGGCGCAGGTCATGGCGGGGGTGACGCTGGCCCGCTGCGGCGTGCCGCTCCGGGGTCGCCTCGTCGTCAACGAGGTCGCTGACGAGGAGGTGAGCGGCGTTGCCGGAACCAAGTTCCTGGTTGAGGAGGGACATCTCCGACCTGACTTCGTCATTGTCGGGGAGCAGACGCTCAACCGCGTTCTCGTCGGCGAGAAGGGGATGGCCGGCACGGAGGTCACCGTCCTCGGGCGCGCGGCTCACGGCGCGTTGCCGTGGGAGGGCGCCAACGCCATCGAGGGGATGGCCCGGGTCGTCGCGGCGCTCCAGGATGAGCTGTACCCGCGGCTCGCCGACCGGACCCACCGCTACTTCCATCACTCGACGGCCTCGGTCAATATGGTCGCCGGTGGGGTGAAGAGCAACGTCGTTCCGGATCGGTGCACCGTCTACATCGACCGCCGCCTGGTGCCGGGCGAGGACCCACGGCAGGTCGTGGCGGAGATCGACGAGATCGCGCGACGGGCGATCGCCGGCATGCCGGGGGTTGGCGTCGAATCCCGCCTCGCCACTGAGGGCCGACCAGCCACCATGAGCGATCCCAACTCGCCGCTCGTCCAAGGCATGCTCGCCGCCAACCGTCACCTAGGTCTCAGCACGGAGCTGTCTGGGTTCAGCATGGCGAGTGACGGCCGCTTCTTCGCGGCCGCCGGGTATCCGACAATCATCTACGGGCCCGGCGACCCGCGCCTAGCGCACGTCCCGGACGAATGGGTCGGCGTCGACGAGGTTCTGGAGGCAACCCGAGCCTATGCGCTCGCGGCCCTGGCGCTGATTGGACCCGGTTGGTAGAACCGAAAAAACCAGGCGACGTTGCCCAGAGTGCAGTGGATGGCCCCAATGCCTTTCCATCGGTCGCATACGGAGAACGTTGCCCTCGGCCGAGCGGTGAACTCGGTTGTCATCGCTTGTGCCAGACCGGGATCCTGCCCCCGTCTCTCGACCGATCAATCCGCCGCTACCAACTGAGAGGAGCTGAGGTTCGTGGACGATCTTTACAATCACATTGACGAGCACGCGAACCACTATATCGCCGCCCTTCAGCGTCTCGTCCAGCAGCCCAGCGTGGCGGCCCAGAACGTCGGCATGGCCGAGACTGCCGCATTGGTCCAGGAGATGCTCGTCGGGATCGGTGCGGAGGCGAGGCTCTACGACACCCGCGGCGGCTACCCGGTCGTCTACGGCGAGGTCGCGGGCGCCGCGCCCAAGACCTTGAGTTTCTACAATCACTACGACGTTCAACCGGTCGAGCCGCTCGACTTGTGGCAGAGCGATCCCTGGGCGGCCGAGATCCGGGACGGCCGCATTTGGGGTCGCGGCACGTCCGACAACAAGGGGAACATCGCCGCCCGCGTCGCCGCCGTGGATGCCTACCGGCAAGTCCGCGGTGGGCTGCCGCTGAACGTTAAGTTCATCATCGAGGGGGAGGAAGAGATCGGCTCGCCCCACCTGGAGCACTTCACCGCCGATCACGCGGACCTCTGCCGGGCCGACGCCTGCATCTGGGAGTTCGGTGGCAAGGACCTGGAGGGGCGCCCCGTCGTCTACCTGGGCCTCAAGGGCATCTGCTACGTCGAGCTGCGCGCTCGGGGCGCTAACCAGGATCAGCACTCCTCGATTGCCACCTCGACCCCCAATCCCGCCTGGCGCCTGGTCTGGGCTCTGGCCAGCCTCAAAGGTCCCGACGAGCGTGTCCTGATTCCCGGCTTCTACGACAAGGTCGTGCCGCCGACGCCCGAGGAGGTCGCGGCGCTGGAGCGGATGCCCGACAACGAGGCGAAGCGCCTCGATCACCTTGGCATCGACCGGTTCCTCCTCGACCTAACGGGGATCGAGCTCAAGAAGCGCGATTACTTCCAGCCGACCTGCACGATCTCCGGCATCGAGAGCGGCTACACCGGCCAGGGGTCCAAGACGGTCCTCCCCAGTCGCGCGATGGCGAAGGTGGACATGCGCCTGGTGGCCGACCAGGACCCGCATGAGATCTTTGCGCTCCTCCGCCAGCACCTCGACGACGAGGGGTTCAGCGACATCGAGGCGATCCTCCTCGGGCCGGAGAAGCCGGCGAGGACCCCCCTCTCCGCCACGATCGCGCAGGTCGTGGTGGAAGCGTACCGGGAGCTTTACGACGCCGAGCCGGTGGTCTCGCCGACATCGGCCGGCTCTGGGCCCTGGTACGAGCTCTGCGCCCGGTTCGGCATCGACGCGTGCACCGCGGGTGTCGGCCACGCGCGTTCGCAGGCGCACGCGCCAAACGAGAACATCTACGTCGACGATTTCGTCCGCGGCATCAAGCACATCTGCTTGATCATGGACCGCTTCGCGCGGAGCTGAGGTGCCCTCTTTGTCGCGAGACCTCTCCCGCTACCTACCGGAGGAGGGCTGGTTCCGCTTTAACCCGCGTGGTATCCACGGCGGCCCGCACACGACCCGCGTCTTGGTCTGGGCCGCCACGTTGGTCGACGCCCTGGCGGCGCCCGGTGCGCTGCGGCGGGAGGAGCTGCTCTGGGCGGCGGCTGTCCACGACGTCGGCCGCGTTGACGACGGCATCGATGCCGGACACGGAAGGCGCTCGGCGGCCAGGGTCCTGGAACACCTCCGTGGGGTGCGACCGGAAACCGCCGCGTTAGACCTCGACTTCGTCGCCGAGCTTTGCCGCTGGCATGAGACGAACGACCGTGACATCGGACACCTGTCGCTGGAGCTTGTCATCCTGAAGGACGCGGACGCCCTCGACCGCTGCCGCATCTACGACCTCGATCCCGGTCGTCTCCGGCTGGCGCGGTCGCTTGGCTTGATCGCCGACGCCGAGCGGTTGGAGCGTGCCACGAATCAGTACGGAACCGTGGCGCCGGCGGACGTGCTGGCCGCGTTCGAGGGGTTGTTTCCAGCCGGCCACGGCGACTGAACCACGCGGCAGCCTTGCCATGGCGCCTGCGGCTCCTCGCGTTCCTTCCGGCGCCCGGATGTCGGTTCTCCTAGAGCCGAGCCTCCATCTCCTCCGCGTCGTCCAGGAAGAGCGACCGACTCTCGACCCGTGGCAGCACGAGGTCTAGGAACGCGTCGACCGTCATCGCGCCGAGATCGCGACCGGTGCGGAGTCGGACGGAGACAGCGTCTGCCTCCACCTCGCGCTTCCCGACGACGAGCATGTGCGGGATCTTCTTGAGCTGGGCGTTGCGGATCTTCGCCTGCATCCGATCCCGCTGGTCGTCGACCTCGACCCGGAGGTCGCGGCTGGCGAGGCGGCGCTCGACGTCGCGCGCGAACTCGATCTGCCCGTCGGTGATCGGGATGACGACCGCCTGGACCGGCGCCAGCCAGGCTGGGAAATTGCCGGCGTAGTGCTCCACCAGGCCGCCGACGAAGCGCTCCATCGAGCCAAGGAGCGTCCGGTGGATCATCGCGACGCGGTGGCGATCGCCGTCCTCGCCGATGTAGTTGACGTCGAAGCGTTCCGGCAGGTTGAAGTCAACCTGGATTGTTGGCCCCGTCCACTCCCGGCCGAGGGCGTCAACCCACTTGACGTCGATCTTAGGCCCGTAGAAGGCCCCGCCGCCCTCGTCGACCGCATACGACAGGTTGCGCTCCTCCATCGCTCGGCGCAGCGCGTCGGTCGCGCGCTCCCACGTTGCCTCGTCGCCGATCGCCTTCTCGGGTCGGGTTGCAAGGTAGCTCTGGAAGTCGTAACCGAAGACGCGCGCCATGTGTTCGACCAGCTCGATGACGCCGCGCACCTCGTCGGCCACGTGCTCCGGCGTGCAGAAGATGTGCGAATCGTCCTGTGTGAAGCCGCGCACCCGGAGCATGCCGTGGAGCGTGCCGGAGCGCTCGTAGCGGTAGACCGTGCCCAATTCGGCCAGGCGGATCGGCAGGTCCCGGTAGGAGTGAACCTGGCTCTTGTAGATCATGATGTGGCCGGGGCAGTTCATCGGCTTGAGATAGTAGTCGACCTCCTCAATCGACATCGGGGCGTACATGTTCTCCCGGTATGTTTCGAGGTGGCCCGACGTCTGGTAGATCTTCTCGGAGGCAATGTGGGGCGTGTAAACCAGATCATAGCCCCGGGCCAACTGCTCCTTCTGCTCGAACTGCTCGACGAGGTAGCGGATCATCCCCCCCTTGGGGTGCCACAGGATCAGGCCCGGGCCGATCTCGTCGTTGACCGAGAACAGGTCGAGCTCCCGTCCGAGGCGGCGGTGGTCGCGTCGCTGCGCCTCCTGCAGCCGCTCCAGGTACGCGGCGAGCTCCTCCTGGCTCGGCCACGCCGTCCCGTAGATCCGCTGCAACATCGGCCGCTTCTCGTCCCCCCGCCAGTAGGCGCCGGCGATTGACTGCAGCTTGAACGGGCCGATGTCGGCCGTGGTCGGGACGTGCGGGCCACGGCACAGGTCAAGGAAATGCCCCTGCTGGTAGGTCGTAATGATCTCGTCCGTCGGGAGTCCGTTGATCAGCTCGACCTTGTAGGGGTTGGCAGCGAAGATCCGCAGCGCCTCGTCCCGGGAGACCTCATGCCGCACGAACGGTTCGGCCTTCGCCTGATTCGTCCGCATCCGAGCCTCAATCTCGGCCAGGTCGTCGGGGGTCAGCGGTCGCGGCAGGTCGAAGTCGTAGTAGAAGCCGTGCTCGATCGCCGGTCCGATACCAAAGCGGGCGTCGGGGAAGATCTCCTGCACCGCCTCGGCCATCAGATGCGCGCATGAATGGCGCATCCGGGCCAGTTCGTACTCCCGGGCGTCCCCCGGCTCCACGGCCAGGTCCATCTCCGCGATCTCCTCGGCAATTGGCATCCAGGGCATGACGATGCCTCCTCGCTGTTGCGCGACCGCTGAGCGCCGCGACAGGCAACAAAAAATCGGCCCGCGTCCCGCCAAGGGACGTCGGACCGACGTGGTTCCACCCTCATTTCGACCCGGCGCGCGGTGGCGCGCGGGGTCGCTCAAGTCGGCCGCTAACGGGGCCATCCGGACCGGTCTACCAGCGCGAGTCGCGCGTTCGGCGGTCGGCTCCCAGGGGGTCTTCCCCGTCGCCCGTCCGAGCCAGCCTCCCAGCCTGTGAGCCGGCTTCTCTCGCGGGTCGGCGACGGGTACTCGTCCTGATCGTCGCCCAATCGCTCTTCGATTCGTTTGCCAAGCATAGGCTCGGCCGGGGACAGTGTCAAACGGTCTTGTCAAACCGCCGCGGCACGGCGCGGACAGCGCCGCGGACTGAGCGCGGCCCGCTCGGGAAACCGAGTCGGCCGCGCGGCGTTCGGTCCGCCGACGTCAGGTGACGTGATCCGACTGCCGGGGACCATCCGACCCGTTCACCCGGACATAGCGCGACACGCGTTGCAACACGCCAGTCACCACCAGTGCCGGGGTACGCCGGGTCGCCGACCGCGCCAAGACCATCTGTCGTTCCAGTATTCGGGCCAACACCTCTGCCGTCCCGGCCGCCCCGCTTGCTCGGCCGTCGTCGGTGGTTCCGGCTAGAATCCGCGGCAGGTGCATCGGGGAGGAGGCCCGTTCAATGATTCTCGACACGCTGGAGATCGACCCGGTTGAGCTGGAGCGGCGCACGGGATGGCAGATCAAGCCTCAAGGGGCGTGCAAGGGTGACCGTTGCGTCCCGATACCCTCCGCGGCAGAGGCGGGGATCGACGCCCGGATGCTCGCCGAGCGCCTCGGCATGCCACTCCTGTACGACGAACCGAGCGGGCTCTGGTGCCTTGGACCGGAAGCGGGTGGTCGGACGCTCTCGCATGTGCAAGCTCCCGATCTGGTCTTGCCGGACGTTCACGGCCGGCAGTTCAGTCTGCGCTCCCTGCGCGGCAGCAAAGTGCTGCTCGTCGCATGGGCCTCGTGGTGAGGCTGCCATCGGGACCTGCCCGTGTGGCAGGCGCTTTACGACGAACTCCGTCCCCGCGGCCTTGAGATCGTCACCGTGGCCCTCGATACCGGGGGAGCGGAGATCGTCCGACCGTGGATTGAGGCGGCGAAGCCAGAACACCCCTCACTGATCGACCAGGCGCATGTCGTGGACGAGCTGTTCGGTATCGTCAACGTTCCGAGCGGCGTCTGGATCGACGAGAAGGGCACCATCGTACGCCCCCCTGAGACAGCTTACCCGGCCCGTCCTGATTACCAAGACAGGGAGATACCACCGCACGCCTCACCGCGAGAGGTCGCGCAGATCACTGAAGTGAAGAAGTTGCGGACCGAAGCAGAGACGTATCTCTTCGCCCTGCGGGACTGGGTCGAGCACGGCGCCCGCAGCCGCTTCGTGCTCGCTCCGGAAGAGGTGCTGCGCCGAAGCCGGCCGCGCCCCGCGGAGGAAGCCAGGGCCGCGGCTCATTTCGAGCTCGGCCAGCACCTGCACCGTCTCGACCTTAGGGAGCAGGCTGTCCACCACTTCCGAGAGGCTTACCGACTTCAACCCGACAACTGGACGTACAAGCGCCAGGCCTGGAACCTGCTTCCACCGGACCAGCACCCGCTCGACGTCTACGGTGGCGACTGGCTAACCGATGTGAGAAAGATCGGCGCCGAGAACTACTACCCCCCGCTCGAGATGTAGCGAGTGTTCGGTATGTCGGTTCTCACAGCGGACGGCGGGTGTGCCATCAAGGCGTGCCCAGCCGACTTGACGTCAGTCGCTCGTCTCCGGAGAGGACGTCGGGCCGCTGCGGCGCCCAGAGAGTCGGACCGCGTCGCCCCAGTACTGGGACGTCAGCGGCGCCGCTCCCGTTCGCTCCGTGCCGAAGTGGCGAAACGTGCCGACCGTCCGGGCCAGGATGATCGCCGCGGCCACACCGAGCGCCGCCAGTAACTGCGGGCTAGGCCCGCCGGTCCCGTCCGCGATCCGGGGCACCGCCACGGCCCGAGCCGTCGCACCGCCCTCCGCGTCGCCCGCTGCCTGCTCGGGCGCATGGCGTGCCGGGGGCGCGGTGGGGGCGACGCCGAGAGAAACGCCCGCGGTGGCCGAGCGGGCGATGACTGCCGCGTTCGGGTCGCGATAGGCGACGACCTCACCGGCGATCGGGGCGCCCGATTTCAGGCGTTTTGCCTTTTGCTCGAAGGCGTACTCCAGCAGGACTCGGTTGTCGTCGTACCAGTCATCGGGGGCGAGACCGTCCATCGTCACGGAGATCATCATACTTCCGTCGCGCTGTGCGACCTCGATCAGGCACCAACCCGCATCGTTGTCGTACCCGGTCTTGCCACCGAGCAGGTCGTCGTACTGCTGCAGCAGGCGGTTGTTGTTGTAGAGGGTGTAGACCCCGTCGGCGGTGGCGTGCTCGTAGGTCGAGATCAACTCCCGGAACGTCGGGTACTGGAGCGCGTACATGGTGAAGACGGCCAGGTCGTGGACCGTCGAGTAGTGGTTAGGCACGCCCCAGCCATGGGGATTGACCAGGTGCGTATCGACCAGCCCCAAGTCTCGGACCCGAGTATTCATCCGCTCGACGAAGGCGGCAACGGACGCCTCGTCGTCGTCGGGGGAGCCGCCGAGGACGCGCGCGATGGCATACGCCGCATCGTTCCCCGACGGGAGCATCAGTCCGTAGAGCAGATCCTCGAGGGATAGCCTCTCGTTCGGACCGAGACCCATCACGGAGCTGGTGCTGGGATTGAAGACGTCGTCCTCGGTCGTCGTGATCTCAAGGTCGAGCGGCGCGCTCTCGATCGCCTCGATGGCGGTGAAGACCTTCGTCAGGCTTGCCATGGCGGCCCGATCATGGGCGCCCCACTGGGCGAAGACCTCCCCAGTGTCGGCGTCGATGACGATATAGCGCTTGGAGTTGATCTTCAGCTCTGGCACCTCCTGCGCGGAGGCGACTGGAGCAAGCGCGAGAACCATCGCCGCGACCGCCGCGAGCAAGGCCCAGAGGGCGGCGGGGAGCCGATTCCGGCGCGGTGCTAACTTCCTTCCCATACGCGGCGGTCCGCCCACTCGTGTCTCTTGCTCACTCGCTTGGCGCCCGGCCGTTCAGGCCACCGCCGGATGCCAGTCGCGCAAGCTCCTCCCACCGGTAACGACCGATAGTAGCGTCGCGTCCGCTGCCACGTCAAGCGGCGCAAGGGTGAATGTACGTACACAAGTCCGATCGCGTAGGCCACGAGTCGCGCCGCCGTTCTCCCCGCTAGAAGCGCTCCGGGGATGGCGTTCACTGGGTGCCGACCGTGATCTCGCTAGCCATTGACAAGCCGGTTTGGCCCGTTTAGCGTCGGCCGCGTGAGCAATCGGTGACCCGGTTCGCCGTTGCTCACACGTTGGTTCGTAGCGGCCTGCCCGGCGTCCAATCGCACCCGTGAGCGGGGACGCCGGCATCTTTCGCCCTCTAGAGGAGCTCGCGCCGGCGACCGCCCGCCGTCTTAGCGTGGACCGCCGCATCATCGTCCCCGCGGCTTGGGAAGGACACGGCCGATCTGTTCCGCGTCGGCGTCACCCGCGACTTCCTGAAGCCGGACGGCTCGCTGGGCTTCGGCGATATCGGCCTTGACCTCCCGGACGAAGCCCCGGGTGTCGTGTGGGACGTCATTGCCGAGGACGTCCGAGAGTTACGTGTCGACCAGATGGCGGCGTACGACGCCCTGGTGGTCCTTCTGCCGCGTGTCACCGCCGCCAGCTTGGACGGAGCCGACCGCCTTGCGATCATCGCTTGCTTCGGTGTCGGGTACGACAGCGTCGACATCGACGCCTGCACCCCTCACGGCGTCCTGGTGACGGTCACCCCGGACGGCGTCCGCCGCGCAATGGCGACGGCCATTCTCACCAGTCTTCTCGCCCTGAGTCATCGGTTGCTGGACAAGGATCGCCTGACGCGCGCCGGCGGTTGGACGCGCGAGCTGGACTACATGGGGACGAGGCTCACCGGACGCGTGCTGGGGTCGATTCGGCTCGGCAACATCGGGCGCGAGCTGGGCAGGCTGGCGGCACCGCTGGAGATGTGCCACGTCGCCCACGACCCATACGGTCCCCTCTATCAAACCCCCGAGAGCGTCGCCGCGGAACGGCTGGCCTTGATGAAGCCGACCGCCTACCTGATCAGCACCGCCCGCGCTTCGATCGTTGACCAGCAGGCGCTCACCGACGCGCTCCGGATGCGTCGGATCGCGGGGGCGGCGCTCGATGTCTTTGAGGACGAGCGGGCTGACCCGAACGACCCACTCCTGATACTCGACAACGTGATCGTGTCGCCCCACGCACTCTTCTGGACCGACGAATGGGCTAACCTGACGGGCCGCAGCGCGCTCGGCGCCGTCCTCGAGGTGGCGGCGGGTCGCGTTCCCGGCCACGTCGTTAACCGTGACGTGCTCGAGACGCCGCTCCTGCGGGAACGGCTGCGCCGCTACGCCGATCCAGCGGAGGGATGATGAGGACGAACCACGTCAAGCGCACCCTCGCCGCCGGTGGGATCGCCCTTGGCACGATGATGTTCGAGTTCAACACCACCGGCATCGGTCGCATCGCCGCCAACGCCGGGGCCGAGTTCGTCGTCTACGATATGGAGCACACCGGTTGGAGCATCGAGACGATCCGGACGCTGATGGCGACGACCCGTGTTGCCGACACGGTGCCGATCGTCCGCGTCCCCGCCACGGACTACCACCTTCTGTCGCGGCCGCTCGACGCGGGCGCGATGGGCCTGATGGTGCCGATGGTCGAGAGCGGCGAACAGGCCCGACTGATCGTTCAGTCGGCGAAGTACGCGCCGGAGGGGCGCCGCGGAGCCGGTCCCGGTCTCGCCCATGACGATTACGAGGGTCAGAGCAACGTCCTGGACCGGCTGCGGAGCGCCAACGACGAAACGCTGCTGATGGCCCAGATCGAAACCCGCGGCGGCGTCGAAGCCGTGGACGAGATCGCGGCCACCGACGGAATCGACGTCCTCTGGATCGGCCAGTTCGACCTATCGACCTCGCTCGGTGCCCCGGCCCGGTTCAACCACCCCGATTACCTCGCCGCCGTCAATCGGGTCCTCGCCGCCTGCCGTCACCACGGCAAGGCGCCGGGGTTCATGGCGACGGATGTCGCCGGGGCGCACACGCTCCTGCGGCAGGGATTCCGGGCCATCGCCTATTGGGGCGACCTCTGGATCTACAGCCAGGGTCTCCAGCAGGGACTCACTGCCATTCGCGCCGGCGTGCCGGCAGCCGCCGGGACTGAATGAGTTCCGGTGTCAGTTGGCCGAGAGCCGTCGCCATCATAGTCCCGAGACATGCCGCGGACCGCTTGCTGGCTCGAGCGATGCGCGCCTAGGGGGCCGAGATGCGGGTCGTCGTCGTCGGTGCTGGGTTGATGGGCTCTCAGATCGGATGCGAGTACGCCCTGGGTGGCCATGAGGTCGTCTTCGTCGCTCGCCGGCCGGACGCCAGCACCGACCGGATTGACGCGGCGTTCGCGGTCGCTGCCCGGGCCGGGATTGTTCCGGTCGACGTCATCCGGGCGGCGCGAGGACGAGCGATTGTGGTCGCGGACCTCGACGCCGTCGAAGGACCGGTGGACCTCGTTGTTGAGTCGGTGGTCGAGGACCTGGTGCCGAAGATTGCCGTGCTGCGAGCGGCCGCGTCCCGGTGGCCGGCGGCAACCCTCGCCTCGAATACCTCCGCCTTGAGCATCACCGCGATGGGCGACGGGTCCGGCGCTCCGGAACGGACGATCGGGACGCACTATTGGAACCCGCCGCTGCTGATGCCGCTGGTCGAGGTCGTCAAGGGGGAGCGAACCGCGGACCGTACGGTCGAGGCGATGCGCGCGACCCTGAGTGCGCTGGGCAAGCGTCCGGTCCTCGTGGAGAATGATGTCCCTGGCTTCATCTGGAACCGCTTGCAACTGGCGCTGCTGCGCGAGGCTATCTGGCTGGTAGAGCACGGGGTGGCGACGCCCGCAACCGTCGACGAGGTCGTGCGCGACGGCCTGGCCCGCCGCTGGCGGCTCACGGGGCCGTTCGAGACGGTCGCCCTAGGTGGTCCCGATACCTTCTCTCGGATCGCCGCCCACCTCTTCCCCCTTCTCTCTGATGCCCGCGACGTTGTGGATCTGCGACGCTGGCTCGACCAGTCACCGGAGATCCTCGATGCCACCCGCCGTCGGCGCGACGCCGGTCTGATTGAGGAGCTAGCGCGCGAGCGCGGCAACGCGGCGGTCCACGGGCCAACTGATGATGGCGATGATGGACGATAGGTTCGATCGGCGCGGCCGCCGACATGAGCGCGCGTCAGCCGGTTAGCGTTCGAAGGCAATTGGAGCGGAGTGGTGAAGGAGATGACCCAGAACGCTTCCGAGCTTCCCATCCGGGTCGTTCGCTACGGCAAGGACGAGCCGCTCCGTGAACGCCGCCTACTGCGGGCCGGTCCGCTGACGGCGGTCCTCGAAAACGGGGATCTTCGCTACGTGTCTGTCGGGGGCCAGGAGGTCGTCCGACGCGTCTACGTCGCCGTTCGCGACCACCGCTGGGATACGATCGAGCCACGCATCACCGCCTTCGACGTCCACCAGGATGACCTCGCCTTCGTCGTCCGTTTCACGGCTGAGCACTGTCAGGGTGACGTGGACTTCGTCTGGCGCGGCGCGATCGAGGGAACCAGCGCCGGGGTCATCACGTATGCCATGGACGGCGAAGCGCGCCCCGGTTTGCTAACGAATCGGATCGGCATCTGCGTTCGCCACCCGATGGACCTCGCCGGCACGCCGGTCCAGATCGAGACCCCGAACGGCTCCGTCGGCGGCGCCTTCCCGACCCGGATATCGGCCCACCAGCCGTTTGTCGACATAGTCGCCATCCGCCACCCCACCGACGACGGCGGCGAGGTCGCCATCCGGTTCGAGGGCGACCTGTTCGAGATGGAGGACCAGCGCAACTGGACCGACGCCTCCTACAAGACGTACAGCACCCCTCTCCGCCTCCCTTACCCGGTGCAAATGGAGCCCGGCCAGCGCGTGACGCAGCGGGTGACGCTCGAGATCCGGAGCGGCGTCGCGCTCGATTTCGCGGCTCCCGAAGCCGACGACCGACTTCACGTCGGCGTCGGCCGGGAGGCGGTCGGCACCCTGCCGCCGATCGGACTCGCGCTCGCCTCCCACCACCTGCCGCTGACTGCGCTGGAGGTCGAGCACCTGCGCACGCTCCGCCTAGCACACGTGCGTGCCCACCTTGACCTTGGCGACGCCGGGTGGCAGGAGCGACTCCGGCGAGTGCGTGGCGAAGCAGAAGCCCTCCGCGCGGCGATGGAACTGGAGGTGCTCGCGGACGACGCAGGCGAGGACTTGTCAGGGCTGGTGGCGGCGCTCGAGAGTGGAGACGCACCCGTCGACCGACTGCTCGTCTTCCCGCGGTCGGGGTTGGTGACGACAGCGCCGGTTCTCCTCCGGGCGCGTGAGTTGATGACGCAGGCGGGGCTCTCGGCGGCGATCGGTGGCGGCTCGCGTGCCTACTTCACCGAGCTCAACCGCGCTTCCCTGCCGCTCGACCTGATGGACGTCGTCAGTTACACCATCAACCCGCAGGTCCACGCCTCCGACAACGCCTCGCTGGCCGAGAACCTGACTGGACAGGCCGCCACGGTCGAGAGCGCCCGGGCCATTGCCGGTGACCGCCCCATCGCCGTCGGCCCGGTCACGCTGCGCCCGCGTTTCAATCCGAATGCGTCAGGCGACGAGCCGGAGCCCGCACCGGAGGAACTGCCGATGTCGGTCGATTCCCGCCAACTTTCGCTCTTTGGGGCGGGCTGGACGCTTGGCAGCATCCGTAACTTGGCGACGGCCGGTGCCGCTTCCTTGACCTACTACGAGACGACCGGCTGGCGCGGGGTGATGGAGCGCAGCGCGAACCTCACGCGGCGGGAGCGGTTCCCATCGCGACCTCAGATGCTCTTCCCCCTCTACCACGTCCTCGCCGACGTCGCCGACTTTGCGGGCGGCGAGCTGCTGCCCGTGACCCTCAGTGATCCACTCGCTGTGGAGGCGTTGGCCCTGCGGGAGAGGGACCGCGTGCGTGTGCTCATCGCCAGCTTCGTCGACGAGCCGCGCACGGTGACCGTCTCGCTTCCACGGCTGGCCGAGGGCCGCCTGCGACACCTCGACGAGACGACAGCCGAGCAGGCGATGACCGACGGCGAAGGGTTCCGGCGTCGCGTCGACCGTGACTTTGAGGATGGGCTAGCGACCGTGGCGCTGGAGCTTCGCCCATTCGCCGTCGCCCGGCTCGACGGCCGCATCGCGCCCGCCTGACCGCCGTGGCAGACCGTGAGGCGCCGGGACGCACCGGGTTGAGCAAAATGGCGAGGCGGGCGCCTTGATCCGGACAGTGTCCGACCCATGATAGGCGACGACCGTCCAGCCCCGAGATGGGAATGGACTGCTGGCGGCGCCGGTGCCGGTTAGCGTGGAGCCGTCCGCGATTGGTCCAGGCGAACCTCCGGCTGCTCCTGCCGCCTGCCTGCGCCGTCAGGCTGACGCCCCCGAGTAGTGCCGCACACCGGCCGTCCAGAACCGCCGCGAGGCGAGCGGCAACACCACGGCCAGAACGACTGCTCCGAGCAGCGTCGGCCAACTCAGGCGTCCGACCAGTCCCTGCGCCGGCACGGTGATCGCGAACCCGACCGGCACCAGGAACGTGAGGACCGAGCGCAGCCAGGGCGGGTAGATGGCGATCGGCCACCGCCCCGCCTGGTACATGCTCTGGAAGATGACCAGGATGTTCTCGATCCGCACCAGCCAGAACGAGCAGGTCGCGAGGATCAGCAGGAAGCTGTAGACGATGGCCCCACCGGCTAGGAGCGCGATGGCGAAGCTGGCCGCCTGCCATGTGCCGACCGAGGTCCCGAGTTGGACCAGGGCCACGCTCAGCACCCCGACGCCGAGCATGACGTCGATCAACTTCCACATCTCGACCTGGCGAATGCTCGCGAGGAGTTGCGCGTCGGCGGGCTTCGTCAGGGTGAAATCCAGCGTGCCCAGCCGCACGTCTTCCATGAACTTAGCAAGGCTCGGTCGGATGACGGTCTGGGTCAGGCCGCCGACCACAAGGTAAACGCCGATCACCGCGAGAAGCTCCGCCGGCCGCCAACCGGCGAGCGTGTCGGTCTTCGAGAAGACGACGCCGAGGCCGGCGAGCGCCGTGCCCAGGTTGAGCAACGACTCCAGCAGCCGCACCGCGAGATTGGCGCGGTACTGCAGCTCGTTGAGCACCCCGAGCCGGAGAAAGATCCAGAGCAGGCGCAGGTAGCTCACGCGCCGACCGCCGAATAGCGGCGCACGCCTCTCCGCCACACCACGCGCAGGACCGCGACCGCCAGCAGCAGCCACCCCACCTGCACGGCGAGTCCAACGAGCGCCTCAGTGGGCGAGCGTCGCCCCAAGAGCAGTTCGGCCGGGAAAGCGAGGAACCACCGGAAGGGAAGCACCGTCGCGAGAATGCGAACCGGCTCGGGGTAGAGGGCCAGCGGTGCCGCCTGCCCGGACAGGAACAACAGGGCCGGGAAATAGAGCTCATTCATGGCGCCGTTCCGGGTCGTCCAGAACGCCGCCATGGCCAACGTCCATTCGACCGCGAAGCGAAGGGCAAAGGCCAGGACCAGCGCCGGGATGAACGCCACGACCGCCTACGCGGGAGGATCAAACCGGGCCTGGAATGCGGTGCCAAGTGCGAGGGCCACCGGCGCCATGACCGACAGCGTCAGCAGTTTGTACCCGATGTTGTCGGCGATGTCCTTGTGGATGGGGTGGACCGGGCGCAGGAGCTGCGGACAAAACGACCCCTGGCGGACGCGGAAGTCGAACTGCCACATGATCCAGGTGAAGGTGGCGTGGTTGATCATCATGGTCGCGACGAAGTAGGCGGCGAAGTCGCCCGCGGTGAACCCGTCGACGTTCCCCCCCTGCGCGTGGGCGACAGCGCGCCAGACGGCGAGGTAGATAAGTGGCTCGAGCACCAGCTCCAGCAGCCAGATCACGAGCGCACCGCGGTACTGCAGCATCCCCGCGATCGTGGTCTTGAACTGTGCCCGGTAGACCCCGAGGAGCATCGTCACCGCGGCCCAGCCTTCCCCATGGGCTCGATTCGTGGCTCGCTGTCCACCCCCGCGCCTCCCGCGAAGACCCGGTCGATCACTTCCTCAATCGGTGGGTCCGCGACCGTAAGATCGGTGACTGGGAGCTCCGCCAGAAGCCGGCTCGTCGCGCTCGCCGTCTTCGCCTTTGGGATGCGGAAGGTGACCCGGCCGTCCTCGACGGACATAACCTCACCATACCGGCTGAGATCGTCACGCTGTCCGCCCCCTCCCTCCAAGTCGACAGCAATCGTCTTGTAGGGCGAGAAGCGTTGGACCAGTACGGCGAGGTCGCCGTCGAAGAGCAACTGTCCGTGGTGAATCACCACCACGCGCCGGCACAGCGCCTCCACATCGGCCATGTAGTGGCTCGTTAGGAGGACCGTCGCTTCGTGCCGCTGGTTGTACTCGGCGACGAACGAGCGGATCCGTCGCTGCATCGTCACGTCGAGGCCGAGCGTCGGCTCGTCGAGGAACAGCATCCTCGGCCGGTGCAGCAGCGCCGCCGCGATCTCGCACTTCATCCGCTCGCCGAGCGAAAGGTTGCGGACCGGCTTGGTGAGGAGCGGCCCCAGGTCGAGCAGATCCGCTAGCTCATTCAGCGTGAGGCGGAACTCGTCGCGTCCGACGCCGTAAATGGCCCGGTTTAGCTCGAACGAGTCGACAACCGGGATGTCCCAGACGAGTTGATTGCGTTGGCCCATCACGAGCGTCATCCGACGCAGGAACGTTTTCTCGCGCCGCCACGGGACGTGGCCGAGCACCGCTACCTCGCCCGCCGTGGGGTAGAGGAGCCCGGAGAGCACCTTGAGCGTCGTCGTCTTCCCCGCGCCGTTCGGACCGAGAAAGCCGACCACCTCGCCCGGCGTCACCTCGAAGCTGATACCGTCGACCGCGGACACCTCTTTCACCCGGCGTCGCACCAGGCTGCGGACCGACGCCAGCAACCCGGCCTCGCGCTCGTGGACCTCGTAGGTTTTTCGCAGCTCCCGGACGCGGATAGCGGGCGACGAGATGCTCATGGTGGACGCCCAACTCCCCGAAGGGGGCGCTCGCGGCGGAGGCTCGAGGTCACCGCGAGGGCATAAGACAACGAAACGACGAGCCCGCTCATCGCGGGGTCGCCGTGGCCCGGAGGGTGATCGAGACGCGGATCGCGTGGCGGAGCTACTCGGGGGTGGGCGACACTGGACTCGAACCAGTGACCTCCACGATGTCAACGTGGCGCTCTAACCAGCTGAGCTAGCCGCCCCCTGGCTCCCGGCGTGATCCTGGAGCATCCGCGAGTATATCGAGACCCAAGCCAAGCTGCAAGCGCCGCGACGGCGCGCGGCGCGACGACGTGTCGGTGACCCCCCGGACCGCCCTCCGTTCCTAGCGACTCGGCTGCAACCGAGCCAGGAGCTCGACCTGTCCGGCGTGGTGCGCCTCGTGATGGACGAGATGGAACAGGATCCAGTCGATGGAAAAGAGGTGACTTCCGGGTTCCGCACCGGGCGGCGGCGACGCATCGGGGACGAGGCGTGGCAGGTCCTCGTCGGTGAGTTCGCGGAGGGCGTCGAGCACGTCCCGACGGACGCGATCGAGTCGCTCCGTGTAGTAGGAGAGTGGCTGGCCACTGACTTGGGGAAGTCCCTGGCGGAGCGGCATCGCCTCCTCCCAGCCGTCGTACTCGGCTCCGGAGCGACGGCCGATCTCCTCGAACACCCACGACCACTCGACGGCCGCGACGTGCAGCAGTTGCGTCCCGATCGACTCCGTCTGGTCGTTCGGGTGCCAGCTCAGCCGGTCCGGTGTCAGGTCCGCGATCTGGCTCAGCAGCCCCCGTCGCGTCTCGGTCAGCTGCGCCACGTACCGCCCGATCCCCGGACTGAATCCCGGCACCGGATCGCACCGGGTGATCATCGGCTGCTCGGCGGTCGGCCGCGCTCCGTTGTCGCTCAAGGCCTCGTTACCCTCCCAGAGCCACCCGCCAGCGCCAAACCCCTCGGTAGCCCGGCCGCGGCGGGGCTCCTATACTCCCACCATGGCGCGAGACGACCCCGGCAGACCTCCCGAGGAAGCCCCCGACCTCATTGACAGCGTCCCCGTCGTCGGCCGGGCCACCACCCAGCTCGAGCGCTCGTTCGGACCGAGCTGCCTCCTGAGCATGGTCATCGTGTTGCTGCTAACCCTCCTCCTCAAGCGCTACGTCGGTCTCTCCTGGACCGCGCTCGGCTGTGTCACTGGCGCCGTCTGGTTTGGCGTCTTGATGCTCCTCGTTCGCTGGCGCCCCGACCATGTCATCGACGAGGATGGCTGAGCTCACACCCCGCTCAGCGACCGCTTAGTGCCCCAACAGCCGCACGCTTTTGCTCCGTTCGTGCCAGGCCAAATCCACTCGACCAAACTCCCCCAGGAGTTCGGCCGCCCGCCGGTGCAGGGGTTGCAGCTCTGCATTCCTGACTTTCCACCGCCCGTTGACTTGGTTGACGACGAGTTGGCTATCTCCTCGGACAGCGATTGCGGTCGTGCTCGCCATGGGGCCCACGTGCCGGCTGAGCTGCTCCAAGGCCCCGATGAGCGTTCGGTACTCGGCCTGATTGTTGGTTACCCGGTCCTCAAACTCGAGTCGCCGGTGAGCGATGACGCCCTCCGGGCCGACGATGTGGTAGCTGCCGTACCCCTTGCCGGGATTGCCAATCGCTCCACCGTCGAAGGTGATGAGGTAGCCGGCTCCGCTGGGTAAGTGCACCTCGGGCGGAGCTGACACCGGCGTTGCGGCGCGGCGGGCCGCCATGCCTCCGGAACGCTCCCCTCCCATCGCCTCCGACGCGATCTGTGCCTGCCTTGCCTCGAGCGCGGCGATCGCCGTGGCCTGCCGGGCAATCGTCTCCTGTTGCCGAGCGACCGTCTCGCGAAGCTCGCGCACCGTCGCCAGCAATTCCTCAGCACGAGCGCTATCGTCGCCACCCGGGGCGTCGCCGAGGCTCATTCGCCGCCCCCACCCTTGTCTCTTGGAACGCCGACGATGCCCCCGAGCCAGTAGGCAACGCACCTGCTGCCCGCTGGGTTCTCAGGCTTGTCGATGCGGAGAGCCCTCGGCTTAGACGTGGGCCGCTTCCTGCTGCTTGGCTGCCGCTGCCCTGACCTGCTCCGCGATGTGTGCCGGCACCGGCTGGTAGTGCGCGAACTCGGTGGTAAAGCTGCCCCGTCCCTGGGTGATCGAGCGCAGGTCGGTCGCGTACCGCTGCACCTCCGCGGCGGGAACCAGCGCTTCGATCGTCGTCGAGTTGTTCGCCCCGGGGGTCATGCCGCTGACGTGCGCCCGTTTGCTGTTGAGGTCACTCATGACATCGCCGGTGTAGCTCTCCGGCACCGTCACCCGCAACGTCAGCATCGGCTCCAACAGCACCGGCTTCGCTTGCAACACGCCCTTCTTGAACGCTTCTTTTGAGGCGATCTTGAACGCCATCTCGTTGGAGTCGACCGCGTGGTAGCTGCCGTCGGTCAACGTGACCCGCAGGTTCACCACCGGGTACCCCGCCAAGGGACCGGACTCGAGCCCCTCGCGCACACCCTTCTCCACCGCTGGGAAGAAGTTCTTCGGCACCGAGCCGCCGACCACCCGGTCGCCGAACTCGAACTCTCCGTCCGGCAGTGGCTCCAGCTCCAGGAAGACGTGTCCGTACTGTCCCGCGCCACCCGTTTGCTTTTTGTGCTTGTACTCCGCGATCGTCTTGGTCGAGATCGACTCGCGGTAGGCGACCCGCGGCAGCCCCAGCTCCACGTTGACCCCAAAACGGCGGGTCATCCGGTCGAGCGCGATCTGGACGTGCGGCTCCCCGAGCCCCGACACGATCGTCTCGCCCGAAGCCGGGTCGCGCGAGACCTGGAGGGTCGGATCCTCCTCGGCGAGCCGGTGCAGCGCCTGGCCCATCTTGTCCAGGTCCGCTTTGGTCTTGGGGTTGACCGACGCGGCGTACGAGGCGGTCGGGAAGTCGATCGGGGCCAGCCGTAGCGGCTTCCCCTCCTCGCTGATCGTATCCCCCGTCATCACGGTCGCGAGCTTGCTGACCGCCCCGATGTCGCCCGCGCGGACGGCGTCGGTGTTGAGGTGCTCTTTGCCGCGGACATGGAAGAGCTGACCCACGCGCTCGGGTTCACCTCTCGTCGCGTTCATGACGTGCGAGTTCGACTTGAACGTTCCGGAGAAGACGCGGAAATAGCTGACGCGGCCGACGTGCGGGTCGGCCAGCGTCTTGAACGCGAACGCCGCCAGCGGACCGTTCGGGTCCGATCGGAGCTCGATGGTATCGCCGTTGATGCTCGCCTGCTCCACCGTTCGCGCGGCGGCCGGAAGGTAATCGACGAATGCGTCGAGCAGCGGCTGGACTCCCCGATTGGCGGTCGCCGCGCCGCACAGGACCGGCACCACCGTGCCGCTTTCGACGCACGCCTTCAGCCCGGCGACCAACTCCTCAGTCGAGATCGGATCGTCCTCCAGATAGCGGAGCATCAGCTCCTCGTCCTGCTCCGCGATCGCCTCCACCAGTTGTCGCCGGTACGTCTCGCACTCGGACTGCAGCGCGTCGGGAACCGGCCCGACCTCGAACCCGCCGTCCTGGTTGTCGTGGAACGTCCGTGCCTGTTCACTCAGGAGGTCGACCACCCCCTTGAACGCTTTCTCGGCTCCGATCGGGAACTGGATCGGCGCCACCGCCTTGCCAAACGTGGTCCGAGCCGACTCCAGCGCGCGTGCGAAGTCGGCGTTCTCCCGGTCCATCTTGTTGATGAAGATGAGCCGCGGCAGTCCCCGCTCTTCCGCCAACCGCCACGCCTGCTCGGTTCCCACCTCGACCCCGGCCGAGGCATCGACCAGAATCACCGCGGCGTCGACCACCCGTAGCGCCGACTTGACCTCGCCCATGAAGTCCGCGTAGCCGGGCGCGTCCAGCACGTTGATCTTTGTGTCGCGCCATTCCACCGGCGCCACCGCGGTGCTGACCGAGATGCGGCGCTTGACCTCATCCGCGTCGAAGTCGCTGACGGTGTTCCCCTCCTCGACCCGACCGAGGCGTGTGACCGCCTTGGTGTCGAAGAGCAGCGCTTCGGTCAGGGAGGTCTTGCCGGCGCCGCCGTGCGAGAAGAGGCCGACGTTCCGAATCCGATCGGCGGGGTATTGGTTCACCGTGTCCCTCCATCGAGCGAGCCGTGGCCCGTCCCGGCGCGAGCACGATGGCACACCGTTGACCCATACCCGTCCCGCCGTAAGGCATTGGGGGAGCCAATCGGGGAGCGCGCCATCTGCACCTCCGGTTCGGTCTCGGACAGTCGATGCCGGTCGTGGGGCCGGCGGTATCCGCGAGGAGCGCTGCGCCCTCGGATTGGGGTCGCGGGGTCGACCACGGCCTCAGTCGAGACCATCGTGGCTATCCCAGCGGACGGCGCGCGCGACGGCCCGTATTATAGGACCGTCACGAATGGGGGCAAGACCGGACGATGACGAGGTGACGACTGCGAGCCGTCGAGGGCGTTCCTCCGACCGCGTCTCCTCGCCCGTTGCAACGGTGCGGCGTGCGGTGTCCGGGCCACGGATCGCCACCCGCATCGCTCGTAAAGGACGACGCAAGTGACCGATAGTTCGCTCAAAGAGAGTCTCGTCCAACGCCTGGGCGAGTACGCCGCGATCGACGCGGTGGCGGGGCATGAGCACGCCATGGTGCGGCGTCTGGCGGACGACCTGGCGCCGCATGCGGATGACATCGTCGTCGACCCCTTCGGCAACGTCATCGCGACCCGCAACGGGCCGGAGGGTGCGCCGTCGCTTATGGTCGCCGCTCACTCGGATGAGATCGGCGGCGTCGTCAAGGCGATTGAACCGGATGGCATGATTCGATTCGAGCGCCTCGGCGGTGTCATCGAGACACTCCTCGTCGGACGCGCGGTCCGCATTCGTGGCCACCGGGGCGTCGTCGGTGCCAAGGCGGGCCACATCACCCCCCCTGCCGAGCGGCTCGCCGTTCCGCCGCTGCGTGACCTCTACGTCGACCTCGGCTTCGACACCGCGGCCGACGTCGACGCCCTTGGCATCCAGATCGGTGACGCCATCGCCTACGAAGCACCGATGCGCGCACTGGCCAATCCCGACCGCCTGTCGGGCAAGGCGCTCGACAACCGCGTTGGCTGCGCCATCATCGTCGAGCTCGCCGAGCGCCTGGTCGGTTCCGTCCTCGGGTGTACCCTCCACCTGGTCGTGACGACCCAGGAGGAGATCGGCCTCCGCGGGGCGCGAATGGTGACCTATCGGCTCGATCCCACCGCGGCCATCATCCTCGACACGATGCCCGCTGGCGGCACCCCCGACGTCTCGGCGACACGGGACCTATCGATGAGGATCGGGGCCGGTCCGGTCGTCACCGTCGTGAGCCAAGGGAGCAACGCTGGCGTCATCGCGCAGCCCGCCATGCTGGATCTGTTGTTGTACACCGCAACAGAGCACGACATCCCGCACCAGCGGGCACTCTTCTACGGCGGCAACTCCGACGCGGCGTCCGTCCACCTCGTGCGGGCCGGCGTGCCGACCGGGGTCGTCAATCTCGCGCGTCGCTACTCCCACTCGCCGGTCGAAACGCTGGACATCAACGATGCCTTCCACGCCCTCCGTCTGATCGAGGCCGTCGTCCGGTCGTTCTCCGCCGACACGGACCTCTCCTTCCTGAGCTCAGACCCAGGCTAGCGGCGCGTTCTCTCGGGTGAGGTCCCAGAGTGCCGGGACCGGCGGTGCCTTAGGGCCGGTCGCGGCCAGAGGCGAGGGCGGTTCGTTCCATCAGCCCGCGGATATTCGGCCGCCGGCGTCGACGCGCGTATCACCGCTCGGCCTGACTGGCAAGGTGGTCCCTCGCACGCGCCGGTAGATCAGGTTCAAGCCATCCAGCGTCAGGTCGCGGTCATGGTGCGTGATCAGCGGCGAGGAGTCGGCGAAGAGCTCGGCATAACCCCCGGTCACGATCACCGGTGCGTCCGTCCCCAGCTCTCCTCGAATCCGCTCGATCATCCCTTCCAGCATGGCGAGGTATCCGAGCACCACCCCCGATTGGATGTTGGTCGCCGTATTCGTGCCGATCGCGCGGTCCGGCATCGCCAGCTCGACCGTGAAGAGGCGGGCCGCCCGTCCAGTTAGTGCTTCGAGTGAGACGCTCAAGCCGGGTGCAATCGCACCACCCAAGAAGTCGCCCTGCGTCGAGACCACGTCGAAGTTGGTCGCCGTGCCGAAGTCGATGACGATCGCTGGGCCGCCGTACCGGGCGAAGGCGGCGACGGTGTTCGCGAGGCGGTCGGCGCCGACCTCCCGGGGGTTGTCGACCAGCGCGCGCAGCCCGAGCTCCAAGTCCATCGTCACCAAGATCGGCTCGACGCCCAGCCGCTCCCGGGCCATCGTGCCCAGCCAGCGCGTGACACTCGGCACGACGCTCGACAAGACCATCGCGTCGATCGCAGCCGGTTCGAGCTTCATCGCGGCGAAGAGCGGCGCGAGCAGCGCGTACCACTCGTCGGGCATGCGGTCGCCCCGGGTCGCTACGCGCCAGGAGGCGAGCAGCCCGTCGGCGGGCGGGTCGGAGAGTCCCAGCACCGTGTTCGTGTTGCCGACGTCGACCGCGAGGAGCATGGGCATCTCGGCGATTGGTAGGACGAGGCACGTTCTGTGGGATGGCAGCGCCGTGTTGCGGGCGTGCGCCATTATAGTGATGAGGATCACGCTGGCCCCCGCGTTTAGGTTGGTCGCCTGGCGCGGCCCCCACTATCATCCACAACGCGACCCTCCCGGCGTGGGCCAGCTGGGTAGTTTCGGCTGGAGGCGGACGGCCACGCCGCCGAATCGCCGGCGTTCCTTGGAGCCGCCCGCATGATCGTCGAGCCTCGCTTCCCCTCCACTCCCCGGCGCGCCGGTCCCTGGCACGCCGTGCTCGTCGTCGCCATTGGGTTGCTTGTCGCCCTTAGCAGCTTCGCCGCCGGCATCCTCGCTGAGCGCGATCTCTTCACCGTCACCGGTTTGCCGGGGCTGGACGGCGGTCGCGGACGGGCCGGGCTCGCCGGCGATGCGTTGGCGGGCCCGGACTTTCCGCTGCTGGAGCATGTGCAGAGCCTGATCGAAGGCGAGTATTTCTACCGACCCGCCGACCCGGAGCAGCTGGCGGCGTTCCGCCGCCAACTCGACGTGAGTGCGATCGAGGGTGTCACCGCCGGCATTCAGGAGGACCCGCCGTCTGACCCAGCCGAGTTCGATGTGTTCCTTCGGGACCTAGAGTACGACGCGATTCAGGGAGTGACGGCCAGCCTGGAGGACGACTACACCGCCTTTCTCATTCCCCAGGAGCAGGCGCCCGTCGCCGAGCAGATGTCGGGCGAGTACGAAGGGATCGGAGTTCACATCGACCATCCCGAGGGTCGACTGACGGTGGTCGCGCCGATCCCTGGGACGCCAGCGGAGCGGGCAGGTATCGTCTCGGGCGACGTCATTGAGCAGGCCGACGGTCGCTCGCTCGAGGGACTGTCGCCTGAGGACGCGGGCGACCTCATTCGCGGCCCGGCCGGCACCACCGTTCGCCTCACCATCAGGCGTCCGGGCCGGGCCGAGCCGCTGACAATCGACGTGGTGCGCCAGAAGATCACGACCGAGGCTGTCCTCTACGATCCCCTTGCCGAGGGCGCGGTCGGCTGGATCCGGGTAACCATCTTCAACGACAAGACCACCGGCCAACTCGACGCGGCGCTGAAGCAGGCGACGGAGGATGGGGTCAGGGGGGTCGTGCTCGACCTGCGCAACAACGGCGGCGGCTGGGTGCACAGCGCGCAGGAGATGATCGGCCGCTTCGTCGCAGCCGACCAGGGTGCCGCCCTGTACGAGGACGACGACGCCTCCCCTGACAACGAGCCCCGCGCCGAGCCGATCCTGGGCGGCGAGGAGGTGTTCGACCTTCCCCTCGTCGTCCTAGTGAATGAGGGAACGGCCAGTGCCGCCGAGATCGTCGCCGGGGCGCTCCGCGACTACGACCGAGGGCTGCTGATCGGCACCCCGACCTTCGGTAAGGGTTCCGTTCAGCGCGTCCATGACTTCGAGGATGGCTCGTCGTTGCGGGTGACCTTCGCGCAATGGCTCACCCCGGACCGGCAGCCGATCCCAGAAGAAGGACTCGCGCCGGACATCACCGTCGAAGTGCCGTCTGGCCTCCCCGGCGGAGCCGATCCCCAGCGCGACCGTGCCGTGCAGGAAGTCCTCGCGTCCTCGACACGTTGATGCCCCCGTGGCTCGGGACCGGCGGCCGTGCGGCTGGGTCGGCGTGGATGAGGTCAAGAACCTCAATGGGGTCCAACCCCTCCCCCTGGCCAGCTTCGCGAATCAGGGGTTCGGCCGGGACCAAGGCAGATGGCGGACTCGCGAGAGTGCCACCGGAGGCCGTAGGGGGCGCGAGGGTCCGGGCCGGCCCCGGCGCGGAAGCCGGCGATCCGGGCCGTCCGCACGTCGCGCGCGGCCTGGAGTCGGTCGCCGGCGAGGAGGCGGCACACCTCGGCACCAGCGGCATCGGGCATGGGTCATCTCTAAGCAAATCCAGGCCCTAGGAACCCCCACCGCTGTGTCTCACGGGTTCGGCGCCGCCTCTCGGCACGCGCCGCCGGGACCTCGGCGTCCACCGCGCCGCGCTCGCAGAGCCGTAAGCCGAAGCGGGATCGGGCCGGGCATGGTTAAACCGCACCGACCGGCCCATTCGTGGCGCCGGTCGGTGCGAAACGGAGGCGATGTCCGTGGACCCGCTGGGTCGGAGACCAGGGTCTCGTAGGCGCAGCAGCCGGTCGAGACGAAGGTGGTGCGATCGGCGCAGACGGCGTCGCTGATGCTGCCAGTGCCGAACCAGGGGGAAGCCGGACGTCCCTCCAGCCGGGCGCCCGTCGCGGGTGGCCGCCGCCAATGTGCTCGGCGGCGCACCCCGCGGGTCATCGCGACGGAGGCGACAATCCCCACCGGCTCCCCCGCTCCCCCGCGATCCTCTGTCCCCGCCGTGGTGCCGCGAACCGGGACGACCCGACGGCACCGGGGACCATGCCGATCCTCACCGGCACGTCCTCTCAATGCAGGCGCCGTTGCCGCACTCAGCTTGCTGGGTGCAGCGCTGCACCGGGCTGATGTTGTCGCAATGGCCGACGCACTGGCCGCTGACGCAGTCGTCCCCGTCGCTACAGATGGCGCCTGGACCGCCGCAGACGCCGTCGCGGCCACAATTGCCGAAGAAGTAGGTGCCGTTGAAGTAGTAGAAGTTGGAGCAGCAGTCGCCCTTACCCCCCGTCATGGCCGCGTCCTGGTCGTGCGTCGGGTCGCAAGTGCCGCCGACGGGGCGGCAGCACCTCTCCCCGACCGTCGAGACCACGCCGTTGGGGTAGCAGTAGGTCGGCTCGTCCTGACAGCAGAGGTTGTTGTCGGTGTCGCACTCCCCCCGCAGCTGCACACACTGGCAGGTCCCGTTGATGCAATGTTCATGGCGGCCGCAACAGGTGGCCTCGCAGGTGACGGACCCGATGGGACACGGGAACTGGCACGATCCCCCGCGACAGCTCATGCCGGCACAGCATTCATCGCTGCTGCTGCACGCCTGCCGCTCACGGCGACAGCACAAACTATTCTGGCACTGGCCGTTGCCGCAGCACTCGGCGCTGGCCAGACACTGCGCGCCGGGGGCGGTGCAGCAGAGGTTGCCTGCGCAGTCGGCGCCGTCGCAGCAATCGCACCGGTGACCGCAGGCGCCGCCGAGCGGACGGCAGCAGCGGGATTGGCCCTGCGTCTGCGTGCAGTTTGCGGTGTCGGTGCAAATGGTCGGCTGATCCTGGCAGCAGGTCGGCGCCAGGGGGTCGCAGATGTTGTCCGGAGGGAGACAGTTTCGTGTGCAGACGTTGCCAACGCAGGCCAGGCTCTCACAGCACTCGGAGGCATCGATGCATTGACTGCCGACGTCCAGGCAGCAGACGCCGCTCGGGCAACCGGCGTTATCGCAGCAGTCACATCGGTCGGAGCAGAGGTTGCCGAGCGGACGGCAGCAGCGGGCTTCGCCCTGCGTTTGCGTGCAGTTCGCGGAGCCGTCACAGAAGGCGTTCTCGTCGGGGCAGCACGCGTCGTTGACGGGATCGCAGACCGCGTTTGGCGGCAGACAGGCGCTGTGGCATTGCCCGCCGAGACACGTCTGGCCCGGCGCACAGCAGACGCCATTGCAGACGGTGTTCGGACAGCAGGCGGCGGTGCACGTCCCGCCGCAGTCGTCCGGCACGCCGCCACACTTGCCAGCGCAGTTCGGCGTGCAGCCACACTGACCGGCCACGCCGCCGCCGCCGCAGGTCACGCCCGCGCCCGTGCAGGTCACGCCCGCGCCCGTGCAGGTCCCGCACGGCAGGGTGCCGCCACAGCCGTCCGGGGCCGTCCCGCAGGTTTGTCCGGCCGGACAGCTGGTCGCGGGCACACATCGGCAGCGTCGGGTCTGCGGCTCGCAGAAGCCGCTGTGACAGTTCTCATGACTTAGGCAGGTGGCACCCAGCGGGCGTCCATGGCGAGCCCCCGCCCGGCGCACGCCGAGCGCCCCGGCAAGGACGCCGACCGCCCCACTCGCCAAGCCCCGCAGCACCCGACGGCGGGTTACCCCGGTTGCTAGCGCCTTGGTGATCTCGTCAAACCGCTAGCCATCCAAGCTGTTGCCTTTCCGCTTGGTGCACCGGGTCCCGCCACACGGCGGGACCATTTGGCCCCCAAGGGATGGCGCACGGCGGGCCAGACGCAGCGCCCGGACAGCACAAGACGGGGCGAGGAGCACATCCCGCCCCAGGCACATTCCCATTTCATGCACGGTTCCGTGCCCGCACGATACGCCCGTTGCCGGGTTCTGTCAACTTCACCGCTCATGGTTGATATCTGGGCCAAGGATCTGGTCATTGACGGCCGGCCTCGGCAGCGTGAGCTCCGGCGCAATCTGCTCCGCAATCTCAGTCCTCATGGCGTGCCCCTCCTGGCGCCGCTGCGTCGCTTCTCGAAGTGTGATCGCAACACATGATGGCCCCCGGCCAGAGCCTGGGGGGCGTGTCTGCGTGGCGTTCCTGCGAGGGTGCTTAGAGCCTGTTGCAAAACCCTCTCGCCGCCCGGTTGGGTCCGGGGGAGAGGGCCACGGATGGCTCGTCACGGCGCCGGAATTGAGGGGGCGGCTGTCGTCGCCCGGCGAGACCAGAAGGGGTTTTGCAACACGCTCTTAGTCGGCGGTCAGCGCGTCTGGATCATCGTTGCTGGGCCAGCGGAGGACGACCCGATCAACCTGTCCAGTACCCGCTCGGCGGCTCCTAGACACGACCTCCCGCAACCCGTCGGCCGTGGATTGCGCTCGGGTCCCTGCGGGAGCGGTTCAATCCAGTGGAGACGCTTCACTCCGGTGCCGGGATCATCTCCTGTTGACAACCTGGCGAGCATGCCAGCCATACCGGCGTTCCATGGACCCGACCGTCTTCCAGCATCGCGCCGCGATTGGACCCGCCTCACAGGCGGCGGAGCTTGGCCGCATACCCGGGGCAGCGATGGCCGCAGGACCCGACGCGGGCCGGCGATTCACGAACAGCCAGCGCCTAGCCGAGTGGGGACGGCGGCAGAGCTGGCCGCCTCACGACTGCGATGGCCGCGCCGCAGCCGCGTCGGCCATCGGCCGCCCCGGGTGATTTGCCCGCCACTGCTGCACGACGGCGTGCAGCTCGGGCACCAGCTGCTCCAGATCGAGGGGCGCGCTCAACACGCCGTCCACGCCGGCATCCGCCGCAATGGTCGGGTCCGCCTCGGCCGCATCCGCCGCGACGAGCAGGATGGGGACATCGGTGCGCGCGGCGTCCGAGGCGGCACGGTTCGAGCGACCGCGCAGGCGGCGGACCACTTCCAGGGCGCCGAGTCCAGTAAGGCTGGCGTCCATCAGGACCAGGTCGAAGCTCCGCAGGCGAAAGACCTCGAGCACCTGGATGCCGCTCGCCACCGCACTCGTCCAGAACCCGCCGAAGACAAGCCCCTCCGTCAGGAATGACCTCAACCCCTCGTCATCCGAGACGACGAGGACATGGGGCCGTTCGGTGGCGCTCAGCGCCGCCGGCGTGGTAGCGGCCAAGGCAGCTCCCCTACCTCTCCAGCGCCGACGCGTAGAGGGCGTTGAAGAGCAGGCGATAGGTGCCGCGGGCTTGGGCTCGGAACTGCGGCCGGAGGCCGAGGAGGATGACCTGGCCGCGTCCGACGGGGACGTCGACCACTGCCGCGCGGCCGGCGAGGTGCTCGGCGCCCGTGATCCAGCCGGATAAGAGTTGATTGGCGACCGGGTACTGAGCCACCACCCGTGCGTCCGCCCCTGCTCCTGGCTTCACGTCGAACGCCGGCGAGGATACGAACATCGCCACCGCCTGCCGCTCGAATCCCCACCCGACCGGGTGAGTGGGGTCAACCAGGATTCGCAGGAGTGAGCCAGGGGAATAGAACTCCTCGGGACGCAGCCCGTCGAGCGCGTTCGTCACGGGCAGATAGAGGTGCTTGATCGCCACTTCGCAGGCACCGTCCAGCGTGATCAGCGTCCCGCCGTCCTCAACGAACCGCCGAAGGTGCGCGGCTCCCAGCTCGCCGATGCCGCCGGCGTACTCGGCCGGGTAGTCGGTCGGGCTGTTGCCTTCCACGATGTCACGGGCGCTCTGGTGCGGCAGCACGATGGCATCAAAGTCGGCTCGCAGATCACCTTGCCGGATCTCTCGGTCCCGCAGCGTGCGGTACGGGAAGCGGTACTCCTCGAGGACGAAGCGGGTCCATCCTTCGTCGATCGCGTTGGGACGCCACGACCGGTAGAGGCCGATTCGCGGCGGCCGGAGCACTCGTCGCCGCACGGCCAGGGGACCCGTGGCCACGACGTCGATCCCGACCTCGCGGACCAACCCCGCGACCGTCTCCCGCGCGATGTTCGTGACCACGTACGTTCCGGCGTCCAGCAGCCGTCCGCCGGCGGCGATCGGCTCGTCGACGCGCGCTACCCGCGCGCCGGCAGCATGGAGGAGATTCACCAGCTTCGCCGAGGCGTTCGTCTCCGGTCCGACCAAGTACGACTGCGTTTCCTGGTTGCCCAGGACCCTCCCCGACGGGAACGGAATCTCGCGGAGCTGTTCTAAGCGTGCGTCCAACGGGGCGGTAATCGGGACGGCGTCGACGCCCATCTGCAGCGGAAGGGTGTGGGCCGTGATGTCGTAGGGCGGCCGCGGCGGTCCGCCGGGGTAGAGCTGCAGGTTCGGGTAGCGCTGAACTTCGAGCAATGTCTTGGCGTACCCACCGAACGGCTGGGCCAGGCGCACGACATAGGTCCCCGTCGGGAAGTCCACCCCGTCGGCCACGAACGGCGCGGTGGCTTGGTCAACCTCGACATCCCCGCGGCGCAGCACCTGTAGCAGCTCGACGGTGCTCACCGGGTCCCGCTGCAGCGCGAGAGGGAGGACAACGAAGGCGGATGGAGCATCGCGGCCGACACTTCGCTCTTGGACGAGCGCGAAGTTGCGCACCCAACGGTCACGGTAGCGGGCGGCGTGGTCAAGCGCGGTCCAGACGCTGAGCAGGTTGTGGTCGACGATGTCACGCAGCGTCCACGTCCCACCCGGCCAGGGCCCGGGATGGTTCTGGGTGCTCAGCCGCGGGTCGACGCCACGCGTCTCGGCTAGCTGCTCCGGGGCTCGGGTGACGGGGGAGGCGATCCGCACGCTGGCCGCCTCGGAAAGGATGCGGACGCCACCGTGGTAGTGCTGATAGGCACGGGAAGGGGAGTAAGCGTCAAAGATGATCGAGTGGGCGACCCCCACTTTCCCCTGTGCCGTGAGCTCGGCCGCGATGGCGGTACCGAGGGCATTGATCCCCGCTTGGAGGAGCGGATCGACGTTCGGGTCGTATGGGTCAATGAAGGGTGGTACGACATAACGTGGGCCGTTGGCTTGCATCTGGTGAAGGTCGAAGACGATGTGCGGGCGCCAGATGTTGTGGACACGTTCGACCGTCAGCCGCGTCTCCGCCTGGGTCAGCATGAACCAGTCGCGATTGTTGTCGTGGCCGGCGTACGGATGATACAGCGCCGGTGGGGCCGACCCCTCGTAAGGGGTATCGATGGTCTGCTCGTACCAGTCCGCCACCAACTCCATACCATCGGGGTTGAGCGACGGCACGAGGAGGACGACCACTTCGGACAGAATGCGCGCCGTCTCCGCGTCCACAGCGGTCACCAAGCGGTAGACCAGCTCCGGTGTCATCTGCACCGCCCCGACCTCTGTGGCGTGAATGGAGCAGGTGAGAAGGCAGACGCAGCGGCCGGCGGCGACCAGTCGGTCGCGCTCGGCGCCGTCGTCACGACCACGAGGGTCGGCGAGACGCTGCTGGATCTCCTGAAGCTGTGGGAGCCGAGCTAGGTTCTCTGGTGCCGAGATCGTCAAGAGCACGATCGGCTGGCCCAAGGTCACGCGACCCGGCTCCTCGTAGCGAAGCCGATCAGACGTGGCCGCCAGGTCGCGGAAGTAGCTCAGCATCGCCGGCCAGCGCACCAACCGGCGGTCGCTCCCCATCCGGAAGCCGAACCGCTCCTCGGGACTCTTCAAACCGGCGGCCGTCGTCCCAGCGGCCGGGCCGGACGTCGTCGTCCCGTCGGCGATGCCTGCGTCCGTCGCCACGGCGCTAGGTCGGCCGGTCGGGCACGTCGGGTGAGCCCGGGTGCGCGGAGTAGGTCTCCTGGGCGGAGATCGTGCCGCTGTCTTCAGACCGGGTCTCCGCCTCGTCCTCCGCGGGGCGGCTGCCGGCGTCCCCGGACGCGCCGAGGAGCACGTTGAGGCGGGCGAACGCCTGCTCCACTGAGCGCTCAACCTGTGCTTCGGCAAACGTTGTCTGCGCCACCACGCCGAGATCCTGACCGGGGAGGTCGAACTCCAGTTCCCGGCTGAAGCGGGCTCCGGCACCGCCGTCGCCGGCCGACAGCTCGAACGTCTCGTGGATAGTCTCTCCCGCGTTCCCGGTGCAGGTGAAGGCGAAGAGCGTGCCCCGCACGGCGCGGGTGACCCGGCACGTCAGGTGCATCCCCCGGTTGACCAGGCTCCGCTCCGCCTCGAACGCCGGCTCGCCCTCAACTTCGTCAAGACCGCTCGCGCGGCTGTATGTCACGTCCCAGTCCGGTAGGCGCGTCGGGTCGGTGACAAGGTCGTAGACGACGTGGGGCGTCGCCGCGATCTCCGCGCTGATCTTCGTCGATGCCATCATCCGGCTCCTGCTACGTCGCCGCATCGTCCGACCGGCGCGCGCTGGTCGGGCTTGCCCAAAGCTCTACACCGTGAGTCGGTGTAGGACATCGTCGGTGATGACGCGGGTACTCGCCGTCCCACCGAGGTCCGGCGTCAGCGCCCGACCGTCGATCGTGGTCGCCTCGACCGCGGCTAAGACCCGCCGCGCCGCCGTCGGCTGGCCTAGGTGGTCGAGCATCATGGCGCCCGCCCAGATCGCGCCGATCGGGTTGGCCAAGCCTCGCCCGGCGATGTCCGGCGCCGAGCCGTGGACCGGCTCGAACATCGACGGGAAGCGCCGCTCGGGGTCGATGTTGGCGCTCGGCGCCAGACCGAGACTCCCCATCAGCGCCCCGCCGAGGTCGGTCAGGATATCCGCGAACAAGTTGCTCGCCACGACGACGTCGAAGCGCTCCGGTGCCCGAACCATCAATGCCGCCGCCGCGTCGACCAGCAAGGAGGCCGTCTCCACGTCGGGATATTCCCGCGCCACAAGGGCAAAGACATCGTCCCACATCGTCATCGAGAATTGCTGGGCGTTCGATTTGGTGACACTGGTGAGGTGATTGCGGCGTGTGCGGGCAAGCTCGAAGGCGTATCGCACCACCCGTTCCACATTGAATCGGCTGAAGACGGCCGATTCGATGGCGACCTCGTGGGCGGTGCCGCGGTGGATTCGTCCGCCAACGCCCGCGTATTCCCCTTCGGTGTTCTCCCGCACGCAGAGCATGTTGATCTCGGCCGGTCCCTTGTGGCGCAGCGGCCCGGTCAACCCGGGGAGGAGGCGGATCGGTCGAATGTTCACGTATTGATCGAATGCCTTACGGATCGGGAGGAGCAAACCCCAGAGCGTCACGTGGTCAGGCAGCGAGGGGTCACCGACCGCGCCGAGGTAGATGGCGTCGAAGTCGCGGAGTTGCTCGACGCCGTCGGCCGGCATCATGGCGCCGGTTCGGTGGTAGTAGTCAGTGCCCCAGTCGAGGTGGTGCCAGTCGAGGCGAAACGCTCCGTTAGTGGCGGCGTCCAGCACGTCGATGCCAGCGGGCAGGACTTCCTGTCCGACGCCATCGCCGGCGATGGTGGCAATCCGGTACACCGGCATCGTTTCCCGGTTTGCCGTGTCCATCCACCCTCCGTGCCCCGCACGCCCCACGGTGCGCTCCACCGGGACGTGTATCCTACACCGGCCCGCGGCGGAGGGGCCGCCGCGCACGGGTCGGGTATACCGAGAAGGACACCCAGCGTGATGCGAGACGACGGCCAACGCCCGGCAAGCGATCGCCTCGCGGTATTCCGCGCGTACCGCGAGCGGATGCACGGCGGCGTCATCGCCGCCGATCATCTCGATACCAGACGCTTCTTCGCCCTCGACACGGCAGGCTACCTCGACGAGGCGCTCCCCAGGCCCGTCAAAGAACTGCTCGGCCTGTCGACGTCTCTCGTCATCCGCTGCAACGACGGCGTTGACTATCACCTCGACCGGTGCGTCCAGGCGGGCTGGAGCGATGAGCTCCACGACGCCTTGAATGTGGGCCTGGTCGTCGAGGTCGGCGTCGTCATTCCGCGTCTTCGCCATGCGGTCGAACCGATCGACCTCCGAACCCAGCGAACGTCCGGCCGCAGCGACCGCGCCAATCTGGTCACCTGGCAGGTCGCCGTCGAACCGGGGCACGGCGGCTGACCCGATGCTGCTCGACATCGACGATCCGGAAACGGTGCGGCTGGTGCACGACTACGTGGGACGTCTCGAGCTGCCGACCGCGAACCTGCGGGTGACGACCGACCGGACGACCTTCGAGGCGTGGTTGGGCCGTCGGGTCGGCGCATCCCTCGGCGGCGCGTACGTCTTCCTGCCACACGTGCAGGAGCATGCAATTCTGATCAACCTACCCCGCATCGACCGCGCCCAGCCGAAGGCGCTTGAGATCGTGGTGGCGGAGGAGTTGCTTCACCTCCGCGATCATCTCGATGGTGACCGCCGACGCCATGCCAAGCACGGGTACGACCGCCTCGCGCGGCGTGTCGCCCGCTTGACCGGGACAACCCTCGAGGATGTCCGGGGGTGCCTCCTCCCGGTTCGTCGCCGCCCGCTGCGCTATGTCTACGCCTGTCCGGCGTGTGGGCTGCGGGGCCCTCGGCGCGTCCGGGGCACGTGGTCGTGCGGCCGCTGTTCTCCACGCTACAATCCCCGGTATCGCCTCCGCCTCGTCGGCGATGCCGTTTCTGATGCGTAGAGCTGCGGTTGATTCGGCCGTGGCGCCCTGATCGGGCAGGTGTCGTCGCTGAAACTCGAGCGTCCGAGCTCGGTTCATCGAGTCGACTCAGGAGGCTGTTCCTGGTCACGGCTTGCCGCGCCGCGTAGCCTTAAGGGCGACCGGCGCGGTGATTGATCACCGTCGCGGTTCGCGGGACGGGGCGTTGGTGCGAGAAAGGCGGGACGGCGGGGCGTCCCGGGAGCGGGACCCATGAGCGGTAATCTCCTAGCCTGGCTTTCGCGGCTCTTCCGCCTGCTCCGGGTTCTCCTCGCCCTCTCGTTTGTCCTGCTTGGGTGGTTACCCCTTGACTGGCTCGTCGTGCCACGGGCGGGCGACGAGGATCGAACCGCGCCAATCGTCGACATCGTCGCCGTGCTGGCCGGAGCCTCGGGCGCGGTGGTTGGCGGCCCCCTCGGCGAGATTGTCGACGAGCCTGTTGGCGAGATCGTCGACGGGCCGATCGGCGGGATCGTCGACGACGTGCTGAGCGACATCGTCGACGGGCCGATTGGCGAACTGCCGGGCGGTGGTGCGGTTGTCCTGCCGCCGGAGGACGGCGCCCCGGGAGGGGTGGTCGGCGGTGGCGTTTCAGAGGGACCCACGGCGGGCGAAACGCCGTCCGGGCCGAACCCAACTGCCGCGCCGTCAAGCGTTCCGACCACGCCGATTCCCTCGACCAACAATCCTCCGTCCGCTTCCGCGTCACCCAGCCCGGCGCCGGGGCGAACCTCGACAGCCACGCCGACCGCAGTGCCGACCGTGCCTCGCCTCGACGAGCCGGTGCTCCGCTGGCTGCCTGAGTTGAAGGACGCCTCGAAGGCCAGTGGCGTGCCGTTGGCCCTCCTTGCCGCTCTCGCCCAGGTCGCGTCTGGCGGTGACCCGAATGTCATCGGCTTAGATGGCGGTCTCGGGTTGTTCGGTGTGCCGTCGGAAGAGTTTCTGGCGCGGGGGGTGCCGGAGGACCAGTGGTTCGACCCCGCGACGAACGCGACCGTCGCCGCCCAGGCGCTTGCTGCGGAGCGGCAGCAGAGCGGGGACTGGACAGAGGCGCTGGCCGACTACCTCGGGAACAACTGCGATCCCTACGGCGACTGCACCGCGGAGTATGTCGCGGCGGTGCTCCAGTGGTGGGATTACTACGCGGCGCTGCTATCGGGACCCGAGTACGGTGGACTGGCGGTGCTCCCGGCCTCGTGGACGCCGCCGCCGGTGGCACCGTACGTTGAAACGCCGCCGCGCCCGCTCACCTATCCGCCGGGCGGCGGTCCTCCCCCGCCGACGGCGACCGCTACCGCGACGCCCGTGCCGCCAACAGCAACCCCAACCCAGGTTCCACCGACGCCAACGCCAACCGCGACGCCGGATCCCGCGGCCCTGTCGACCGCGCGCGGTACCGGAGAGCGCGAAATGCCGACCGTCCCGGAGGAGACTAAAGCCGCGGGCGGCTAGATCGCATGCGGAGCCGGGGGGACGAGAGGCTTCCTCCTGCGATCGACGGACGTGCCATACCGAAAGCTCGTACTCAGTTCGGCTGGCCGCCTGTGAGAGGCCGCTCGGCCCCCTGATCGTTTGGCCCGGGCCAGTGGCTTCCGGCCGCCGAGCGATAGCGCGCGGGCGTGTCTAGGTGTACCCTTGGCCTCGTTCTCGAGCGCATCGAACGATTGCCGTCGGCGAAAAACGTCGACATTTAGGCAACTCTTGACAGATGCGTTGCGGATAACTACGCTGCACGACAGAACGGATGTTCGACGTGAGCGTGGGTCGATCGGTGGGGCGCCACGGGCGCCGGAAAAGCGAGGCAGGAATGCGGTTCGTCACGCTCAATCTGGATGTCGGGGATGCGGCCGCGCTGCGGCAAGCGGTGGAGGGGGCATTGGTCGCTTGCTCATGCCGGGAGGAGGCGGGGCGCGCGCTCTGCCCGACCTGCGCGGCGCTCAATGCGATCCACGATGACCTCAGCCGCTTCCTGACCCCACCAGCGCGTGACGGGTCCCGCCTGCTTTCCCGTATGCAACACACCCTGAACGCAGAACCGCGCCCTCCCGGCGATCACCCCAGGGGGGGCGGTGCCGGCGACCGACGTCTCTGGGTCGTGAGGTCGGCGCTGCTCGACGCTTGAGCGCCACGGGCCTGCCCGGGCCGCCGGCGAGAGACCCACATTGCCAGGAACGGGACCGTCAGGAGCCTATTGCCGGCGTGGACGCGTTCACGGGGGTCAAGGGATGGTGCGAATGGGTCGACACTGCCCTCAGGAGTTGGGCTGAGCTGCGACGGCCGCGACGCTGGCATCTGAACGCGAGGGGGCGAGTGCCGTCACGCCATCGTTCGTCACTGACGTCGGGCTCGCCAACGACCGTCTCGCGTTTCCGCCCGGAACGCAGATCCTAGCGGGTGGTGAGGACGGATGAGCGGATCAGTGATCAGGCTCTCCGTCCACGCCAGCGTGGTGTGGCCGCTGTTGATCCAGCGATACGAGGGCGACGCCGTCCGACCCGTCTAGCCACGGCGGACAGATCGGGGTCCAGCGGCGCTGGGTAAGGCGTCCGCGTCGGGTCGCCATCTTCACGGTTGGTGGCTCCTAAGCAGTACCGACCGTCAGCCCAATACGGCCGCTGTGGTGGATTGGCGCCCCGCAGGACGCTCGATGGGCCCCTCGGTTTCGACGACGTAGTCGCCTCCGTCGCGACGGACCGACAGCGACGCCGCGGCCCCAAGGACCGACATGTCCTTCAGCGTTACCTCGTTTAGCCACGGCGGCAGGGCAGGATCGACCAGAAGACGAGCCCGCTCGATATCGACGTGAAGACCGAGCATAACCCGCACCAGAAGTTGGCCCGCGCCGGCGGCCCATGCTTGCGGGCTACAGCTCACCGGGTAGGCGACCGGCGCGTCCGATTCCGATCCTTCCGCCCGGTCGAAGCCGCAGTAGAGCTCTGGCAGCCGTGCCAGCGGGTCGGCCTGTCCGGCATTGAAGAGCGCGGTCCCAATTGCGTTCGCCGCGTCCGCGTAGCCGTACGCACGGAGGCCGGCTGCGATGAGGCTGTTGTCGTGCGGCCAGATTGAGCCGTTGTGGTAGCTCATGGGGTTGTAGGTCGGCATCGCACTGCTCAGCGTGCGGATACCCCAGCCGGCGTCAACGTCGGGCCCCTGGAGGCGGTGGGCGACGCGGGCCGCCCGCTCGGGCGACGGCAGGCCGCAGTAGAGGAGATGACCCGGATTCGAGCTGATGGCGGCGACGGGGACCTTATCCCCGTCGAGCGCCTGGGCGTAGAAGCCGTCGTCCTCCAACCAGAATCGCTCCTCCACCGCGCGGCGGACGACTTCCGCCCTGCTCCGCAACTCCGCGGCCCAAGCGGCGTCCCCGCGCCCCGCGACGACCTCTGCGAGCCGCCGGTACGCGGCGTAGACGTACGCTTGGACCTCGACGAGGGCGATAGCGCCGGTGCTCGCCGGCCGGCCATCGCGGTGGTGGAGCGAGTCGTGGCTGTCCTTCCAGCCCTGGTGCGTGATGCCGACACCACTCGGAGATCGGCTCTCGTACTCGACGAGCCCATCGCCGTCGCGGTCACCGTGGCGCTCGATCCACTCCAGCGCGCGTCGAACGTTGGGGAGGAGATCCCGGTAGAGCCGCTCGTCGCCCGTCCAGGCGATCGTCTCGGCGAAGAGCAGGACGAAGAGGGGCGTGGCGTCCGCCGTGCCGAAGTAGGGAGTGTGGGGGATCTCGCCGAGGCGCGCCATCTCACCGTAACGGACTTCATGCAGGATCTTCCCCGGCTCCTCATCACGCCACGGGTCGTCGCGGGTGCCCTGCCTGGCGGCCAACACCCGCAGGGTGTCGGCCGCGCGTTCGGGGGCGACGTGGAGCGTCTGGAGGCCGACGATCAGACTGTCCCGGCCGAAGGGGGCGACGTACCAGGGGATGCCGGCGGCCGGTAAGGAGCCCCCCGGGAAGGAGGTCTGGAGCATGCCGAGGTCGCTCGCGCAGCGGTGCAGGAAGCGGTTGAAGAACCCGTTGTCGGTCGTGATGGTCGCCGGCCGCGGCGGTCGGCCATCGGCCAGGGTGGCAACGGGGGACACCGGTGACCCGCCCGCGGGTCGGGGCGTGACGGTCGTGCGTAGCTCCCAGACCTCGCCGGCGGGGACAACGGCGCTGAAAGAAGCGACCGCTCGGGGAGGGGCGACCGGCGCCGGGCGTTGGGTGACGAGGTCGGAGCCCGGGAGGAACACCGCCGATTCCTCGTGCGTTCCTGTGTCGTGATCTCCGGCGACGGCGATGGACGCGGGCCGGTCGAAGGCGACGATCGTCTCAGCGGGGAGGCCATCAGGGCCGAGATAGCCGAGGGTGACCCGGTCAGGATTGGCCCCCGGTCGGAGCACGCGGCCACGTCGGCCTGTCCTCGGGAATCCGCGGATCTCGAACAGGTCGCGGAAATCGGCGGCGAGCTCAAGCTCCAGCACCAGGGTGAGCGAGCGGTCGCTGAAGTTGCGGAGCGCGATCCGGACCTCGATCTCGGCCCCGAGCTGAATGTGCTGCTCGAGCGCTAGTGAGAGGAGAGGCACGACCGATCCATCGGGGAGGGTGATGGTCCGGTTCGCCGCGGTGACGGCCGCGCCAGCGGAGTGGAGGAGCTGGGCGCTCATCAGGCTGAGCGGTGTGCCGTTAAGGATGATCGAGAAGCGGCTCAGATGACGGGTGTCGCGGACGTAGAGACCGGCGGCCAGTTCACCACTGGGGTCCGTGTTGGTGTCACCGACGAGGTAGAGTTCGTCGCTCTTGAGGACAAGATCGTGTCCAAACAAGAAAAAGACTCCGTGTCGGTGAAAGGTGGATATCACGCTGGCACGAGCGCGGGTGGTAGGCTGCCACCGCCTAGGCAACCGTCCGCCAGCGGTCGCACGTCTTGTGCCCGGTGTTCCGGTGGCCGTCGCGATGACATCCCGGGGCGGCGCCCCCGCTTCAGCGGTTGGATGATGGGCGGAGGAGGACCGGGGTGGGGACCGTGCGGCTGATCGGGCGGGGGCTGTCCGACACGCTGGAGCACCTCCTAGCGTTCTCACTGCTGACGCTGGGTTGGTGGGTGGCGGTGCTCCTCGTCGTGCCGGGCCCGGGCGCGACGCTCGCGCTCTTCGGCATGGCTGACCCACGGCGGGCCGTCGACCGGCCGGAGTGGCGCGACGCCGTGCGCGCGACGCGCCGGAACCTGCGTCGGGGATGGGCCCTCGCGCTGCTCGCCGCGCCGTTGCCAGGGGTACTGCTGTGGAATCTGAGCGCCTACGCGTACGGTTCGGACCGCTTCGGCTGGCTCGTGCCGCTTTGGCTCCTGATGCTCGGCCTGCTGGTGGCGGTCGGGCTTTACGCGTGCGCGGTGACCGCCTTGATGGACCAACCGGCGTGGGACGCGCTGAAGGGGGCGGCGGTCCTCGTCGGCTTCCGACCCGGACGGGCGTTGGCGACCGTGCTCGTGAGCTGGTTGCTGGTCGCGATTGGTGGGGCGCTGTTGGTGCCGCTGGTGATGTTCGTGCCAGCGCTGTTAGCGGCGTTGGTCAACCGAGTCGTGCTTGACGGGCTCGGCGTGCCGGTGCCAGACCCGCTCGCGCCGACCGAGGAGCGAGCGCGGGAAGAGCGGACGCGCCGGGTGTCCAAGTTCGGGCCGTAGCCGTTTGAGCAAGTAGGTCAGGGGCGGAAGATCTCCCGTCAGGTCGATCATCACGAGCACGGCGGACCCGCGGGCGCATACCGCTGACGCCTCGCGTGTTGACGAGATCGGGGAGCCGCGCGCGGCGCGGCAGGGATGACGGTCTGCCCCGACGCGACGGGACGGGGCTCGGGGGGATCCCTATGAGCGCCAGGACCGAGGATGATGGTGGGTAGGTCCTGAGAGGGCACGGGACACTACCCAAGTGCCGCTCTCCGATCGAGAGCTGGCCGCCCGCGGACTGGCGTCCTAATACGGTATCCGGATGATTGCTTGGTGTTGACTCCTGCCGACCCCGGGCGAGCTCCCCTCTCCCGCGCACCGAGAAAGGGGCGGGGGGTGGGGACCGATGTGGGGACCGATGCCCGTGACGGGAACACCCGGTGGTCGCCCGGATGCCGTATGGGCCAGAACACGCGCATCAAACGGTGTTTCGCGGTGTGACAGAGTGGGAACGCACTCGCCGCTCTCCGCGCTTGGCAACCGGCGCGGACCAGCCGACGGATATCTGACCAACCGGAACCCGGCGCCATCCTTACCGACAGGCCACCAAGGCGACGACCGGGGGACGGCTCGGGGACGACCGCCGCACGTGCCCGAACGGCGTCAGTTCTCGATGTTGGCAGCTAGCCCTTGATGCCGCTGCTCGTTTGGCCTTCAACGAACCACCGCTGGAAGATGATGAAGAAGATGGCGATGGGGACGGTAGTGATGACAGCGATCGCCATCAGGGTCGGGTAGTCGGTGTAGAACGTCTGGCGGAAGTAGGCGAGTCCGAGGGGCAGCGTGCGGAGGTTCGGGTCGTTGATGAAGATTAACGGCTCGAGGAACGCATTCCAGCTGGCCTGGAAGCTGAAAATCGCGAGCGCCGTCAGAGCCGGCATAGCGTTCGGCAGGATGATCTGCGCGAACATGCGGTAGCGGCTGGCACCGTCAATGCGCGCGGCTTCCTCCAGCTCGACCGGGATCGACTCGAAGAACTGTTTCATGAGGAAGATACCGAAGGCGCTCGACAGGAACGGGAGGGTGATCGCGGCGTAGCTGTCAAGCAGGTTCATGTTCTTGAGGAGGATGAATTTCGGGATGATCGTCACCATCCCGGGAATCATCAGCGTGCTGAGGACGGCGAGGAAGACTAGATCGCGGCCCGGGAAGCGCATGCGCGCGAAGGCGTAGCCAGCCATCGAGTCGGCGACGGCGCGGCCGATGACCCAGATGGCGGCGACGTAAGCGCTGTTGAAGAACCACCGGCCGATGTCGGCGTCGAAGACCTTCTCGTAGGCGGCCGTGGTTGCGTTCTCCGGCCAGATCAGATTCTGGAACGTCGGTTTGTTGACCTCGGCCCCGGTCTTGAGGGACGTGGTCACTGAGAAGTAGAACGGAATGAACATGGCAAGGGCGACGAGGACGAGGACGATGTAGGCGAGAACGCGCAGTCCGACGTCCAGACCGGTCTCTCGCTCCTCGCGACCGGCGGCGGCGCTGGGTCGGGCAAGTTGACGAGTAGCGACAGCCATCTCTGCACCTCATGAGGCGGCGTTGAATCGTTCGACAGGTCTTAGCGCTGTGCGGTGTCGCCAGTGATGCGTCGTTGAAGCAGGAACAGGGCGAGGATGATGAAGAACAAGATGACGGCAATGGCAGAGCCGTAGCCAAGACCATACCCGCCCTCGAACCCCTCGACGTAGATCATGAACGCCAGCGTCGTGGTCGTCTTGGCCGGTCCACCTGAGCTCATCACCCAAATCTGGTCGAAGACTTGGAACGCGCCGATGAAGCCCAACGTCACCACGAAGAGCGTCACCGGCTTGATGAGCGGAACGGTGATGTCGCGGAATTGACGGAAGCGCGAGGCGCCGTCGAGCGAGGCCGCCTCATAGACGTCACCCGGCACGTCCTGGAGCCCGGCCAGGAAAATGACCATCATCGTGCCCGCGGTGGTCCAGATGTTGAGCATCATGATCGAAAGCATTGCCACGCTTGGTCCTGCCAGCCACGCCGAGACGTTGTCAATGCCAACGCCATTCAGCGCCATCTCGATGACGCCCTTCGGATTCGCTAACCAGACCGGCTTCGGTGTAGGCAGACCCACCTGCCGGAGCACGAAGTTGAGCAAGCCATTGGCGGAGTAGATCCAGAGAAAGATGATCGAGATGACAACCGACGAGCTGATTGACGGGAAATAGAACGCGGTGCGGAAGAACGACTTGCCACGGATCTTGCGGTTGGCCAGCACGGCCAGAATCAGCCCGATCGCAGTCTGAGTCGGCACGACGCCGAGGGCGTACCAGACGGTGTTGCGCAGGGCGACGTGGAAGTCCTCGTTCCGAAAGAGGTGTGTGTAGTTGTCGATCCCGACAAACGGCTTGTAGTCAGGCCGCAGAGCGTCCCACTCGTGGAGGCTCATCCAAAAGGCGTAGACGACGGGCCCGAACAGGAAGGCGACGAAGATGACCATGGCGGGGATGAGAAAGACCCATCCCGCGACCATGTCTTCGGCGGCGACTGGGTTGCGACCACGACGAGGCCGAGCGAGCGTAGCCATGATCGTCTCCTAGCCGGACGGGTACGGCGAAGGGCGCCCGGTTACCGACCGGGCGCCCTTCCTGCCGCCTGTCCCCTACTGATTGAGCTGGATGTCGGTCTTGGCCCGCTCCGCCAGTTTCTTGAGGGTCTCCGTCGCGTCCTGCTGCCCGGCAAAGAGCGCCTGCATCTCGGCGTTGGCGTCCTCAAAGAACTTTTGGCCGCCGGGGCCGAGCTGCCATGGGCGGGCGTACTCGCCGCCCAGCAGGAACGGCTCCCGTTCCTGATACTGCCCCAGCCAGTCCTCCGCCAGACCCGGCCGCGCGGGCATCGCGAGACCGAGGGAGGTCCACTTCGCCATGCCCTCTGGGCCGGTCAGGTAGTTCACCAGCTCCCAGGCGGCCTGGGGCACCTCGGTGCCCTTGAAGACGCAGTAGCAGACGGTGAAGGCCAATGTGGCCTTGCCACCCGGGCCCTGCGGCATCTCGGCGATGCCGAACTTGAGATCGGGGGCGTTGCTCTGCAGGAACGGGAAGACCCAGTTCCCTTCGAAGACCAGGTCGCCCAGGTCCTTGGCCAGCGCATCACCGGGCCACTCGGCCCCGGCGTCGGCTGGGGTCGTCGCGACGTCGTCCTGGTACAGTCCGTAGTAGAACTCCAGCGCTTGCTGGGCCTCGGGGCTGTCGATCGTGACCTCGGTCGCTTCCGGGTTGAGGACGGTCGCACCGGCCGCGTAGTGGAACGCGAAGTAGCGCGCCACGTCCGCCGGAATGACGATGCGCGGACCGCCGAAGGTTTCCTTGAGCTTTTCGGCGGCGGCGCGCAACTCGTCCCAAGTGGTCGGCGGAGCAGTAATTCCAGCCTCCGTGAAGGCGTCCTGGTCGTAGACCATGGCCAGGGTCGAGAAGTCCTTCGGCAGCCCGTAGGTCTTCCCCTGGTATTGGAAGGCTTGGATCAGGCTGGGGTAGAAGTCCTCGGCCTTGACGCCCGCCTCGGACATGTAACCGTCGAGCTCAAGCAGGACGTCGCGGGACATCAGGTCCGGCGCCATCATGCTGTCGACGTAGAAGACATCGGCCACGTTGCCGGCCGCGATGTCGGTCTGGAGCTTCGTCGGGTACTCGGCGGGTACCGGCTCGTACTTGACCTTGATGTTGGGGAACTTCGCCTGGAAGTCGTTGATCACTTCCTGGAGGAGCGTGTCCTCTTCCGGCGTCGCTGTCCAGCCGGTCAGGCGGACCGTCTGGGTCTCCTGGGCCGAGCTTCGGGCGAAGCCGGAGGCAAACGCGCCCAACCCCATAAGGAGTGCGAGCACGAGTGTCAGCCCGGCGAACCAGGAGCCGACGGGACGAGAGAGCCTCATCGCAAACCCTCCTAAGCTGCGTGCGACCGCCCTCCGACGACATCGTCAACTATCGCGATGCGCCGTGACGGTCTCGCTATGGAGCCCATTGCCGGACGGGACACACGCTTGCGAGCCGTTCGTCCCGTGCGGCAGCTGTCGGGTCCCGACTACTCCGATAGCAAAGAGCGTTCCACATCGCACGGCACCCGTAGCAGGCGTGGCGCCCGACGCCGGACCGCGCGGGATTCAGCGCGCCATGCTCACCCCCTCGACCTCCTCGCACGTCCCGGCCGCGACGTCGAAGACCCGACGTCGCTGGCGCGTGACGTCGGCACCCAGGACGTGGATCGAGAGGCCGGGCTCGGCGGAAACGACCTCGATCCGGTGGATGTCGTGCGGGGGCAGCAGGGCGTACACCGCGCCGCAGGTCAGGACCTCATCGGCTTCCTCCGCGATGGCGCACTGACCAGGGACCGCGCCGTCGTCGAGGCGGCGGTAGCGGGTTGTGCGTTGCTCGCCGGAGGCGACCCCGATCAGGCCCCAGGTGACGTGGTCGTGGACCGGGGTCGGGTACTCCGGGCGGAACAGGACGCCGTAGATGTGGAGCGAGCCGTCAGCGTTGCGGTAGTACTCGAACCCGGGCCGGCCGCTTTCGGTGATGGTAGCGTAGCGCGAGTCGTCCCAACCCGGGGCGGCGAGGGCGTGCCGCAGCAGCGGCTCGAGGGCGCGAACGGCTGCCTCCCGGTCGGTGATTCCCTCCGGCGCCTCCATAATGCGGCGCGCGTCGGCGACGAACTCCGCGACGCCGTAGTCGGATGTCCTGTCGAGATGCTCGACGGCTCGATCCTCGTTTCCGATCATTTGGTGTCCCTTTTCGGTGGCTGGCGATGCCGTGGTGTGTAGCATTCTACGCGGCGGAGTCACACCCGATGGCCGAGCGCATGCCGATCGGCGCCCAGTGAGGCTCTGGGGCGCGGTCCCGAAATGCGACGCGGGCGGCTCGCTCCGCCGGCGAGCGGTGGGCATGGGTTCCGACCCCGCGGCGAGACGGCGGCAGTCGGTCGATGGCGAGGCGCGGGCAGGGCGGGCGGGCGGGCGGCGGCAAGGTGTTGGAACGGCGTCAGTAAAGCTGACGATGATCGAAGACGGGGATTGGGCACCGGCCGTGCCAGGTGAATCGCGGCGCTCCTCGAATTCGGCCCGAGGGGCGACGTATCAGGCGAAGGTGAGAAGATAGCGAGCGTGGAGGATGTAGAGCGGATCGCGAACCGGCGGGAGCACGCCAGGGAGCAGCCGGTCAAGACGGCGCGGTGGCCGCGGACCGAACGCCGGCGCGGGCGGATCGAGGGGGTGCTGGCGCGGCGCCAACCTGACTTGACCGTGGTGCTCGAGAACGTCCACGACGCCCACAACGTCAGCGCCGTGCTCCGGTCCTGCGACGCGGTTGGGATCCTGACGGCCCACTTGGTCTACACGACGGAGGAGATGCCGGCGGTCGCCTTCGCCCGCACGACGTCGGCGAGCGCGGCGAAGTGGATCGAGACGCGGCGCCACCCATCGATCACGGCCTGTTATGACGCCCTGCGACGGGAGGGCTTCGCCATCCTGGCGACGGCGCTGACAGAGGAAAGCCGGGACCTCTATACCGTCGATCTGCGGCAGCCGACGGCGCTCGTCTTCGGGAACGAGATGCGGGGTGTCTCGGACGAGGCGCGGGACGAGGCAGACGGGACGCTCGTCATCCCGATGATGGGGATGGTGCAGAGCCTGAATATCTCGGTCGCGTGCGCCGTCGTGCTCTACGAGGCGCTGCGACAGCGGCGGGAAGCGGGCGACTACCGTTCGCCGAAGCTCGTCGATGAGGTGCAAGCCGACCTGGTCGAGGAGTGGCTCCGCCGGTGATGGAGGCTGGAGCGAGGCCAGGTTGGGCGGCCGTTTGGGCTTTGCGGGTGGTCGAGCCGGTGAGGCCCGGGAAGCGGCGCTCAAGTGCCTTGACCCCGACGAGAGCGACGATGGTCGCGATCGTCCCAGTCAGGGCAATGGGGTAGAGGCCAGCGCCGACCAGGAGGCCGATCGCGGCCGTGACCCAGATGCCGGCAGCGGTGGTGAGGTTCCGCACCTTCTGGCCGGACGCCAGAATGACCCCGCCGGCGAGGAAGCCGATCCCCTGCACGATCGTCGAGCCAATGCGCGAGGGGTCATACTCGCCGCCCGACGCGCGCACCTGGTCGCCGAGCATGATCGAGCCGACCATGAAGAGGGCTGCCCCTTCGCAGACCAGCATGTACGTTCGTAGGCCGGCGGGTTTGTCTGCCCGCTCCCGTTCGAGGCCGAGAATAGCGCCGGCGAGGAGGGCGAGGCCGAGACGGGCGATGGCTTCAAGATCCGACAGTGTTTCCATAATGCAGCATTATGCCATTGTCGGGCTGGTGAGGCGTTAGGGCACCGCTGGCGTCCCGACGGCGTCGCAGGTGGCCGAGATGATCCCGCGGCGGAAGGCAGAGGTGCCCGATTCAAGGAAGACACGGGAACCGGCGGCTGGTGACAGCGGGTCCCCGCGGCCCGCGCAGCCACCGGCGCGGCACCTAAACCGAAAGCCGCGCCGGCGGTCGGCTCGTGCGAATGAGGCTGAGCGATCAGAATTGGAGCGTGGCCGTCTGCTCCTCGCCGTCGCGGAGGAAACGGACGGTGACCGCGTCGCCCGCCTTTAGGGTGGCGACGAGTTGGTCGAGCAGCGCCATCGATCGCAGGCGCTTGCCGGCCGCGCCGATGATGACGTCGCCTCGACGCAGCCCGGCGCGGTCGGCCACGGTGTCCGGCCGAATCTCGCCGACGTAGACACCTTTGGTGCCGGGCGGCAGCTTGGCCGCAACCTCGGGATGGCGAGCCAGATACTGCTCGGCATCCGCCGCGAGCACGCCAAGCGGGGGCCGTTTCGGCCCAGCGTACTTCTCCGCCAGGCGCGCCAGCCGCGCTTGGTCGAAGCCGACGATGACCTCGTCCTCCGTGGCGACGACGGGTACGCCTTGCTGACCGCTGCGCCGGATCATCTCCATCGCCGCGGCATAGTCGTTGGCGACGTCTTTCGTCTCGTAAGGAACGTTGCGGGAGCTAAGGAACTCCTTAGCGCGGTCGCACCAGGGTCAGGTGCTGGTGGTGTAGACAGTGACCGGGGCGGTCATCGCTTGGATCCTCATGTTGGTTGAAACGCGCCGTCCGCCGACCTCGCGCTTTCGGCGTCACATCCCGCTCGGGCAGCACCGAGCGCCAAGACCACGAATGGTACCAGCCGCGGCTAGATTGTCGCCGTCATTCCATCGGCGCTACGCCACGGTGGCTACGCAAACAGCACGGCGCTCAGCACGCCGCGTCGGGAGGCGGCTTAAGTCGCCACGTTGACGGCGGCGGCGAGGGGGCGGCCGACCGCGTGCTCGGTCTCCGAGACGCGGATGCGGAGGGGACCCTCGAACGGGAGGCGCTCCAGCACCGTCACCTCCGCCCCGGGATAGAGACCGAGGTCGCCAAGGTAGCGCAGGAGCTCCGGGTCGCGGTCGGAGACGCGGGAGATGATTGCCCGCGTCCCCGGCTCCAGATCGAGCAGTCGCATGTCGGGGATCGTGGTAATGACGCCGTCGCGGCTGGGGATCGGGTCGCCATGCGGGTCGCGGGTCGGGTGGCCGAGGACGGAATCCATCCGCGCTTCCAGTTCCTCGGAGACATGGTGTTCCAGGCGCTCGGCTTCGGCATGGACCTCGTCCCAACGGTAGCCGAGCGACTCGGCCAGGTACAGCTCAAGCAGGCGATGGTGGCGGATCACCTCGAGGGCGACCCGCTCCCCTGCCTCGGTCAACTGCACGCCGTGATAACGGGTGTGCCGCAACAGGCCCAGCTCGTGCAGGCGCTTGACCATGTTCGTGACGGACGGGCCGGAGATGCCGAGCTCCTCCGCGAGACGCTGGGTCGTCACGATGGGATCGGTTGCCTGCAATCGGTAGATGCCCTTGAGGTAGTCCTCCATCGCGTGGGTGATCCGCGGACTTTCCGCCGAGGTTCCACCCTCATCGTCGGTGCCGGCCGGCCATTCTTGCGCCGCAATCGGGTGCTCGGTCATCGGCTTGCCTCGGTGGTTCGATGGCCGCGATCCGGTGCGCGGCCCGTGCCAGCCGGACGGCGTTGTCCAGCGTCGTCCGTCAGGTCGTCGCGACGGAACGGGCCGCGGCCCGCCCCCGCTCCGTGAGCGTCAATCGCTCTGGCGGCTGTTCGGTGACGAGGCCTTGCCGCACGGCCGCGCGGACAATGCGAGCCGCCGTGCGGGCGCTCCAGAGGAACCGCCGGCGGAGGGCGGGAAGCTCCGCCGCGCCGTGGTGGCCCTCCAGATGTCCGAGCAGCAGGCTCATGGCGAACTCGTGGCGCAGGCGGCGCAGCCGCACGGCGCGGGCCACCAGCCCGTGGCGCGGAGCCGCCAGAAACGCAACCGTGAAGAGGATGCCGGCCACAACCGCGATGGCGCCGGCGATCGACCCGTCGAGGGCGCGGGCCAGCCAGTAGCCGCCGACGGCCGAGGCGGCGCCGCAGGCAACGGCCAGTGCCAACATCGTTGGCAGACGATCGGTGAGCAGGTACGCGGTGGCGGCCGGCACGATCAGCATCGCCACGACGAGGATGGCCCCGACGCTGTCGAAGGCGACGACTGTGGTGGCGGACACGGCGGCCATGAGGGCGTAGTGGACAATCGCCGGCGAGAAGCCGATCGCGGCGGCGAGGCCGGGATCGAAGGTCGCCAGCTTGAGCTCCTTGTAGAAGAGGCCGACGAACAGGGCGTTGATCAAGGTCATGGTGCCGAGGATCCAGAACGACCGATAGCCGTAATCCCAGCCGCCGATCACCACCCGGTCAAAGGGGGTGTACGCGGTTTCGCCGTAGAGCACGTGCTCGACATCGATGTGGACCTCGGACGGAAAGCGCGAGACCGCGATGACCCCGAGGGAGAAGAGGGTGGGGAAGACGAGACCGATGGCCGCGTCGGAGCGGACGCAACCGGTGCGCTGGATGACCTCCACCAGTGAGACGGTCAGCAGGCCGACGGCGCCGGCGCCGAGGACCATGAGCGGCGCCGAGCGCGACCCGGAAAGAAAGAAGACCGCGACGATGCCGAGGAGGACGCTGTGGCTGATGGCGTCGCCCATCAGCGACATCCGGCGGAGCACCAGGAAGCAGCCGACGAGGGCAGAGGAGGCACCCACGAGGGCCCCGGTCACCATGATCACCGCGGCGCTACTCATCGCTCGCCTCCGCGTACCGGGCTTGGCGCCGAGGGTACAGGGGAGGTCGGGTGGCTAATGGTGCCGCCAGGGAGACCGCCGGGTGCCGCACCTTCTGAGCGCTGCGCGGCGGCCAGCTCGGCTTCGAGCGACGCCAGCACCGCCGCGGGTAGGACTCGCTCAAGCTCCGCCGCGCCGTGGTGGACCGCGTCGACCGGCAGGTCCATCTGGCGGGCAAGGTACGCCTTCCAGAGGCGCTCCTGGTACGCGATCCTCTCCGCCCGCGCCGCGCCGGCCGGCGAAAGCCGCCAGCCGGAGCGACCAGCACGCTCGACGAAGCCGCGCCGCGCAGGCGTGCGCAGCGCGGGCACGACGGTGCTGGCTGATTCTCCCCGCTTTGCCGCGAGGTCCGAGGTCGTCACCGGCGTCATAGCCAGGGCGGCGGTCCCGTTTGCCCCGCTCGCCGCGGGCGCCGTGAGGTCGGCGAGGTCGCGCAGGGTGGCCTCGACGGCGAGCCGTCGGGCGTGGCGCCAGCGCCGCGCCTCGGCCCAGAGGACGCCGCGCCGGGGCGCGGCGAGGACGGAAATCGCCGCGATGCCCGTCGCCAGGAGGACGGTGGTGGGGCCGGTCGGGAGGCGGGCGGCCTGGCTACTGAGCAACGCGCCGGTGCCCCCCGCCGTGGCGCCGAAGGCGGCGGCGAGGATCAGCATCCGACCCAGGCGGTCGGTCCACTGGCGGGCGGCGGCGGCCGGGGTGATCAGCATCGCGACCATGAGGACGACGCCGACCGTTTGGAGGCCGATGACGACGGCGACGACGATCAGGGAGGTCAGGAGGATCGTCAGCGGGGTTGGCGCAAAGCCAATGCTGGCCGCGAAGTCGGGGTCGAAGGCGAGCAGCTTGAACTCCTTGAACAGGAGCCAGACGATGGCTAAGGAGACGGCGCCAAGCGCCGCCATGGTGCGCACGTCGCGGGCGAGGAGCGTCGCCGCCTGGCCAAAGAGGAAGCGGTCGAGGCCACTCTGGGCTGCTTCCCCGCTGTGCTGGATGCGCGTCAGGAGAAGGATGCCAGCGCCGAAGAAGACCGACAGGACGATACCGAGGGCGGCATCCTCCTTGATCCGGCTGCGCCGAACGATTGCCAGGAGGGCGAGCGTCCCCACCCAGCCGGAGAGAGCGGCGCCAATCATGAGGGGGAGCGCGCTCTTGGCGCCGGTCAGGATGAAGGCGAGGCAGACCCCAGGCAGCGCGGCGTGCGCCAGCGCGTCGCCGAGCAGGCTCTGCCGACGCAACGTCGCAAAGCAGCCAAAGACCCCGCCGACGACACCGAGGACGGCGGAGCCGAGGACGACGTTGCGTAACGTGTAGTCCCACTCCAGCCCGAGATAGGCTGGCGAGAGGAGCGATGCTGCGGCGGCGAGGGACGGGATCACGGGCACCTCAGTCCGCGGCCGCGGCGGGGCAAGAGTGGACCGGCGTCCGGTCCGGCGCGCCGGCCAGGAAGTTGATGCGACCGCCGTAGGTGGCATGAAGATTGTCGTGGGTGAAGACCGCGGCGACTGGTCCCGCGGCGACCAGGCGGACGTTCAGCAGCGCGACATCATCGAAGTAGTCGTCGACCGTCTGCAGGTCGTGGTGCACGGCGACGACCGTCTTCCCCTCCGCGCGCAGGCCGCGGAGCAGCTCGACAATCGCTCGCTCGGTGGTGGCGTCCACCCCCGCGAACGACTCGTCCATGAAATAGAGTCGGGCGTCCTGGGCGAGGGCGCGGGCGAGGAAGACGCGTTGCTGCTGACCGCCGGACAGCTGACTAATCTGGCGGCCAGCGTAGTCGGCCATGCCGACCTGCCGCAGGCACTCGAGGGCGACCTCTCGCTCCCGCTTCCCCGGCCGCCGGATCCAGCCCAGGGCGCTGTAGCGGCCCATCATCACCACGTCGAGGGCGTTGGTCGGGAAGTCCCAATCGACTGTGCCGCGCTGGGGCACGTAGGCGACCAGGCGCCGACGCTCGGCGAACGGCGCGCCGAAGATCTTGACCCAGCCGGCGGCGGCCGGCACCAGGCCAAGGGCGCTCTTGATCAGGGTGCTCTTGCCGGCGCCGTTCGGCCCGACGATCGCGGTTAGCCGGCCCTCGGCCACGGTGAGGTCAACGTCCCAAAGGACGGGACGCGCATGATAGGCGACAGTGAGGTCCCGGATCTCCACCGGTGGGGGCGCACCGGACACCTCAATGGTTGGATGCTGCTCGATCTCGGTCATGCCGATTGCTCTCCAGGGACCGCTCTTGAGGGTCATCGTCACAGCAGCGCGGCGACAATCGTGTCGACGTTGTGGCGGAACATGCCGATGTAGGTCCCTTCTGGGGTGCCTTCTTCGCCCATCGCGTCGGAAAAAAGAGACCCGCCGACGGTGACGTGGCCACCGCGATCGGCCACGGCAGCGCGAACCGCGTCGACCGTCCGCGAGGAGACGCTCGTTTCCACGAAGATCGCCTTGACGTCGCGGGCGGCGATGACGTCCGCGACCCGGCGGACGTCCTCGATGCCGGCCTCTGCGTCCGTGCTGATGCCTTGGAGGCCTAGCACCTCGATGCCGTAGCGGCGACCGAAGTAGCCGAACGCGTCGTGGGCCGTCACCAGGACGCGCCGCTCCGCCGGGATCGAGGCGATTCGCTCCCGAGCGTAGGTGTCGAGCTGGTTCAGCTCGGCAATGTAGGCGGCGGCGTTCTCCTGATAAAAGGCGGCATGCGTTGGATCAACCTCAGCGAGCGCCCGGCGGACGCGCTCGGTGGCGCGGATCCAGAGCGAGACGTCGAACCAGACGTGGGGGTCGTAGTTGCCCTCGAACTCCGGCGGCCGGCGGAGCTCCTCGCGGGGGATGTCCTCCGTGACGGCGATCACGGGGCGGGTATCGGCCAGCCGGTCCAGCACGTCGCCCATTTTCCCTTCGAGATGGAGGCCGTTGTAGAACACGATGTCGGCGTCGGCGAGCTCTCCGACATCGCCCTCGCTCGCCTTGTAGAGGTGGGGATCGACGCCGGGTCCCATCAGTCCCTCGACGTCGACGCGCTCGCCGCCAACGTTGCGGACGATGTCGCCGATCTGGCCGATGGTGGCCACGACACGGATGGGACGGTCGGAAAGGTCCGGCGGCGCGCCGGCCCGGGAGACAGGACCGCAGCCGGAGCCGAGCAGGAGCAAGCTCGCGGAGAGCGTGAATAGGATGGTGAGGCAAGAGGCCACCGAGCGTCTGCTCCTAGGCGCTGCCCTCGGACGTACGCATCGCTCCATGGACCGATCGTGTTAGACAGCGCGACTTCGGATATTAACCAAGACTATTTTACCAGAGCGGCCGGCGGACGCAAGGCCCGTGTAGTCGGCGCATCACGCCGCCGTGCTGGTCAGCATCGCCGAGCGACTGTGGAGCGCATCGAGACGGGCGGGTGCGTCTGCCCACGGGGCCGCCTGTACAGGATGGGCGGGTTGAACAGCGTGCAGCGCATCTCGGCGTGGTGGCGGGGGGGGCGCCGTCGTTTGTCGCGTCCAATTTCCCGGCCGGTCGGCAGCTCCCAGGACCCGTCCTCTGCTTAACCGCGACCTTCGCTGTGACCACCCTCGCGGCGTTGGGCGGGCGACTGACATCCCGTGTCGGACTCGTTCCTGCGCGCGCCCACGAGGCGAAGATTCAATGGCACGCCAGTCCCCCGACCGCTGCGGATACCTTGCCTCGCGGCGATTAGGGGAGCGACTTAGAAGCGTGGAGGATGGCGTTCTGGTCGAGGGTGATTTGCGCGGCGCGCATGTGGCCGTACGCGGCGAAGGCGTGGGCGCAGCCACGGGCACGTGTCGCTCGCGGAACCATCGCGCCGCGGTGCGCAAATGATTAGCCGCTGCCTCCAGCTCGTCGGCCGAGTGGTCGTACCTCCGGGCGGCCGTTTCCAGGGCCGTCTGCGCGTCCTCGTGCATGGCTTTCCTCATACGTCCTGGTGTGGCTGCGGGCCGGTGAGTAGGGCGCGTAGCAGCGACGCATTGGTCCGCACACTCGGCGGCGCAACGCGTCGCAGGCCTGTTGAGATCGGTTCTAGAAGTCGAACGGGAGGCTGGGTGGGAGCTTGCCCTTCTTCGCCATGGCGCCGAACTGGCCCATCATCTTCTGCATCTGCTTGAACTGGGTCAGGAGCTGGTTGACGTCACCCTGGCTCATGCCACTGCCGCGGGCGATGCGCCGCTTGCGGCTGCCACGAACGACCTCCGGGTGGCGCCGCTCGTAAGGCGTCATCGAGTAGATGATCGCCTCAACTTGCTTGTAGTCGTCGTCGGAAATCTGGGCCTTGGCCTGCCGCATCTGGGCGCCGAGGCCGGGGATCATGTCCAGGAGCTGGGTCAGGGGACCCATCTTCTTGATCTTCTGGAGTTGGTCGAGAAAATCCTCGAGGTTGAACTGACCCTTGATCATCCGCGCTTGGAGGCGCTCGGCCTCAGCCTCGTCGGTCTGCTCCTGTGCGCGCTCGACGAGTGACAGAATGTCGCCCATGCCGAGAATGCGGCCGGCCAGGCGCTCCGGGTAGAACGGCTCTAGGGCGTCGAGTTTCTCGCCGGTGCCGATGAACTTGATCGGCACGCCGGTCACGGCCCGGATCGAGAGCGCGGCGCCACCGCGGGCGTCGCCGTCCATCTTGGTCAGAACGAGCCCGGTGACGTCCAGGCGCTCGTGGAAGGCCTGGGCCACCCCGACCGCTTCCTGGCCGGTCATCGCGTCGGCGACGAGCAGGATCTCGGTCGGCCCGATCCGGCTCCGAACGTTGACGAGCTCCTGCATCATCCGCTCGTCGATCTGCAGGCGGCCGGCCGTATCGACGATGACCGGGTTGAAACCACGCTCGCGGGCGAAGTGGACGGCATTCGCGGCGATGTCGACCGGGTTTGCTCTGGTTCCTTCGTCGTAGACCGGGATGTTGACTTGCTTACCGAGCGACTGGAGCTGGTTGACGGCGGCTGGGCGGTAGACGTCGGCCGCGACCATCAGCGGGTTGCGGCCTTCCTTGCGGAGGTGAAGCGCCAGCTTGGCGGTGTGGGTTGTCTTGCCTGAGCCCTGGAGGCCAACCATCATCAGGATCTGGGGCGGTCGGTCGGGCGCTCGCAGCGGCTCGCGCTCGGCGCCGAGGACCCGGATCAGTTCCTCGTTGACGATCCCGATAGCGGTCTGGGCCGGAGTCAGGGAGCGGAGGACCTCCTGGCCGACGGCGCGCTCGCGAACCGCGGTGACGAAGTCCTTGACGACCTTGAAGTTGACGTCGGCCTCGAGGAGGGCGCGCCGCACCTCGCGCATCGCCTCGTCAACGTCCTGCTCGGTCAACCGCCCCTTGCGGGAGAGGCGGCCGAAGGTTTCCTGGAGGCGGTCGGACAGGGATTCAAACATCAGCTATCTCCGTAGGCGCTTGGGTCCGGGGGGCTGGAGGGTTGGCTATGGGTATCGAGCGCGAAGGACGAATTCTGAGCGCTCACCGGCCGCCGACGGCCGGCCCCCAAGCCCCTACAAGCCTTCGCCGCGGCCGAAGAAGAGGGAGTCGACGTAGGTCTCTGGCTTGAATTCGGCCAAGTCAGTCGCCTTCTCGCCGGTGCCGATATACGAAATGGGGGTGCCCAACTCCTTGGCGACGGAGAAGGCGATGCCGCCCTTGGCGGTGCCGTCGAGCTTGGCGATCATGATGTCGCTGATCGCGACCGATTTCGCGAACTCGTTCGCCTGCACCAAGCCGTTCTGCCCCGTCGTGGCGTCGATGACAAGGAGGACGTCCTGGGGGCGTCTTCGACGTGCCGCTGCATGACCTTCCGCAGTTTGCTCAACTCGGCCATCAGGTTGTGCTTGGTGTGGAGCCGGCCCGCAGTGTCGACGATGAGGACGTCGACATTGCGATTGTGCGCCGCCTGCATCGCGTCGAAGACGACGGCGCCGGGGTCGGCCCCCTGCTGGTGAGCGACGACGGGGACGTTGAGGCGTTCGCCCCAGACGCGCAGCTGGTCGATAGCGGCGGCGCGGAAGGTGTCCCCGGCCGCCAGCATGACGGTCCGCCCGAACCGCTGGTGGTAGGCGGCCAGCTTGGCGATCGACGTCGTCTTACCGACGCCGTTGACGCCGACGACCATGATCACGAACGGCACGCCGCGTTGCAGAATCTTCACCTTGCGGTTGCGCGTCGCCAGCTCGAGGAGCTTGATCATCTCCTCGCGCAGGATCTCCCGAGCCTCGGCTGGGTCCCTGATCCTGTCGCGGGCCACGCGGTCGCGTAACTCGCCGACGAGTTTCTGGCTGACGTCCCACCCGACATCGGCCTGGATGAGGAGCATTTCAAGGTCGTCGTAGAGTTCCCCGTCGAGGGCGGAGCGGTCGAATAGCCGGGTGATCTCGCCGAACACACCGCGTCGGGTCTTTTCGAGCCCCTGCTCCAGCTGGACGTCGGGCTCAGCGCGCGGGCGGAAGAAGCGGTTCAGGACCACGTTTGGTTCCTCTCGTAGCGTAGGAGCGGGGACTGGGACGACGCAGAGTGGGCACAAAATCGAGGAAGATGGGGCCCAAACACAGAAGCGCGCCGCTAATGCGGCGCTGTCGAAGTATAGCACTCGCCGTGGATCGTGCCCCGATCAGGAATGGGATACCAGGGTCGAGTTCGGAGCCCTCGCGTCGTCGATGTCGCTCCGAGACGCCGGTATTTGAGGCCCGAAGATGGTCGGAGTTGGCCAGCCAGCGAAGGAGACCTGGCGGGCTGCCGCTCGATCGGCCGGTGGTGCTTCCCAGAGACAACCCGGCGCCCTGTCTCCTCGCCTTGGCTTGCCTGCCCGGGCCCCTCCTCCTCTTCAGACAGAGGTTTATTCCGGGGCCGCCGCGAGTGTGCTGTCGTGGCGCCGGGAGATCAGCGATGCTGGCGGGCTAAGCAGATACCCAAAAGTTGTGGACTAGGGTGATGCCGCCCGGGTCCGGCTGGTGGAACCGTGCCCGGAGGCAGGACCGGAGCTCGGTCGTGGCCGCCTCGAGCGTCGAGGTCGGCCCACCAGCGGTGGCAACTCCAGCTTGTCCTTGAGGTGGCGCCCGACGCGCTCGATCAGGTTCAACTCAGGCGCGTCGGCCGGTAGCCAGAGGGCGGACCAGGTCGCGGTGGTCCATCCACCAGCGCTTGGCGCGCCGACCCTTGTGGTCGCCGACGTTGTCGAGCACCACCACCGTCGGGCCGTCGGGGAACGCCGCCAGCAGGCGATCGAGGAAGGCGACGCAGGCTGCGCCGTCCTTGCACTCTCGCGATCTGGCAGACGAGTCGGCCGGTGGCGTAGGCGAGCGCCCCGAAGACGGCGAACTTGCGCGTCCTCCCCGGCGGCCGGCACCCTCAGCGGGCACCCCGCCGCCGCCACGCCTTCGCCAGCCGGGGTGGCGGTGGACCTCGCACTCGTCCAGGTAGACGAGGCGAAGGTCGCGGGGGTGTCGCGGCTTTTTCGCCGCCAGGCCAGCACCTCCTCGGCGGCGGCGACGGCCTCTTGGTCCTGGCGGTGCCGCAGATCGTGGCGGGGGCGGCGGTACCGGCCAGCGCGCTGCACCGCGCGGTGGACGGTTGCCGTGCAGACACGCACCCCCAAGCGTTGATCGAGCACCTCGCGCAGGTCGCGGATGCTCCAGACCGTGACCGGCAGCCCGTACGCCTGGGGCTCGCCTCCAGCGCCTCCGCGAGGAACGCCAGCGCCGCGGCGTTCAGCTTGGGCGGGCGACCGGCGCGCGGCTCGTCGGCGAGGCCCCGGCGGCCGCCCGCCAGAAACCGGGCCCGCCAAGCGCGGATGCGGTTCGGCCCCGTCTCGAACAGGCGCGCGACCGCGGCCACGGTCCGCCCTCGGCGACCAGCAGCAGGGCGTGCGCCCGCCGACGCACCCGCGGGTCGGGGTCGGTCCGGGTCAGGCCCCGGAGATCGTCGGCGCACGGGGCGAGGGTGGGGGCCATCGCAGCACCTCCGCCCCCGCCGCCGCACGCACCGGTCCAAGACTTCTCTGAGGCTGCTTAGAGCGCGTTGCAAAACCTGGGCGGTTGACATCCGGTGGGACGGGTGTAGGCTGCGGGGCGTCGCCACCCGACGCGCCCACCCGGAGGACCGCCGCCATGCCGCCCCCCATCGCCACCGGCCCCGTCCACCATCTCCGCCTCACCGTCACCGATGTCGCCCGCAGCCGGGCCTTCTACGAGGAGGTGCTCGGCTTCCGCCACGTGATGGACCTGCCCGCCGGCGTCTTCCTCAGCAACGGCGCCCTCGGCCTCGGGATCGACCCCAGTCCCGACCCCGGCCGGGCCCCCGCCGGCGACCGCTTCGACGAGGCCCGGGTCGGCCTGGACCACCTCAGCTTCCAGGTCGCGAGCCGGGCCGAGCTGGAGCGGGCGGCGCGGCTGCTGGACGAGCAGGGGGTGCCGCGGGGGGAGGTCACCGACCTCGGCGACGCCTTCGGCCTCTTCATCCTGGTCTTCCGCGACCCCGACAACATCCAGCTTGAGCTGACCGCGGCCTACGGCTAGGGGCGCGGGTCGACACCTGTCGATCGCCCCTCGGTTTGTGAGCCCCGACCGAAGCGGTTTTGCAACACGCTCTTAGTGGTGGCGTCAGGGAGCGGGACTGGCATCAAGTCGAGAGCCGATGATGGCGGTTCGTCAGGTGCTCAGTGGGACGCCGGTTACTGGGGCGCCACCGTGCGGCGCCCGTGGCGGAGCTGAGGAAAGACAGCCTCCGTTCTCACGGTGTCCGCTGGCCCGAGGTGTGGGCAGTTCTGTCCCCAAGCTCCACGCGAGAGGGGACCGGCGCCGTCCAGCGAGGACCCGGCCGTCTTCACGCATGGGAGCGATGAGAAAACTGATGTACCCGTTCGAATACCCACAAATCCACGGCGATTAATCGAGCTATTGTGTATAGTTCCGACGAATGAAACCGAGATCGCGACGAGGTGCTGCGCCGTTGTGGTTGCCACCGAGGCGTGACCGACGCCACGCGCGACGGTTCCGCGGTGACACGACCCGTGCCGGAACGGGTGCTGCTCGGGGTGGCGCAACCACGGTGCGGACCGTACTGAAGTGAGAGAGGCGAGGATGCGCAGGGGACCGAACGGCCGAGTTACCGGCGGGGTGGACCCGGTGGGCGATGCGGCACGTCCAGTCGCGCCCAATCTCGCAGGGCGAGACATGCCCCTAGTCGCCTACCGACTCGACCGCCGGGAGGGTCTGCGCCTAGTGCCAGCCCCCGTGCACCGCGACTGGATCGCCGGCACGCGCAACCAGTTCGCCAAGCGCTGCCTTCCGCTCTTGATCGCGAATCAGGCCGGCTGGTTCGTGCTCAACAGCCATCCCCTCCGCGTGACCTGGACCGGGGGCGATCAACTGGACGATCTGCGGCTTGAGTGGCTGGCCGGCGAGCCGCCCTATCCGGCGGTCAGCCACTTTGGGTACGGGATCCTCACCTGGCACCTCCCCTTCATCTTCCGTACGCCGCCCGGCGTCGACCTACTGGCACGCGGCCCGTCGAACTGGCCGAGGGATGGCATCTCTGCCCTCGAAGGGATCATCGAGACCGACTGGGCACAAGCGACGTTCACCATGAACTGGAAAGTGACGCGGCCCGACCTGCCGATTCGCTTTGACGTCGGCGAGCCCATTTGCATGCTCGTGCCGCAGCGCCGGGGCGAGCTCGAAGCGTACCGGCCGGAGGTGCGACCGATTCAGGATGACCCCGAATTGGAACAGGGATATCGAACTTGGTCCGAGAGCCGGCAGCGGCACAACCGCGAGTTGAGGGAACTGGGATCTGAGGCAGCGAAGCGTGGCTGGGAGAAGCATTATTTTCGTGGGGCAGCGCCGAGCGGCGCGCAGGGGCCTGACCATCGCACGGCCCTCCGATTGCGGGAGTTCTACGAGCCCGACGGCGATTCTCGGCGGAGTGCCGCCGGCGACAGACAACCGAAGATAGACATCTGACGGTGTCGCGCGTCTCGCCGCCGGACCGGCTCCCGGCGGTCGGATCCGAGGCCGACCGTGGTGGTAACGCGGCGGGCGGCGCGCGAACCGAATGACCTGCTCCTGCGTTCGAGATGGCGTTGTTACGGCGGTCGCCAATCGCCCGGATGCGCCTGTCGCGCTGGGCTCACCGGTTGCCCCCGGCGGCCCGTCAGGCAAGTCGGCGGCGGGACCCACTTGTGGTCATCGACCGCCAGTTTGCGAGCGCTGCCCGGTCAGGCGCCGCTTTCTGACGATGCCGCGAGGTCGCCCGCCGGCGGCTGATAGCCTGCACCTTGGACTCTCATCAGATCAGAGATCGCGGTGCGCCGTTCGGCTCGGCGGACCAAGCCTGGCGTGCTAACGTCCTGTCGGCTCGCCGGGCATCCGGCGTCCTCCGCGGTGAGACGGGAGGTCCCGGCGCCGCGGGCCAGCGATCCGGGCGGGCCGCCCACGGTTTCCTCGGCGCGAGCAAGGGAGGACATGACACGCTCCGGCCTGTTGATCGCGGTCTACGTGCCGACGGTGTTGTTGGCTTTCGGACAGGGGCTGCTCCTGGCGACGCTCCCGCTCCACGTGGACGGGTTCGGCGTGTCCAAGACGCTGGTGGGCTTGGCCGTCGCCGCAGCGGCCATTGGCACACTGGTGACGGACGTGCCCGCGGGGGCGCTGCTCGGGCGGCTTGGACTGCGACCGGCGATGATCGCCGGCTGCGCGCTGGTGGCGGCGGGAACGGTGGGGTTGACGTTTGCCGACGCCTATTCGCAGGCCGTGGCGTGCCGGATCGCGGCGGGGATCGGCACGGCGCTCTGGGGCCTGTCGCGGCACGCCTACATCGCCGAGGCGGTCCCGGTGAGCGCGCGTGGGCGCGCGATCTCGGTCTTCGGCGGCATCAACCGTATCGGGACTTTCGGGGGACCGGCCGTCGGCGGTGTGATCGGCAGTGCATTCGGTCTGGAGGCGTCGTTCCTGTTGGCCGGGGTGCTGGCGGGGGTAGCGCTCGGCGTCTCGATCGCGTTTCTCCGGCCGACGCCACGGTCGGATCGGGCGCTCGCAGCGCGGGCTCGGTGGTCGTTGGTTGGGCGGTTGGTACGGACGAATGGGCGAGACCTCTCGGCGGCGTCAGTGGCGCAGACCTTCGCCCAGATGATCCGCGCTGGGCGCCAGCTCATCATCCCGCTTTACGGGGCAGAGGCGCTCGGGCTGGAGGCGGCGCAGATCGGATTCATCATGACCTTCGCCGCCGTTCTCGACGTGGCGATGTTCGTGCCGGCGGGGATGGTGATGGACCGCTTTGGACGGAAGGTGGCGGCGGTGCCGAGCTTTGCGGTAATGGCGGTCGGTGTGGCGGCGATCCCGCTGGCGGATGGCTACCTCGGGCTACTGGCGGCGGCCGCGCTGATCGGATTTGGCAACGGGCTCGGCTCGGGTACCATGATGACGCTGGGTGCCGATCTCGCTCCCCCGGGCGCCACGGGCGAGTTCCTCGGTCTCTGGCGGCTGGTCGGGGACACCGGCCAGGTGGGGGGACCGCTCGTGGTCGGCGCGATGGCGAGCGCGTTCGGTCTCGAGGGGAGCGCGCTGGCGCTGGCCGGCGTCGGCGTGGCGGCGGCCGCCACGCTCGGGTTCCTTGTCCGGGAGACGAGACGGTCGCCGCTGAACCCGACGGCCTGAAGGAGGAGTTGGCCATGCCGGTCGTCTTCGGCTGCATCGCCCCGCACGGCTTTCCCATCATCCCCGACCTGAGCGACGACGCCGAGGGGGCGCTGGCCACCCGGGCGGCGATGCACGAGCTTGGGCGCCGCTGCGCCGCCGCGCAGCCGGACGTCCTCGTGGTCGCCGGGCCGCACGGGGTGCGCGTCAACGGCGCCATCTGCCTGGCGGACGTCGCTCGCGGGGCCGGGACGTTGCATTGGCAGGGACGCACGGTCGAGATGAACGTGCCGGTCGATGGCGAGTTGACCGACGCGGTGGCCGCGGCGGCCCGGCCGCGCGGCGTGCCGATCGCGATGGCCGGATTCGCCGGCAACCGTCGGTTCCAGAGCGTCATGCCACTCGACTGGGGTGTCATCACGCCCCTCTGGTTTCTTGGTCACGATCGCAATCTGATAGGCAAGGGAGACGTCCTGGCCGACCCACCGGACGAGGATGTTGGACCGCCGGCGGTCATCGTCACGCCGTCCCGGTCGCTGCCGCGGGCGACGATGGTCGAGTTCGGGCGCGCGGTGGTCGACGCGGCGGAGGCTGACGGGAGGCGGGTGGGGTTCGTCGCCTCCTGCGACTGGGCGCACACCCACCGCGAGGATGGCCCCTACGGCTTCCACCCCGCGGCGGCCGAGGTTGACGCCGAGGTCGTGGCCGCGGTGCAGGACGGCGACCTCCAACGGTTGACCGGGCTCGACCAACAGGCGGTCGAGAACGCCGCGATCGACGGGCTGTGGCAGACGTTGATGCTGGCTGGTGTCCTCGATGCCGTGCCGATGCGGGGCGAGCTGCTGTCGTACGAGGCACCGAGCTACTACGGCATGCTGGTGGCGGCCTATGCGCCGAATGGCGGGACGTGACCTACCAGTTGTCGGTCAAGGAGCTGGCGCCGGACGAGCGGCCGCGGGAGCGCTTGAGGCTGCGCGGAGCCTCGTCGCTGAGCGATGGGGATTTGCTGGCGATCATCCTCAACACGGGGATTGTCGGGGAGACGGTGACAGCCGTGGCTCAGCGGCTGCTGGCGGAGCACGGTGGGCTCCTCGGCTTGATGAAGTTGGACGTGGCGGAGCTGGCCCGAATCCGCGGCGTCGGCGAGGCGAAGGCGGCGAAGCTCAAGGCGGCGCTGTAGCTCGCCAAACGGGTTGCCGCGCTCAGCCCGGACCAGCGGCCGCAGATCGCGTCGCCGGACGACGTCGTCAACCTGGTTGGAATCGAGATGGCGGCGCTCGATCAGGAGCAGCTGCGGGTGGTGCTGCTCGACACCAAGCATCGGGTGCTGACCATGCGAACGGTCTATCAGGGGAGTGTCAACCAGGCGCAGGTGCGCGTCGCTGAGGTCTTCCGTGACGCTGTTCGTCACAACGCCGTCGCTCTCGTCGCGGTGCATAATCACCCCTCGGGCGACCCGACGCCCTCGGCCGCCGACGTGGCGCTGACCGCCGAGCTTGCGCGGGCCGGCGAGTTGCTGGACGTTGAACTCCTCGACCATCTCATCGTCGGCCAGGGGCGACACGCCTCGTTGCGCCGGTTGGGGTTGGGGTTTCCTTCTGGGCGATGAGCGGAGAGCAGCCACGAGCTGGTCGAGCGGCGGTGCTCGGGCAGGGGAGCCGCGCGGTTGAGCCGGAGGCTGCCGGCGCGGCCACCCGCTCTCCCGCGCCGGAGAGAGAATGGCCGCGCCGGCTTTGGTCAAGGAGACCGGTCCAACCAGGTGCCGGGTTTTCGGCGTTAGATGGCGGGGCCGGTTTGGTCGAAGCGGAGCGTGAGCTCGTGGAGGGCGTTCCGAAGTTCCGGGGAGCTATCCGCGGTCGGGATGACGAAGCCGCTCAGGTCGCCGGCGCCGCCGAAGGCGACCTTCAACCGGAACTCGCCTTCCCGCACGCTGAGGTTCGGTAAGCCGGCGCTCAGTTGGTCGACGAGGGTTCCCACCTGGCGAGCTGCCTCATCCGCCGGCAAGATGACGGTCTTTCCTTCATCCTGCAGCTGCGCCTCGGCGGCGCCGAGACGGGTGGCGAGGCTGGCACGTTCCTCGGAGAGCCGGCGGATTGTTTCCTCCGCTTGCGTCTGCGCCTTCGTGGCCGCCACGGCTTCGCTCCGCGCTGTCTCAGCAGCCTGGCGGGCCTCTTCTGCCGCCTTGCCCAGCGTCGTCACGTCGCCCCGGACGGCGTCGAGTTGTTCGGCCAGCCGTCGGTTCTCTCTGAGGAGCGCCTCCACCTGCTCTGGCAGGCTGCCAACGGCGGCAATAGCCGCAGCGGCGCGCTCCTCGGCGGCGCGGATGCGTTCCTTGGCCTCCGCCCGCTCGGTCTTGAGCGCTTCGCGCGCCTCCTGTGATGCGGCCTCCAGCGCCTCAACCCGGCTCGCCGCCTTCTCGGCGGCGGTCAGTCGGCGCGTCAGGTCCCGCCGCTCGGCGGCGGCGGCCTTGGCCTCCTCGGTCGTCTTCGCGAGTTGCGCTTCCAACCGCCGCAATCGGCGCAGATCTTTCGGATCCGGCTCGCTCACCTTAGCCCTCCTCGGGCTGATCGGGGACGACGACCTCGCGGACGATGCGTCCCTGCGCGTCAATAGCCGTCACCAACCAGCGCTGGCTCTCCGCGACGAAGACCGATCGGATATCCAGTCCGCCAAGAATGTTGTCGAGGACAACGACATCCTCCCGCTGTCGCACGGTGGCGATGACCTCCTCCGTCGACCGCGTGGGCGCGACCACCGAGGGCGGCTCCCCCGCCGTCGCGACGAAGCGGACGCGGACTGACGAGACGAGGCCGGGGCTAATGCCACCACTCCGCACGTCGGCCGCCGAGAGTGGCTGGAAGGCGAGCGTCCCGCCGCCGTTTTGACCCATGGCCGCCTTGACTTCGAGCTCCGCATCGGAGATCGCGAGGGCCGGGGGCTGGGGCAGAATGTCGCCAATCAGCGTCCCTTGGGCGTCGGTGAACGAGCGGCCGGCGGCCTCGAGGAAGCCTCGCAGGTCTGCTCCTTCTTGGGTGCCGTCGGTCATGCGAACCTCCGACGCGCTAAGCGGCCGCTACTACAGAATGTCGACCGGAACATCGGTCGGTGGACTCGTGGGCGGTGACTCCTCGGCTAGTGGTTTTGGTGGCGGCGGCGGGGGTGGCGGTGGCGGGCTCGTTGGCGGTGGGCTTGTCGGTGGTGGTGATGGGGGTGGTGCGCTTGTCGGTGGTGGTGATGGCGACGGAGCCGGCGGTGACGGTGAAGGCGGCGGCGGGCTGGGTGATGGACTGGGTGGCGGACTGGGTGGTGGACTGGGGCCCGGCGGAGCCGGGCCCTCAGTGGTCGTCGTCCGAACGGGCTCAAGTCGCAGCGGCATCGGGACCGGAACCAGGGTCGCCGTCAACTTCGAATGGACCGACACGTCCCGGTTCAGCTTGCGCTCGAAGCGGACGTTGGCCGTATCGGCGAAGAGTCCGAAGCGTCGCTGCCCCGTGCCCGACTCCGTGTTGTTCTCGACGATCTTCATGTCCATGACCACCTCGACGGTGGCCTGGGAGAACTGGTAGAAGCTCGGTGTGACGCCGAGATCGAGCAGCGAGACCTCCTGCGGCGGGTCCTGTTGAAAGGTGACGGTCCCGTCCGCGGCGATGATTTCCTGCACCCGCGGCACGATTGCGACGCGAGTGGTGGCCAACTCCGCGACTAGCGACGCCGACGCGCGGTCAAGGGCGGCCTGCGCGTCGGCAATCCCCTCGCCGAGCAGGCGCACCAGGTCCGCAAACGAGGCAGATGGCGTCTCGCGTACCGGGATGGTCGGCTCCACGAACGGCGGCTGGAACGCGCGCGCCGCGGTGAGGCCGGACGGCGGGAACGCAATGGCGGGCGGCATCGAGGCCCCTCCCTAGCGCCGGATGATTACGGCGTCGGTGCCGGGCGGTTGTCGACGATGCGCAGCTCCGGGAAGATGCGCGGCGGCGGCGGCACGGGCGCCAGCTTCGTGAACAGCCGGCTGGTGCCCTTGACCTCTTTGCCGAACTTGCGATTGTGCGAGACATCGACGCGGGCAGAGGCGCTCCAGCAGGCGAAGCCCACCTTGGCCTGGACGCCGACCTTGACGTTGGTTTCGGTCGAGGTTGTCGTCTTGATGTCCATCGTGACCTCGATGGACGCTTCGGTGAACTGGTAGAAGGTGGGGTTGAGGCCCACCTGCAACAGCGACATCTGGATCGGCGCAGCCTGGGTAAAGGTCACCGACCCATCGGCGGCGATCGTCTCGGTGATGGCCGGGACGACGTCGATGTTGGTACCGGCCAGCGCCACCGCCGTTTCGACGGAGTTGGTGTCGAGCGACCGCTGCGCGTCGGCGATGCCGACGGCGAGCTTGGCGACCATGTCAGGAAGGGGCACGTCGAGAAGTTCTTGGCCGACGCTGAGATTGGCCACCTGATCGATCCTCCTGCCACGCCTCGCGCGGCTACTGGTTGCCCGCGGCCACCGCGGGCGGCGATTGTTCCGATCGCCCGCTGAGAGGGTGCCCGTCCGGCGGGCGCCCGTTTGGGACTTGCCCGTTCGGACCCGCCTCGCCATTCAACCCGGCCAGGGCCACGAACCGACCGAAGCGGTCCTGATCGATGCTCACAGGGCCGGCGAGCGCCACGTCGGGGTGGTGCTGGATCGCCAACTGCGCCGCCATGGGCATCACGGCCAGGACTCGAACCCCGTCGGGCAGCGCCACCACCACCTCGCCGCCGAGAGCGGTCACCGCCGAGCGCGGTGATTGACGGTTGCCGACCACGAGATACAGCGAGCGATTGGCAGCGCCCGCGATGTCAACGGAGGCGCCGAACTGGCGCGCCGTCGGTGAATCACCGAGTCGTGACTCTGTCACACCACCCCCTCCCCTGATGTGTTCCCGGACGGCACGCCGTGGTTGCTCCGTGTGCCCTGGAGCCGGGTGAAGGCCGGCAAAACGGCACGAACGGCCTCAGTGTCGGTCGCTCGATGCATATTGGCGACATCGAAAGCCGCATCGATTCATCGATACCTAGATCATACTAACTTTGCGCCAAATGTCAACTACCGTCGGTTGCGTTTTCTGCGGTGATGTCAGCGCCGGGCGGCGTCGATTCGCCGCTCCGTGGTCTGTCGTAAGATCACTAGGGAGCGGTTGCGCCGGCGTCGGGGCGCGGCATCCGGCCGCTTCGGACGAAAGGGGCGCGAGCGGTGCCGGACGAGCGCGGCTTCGGTGTGGCAGGAGTACTTGACCACGAGGTGGTGCGGGCGGTGGCGCGGGCCGCGGAGGCCGCGGGTTATCGCACGTTCTGGGCGAACGACACGCCGGCCGGCGACGGCCTCGCGGCGCTCGCGGCGGCGGCTGAGGTCACCGCTCGGATCCGGCTCGGCGTCGGAGTGATCCCACTCGACCGGAGACCGCCGGACAGCATCGCGTCGCGGGTGCGGGAGCTGGGGCTGCCGGTCGACCGGCTCACCCTTGGGGTGGGTGCGGGCGGCGCAAAGCTGGCGCTCGATCTGGTACGCGGAGGTGTGCCCGCGCTTCAGCAGGCGACCGCCGCGACCGTGGTGGTCGGGGCGCTAGGGCCGAAGATGTGCGTCCTGGCGGGGGAAGTGGCCGATGGGGTGCTCCTGAACTGGCTGGTCCCCTCCCACGCGGCGACCTCGGGCGGGATCGCGCGCCGCGCGGCCGCCGACGCTGGTCGGCCGGCGCCGCGGATCGATGGCTATGTTCGCGTCGCGCTCGGCGCGGCGGCGCTGGGGCGCCTGCGGGAGGAAGCGGATCGGTACGGCGCGCTCTCGCAGTACGCCGCCCACTTTGGGCGGATGGGCGTCGAGCCACTGGCCACGTGCGTCACCGGGGAATCGGGGCAGGCGATTCAGACGGGCCTCGGCATCTTCGCCGAGGCACTGGACGAGACGGTGGTCCGGGCGATCACCGCGGAGGAGACGGCAGACGCGTACCTGGCGCTCGTGGAGGCCGCGGCGCCTCGGTAGAGCACGGGCGGGCGTTCTCTCGCCTCGCCAGGACGGCGGCGAAACCGTCGGAGGACGATCATGGGCGAGCAGAGCGCGCCGAGCCAAGATGCGGCGCTGCCACGCGATAAGACCGAGTTGATGGAACGCATCCACGGGTCGCGGGCGGAACTAGAGCGATTGGTGAATCGGCTCGACGCCGAGCAGGCAACGGCATCTGGGTCGGACGGCTGGTCGGTCAAGGATCACCTGGCGCACGTCGCCATGTGGGAGCAGTCGCTGTTGGCCCTGCTCGAAGGACGATCCCGTTCCGCGGCAATCGGGGTCGACCAGGGAACCTACGAGACCACGGACACCGATGGGTTGAACGCGATCTTGCACGAGCGCTGCAAGGCGCTCTCGCTGGCGGATGCACTCTCGCTGTTCCGGCGGTCGCACGAGCAGGTTCTCGCCGTCCTGGCGTCGATGAGCGATGAGGACCTCTTCCGGCCGTACTCTCACTACCAGCCGGGCGACCCGCCCCACAATGCCGACCCGGTCGTCGGCTGGGTCGCGGGTAACACCTTCGACCACTACGCGGAGCACATTGGCTGGATCAGGGCGCTCCTCGCTCGGGACGGACCGGCGGCCTGATCGGCACCAGTGACGTATTCGGCTAGAGGCCGAGGCGCGAGCGCAGCGCCGAGCATTCGGCCGCGAACTGCGTGAGCAAGCGGTCCTTCTCGGTTGTCGGCAGGAACGAGGCGCGCACGGCGTTACGGGCAATGCGTTCAAGGTCCCCGGCGCCGTAGTCAAAGTGACGGGCCAAGAACCGAAACTCATCGGTGAGGGTCGTCCCGAACATCGGCGGGTCATCCGAGTTGACCGTCACGACGACCCCTGCCTCGTCGAGGCGGCGGAAGGGATGCGCGCTCGGGGACAGGACTGCCCCCGTGCGGAGATTGCTCGTCGGGCAAAGCTCCAGCGGCACCTCCGTCGCCGCAAGGTGGGCGACCAGCGACGGATCGTCGGCGGCGCCGACACCGTGGCCGATCCGCTCGGCACCCAGCTCTTGCAGGGTTGCCCAGATGGTCTCTGACCCGGTCGTTTCACCGGCGTGCGCGACGACATGGAGGCCAGCCGCGCGGGCGCGGCGGAAGGCGACCCCAAAGAGCGCCGGCGGGTGCCCGACCTCGCTGCCGCCCAAGCCGAGCGCCACGACACCCTGGTCCGCGGGGAGCGCCTCGACCCACCCGACAGTCCGGTCCACCGAGGCCGGTCCGCTCTCCGCGTCCCGGACGCCGTCCGCGATCCACCGCAGCTCGACGCCCCAGCGCGATCGAACCTCGGCCCGACCGCGGATCATCCCGGCGAGCAGTTGGTTGAACGTCAAGCCGCGCTTTCGGACGTGCGGCTCGGGATTGAAGTGGACCTCCGCGTAGCGGACGTTCTGCCGCGCCAGGTCTGCGCCGAACTCCCGGGTAATGCGGGCGAAATCGTCGGCATCGCGCAGGCACTCGCAGACGGCAATGTAGACCTCAATGAAGTGGGGAAAGTCGCGGAATTGGTAGAACGCTGCGACCTCCCCTTCGTCACGGGCGGGCGGAGGCACGCCGTGCCGTGTGGCGAGCGGGAGCAGCGTGCGTGGGCGCACGGTGCCCTCCAAATGGACGTGCAGCTCGGCCTTCGGCATCGCGGCGATGAAGCGGTCGAGGGTGGGATCGAGATCGCCGCTCATGAGATGGTGATCCAAGCTAGAGACGCCCTGCGGGCCGAGACGCGGGCGGTGGGTGGACGGGAGCCGCACCATGCTACGATGGAGATACTCCGCAACCCGGTATCGCCATGCATCCTGCATCGGTCCCCCCGCGGGGGCCGGCGGTCGAGGCGGCGCAATGGTAAGGGGCATCGCGATGGAGCGCCGGGTCCGCTCGGACCGGGAGGATCGAATCCGTTACCGAGCGGTGCCGAGTGGGTTCGGACCGACCTCGGCCGGGGAGCGGTTACGCGCTCGGGCCCGGGCGATCGCGTGGGCGAGCCGGGTGGCCGACGATCCCGCGACGGTCTACCTCGACACGGAGACGACGGGGCTGGGCCGCGACGCCGAGGTGATCGAGCTCGCGGTCGTCGGCGCCGACGGTCGAATCTTGCTCGACACGCTCGTCCGCCCGGTCGGTCCTATTCCCGCTGACGCCAGCCGCGTCCACGGCATCCGCGACGTCCATGTGGCGGCCGCCCCCGATTGGCGGGTGATCCACGAGCGGTTGTGCACTCTCCTGGAGGGGCGCACGGTCGTCGTCTACAACGCGACGTTCGACCGGCGGATGGTGGCCCAGTCCTGTGGCCGGCACCGGCTCGCGGACCCGTATCCGGACTGGCACTGCGCGATGATGGCGTATGCCGAGTTCCGGGCGCAGCCAAAGGCGGCGGGCCGGGGCCACGGGGGCCATAAGCCCGCGCAGCCCGGGGCGGCGTTTGGCGCGGTGCCCGGGGGCCACCGCGCCGCCGCCGATGCCCTCGCATGCCGAGCCGTTGTCCTCGGCATGGCCGTCGCGCCGCTGGACGAATGATGAGGCGGCAGTCGGCAGGCAGCAGCCGTTAGGAAGAGGGATTCCGAGCGGCACGCCGGCCCTGTCGGTCCGCCAAACACGCTGGTTCGGAGCACGGCGGTACGCGTTGGTTTGTTCCTCCAATCGTTTTCCAGCCTGTGGCGCGCTGCCCTAGAGATAGGGGTGGGGGTAGGGGCGTCGCCAGAGGCGGCCGCGCGTAACGGTGTGATGGGGGACCAGGCCGCGTGGACCGCGGCGCTCCTGACCCATCGCGTCGATGAAGCGGGTTTCGGTCGGGTCGAGCGCGAACACGGCCACATCACCGGGGGCGCCGACCTGGAGGGTGCCGAGTAGGGGCAGCCGGTTGATGATGGTCGCCGGCGCCACCGTCGCGAGGCCGATCGCGTCCTCAAGCGACATGCCCATCAGCAGGAACTTCGAGACGGTCGTCGGCAGGTCGTAGGTAGGACCGTTGACACAGCCCGAATGGAGGTCGCTTGAGATGAAGTCGGGCGGGAAGCCTTGCTCCAGCGCCGCCTCGCCGACCCGGAAGTCGAAGCTGCCCATGCCGTGACCCACATCGAACAAGATCCCCCGTGCCCGCGCCTCGCGCGCCTCAGGGAGGACCACGCCGCCGGCGCTGAGGAGTCCGTTGCCGGTGCCCGTGAAGCAGTGGGTCACGATGTCGCCGGGGCGGAGCAGGCCGAGGATGACGGGCAGCGGCTCCGGCGCGTCGCCGATGTGGACCATGACCGCCGAGTCGCTGGCCTCGGCCGCCGCGATCGCGCGGCGGAGTGGCTCCAGGCCGTTGCGGCCGACCATCTGCCGGCCCTGGCGAACCTTTACCCCCAGGCAAATATCTCGGTGCTCTCGGACCACGCGCGCCGCCTTGTCCGGCTCCGCGTAATCGAGGTCACGCATCTCCCCGACTTCCCAGCCGGCCAGACCGATCGTGCTGATATGCACGAACGCGTAAACGCGGGTTCGCACCTGGTCGACGATCAGGCGGCGAAAGCCTGCAAACGTATGGGCGCCGGCGTCACCGGTGCTGACGACGGTGGTGACGCCGCTGGCCGGGCCGAGCTCGTCGATCGGGATGACGAGGGGGCAGACGCCGACGTAGACGTGAGCGTGCATATCGACCAACCCAGGCGTGACGAGGAGGCCGGTGATGTCGAGTGCCTGCAGCCCCTGGTCGGCAGGAATGCTTGGTGCGACGGCCGCGATCAACCCGTCTGCGACGGCAACGTCGCGCCGGCCGCGCAACTGCTGACTCGGGTCGATCACCTCACCTCCGGTGAGCACAAGGTCGTATGGTGGTCGCGCCACGGACGATTCCCTCCTCACTTCGACGTGGGCCACAGCCTACGTAGGGCGGGGACCCGAGTCAACGAGGCTCGTCCCCGCACCACGCGCCCGGTGTTCGTCAGGCGGGCACGTCTCCGCAAGCACCGGTCGTGACCGGAGGGCCTTGTCTCAGCCGACTGCGCGTCTAAGCGAGCACCGGGGGAACGTTCAGGATCCAGTGCGGGCGCGATGCCGCAGCCGTTGAGGCTGCCCCCGGCCTCTCAGCGGCCTCGTCGCAGACCAGCGTAGTGGGGGCGTATTCAGCCGGGAGCCAGCCCGCTGTGACACGCGGCCGTGAAGCGATGCCTCGATGGCAACGGAGGGCTTGTCATTCCGCATAGCTTGACATACAATACGCTCATACCAGCTCCCATCCCCCAAGGTGGGGACTGGTACCCCCGCCTGGCGGTCCGGTTCCCCCTTCCCTCCCCGGACCGCCAGCGTTTTTAACTCCCCTGGCATTCAGTGTGTGACTTCCACGTCCTCAGTCGCCTCAGCGGCGGTCGGCACAGGTTCGCCGTCCGGCCAGAGGTGCATCCCAGGATGCGCGCCGTCGCAGAAAAGCATCGCGTCTTCCCGCTGGGCGACAAGAACGGGTTGGAGCGTCGCGGCGCCGGTCCGGTGTTGCACCGGGAAGCCAGGGGGCGGCAGGTGACGGAAGTTCGCGCAGAACGCCCGCTCAACGCCGTCGCCAAAGCCCGCGTAGGACCGGCGCTCCCCGACGCGTCGTCTACCCTCGGAAGACCCGGTTCGAGTCTCCTGCTCGCCGTTCGGGCGGCCGCGCCCGCGCCCAGGTCCGGCGCCCCGTGGCTCGCCGGGGGGGCGGTCTCGCGGGGCCGTCGTGTTGGCGTGCGGGTCGGCCGCCTGTCGGTCCTGCTCTGGTCGCTTGGCCCCATCGTCCATCGGGCGTCCTCCTTGGGGTGGGGCACGACCGCAGGGCGAGTCGCGGGCAAGGGCGGGTCAGAGACCGTATGGTACTATGCCAGGACGTCCGCCCGGCGTGACCGGTGGGTGCCCTGCGACGACGCCTTACCTTCGTCGTGCTCGTCGTAATTGACCCCCCGATCCTGGATCGGAGTGCGACCGCGTGCCAAAGCAGATCGGCATCGACCTCGGGACGGCCAACGTCCTCGTCTTCCTCCGTGGTCGCGGCATCGTCATCAACGAACCCTCCGTCGTGGCCATTTCCGCCAAGGACGGCAAGGTCAAGGCGGTCGGCATCGAAGCGCGCAACATGCTCGGGCGCGAGCCGCGGGAAACGATCGAGGTCGTCCGCCCGATGCGCGATGGGGTGATCGCCGACTACGTCGTCACCCAGGAGATGCTTCGGTACTTCATCAACAAGAGCTGTGGGCGCTTCTCGCTGGTCCGGCCGGAAGTGATGATCTGCGTGCCCGCCGGCGTGACCGGTGTCGAACGCCGCGCGGTGCGCGACGCCGCCCTGAACGCTGGGGCGCGTCGCGCCTACCTGATCAGCGAGCCGCTTGCGGCGGCAATCGGGGCACGGGTACCGGTGGCGGATCCCTCCGGCAATATGATCATCGACATCGGGGGCGGCACGACCGAGGTCGCCGTGATCTCCCTCAACGGCATCGTCGTGGCCCGCTCCCTCCGCGTGGGCGGCAACCGCTTTGACGAAGCGATCAGCAACCACATCAAGCGCAAGTACAACCTCCGCATTGGCGAGCGGACAGCGGAGGAGGTCAAGATCGCCATCGGCAGCGCGATGCCAATGGAGGAGGACGCGCGGATGGAGGTGCGCGGCCGCGACGAAGTGGCGGGCCTCCCGCGCACGATCCAGATCCACGCCAACGAGGTCACCGACGCGATCACCGAGCCGCTGGAAGCGATCATCGGCGCCGTTCGCGCGGTGTTGGAAGAAACGCCGCCGGAGCTCTCCTCGGACATCATCGATAAGGGGATGATCCTGACCGGCGGAGGCGCCATGCTCCGGCACTTGCCCGACCTGCTGATGGAAGTGACGGGGGTGCCTTGCTACGTTGCCGACGATCCCCTCTCGTGCGTCGCGGTCGGCACGGGCTTGGCGCTGGAGCACATGGACATCCTGCGCGACAGCCTGGAAGAGCCGTAGCCAACACGAGCGTGCCCCGGACGTCGCCCGCTCGGTACAGGGTCGCGGCCTCCCCCGATTCCGACTGGTACCGCGCGCATAGCGGTGGCGAAGGTGCAGCGGCGTAGCCAATCGGATATAACTGGGGCGCCCCCGCGACGAGCCAATTCACCGCCCGCCCCTGAGCCTCAAGGAGAGAACGCCATTAACGTCGAGCGCCAGCGTGCTGCCGGTCGCGATCAGCCACTGTTTTCACCCGCCACGGCGGCGCGTCGGAGAACCCGCTGGTGGTTCACGCGGCTCGGGGGGTTGGCGATCACAGCGGCCCTGATCGCGGCATGCGGTCCACTCGGGGACGACGACGAACCAACGGCGACGGCGGTCGTCCTCCCGGCCGGGCAGGCGACGTCGACAACGTCCGCGGCTAGTCCGACCGTCCGGCCCGCCGGGACACCGGCGTCGCCGCGCGCCGGCGCATCCTCCCCGACGGCAACTCGGCGTACCGGGACGCCCGCCGGGACGTCGCCGTCGCCAACACCCCGCCCGCGCGCGACCGGGACGCCGGCCGCGGGGACGCGCACCGCCTCCCCCAGACCGGCGGCCGCAACGCGCACCGCGGTGCCGGCGACAGCCCTGCCCTCGCCCCCCGCCGCGGAGGCGACGGAGCCGCCGCCGGTCGCCAGGAACTGCGCGCCGCCTTCGCCGCTGCCGGACGCCGCCGACGACGCCTCACTCGTGACCACCGAGGACGTCAATGTGCGCGAGGGACCGGGTACGACCTGCTCCATCCTCGGCGTTCTCGGGACGAACGCTCGCGTGAGGCCGCTGAGCGGCCCGGTGGAGGCGGATGACCGGCTGTGGATTTTGGTCGAGACCCAGATCGAGACCAACGGCCAGGTCGAGACGGTGGAAGGGTGGGTCGCTGAGGAGTTCGTCGAGGAAGAAGAGGCGAGCGGCGCGCAAGTCGCCGTTGGTCTGTCGCCATCTCGATGAGCCGGGTTGGGCATGGTCGGTTAGCTCGGCGTAACTCGCTGAATGGATGACCTGACCGAACGGGAATGGTAACCCGGCGATCACCGTATCGCGTCTGGTCCGTGCCGCCGACGGCGGAGCGACGCTACCCCGGCGGGTGGCCGTGACTGCCGACGATGACGGTCAGGCCGAGATCCCCACCTTCGTCGCGACGTTGAAGCAGCATGAGTGCGCCGGCACCTCTGACCTGCCCAGCAGCATGGAGCTGTCAGCGATGAGGGGCGGGCGGCGGTGAGGTGTCGGGCAAGTCCACCAACCACGCCGATCTGACTGCGCTCGACCCGGCGCGGCAGCCGACCCACATCGCCGGCCACCATGCGAAGCTTGAAGGGATCGCCGGACATCCAGTCAATTGCTTCGCCTATCGGCACGGCCATGGGTATCCTGACCGGGTGGCGTTCCGGCGGGAGCTAGGAAGGGAGAGCGCCGTCGAAATCGCTGGGGGCCAACCGCCGAGGCCAGTCCGTTCGTCCTCTTCCATCGCTAGCGGGTGGCGGCGGCGGGCAAACTGACGGTGGGTGAGCTCACGGTAGCCTTCCCGGAGACCGGAGGTGCCATGCCCGCCGCCGGCGACCTCTTCGATGGGAATAAGGAGGTGCGGGTGACGGCCGCCGTCGCGACGGTCGAAGAAAGCGCCCTATTCGGCACGGGCAATTCTTCGTCGCTGCCAGGTCGGCCCCTATCCCCATTAGGTGGTCACCCGGGCGGCCGTTGTGGTTTCGGTTCTCCTACGCTCCGGCTTTGCCTGCGGGCGGGTTCGCTGTCGGCTGAGGATGGCGCGGTGACCCCCGACGGAACCGACGGGAGTCCCCTGGGCGTGCGATCATTGCCGCATCGCCGGACCGCTCGGGCGGGAAGAGGTCGGTGCGATCGGAGTGGAATCGATGCAACTCCCGCGGACCAGCGGTGTGCTGGCGCACCCTACGTCGTTCCCCGGACGGCACGGCATCGGCGACCTCGGTGACGCCGCGTTCCGGTTCGTCGATTGGCTGGCGGCCGCGCGGCAGCGCTACTGGCAGGTCATGCCGCTGGGACCTACCGGTTACGGCGATTCGCCGTACGCTTCGCCCTCCGCGTTCGCCGGTAATCCGCTGCTTGTGTCACTGGACTGGCTGCTCGGCGACGGCCTCCTTGAAGCGGCGGATGTCACGGAGGAGCCTGACTTTCCCAGCTACGAGGTGGAGTTTGGGCGGGTCATCCCCTATAAGCTGGGCCTGCTACGGCGGGCCTTCGATCGATTCCGGGCGGGAGCGGGCGCAGGGCAGCGAGCGGCATTCGAGGCGTTCCGGTACGCCGAGGCGACCTGGCTCGACGATTACTCGCTGTTCATGGCGATCAAGGACCAGCACGGTGGGCAACCTTGGACCAGCTGGGAACCGGCGATCGCGCTGCGAGAGCCAACCGCGCTCTCGGCATGGCGAGAGCGGTTGACGGTCGACGTCCGCTTCCACCAGTTCGTCCAGTTCCAGTTTCGGCGGCAATGGGGTGAATTGAAGCGGTACGCCAACGAACGAGGCGTGCGCGTTATCGGCGATGTACCGATTTTCGTCGCCCACGACAGCGCCGACGTGTGGGCGAACCGGGACCTGTTCCGGCTCGATCCGCGCGGCAATCCGGTCGTCGTGACGGGCGTCCCGCCGGACGCCTTCACCGATGAGGGGCAGCTCTGGGGCAATCCGCTCTTCGACTGGGACGCGGCCGCGGAGACAGGGTTCGCCTGGTGGATTGCCCGCCTGCGGGGCACATTGAGCCTGGTTGACGTGATCCGCATCGACCACTTCCGCGGCTTCGCGGCGGCGTGGGTGGTGCCGGCGGACGCGCCAACGGCGGCGAGCGGCCGCTGGGAGCGCGGACCCGGGGCGGCCGCGTTCAGCGCGTTCCGCGAGGCACTGGGAGACGCGCCGTTCGTCGTCGAGGACCTGGGATTGATCACACCAGATGTCGACGCGCTCCGTGAGGCGTTCGGATTGCCGGGGATGAAAGTTCTCCAGTTCGCCTTTGGCGACGGCGCTGACAACCCATACCTCCCGCACAACCACGAGCGCGCCTGCGTCGTCTACACCGGGACTCACGACAACCAGACGACGATCGGCTGGTTCCACTCGCGGGGACCGGTGGAGCGTGAGGCGGTTCAGCGATACCTGGGGAACGACGGGAGCGACATTGCCTGGGACTTCATCCGCCTAGCACTGGCCTCCGTGGCCGACACGGCGATCGTAACGCTCCAGGACACCATGCGGCTGGGCGATGAGGCGCGCATGAACACGCCAGGTCGGGCTGAGGGCAATTGGGGTTGGAGATTTCTGCCGCATCAGCTCCACCCGGGTCTTGCCGCAGGACTCGGGGAGTTGACCGGCGCCTACGGTCGCGTCCAGCAGGACGAACCGGCTGGGGACCGGCGGCGTGATCCCTTCGATTACACGGCGCCTGGGACAGCGCACCCACTGCACTAGTCCGAGGGGCGCTACCCCGTGAACGCGGAGCGCGCATCCTGCGCTGGGCTCGCTGCTCACTCCGCGCTCGGATCGAAGGGTGTCAGCGCCGGATGGTCCCGTACGTGGCAGGTTCGGCTACGCTACGGTTAAATGCCGACGCGCATTCGATCGGCAGGCGCCGCGGTGAGACGGCCTGGCAGCTCTCACACGACGGTGCGGGAGGGTGGCAAAGAAGGTCATGACGAAGATCGGCGCGTTCACGTTCGTCCTCCACAGCCACCTGCCGTACGCGCGCCAGGCCGGCATGTGGCCGCATGGTGAGGAGTGGGTCCACGAGGCGATCGCGGAGACCTACCTGCCGCTACTCAACGCGCTCTTCGACCTCGAGGCCGAGGGGGTCCCGTTCGCGCTGACGGTCGGGATCACCCCGATTCTCGCCGAGCAGTTGGCCGACCCGCTGATCATCGACCACTTTGTCCACTACGCGGCGGAGCGTGCCGCTTGGGCCGCCACCGACGTTACCCGCTTCGAGGAGGCGGGGAACGAGACGATGCGCGACCTGGCGCGCTTCTACCATCACTGGTACGCCCGCGCCCTGACCAGCTTCCGGGACCGGTTCGGGCGCGACCTGATCGGAGCCTTCCGCCGCCTGCAGGACGTCGGCCTCATCGAGGTATCAACCTCGGCGGCGACCCACGGGTACCTCCCCCTGCTCTCGCGTGATTCCTCGATCTACGGCCAGGTCCGCACTGGGGTCGAGGCATACCGGGCACGGTTCGGCCGGGCGCCTCGCGCTATTTGGCTGCCCGAATGCGCCTACCGCCCGGCGATCGTGGACGAGGCGGACGGGCGGTCCGTGCGCCGGCCGGGGCTCGAGTCGTTCCTGGCGGCGCAGGGCCTGCGGGTCTTCTTCAGTGAGACGCACACGGTTGAAGGGGGACGTCCAGTCGGCAAGGCCGCCGGCGAGGCCTTGGGTCCTTACGGGGCGGTGCCGCGCCGGTACGCCGTCACCAACACCGCGCGAGCGGAGGAGCCGGACGAGCCGGGCACGACCTACCAGCCCTACTGGGTCGGGGACGCGCCGGGTCAGGTCGCGGTTCTCGGACGGAACAACCGCACGGGTCAGCAGGTCTGGTCAGCCGCCTTCGGCTACCCCGGTGACGCCGCCTACCGGGACTTTCACCGTAAGGACGGCGTGTCCGGGATGCAATACTGGCGGATCGGCGGGGCCGGGGTGGATCTCGGCGACAAGCCCCCGTACGATCCGGCCCGGGCCGCCGAGCAGATTCAAGGACATGTGGCGCACTACGTGGCGCTCGTGGAGGAGCTGCTCGAGACGTACAGTCGCGACACGGGCCGCTTCGGAATCATTTCCTCGGCCTACGACACAGAGCTCTTCGGCCACTGGTGGTTCGAGGGGGTGGATTGGCTGAAGGGGGTGCTTCGGGGACTCGCGGGCAGCGAGACCGTCCAGTTGACGACGGCGAGCCGGATTGTCGACGAGCACCCGCCGGAGCGGGTGATGGCCCTGCCCGAGTCGAGTTGGGGGGCTGGTGGCAATCATTTCACCTGGCTCAACGTCGACACGCAGTGGATGTGGCCGCCGATCCACGCCGCCGAGCGGCGGATGGAGGACCTGGTGGCGCGGGTGCCGGGGGCCACCGGAGAGCGACGTCAGGTGCTGGACCAAGTCGCGCGCGAGCTGCTCCTACTGCAGAGCAGCGATTGGCCGTTCCTGGTAACGACCGGACAGGCCAAGGAGTACGCGGCGCAGCGCTTCACCAAGCACCTGGAGCGCTTCAACCGCCTCGCCGATCTCGCCGAGCGGGAGGACCCGCTGGACGAGGTGTCGCGGCAATTCCTCGCCGCCATGCGGGAGCGCGACAATCCCTTCCCTGAGATCGACTACCGGGTCTTCGGCGAGCGGCAGGGTAGGTCGGACGGAGATGGGGGGCTCGCGGGCGGCGAGTAGTCATCAGGAGGGACCAGGCGGGGCAGAGTTCACCGCCGTTCGGTCGTTGCCGGGCTTATGCCCGCCGGTCGAGAATGCCGGCGAGAGGCAGCGACACGAAGGCCGGTCGGTGGTTGAGCTCGTAATGGACCTCGTAGAGCGCCTTGTCGAGTTCCCAGGCGGCGAGCGCGGCATCGAAGGTTGCGGCGTCGGCCGGCACGAACGCGGCTCCCCGATCGGCGGTTTGGACGCGGTATCCAGACAAAAAGGCGGCCCGGGCATTCGCCTCCCAGGCCGAGAGCCACGCCGCGCGGGGTGACTCTTGCTCTTCCCGGTCGTCGTTCTGGCGTAGCACCGCGCCTCGTGCGTACGCAAACGACCGAAGCATGCCGGCAACGTCCTTGAGGGGCGATGTCTTGGCTCGGCGCTCCTCGATCGGGCGAGCCGGCTCACCCTCGAAATCGAGAATGACCCAGTCGGCGTCGGGCGTGCGAAGGACCTGTCCGAGGTGGTAATCGCCGTGAACCCGGATCTTCGCGGTGCCGGTCAACGCCAGGAAGCCGTCGAGGCGGTGGGCGAGTTCGTCGGTCCTGGCAACGAACGCGGCCGCGAGCTCGCGGGCGTCTTGGGGGAGGCCGGCGGGCCGGTCGCGCAGCAGGTCCCGAGTCCGAGTAAGGGCCGCAAGGGAGGCGGTGCGCCAGCCGGCGACATCGACCGCGGTGGTGGGTTCTGGGGCAAATCCGGGGTGCGAAGAGTCCGTGGCGAGCGCCGTGTGGAGTTGCCCCGTCCGGGTCCCGAGGCCACGGAGGTCCTCCAGAGCCAACGCTGGGCCAGCCGTGCCGGTTCGGTCGTCGGCCGCCTTCTGGAGGCGGTCGAGGAGATACGACCATCCGTCACCAACGCTGGGCTCGTAGCATTGGACGAGGGCGATTGAGCGATACCCGTCCCTCTCGTCGTCGGAGACGTAGGCCACGCTCCCGACCGGGAGCGGTATGCGCCGGAATGCGGTTCGCTCGGCGAGGAAGCGGCCGACCTCCTCGTCCGGGTTCACCCCCGCCTGCAATCGCCGAAATGCCTTGAGGATGAGCGCGTCGCCATAGACGACGGCGCTGTTGCTCTGATCCGCGCCAGAGAGCCGCGATCCGCCGGCACGAGCAGGGCCCAGAAACGAGTCCAGCGTGTCATAGGCCGACCAACGGAACCGGCCCTGTTCACCACGCAGTTCCCGGTCCGCCGCCAGTTGATCGAGGAGCCAACGCTGGAAAGCAGGTACGGCGAGGGCCTCGCTCACATGCCACTCACGACTTTGGGCCACGAGGCGAACGAGCGGGGCGGCGACCAGGGGCGCGGACGGGGCGGTCACGGTGAGCGGCAGGAAGTACGCGGCGCTGCCTTGATGAAACCGAACGTCGATCAGCGCGAGAACGTGCCAATCGTCGCCGCAGGCGCAAATCGCGACGTCGGTGAAGACGACGGTAACGATGGCGCGCTCCTTATCGCCGAACCAGCGTTGCCGCGGCAGGTAGTCGACCAGGATCAGCGCAATGTGCTGTCGAAAGGCGGACGCCAGGGCAGCATCCTCGATTGGTCCATCGAGGTGGATCGTCGGCATTGCGCGTTTAAGGTCGGTCACGATGCGGCGTCGGCCGGCGGCGGCTCAAGGCGAAACCAGTAGAAGGCATGCGGACCGAGCGTCAGGAAGTAGGGCAACTCTCCGATGGGCGGGAAACGGGTCTCGCCGATCAACTCGACGGGTCGCCAGCCGTCGAAGTGGCGCATGTCGAGCTCGACGTACTGCACGAATCGGGAAAGGTTGACGACGCAGAGCAGCGTCTCGCTGTCGTAACGCCGCACATAGGGGAGGACCTTCAGGTTCTCCGGGTGTAGGAACTCGAGCGAGCCCCGACTGAATGCCTTGTAGCGCTTGCGGACGGCGATCATCCGCCGCATCCAGTTGAGGAGGGACGTCGGGATTCGGCTCTGGGCCTCCACGTTGACCGCCTGATAGCCATAGACCGGGTCCATGATGACCGGCGAGTAGAGGCGCGCCCAATCGGCGCGGGAGAAGCCCGCGTTGCGGTCACCTCCACTGCATCGGGGTGCGGACGCCGTTGCGGTCGCCGAGGTAGATGTTGTCACCCATCCCGATCTCGTCGCCGTAGTAGATGACCGGCGTGCCGGGCATGGAGAGGAGGAGCGAGTTCATCATCTCGATCTGCCGGCGGCCGTTGTCGAGCAGCGGTGCCAGGCGACGGCGGATGCCGAGGTTAATGCGCATCCGCGGATCCTTGGCGTACTCGTAGTACATGTAATCCCGCTCGGCGTCGGTGACCATCTCCAGGGTGAGTTCATCGTGGTTGCGGAGGAAGATGGCCCACTGGCAACCGGCCGGGATCTCGGGCGTCTGCTGCATGATCTCCACGATCGGGGTCCGGGTCTCGCGCCGCATTGCCATGAACATGCGGGGCATCAGCGGGAAGTGGAACGCCATGTGAAACTCCGGCGCCTCCGGCTCCCCGAAGTACTGGACGACGTCACTCGGCCACTGGTTGGCCTCGGCGAGCAGGACGGTGCCTGGAAACTCTTCGTCGACCATCCGCCGTAGGTCGCGGAGGAAGCGGTGCGTCTCGGGCAGGTTCTCGCAGTTGGTCCCTTCCCGTTCGTAGAGGTATGGCACCGCGTCACAGCGAAAGCCGTCGAGCCCGAGCGAAAGCCAGAAGCGCGTGACGTCAAGCATCTCCCGCCAAACCTCAGGGTTGTCGTAGTTCAGGTCCGGCTGGTGGCTGAAGAAGCGGTGCCAGAAGTGCTTCCTGGCAACCGGGTCGTAGCTCCAATTAGACACCTCGGTGTCGGTGAAGATGATCCGGGCCTGGCTGTAGCGGTCGGCGTCGTCACTCCACACGTAGTAGTCGCGCTTAGGCGAAACCGGGTTCGCGCGGGCATCACGGAACCAGGGGTGCTGGTCGGACGTGTGGTTCATGACCAGGTCGGCGACGACCCGCAAGCCCTTGGTGTGCGCCGCGTCAAGAAACTCCTTGAAGTCTTCGACCGTGCCGTAGTCGCGGTGGATTGAGCAGAAATCGGCGATGTCGTAGCCGTCGTCGTTTCCAGGCGACGGGTACATCGGGAGGAGCCAGATACAGTCGACGCCGAGGTCGCGGATGTAGTCCAGCTTGTCGATCATGCCCCTGAAGTCGCCGATGCCGTCGCCGTTGGAGTCGGCGAAGGACCGGACGGGGGCTTCGTAGAAGATAGCGTCCTTGAACCACAACTCGTCGCGATTGAGCATGAGGCGCTCTATCTCCGTGCAGAGGTAAAACGGCGTGGCGATGAAGTCCCCACAAACGGAGGCGGTGACCGCACGGCGGGCACGAACCGACGCGGTCCTGCCGGATTCTACCCAACGCCGGGCGTATCCGTTACGTCCTTCGTCGCAATTACAACGGTCAACGCCTTGCGCGCGGGCCGACAGCTAATTCTTCATTATCTGGTGGCGGGATCTCCGCGCTCAACCAGCCGGGGTGCGGCGTCTACCCGCACGGCTCGACGTACTCAACGTGCTGCCAGCGCCGAAGCACGAAGATGTGCGCCGGCTCGGCGTGGGGATCAAGCCTGACGTACTGGGAACCCCCCGTCCACAAATAAGACTCGCCGGTAAGGAGGTCCGTCGCCCGGGACTGATCATCGGGCGCGATGCCGAGCTCCTCCACCGGGAAGTGGATCGTCGTCTCGTGGGGCTGGAAGGGGTCGAGGTTGACGACGACCAGGACCACGTCCGAGCGGTCGGGTGTGGCCTTGGCGTAACAGAGGATATTGTCGTCGTCGGCCCAGTAGAAGCGCAGGTTGTCGTACTCGTGGAGGGCCGGGTGGTGGCGCCGGATTCGGTTGACGGCCGCGACGAAGTCGATGATGTTGCCCAGGCGGCTCCAATCCCAGACCTTGTACTCGTACTTTTCGGAGTTGAGGTACTCCTCCTTGCCGGGAACGGCCGTGGCCTCACAGAGCTCGAAGCCGCTATAGATGCCGTAGACCGAGGAGAGCGTGGCGGCGAGGACCAGGCGCAGCTTGAAGGCGGGTCGGCCACCCTCCTGCAGGATGTACGGCAGGATGTCGGGAGTATTGGCGAAGAGGTTGCCGCGCAGATATTGATTGACCTCGGTCTGGGTGAGCTCAGTGAAGTACTCGATGATCTCGCGCTTGAAGTTTCGCCAGGTGAAGTAGGTGTAGGACTGGGTAAAACCGGCCTTCGCCAGCGCCTTCATCACCTTCGGCCGGGTGAAGGCTTCTGACAGGAAGACGACCTCGGGGTGGGTCTTCTGGACCTCGGCGATAAGCCACTCCCAGAACACCGTCGGCTTGGTGTGGGGGTTGTCCACCCGGAAGGTGGTGACTCCCTGCTCAACCCAGAAAAGGACGATCCGTCGCAACTCTTCCCACAGGCCGTGCCAGTCCGGGTTGTGAAAGTTGACCGGGTAGATGTCCTCGTACTTCTTGGGGGGGTTCTCGGCGTATTTGATTGTCCCGTCCGGTCGGATGTAGAACCATTCGGGGTGCTCCCGCACCCACGGGTGATCCGGCGAGCACTGGACCGCAAAGTCGAGGGCAACCTCGAGGCCGTGGCCGCGAGCGGCGTCGACGAACCCGCGGAAGTCGTCGAGGGTGCCCAACCCGGGATCGATCGCATCATGACCACCGAGCTCGTTACCGATGGCGTACGGCACGCCGGGATCGTCAGGAGCGGCGACGAGCGTGTTGTTCCGGCCCTTGCGGTGCGTGCGGCCGATCGGATGGATGGGCGGGAGGTAGACGACGTCAAAGCCCATCGCAGCGATCGCGGGGAGGCGCTCCGCCGCCTCGGCAAAGGTGGCGCTGCGGCCCGGGGTCGTGCCGGCCGAGCGTGGGAAGAACTCGTACCAGGCGGCAAAGCGAGCGGGGACCCGATCGACAACGACAGTCAGCTCGCGGTCGTAGGTGGCCGCCCCGGCACGCGCTCGGTTGCGCCGCATGGCCGCGTCGACGTCGTCCGCCAGGATGTGATGAACCGCGGCAGCCTGGGTGGCGGCGTCGTCCAGCGCGCCCACCGTTTCCGTTAGGAGAACGCGGTCGCGGTCGTCGGCGCGCGCCGCAGCCTCTGTCAGGAGGGCTCGCCCCTCGAGGAGTTCGCTCGCGACGTCGAGGCCGGCGCCGACCTTCTTCTCCAGTTCGTCGCGCCAGGTGGCGAACACGTCGGGAAAGGCCTGGATGGTGTAGCAGTAACGGGTGTTGTCGGCGAGGAGGAAGGACGCGGCCCAGCGGTCGTTATCGACGTGGCGCATCTCCGCTTCCAACCAGGCGGCATCGTGCCAGCGGCGGTAGCGCAGCACGGCGGCGATGCGGTCGTGGCCCTCCTTGAAAATGTCGGCCGAGACCTCAAAGACATCGCCAACCTCGCGCTTGACCGGGTAACGGCCGCAGTCAAGCTCGGGCCAGACCCGCTGGAAGATGACGCCGCTGGGGGGGGCCGCGGACGGGCCCGGGTCGGCGATAGGCGTCGCGCGTGACACGAAACGTCCTCCGGGCTATGGTGTACCGGGAGCCGGCCGGCCCCTTGGCTATGGCGGGGCGATTGGCGGTCTCGGCGCGGGAGCTTAGCCGCTCGTGGCGGCCGGCCGCAAGGGTGGCGGGAAAGGTAGCGGGAGAGGGGCATGCTCGACTCGCTCCAGGCGAAGCGGGGGCGGCTCGGGCACGGGGTTCGAGCCCGTGGCGCTCGCCGTACCGCGGCCGGCGCGGCGGTGCTGCTGGCGGTTGGGGTCGGCGCCGTCGCCGCCGCTTGGGGGTGGGCGGCCACTGATCGACGTGCAATCGGGTACGCCACCGCCCGCCGCCGCCGGGTTCAACGCGGAGGAGCGCGCGTACTACGCATTCGTGGCGCCGCGGCTGCGCCAACTCGCCGCCGAGACGCGAGAGCTGGCGGAGCTGGGTGAGCGACGGAGCCGGAACCTCCTCGCAATTCAAGGACGGCAACGCCGGGTCGAAGCACTCCTTGACGAGCTGGACCGCTTCCTTGACGAGCATGGGACGCCGGGTCGCTTTGCCGCGACATCGGATTCCTACCTGGACGGCGCCGCGTCGACCCGGGAGGGAATCGACGAGGCCCGAGAAGGTTTCCGCCGGTTCGATTGGGACCGCGTCGCTCGGGCGACGGGGGTTTTTACGGACGGCGCTGCGGAGATAGCGCGGGCAGTGTCGGAGTTGGACCGGGTTGCGGGCGAAGCGGCACAGGGCGCGGCCGGGAGATAGTCACGGTCCCGCTCGTGAATCGCTGTGGGCGGAGGGTGGGGGAGGACCGAACGCCGGGACTCTTGCCCTGGCACGCAATCTGCTGTAGGGTGGGGTGGCGACTTGCCAACGCGGGACCAAGTTGCACGCGGACGGCCCAGCGTCCGGCGCCTTGCGCCGGTTCCGGCCGTCGCCCGCCGCGCGCTGGCCGTCGTCGGCGTCGCGGCGTCAGCGGGAGGTGGAGCATGCGCTACGACGTCACCTACCAAGTCGCCGGGGAAGAGCACACCGACCGCATCGATGCTCCCGACGCCGCGGCCGCCGCTGCAGCCGTCCATGAGGCGCACGGCCGGTCGTCGGAGCAATTCGAGCTGATCTCGGTTCACCTGCTCGACCAGCCTTCGTACCCCCTACACACGTACGCCGTCGACGGCATCAGCGCGAGCGGCCGTCGCTGACGCCCGCGTCGCGGTCTTTCCCCTCGCCCCGATGGTTGCGCGCGCCGGAGTGATCCCGCGCGCGCGTTCGATAAGGAGCTTCGTTGGGTCTGCAAGTTGGGTCGCCAAGTCGGCGGCCTTGGCCCGGGCAGGCGTGGCCGCTCGGCGCCACCTGGGATGGCCGCGGCACCAATTTCGCCGTCTTCTCGGAACACGCGACCGCCGTTACGCTTTGCTTCTTCGGCCGACCGGACGCCCGCAGGGAACGCGAACGCGTCCCGCTCGCGGAGCGGACGGGCCACGTTTGGCATGCCTACGTTCCCGGTGTCGGCCCGGGCTACGCTTACGGCTACCGGGTCGCCGGTCCATTCGAGCCGGAGCGGGGGCATCGGTTCAACCCGGCTAAACTGCTGCTCGATCCCTACGCGCGGGCGATCACCGGCATGGTCGACTGGTCCGCGCCGATCCATGGCTACCGTCTCCGCGACCCAATGCGCGATCTGAAGCGCGATGACCGAGACGATGCGGCGGGCGTTCCGAGGTCGGTGGTGATCGACCCTGCCTTCGACTGGGGTGACGACCGTTCGCCCGACGTGAGTTGGCACGAGTCAGTCATCTACGAACTTCACGTCAAAGGATTCACCCGGCGCCACCCCGACATTCCCGAGCGACTGCGGGGCACGTACGCGGGGTTGGCCCACCCAGCCGCGATCCGCCACCTCCAGCGCCTCGGCGTCACGGCGGTCGAGTTGCTTCCGGTGCACGCCTTCGTCGACGAGCCGTTCCTGGCCGGGCGCGGTCTGCGCAACTACTGGGGGTACAACTCGATCGGGTACTTCGCGCCGGAGGGTTGCTACGCGGCGTCGGGCACTCGGGGCGAGCAAGTCGCCGAGTTCAAGGCAATGGTCAAGGCGCTCCACGCGGCGGGGATCGAGGTCATTCTCGACGTGGTCTATAACCACACTGGGGAAGGGAATCACCTCGGACCGACGCTTGCCTTTCGGGGCCTCGACAACGCGGCGTATTACCGGCTGGTGCCCGACCAGCCGCGTTACTGCCAGGACTTCACCGGGACGGGAAATACGCTCGATGTCCGCCATCCCCAGGTTCTCCAGCTGATCGCCGACTCCCTGCGCTACTGGGTTCAGGAGATGCGCGTTGACGGGTTCCGCTTCGACCTAGCGACGGCGCTGGCACGGGATGACGTCGCGTTCGATCGGTGCTCAGCGTTCTTCGACCTCGTTCACCAAGACCCGGTCCTGTCGCGGGTCAAGCTGATCGCCGAGCCATGGGACGTGGCTGAGGGCGGCTATCAGGTCGGCAACTTTCCGGTGCGCTGGTCGGAGTGGAATGGAAAGTACCGAGACGCTGTTCGGGCCTTCTGGCGTGGGGACGAGCACCCCGCCGCCGAGATGGGCTATCGCCTGACCGGGTCGAGCGATCTCTATCAAGACGATGGCCGCCGACCGTACGCCAGCATCAACTTCGTCACGGCGCATGACGGGTTTACGCTGGAGGATTTAGTCTCCTACGAACGCAAGCACAACGAGGCGAACGGGGAGCAGAATCGCGACGGCACCGACGACAACCGCTCTGCCAACTACGGGGTGGAAGGACCGACCGACGCGGCGGTCATCGTCGACGTCCGCGATCGTCAGAAGCGAAACCTGCTGGCGACGCTGTTCCTGTCACAGGGGGTGCCGATGCTCTGCGGCGGGGACGAGCTCGGGCGGACCCAGGGAGGCAACAACAACGCCTACTGTCAGGACAACGAGGTAAGCTGGTTTGACTGGGACCTCGACGAGCGCGACGTGTCGCTCCTCGAGTTCACGCGGCGCCTAATCCGCATCCGCGCCGAGCAGCCCGCGCTCCGCCGCCGCCGCTTCTTCGAGGGCCGCCCGTTCAATGGCTCGGATGCTAAGGACCTGACCTGGCTCCGGCCCGATGGCAAGGAGATGACGGAGGCCGAGTGGCAGGATCCGCGGCGCCAGGCCTTAGCGTTTTGCCTGGCCGGTGACGCGATCGACGAGAATGACGACCGGGGCCAGCCGATCATTGGCGATACCCTGTTGGTCCTGCTCAATCCGGAGTCGACGCCCGTCGCATTCGACTTGCCAAGCCTGCCCCAGCATGCTCGGACCTGCTGGCACGTCTTGGTCGATACGGCGGACCCCGATCCGGACCGCGAACGGGCTCTCGAAGGAGGCGCCTGTCTCGCCCTCGACGCGCGCTCGCTGGTGCTTTGTCGACGGTCGGACGTGAAGCTCCCGGAACGCATGGTCGGTACTGGGTAGTCGGTAGCGAGTGATCCACCGTCGGCTGTGGTGCGGACGGCGCATACCGGTCGCGCGGCAAGGCGTAACGACACCGGACGGAGGGCGGCCGACTGGCCGCCCTCGTCTTACTGCCTAGTCACTACCGACTGCCGACGAGCCGCTCGCGACGTGGGGGTGTGGCTCGTGGTCCGTCCTGACCAGGGCCAGGAGTTGTCGCATCCGCTCGGCTTGGAGAGGGGTGAGGTCTCCAAGCAGGGCCGCTAGCCGCCGCTTGTAGGCGGTGCCGAAGTCGGCCAGCAACCGTTGCCCGAGCGGTGTCAGCGTCGCCAGAACCATGCGCCGGTCGTCGGGGTGAGCGCGGCGCTCTGCCCAACCCTGGCGCGCGAGGATGTCGACGTACAGCGTCGCCGTCCGGCGCGCCACCGCCAGCCGCCGTGCCAGCTCGGACGGCGCTAAGCCCGCGTCGCCCGCCGCCGCCAACTCAAGGAGCGCTCCGAACGCACCGGCCGTGAGGTTCAGGTCGGCGAGGGCGTCGGCCGCGGCGCGGTCGAGGGCGCCGGCGGTCTTCAAGAGTTGCATGAAGGCGGCGAAGCGAACGGTCTCTTCCGGGGCGTGCGACGGGGTGACCGTGATCGGCTCGCTGACGAACCACCCAGGATGCACAGCCGGACGAGGATTGGTTGGTACCGGCGAGCCGTCGGCAACGGGGGACGTAGGAGGTGAAGACGCGGTCTGGTGCATGGCCGAAGCGCTCCGTTCGGCGGCGGGACGCGGGCCGCGTTGCTTTGAGCTCCGGCCGTCGTTGCTCCATTGCGTGCCAGGCCGGAGGGGTCTCGTCCCGAGTCTGACCCAGCTACGATGGTAAGACGAACGCGCGTCTCGCACAGCCGGGGACGACTGGTGAATCTGGGGTCGCCTTGTAGGGAATCAATGCACGTTTGTCAGGGAATACCTGACGCCGCTCGGCACGCCATCCATTGCGGACCGGTGATCGATCTCTCGTCATGCGCTAGGCCGAGCGCAAAGTCGGGATCAGCGCGGAGCACGGCACGTCGGGGGCCCGGAATCGTCCGCCCCTGTGTAGCGTGCGGTCTCAGGCCTCGTCCGCGCCGAGGAGGCCGGCGCGGAGCGCGTAGCGGACGAGCTCTGCGCGGTTGGTCAAACCGAGCTTTTGCATGGCGCGGTGGCGATAGGTCTCGACGGTCTTGGGGGAAAGGGAGAGGATGTCTCCCGCCTGCTGAGCGGTGTAACCCTCGGCCGTCAGCTTGACGACCTCCCGCTCCCGCTCGGAGAGGACTTCCCCGAGATCCAGCTCGTCGCCGCTGTGGACGCGGCCGAGGTAGCCCCGGAGGAGCGTCTTGGTCGCCGCCGGGTCGAGAAAAACCTCACCGCGCGCCACCGTGCGAATCGCGTTAAGCAGGTCGGTGTGCGCGCTTGACTTGCGGACGTAGCCGGAGCCGCCGGCCTCGAGCACGGGTAGCAGATAGCGCTCCTCCGCATGGACCGTGAGGACGAGGACGCGCGTCGGCAAACCAAGGGCTGTGATTTCGCGGATCGTCTCAAGACCACCGCCCGGCATCGATAGATCCGCGACCACCACCGACGGAATGTGCTCCCGGGTCAGCGAGATGGCGGTTGGGCCGTCAGGGGCTTCGGCAACGACGCGGATGTCGGGCTGCGCTTCCAGCAGGGCGCGGAGGCCGGCGCGGACGACCCCATGGTCATCGGCGAGGAGAACACGGATGTCGGGCGGGCGGTGGCCGTTGCGGCTGGAGCGGAGATCGGTCATGCAGTCGTCCCGGGTGGAGTTTGTCGTTCCTGGCCAGCCCCGTGGCTGAGGGGAATGAAGGCGAAAATCTCCGTGCCGCCACCTCGCCGCGGCCAGATCTTGAACTTGCCGCCGACGAGGGCCACCCGCTCCTCCATGCCAAAGAGGCCGAGGCCGATGCCGCGGCCGTCGCTCGCCGTCGCCGCGGCCGGATCGAAGCCGCGGCCGTCGTCGCGGACTGAGATACTGACGTCCTCAAGCGTCCGGTCGAGGTCGATCCAGACGTGCGAGGCGCGGGCGTGCTTGGCCACATTCGTCAATGCCTCTTGGGCCACGCGATAGAGGACGAGCTCGACTTCGGCGGGGAGGCGACCCCGCGGCCCCCGCGCTTGGTAGTCGACAGGAATGCCCAGTTGCTCGCCGAATCGCTGGGCAAGGTCGCCGAGGGCGGCGAGGAGGCCGAGGTCGTCGAGGGCCGGTGGTCGCAACTCGAGCGCTAGGCGTCGAACGCCTTCCAGCGCCTCGGCAGTGCTGCCCTCCAGGGCGCCGGCGGCCCGGCTCACCTCAAGGTTAGGGGACGCCTTGAGGGCCGTGAGGCGCAGGAGTTGGGCGAAGAGCACCTGCGCGGTGTCGTCGTGCAACTCCCGGGAGATCCGCTTGCGTTCCTCCTCCTGGGCGCGGATGACCTGAGAGGCAAGGGAGCGCAGCTCACCGCGGTCGCGCGCCAGTTCGTCCAGCGTGGCGTTGAACGTTTCGGCGAGGTGGGCGACCTGGGGATCGCCGAACGACGCCGGCTCCGCGCGCACCGTGAGGTCCCCCTGGCGCACCGCGGTGGCCGTCCGCTCGAGGCTGATCAGGGAACGGAAGGCCGCGCGCAGCACCAGGAAGTTGACGACGACGCTGAGCACGGTGCCCAGCAAGGCGAAACCGAACGCAAGGCCATAGGGGTCGTCATCCTGGCTATGTCTGACGGTGAGAACCGTAAGCCAGGTGCCCACCACTGCGCCGAAGACGACGATCGCAGCATTGGCGATGAGCACCTTGTAAAGCAGCGGCAGCCGGCGGAGTCGCCATGGCAACACGGCCCGCGACGAAGCGGCACGCTTTGATTCCCGGCGGGCTGCTACCGAGATTGGGGCACCGGTGCGTCGGACGAGGGGATCGGTGAGGGCCATCGAGCACGGCATCCAGCATGAACGGGGACGGTCCTTCCGTTGCCATTGTGCCGCACGCGGGACCGTGTGGCGAGGACGGCCCCTCTCCGTCTGCTACACTTCTCGCTTGGCACCGAGGAGGAAACGGCGTGGCATCGCAGATTTCGTTCGACATCGTCTCGGACTTCGACTTCCAAGAGCTCAAGAACGCGGTGGACCAAGCGCGGCGCGACATCCAGACGCGTTACGACCTGAAGGACACCAAGACGGAGCTCAAGCTCCGAGAAACCGAGCTGACGATCAATACGGACTCCGAGTACACCCTCCAAGCCGTGCGCGATATCCTCGAGTCGAAGCTGGTCCGGCGCAACCTGTCCCTGAAGATTTTGGACTACGGCAAGGAAGAGGCGTCCTCGGGTGGACGCGTCCGCCAGACGGTGAAGCTGCGCAAAGGCATCCCGGACGACCTTGCAAAACAGATCACCAAACGCATCCGCGACGATTTCAAGAAGGTGACGCCGCAGATCCAGGGCAGCACCATCCGGGTTCAGGGCAAGAGCAGGGACGACCTCCAAGCGGTCATCCAGATGCTCAAAGGTGACACGTCATACCCGGTGGCGCTCCAGTTCGTCAATTACCGCTAGAAGGGGAACCTCCGACCTTGACCGACCGCGCCGCCGCCGCCGGGCCGTCGCCCGAGCGCGCCTTCCACATCGTGACCCTGGGGTGCTCAAAGAACCGGGTCGACTCCGACGGGATGGACCACCTGCTGCGGCAGCGAGGGATGGCCGCCGCCAGCAGGCCGGAGGACGCTCAGGTTCTGATCGTCAACACCTGCGGCTTCCTCGGAGCCGCCCGGGCCGAGTCGGTCGGGGTGATCGAAGGGTTGCTCCAGGAACGGCGCGAGGATCAGGTGGTGATCGCCGCCGGGTGTATGCCTGCCCTCGGTGACTATAAGCGGGCGATCCCGGACGGGGTCGATCGCGTCTTGACGACCCGCGAGTGGTACAAGATCGGGGACGTGGTCGGGGAACTCTTCGGCGAGGCCGAGACGCCGGAGACGGCCGGCTGCGAGGGGATGCTGACGACGTTCAGCCGTCGGGACGTCGGTCCCTCAGCCTACGTCAAGATTGCGGATGGCTGCGACCATAACTGCGCCTTCTGCACCATCCCGAGCATCAAGGGGCGCCAAATCAGCAAGCGGCCGCTTCACGTCATCCAAGAGATCGTCGACCTGGTGGCACAGGGCACGAAAGAGGCCGTCCTTGTGGCTCAGGACACGATCCGCTACGGTGCCGACCTCGGTATGAAGCATGGCCTGCCGCAGTTGCTCGAGATGATCGTCGAGCAGGTGCCGACGCTCCCCTGGCTGCGGATGCTCTACATCTACCCGAGTCCGCTGACGCTGCGCATGGTCGACGTGATGGCGGCGCACGACGCGTTACTGCCGTACCTCGACATGCCGATCCAGCACGCCGACGAGACGGTGCTTCGTGCCATGAACCGGCCGAGCAGCGTTGCCATGACCCGACGTCTGATCGACCATGCCCGGGCCAAGATGCCGGACGTAGCGATGCGCACGACCTTCATCGTTGGCTACCCCGGCGAAACCGACGCGCAGTTCCGAACGCTGCTTCGCTTCGTCGAGGAGCAGGAGTTCGACCACGTCGGGGTGTTCACCTACTCACCCGAGGACGGCACCCCGGCGGCGCTGCTCGCGGACCCCGTTCCGGCGGAGGTGGCCGTCGAGCGGCGCAATGCCCTGATGGAAGTGCAGCAGGCGATCACGCTCAGGAAGAACCGGGCGCTCGTCGGCCGCACCCTCGAGGTGCTGGTCGAGGCGCTCGGCGAGGTGGAGGACGAGGCCGGGAATGTCGAGCCGGTTTCGGTCGGCCGAGCCCGGCGTCATGCGCCCGAGGTGGACGGCCTCGTCTTCATCCCAGGCGCCCAGCCGGTGGGCGAGCTCGTCAAGCTGGAGGTTGTGGAGGCGGGTCCGTACGACCTGTGGGCCCTGCCGCCGGAGGAGGCGCGGAGTCGGGCTCGGACGGCGGTTGGCCACGCCGCGATGCGCGAGGGCCGGGCAGTACGGCGCCGACGCGTTCCAGGAGCTCGCTCTCGAGGGGCGACCCGACCGGAAAGACGCGGAGGGGGTCGGCCGGTGCCGCTGGCCACACGCGCTGGAACATGACCCACTGATCGGGCGTCGCCCCGATTGCCCGCTCCAGCAGCTTGACGACCTTCTCCAACCCGCGGTCGACGTCGGCGTCCACGTCGGCCGTTTTCTCGACCTCGAAAGGCTCCTCCAGCGTGAGCGCGTAGCCCGTCGCGGTGCGGCGGGCGAAGGCGCCGACGACAACGGCGCCCGTGTCGCGGGCGATACGGACCGCTCCAGGCGGCAGCGTGGTCGGGCGACCAAAGAATGTGACCGGGCGCCCGTTCTGGAAAAAGTCGCGGTCGGTCAGGAACGCCGCACACTCGCCGCGGCGCAGCGCCTGGATCACGCGGCGAACGCCTGACGGCGTCGCTTCGACGATGGGTGCGCCGTGCGCCCGCCGCAAATGGGTGACGGCGTCAAAGACGAAGCGCGCGGTTGTGCGGCCGGTGACGGACGTTACCTTGTAGCCCCGCATCGACAGCGTGTGGCCGACGTAGTCAAACGCGCCGAGGTGAGCGGTGAGGAGCACAACCCCTCGTCCCCGTCCCAGTGGCTCGTCCAAGAATGACCAGTCCCCCTGCACGAGGCGAACCGACCGCACAAACTCGCTCCGCCCGATCCGGGGAATGCGGAGCAGATCGGCGAAGTTGCGCGCGCTCCCCCGAAAGATGGTACGGGCTCCCTGGAGCAGCTCTTCGTCGCCCGCCTGTGGCCCCAACACCTGACGCAGGTTGGCCATGACGTTTTCGCGGTAGGTTTTTGAGAGCCGGAAGAAGGCGTCGCCGCCGCGGTCGGCGATCCAATTTCGGACGGTCGCGGGCAGGCTTGCGGCGAACCACGAGGCGCAGGTGGCGACGGCAATGCTGAGGAGGTAGCGGAACTCCCGTCGCTCCTCACGGCGGAACTCCACCTGCGGCCTGCGGCGACGGCCGCCGTCGGGAGCGCGGCCGTTCGGCTCCTGAACCGATGAGCTTGGTACGGCCCGGCGGATCGGGGTCTGGGGGGGGCTCACGCTCATCACGACTGCCAGGAGTTCCTGCCGACGGGTGCCCGATCGGCCCGCGGTCGCCTCACCGGGGTGCCCGCCCGGTGCGGGGAGCCGATGCCGGGCGGGCGGGGCTCAACGGCGGGTTGACCGCGCGGCGATCACGGTGGCGGACATAATCCATAGCGTCGTACACCACCGGCAGGCCGCGGATGACGGTCAGGGCAACAGCCAGCCAGACCAATGACCATCCCACCACGGTGAACCATTCCCGGTCGTAGAGGTCGGCGAGCCGGGTGCCGGGCGCGTCGGCTTGCTCGGCGCCGTACAACCCGGTTAGGAACACGAAGCCCACCGCCTTGGCGTAGCCGAAAAGGCCCCGCATGAAGCGGCCGGCCGTCAGCCAGTGGGTGAGGGCCGATCGCATCATGTTCCGTTCGCCGAATGGGGTCATCCCATCCGCGTAGGAGACGGAGCGCAGGGCGTCGACGATCGAGCCACGGGCGATCACCAGAAGCGGCACCCACACGCCGATCACGCCGAGATCGGCGAAGACGACCCAGAGCACGTTCTCGACGACGCGATCGCCCGCGATGTCGAAGACCGCGCCAAACGTCGAGGTCGAGCCTCGGCGTCGGGCGACGTAGCCGTCGAGTCCATCGCTGACGAAGACGATGGCGATGAGAAGCATGCACCAGGCGAGAAGTTGGGCATCGTCCTGGTAGATCAGCCAGACGACGACGAACAGGAGGAGCAGGCGGCCGACGGTGATCAAGTTGGCCATGTCGCGCCGTCGATCTCCCGGGGGCAGGCCGAACGCTCCGATTGTGCCGGACGGTCGTGTGGCCGAGACCACGGCCGATCGTCCAAGCACGCAGCCAGATTATCCCCCACCGCCGCGGGCGGGCTCAAGCGCCGCCGGGCCACCGGCCGGCGCGGCTAGCGGCGTCATCGGCTCCGCGGGCGGCGGGGTCGCTACAGGAAGTCGACGACAGCCACCCAGGTAATGATCTGAACCACGACGGCCGCGGCCAGGAGGAATCGAGCGGCGAAGCGATCCGAGCGGGCGAGGAACCACGCCGCCACCAGGTTCATCAGGGTGATCATGGCCACCAGCAGGGGCAGCCGCCAGAGACCCGAGGGGGTACCCCACCGATCGGTGCTGCCTGCCGGATCGATGTGGATACCGATCGCGTCCGGCAGGCCCCCGAGTTGATTGCTCATGATCGCGGCCATGACGCCCAGACCGAAGGCGGCAATGCCCAGGAGCCAGAGCGCCGCCTGATCGGCCGCCAGTTCAGAACTGGTGACGAACGTCGGCACTGGGGGGCGCGGCAGGTTGGGCACGGTGACGGCCGGGCCCCGGCGTGCACGCGGCTGGGAATCGCCGGTGGGTCGGGCGCGCCGAGGAGCTGCTAGGCCGGGTGGCGTCCCGGTGCCCGCGGTGGCGACCTCGGCCGTGTCGTCGCTCCACGAGTCGATCGTCTCGTCTCGCCACTGGTTCGGATCGGTCGGGTCGTCGATATGGGACGTGGCACCGGCAGGGTCGGATGGCGACCGCCGAGGACGGGGCTCGATGGCGGGCCGTGATGGCTGGCCGACCGGAGGGACCGACCCGCGAGCGGGGTCGCCCACCCCTTCCAGCGACGACGTCACCGGGTTCGCCTGTGCACGTTCCTCAAGATAGCGGTCGACGTCCGCCGGGTCGACGCTCCACGGGGGAGCCGTCCCCTGGGATGCCGGCCGCGGACCAGGGCCCGGCCGGGGCGCCGAGCCGCCGCGGGGCTGCGACCGGTTCCGCGTGAGCCGGGACACGCGCTCGTCCGACGACCCCTCGTCCGAGGACGTCGGGAACTGGCTCGTTCGGTCACGCTGGGACATCGGGCGTTCTCCTCCGACGGCGCCCCGGCGATGCAACGCTGAAGACACTCCGACGCCGCGCTTCGCTCGACGGCGTGGCGAGCGTCGCTACGGTGGCAGCATAGCACGGCGCGAGGGGAGCGCACCGCGCTGACCGCCGGCGCCTCTACGGGACGGGAGAGGCGACGACCGGCGGCTCGATAGGGCTCGGTGTTCCGCCCGTCGGACTCGCCACCGGCGAGGCCGGGAGAGTCGGCGTGGGCGTGGGCGTCGGCGGAGGTGGGGCGCCGGGTGGCGGCTGGAACTCCTCGGTGGCGGGTGTTCGCGTCGGCTCGATCTCGGAGCTGATGTCAGCCTCATTCCGCTGCTGGGTGAGCCAATCAGCGATCGTGTCGTCGCGCAGGCGGTCGATCTGCTCGTCCGTCAGTGGCCGATCCTGCTCGTGCGCATAAACCTTGACGATGTGCCAGCCGAACCGCGTCTCGAATGGTTGACTGATCTGGTTCGGCTGGAGGGAAAAGGCGGCCTGCTCGAACGGCTCGACCATAGCGCCCCGGGTGAACCAGCCGAGGTCGCCCCCGTTGCCCGCCGTCGCCTCATCGGACGACTGCTCGCGGGCAAACTGCTCGAAGTTCTCCCCCGCCTGGAGCCGCTGGTAGAGTGAGTCGGCGAGATCCTTGGTGTCAACGAGGATGTGGGCGGCGTGGACCTGCTCGGCGCTTTGCCCGATTTGGGCGTCGAGGACCGACTGGACCTTCTGACGGGCGACCGCCGGGCGGACGATCAGGCGCTCGTAGTCGCCCTGCGAAAGGTGCGTCAGGCCGAAGATATTGTCGCGGTACTGCTCGTACCCTGCCTCTGCCGTCTGCCTCGCCTGGTCAGCGTTTGGGGTGACCTCCTCGGTGGGCGAAGGCGCTGGTGTTCCGGCGCTCGGGCTCGCCGCCTCTGGCGTGGAGGAGGCGGCCGGCGTCGCCGCACCATCGGTGGCGATTCCACTGGTTCCCGGGACAACCGGCAGCGCGGCCGACGTGGGCGCGGGCGCGCCGGCCGCGGCGGCGGCCGCGGCATTAGCGGCGGCGGTCGCGATCCGCTCCGCCGACGCCGTCTGGGTTGCCATAGCAGCCCGGGCGGGGATCAGGGTCGCGGTTGGCGTCGGGGTAATAATCGGCGCGTTGATCGGGTCGAATCGCTGGCCAATGTAGTCGCGGACATCCTGATCGGTGATCGCCAGGCCAAACTCGTCGAGATTCTTGAGGTAGAGCTGGTCCTCGATCATCCGGTTCAACGTATCGGGATTGACGTCCGTCGTCCCCCAGACCGTCTCCAGCTCACTGCGGGCAGCGATCACCGCCTGGTCGTACTGCTGCCGCTGGTCGGGCGAAACGATCTGTGCGATCTGCGAGTACTGGTCGATCTGCTCGGTCAACTCGTGGCCGCGCACCTTCCAATAGTCGCGGCGCCGGATCTCGGTGCCCTCGACGGTCGCCAGAACGTGCCGGGGTTTGACGATGTAGTCGTTGATGGCGCCGACGGCAAGGACGAGCGCGACCAGGGCGGCGGCGATGGCCATGCTCCAGCGCAGCTGCCGCTGCCGGCGAGCTTCCCGCTCGCGGCGCGAGATGCGCCGCCGCCGCGCCGGCGCCGCTGGCGGGCGACCCGGGGTTGCCGGGCGGCGCCGGAGCCGCTCGGGCAACGGAAGGTTGGGCATTCGCCTCTGCATCGTCGCGCGTTCTCCCTCGACGTTTCGCAACCGTCCGGGCACCACAGCAGTCGGGCACGACCGCACAGCGGCCTGACCGGTGCGCCGTCTGCTCACCTCACCGGTTGTGGCGTCCGGACGTCGTCCTGCCCGAGGATGGGCCTCGGTGACTAGCTCCGCCCGCTGCTCGTCGTGACCGGCAGGCGCGCCACATGCCGCGCCCGCCTGAACGCCACGGTCAACGACCGCGGGTGCTTGGCGCACGTCCCCAGCTTGCGCCGGGGCTCAATCTTGCCGCGCTCGGAGATGTGGCGGCGGATGCGGGCGATGTCCTTGTAGTCGACCTCGCCGATGCTGTCGACGCAAAACTGGCATACCTTGCGGCGCGGCGCGTACCGGCCCCCACCGCCAGGGCGCCGGCCGCGGGGACGACCTCCTGCCTCGCCGTCGCGTCCGCCGCCGCCCGGCCGTCCGCCCTGAGCACCGGCGCCGAAGCGGGTGCGCGGCGCGCCGCCGTCGTCCCGGCCGGCTGGGCCCGGCCGGTCGGCCCCGGGTGCTGGGGCGCGATCCTGGGTGTCCACCATGGTGATGTCTCGTCTCCCTGCTGTCTTGGCTGGTAATCGAGGGCAGAGCTAGAACGGAACGTCGTCGAACGACGACGGGTCGTCGATCGGCTCGCCGCCGCGCTGACCGCCGCCCTGACCGCGCACACCGGCACCGCCGCCGAACTGGCCGCTGTCGCCGCCGGCGTCGCCCCGCGTGCCGAGGAGCTGCATCTCGGTGGCGTTGACGTCAAGCGACGTCCGCGTCTGCCCCTGCTGGTCCTGGTACTCCCGGGCTTCCAGCCGGCCCTCGACGTAGACCTGCTTGCCTTTGGTCAGCGCGCCGCTTTGGGTCAGGCTATCCATGACCTCCGCCAGCTTGCCCCAGGCGGTCACGCGAAACCAGTTGGTTCGCTCCTGCTGCTGGCCCCCCTGATCGCGAAACGACCGACTCACCGCCATCGTGAACTGCACGTTCATCGTGCCGTTCGGTGTGAAGCGCGTTTCGGGGTCTCGGCCCAGGTTGCCAATGAGGATGACTTTGCTGATGCCAGCCATCTATCGCTCCTCGCCAGCCGCTGGCGCGGCGGTTGTATCCGCCCCGTCCTGGCCATCGATGTTGCCTGAGTCATCCGCTGCGGCGCCGGCAACCGTCAGTTCGGCACCGACGGGCGCCATCTCCGGCTGGACCGCCACCCCGGCAGGGAGCGGCGTATCGGTCGTCGCCGCGTCCGGCGCGGCTGTGGCGTCGGAGGCTGGCGCGTCCGTTGTCGCGTCCGGCTGCCCGGCGTCCGCCGCGACGCTCGCCTCGGCGGTGACGCGCGCGGCCTCAGCCTGCGCCGCGGCGTAGGCGTCGGCCGCCGCGTTCTCGGCCGCGATCTCGGCGGCTTCGATGGCGCGGTGGTCGAGGGCCTTGGGCGAGAAGTGCGTCACGAGGTAACGAATGACCTGGGTGTTGAGCTTCAGCTCGCGCTCCACGTCGTCCACTCGGTTCGGGACGAGGTCGAGGCGAAAGAGGGTGTAGAAGCCGTCGCGCACGTCGCGTCCAGCATGGCGGATTGGGTAGGCGAGTCGGCGGCGACCCCACGGGGAGTCGCGTACCGTCGTCTGGATCGTGCCGCCGGCAGCCGTGACGTAGGAGGCGATCCGGTCGATGGCCCCGGGGATCTCCTCCTCGGGGACATCTGGACTGAGGATCGTCAGGAGCTCGTAGGTGCGCGCCTCGCGCGGTCGATCGCGCAACGTGGCCTCCTTTCTCTGGAGATGCCCGGCCGGATGGCATTCGAGGTGGGGTTGCGCACCCACGTCGCCGGCGGAGCAGAAAGGCTATGGAAGTAGGTGGGGCCGGCCGGGGTCTCCCGCCGGGCCGCACGGCAGTATAGCACAGCGGGCGCAGCCCCCCGGTCCGGGGCCGCTACTGAGTAAGGGCGAGCCCCAGGACGTCGGCTAGCTCGCGAAGCGTGTCCTGCGCGTCGCGGACGTCCTCCTCTTCAGGCGCTTCGAGGATCGCCCGGCCGATGTCGCGTAGCGCCTCGATCGCGGCCGGAGTGTTGAGGTCGTCATCGATGGCGTTGAGGAAACGCTCGCGGTACGGCGTGACGTCGACCTCCTCCTCGATGCCGTAGGCCGGAAAGTCAGCCGCCTCGCGCAGGTCCCCGGCGAACCCCGCCCAGGTGTCCATCTCCTCCTCGCGGTACTCCCAGGGGGTGCGGTAGTGGTGAGAGGCGAGGTACAGGCGAAGCGCGTCGGCGGGGTAGTCACGGAGGACGTCACGGACGAGGACGAGGTTACCGAGCGACTTGCTCATCTTGGCACCCTGGTACTCGACCATGGCGACGTGGACCCAATAGCGAGCGAATGGCTCCTGCCCGGTGGCGAGCTCGCTCTGCGCAACCTCGCATTCGTGATGCGGGAAGACGAGGTCCTCTCCTCCGCCGTGGATGTCCACCGTCGGCCCGAGGTAGCGGGTGGCCATCGCGCTGCATTCGATGTGCCAGCCCGGGCGACCGGGGCCGTAGGGCGACTCCCACGTCGGCTCGTCCGGTGCCGCCGCCTGCCAGAGGACGAAGTCGAGGGGATCACGTTTGTTGGGATCGTCGGGGTTGTTGCCTCGCTCGTTGGCGATAGGGAGCATTTCCGCCCGCGGGAGGTGGCTGAGCTTGCCGAACTCTGGATCGCTCGCCACCGAGAAGTAGACGCTGCCGTTCGCCTCGTAGGCGTTGCCTCGGGCCATGAGCGCCGCGATCAGGGCCAGCATCTCGGGGACGTGGTCCGTAGCGCGGACGAAGTGGTCCGGCGGCAGGACATTGAGCCTGCGCATGTCCTCTAGGTAGTTGGCAGTTTCGCGCCGGCCGAGCTCATCCCAAGCGATGCCCGACTCGGCCGCCTTACGCAGGATGTCGTCATCGATGTCGGTGACGTTCTGGACGTACGTCACCTCAAAGCCCTGGGCATGGAGGTGCCGGATCAGCGCGTCGAAGGTGAGATAGGTGAAGGCGTGGCCAACGTGGGTGGTGTCGTACGGTGTCACCCCGCAGACGTAGACGCCGACTCTGCCGTCACGGGCGGTGAAGCGCTCCACCTGCCCGCTCTGCGTGTTGAAGAGCTGCATCCACTCCCGCTCCGCCCGCCCGTCAGCGGGAACCGTCACCGTGTCCGCCGGACGCCCGGGCAGGATAGCGCACCCTTGGCTCCTCGCGCCGCCGCTTGAGGCGGGTGCAACATCGGGCCACCGTCCCAGACCCGGTTCCACCCGTTGGTCGGGCAGTATATCGGAGGATAGGGGGATGCCGGGTCGGAGGAGAGAGACGACGGGGTGGGTGGTATCATCGGTCGGTGCCCCGTATCAAGCCAAGCTGCTTCCCGCACCAGCCCCCGCAAGTGCCGGGCGCCGCGGAGGGGTGACGACCGTGCGAATGCCGGGGGCGGTCGCGGCGCGGGTGATGGCCTCGATGCTCCTGCTCGCGATTGCAGTGGGCTGCGGCGGCGCAACGCCACCAGCGCCCCGTCCGACGTCCGTGCCCTCGTCGGTACCCGCCGCCGGGGGAGGAGCTCGGACGGCTCAGACGCCCGGGCCGCCGGCCGAACCGTGTGCTGGAGGGCGACTGGCTGTCGGCGATCTCGCGGCGGTGGAGGCCGCGCGGGAGCAGGGGTTGGCCGCGGCGACGGACGAAGCGAAGGCCTGGCAGAACGATGCGCGCCTCGTCGGCCTCCAGGTCAGCTGTCGACTCCTGGGAACGGGGTTCCGCTGGCAAGCCACCTTCTCCTCCGAGCGCGCCCGTGCAGTCATGCTGACCGGGTCGGGCGAGATCGATCCCATCGACGACCCGAAGGGGTTGCCCGACTTGCCAAGTGGGGACCTTTCCTTCACCGCCCTCCAGCGCTCGCTGCGAGACGCCGGATATGGCGACAGGACCGAGTTGACGGCGGCGGGCATCATCATCCGGCCGAATACCGAGCGAGCACCGTTCGGTCCGCCGGACGCGCCCAAGGACGCGGTGTACTACCATGTCGCCGTGGTCGATCGGGGCGAGGTCAAGGACCTTTTTGTCGCCGCTGATGATGGCACCGTCTACCGGTACGGCGCCTAATCGACCATGTTTCGATGTCGCGACAGCCCGATGGAGGACCTCGGCTGCTCGCTGGGATATCCTTCTTGGGCTCCGGGACCGACCTGTCCTCCCCCGCCTCCGCGATGCATGGTGGAGCGTCTGATGAACGGACCGACCGACGGCGACCCGGCCGTCCCACCCGATGTGCTCCGCCGATGCCTCGACGTCCTGAGCCGAGCGCCGGCCGGGCTCGTCACCGACATCGATGGGACGATCAGCGCGATCGCTCCGACGCCCGCCGAAGCCGTTGTGGCCGAGGGGGCGCGGGAGGCGCTGGCACGGCTGACGGCGCGGCTGGCGTTCGTCGGGGTGGTTACGGGCCGCTCGGCGGCCGTGGCGGAGACCATGGTCGGCGTGCCGGGGCTGACGTACGTCGGCAACCATGGCATGGAGCGGCGACAGGCTGGCATCGATTGGTCCCACCCAGGGGCCCTGGCCGCGTCGGAGGCGATGCGGACGGCGCTGCGCGAGTTCGCCGCGAAGGCGGAAGCGGTTGGTCAGACCGACGGCCTGGTGATCGAAGATAAGCGGCTGTCCGGTTCGATCCACTACCGTCTGGCGCCGGACCCGGACGCCGCCCGCGCGGCCCTCTTGCCATTGGCGGTCGCCGTCGCGCAGCGGCACGGGCTGATCGTGACCGAGGGGCGGCTGATCTTCGAGGTGCGACCCAGCGTCGTCGTCAACAAGGGAACGGCCATCGTGGACCTGGTGGCGGAGCACCGGCTGCGCGGTGTTATCTTCCTGGGCGACGACCTGACGGACGTCGACGGCTTCCGCGCGCTGCGCGTCCTGCGCGATTCCGGGGAGGTGGCGACGCTGCGCGTTGGCGTCCTCGCTCCCGAGACGCAGCCTCAGGTACTCGAGGAAAGCGACGTGACGGTCTACGGGGTGGTCAGCTGCGTGGCGCTCCTGGGAGCGATTGCCGATACCTTAGACTCACCGGGCGACGTCGCGCCCACGCCGGAGGATCAATCCGGAGCGGCCTCGCGATAGGCGGGCCGGCGATCGGCGGTCCGACGTCCGTGGCGCAGTATCGGCGGCGCCTCCCTTTGCCGATCCTTCCCGGCCATCGGGTGCCGTCGTTCCGAACGACTCGACCGTAGCCACCACGGACGGGGCCGCTCAAGATGCCTCGGCCTGCAGTCACCACCCCGCGGCAGAGTCACCGTTCAGCTGCGCCAGCATTGGGTTGGATGATCGTCGGCCTCGTGCGGGTCGCGGTTGTCACGCCGTCCACCGTCAAACCCTGCGGAGGATTCTTATGCACCCGCGTTTGTTCAGGCACGCCCGGGCCTTCCACGGTCAGAGCATGCTCGCCTCGGTGGCGCTGCTCGGCGCGCTTGGGTTCTCGCTACTCGCCTCACCCGTGCAGCCGCCATGGCGGACCGATCCGCCCGATCGAGAGCGTGGTAGCGTCACGGTCGGCGGTGTCGAGCTGGACGTCGAACTGGCGGTGACGCCGCGGGAACAGCAGCGGGGACTGGGCTACCGTGACGCCCTGGCGCCGGGAACCGGCATGCTCTTCGTCTACGAGGAGCCGGAGACCAAAGGGTTCTGGATGAAGGGCATGCGGTTTTGCCTAGACATTATCTGGATCAACGAGGGCCGAATCGTGGGCGCCGAGGAGGCCATCTGTCCGGCCAAGGCAGGCGCCCCAGAGGAGGACATTCCGCGGACGAAATCGCCGGGTCCGGTCCAGTATGTGCTGGAGGTGCCGGCCGGCTGGCTGGAGGAGAACGGTCTTGGTTCGGGGGCACCCGTCACGGTTGACCTCGACGGCGGGGCCGCGGCCGATTAGCCGTCGCTCGCTCCGGTCGCCCGCCGCAAATCGGTTTGGACCAGCCGCAGCGCGCGCTCCAGCCGCTGTTGGGTCTGGGTCAATGTCACGTCGCCGCGCGTCCGTTCGAGGACGGCCCGCAGGGCGTCGGTGGTCCGCCGCAGGCCGCTCGTGATCGCGTCGGGAAAGTCGATTGTGACGAGGGTCGCGTAGATTTCGTCCATGACCGCGAGGAGCCGCTCCGCGCGGGTCGAGTCGCCGGCGCGCAGGGCATCGAGGACGTCGCGGCGTAACTCGCTGGCCGCCTCGGCCAGGGCGTTGA
>JAUJOZ010000094.1 GCA_030447415.1 Thermomicrobiales bacterium | reverse complement strand
GTATGACGTGGTGCGGTCTCATGACGGTGAGGATGAACAACAGGTGACACGAACGTTAAGGATGCAGGCTGTGAGGAAGGTCGTCGGTGGCCTGGTTGCCGTTGGGCTCCTCGCGTTTCTCCTGATTTTCCAAGGCGCTGGGCAGGTCGCCGCGACACAGGATAGCGATCCGCTCGTCGATGAGACCTCCGCCTGCGAAGCGGCAGGTGCTGGGGCACACAATCTCCAGAGCCAGGTTGCGTCGCTCTTGAAAGACGCGGAGCCCGGAGAGGCGCTAGCTGGCCGCCTGATGCCGGTCCGCGTCACGTCTGCCCGCGTGCCGACGACGTAGTCGATCGTGCTCCAATCGATCATCGACACCGCCCGGCGCCCTCGGTAGCGCATCGCCCTCGTCTCCTTCCGCGGCCACCGCGTCGCCCGGTCGCTCCGTCATGCGCCTATCGTACGCTTTCCCGCCGCCGACGGCCGCCCCGCGCCGCGCCGGCCCCCGGGCCGGGCGCCTCCCAATCGGTCCGGTTCAGCAGCGAGCGGGTCCCGCGATGCCGGCGACGGCGCCGGGCGTAGGAGAGCGTCGTGGATCAAGTGCTCCAACTCATCGGGGCGGTGATGGTGCTCGCCGGCTTCGCGCTGGCGCAGTTCGGGGTGCTCGACCAGCGGTCGTACCCCTACCTGCTGCTCAACCTCGTCGGGTCGGCCGTGCTCGCCCTCCTCGCCCTCGAGGAGCGGCTGTGGGGATTCCTGCTGCTGGAAGGGAGCTGGGCGCTGGTCTCGCTCTGGGGGCTGATTGCCCGAGCCCGGGGCGGGGCGCCGGGTACGACCCGCTGATACCGCGTCGGGGTGACTCGTGCGGCGTCCAGGGGAGGGGGCCGTCCGCCGGCGACGCTACGACCGCCGGTCCGGGGGGCGGCCCATCTCGTGGCCGCGCAGGCGCCGCTCCGGCGTCGCCGCCGGCGGGTCGACGAGTAGATCGAGGGCCATCCAGGTCGTCCGCGAGAAGGGAAAGAAAACGATCGGGAAGGCGACGGCGAGGGAGATGGCGATCGCCTCCTGCCAGAGGAGCGGGGCGCGCGAGAGTCGGGTACCGAAGATCAGGTAGAGGGCAAGGCCAAGGCCGAGGACCTCGGCGACGAGCAGGTTGAGGGCGTAGGCGCCGAGAAAGTAGCCATCCTCCCGCGCAAACGAGGTGCCGCAGGTCGGGCAACGCTCCTTCAACGCGAAGTACCCGTCAAAGATGCCCGACGCGCCGCAGTACGGGCAGCGCCGGGTCAGCGCCCGCGCGGCGAGGACGCGGAAGCGGTCGGAGGCGCGTGCCGGGAGGAGGGGCGGTGCCGGGGGAGTGGCGTCGCGGTGGGCGTCGGGAGCGGGGGATGCCATCGTCTCGTGCCTGGGTCGCTGCCAGCCGGTTCACCGCCGAGCGGTGTCCGGGGGCCGGCGGGACGGGTGCTGTCAGTCTCCGGCGCCTGCCGCCCTCAGCGCGACGGGGCGGACGCGGACCAGGCGATACCCCCAGAGGACGACGAGCAGCAGAACGGTGCCCCACAGGTAGCCGCCGAGGACGTCGGAGGGCCAGTGGGCGCCGGTGTAGATGCGGCCGAAGCCGGTGACGGCGATCGCCGCCGCGGCGACGGCGACGACGAGGCGCCGCAGCGGGCGCGGCCGGACGAGGCGCGGCGCCAGGTAGATGATGCTGCCGTAGAGCAGGACGGCACTGACGACGTGGCTGCTGGGGAAGCCGAGACCGCTGGACTGCTCCGTCACCTCGACGAGCGACGGGGTCGGACGGGGGCTGTCGGCGACCGCCTTCAGCAGCCAGTTGCCGCCTCGGACGACCAGGATCGCCAGCAGGAAGAGCGCCTCCGCGCGACGGCCGACGCGGGCGAAGACGACCGTCAACGCGGCCCCCGCGGCGGTCACGAGCGGAGTGCCGCCCAAGAGGTACGCGATCGCGGCCAGACGCTCCGCGCCGGGAAGGTTGGCGCGCTGGATGCCGTTGGCCACCGCGGTGTCGCCAGGGAGGACGTTGTCGCCGGCGGCGGCGACCGTCAGGACGAGCGTCACGAGGAGGAGGGGGAGGCAGAGCCACGGACAAAACGCCAACGGGCCGCCCATCCGCGATGGGCGTTGACCACCACCGATTCCGATCATTCCTTGCACCTTGCGTGTCCGGTTCGCGCCGTCGGGCGCCGGCCTCGACGTCCGGTGGAGGATAGGCCACGGCCAGCCTCACCGTCCATGCCGCCCCCCAATGGCCTCCCACCGGTCCCATGATCGTGGGCGGCAACGCCGCCGTCGCCGACAGCGGACGTTGGTCACGGTACTGGGGTGAGCAATTGCAGGAACCGGACCCCGCCCGCATGGGGAAGTGCGCCGTCGGCCCCGGGGCGTATGATCTCGGGGTATCGACGCCGGCATGACCGAGTCCGGCGTCGGAGTTTTGCCGGGGGAGGACGAACATGGTCGCGGTGGAGAACGAGCGCGCGACGATCGAGGCGATCCGCACGGTGCGGCAGGCCAGGCAGTACCGCCCCGACGCGGTGCCGGACGATGTCCTGGGCCAGCTCCTGGAGATCGCGCGCTGGACCGGCAGTTCGCGCAACACCCAGCCCTGGCACTTCGTCGTCGTCCGCGACAAGGAGCGGCTGCGGCAGATCAGCCGGATCCGGACGCCGATCAACTGGGTGGCCGACGCGCCGCTAGCGATCGCGATCGTCCTCGACGGGGCGAATCCGATCAGCGAGGCCTACGACGAGGGCCGGGTGACCGAGCGGGTGCTGATCGTGGCCCGGCTGCTCGGCCTTGGCGGCGGCACCGCCTGGTTCGG
>JAUJOZ010000093.1 GCA_030447415.1 Thermomicrobiales bacterium | reverse complement strand
CCTTGCTCGGCTTGGGCTGTCCGAACATGCCCAGCGGCTTGCCGCCCGAGGCCTTGCGCTTGAGCGAGGCCTCGCGCAGCAGTTGGTGCTCGGTTACGTCCTCGGGGTCCTTGTCGAGCCCTTGGATGAACATCTCAATCGCGTAGTCGAAATTGCCGGTGCCGGCCACCTGATGCGCGTAGTCGAAGAACTTACGGGCCGCCGTCCGGTCCTCCTCGGGGATGTTGCGGTAGCCTTCCCGCGGGTCTGGTTGGTGGTCTGCCACGATGCTGTTCCTGACGTTTGAGGTGAGTCAGCCGGTACGCGGTGGCGACGCGACGGGGGACGCGCCGAGGACACCGCTGCACACGTAGAATCCGACCGGCCGGACTCTAAACCACAGCCGCAACGGGTGTCAACAACCGCGTCAACCCATTACACTGGGTGGCGTTACTATATCCCAAGCGGCCGGCGCCTGGAACGTGATATGTACGAAGACTTGAAGATCGTTTTGTGGCCTGACCCGCGCTTGAAGAAGGTGAGCAAGCCGATCGAGTCGTTCGACCTTGATCTCAAAGCACTGGCCGGGCGGATGTTCGAGCTCATGCGTGAAGCCAAGGGCGTCGGCCTCGCGGCGCCGCAGGTCGGGAAGAACGTCCGCCTGTTCGTCATGAATCCGACCGGCGAGCCGGACGACGACCGCGTGTACGCCAACCCGGTGCTGACGGACGGCGAAGGTGAGGAGGAGTCCGAGGAAGGGTGCCTCAGCCTGCCCGAAATCCACGTCAACGTCGTCCGCTTCAAGCAGATGAAGATGACCGCGCAGGACCTCGACGGCCAGCCCGTCGAGGAGGCGGCCAGCGGGTTCGTCGCGCGGGTGTGGCAGCACGAGCTTGACCACCTGAACGGGACGATGCTGACCGACCGGATGGGCCCCGTTGCCCGCATGGCCGCCCGGCGGACGCTGAAGGACTTGGAAGAGAGATACCGGGAGGAGAATCCGAAATCCGAAACACGGAAAACGAAACAAGCACAAAGCTCACGATCCAAGTGACCAAACGGCGGCCAGAAGCGTTTCCTTCAGCGGGTTTGGGGCATTTGGATCTTTGCGGATTTCACTTCCAAATTTCAGATCTGGGATCTTGCATTTTGCGCTTCTGACCCGCACATGCCCCCTTTACGGATCATCTTCGCCGGCAGCGGCGAGTTCGGCGTGCCGACGTTGCGGACGCTGCTCGAGGCGGGGCACGACGTGGTTCGGGTCGTCACGCAGCCCGACCGCCCCGCCGGGCGCGGCCGCGCGTTGACGCCGACCCCGGCCGCCGCCGTCGCACTGGAGGGCGGGCTGAACGTCGTCCGGACCGCCGACATGAACAAGGACGTCCTGCCAGCGGCTGACGTCATGGTGGTCATCGCCTTCGGCCAGAAGATCGCCGAGCACCAGGTCCGCCACGCCCGCTTGGGGAGCGTCAACCTGCACGCGTCGCGCCTGCCGCGCTACCGGGGGGCGGCCCCGATCAACTGGGTGATCATCAACGGCGAACCCACGAGCGGGAACTCGGTTATCCGCCTGGCCCCCCGCATGGACGCCGGCGCCGTCCTCGGCCAGTCCGAGGTGCCGATCGGCGAGCTGGAAACCGCGGGCGAGTTGCACGACCGGCTCGCGCTGGACGGCGCGCCCCTGGTCTTGCGCGTGCTGGAAGAACTGGCGACCGGGCGGGCCACCGAGACGCCGCAGGACGAGTCGCGCGCGACGCTGGCGCCCAAGCTCTCGCGGGAGTCCGCCACGCTCGACTGGGCCCGACCCGCCGGCGAGGTGTCCCGGCGGGTCCGCGGGCTGTACCCGTGGCCGGGATGCCGGGTGAGCCTCTGCGACGCCGAGGGCACCGCCGTCGCGATGCTTCGCCTGGTCCGCGCCCGCCCCGCCCCGGGCGACGGGTCGCGCTGGGAGCCGGGCGAGGTCATGTCCAACGGGTTCGTCCAGGCCGGCGACGGCGCCGGCGTCGAGATCCTCGAGGTTCAGCCCGACGGCAAACGCCCGATGCCTCTCGCCGACTACCGCCGCGGGCACCCCTGGCAGGCGGGGCTGCGGCTCCGGTCCGTCGAGTAAAGTAGCGCCCGAGCGTGGTTGCCCCCCGCCGCCCCGTGACCCGGGCGTCCCGCCCGGACCGGACCAGGCAACCCGGGACAAGACTCCAAACGCGGATCGTCTGAACGCTTAGCGCACCAGGCACGGGCGGGACGCCCGTGTCACGGGTGACGTCCCCATTGGTCCCGCCGACAAGCGCCCGACGGCTTTTCCTAACCCGCGTCAGCCGGGCTTCACGTGCAGCTCGGTCGCGTTGACGGTGAGGGCCTTGCCGTCGGGGCTCTTCTGCACCGTGCCCTTCACGGAAACCTCGCTCAACGGCTTCAACCCCCCCACCCCTTCGATCCCCGCCTTCAGCGGCCGGCCGTCGGCCCCCGCCACTTGCACGGTCAGGCTGCCCGCGGCGAGCTCGCCGCTTTCGGCGCAGCACATGTCCCACGGCGGGGGGCAGCCGTCGCCCTCGATCTCCTTACAGTCCTTGATGCTCAGGTCCACGAGCTGAAACTGGGCCCGGCCCTCGGTGAACGGCTCGGCCCGGCCCCCGATTCGGCCGCGCACGACCACCTCCTCGCCGTCGGCGGCATCCTTCCGCACGGCGAGGACGTCCTTCGCCCCGGCGGGGCTTTCCGCCACGATCAGCCCGGCGGCCATCGCGGCGGCCGCCGCCGGCGCGGCGGGCGGCGGGCGGCCCGGACCCGACCCGTTGTCCTCGCACCCGATCCCGCCAGCCAACACCACGCCCGCCAGCATCACGCCA
>JAUJOZ010000040.1 GCA_030447415.1 Thermomicrobiales bacterium | reverse complement strand
CGGCAAGGGGCTGGAGCAGCTCACCGTCAGCCAGGCTGAGGTCCAGCCGACCTTCGAGGGGATCAAGACGACGCTCGAAGAGGAAGCCCAGCCGATCGTCGAGCAGGTAGAAGCCGTCGAGGGCTAGACGTCCTCTCCGGATTGGGGGGTCTCTACCCAGCAGCGAAGGACCGGACGCTCCAGCGTCCGGTCCTTCGCTGCTGGCGACCCCGCTCCTTGGCCGCCTGCTGTAACCGTCGCGTCCTCGGTGATCGGCACCTCGCTGGCTCCGTCCGGGCAGTCGAGGAGGAGCGCCCCGACTCGGAAGTCTGGTTCCCGAATCGCACAGGTAGGCGGACCCTCAGCGCTTCGGGCCTCTGTCGATAGGGCGAGACGGGCGTGCTGGCACAGAGGTGCCGGCGCTCGTCAGCTGCCGGTGCCGGTCCAGTCGCGCTCGCTCCAGATGGACTCCGGTAGCACCTCATCGACGCGGTTGAGGACCCAGGTCGGATAGTCGTCTGGCTGGTGAGCCTGGAGAATGTCCGGCGTCGTCTCCCCGGTCAGCACCAGGGCGGAGGGCATGCCGGCGTCGATCGCCATCCGAATGTCGGTCATCAGCCGATCGCCGACCATGATGCAGTTGGCCGCGGTCAGGCCCAGCCGCTCCAGGGCAGCTTCGAGCATGAACGGGTCCGGTTTGCCGGTGTTTTGCTCGCAGCGGACCCCGGTGCAGCCTTCGATTGCCCCAATCACGGCGGCGGCGTCCGGCTCGCCGCGCCCACCGGGCAACGGGCAAAATCGGTCAGGATTGGTCGTGACGAGCCGGGCCGGTCCGAACGTGCAGATCGCGTCGAAGGCAATCTGCAGCTTCCGGTAGTCGAAGCCGCGATCGTAGCTCGCAATCACGATATCGATCTCGGTTGGATCGTCCGACATCCGGATACCGGCGGTCGCGAGCGCTCGCTTGAGCGGCGCTTCGCTGATCGGGAAAACGGTGGCGTTGGGATGGTGGCCCACCAGCCAACTCGTCATCGTGTCGACGGAGTTCAGCACCTGCTCGCGCGTCGCCGGGACGCCGAGGCGCGTCAGCTTAGCGGCATAATCCTCCGGCGAGCTGGTCGGGTTGTTGGAGAGAAAGAGGATCTTGCGATCTAGCGAGATCAGCGCATCGATCAAGCGCCTGGCGCCGGGTAGGAGCTCCTCGCCGAGGTAGATCGTGCCGTCCAGGTCAAAGATGTAGCCAGCGACGAGGCGATCAGGCCGGCCGGCCGGGGAGACGACCGGCGACGCCGCTCGCGGAGCCGCCAAAGCCTGCGTCCTCGAGAGCTGGTCCCCGTTGCGCCGATACGGGTCCATCATCGACCTGCTTTGTGCTGGCAGCGTCCGGATGCCGCCATCGGGAGCTTACTTGCGCGTCGGAAGCGCTGCTGCACCCAGGGTTGTAAACACACGTGCCCATGACCGCCGCGTCGTTGACATCGGCCCAAGCCGGTCGATCGCGTGAGGAAGCGCCGATCCAAGACCCCTACACTCATGTGAACGCGCGACATAGAACGATCCGTGACCGATATCGCCTCGCTGCCGGCATCGGCGCACGGACAGCTAACGGTCCTAGCGAGGCAGCTCACCGTCATTCACGGCTGTTCGCCGAGCAGATCCCCCTTCCCTCGCCCGCCCTGGTGGACATAACTGGACCTCGTCGGATTTGCCCCATCCTCCGCCATCCGGCGGTGGGGTCGGTCGACGCCGCGTTAGACTCGGTTCATCGCCGGACCTCGGCGCCCGCTTCACAATCATCCTAGCAGGTGCCGCCGGTCACGCCGCACGGCGGCGGCGGCGCAACGGTGAACCGTGGGGGCAGCGATGGAACGCCAGGCGGGAAGAGGGGAGCCGGACACCGGCCGCCTCCTCTTGGCCATCGATAGCTCGACGGAGCAGGCCGGCGTCGCTCTCTTCGACGGCGCGCGGGTCGCCGAGCTGAGCTGGCACGCCGGCCGCGAGCAGACGGTGACGTTGCTGGCGCAGGTCCACGCGGTCATGGCGCTGCTCGGTCTGGTGGTCGCCGACCTCGGCGCGGTCGCCGTCGCCACCGGGCCGGGAACGTTCAATGGGCTGCGCGTCGGGATGAGCGTCGCGAAGGGGTTGGTGCTGGGACTCGGCCCCGACGTCGCGCTCCTCGGCGTGCCGACGCTCGACGCCGCGGCCCTGCCCCATGCGGCCGGCGGGCGTCCGGTCGTCGCCGTCGTGGCGGCGGGGCGTGGCCGCCTCGTCTGGGCTGCCTACGGGTCGGGACCCGATGGATGGGGCCAAACCGCGACCCCGCGCAACGGCACGGTTGAGGAACTGGCGGAGCAGGTGGCGGGGATGCTGGAGGAGACGATCGTTACCGGCGAGCTCTCGCCGTCCCAAGAGACGATCGTGGCGGCCGTGCCCGGCGTCGCGGTGCCGCCGAGGCTCTTGCGCGCCCGACGTCCCGCCGCCGTGGCGGAGCTCGCCTGGCGGCGCTGGCGGGCCGGTGAGGCGGACGACCCGGTGACGCTGGAGCCGGTCTACCTGAGCCGGTGAGCCGAGCTGTCAGGCGTTGGCGGTCGCCCTGGCATCGGTGTTGGCTCGGAAGTTGCCCGGCGGGTGTCGAGGATGCTAACGTCCCTTGTCGCCATGCATCCGGCCGGGCATGGATCGCCGGCGGCCGAACGTCGATGGCTGATCGCTCATCGCTGAGGGTTCGTGCCTCCGTGTTCCACATCGAACCGATGACCCAGGACGACGTACCGGAGGTCAGCCGCGTCGAGCGACGCTGCTTCGCCAACCCGTGGCCCGCCTCCGCCTACCGGCGCGAGCTGCGGGCGCCCGAGCAGAACTACTACGTCGTCCTGCGCGACCGGACGGAGCGCGGGTCGCCGCCCCACGGTGGTGCTGAGGACGACCGCGAGCCCCCCATGGACGGCGCGTCCATGCGTGGAGGACTCCTGCCACGGCGTCAGATTCTGCCGCTCCCGTTCGGGCGGCGCGCGGAGCCCGACGGCGAGGCGCCTGAGGCGCCCGCCCCACCGATCCTGGGCTTCGCGGGGATGTGGATCCTCTACGACGAGGCGCACATCACGACCATCGGCGTCGACCCGACCTACCGCGGCCGGGGGCTGGGCGAGATGTTGCTGGTCGACCTGATCGCCGAGGCGCTGCGCCGCGGCGCCACCTGGCTCACGCTGGAAGTCCGGGTATCCAACGAGCCGGCCCAGGCCCTCTACCGTAAATACGGCTTCAGCGTGCAGGGCACCCGCCGCCGCTACTACAGCGACAACAACGAGGACGCCTACATCATGTGGTCGCGCTCGCTGCGCGACGCGGCCTACCTGGACGACGTCGCCGTCCTGCGCCACCGCCTGGCTGAGCGGCTGGGGTACGAGCCGCCGGCGATTGGTGGGCAGTCCCAGCCGTTTGGCGATCAGCGGTCGGCAGCGGGGTGACGGCGATTGAAAGGCGCGGTGCGGAGAGCCGCGGGTGACGGTCGGCCCACGATTCAAGGCGCGGCTCCCGCGTCGGTCTGGGCTTCATCACGCTCGGTTCAGCCGACGGGGCCTGGTCGAGCCCGTGAGTAACACAGTGCGCTGACCAGCGAAGGACATGCAGCCCCCCGCGCGGGGCTTCGTTCAGGACGCTCCGTCCGGAAGCACCGTAGCCGGCAGGCTGACCGCCGATAACCGAAAGCTGACCACTCGTTGAACATCCTCGGCATCGAGACCTCCTGCGACGAGACCGCGGCCGCTGTCGTTGCCGACGGCCGGCGGGTGCGCTCGAACGTGATCGCTTCCCAGATCGCGCTGCACCGGGCGCACGGCGGCGTGGTGCCGGAGCTTGCCGCCCGCGGCCACGTGGTCGCCATCGTCCCGGTCGTCGAGGCGGCGTTGGTAGAAGCCGGCGTCGGTCGCCCGGAGCTCGACGTGGTGGCGGTGACGGAGGGACCGGGGCTGGCGGGAGCGCTGCTGGTCGGCGTGAACGTGGCGAAGGCGCTGGCGTACGCGCTCGATCGCCCGCTCGTGGCGGTCAACCACCTGGAGGCGCACGTCTACGCCAACTGGCTGGCCTTGCCCGGGGAGCAGCCCTCCCCGCCGCCCGCATTTCCCCTCGTCTGTCTCTTGGTGTCCGGCGGTCACACCGAGCTGATCCTGATGACCGACCACGGCCGCTACCGCCACCTCGGGCGCACTCTCGACGACGCGGCGGGCGAAGCGTTCGACAAGGGGGCGCGACTGCTCGGCCTAGGTTATCCCGGGGGCGCGGCGAGCGCGCGCGCGGCCGGGGCTGGCGATCCCGCGCGGTTCGACCTGCCCCGGGCGTGGCTGGGCGAGGGGTACGACTTCAGCTTCTCCGGGCTCAAAACCGCCCTGCTTCGCCTCGCGGAGCCGTATCGCCTGCCCGCGCCGCCGACGCCTGTCGAGCGCTCCTCACCGTCCGGCCCGTTCCCGGAGCACCGGCCGGCCGTCTTTGCGCCGGGTGCGCCGATCGCCGACCTGGCGGCGGCCTACCAGGAAGCCGTCGTCGAGGTGCTGGCGACCAAGACGGCACGGGCGGCCCGCGCCTTCGGCGCCAAGACAGTTTTGTTGGCAGGCGGGGTGGCGGCCAACGGGGTGCTGCGTCGGCGCCTGGCGACCGAGGTGGTGGCCGTGTGCGGTGCCGACGTGCCGGTCCGCTATCCACCGCCGGCGCTCTGTACCGACAACGCGGCGATGATCGCCGGCGCCGCCGCCTACGCCCTCCGCCGCGGGGCCCAGGCCGGCTGGGAGGTAGACGTCAACCCCCGGCTGCCCCTGGTGGTCGAGGAGCCGGCGGCGGTTGGCTCTCGGCCGTCGACGACCGGGTGATGGATGGACGCGGGTCGGGGACGTGGGGCCGACCTCTGGTGGCGTAGCGTGTAAGCCGGCGCGCCGGACGCTGAGCCCGGTACGCGAGAGAAGGCCGACCTCAATGACTGATCGCTTCCGCTCCGTTGCCGTCGCCGCCGCGCGCGATGCCGGGGGGCTGCTGCGCGAGCGGCTGGACCGGCCGCGCGAGGTGGGATTCAAGGGAACAGTGGACTTGGTCACCGATGCCGACCGGGCTTCGGAGGCGCTGATCGCCGGCCGGATCCAGGAAGCGTTCCCGGAGCATCGCCTATTGGGGGAAGAGGGTGCGCGGGGGGCTTTGGCGGAGGACGACGGGAGTGACGGGGAGGGCGACGCGACCGGCGGCTTCGGCTGGTTGGTCGACCCGCTGGACGGCACGACGAACTACGCGCACGGCTATCCCCACTTCGCCGTCTCGATCGCGCTGGAGCAAGCCGGCACGCTCCTCCTGGGCGTCGTCTACGACCCGATGCGCAATGAGCTCTTCGTCGCTGAGCGCGGCCGCGGCGCGACCCGTAACGGCGAGCCGATCCACGTTTCCGGGACGGAGGATCTGATCCGGGCGGTGCTGACGACCGGGTTCTCCTACGACCTGGCGCGGCGGGCGGTGCAGGCACCGGTCTGGCGGGCGTTCCTGACGCGGGTGCAGGGGATCCGCCAAACGGGTTCGGCGGCGCTCAACCTGTGCTACGTCGCGGCTGGGCGGCTGGACGGATATTGGGAAGGTCCGCTGCAACCATGGGACACCGGCGCCGGTGCCTTGCTGGTGGAAGAGGCCGGTGGCCGCGTCAGCGATCTCCGGGGAGGCTCGTTCCGACCGTACGGTCGGGAAATCCTGGCGAGCAACGGCGCGCTGCACGGGGCGATGCTTGCCGTCCTCGCGGCGTCAACGGCCAAGAGCGGCGAGGCGCTGTCAGTCGTACCCGACTAGGCGAGTGATACACTGCGCACCGGCGTTCCGCGGCGCGGGAAGGGTGTAGGCCCGGGAGCCATGGAGCACGGCGACGCCTTCGAGGCCTACCAGGAGCGAATCCTCGATGCCGTCCGGCACGCGGAGGTCGTCAGCCTGTTCTTTCCGCAACTCGGCAAGGCGCTGATCCTCGACATGCGTCAGGGGACGAACGGGCCGGTGCTGCTCCTAGACGACATGGTGCAAAGCCCCCGGGCCCGGCTCGCCTCGTTCCGCAGGCTTCGGCCTGACCTCCCGCTGCCGGAGCGACTGACCCTGGCCGCCTGGCACGGGGGCGTGCGCCGGCTGGCGGACGGTGGCGTGCTCGAAGCGCTGGTCGCCCGGTGCCGGTTGGAAGGCGGCGACGACCTGGTCGCCCGGGTCCAGGATCTCTATGGTCGCCTGCTGGCGATCGAGGCCGGCACCATGCGCGACCTCGTCCGAGGCGTCGGCACGCAAACCCTCTGGCAGCGCCGCAACCCGGGCACGGAGCGTCCCTAGCCCTCACCCCGCGACCTCCCAGCCCTCGCCCCGGTGATCGCGGCCCGGGCGCTGGGGCCGACTTCGAGCCGCCTCCGCTGTAAGAATCGCCGGCCGTGCGAGACACGTTGTCGGCCATCGACGTTCGGCTATCGGCTATGATCTCCGGCGTGGGGCTCCTGGGCATCCGGTTGCCTGCCAATCCGCCGGGCTCGCTGGCGGCTCGAATCCGATCGCTGACAGCCGATCGCAGATCGCTCGCCGGAGGCGTCTATGAAGCTGGTGATCGCCATCGTCCAGGACGAGGACACGGCGGCGCTAACCGACGCGCTCGTCGCCGCCGGCCACCGCTTCACCAAGGTGAGCACGACCGGCTCCTTCCTGCGGACCGGCAATTCCAGCTTCCTCATCGGCGTCGAGGACCCGGCCGTGGCCGCCGTCATGGGAGTGCTGCGCCGCACCTGCCGCCGCCGGACGCAGATCGCCGTCCCGTACTCCCCGGCGCTGGAGCCGGGGTTGCTCTATATGCCGGAGAACTTCGAGGTCGAGGTCGGCGGTGCCGTCGTCTTCGTCGCCAACGTCCAGCGCTTTGAGCGCCTGTGAGGCGTCGTACCGTCGTCGGAGGTGATCGTGGTTTCCAACCGCTGGACGGAACAGGTCGACCGCGACGCCATCGTCGAGCTGGCGAGCCAGCTGGTCGCGATCCCGAGCCCGAGCGGCGAGGAGCGGGCGGTGATGGACGCCGTCGCCGGCTGGTGCGCCGAGCGGGGCCTGGAACACCAGGTCGTCGCCAAGGACCCCGCCCGACCGAACGTGGTCATCTCGATCGGTAACGCCGATGCCGGTCCGACGATCGTGATGAACGGTCATCTCGACACCGTGCCGGTGTCCGACCCGGCCGCCTGGCTGACCGGACCCTTCGAGCCAGTCCTGAGCGACGATGGGAGCAAGCTGTTTGGACGCGGCGCGTCCGACATGAAAAGCTCGACTGGGGTGATGATCTACCTGATGGGGCTGCTCCAGAACGCCCCGTTGCGCGGCCGGCTTCAGGCGCATGTCGTCTCCGACGAGGAGCTGAGCGGCCGGTACGGCACCATCCACCTGCTGGAGGAGATCTCGGCCGGCCGCCTACCCCGCCCCGACTATTGCCTGATCGGCGAGAAGAGCGACCTGAAAGTCCGCAACGCCGAGCGTGGTCTGCTCGCCTTCGACGTCACCTTCTACGGCCGCGCCGCCCATACCGCCGCCGCCCGCGTCACCGGTATCAACGCCATCGCCAAGGCGGCCAAGGGGGTGCTCGCTCTTGAGCGGGACCTCGACAAGTTCCACCCGAGCGTCGGCCAACCGGTTATCAGCGTCAACACGATCCACGCCGGCATCGCCCACAACGTCGTCCCCGGAGAATGCACGATCTCCGTTGACCGCCGCTTGATCCCGGGCGAGACCCGCGAGAGCGCGCTGGCCGAAGCGCGGGCCGCGCTCGACGCCCTCAAGGCGGACGACCCGGAGTTCCGGTATGAGATCGTCGCGGACCCCCGTGGCGACTTCATCCCCGCCAACATCACGCCGGAGGACTCGCCGCTGGTTCAGGCGGTCCAGCAGAGCGTGCGGACCGTCACCGCCGAGGAGCCGGCGTACTTCGTCGCCTGGGCCGGGGCGACCGACGGTCGCTTCTATCGCCAGGCCGGCATTGACACTGTCGGTTACGGCCCGGGTGGTGAGAACGCCCACGGTGCCAACGAGGCTGTCTACGTCCCCGGCCTCGTCACCCAGGCGAAGGTCTACGTTGAGACGATCACGCGCCTCCTTGGCGCCGCGTAGCACGAGCGGTAGGGGCCGCGATTGGGTGTGGGTAGGCGTTGAGCACGTTGGTCATCGGGCTCGCCCCGACCCGCTGGTCTCGAGGCGGCGCGGGCAGGAACCTTCGCCCTCAGCCGTGCGTGCCGCTCGGACAAGCACGGCCCGCCCTGGATTCGTCTATCAGCGGCCGAGCTCGAAGCGGAACCGCAGTTCCTGGCGAGTACCGGTGTCGAAGGTGAGGGAGACGTTGTCGATCGCGATCTCCCAATCAACATCGCGCGCGGCGAAGACGCGGACGGCGGCGGCGAGGTCGTCGGGGCGCACGTCGCCGTGCGCGAGGGTGATGTGGGGCAGCCACCGCTCCGGTCGGTAGTAGTCGACGATACCGGCCGCGTGGCGCGAGGTCTCGTGCCAGAGCGCGTGGTGGAGCGCCGACAGGTCTGAGGTCCGCACCACCGGCACATAGAGGACCGGCCGGAGTCCGGTGAAGACGCCGAGTCCGTTCGCCCGCACCCGGAACGGGGGCGTGCTCGCGGCAAAGGTCCGCAGCGCCGCCTCCAGCGGTTCGAGGTCGTACTGCTCGGCGACGTGGTAGGAGAAGTGGGGAAAGGGCGTCACCATGACGCTGCGCGGCCCGAACGACTCCACCAGCTCAGCCCACAGCGATTCCACGAGTCGGTAGTGGTCGTCGTCGAGCACCGACACGACGCCGTGCATGCTGGTTTGACCCTCCGTGGCGTGGTCCGGTTCGCCATCGGGACCCAAGAGTGGTTGGTCGCGGCACAGGTCCACTGATCGGGCGGTGGCGTGCTGCTGGACACCCGCCCGCCGACCACGGCGCTCCCACCGAGATGCTGGTGTTGCCCGGAGGGCGGTTCGCTCCCCGACTGCTCGCTACGCCCGCTCGCCGCCCTCGGCCGTCCATAGCTCATCGGTGTAGTACCGGATGGCCCGTTCGTATCCGCGCAAGTCCGGTGCACTCGGGTTGGTCAGGAGCAGGTCGAGCAGCTCGACGAGCGCCTCGTCGCACCGATCGGCGCTGTGGAGCGCGAGCGCGCGGAAGATGCGGATCGGCGCGTCGTCGGGGAAGCGACCGCGGCCCTCGGTCAGGAGGTCGACGGCCTCAGCTGCCCGGTCGACGTTGCGGAGGGTGCTGCCGAGCTGGACGTACCAGCGCGGCACCTCGTCACCAGCGAGACCCAGTTCCATCGCCCGGCGGTACGGTGCGACCGCTTCCGCCTCCCGCCCCTCGTGGTCGAAGGCACCGGCGAGCGCGAAGTGCGCGCGCGGCTCATGGGGGTAGCGCTCGACCAGCCGCTGGAAGTGGACGATGGCCGCCTCACCGCGTCCATCGCGAGAGAGCGCGTGACCTGTGGCGACCTGGGCCTCGAAGTCGCTCGCGGCCATGGTCCTACCCCTTGAGCCAGCGGTCGTACCAGGCCACGAGGCGGCGCATCAGGTCGATTTGATGGGCGCGCTCGCGGATGCCATGGCCCTCGCGCGGGTAGCGGACAAATTCGACGGGGACGCCGAGGGTCTTGAGGGCGCGGTGGTACTCCATCCCGTGCGTCGGGTGGACGCGCGCATCCTCGTCACCGTGAAGGATCAGGGTCGGCGTCGTCACGTTGGTGATGTGGCGGATCGGCGAGGAGCGCCAATAGTCTTCCAGGTGGTCGTACGGCTGGCCTGGGTAGAGCCAGAGGTTCATCGCCGGAATGTCGTCCGTGCCGTGGTCGGAGATCATGTTGGCGAGCCCGGCCCCCATCACCGCCGCCTTGAAGATCGGCGTCTGCGTGATCGTCCAGGCCGTCAGGTAACCTCCCCAGCTCCAGCCGCCGATCCCGAGCCGCTCCGGGTCGGCGACGCCGCGAGCGACCATCGCTTGGGCGCCGCTGATCAGGTCCTGCGCCTCGCCGCCGCCGACGTCGTCCTGCAACAGCTTCTGGAAAGCCGACCCGTAGCCGGTGCTGCCACGCGGGTTCGGGGCGAGCACGGCGTAGCCGTGGCTGGCCAGCATCTGCGCCCAATCGTGCCAGTCGAGGAACACCCGGTCTTCCCACTGCCAGCTCGGGCCGCCATGGATCTCGATCACCAGCGGGTAGCGCTTCGCCGGCTCGTAGCCTGCTGGATAGGTGAGTAGGCCCTCGATCTCGACGCCGTCGGAGCTGGCCCAGCGTACGGTCTCCACCGGTTGGAGTCGCCCATGGAACGCCTTGCCCAGCTCGGTGACCGGCTTCGCCGCGCCGCCGGCGTCGCCGACGTAGACCTCTTCCGGCGTCGTACTGTCTGTCCAGATGAGCGCCAGGCGAGAGCCGTCGGCGGAGAATGACGGGGCGCTCAAGACCGTCCCCTTGCCGTGGAGGGCCGCGGGTGTCAGCGGCGTCGCCCCGTCCCCCCCCGCCGTTGAGGGAAGGCGCCAGGCCGTAGACGAGGCCGTGCGTCCGCTGGACCAGGCGCAGGCCCAGGCCCCCGCGGTTCGCGGCGCCGGGCCGGGGCACCAGCTCCTCGACCACCCCCGGGTAGCCCGGGAGGAGGTTGCGCGGCTCGCCCCCTGTCAGAGGGACGATCCAGACTGAGTCTGATGGGTCGGCGCGATGGTTGTTGGCGCGGACGGCGATCGCCGGCCCGTCCGTGGTCTCAACGAAGACGGGGTTGGCGGGGAGGACGGGGAAGGTGGCGACGTGCTTGGGGAGACCGCTGGCGAACGGCACCAGCCAGAGGTCGCCGGCGTCGAAGATGGTGTTGACGTCGGGAGCCGATGTCGTCAGGATTGCCAAGTGCTCGCCGTCCGGCGCCCAGGCGTAGCCCCAGACCTGACGCGATCCGTAGGTCAGGCAGCGAGCCTTGCCCGTTTCGGTGTCGACGACCCAGAGTCGGGTTGGCTTCGGGTTCCCGTCGACTACGACGGCATCGTCGCGCGACTCCTTGCCGGCTTTCTCTTCCAGCGTCGGCGGGTCCTTACGCAGCACCGCGACCGTCCGCCCGTCGGGCGACCAGGACGGCATCGTCAGCTCACCCTGGAGGTCGCCGAGCGACCGTGCTTCGCCGCCGTCGGCGGGGATGATGTAAAGGCGGAACGTGTCGTCGCCGCGCTCGTGGCGGTCGGAGCAAAAGACGATCCGGCCCCCATCGGGCGACCAGCGGGGGTTGGCATCATGGGCGGTGGCGGCGGTAAACAGGCGAGCGGGGGCGCCGTCGCGCGACAGCCAGAGCGCCTGCTCCTTGTGCTCCCCTTTCTTGCCCCGCGGCGCGACGGCGAAGACCACCGCGCGGCCGTCCGGCGAGATGTGGGGATCCTCGGGCACCAGCCGGTCGGTCAACTCCTCCGGCGTCAGCGGCGTGGGTAACGGCGAAGGGGCCGCGTCCGGCTCCCGCGCCTCCGCGGCGTCGAGGTGGGCGCCGAGGTTCGTCTTCCCGTCGGTGGTCGGGGCTTCGGGTTCGGTCTTCGTCGTGGCCACCATCGCAGTGGTCCTCCTCGCCGTGATGGCCGCCGGACAACGCACGACCGCGCCGTGGATGCGTCCAGTTCCGGTTGGCGCGGTCCGGCCGATTGTACGGTCGCGACCGGTGGGTGGGCAACGCGGCGTGGTCAGGCGCGGACCGGTAATGCTAGGAGGTGCTCAGTCAGCGCCCGGCGTCCGGCGCTCTGCCAGCTCTACGCGGAGGAGGGCGACCTCCCGCTGCACGCACGCCAGTTGCTCCCGCAGCGCCGGGTTGTCCCGGCCGGTTGCCTCGGCGGCCCGCTCCTCGACCTCGCGCCCGACGAAGTAGCTGGCGATGGAGGCCGTGACGTACCCGAAGACGCTGACCGCATAGAGGCGCAACAGGATGGCGACGACCCGTGCCTCGGCCGTCACGGCCTCAAGCCCGGTGTTGACCGTCGTCACCAGCGTCGCCGCCCACCACAGCGCGTCGCCGAAGGTCCGGATCGACGCATCCGGCGCGCCGCGGTCGAAGGACCAGACTCCGACCGCGCCCAAGAGGATGACCAGCAGTGTCAGCGCGCCGACGTAAGCGAATTGCCGACCCCGAGCCACTCGGCGGAGCGACCGCGCCGCACCCTGGAACGGTGGCAACGAGATGGTGTCGCGGCTGCTTGACGCGGAGACGCTCGCGGTCAAGACCACGCGGGAGGTCTCCGGCTCTCGCTCGATCGTGCTACCTCCGGCCCGGGCTGGATCGGCCGAGCGGATGGCTGCGCGGTGCCCGGTGACACAGCCGGCGCAGGCGACTTAGGCGGCCGAAGCTGTGGCCGGCATCGACAGCGGGCCTGACGGGCTCGCGCACGGAAACGACGCGACTCGGGCCATGCTCAAGCTCGACAGCAGGTTCCACCGGATCCGCACGACGGTACGACCGGAACGTTGGTCGGCTGGTGGCGCGTTGCCACGGGTGAGCTGACGATCGCGGGCTGGCAACTCGACCTCCCCGCTCCGCCGCAGCTAGCGCACGGCCCTTCGGGATCGTACGGTCCCATCGGGTGGCATGCCAGTCGCCTGATCTTCCCACCCGTGGGGTGCTGAGAGGTCACCGGACGCGTGGGCGACAGGAACTGCTCTTCGTCGGCGAAGTGATCGGCGAGGACGCGGCGGCGCCGTCGTGGCCGTTGCCGTTATGGCAGGGCGGTTTTCTCCGTCGTCTCCTCTCCTCGCGTCCGTTCCCAGTCCGACCGCAGGAGCGCGTAGCGGGCATGGTCGACTCGCTCGCCGGCGATGACCAGATAGGCCCGCGCCACCCCCTCGAAGGCGAAGCCCGCCCGCTCAAGCACCCGCCGCGAGGCGACGTTATCCACCGCTGTCACCGCCTCCAGGCGCCAGAGATCGGCGTGCGTGGGCGCGAGGGCGAGGGGGAGGAGGGCGCGGACGGCGGTGGTGGCGTAACCACAGCCGCGGAACCGCTCGCCGACGGTGTAGCCGACGGCGCCGATACCGTGCTCGCGGCTCGTCAGCGTGAGCGTCACCCAGCCGACCGGTCCCTCGCCGGTCTCGATCACCCACTGCACCTCGCCGTCGAGGCAACGATCGAGCGGACGCGCCGCCCGTTCGGCGAGGAGGGCCCGCAGCTCAGCCGGGGCCAGTTGGCGCAGCGGCTGGTAGCGCCGAGCGCTCGGTTCGGCGCGCCAGGCCAGGATCATGGTCATATCGTCGGCGGTGACCCGGCGCAGGGTGGCGTCGGGACGGACTTCGCGGGTGCTGGGAGCGGTCGGCGCATGGGACATGGGACATCGCTCCACGGGGATGGCGAACATCGGGGGCGCCAACGCGGGTAGCCCCACAAAGCACCCGGTCTGCCCCTACAATGGCGTCGACCTGGCACCCGTAGTCGATGGCGACCATGGATCCGGGGCCCCCTGATCGTACTGCACGACGCGGCCTCGCCGTGTCGATGGTGGTTGTCCGCCGATGCCCACGAACCGCACGCTCTCCGACGACGTCTACCTCCTCGGGGACCTGCTGGGCGAGGTGCTGCGGACCCAAGCGGGTCAGGCCGCCTTCGACTTAGAGGAGGAGGCGCGTGCCCTGGCCAAGGGGTTTCGCGCTGGGCAGACCGCCGCGGGCGACCATCTCGCCGCGCTCGTGGCCGGCACGAGCACTGAGCAAGCGCGGGTGCTGATCCGCGCGTTCACCGGCTACTTCCAGCTGGTCAACCTGGCGGAGGACAACGAGCGTGTCCGCCGCATCCGGCGGCGCGAAGCCGTCAATCACCCCGCCCCCCGCCGCGGCTCCCTGCGGGAAGCCGTCGGCATCCTCGCCGACCACGGTGTGTCGGCCGACGGCTTCCGGGAGCTCCTGGCGCGGGCCCAGGTTCGCCTGGTCCTCACGGCCCATCCGACGGAGGCTCGACGCCGCACCGTCATCGCCAAGCTGGCCCGGGTCTTCGCCGTCATCCGCGACCTGGACGAGCGCCGATCCCTGCCGCGGGACGAGGCCCGTGCCCGGTCCCGCCTGGCCGCCACGATCGCCGAGCTGTGGGGGTCGGACGAGATCCGGGCCGTCTCCCCGACGCCGTTGGACGAAGTCCGGGCCGGCCTCGTCTACGTCGGCTCCACCCTCGTCCACGTCGTGCCCCAGCTCTACCGCGACCTGGAGGAGGCGACCGCTGAAGTCTACCCCGGGGCGATCATCCCGATCCCGCCGTTCCTCTCCTTCGGGTCGTGGATCGGGGGCGACCGCGACGGCAACCCGTTCGTGACCCCGGCGGTGACGGCCGAGGCGCTGCGGATCATGCGGGAAGCGGCGCTCGGCTTCCTCGAGGGGCGTCTCGGCGAGTTGGCCGGTCGCGTCTCCCTGGCGACGAGCGTCGCCGGCCCCGCACCGCTGGTCGAGGGGTTGCTCGCCGAGAACCGGGAGCGCTTTCCTGGTCTGGCTGACGACCTCGGTCGACGCAATGCCGGCGAGCCCTACCGCCAGGCGTTGACCCTGCTGCGAGAGCGGGTGCGCGCCACACGTCAGGGCGCGGCGACCGGATACGCGGAGCCGGCCGAGTTGCTGGCCGACCTACGCTGCGTCGAGCGCTCGCTCCTTGACCAGCGCGCGGGGCTGATCGCCGCCGGCGACCTGCGCGACGTCATCCGACAAGCCGAGGTCTTCGGGTTCCATTTCGCCCGCCTCGACGTGCGCGACCACGCCAAGCGCCACGCCGCCGCGTTGGCGGAGGTCCTGGCGCTCACCGGCGTCGAGCCGGCCTACGCCGACCTCGACGAACCCGACCGCGTGGCGCTGCTGGCACGAGAGATCGCCAACCCCCGTCCCCTGATCCCGGGCGACCTCGATGGTCTCTCGGGTGAGGGGCGCGAGGTGGTGGAAACGTTTCGCACGGTTCATGACCTGCTCACCACGGAGCACCGCGGCGCCATTCGCACCTACGTCATCTCCGGCTGCGAGGGTGCCTCCGACGCGCTCGAGGTCCTCCTGTTGATGAAGGAGGCGCGACTGTGCGGTGTCGGCGGCACCGGCGCCATGCTCGAAATCGCCCCTCTGTTCGAGCAAGGGACTGCACTCGAGGCGGCGGCGGACACCATGCGGGCGCTGCTGGCGGAGCCGACGTATCGCGCGGCGCTGCGGAGCTGGGGCGACGCTCAGGAGGTGATGATCGGCTACTCCGACTCCAACAAGGAGCTCGGGTACCTGGCCTCCTCCTGGGCACTCTACGCGGCGCAGACCCAACTGGCCTGTCTCCTTGGCGAGGCGGGGATCGCCTTCACCTTTTTCCACGGCCGGGGCGGATCCATCGGTCGGGGCGGGGGACCGACCAACGTCGCCATTCTGGCCCAGCCGCCGGGCACCGTCGCGGGGCGGATCAAGCTGACTGAGCAAGGGGAAGTGATCGCCGCCCGTTACGCGCTGCCCGAGATTGCGCATCGCGAGTTGGAGTTGACCGCCGGGGCGGTCCTGGTTAGCACTGTCGGCGCCTTCGCTCAGCCTGCCCCGGAGCGTTTGGCGGCGTTCGAGGCGGCCATGGCGGCGATGGCCGACCGCTCGGCGGCGGTCTACCGCGACCTCGTCTACGGTGACCCGGACTTCGTCGCCTTCTTCGAAAGGGCGACCCCGATCGCCGAGATAGCCCGTTTTCAGCTCGGCTCGCGCCCGGCCCGCCGCACGCAGGCGAAGGGAATCAACGACCTGCGAGCCATTCCGTGGGTCTTCTCCTGGACCCAGGCCCGTATCCTTCTCCCGGGTTGGTACGGGCTGGGCGGGGCGCTCGCCGCCGGGCAGGAGCATTTCGGCCTCGAGCTGCTGCAGGAGATGGAGCGCGACTGGCCCTTCTTCGCCGCGCTCCTCGGCAACGCCGAGCTCGCCCTGGCCAAGGCGGACCTGCCGATTGCGGAGCGCTACGTCGCCCTCGTGGAGCCGCCGGTGGTGCGCGACCGGATCTGGGAGCGGATCCGCGAGGAGTACGCCCTGACCCGCGACCTCCTCCTCGCCGTCACCGGCCAGGCCCGGCTTCTCGACCGTGACCCGGTCCTTCAACGCTCGATTGAGCGGCGCAACCCCTATGTCGACCCCCTCTCCTTCATCCAGGTCGAGCTGCTCCGGCGCCTCCGCCGGAATGGGCGCGAGGGACCGCCGGACGAGCTGCTGCGCACCGTTCTCCTGGCGATCAACGGCATCGCCGGCGGGCTGAAGAACACGGGGTAACGGGGCAAGGGGACGAGACGAGCACCGGGTAGCGACTCGGGGATGCAGCAACCTCGCGCCGGTAGGTGACGCCTCTCTAGGATTGGGGTGCCGAAGGGGCCGTGCTACGCTGGTGGTGCTCCGACGGGTTCCGAGCCGCCGACGGCGTAGAGGAAGCCGTCGCGCCCACCGACGTAGACCGACCCACCGACCACGACCGGTGACGACTGCAGCGTATCGCCCGCCGCGTAGGTCCAACGGGAATGGCCGTCGGCAGCGTCGACCGCGTGCAGGGACGAACCGCTTCCGACGTAGACGGTATCGCCGGCGACGACCGGCGAGGAGTCGATCGGGGCACCGGTTGGGTAGAGCCAGCGGAAGGCGCCGGTGGCCGCGTCGTGGGCGTAGAGACCACCGTCGTCGCTGCCAACGTAGACCGTGCCGCCCGCCACGGCAGGCGAGGATTCGCCCCCCACCGGCAGCTGCCAACGCTCCGACCCGTCTTTCGCGTCAAGCGCGAAGAAGGTGGAACCGGCGCTGCTGACGTAGACCGTGTCGCCGACGACGGCCGGCGATGCGTACACCTCGCCGCCGGTGGCGACCTTCCAGAGCTGGCGCCCGTGCTCGGCGTCCACCGCGTAGAGGTAGCCATCGTCGCTGCCGACGTAGAGGGCGCCGTTGGCCACCGTGGGTGACGAGAAGATCAGGCCCTCGGCCTGGAAGCGCCAGCGCTCCCTCCCCGACACGGCGTCGAAGGCATAGATGTATCCCTCCTGGGTGCCAGTGTAGACGGTGCCGCCGACCACTGTCGGGGAGGAGGAGCCCGCGTAGCGGGTCGAGGCGTGCCAGCGCTCCGACCCGTCCGTCGCGTCGAGCGCGTAAAGCGCGTAGCCGCCGCCAATGTAGACCGTCCCATCGGCGACCGCCGGTGAAGAGCGGACGATGTAGCGACCCTGACTCACGTCCTTTCGCCACCGCTCCTCGCTCGTGGTCGCGTCGAGGGCCACGACGAAGCCGCTCTTGGTGCCGAGGTAGAGCGTGCCGTCGACGGCGGCCGGCGACGAGTAGAGCTCGCCTCCCATGTCGATTCGCCAGCGGGTGGTCGGATCGCCCGCGGGTCCCGGTCCGGGATGCCACCCAGTGTGCTCGGGACCACCGCGGAACATCGGTACGCCAGCCGCGACGGCGGGGGCTGGTCCAGGCGAGGCTGCCGGGGTGTCGCCCAGGTCGGGGGTCGGTGTGGGGCCGATGGAGACGGCCGTGCGCGTGCGGTCGCCGTTGAGGTCGAGCAGCTGCACGGCAACGGCGCCGAGAGCGACCACGCTCACCGCTGTGGTCGCCAGCCCGGCCCGCGCGAAGGCGTGGCGATCATGGCGCATCCGCCACAAGCCCGCGATCATGAGCACGAGGCCGCCGCCCCAGATGAGGGTGCCGAGCAGGGAGCCGGACGACATCAGGAGCGAGCCTACCGTGAGCGGTAGCCCGGTCCAGACGAGTCCGGTGCCGCTCCCCTCGGTCAGCGCCCGGCGCCGCGCCGCGTCGCGCTCAACATACTCGGGCAGGCTGAAGGCCGGGCGGGCGGGACGCGGCGCACGCGCCGACGTGGCACCGGGCGCCGCCGCGGGGAGTGGCGCGCCGCATCCGGTGCAGAAGCCGTTGGTGGCCGAGTTCTCCTGGCCGCAGCCCGGACAGGCCTTCACCGGGACGCCCTCCGACGGAGACGGTGGCGGGTAGTCGGTCGTCGGTCGTACGACAGGGGTGATCCAACGGAAGGCATGGGAAGGTCAAGATACCACGCCCGTCACCGAGCGACCTCCCAGCTACCGCCGACCGATGACCACCTCCCGCGGCCGGGCGACGCAGATCGTCCAGGGAAAGGAGCCGCCGAGCCACTCAATCTCGAGGTGGCGGTCGACGAAGGCGGCGAAGGCGGCGCGAGTCCACAACTGGCGGTGGTCCGGGTCGCTGCCGCGGGGTCGGACGTGGAGGTTCTTGCCCCGCACCGCGTTGGCGAGGGAGAAGAACGGCTCGTGCGGCACGCTGAGGACCACCGCCCGTCGCGCCACCCGCGCCAACTCCAGCAGCGCCGGTTCGGGGTCGGCCTGGTGCTCCAGCACCTCGAAGCAGCCGACGACATCGAAGCCGGCGTCGGCGAACGGCAAGGCAAAGATGCTGGCGGCGGCGAACGCCGTCCCCGGGTTGGCGGCGGCCGCCAGCCGCACCGCGGCCGGGTTGAAGTCGAACCCAACGAGACGCACGTCCGGCAGACGCTGTCGCAATGCCCGGGCGACAAACCCCTCGCCGCAACCGGCGTCGAGGAAGGTGGCCGGCTTCAGTTCGGCCACGCGCTCGGCGATGGTGTGGTGAAATCGGGCGATGAGCTGACGCTGGACGGGGTTGCCGCTCGTGTGCTTGCGGTAGTTGCTGGTCCCTGCGCCGTCAGATGGGCGAGCGATGTGCGGCTCGACGCGCCGCTCCGTCCGCTGGTCGGGCATCTCAACGCGGTCGATCACACGTCCCCCCGTCGGGTGGCATCGCTGGTGCGGGCGCCGCGGGCCAGCAGCCAGAGGCGAACGGCGATGTAGAGAATGGGGACGGCGACGAAGAGCGCCGCCCGGTAGGCGACCGCGGCGAGGAGGACGGCCGCGCCGCTGGCACCATGTCCCTGCGCGACGGCGACCATCAGCGCTTCCCGCACCCCGGCGCCACCGGGCACCGGGCTCAACATCCCGACCAGCACCGGCAAGCTGACCAGACCCAGCACGAGTCCCAGCGCCGGCCCATCGCCCACCCCGGCCGCCCCCAACAGCAACCGGAGGACGACCCCCTGGATCAGCCAGTAGACGACCGTCACGCCGAGGGCGAGGCCGGCGTCGCGGGGGCGACGCCCAGGATAGCGAAGCATGTCGGTGGCCGCCACCCAGGCCCGCCGGCGTAGGCGCGGCCAGCGGACCGCGACAATTCCGGCCAGGACCGCCACGACGAAGCTCGTCACCCCGAGGGCGGCGAGTGTCCACGGGTCGCCGGTGCCGGCGCTCCCGAGGGCATCGCCGCCCACGTCGTTCGTCACGAGCCAGGCGAGCGTGCCGAGGCCGAGTATCAGGATATCCGCCGCCACCTCCCAGAGCGCGAGCGATCCCGTGGCCGCGGGCGACAGGCCAAGGCTCCGCTTGGTCAACATGGCGCGGGTCGGCACGGCCAGTCCGATCGGAGCCGCGTAGTTGACCACGACGGACGTGAGGAACGCTTCCGCCGCCCGAGCGGCGTCGGACTCCGCCCCGCCGCGGACCATGCGGACCAGAAGGTGCCAGCGTGCGCTGAGCAGGGCCAGGCCGAGGAGGTAGAGGACGAAGGCGCCGGCCGCGACGGCCCGATCGGCACCGCGCGCCACGGCACCGAGGTCGGCGAGGGTCCCCTGGCGCCAGAGGAGCGCGGTCGCGAGGAGGAGGCTGCTGACGAAGACGAGCGGCGTGGGCGCGTCCACGAACCGGCGCCCGAGGCGCGCCCAGCCCGGGCGAGCGGCCGGTAATCGCTCGCTGGGTCGCATCGGCACGTCGGGAACCGAGGCCGGCTCCGGTCGGTCCGGGACCTCGCCCCTCACGCCGCTGGGGACCGGGTCAACGGTCAGCCCGGGCCAACGACTCCGGTGCCGGGTCGGAGTCGAGCTTCAGCGACGCGGATGCCGGGTCGGTGAGCTGAAAGCCGAGGGCCTCCCGCACGAGCGGGCGGAGATCGGCGCGGGGTGCGTTGGAGCCGTGGGCGAGGAACTCGCCCAGGAGCCCAAGTCCAAAGAACTGGGCGCCGACGACGAGGAGGAGCACGGCCAGGAGGAGGAGCGGGCGGCCGCCGATCGTCTCGCCCGCGACCAGCTTCACCGCGGAAAGGTAGAGGCCGAGCGCGAGGCCGATGGCAATGGCGACGAGCCCTGGCAACCCGAACAGATGCATCGGCCGCTGCCGATACTGGGTGAGGAAGGTGACGGTCAGGAGGTCAAGGAACCCCTTGACCAGGCGCGACCAGCCGTACTTGGAGCGACCCCACCGCCGTGCGTGGTGGCGGACCGCCAGCTCGCCGATGCGGAACCCTTCGGCATGGGCGAGTACGGGGGTGAAGCGGTGCAGCTCCCCATAGAGACGGATCGTCTGGACCACATCCCGGCGATACGCTTTGTAGCCGCAATTGAAGTCGTGCAGCGGCACACCGGAAGCCCGGCGGACGGTGGCGTTGAAGACGCGGCTGGGCAGCGTCTTGGCGAGCGGGTCCTGCCGCCGCTGCTTCCAGCCCGAAACGAGGTCGTACCCGTCGGCCAGCTTGGTCAGGAAGCGCGGGAGTTCGTCCGGGTCGTCTTGGAGGTCGCCGTCCATCGTAACGACGACGTCGCCGCGGGCGACAGCGAAGCCGGCCGCCAGCGCCTGCGCCTTGCCGAAGTTGCGCCGGTGGCGGAGCCCACGGACGCGCGGGTCGGCGTTGTGGAGGGCGCGGATGGCCGCCCAGGTCCCGTCGGTGGAGCCGTCGTCGACGAAGAGGATCTCGTATGGAAGGTCGACCGTCGCGAGGACAGTCGAGAGCCGCCGGTGGAGCTCGGGCAGGTTGCCTTCCTCGTTGCGGGCTGGAACCAGCACGGTCAGGCTGCGGACCGGCGGCTCGGTACCGGGAAGCGACGTGGAGTCAGGGACGGGGTGGGGGCGGGACACCGCTCGGCTCAGCACCGTGCCGTCCGGCTGAACCTGCCGCTGGACCCCCTCGACCGCCGTCATGCCCGCTCCGTGCTCGTTGACGCGTCACCATGCATCGATACCGTGACTATAGGGCTGGTGCCAAGGGCGTGCAATCGCGACGACCGGCGGCGGCCGCGGTGCTAGAGTAGGAGCGAAGGGGATCGGGACGGGACGGGTGCGATCAGGGCGCGGGGGGACGGTGATGCCGCAGGCGATCACGAGGGAGCTGCTGGAGAGGATCGACGCGGAGTTTGACGCCGCCAAGACGGCGGAAGAGGTCCGGGCCGTCTTCAAGCGCTACTACAGCGACCTGGGGTGGAAGCGGCTGTGCCGGTTGTTCGTGCTCCAGTACGGTGTGGACGAGCTGTGGCTGGCGGAGGAGGAGCGAGCGAAGAAGGGTGGCGCCGACCGGGAGTAGATAGCAGACCCTATACGGCAGACGACGGTAGGGGTGAGGTAGGTGTTGCCCGGTCGCCTGCCACGATGACGCGGCCCCGAACAGGGCGACGACCACCCAGCGGACACCGGGTCACGCCGACGATCGTTTCTGCCGCCGGCCCTCTGCTTCCTGCTTACTGGCCCGCCAGCGCCTCAGTCTCGTCGGAGGGGAACCAACCGAGGGGCCGATGTCACCCGAGAGGACGACATCGGTTCCGGGCGTGGCCGAATTGGGTCCGCCGACAGCGAGAGGCCGAGCGGTGACGCTGACGCTCCGGTAGGTCGCGAGGGCCCCCTTAGTTGCAACCGCGTGGCAGCGCAGCCCTCGTCGTCGACCTCGAAGTGGCCGACCTCTTCCAGGACCCCGGCCCGCTGCACCCAGACGCCGTAGGCTGAACCGGACTGGTCGTCGAGCCCGCAGGCGGTCAGCATCGCCTCCGGTCCGTCTGGATCGGCGAAGATCATGCCTCCCGCCGCGTCAGAACCCGCTATGCCGGCGGTCATGGCGAACTGCTGGACAGTACCGTTTCGCTCGGCGAGGAAGGTGTCGAGCGCACTCATCTGGTCGCGGAGCTCCTGGACCTGCTCGGTTCGATCGTCGACCTGGTTCTGGAGCCACATCCCCCACCCGGCGACCACCGCCAGCGCGAGGACCAAGGGCACGGTGGCGAGCGGTGCGCCTACGCGCGCGCCAGACGGACGACCGCCGCGCCGGGTCCGGCGCCGTGCGGGTCTGTGCCGTAGCGACCGCGGGGCCAAACCATGGGTTGGTGTTCGGTAGACTGTCCGCCGGTAGGACGGGCCGGAGCGACTCCGCGGGTATCCGACGTCGCTCGGACGCCGAGATGGGGGATCGCTGAGCATGGGCCACCCGCGCGAAGAGCACGGCCTTGACGTCCGGCCCGGGCGCATCAAGCGGCGGGGCGAAGGCGAGCATCCCAACGGTGCGCCGGACATCGTCGAGTTCTCGCGCGCACGCCATGCAGCCGCGAACGTGGCGCTCGACCATCGCGACCTCCGCCGGCTCCAGCGCGCCGAGCGCGTAAGGCGCGACGAGGTCGACGACGTGACTTCGTGGATCGGTCGTCTCGCTCACGCCAGCTCCATCTCGCTGCCCCCGAGGGCCTCCCGCAGCTTCTGGATGCCCAGCCGCATCCGCGTCTTGATCGTGCCCAGCGGCTCGCCCAGCCGGTCCGCGATCTCTCGCTGGGTCAGGCCCTGGAAGTAGGCCAGCTCAATCGCCTCCCGCTGCGCCGCCGGTAGTGTGTCGAGCGCCGTGGCGATCGTTTCCCGCAAGGCACCGAGCCACACCTCGTCCTCGACGTCCGAGCCGGCGCCGGTGTCGGCCACCGCCGCCAGCACCGTCTCCGGCTCTTCGCTGTCCGCCTTCTGCGGCCGGCGCCGCCGCTTGCGGACCTCGTCAATCGCCATGTTGTGCGTGATGCTCAGCAGCCAGGTCACGAACGTGCCACGGCTGGCGCGGAACGCACTCCCTTGCTGCCAGGCGCGAAAGAAGACCTCCTGCAACAGCTCCTCGGCCAGTTGCCGATCCCCGACGATCCGAAGCGCAAACGAGAAGACGACGCGCGAGTACCGGTCGTAGAGGACCTCCAGGGCGCGGGCGTCCCCCTCCGCCGCACGACCGATCAGGTCGGCGTCGCCCAGCTCGACCAGGTCCGCGTGGGGCCCGGCCTCAGCGCCCGCCGGCATCGCCGTCGGCGCCGTGCGCGTCCGGCGCCGGGTCCCCGCCGTTCGGTCGACGGTCTCGGTTCGATATACGGCAGAAGCCGCCCATCGGGATGTCTCCGCCACGCTCCGTGTTCCTCAATCCCAACCCACGCCACAACCACGCCGTTCGCGCGGTCTGCAGACGCCCGGTGGTGGTAGCCGTAGCCGGAGTCTACCCGATTGGGGCGCACCCGACGGTGGCGGCGGACATGGTCGCGGGCCGCTCCCGGGGGCATCGACCGTGCGCGTTGGTCGTCGGGACGGTCTCGGGTGGGTTCGGAAGGGGTGGTCCGGGAGCGGTCCGCCGGCGGCGGAAGGGAGGCGGGATGAAGCTGAGACAGGCGCTGGCGGTGGGCGCACTCGGGGGAACAGCCGGCGCAGCGTCGATGCTGCCGCTGTTTGAGGGGGCGAAGCGGATCGGATTGCTGCGAGAAGCGCCGCCGGTCCGCGTCGTCGAGCGGGCGGCGGGAGTCGCGCGGGCATCGGGCCAAGCCGAGCCACCGTCGAAGCGGGAGCAATTGGGGGTGGCGTGGAGCAGCCACCTTCTCTACGGCGCCGCGGCGGGCACTTGCTACGGACTGGTGCAGAAGGAGCTGGACCTTCCGGTGCTCGTCGCCGGACCGACCTACGGCCTCCTCCTCTGGGCCGCCGGCTACCTCGGTTGGATACCGGCGGCCGGTGTCCTGCCCCAACCCTGGCGGCAGCGAACCGGTGACGCCCTGACGCCCGTCGCCGCCCACCTCGTCTACGGCCTGACGTTGGGACTGATTGAGCGGGGGCTGCGGCAGTAGGCGTGAGGCGGCGACCGCAGGAGTCGCCGTGAGGGCAGAGCGGGTCGCGCCTGATGGCCGGGGATCTCAATCGCGAGTCTTGGCAGGGGCGACGCCTGCGTCGCCCGGTGCCGAGCCGTTATGCCCGAGTTCAGGAGGTCGCCGGGCACGGCCCGCCGTACCCCTGCCAGCGCCTCAGCTCTCAGTCCTCGCCGACCGGCGGGTCGGGGCGCGCCAACCCAAGCGCCTCACGGGCCTCCGCGACGACCGAGAGGGAGCCGGTGACCAGCACGAGACCGGCGGGGCCAGCAAGCTCGCTGGCCCGTGAGAGTGCGGCGGCCACGTCAGCGGCGACCTCCACCGCGAACCCGGCGGCGGCCGCTCCGGCGCCGACCTCCGTGGCCGGCATCGCGCGCGGGCTGCGGGCGTGGGTGGCCACCACCCGGGCCGCCACCGGCATGAGGGCGCGGGCGACGGAGGCCGCGTCCTTGTCTCCCATCAGCCCGAGGACGACGACTGCACGCCGGTCGGGGTGCACCGCGACCATCGTGGCGGCCACTGCCCTCGCCGAGGCGGGAGTATGCGCCCCGTCCAGAACGATCTCCGGTCCGTGCTCGGGCCGGACTCGCTCAAAGCGGCCCGGCCAGCGCGCCTCGGCCAGTCCCGTCCGCACCCCGCCTTCCGATAGGGGAAAGCGGTCGCCGAGAAGAGACACAGCCGCGAGCGCCGTGCTCGCGTTCTCCATCTGATGGATGCCGGGGAGGCCCGAACGTAGCCCCGCGTACCGGCCCCACGGGCCGATCACGGCGAAGTCTTCCCACGTTCCTTCCCACCACCAGTCCCGCCCGGCGAGAAGGAGCGGACTCCCGCGGTCGGCGGCCGTCGCCTCGATGACCGCCAGCGCCGCGGGGTCCTGCGGTGAAACGACCACCGGCCGGCCCGGTTTCACAATGCCGGCCTTCTCTCGGGCGATCTCGGGCAGAGTTCGCCCGAGCACCGCCGTGTGCTCGAGATCAAGCGCGGTGATCGCCGCCACCGTCGAGGCAACGACGTTCGTCGCGTCCAAACGTCCGCCCATGCCGACCTCGACGACCGCGACCTCGCACCCGGCAGCGGCGAAGGTATCAAGCGCCATCGCCGTCAGCAGCTCGAACGCCGTCACCTCGCCGAGCTCCGGAGACGATCGTTCCAACCCCTCGGCTTCGGTCACGGCACGGCGCGTGAGCGCGGCGAACGTCGCCTCGTCCACCGGCTTGTCGTCGATCGCGATTCGCTCCCGGAAGCTGTGGAGGTGCGGAGACGTCGTCAGCCCGGTCCGGTGGCCGGCCGCGCGCAGCATGGCGGCGGCGAAGGCACAGGTTGAGCCCTTGCCCTTGCTTCCGGCGACGTGGACGATCGCGTACCGATCCTGCGGCCGCCCGAGCCGCTCCAGCAGCGCCACCGTGCGCCGCAGCCCGCGCCCGGCCGCCTCGTCGCCCCAGAACGGGTCGCTGACGTAGCCACGGTCGTAGCCCGAGCGCGCCCAGATCGTGCGCAGCGCGTCGCGGTAGGTCCACGCGTCGGTCACGGCCGTCCTTGCCCGGGTGTCGCGCCGTCCGGTGCGGGCAAGGTACCACGCGTGTCCGTCGCGCTCGTCTCCGGTACCATGGCGGCGCGACGGGTCCCGCCGGTCGCCACTTACACCGAAGGACCATAACCCCGACGACCACCGGAGGCGAGCATCACGATGACCGCGATCCAACCTCAGCAACAGCAGCGACCGCCAGCCGCCCGTCGTGAGGAGGTCGTCGAGACGATCCACGGCGTCCGCATCGCCGATCCGTACCGCTGGCTCGAAGACGGGGAGAGCGCCGAGACGCGGGCGTGGACGGCGGCCCAGAACGTCCGCACCGAAGCGGTCCTCGGCGCCGTTCCCGGTCGCGCCACGCTCGAGTCCCGCCTCCGGGAGTTGCTCGCCGTCGGGACCGTCACCGCCGCCACCGTGCGCGGCGGTCGCCTCTTCTACCTGAAGCGGGAAGGGGATCAGAACCAGCCGATCCTCTACGCCCGCGACGGCGTCGACGTGCCGGAGCGCGCGCTGGTCGACCCAAACGCCCTCGATGCCTCCGGCCTTGCCGCCCTTGATTGGTGGTACCCCTCGCCCGACGGGCGCCTGGTCGCCTACGGCGTGTCGCGCGATGGTAACGAGTGGAGCACGCTGCGGGTGGTGGAGGTGGAGAGCGGGCGCCCGCTCTCGGACGCAATCGAGCGGACCCGCTACGCCAGCGTCGCCTGGCTGCCCGATGGCAGCGGGTTCTACTACACCCGCTATCCGACTCCCGGCACCGTCCCACCGGGCGAGGAGGAGTACAACAGCCACGCCTTCTTCCACCGCCTGGGGACCGATCCGGCGCAGGACCCCAAGGTCTTCGGCGCGGGCCGCTCCCCCCAGGACATCATCGCCCTTGAGATTTCAAGCGACGGCCGCTGGCTGGTCGCTCTCGCCTTCGAGGGATGGACCCGCAGCGACGTCTACCTGCGCGACCTGACTTGGTCGGACGCGCCGTGGATCCCCGTGGTCGAGGGGGTGGACGCGCTCTTCACGGGCGCCGCCGTCAGCGACGACCGCCTCTACCTGCGGACGAACCTCGACGCGCCGAACTACCGGATCGTCGCCGTCGACGCCACCAGTCCCGCGCCGGAGCTGGAACGGTGGGCGACCGTGATCCCGGAGCGGCCGGACCGGGTCATCGAGGGGGTCGTCCTCGCCGGCGGCCGCCTGGTGACCCACGAGCTGGAAGCGGCGACGTCGCGGCTGCGTGTCTATGACCTGGAGGGCGCCGCGCGGCAGGAGCTCGCGCTCCCGGCGTCGTTGGGTAGCGTCGCCGGTCTCGACGGCGAGGAAGCGGGCGACCTGGTCGCCGTCGGCTACACCGATTTCGTGACGCCACCATCGGCCTTCGTCTTCAACCTGGACACCGGCGAGCGCCGGCCGCTCGCCCCGTTGCCACCGGCGGCCGGCTTTGCCCCGGACGCCGTCGAGGTGCGGCAGGTCCGCTACCCGTCCCGGGACGGCACGCCGATCTCGATGTTCATCGTCCATCGCAAGGGCTTGCCCCGTGATGGGGCCAATCCGACGGTCCTCTCGGGCTATGGCGGGTTCAACATCAGCGAGGGACCGGAGTACCGAGTGGCGCTCCCGGCCTGGCTGGAGGCGGGCGGCGTCTTCGCGCTGCCGAATCTGCGCGGTGGTGGCGAGTATGGCGAGGCCTGGCACCGGGCCGGGATGCGCGGCAACAAGCAGAACGTCTTCGACGACTTCGTCGCCGCGGCGGAGTGGCTGATCGCCGAGGGGTACACCTCCCCCGATCGGCTCGCGATTTGGGGCGGCAGCAACGGTGGGTTGCTCGTCGGCGCGGCCATCACCCAACGGCCGGAACTGTTCCGGGCTGCCGTCTGCGCCGTGCCGCTGCTCGACATGATCCGCTACCACCACTTCCGAATTGCCAAGCTCTGGATTCCCGAGTACGGCTCGGCCGACGACCCGGAGCAGTTCCGCTGGCTGTACGCCTACTCGCCGTACCACCACGTCCAGGAAGGGACCCGCTATCCCGCGACGCTGATCACCACCGGCGAGCAGGACAGCCGAGTCGACCCGCTCCACGCGCGGAAGATGGCCGCCCTCCTTCAGCACGTGAACGCCGACCCCGACCGCCCGATCCTGCTGCGGGCCGAGACCCAGGCCGGCCACGGCGCCGGCAAGCCCCTTGCCAAGCGCGTCGCCGAGGCAGCGGATCTCTGGGGTTTCGTCGGTTGGCAGCTCGGGGTGGATTGGACGGGCGGACACGTCGGCACCGCAGGCGCGTAGGCGCGACCCTGGCACCTCGCGCAGGGGCGGTTGCTCCTACCGGGAAAGCGGCTCGCCGGCGCTTCGCGCCTCGGCCAGCGTGGAGAAGCGCCAGCCCGTGCTGGGCTCACCGCCGAGAACCAGGTGCCGCCCTGCGAGCGCGGGGTCGGCGGCGGGGAAGTCGGCGCGGAAGTGGGCGCCGCGGCTCTCCTCGCGGCGGGTCGCGGCGGCGGTCACGGCGCCCGCCGCTTGGATGAGGTTGCGCAGTTCCCACGCGGCGCGCAGGATCGGGTCGCTCTCGCCGCGCTCGAGCACCTCAGCGCTCGTGCCGCCCGCTGCGGACTGGGCCGCGATCTCGGCGATCTCACGTGCCGCCTCCGCCAGACCGCTCGCGTCGCGGACGACGGCGACGTGCCGGCTCATGATCCGTTGCAGCCGTCCGCGGAGGGTCGCCACGTCGGCGGTCGACCGGGTCGCTGCGGAGTCCGCAGACGGGATCGGTGGCGGTCCATTCTCCACGAGGGAGTCGGTCCTGCCCCCCGCTCCTCTCTCCCAGGTGCTACCCACGCCGACCAGCAACCCCTCGTCCAGCGCGTCGGCCGCGGCGAGACCGAAGACGAGGCCCTCCAGGAGGGAGTTGCTTGCCAGCCGGTTGGCACCGTGGACGCCGGTGCAGGCCACCTCGCCGAGCGCCAGGAGCCTCGGCAGGCTCGTCTCGCCGGTTGGGCCGGCGACGATGCCGCCCATGAAGTAGTGGGCGGCCGGGGCGACGGGGATGAGGTCCGTCGCCAGGCCGAGGCCGCGCGCCGCCAACTCCCGGGCGATGGTTGGGAAGCGCTGGCGCATCGCCGGTCCGTCGAGATGGCGCAGGTCAAGGAAGACGTGGTCGGCGCCATCGGCTGCCATCTGGCGCTGGATGGCGCGAGCGACCACGTCGCGCGGCGCCAGCTCGGCCAGCGGGTGGGGAGTGGCCCCGCCCGCCGCTAGGAAACGGTCCCCACTCGCGGCGCGGAGATAGGCTCCCTCGCCGCGCACTGCCTCGGAGATGAGGAAGGGGGCACCGCCCGCGAGGGTGAGGACCGTGGGGTGAAACTGGGCGAACTCCAGATCGGCGACCGCCACCCCGGCGCGCAGCGCCATCGCCAACCCGTCGGCCGTTGCGCCGCCGGGGTTCGAGGTCGTCGCCCAAAGCTGGCCGGCGCCGCCGTTGGCAAGGACCGTCAGCGGCGCTTCCAGGGCGACGGCAGGCCCGTCGGGCGTGAGCTGAGCGACCACGCCGCCGCAGCGACCGCCGTCGACCAGGAGATCGAGGGCGACGGCGCCCTCGACGACCGGGATGGCCGCGTGCGCGCGGAGCCGGGCACCGCGCACCCCCGCGCTCTCCGCGCCGGTGGCGTCGCCGCCGGCGTGGAGGACGCGGCGGCGGCTGTGCGCCGCCTCGCGCCCGAGGAGGAGTTCTCCGGCCGGGCCGCCCCGGTCGAAGCGAGTCCCGAGCGCGAGGAGCCAGGCCACCGCCCTGGCCCGCCCTCGACCAGCCGTCGCACCGCGTCGGGGTCGCACAGGCCGGCGCCCAGCGACGAGGGTGTCGGCTTCGTGCAGCGCGGGGTCGTCGTCGCGGCCGACCGCGGCGGCGAGGCCGCCCTGCGCGTAGCGGGTGTTGCTTTCGCCGAGCGCCCCTTCGTCAGCAGCGCGACTCGCCTGCCATCCCGCAAGCGGAGCGTGAAGGCGAGTCCCGCCACTCCGGCGCCAACCACGACGACATCGAACTGTCTCCGTGTCGGCGCTTGAGCGGGCGGGAGACATCGTGCTGATAAGACGATTCGGGGTCAGCGGCGTGCATAGAGGAAGGGTAACAGCGACACGAATCCGACGCGCCGGACGACGGGCACCCGTGCCCGTCCTCGCCGAGGGAACGGGTCCGCGGACCACTCCGCGGTCGTCGTGGCAGCGATGTTGGGGGCCGTGGGTCTTGCGTCAGCGCGGGGGAGCGCGGCAAGCAGCGCCCCTACCGTCTGCCGACTCACCGGCTCCTCGGCGCCTCCGCTCACCCGACGCGCACGAAGCCGCGGTCGGTGACGCGCGCTTCCGGGATGACGGAAAGGGCCATGAAGGCAAGCAGGCCGAAGGGAGGGGAGCCCGCTGCCGAGGTCGCGGGCGGCCGATTCCAGCGCCTCGTAGGCGGCGGCGACCTCCGGCAGCGGGCGATCCGACAGGATGCCCGCGATCGGGAGCGGCAAGTGAGCGAGGACCCGGCCCTCGGCGACCGCCGCCAAGCCGCCCTGGCTTTCCGCCACCGTGGCGACGGCGGCGAGTAGATCGGCGTCGTCCGCGCCGACGGCGACGACGTTGTGGGCGTCATGGGCGATAGTGCTGGCAAGGGCCCCCCGGCGCAGTCCGAAGCCACGGGCGTAGCCGACGCCGACTCGGCCGGTGGCGTGGTGGCGCTCCACGCAGACCAGCTTGAGCAGGTCCCGCTCCGGGGCCGCGACCGCCCACCCGTCGCGCACGGCCGGCTCGACCGACACCGCCTGGGTGACGATTTGCCCCGGCACCGCCTCCACCGCGACCCGCGCGGCCTCCGGGGGCAGGCGCAGGTCTCGCAGCGCCAGCGGCGCCAACCGCACCGTGTCGCGCAGTCCGGCCGGCGCATTCCCCCCGCTCGCCGCGAGCGCGCCGGGCTCCGGCGTGCCGCCCCGGGCGACGACTCGCCCGCGGTAGAAGGTGAGAGCGACCTCCACCCGGTGCAGGTCGTCCAGGACGACGAGGTTCGCCTCGTAGCCCGGCGCTACGGCCCCGATTCCGTCCAGGCGCCAGTAATCCGCCGCGTTCCAGGTTGCCATCCGGATCGCGCGAACGGGGTCGAGCCCCTCGGCGATGGCGAGGCGGAGGATGGCGTCGATGTGCCCGTCGTGGAGCAGGGTATGGCAGTCGCGGTCGTCGGAGGCGAAGCAGCAGCGGCCGTAGGTGCGGTCGGTGACCAGCGGCAGCAGGTCGCGCAGGTTCTGCTCGGTGGAGCCTTCCCGGATCATCACCATCAGACCGGCGCGTAGTTTCTCGCGGGCTTCGTCGAGGTGAGTCGACTCGTGATCCGAGCCGACCCCCGAGCTGGTGTATGCCTGGAGCGCCGAGCCGCGCAGCCCGGGCGCATGGCCATCGCGGCGGGTGCCGGCGGACGCGGCCAGCTTGGCGGCGATGTCGGCGTCGCCGGCGAGGACGCCCGGGAAGTTCATCAGCTCGCCGAGACCGACCGCCTCCGGCCAGGCGAGCGCGCCGGCGATCTCGTCGACGCCGAAGACGGCGCCGGGGCTCTCGTGCGGGCTCGCCGGCACGCAGGAGGGGACGGTGAAAGCGATTCGCAGCGGCAGCCCGGCCGTGGCAGCGCGCACGGCCTCGATCCCGGGCAGCCCGGCGACGTTGGCGATCTCGTGGGGGTCGGTGACGACGGCGCCAGTGCCGTGCGGGATGACCGCGCGCGCAAACTCCGGCACCCAGACGAGCGAGCTTTCGAGGTGAACGTGGGCGTCGATGAATGATGGGGCAACGGTCTTGCCCGCGATGTCGATCCGCTCCCGCGCGTTCGGGTAGGCGCCGACCCCGGCGACGGTCCCGTCAACGATTGCCACGTCGGCGGTGAGCAATTCCCCGCCGAAGACATCGACGACCTGGCCGCCGGCGATCACCAGGTCGGCCGGCTCCTTGCCGTGTGCCACCGCCAGCCGCCGCCGCCACCGCGCCACATCAAAGGCCACGCCGTTCCCGCCGAGCGTCCCGCGCTCTCCCATGCGCCACCCCTTCCACCGCCGTGCCACGCCGTTTCAATGTGCGGCGCAGTATAGCGACGGGCTATCGCGGCGCCTTGGGTGGGAATCGCGACAACGCGGTGGCGAACCGGGCGAGTCAGTCCTCGCCGCTACCGCCCTTCTGCCGCCCGCGACCTGCCTTACGACGTGACCTGAGACTCGACGAAGGCGAGCAGGGTCTCCAGTTCCGGCAGCTTCCCGCGGACGAAGGCGCCGACGGTGTCGCCCCGGGTGAAGGGCAACTCGTAGCGGAGGCGGACCGCGACGCCTTGGTCGACCTCGTCCCACGTGGCGCTCTGGTGGGGCTGGAGGAACCCGCGCGCGATGTTAGGTAGGACGATTCGGGCCAGTCGCTCCCGCGCCCGGCGGCGGAACTCGTTCTCCTCGTCGGCGTAGAGGCCCGGAGACGACGTCCACAGCTCGACCTCGAACCCGTCCGCGCCGACCCGGACGTCGATCCGCCCGGCTTCGTCGTCGGCGGCGATCGTCCAGCGGTTGGCGTCGTCTACGGTACCGTAGGCGTAGAACCCAGCCTCCGTCAGCGAGACCCTGACCGGCTCCAGCGCGCGCCGCGCGGCGGCGATGGCGTCCCGTGGACCGCGGCCATTGCCGGTGCGCGCACCATCGCTGGGATCAGCGTCGAACCAGGCGTCGCTGTCGTTCATACGTCGATCCCCAACTTCACCCGCGTCGACCGGTGCGGGTGTCCGTTGCAGCCGCTGTGCCACGAGGCGGCAAGACGGCAAGACGGCAAGTCGGCAAGAGATGTGTGCCCGCCGGCCAGCCCCACCGGCACGGTAATGGCGTCCCCCACGCGATCATGGGCTCAAACCTGTGGCGCGCCGATCCATCGAGGCCGGGGAGCGATACGCGGCGGCCCGCGAATGACTGCCAGGTTGCCCGCGACGGGAGGGGCTCGGTGTATCGCAGGTGAGCGCTGGGGTCCCGGATGACGGGGGGACAGTCCCGAGAGGGCATCGGGCGCTACCCAGGTCCCGCTCGCCACTCCGATAGCCGAACGCCAAGAACGCCTGTCCAATTTAGAGAGGGTCTGTTAAGGCGGTGCCGGGATGTGGCAAATAGGGGAACCATCCCTCGTCCCCGTTCGCGGCGGAGAGGAACCCAGCGTCGCCTGCCACCGCTTTACAGCACCCCGCGCTCGACCTCTAACCCGACTCCCTCGGCGAAGCGGCCCAGTCGAAACGGGTTGGCCGCATCCGGGACGCGGCCGGTGATGAGGTCGGCGAGGAGACGACCGCCGCTGGGGCTACCCATCACGCCGTGGCCGCTGTAGCCGGTGTGGAGCCAAAGACCGACGGTGTGGGCGGCGGGGCCGATCAACGGCTTGTGGTCCGGTGTCATCGTGTACTGACCGGCGACGAGGTCGAGATCGACTGCGGGGATCGTGGCGGCCACGTCCCGCCAGAATGGAGCGAGGCGGCTGACCCCGCGCGGGTCGTGCAGCACGAGGGCGGGAAAGCTGGGATCGGGTGGGACGGGAAAGGCCGGCGGCATGGCCGGTTCCGGAAGCGGCCACGCCAGGACGGCGCCGCCACCGTGGGGACGCCAGTGGGCGCCGGTGTCGGCGTCGATGGTCATTGGCGCGTCCTGGGGGATGCCGGGGTGGGGCGCGAGGATGAGCCGATGGCGGCGGAGGAGGGTGAGCGGCAGCGGCTCGCCGGCGAGCCCGGTCGGTCCCGCGGTGAACGGCCCGGTCGCCAGGACGACCGTGTCCGTCGCGACGCGGCCCCGGCTCGTGGCCACGCCGACGACGCGGTCCCCGACGCGCTCGATCTCCAACACCTCCGTACCGAGCAGGATTGGAGCACCCGAGGCGCGGGCGAAGAGCGTCGCCGCCCGGCGGCCGTCGAGCCAGCCATCGCCAGCGCGAAAGGTGGCGGCCGTGACCTCGCGGGTCAGCCAGGGGAACCGGCGCCGCACCGCCTCGCCGTCGAGCAGCGCGACGTCGGCGAGGCCCAGTTCATGCTGGCGCTCGACACGCGCGCGGAGGGCGTCTCGTTGACCTGGGTCGGTCGAGGCGAAGAGATACCCCTGCCGCGTGAGTCCGATGTCGGCCTCGGCGGGGGGAAGGTACAAGACCTCGGGGAAGCGGGCGAAGAGGTCCAGGCTTTCCCGAATCATCGCCACGTTCTCAGGGTCGGTCCACTGGGCACGGACGCCATGGACGGAGGCGGCCGTCGTCGCGCTCGCAAGCGCCGCCGCGCGCTCGACCAGCACCGGCCGGTGGCCGGCGCGGGCGAGCCAGAACGCACTGGCGGCACCGACGATCCCGCCCCCGACGACGACCACGTCGGCCGCCCTGGGCGGGTCTGCGATGCGGTTCAGCGGCGCGGCCACCGTGACGCGTCCTCCTTCCAGCCCGCGAATATCCAACGATGGCACTCCCGCCGGACGTCTACATTGTAGGAGCGCACGACCGTGCGCCCGCACACCCCGTCCGCCGGTCGCGCCGCGGCTTGCAACGGGAACAGCCCCGGCCGTCGCGTCCTTGGCTGGGAGGCGTAAGACATTGGTCCCACTTTGACACACCGACAGGGCTACGCTATGCTGCCGAATCGTCAAAAAGGTCCTAGGTAGTAAGACTCGGTTCCCAGCGCGTGGAAACGGTTCGCGGTCTCCTTTCCGGCGGATGCGCGTTCCCTAACCAGGTGTGGGATCCGGGTTCCGTGGCGCAATAGCGGGCGGGTGCCCGCGGCGGTCGGCGATGGGGCCGGCCGGGGACGGATCAAGGAGGCGAGGACGTGACGAGAATCGGTGACCTGATCGCGCAGTTGCACGCCCAGAAGATCAGCCGGCGGGAGTTCACGCGGCGCGCGGCCGCACTCGGCCTCTCCGCCGGCCTCATTGGCCAGGCGCTCCGGGTGGCGTCGGCTCGTGCCCAGGATGGGTCCCCCGCGGCCGGTGGCGGTACCATCGGCCGGTCCGGTGTCCAGCACATCACCGACACGAGCAAGGGTCGGATCAAGTTCTACTCCTCCTGGCCGATGATCGCGGCCTCGGAGCAGATCGGCGGCGACTCCCGCGAATCGGTCAGGCTGGCGCTCGAGGACTTCGGCAACGCCGCCGGCGGCTTCGCGCTCGAGTACGAGGCGCTCGACGACGCGATTGCGTCCACCGGCTCGTGGGACGCCGGCAAGGAGTCCGAGAACGCGAACAAGGCCGTCAACGACCCCGACTGCATGGTCTACATCGGGACCTACAACTCCGGCGCCGCGGCCATCTCGATCCCGATCCTCAACCAAGTGCCGATGGCCATGATTTCGCCTGCCAACACCTACGCGGGGTTGACCCAGGCGGTCGAGGGGGTGACGGAGCCGGGCGAGCCCGACAAGTACTACCCAACCGGCAAGCGCAACTACATGCGCAACACCGTCGCGGACCACCTCCAGGGCGGCGCGCAGGCGAACTGGGCGATCGAGACAGGGCTCAAGAGCGCATACATCCTGCACGACAACCAGCTCTACGGGAAGGGTGTGGCGGCCGCCTTCCAGCTCTACTACCAGCAGCTCGGGGGCGAGGTGCTCGGCTTCGAGGGCTACCAGCCGGACGCGCCGGACTTCCAGGCGCTGGCCACGTCGATCGCCGACGCCGGACCCGCTATCGTCCACATCGGCGCGATCGTCAACCTCAACCCGGGCAAGGTGGTGCAGGATCTGCGCTCGGTGATGCCCGCTGAGGATGTGACGATCATCGTGCCGGACGGTTGCTTCAACCAGGCCTTCATCGACTCCATGGGCGAGGCGGGCGAGGGCACCTTCGCCACGTTCGGCGGCGTGCCCCCCACGTTCCTCGAGAGCGAGGTCGGCAAGGACTGGCTGGCGCGCATGCAGCAGCGCCTCGGCCACGACCCGGACGCCTACGCGACGTACGCCTACGAGGCGGCGATCATCGCGATGCAGGCCATCGACGAAGTCCAGGAGACGGATCGCACCAAGATCCTCGACGCGATGTTCAACACGAAGAACTTCAACGGGCTGTCCGGTACCTACAGCTTCACCGAGACCGGCGACCCCGACAAGCCGAGCGTCTTCCTCGGCCAGATCAAGGGCGGCAAGTTCGATCAGGTCGCTTACATCACCCCGCCGGCTTCGTAGCAGATTCGCTTCGTCGAGCGGGGCCGCCCCACACTGGCCGGCCCCCCGGCCCGGTGTCCGCCACCAACTCGCCGCACCCCGTGTGAGCCCCGCCGGGGTGGGCTTGGGCGCCGCGGCCCCCCCGCGATCCGCAGTGTGGGGGGGGGATTCACCTCAAAGAGAACCGGGTGATTGAGTTCCTAAACAAGCGGCTTGCGAGCGGCGCGC
>JAUJOZ010000039.1 GCA_030447415.1 Thermomicrobiales bacterium | reverse complement strand
GGAACGGGACGTGGGTCGGCCATGCAGCCGGCAGGTGCTCGGCCATCGTCACCGTCAGGTCGATGACCTCGCTCCCTTGCATCGCGCCGAGCAGGGCCGCGAAGCCCGTCCGGGCGCTCGGTTCGGTCGCCGTCATGTCCCATCCCTCCTAAACGCGGGTCCCCGCTATCGCCCGGCGCCGTTCTCCGTGGTTGCCCGCCGCGCCTCGGTACTCGGCGGGCATCAACATCTTTCGGTGCCCCCGTTCCCGGCCTAGCCAGCGTGGCCCAGCGGATGGGGCGTATCTGTCGCGCCCATCGCGGTCGAGGAGAAGCACCGGTCGACCTCGGAGCGAACCTCGAAGTGGTCTCCGCCAACGACCGGCCGGGCGAGCTGCAGGACAACGTACGGTTCTCCCTGGACCATGGCCTTCCGCTCGTCTGGCTGACCAACCCGGGACTGCGGACCATCGCCGTCCACGCGCCCAGCGCCGAACCGCGTCTGCTGCGCGAGGGGGACGCCCTCGACAGAGGCACCGCGCTGCCGAGTGTCCCGGTGCCGGTGATGGAGCTGTTCCCCTCGTCGCCCTCGGCGCACGCCGTCCCATCTACGCGGCCACATCCTCCGCTCGCAGCGTCGGGAGCAGATCGAACGCGACCCGCTCCATCACCCCGAACTGCTCCTCATGCGGCGCCTCCATCAAGAACTCGGAGACCCCCACGTCCCGGTAGCGTCCCACGATGTCGAGGAATGCCTCCGGCGAGGACCAGGGGTCGGTCCCCAGCTTCAGCGACCACCCGTAGAGTGAGCGGACGATGCTCCCCGGGTCGCGGCCGATCGCTGCGCACGCCTCGTCGAGGAGCGCATTGCGCTCCTGGATCTCCTGGACCGTGCCGTACGAGTTCCACCGGTCGGCGTACGCGGCCACGATCCGCAGCATCGTCGGCCCGTGGGCGCCGAGCGTCAGCGGCGGACGGGGGTGCTGCACCGGCCGCGGCCGAAACGGTGCCTCCCGCACTTGATAGTACCGGCCGTCGTAGGTCGTCGTGTCCTGGCGGAGCAAGAGATCGACCAGCTCCACCGCCTCACGGAAACGCCCGACCAGCTCCTTCGGCGGTGGGAACGGGAGGCCGAAGCGTCGGTGCTCCGGCTCGAACCAGCCGGTCCCCAGCCCCAACTCCAGCCGGCCGCCGCTGATGTGATCGACCGTGGCCGCCTGCTTCGCCAGAAGCGGCGGATGGCGGAAGGAGTTGGACGTCACCAGGAGACCCACGCGGATGCGCTCGGTTCGTGTCGCCAGCCCGGCCAGCAGTGTCCACCCTTCGAGGTAAGGGGCATCCGGGATGCTGGGGCGCTGGAAATGGTCGCAGGCCCAGACGCTGTCGAACCCCAGCCGCTCGAACGCTCGGACGTGCTCGACCAGCGTCCGCCACGGCAGGTTCTGGTTGCGCACCAGACCGAACCGCAGCGGCTCAGGCATGGACGTGCTCCTTCTGGATCGCTCCCACCCGCCGCGCCTCATGGGGTGGAGGCGCGTTCGGCGCCCGCGGCGGCACGACGTGAAACTTCGGCGTATCCTACGAGCGCGGTCGGAGGTGTCAAGCGGCGAACGCCATAGGGGCGCTGCTTGCCGCGCCTTCGACCGGGCGCCGCCGCGGCCACCGCAAGCGGCACCCCGACGAACCGAACCCGACACGGAGGAAACCACGGTGACGGCGACGCAGGACCAAACGATCTATGAACGGGCGTTCAAGCTCGAAGGGGCCGTCGCCCTGGTAACGGGCACCGGCAGCGGCCTCGGCGAGGCGGCGGCGCACGCGTTGGCCGCGGCCGGCGCCCGCCTGGTCGTCACCGAGCTGCCCGACCGGCTCGACCGGGCCGAGGCGACGGCCATCGCCCTCCGCGCCCAGCACGGCGCCCAGGCGACCGCCGTGCCGCTCGACGTCACGGACCTCGGCAGCATCGGGGCGTGCGTCGCCGCCGCCGTCGACGCCTACGATGGCCGGCTGGACATCCTCGTCAACAACGCGGGCCTGAACGTCCCGCAGATGGCGTTCGACGTGACCGAGGAGGCGTGGGACCGGGTCCTCGACGTCAACCTCAAGGGTCTCTTCTTCATGTGCCAGGCCGCCGGCCGGCGGATGCGCGACCAGTCACCCCAGGGCGGTGCCATCGTCAACGTCGCCAGCCAGATGGGCCTCGTCGGCTACGTCAAGCGCGCGGCCTACTGCTCCAGCAAGGCCGCCGTCGTCAACCTCACCCGCGTCCTCTGCTTCGAGTGGGCCGAATACAACATCCGCGTCAACGCCGTCGCCCCGACCTTTGTCGAGACGCCCCTCACCCGCCCGATGTTCGAGGATCCCGTCTTCAAGGAGGATGTCTTCCGCCGCATCCCACTCGGCCGCCTGGCCACCCCCGAGGACGTCGCGCACGCCGTCGTCTACCTCGCCAGCCCCGCCGCGGCGATGGTCACCGGCCACACCCTCGTCGTCGACGGCGGCTGGACCGCCGTCTGACACAGTCGGAGACCGAAAACCGTCGCCCGCGACGCGCAACGAGACGACACGCTGTTCCGGCTGACGTACGGAGTGTGGAGCATCCCCATCCGGCGTGCCGATGCCCTACGAGCGGAGCTGGAGGAGCAGGCTTCCACCTCAAGCGTGTAACCGAGACGCCCTTGGTCCCGTTTGCGGTGGCCCAGCGCCCACCCAGCTAACCACCACCTTAGCCTGTCGTCGGCCGCGCCGCGGCGGCGCGGAAGGAACGACCACGCGGACCGCCCGCGTCGGTCGCGCCGCTCGGGCGAGTCGCATTCGACGGCTGCCGCCGCCTGCCTCGCCGGCTCGCCACGCCCCCCGATTGAGCACCCGTACCCGGTTCGGCTCGGTGGGCACGGGTGGAGGTAGCCTACTGCCCCCGCCTGGCCGCTAATTGTGGTAGGCATGAATGACACAGGTGCGGTCCCGGCAGCGCTCGACAACGGCTCCGAGCACGAGGGATCGACACGGTGAACGCCCAGGGCCGACGCGAGGATGTGCCCCTTCCATCCGACCCCATTCATGAACGGACCGATGTGCACGGGGCAGGATGGTTGGCCTGGCGCTCGCGGCGGCGCCTCACCTACTAAAGCCGACGGCCACGAAAGGCGATGAGCATGGTAGATCCTGCGCCGAACCCCGACCGCGACGGCAACCGCGCCCTCGCCGTCCTCGTGATGGCCTACGGCGGCCCCGACAAGCTCGAGGACGTCCGGCCCTACCTGCTGGACGTGCGCCACTACCGCCCCACCTCCGAGGAGCTGATCCACGAGATCACCGAGCGGTACCGGCAGATCGGCGGTCGCTCGCCGATCTTGGACCTGACCAACGCCCAGGCCGACGCCCTCCAGACCGCCCTCAACGCCGATCAGGACGGCGACGAGCAAAGTTGGCAGGTCTTCGTCGGCATGCGGCACTGGCATCCCTTCATCAAGGACGTGCTGGCCGACATGGCGGCGGCCGGGCAGACGCGGGCGGTTGGGCTGGTGATGGCGCCCCACTACTCACGGATGAGCATCGGCGCCTACTACCAGCGGGTCGAGGAGGCCGGTGCGCCGGTCGAGGTCGTCGCCATCGAGCGCTGGCACCTCCTGCCGGGCTACCTCGACGCGCTCGCCGAGCGCGTGCGCGCCGCGCTGGAGAAGTTCCCGGCCGAGGTCCGGTCCGAGGTGCCGGTCATCTTCACCGCGCATAGCCTGCCGGAGAAGATCCTGTCCTGGGACGACCCCTACCCGCAGGAGTTGCGGGAAACGGTCGCGGCCGTTGCCGAACGGATCACCCCCCAACCGCACACCTTCGCCTACCAGAGCGCGGCGATGACCCCCGACCCCTGGCTCGGCCCGGACGCGGGCGAGGTCATCGCCCGCTACGCCGCCGAGGGGTGCGCCACGTCCTGATCGCCCCGTCGGCTTTGTCTGCGAGCACGTCGAGATCCTCTACGACATCGACGTCGACTTCCGGCAGCAGGCCGAGGCGCTCGGCGCCCACCTGGAGCGGATCGAGATGCTCAACGATCACCCGACGATGATCGCCGGCCTGGCAGGTCACGTTCGTCAACGGGCGGCGGAGGCGGGCTGGCTCTGAGGCACGACGAGGGAGCGCAGGGGTAGTGGACGGAACGCCGCGGTTCGTCGTCGTCGGCGGAGGCATCGCCGGCCTGGCGGCGGCGTACCGGCTAACGCTGATCGCGCCGGAGGCGGACCTTACGCTCGTCGAGCGCGAAACACGCCTCGGCGGCAAGATCCTGACCGAGTGCGTCGACGGCTTCGTGATCGAGGGCGGACCGGACTCGTTCCTGTCCGCCAAGCCCCGGGGCGTCGGGCTCTGCCAGGAGCTGGGCCTCGGCGACCGCCTTCAAGGGACAACCCCGCGCCCGCGCCGCGCCGCCGTGCTGCGGGCCGGCCGGCTCCATGACCTACCGGAAGGGCTGACCGGGCTCATCCCCACCCGCCTCGGTCCGGTGTTGCGGGCCGGGCTGCTCTCACCCCGCGCCAAGGCTCGGTTTACGCTCGACTACCTGCTGCCGCCACGGCGGCGCGGCGGCGACGAGCTCGCTGGCGGCGTTCGTCCGCCGTCGGCTCGGGCGGGAGGTCTACGACCGCCTCGTCGAGCCGTTGATGGCCGGCATCTACGCCGGGGACGGGGAGCGGCTCAGCCTCGCCGCCACCTTCCCCCAGCTCCGCCACGCCGAGCTGGAGTACGGCGGCCTGATCCGGGGTGTGCTGGCCGCCAGGAAGCCGGCACCCGTGGCGCTCGCCGACGGCAGATCGTGGCCCCGTTCGTCACGCCGGAGGGCGGCCTCGGCGAGCTCGTCGATGCGCTGTCGAGCCGCCTGCGGACGGCGGGGGTGCGCATCGTCACCGGCACGCCGGTGGCGGCGGTGCGCGCCGAGTCCGACCTGGACTGGCTGCGGTATCGGGTCACGCTGGACGGAGGCGACATGCTCCGGGTCGACGCGGTGATCCTCGCGACCCCGCCTTCGCCGCCGCCGACCTCCTGATCGGACTCGATCCGGCGCTGGCAACCGACCTGCGGGCCATTCCCCACGCGTCCAGCGCCATTGTCACCCTGGCCTACCGGGCGGCCGACGTGCCCCGCCCGCTGGACCGCTACGGCTACGTCGTGCCCCGCGTGGAGGGACGGCCCGTCCTCGCCTGCACCTGGACCTCGGCGAAGTGGTCGCATCGGGCGCCGGAAGGCTTTGTCGTGCTTCGTGTCTTCGTCGGCCGCTTCGGTCAGGAAGAGGCCCTCGCCGGCTCCGACGACGACCTCGTCGCTCTGGCCCGAGAGGAGCTGCGGGCGGTCCTCGGGGTCGTCGCCGCGCCGTCGCTGACCCGCGTCCACCGCTGGCCGCTCGGCATGCCGCAATACACCCTCGGCCACCTGGACCGCCTGGCGGCGATCGAGGGGCGCCTCGCCACCCACCGCGGGCTCGCCCTCGCCGGCAACGCCTACCGCGGCGTCGGCCTCCCCGACTGCATCCGCTCGGGCGAGGCCGCGGCGGAGGCGGTGAGGCGCCAAGGCGGCGAGGAGGCGAGACGGCAAGGAGAAGGGCGGGAGAGGCCACGAACGCTGGTGGCCGACCTCTAGGCCGGGAGAGGCCAGGCATCTCTTGCCCCGTTGCCCAGCGCGGCGCCACAACCACGAACAGGGGCGATGCGAACTAGGCCGGCCTATGCGTCGCCCGGAACGACGGTCCAGACGCCTGCCGCCTCGTCGTCCGGCCGGCTACTCGCCCGCGTACTCCGCCCCCGGGATGAAGCCGAAATCGTCGAGCGGCCAGTTGGTGAACCAGGCCTTGCCGACGATCTCGTCGACGGCGACCGGGCCAAACAGCCTGGAGTCGGAGCTGTTGTCGCGGTTGTCGCCCAGGACGTACACCGTCCCCTCCGGCACCGTCAGCCGGCAGTGGTCTCCCCGTTCGCAGTCGGTGATCGGGCCCCGCAGGTACGGCTCGACGAGGCGCTTGCCGTTGACGGTGACGTAGCCGTCCTCAAAGGCGATCCGGTCGCCCGGCAGGCCGATCACCCGCTTGATGTACGGCTTGCCGGTGGTGCTCGGTGGGTGGAAGACGACGATGTCGCCTCGCTCCGGGGCGTGGAATGGGTAGACGACCCACTCGCCGGACCGGTCATCGCCGGGCAGCAGGTTCAGGAGCCGGTTCAGATCGAAGTGAAGGTAGACCGGGCGGTTCACCAGCAACCGCTCCCCGTTGTGCAGGTTCGGGTCCATGCTGGCCCCCTCGACCGCGTAGGGCGGCGCGATGAGTTGGACCCCGACGTAGATGGCCAGCGCGACCAGCAGCGTCTCGACGACCTCCCGCCCGGTGCGCCCCAGTGGCCGGCGGGCTCGGGGGGCGGGCGGTTGCGGGTCGTCGAGTCGGTCGTCCTGATCGGCCTCGGTCATCGAGTGCTCCTGCGACGGTGGCTCGCGGCGTGGGCGAGATCGCCACGCCTCGGTCGGTCTCACCGTCGGATTGTACGTTGTCGCCCCGCCCCTGGATGGGCGCGGCGTCACCATCCCGGCGCTCCCACCGAGCCGACTCGGCGGGAGTGGTCGCCCACTGGCAGCTCGTGTCCGGTTGGGACGTGGCCCGCGGTCGACGTCGCCCTCGTCACAGGCGGCCGCGCGGACTTCGGCGTCGGACGGGCGGGCGCCGCTGAAAGACCGGTCGGTGTTAGCGAAGGCGGACCCCGGTCTCACGTTGCGCGCGTACAACGGGCGCGGCCGGAGGGCTTCCCTTTACCCGCCTCGGCCACAGGCTTTATGGTTCGATCCCGATGCCGCGTGGCGGCGGGGGGTGCGCGGCGCGCTGTTCTCCCCGCTACGCCGGCAGACGCCCAACCCCGGTCACCCGCCGTGGACCAGAGCAGGGCGGTGGGCGGGAGTGCCCCCGGCCGTCCGATGACGATGCCGAATCGCCGCCGGACCGACCAACCCCGGCCCGCGAATCCACGCCCTCACGATTGGAGAGCTCCCGATGCCCTTGGTTCAGCATGCCTCCTTGCGCGCACTCGCCCTGCTGGCGACCTGCGCGCTCGCCGCGGTCGTCGCCCTGGTCGGCCCCGCCGCCGGCCGACCGCTCGCTCACGCCCAGGACGGCGATGGGACGCCCCCATTCGATCCGGTTGACTTCGGAGTCGGGCTGGAGGCCGTCGCCGGGGGCTTCGAACGCCCCGTCCACGTCGCCGAACCGGGCGACGGCAGTGGTCGCCTCTTCGTCGTCGAGCAGGCGGGGCGGATTCGGATCGTTCGCGACGGCGAAGTGCTCCCGGAGCCGTTCCTCGACATCGTCGAGATCGTCGAGTCCGGCGGCAATGAGCAGGGACTCCTCAGCGTTGCCTTCCATCCCGACTACGCCGACAACGGCCTCTTCTACGTCGGCTTCACCGCCCGCACCACCGACGATGAGGACGACAGCGTCGGCGACAACACCGTCGCCCGTTATCGCGTCTCCGCCGACGACCCGGACCGCGCCGACCCCGACAGCCGCGAGGTCCTGCTCGCCGTCGACGACCCCTACCCCAATCACAACGGCGGGCTCGTCCTCTTCGGCCCCGACGGCTACCTCTACGCCGGCCTCGGCGACGGCGGCTCCGGCGGCGACCCCGAGGGGAACGGCCAGAACACGGACACGCTGCTCGGCTCCATCCTGCGCCTTGACGTCGACGGCGCCGCGGACGGCGAACCCTACGCAATCCCCGCCGACAACCCCTTCGCCGATGGCGACGGCGGGGCGCCGGAGGTCTGGACCTATGGCCTGCGCAACCCCTGGCGCTTCAGCTTCGACCGCGCCACCGGGGACCTCTACGTCGCCGACGTCGGCCAGAACCAGTACGAGGAGATCGACTTTGTCCCGGCCGCCGACGCGGGCGGTACCAACTTCGGCTGGAACATCACCGAGGGCGCCCACTGCTTCCGCGCCGACAGCTGCGACACCGACGGCCTGGTCCTCCCCATCGCCGAGTACGGTCGCGACCTCGGCAGCTCAGTCACCGGCGGGTACGTCTACCGTGGGGAGGACGGGGACGTCCTCCGGGGCGTCTACCTCTACGCCGACTTCGGCAGCGGCCGCCTCTGGGGCCTGGGGCGGGACGCCGACGGCGCCTGGGCGAGCTCAGAGCCGATCGACACCGGCCTCAACGTCAGCTCCTTCGGCGAGGACGCGGCCGGCGAGCTCTACCTAACCGCCTTCGACGGCACCCTCTACCGGGTGGTCGCCCCGGAGGAGTAGGGGGCAGGCAGGCGGCAGGCCAGGGTGTCTCTCATTGAGACGCCCCGTTTGCTGTAGGGGCGCTGCTTGCCGCGCCCTCGTTCTTCCCCTGGGACTGGGGGCTGATGAGTCGTGCCCGTCCACGTCCACTCACCCGCCCGCGCTAGAATGTGCGCACGTCACCATGCACTCACCATCCGCGTCGCTCTCAGGGACCCGCGCCATGAGCGCCCCCGAGGCCCTCGCCCGCCGCCAGATCGACGCCGCGCTCGCGCAGGCCGGCTGGACCGTCCAGGACCGCAAAGAGGCTAACCTCCATGCCGCCTGCGGCGTGGCCATCCGCGAGTTCCCGCTCAAGTCCGGCTTCGGGGAGGCCGATTACCTCCTCTTCGTCAACCGGCAGGCCGTCGGCGCCGTCGAGGCCAAGAAGCAGGGCACGACCCTCACCGGCGTCGAGACGCAGTCCGCCAAGTACAGCGAGGGTCTCCCCGCCCGTCCCGGCGCGCCATCCGCCCGCTCCCCTTCCTCTACGAGACCACCGGCGTCGAGACCCACTTCACCAACCGCCTCGACCCCGACCCCCGCTCCCGTCGTGTCTTCGCCTTCCACCGCCCCGAGACTCTCGCCGAGTGGGCCACCGCCGCGCCTGTCACGGCGCCGATTCCCTTCCCAACATCCGAGCGCAAGGTCGCTCAACCCATTCCCACCTACGGTCTCGACGCCCCCAGCACCCTCCGCAGCCCGCATCCGGACCATGCCCCCCGTCCTCGAGACGGGCCTCCTGGCCCGTGCAGCTCCAGGCCGTCCGCAACCTCGAAGCCTCCCTCCGTGCCAACCGCCCCCGCGCCCTCATCCAGATGGCCACCGGCAGCGGCAAGACCGTCACCGCCATCACCGCCGTCTACCGCCTCGTCAAGTTTGCCGGTGCCGAGCGCGTCCTCTTCCTCGTCGACCGGGCAAACCTCGGCCGTCAGGCCCTCAAGGAGTTCCAGGGCTACGCCACGCCGGATGACGGTCGCAAGTTCACCGACCTCTACAACGTCCAGCTCCTCCAGACCGACAAGATCGCCCAGTCCTCCAAGGTCTGCATCACCACCATCCAGCGCCTCTACGCCATGCTTCAGGGCCAGCCCGACTACAACCTGGAGAACGAAGAGCGCTCGCTCTTCGAGATCAGCGAAATCCTCGCCGGCCGCGACCCCCTCCCCGTCGTCTACAACCCCGCCATCCCCATCGAAACCTTCGACGTCATCGTCATCGACGAGTGCCACCGCTCCATCTACAACCTCTGGCGCCAGGTCCTGGAGTACTTCGACGGCTTCCTGATCGGCCTCACCGCCACCCTCCAAGCAGACCTTCGGCTTCTTCAACAAGAACCTCGTCATGGAGTACGGCCACCAACAGGCGGTCGCCGACGGCGTCAACGTCGACTACGACGTCTACAAAATCCGCACCCGCATCACCGAACAGGGCTCGACCATCGAGGCCGACTTCGTCATCGGCCAGCGCGACCGCGCCACCCGCGCCGTCCGCTGGGAACGCCTCGACGAGGACGTCTCCTACGGCGCCAATGCCCTCGACCGCGACGTCGTCGCCCTTGACCAGATCCGCACCGTCGTCCGCGCCTTCAAGGAGAAGCTCTTCACCGAGCTCTTCCCCGGCCGCACCGATGTCCCCAAGACCCTCATCTACGCCAAGGACGACAGCCACGCCGACGACATCGTCCGCATCGTCCGCGAGGAGTTCGACGCCGGCAACGATTTCTGCCAGAAGATCACCTACCGCACCGGCACCGCCCGGGTCGTCACCCGCGAAACCCTCGACGACGGGGAGGAGATCGACGTCATCACCTACAAGAACACCAACGTCCGCGCCGAAGACCTCCTCCAGTCGTTCCGCAACTCCTACCACCCCCGCATCGCCGTCACCGTCGACATGATCGCCACCGGCACCGACATCAAGCCGCTGGAGATCGTCATGTTCATGCGCGCCGTCAAGAGCCGGAACTTCTTCGAGCAGATGAAGGGTCGCGGCGTCCGCGTCATCAACCCGACCGACCTCCGGGGCGTCACCCCCGACGCCCCCGCCAAGACCCGCTTCGTCCTCGTCGACTGCGTCGGCGTCACCGAGCAGGAGTTCAAGGAGACCACCTCGCTCGAACGCAAGCACTCCGTCTCCCTCGACAGACTTCTGGAGGCCGTCGCCTTCGGCTCCACCGATCCCGACGTCCTCTCCTCCATCGCCGGCCGCCTTGCCCGCCTCGAACGCGCCCTCGACGAACCCGAGCGCCACGCCCTCGCCGAGACCGCCGGCGGCCTCCGACTCGTCGACCTCGCCGCCAACCTCGTTGCCGCCCTCGACCCCGACCGACAGGTCGAAGTCGCCCGCGCCGACGCAGGCCTCCCGCCCGACGCCGAGCCGACCGACGAGCAGCGCGCCCGCGCCGCCCAGCGCCTCCTCGCCGACGCCAGCGAGCCCATCGCCACCAACCCGGTCCTGAGGCAAGCCCTCGTCGCCGCCCGCCAGCGCCTGGAGCAGACCATCGACGACGTCAGCGTCGACGATGTCCTCCACGCCGGTTACTCCACCGATGCCCGCGACCGCGCCGGCGCCCTCGTCGCCTCATACGAGCAGTTCCTGGCTGAGCACAAGGACGAGATCACCGCCCTTCAAGTTCTCTACAGCCGCCCCTACGCCCAGCGCCTCCGCTTCGCCGACGTCAAGGCCCTCGCCCAGGCAATCCAGGCCCCACCCCGCGCCTGGACGCCCGAAACCCTGTGGCGCGCCTACGAAACCCTCGACAAATCCGGGGTCCGCGGCTCCGCCGGCGCCCAGCTCACGAACGTGGTCTCCCTCGTCCGCTTCGCCCTCCACCAGGACGACGAGCTGGCCCCCTTCCCCGAGCAGGTCGCCGCCCGCTTCCGGACCTGGCTCGCCGGGCAGGAGGCCGCCGGCCACCACTTCACCGCCGAGCAGCGCCAGTGGCTGGAGGCCATCCGTGACCACATCGCCGGCAGCATCCGCATCGAGTGGGACGACTTTGACGGGGTGCCGTTTATCCGGCGCGGTGGGCTCGCCAAGGCCCAAATGGTCTTTGGCCCTCGCCTTGAGGACATCATGAATGAGCTGAACGAGGTTCTTGCGGCGTGAACGATCAGGGATCCAGACCGCTATCGACAGTCGATGTGCCCACCTCGTGGGCGGTTCTATCCTTTGAAGACGCTGCTGAAGTTGCTTCCGATGAAGGGAAGCGCGTAGACCAGAAAAACTACCTACATGCCGGACCGATCCCGGTTGTGGATCAAGGACAGGCGCGAATCGGCGGATACACCGATCGGGAAGGCGAACGGTACACTGGACCTCTTCCAATAGTGGTGTTTGGCGACCATACCCGGCGAGTAAAGTACGTGGACTTCTCGTTTGCAGTTGGTGCCCAAGGCGTCAAACTGCTGAGACCTAATCCGTGCTGGCAGCCTAAATTCTTCGTCTACCTTTTGTCGAGCCTGGACCTTCCGGACCGTGGCTACAGCAGGCATTTTCAGTTCGTGCGGCAACTCTTCTTTCCTCTGCCGCCCCTTGCAGAGCAGCACCGCATCGTCGAGGCGATCGAGACGCAGTTCACGCGGCTGGACGCGGCGGTCGCGGCGCTGGAGCACACGCGGACCAAGCTGAAGCGCCACCGCGCCGCCGTTCTCGCCGCCGCTTGCTCCGGCCGCCTCGTTCCCACCGAGGCCGAGCTGGCCCGTGTCGAGGGCCGCGACTACGAGCCCGCGGCGCATCTCATTGAGCGCGCCTGCACCGTGCGTCCGCGGAGAAGGCGACCCGACCAGCTCTCACTTGGATCGTTGCTGGACGAACCTTCAGAACAGAAAGTCCCCGATGGGCAGCGCCTCGTTGCGTCGGTCACGGCGCGCTTGGGTGAGCTACCTGAGGGCTGGACATGGGTGCGCCTCAGGCAGATCGGAGACGTCAAGCTAGGACGACAGCGTGCGCCGCAACACCACTCAGGCTCCCACATGCGGCCCTATTTGCGCGTCGCGAACGTCTACGAGGCTCGTATCGACGTCTCGCATGTCCTTCAGATGAACTTTACCCCCGAGGAGTACGAGTCCTTTCGGCTCGAATACGGTGACATCCTGCTCAACGAAGGTCAGAGCCTCGAATGGGTCGGTAGACCTGCCATGTTCCGCAACGAGATCGACGGAGCGTGTTTCCAGAACACGCTGGTTCGCTTCAGGGCTTCCAACGCAGTTGATCGTCGCTTTGCTCTGGTCGTTTTCAGGACGTTTCTACACACGGGAGCCTTCCGGGCCATCGCGAAGTGGACCGTGAATATCGCGCACCTAGGTGCGGATCGGTTCGCGAACATGGCCTTCCCGCTCCCACCTCTTGGGGAGCAGCACCGCATCGTCGCTGAGGTCGAACGCCGCCTCTCCGTCGTCGACGAGCTGGAAGCCACGGTAGCCGTCAACCTCAAGCGCGCCGACCGGATGCGGCAGGCGATCCTGCGCCGCGCCTTCGCTGGCCGGCTGGTACCCCAGGACCCGGACGACGAGCCGGCGAGCGCGCTGCTGGAGCGAATCCAGGCGGAGCGCACCGCTCGTTCTCCGGATCGCGGTCCAACGCGACGCCGGTTGCGCCCGATGCAGCCGTAGCGTCTCTGAAGGAGGGGGCGATGGGCATCATCCACGTTCTGCCGAAGTGGATCAAGCGGCGACCAGGCAAACGACGCAAGAGTTCGGGCGGTGCGCGCGTCGAGCGGAACCGCGACGGCATCCTCTACTTTCGCCAGCCGACAGGGGACGACCAGTTCATCACCTGGCACGTCTATCCGCGCGGCGAGGACATCCTGCGGCGACAGGGGGTGACCGAAGGAACGCGACTCACCCCCGGACTGTTCAAGAAGCTCCTCAACCAAGGGCATCTCTACACTGAGGGTGGCAAGCCGTCCGACGGGCGGTTCAAGGGGACATCACCAAAGCGGCCCCCTTCTGGCCGTGAAGCGTCCAGTGCCACGACCACCGGGCAGAGGGGGACGAAAGCGACGAAGAACATTCCACAAGCCGAGGCGACAGCGAAAAAGAAGGCGCAGGAAGCGGCGCGGCGCGAGGCCGGGTTTGCCAGTCTTGTTGGACGCCACAAACAGAAGAAACGGGAGCAGGACGGGCGGAGCCCAGGCTCGGGACATGTCATTGGGGTGCAGAAGACTCACGCCGAGAGCCCGCCCAACCCGAAGTCCGAGACACGGCCGATGCAGCGCGCATTCCCTCCGTCGTGGCGCGGGTTTGGCACAGCTCCTCAACGAAGGTCCCAGGAGGGTCAGGGTCGGAACGATAGCCGCCGTCATGGTACCCAGCGCGACCAAGACGCGCCGTCGGCTGCCGCCCGTATCCACCCCGGTTGGCTGGCTCCGTCGTCGAAAACTACTGCCGACCAGGCACAGAGCACCGCACGGCCAGCTCAAAACGGGGAAGTGGACGGCGCCCAGTCCGGTGACTCGTGGGAGACAAGACAAGGATCGACGAATCAGCGCGATCGGTAGGCTGACTCCGGTAGAACGACGCCAAGATCCGTCTAGGAGGTCATCTCGACGTGGGAGGGGCGATGTCGTCGATCCACAGCCAGCAGATCGTCCAGAAGCTCTGGAACTACTGAACACGTTCCCGCGCTGACCCTCCATTGGTCCAGCAGCGATGATGACCTACTTGCACCGGTCGCAGACGGGATGAAACAGTGACGGCGGGCGGCGAGCGATTCACCTGCATGAAGAGCACCACAACCTTGAGCCGTACTGAACACAATCACCCCCTCGTCACGCTCCGCTGGACCGACCGCGACGGCGAGGAGGCCCCGGCTGCGGACCGACGCGATCTCCACTCGGTCCGACAAGGCAGCCACGATCATGGAGGCTGGCCGCGCGCAACTGCCGGTCTGTGGTGAATCCGTTTTCTACGACGGGGCCGACGGAGAGATCCCACCCCGCTCCCGTCGGACGAGCGCGAGGAATGCCTGCTCGGCGCGGATCAGGGCGGGGTTCCGTCGGCGGATCAGCCAGAACGACCGCTCGCAGGCCCACCCGGCCAGCGGCAGGTCCTCCAGCAGCCCCGCAGCCGCTCGGCGTCGATGCAGGGCCGGCTTGTGTGCCGTTGGAATTTCTGCGCATGGCACGGATTCGAGGCATCTACGCCCATACATGTCGTCGTCACCTGCTCCTTCTACCCCTTACAGGTCCCGCCGACGTTCAGCTGTCCGGCGGTGCGCACCGTCCTTGAGGAACGCGGGCTCTCGTGGCGCGGTAACCAGCTGTCCGGGCGAGCCCGTCCGGACCGTGGCCGAACGCTTCGCCGTCCTTCTCCGCTTACGGCGCGATGTCGACGACGACCGTCTTCGTCTGCGTGAGCTCCATGATCGTGTGCTTCCCGCCGAGGCGGCCCAACCCGCTGCGGGTGCCGGCGTAGCCGCCGAACGGCGTGTGCGGCTGCCAGTAGGTGGGGCTCTCGTTGACGTTTACGATCCCCGCCTGAAGCGACTGCGCGTAGAAGTTGGCGCGCGCGATGTCCCTGGTGAACACGCCGGCGACCAATCCCAGATCGGTGTCGTTCGCGAGGGCGACCGCTTCCTCGTCGGAGGCGAACGTGAGGATTGGCGCCAGGGGTCCGAAGGTTTCCTCTCGGTTGAGCAGCATGTCCGCCGTGACGCCGTCGATGACCGTCGGTTCGTAGTAGAGCGGCGTCGCGTGGTCAGGTGCCCGCCCGCCTCCGACAAGAACGTGGGCGCCGTTCCTGCGCGCCTCGGCGAGGTGCCGGTCGACCTTCGCGGCGGTGTCCTCGTTGTTGAGCGGACCCATCGTCGCGTCCTCGGCGAGCGACGCGCCGAGGCGAACGCCGCGCGCGGCCTCCACGAGCCCGTCGACGACCGCGTCGTGCAGGCGCTCGTGGACGAGGATGCGCTCGGTCGAGTCGCAGATCTGGCCGGCGTTGGCGAAGCAGCCGGTGGCGATGCGGGGGATGGCCCGGCGAAGGTCGGCGTCCTCCGCCACGATCGCCGGACCGTTCCCGCCGAGCTCCAAGAGCAGTCGCTTCATGCCCGCCGTGCGCGCGATGGTCTCGCCGGTTGCCGAGCTGCCGGTGACGCCGAGCGCCGTCACGGTCGGATGGGTCGCCAGCACCTCGCCGACGCTCGAGCCCGGACCGAGCACGAGGTTCAGAACGCCGTCCGGCACCCCGGCCTCGACGAAGCACTCGGCCATGTGCTGCGCGCTCACCGGCGTGTACGACGCCGGCTTCCAGACCATCGTGTTTCCAGCCGCCAGGCAGGCCGAGAGGTATTCCGCGGGGATCGTCATCGGGAAGTTCCAGGGGGTGACCACCCCGACGACGCCGATCGGCTCCCGCACGACGAAGATCTGTCGCGTCGCGTCCGCCGACGGCAGCACCTCGCCGGTCAGGCGCTTCATGTCCTCCCCGGCTGCCTCGAACATCTCAGCCGCGATGGTCACCTCGATCCTGGCCTCGGCGAGGGGCTTGCCCTGCTCGATGGCCAGGTCGCGCGCAGCCTCGTCGCGACGCCGGCGCAGGGCCGCCGCGACGGCGTGGCAGAGGTCCGCCCGCTCGTACAGCGGCACGCCGGCATAGGACCGGAACGCGTGGGCGGCCGTCTCGATCGCCCGAGTGACCTGCGCGGGCGTTGCGGACGGCCCCGTGGCGACCACCTCGCCGGTTGCCGGGCTGACCACCGTCAACCGGGGTCCGCGACCGTCCGACCAAGCCCCGCCGACGAAGAGCCGGAGGTGAGTGATCGAGGTTTCCGAACGGGAAGCCGTCGCCTGAGAGCTCATGGAGTCACCTCATCTGTCTTCGCCGCGATCGCGACCCGCGGGGGACCGCTTGCGGCCGCGTCCTTGAATCCCATCCGCGCGGAGAGTTGCCGGCTTGCCGTGGTGAGGCGCTGGGCGATGTCGGCGAATCCATCGCGCGAGAGCCGGCTCGCCGGCCCCGACAGGCTGATCGCGGCGACGACGGCGCCGCGGTGGTCGAAGATGGGTGCGCCGAGGCAGCGGGCGCCGAGTTCGTTCTCCTCGTCGTCGATGGCGTAGCCGCGCTCCCGCACCGCGGCCAGCTCGCGGGCCAGCGCCTCCGGCTCGACGATGGTGTTCGGCGTCTTGCGGATGGGCGGATGGCGAGGGAGGAACTCGTCGAGCGTCGCCGCGGGCCAATGCGCCATGATCGCCTTGCCGAGCGCGGAGGAGTGGTAGGCGTCCCGCATCCCCACCGTCGCCGCCATGCGCAGGCCGCGGGCGCTCTGGAGGATGTCGATGTAGACGATCCCGTCCGCGCCCGGGACGGCCAGGTTGACCGTCTCGTCGTACTCAGCGTGGAGGAGCTGCAGGATCGGACGCCCCGCGGTCCGGAGGTCGAGCCCCTCGGTCATGCGCGTGCCGAGTTGCAGGAGCCGAAACCCCAAGCGATAGCGGGCGGTCGCGGCGTCGCGTTCGACGTAGCCCCGATCCTCCAGGTTGGCGAGCACCCGCAGCGCGGTCGCCTTGTTGATGCCCGCGTGCGCGCTCAGCTCGGTCAAGGTGAGCGACTCGTGAACGTCCAGCAGGTCGATGAGGTCGAGCGCTTTCCCGAGCACGGCGATCGTGTAGCGCCCCGCGCGCTTCGGCTCGGGCGCGCCGAGGCCTGCCGGCGATGGCTGACGCGCGGCCTTGGCTTTGGTCGTCGTCATCCTTGTCCGCTCCCGGACGGTGGCTGCCGCGGTGGCATCTCGCGGACGATGCGAAGGAGCTCGACGAGCCGCGTCGTCGCCACCTCGATGATCTCGGCGCCGAACTCGGCCCGCGCGGACGTCGCGACGCCGTAGACGCCGGTCGGCGACTCGGCGGTCGGATCGGGCGGCATCACCGCTAGCTCGGCCCACTCGGGTGGCAACACCGAGCGCGGCAGGCTCGTTTCGGTCGGATCGCGCGGCATCAGGTCGCGCCGCACGAGGTCGGGACGAAGGGCGAGCTGCAGCGACGTCTCGACCTCGCCCGCGTGACCGATGATGCCCTGATCGGTCACGCTCTTCTCCAGGAGCAGGTGCCGCGCCAGGCTCCAGTAGTTCAGGCCCAGGACGCGCACGTCGCTGCGCAGCAGCCGAACCGCCACGGCGTGCATCGCCGCCGTGTTCCCCGCGTGGCCGTTCAGCAGGAGCAGGCGCCGGAACCCGTTGCGGCCGATGCTCGCCGCGATCTCTGCCAGCAGGTCCACGAGGACCTCGGGCCGGAGCGCCAGCGTGCCGCCGAACTCCATCCAATACTCGGAGACGCCCCACCAGACCGTCGGCGTGACGAGGACCGGGAAGGACGCCGCTCCGGCCGCCCGCAGAGCGATCGCCTCGGCGGTGAACGAGTCGGTGTCGAGCGGGAGGTGAGCGCCATGTTGCTCGATCGTGCCGATCGGCTGGATCACGACGGCGTTCCGCGCGGCCGCCACGCGAACGTCCTGACGCCGCAGCGCCTGCCATCTCACTTCGCCGTCGATCCCCGGCTCCGTCACGACCGCCCGAACCCCCTCAGATCGACCGGTGCCCCGCGTTCGGCCGATGCCTCCATCGCCAGAGACAGGCGCAAGGCCTCGATGGCATCGGCCAACGCGATCGTCGGCGCTTGCCGGCCCCGGATGCAGGCGACGAAGTGGCGGATCTCGAGCCCGAGGGCGCCGCCTGGGATCCCGTAGGCCTCCAGCCAGAACGTGGTGTCCAGGGCGCGTTCCGGCCCGTCGACGGTCCAGCTCTCGAACCCAGTTTCCCCTTGCTCGATGCGGATCAGGCCCCGCGTGCCGACGACGGTGACGCCGCTGGTGCGTGCCGCCAGGGCATTGGCCGGGACGTGCCAACCGAGCTCAGCCGTCCCCAGCACGCCGTTCTCGAAGCTGACGATCGCGCAGTACAGGTCCTCGACGTCGTACCCGACGGAGCGGGGCGCACCAGACCGCCGTTCGGCGTAGATCTTGACGCCCTCGGCCCCCGCGAACCAGCGCATCACGTCAAGATCGTGCACGCCGTAGTAGAGCGGGATGGTCGTACGCCCGCGCAGCACCTCCTGGTCGCGGACGTTGCCCACTCGTCGCGTCGAGATGCTCACGACCTCCCCGATCTGGCCGGTGTCGAGGCGCTGCCGGGCGGCGACCCATCGCGGCTCGAAGCGGAGCAGGTGACCGATCAGCACCGGCACGCCGGACCGCTCGGCCGCGGCCGCGATGGCGCGCGCGGCCGCGAGCGAGTGTGCCACCGGCTTCTCCACCAGCAGCGGCTTGCCGGCGCTCAACGCGGCGACCGCCGGCTGCTCGTGGCGGTCCTCGGGCGTGCAGACGATCACCCCGGCAACGTCCGCCGCGCACGCCAATGCGTCGGGGTCGGGATACACCGTGGCGCCGAACTCGACCGCCACCTCCTCGGCGCGGGCCGTGTCGAGGTCGTGCACGCCGGCGAGCCGGACGCCGTCGATCGCGCTCACGAAGCGCGCGTAGCGGCGGCCCATGAAGCCGAGCCCGACGACGCCCAGTCCGACGACACCGTCTGTCATGCCGTCTCTCCCGGCGCACCCGGCGGCGGGTTCGCGTCGAGGCCCGACAGCGCGAAGTGGCAGGCCGCGAACCGGCGCGGGAGCCACTCCTCGAGCGGCGGCTCCTGCCGCGAACAGATCGGTTGCGCCATCGGGCAGCGGGGGTGGAACGAGCAGCCGGGCGGCGGGTCGGTCGATTTCGGGGGCTCACCCCTGAGCCGGATGCGCCCGCCACGCCGCCGCGTCAGCGACGGCACCGCCGACAGGAGGGCGCGGGTATAGGGGTGCAGCGGCTGACCGTAGACCGCGGCCGAGGGACCGTGCTCGACGATCTTGCCGAGGTACATGACGGCGATCCGGTCGCTCATGTACTTCACGACGCCGAGGTCGTGCGAGATGAAGATGTAGGTCAACCGGTGGCGCTCCTGGAGATCCTTGAGCAGGTTCATCACCTGCGCCTGGACCGACACGTCGAGCGCGGAGACCGCCTCGTCGAGGAGCACGAGCGAGGGATCGATGGCCAGCGCCCGCGCGATCCCGATCCGCTGCCGCTGCCCGCCGCTGAACTGGAACGGGTACTGTCCGGCCCGCGTCGGGTCGAGCCCCACTTCCTGGAGCAGGTGCCGCACCCTGCGCTCGACGGAAGCCCCATCCCCCACCCGATGAATGCGCAGCGGGTCGGCGACGATGTCGCCGACGGTCATCCGCGGCGGCAAGGAGGTGTACGGGTCCTGGAAGACGATCTGGATGTGCCGACGCAGCTGCTGCGCATGGTCGGGCGTCAGGGTCCGGCCGCGGAAGCGGACCTCGCCGCTCGTCGGCCGCTCCAGGAAGAGCACGGACTTCACCAAGGTCGACTTGCCACAGCCGCTCTCGCCGACGAGCCCGAGCGTCTCGCCCTCCGCCAGCGTGAACGACACCCCGTCGACCGCCCGCACGGCGCCGACCGTGCGCCCGAGCACCCCCCTGCGGACCGGAAAGTGCTTGGTGAGGTTGCGCACCTCGAGCAGCGGCGCCGTCATCGAACGGTCTCCACCGTGTCGCGCGCGGTCGCGGTCTCGCTGGTCACGAGGTGGCATGCCGCCGCGTGACCGGGGACCACCGCGACGAGCGGCGGATTGTCCTCCCGGCAGATCGGCACGGCGGACGGGCAACGCGGCGCGAACGGGCAGCCCGCGGGCACCCGGGTCGGGTCCGGCGGATCGCCCGGAATGGCCGCCAACCGCGCGGTTCCCGGGACGTGCGCGCGCTCGACCGCGTTGAGCAGCGCCCGCGTGTACGGGTGCTGGGGTGCCTCGATCACCCGCGCCTGCGGCCCGATCTCGCAGACCTGACCGGCGTACATGACCATGATCACATCGGCGAAGTCGGCCAGGAGGGCGATATCGTGCGTGATGAAGATGGCGCTGGTGCCGAACCGCTCGCGTAGCGACTCCAGCTCCTCGAGGAGCTGGGCCTGGGTGGTGACGTCGAGGGCCGAGGTCGGCTCGTCCAGGATGAGGAGGTCCGGCTCGCTCGCCATCGCCAGCGCGATCATCACCCGCTGCTGCATGCCGCCACTGAGCTGGAACGGATAGGCCTTGAGCACCCGCTCCGGGTCGGCGATGCCGACGACGGCGAGCGCCTCCCGCGCCGCCGCATGCGCCCGGTCGCGCGGGAGCCGGCGATGCCGCTGCAGGGTCTCGACGAGCTGAAACCCGACCGTCAGAACGGGGTTGAGGGAGGCGCCGGGATCCTGGAAGATCATGCCGATCTTGGCGCCGCGGATCGCCGCCATCTGCCGGTTGCCGACCCGCGTCAGGTCCCGGCCCCGGAACAGGATCTCGCCGCCGGTCACGCGCCCCGGCGCGTCGAGGAGTTGGATGATCGACAGCCCCAACGTCGACTTCCCCGATCCGCTCTCGCCCACCACCCCGAGCACGTCGCCGTGCTCCAGGTCGAAGCTCGCGCGCTTCACCGCGTGGACGGTTGCCGTCGGCGACGGGAAGACCGTCGTCAGGTCGCGAACGCGGAGCAACGGCGTCGCGTCCGCGTCGCCTCCGCCCCCGCGCGCCTGCCGCGGCAACGGGATGCGGCGGAAGTTGCCGTGGCCGAGCTTCGGGTCGAAGTAATCGGCGAGACCATCGGCGGCAAGGTTGATGCTGAGCACGGTCGCGACGATGGCGAGGCCGGGGAACAACGCCATCCAGGGGGTGAGCATCATGTACTGGCGGCCGTCGGCCAGGATCGTTCCCCACGACGGGGTCGGGGGCGTCAAGCCGAGGGCGAGGAAGCTCAACAGGGACTCGACGATGACGAAGAAGCCGAGGTTGAGCATCCCGATCAAGGGGACCGGTTGCCAGACGTTGGGGACGATGTAGCGAACGAGGACACGCCACCGCGACGCGCCGAGCGCCCGCGCGGCCCAGGCGTAGTCCTTCTCCCGTTCGGTCAGGACGCGACTGCGGACGACGCGGGCGTAGATGATCCAGCTCGAGAACCCGAGGACGAAGATCAGGTGCGCCGACGTCCGCTCGGGCGAGACCGCGAGCACGGCGATTGCGAAGAGGACGAACGGGAACGCCAGCTGGATGTCGCCCAGGCGCATGAGGAGGGTGTCGGTCCAGCGGCCGAAAAACCCAGCAGCCAGGCCGACGACGAAGCCCAATCCGCCCCCGAGCGCCACCGACGCGACGCTGATCAGCAGCGAGTACCGGGCGCCGTAGATCAACCGGCTGAGGAGGTCGCGGCCGAGCGGATCGGTGCCGAGCGGGTAGGTCGGGGTCCCCCCGTCGTGCCACATCGGTGGCCTGAAGTTGTCCCCCAGGTTCTGAGCGAGCGGATCGTGGGGTGCGACGATGGGGGCGAAGACCGCCAGCAGCGCGATCGCCGAGAAGACCCCGAGACCGACGAGCGACCCCGCCCGATGGCGCAGAAACGTGAACAGCCGACGCAAGCCGTGCGCCGATGACGGACGGGCCTGAGGAGCGGCCGGCGCTTCGGCCCCGGGCCGCCCAGCGTCGATCGTCGTGGACATCGTCGGGCCGGCGACGGGATCAGTACTTGACACGGGGGTCGAGCGCCGCGTAGGTCAGGTCGACCACGAAGTTGATGAACGTGAAGGCGACGGCGATGACCAGGACGGTGCCCTGGATCATCGGGAAGTCGCGCTGCTGGATGGACTGGAGGGCGAGGTTTCCGATCCCCGGCCAGTTGAAGATCGACTCGACGACCACCGCGCCGCCGAGGATGTAGCCGGCTTGCAACCCGAGGAGCGTGATCAGCGGGATCGCCGCCACTTTCATGACGTGGACGAAGAGCAGGCGCCGCTCCGACAACCCTCGCGCGCGCGCCGCGCGCACGTACCCCTCGCCGAGCGTCTCGACGAAGCTCTGGCGGACGGTGCGAACGAGGATGGGCATCAACGTCAGCGTCAGCGTGGCGACGGGCAGCACGAAACTCTTTGGTCCCGTCATGTCGATCGCCGGCAACCATCCCAGCTCGATGGCGAAGACGAGCACGAGTACCACGCCCAGCCAGAAGCTGGGCGTGGATTGCGCCACCGAGACGAAGACGAGGGTGGCGCGGTCGACGAGGCCGTTGGGCCGCAGCGCGGCGGCGACGCCGATCAGGCAGGAGAGCGTCGTCGTGATGGCCATGCTGACGAGGCCCAGGGCGAACGTGTTGGGCAGGGCGGCGAAGACCGCGTCCGCGACGGACCGACCGCCCCGGAACGACTTGCCCAGATCCGCCCGCGCCAGGGAGCGGAGAAAGGTCGTGTACTGGACGAGGATCGGCTTGTCGGTCCCGAGCTGGCGTCGCGTCAACTCGACGACGGCATCGGGGGTCCCCGGTGAGGCCAGCAGGCGAGCCGGGTCACCGGGGACCAATCGCACGGTGAAGAACGTGACGGTCACCACACCGAAGACGACGAGGACCATCTGGGCCGTTCGGTGGGCGACGTAGACCCCCATGGTCAACTCGCCGACAGGCTCGCGGCGTTGAAATAGGTGAAGAAGTTGGGCAGGGTCTTCACGCCGCTGAGGTCCTTGGCGTGGGCGATGGTGAAATCGCTGTTGTAGAGCGGGATGTGCGGCAGGTTCTGCCAGAGGTACGCCTGCAACTCGGCGTAGACCGCGGCGCGGTCGTCGGGATTGGTGGTCGCGGCGCCCCTGTCGAGCAACTCGTCGATCTTCGCGTCGGCGGCACCGGTCCAGCTCGTGGGGTTGGAGTGGTAGAGGAAGACCAAGGCCGAATGGGGATCGCCGCTGCTGCTCCAGCTGACGTGGAACATGACCCCCGGCTTGTCCTCGGCGAACAGCGCGCTGACGAGCGAGCCGATGTCGGTGACGGTCAGCTTGACCTTGAAGCCGACCTCCTCCAGGTTGGCCTTGATGGCCTCGGCCACCTCCTTGCCGCGCGGCAGGAAGCCGGTCACCCCCCAGAAGTCGATCTCGGGGCCCTCCCCGGAGAACCCCGCCTCGGCGAGGGCGGCTTTCGCCCGCTCGGGGTCGAAGGTGTACTGCGGCGACTGCGGTGCGGCGAAGACCGCGTGATTCGGGATGTGCGTGGTCGCCACCTCGCTCGCCCCGAGGACGAGGTTCTTCACCAGCGCGTCCCGATCGACGGACCAGGCGACCGCCTCGCGCAGCTTCGGATTGTCCCAGGGCGGCGGCGCATCCTGCCGGAACCACAGGTTCACGTTCTCGAAGCCGGTCGTGGAGATCACGGCGACGTCCGGCGACTGCTCCAGGACCGGCAGGTGCTCGGGCGGCACCCGGTCGATGACGTGCGCCTGCCCCGCGAGGAGAGCGTTGAGGCGCGTTTGGCTGTCCTGGATGAACTCCCAGACCAGGGTCTTGATCTGCGCCGCGCCGCCCCAATGGCCGGCGAACGCCTCCATCGTCTTGCGGTCCTTCTCGTCGTTGACCACCATGAAGGGACCGGTCCCGTTGGGCGCCGCTTCCAGCGCCGGGATGCCGGCTTGGGCGTCGATCGCGGAGATGATGGGCAGATAGGAGAGCTCGTTCAACAGCGGACCAAAGGGCGTCTTCGTCTTCAGCCGGGCCGTGTACTCGTCGACGACCTCGACCGTCGTCGGCACGAAGCGGGAGGCAGAAACCACCTCCTCACCGGCTGCGCCGGTGGCGAGCTCGATGGACGCCTTGACGTCGGCGGCGGTGAAGTCCTGGCCCTTGTGGAACGTCACGCCCCGCCGGAGCTTGAACTCCCACGTCAGGTCATCGATCGGCGTCCACGATTCGGCGAGACCGGGTGAGTAGGCGGTGAAGTCTTCGGACTCGATGCGCACCAAGAAGTCGAAGACCTGCGCCTCGATGCGGCGCTGAATCTGAGAGGGATGTCCATAGGTGAACCAGTTGGCCCAGAACGCCTCGGCCACGAGGAACCGCACCTCCCCGGCCGCGTCCTGCGCCGCCCCGGCGCGGCCGGCCGGGCGCGCGCCGGGCGCGGCCGCCGCCCGCGCCGGCCCGGCCGCGGCCCCGAACCCCCAGCGCGGACGCCGCCCGGAGGAACCGCCGCCGGGTGATGAGCCCCGCTCGGAGCTTGGCCGAGAGGACCTCGAACAGGTCTTGCCGATCCATCGCTCGCTCCTCCTTGTCGGAGTGTGTCTCGCGGATGGCCGCGCTTCGCACGAGGTCCCGCCGATCGTTTCACGATGTGAGATGGGGTTTTGGTGCCGCCCGATTATAGGAGCCGCCCGCTCGGCCTGTCAATCCACCGGACCGACGCGGCGCGCTGCCTCCGTTCACTCGCATCAAGGTGACGAAGCGACGGCCGTTCGATACTCCTCGGCCTTGACCGTATCCGAGAAGAGCACTTGGGCGGACCCGGCCAAGTCTTGCCGAAACATGGCCCGTGTCGCCAGGTCGATGTCCACGTCGGCGACTAGGAGCTCCTCCCGCTTGAGCTCGGTTTGGACGTGGATGCGCCCGTCGGGCGCAACGATCATCGAGCGACAGTTCTGGTGTTGATCGTGGCACATGTTGCACGAGGCGAACCAGATCGTGTTCTCGGCGGCCCGCGTCGTGATCATGGCGTGGTGCACGGGGATCTTCCAATCGTTGGGACGCGTGGTGTTGTTTTGCGGGTGAAACACCAACTGGGCGCCCTGGCGAACGCACTCGGCAGTCGTCTCGGCAAAGCGAAAACCCTCGAAGCAGATGACGATGCCGATCTTGACGCCAAACACGTCGAACGTCTCGATCGATGCTCCCGGGGTGTAATAGACGGCGTCGAGCGGCGTGAGTTTCGTCTTGTGATGGGCGCCGAGGATCGCTCCGTCTGGGGAGATGACCAGCGCGGTGTTATAGGGCTTGCCCGTGATGGGGGCCGACGCGAGCGGCGTTTCGGTCCCAAGAACGCATCCCATGCCCAGTTGGCCGCAGCGTTGGGCGATCTGCCGATGGAGGCGGTCAAGCTGTTCTGGCTGCACTGGCGTGCCCGGAGGAGTGATGTCAGCCCGATAGCCGGCCGTCTGGCACTCCGGAAAACAGAGAACCTGGACGCCCGCGGCTCCGGCCTGCTCGACGAACCGGAGTATGGTTTCGGCGTTCGCACCCAGAGACGACGATTGACGGCATTGGGCCAAACCGATGCGCAATGGATTCATACCCTCTCCTCGTCTACCACGTGCTCTCCGCATCCAGCGGATAGATCGGCCGGCGCAGCTGCTCGAAGCGGAAGCGGTTGAGGTCGACGCTGCCAAGGCCGGGGGTGTCGACGTCAATCGCGTGCCTGGTGATCGGGCCGTACCCGCCGCGCCAGCGGACGGCGGCCTTGACGACGAGGATCTGCTGCCGCAGCGGGTCAATGCCGACCGTCTTGAGCTGCTGCAGATCGCCCGGCATCAGTTTGCGCGAGGTCAGTACCAGATTTACTCCCTCCACCCGGACGACGGCGGTCGGGCCCATGTCGGCCGGCACCCCGGCGTTCTCCGGCCCCTCGTGGACGAAGCGTCCATCGCCGAGCAGCCGTACCCGGCCGCGCACCGGAACGGGCGGCCCGTGGAGATCGTCCGTCTTCCCCCCGACCGCGGTTTCGACGGTCCCGCCGACGCCGGCCGCCACCGCCGCCCGGACCGCCTCGGCGTCGGCGATAAAGATCGTGGCGTCCTGGGCACCCTGCGCCAGCAGCTCCGCGAGGAGGACCGTGCCATCGCCGGGCGTACCGCCGCCGATGTTGTCCCCGACATCGACCAGCACCACCGGACGCTCCGGGTGCCTGATCGCCGCCGCGACAGCCTCGCCCGGCGGGACGTTGCGGATGACCATCTCCGCCCGGTGCGCCCAGGCCAGGTCCGCGAGCTCGCGGGCGATCCGCTCGGCGCGCTGGATGTCGGCGTCGGTGACGGCGAGGACGCTCATCCCGGCCATCGGCACGTCGGCGTAGGGGAAGCCGCCGGCGATGGTGATCACGAGGGCCTCCTCGGCGGCTTCGAGGGCGTGGGCGCGCTCGAAGAGCGTCTTGAACGGCGGGAGGGCGGTGAACATCGCCTGGGGGACGGGGAGGAGCGGAGGCTTCACCAGCGCCATCGTCGGCCGAATCCTCCCCTCGACCGTGGCGACGAGCAGGTCGACCGCCTCCCGCGCTCGCTCTGCGGCGTCGAGGTGGGGGTAGGTGTCGTAGCCCACCACGACGGTGGAGGCCTCGACCATCGCCTGCCCGATGTTGGCGTGGAGGTCGAGCGTGACCGCGATCGGGAGGTCCGGCCCGGCAACCTCGCGCACGCGGCGGACGACCTCCGCCTCGGCGTCCGGGAAGCCCTCGGCGACCATGGCCCCGTGGAGCGTGAGGACGATGCCGTCCACCGGCAGCGCGGCGGCGATGCCGGCGACGAGTTCGCCAGCCATCGCCTCGAATGTCGCCCGGTCGGCCGCTGCGGTCGAGACGGCGGTGGCGAAGAAGGTCGGTAGGAGGCCGATCCGGCGCGCCCGACAGGCGTCCACGACGCCGCCGACGGAGTGGTTCGTCCCCGCGTAGCGCCAGAGCTCAGCGCCGCGGGCGACGTCGAAGGTCTCGATCGCCGTCGGCTCCGCGGAGAAGGTATGCGTCTCGTGCATGATCCCGCCGGTGGCCAGCCGCATCCGCGTGTCCTCGCCGCTCAACCACCGCGCCCGAGGTCGGTGGCGACGGCGTCGACCACGTCGAGCGTCTCGGCGAAATCCTTCGGCGTGTGGGCGAGCGAGAAGCCGGCGTGCCCCGGCGGTCCCTGGCGGGAGTAGGCGTGGAAGTACACCCCGCGCTCGATGCAGCCGAGCGCGAACCGCATGTTCAGCTCGTGGTCGTGGCCGAGGGCGTCGGCGTAGGTGCGGACCGGCGCGCGCCGACCGAAGTGGAGGCCGAACCGGGCGCCCATCCCCTGCACGCGAACCGGCAGGCCGTGCCGGTCAAACACCGCTTGCAGGTCCTGGTAGAACGCGGCCGCCGCCTCGTTGAGCCGGTCGTAGACGCCGGGCTTGCGCAACTCCGCCACCGTTGCCAGCGCGGCCAGCACGCTGAGGAGGTGCCCGGAATAGGTTCCGCTGTGGGCGACCGGTCCCGTGGGAGCCAGGTGCTCCATCAGGTCGGCTCGACCGACGAGGGCGGAGAGGGGCATCCCGTTGGCCAACGCCTTGGCGAGCGTGCAGAGGTCGGGAACGACGCCGGTCTGCTCCTGGACGCCGCCGAGCGCGGTGCGGAACCCCGACAGGATCTCGTCGAAGATGAGGACGACGCCGTTCTCGGTCGTGCGCTGGCGCAGCAGCTCCAGGAATCCTGGCGTGGGCGGGATGCAACCGGCGTTGAAGTGGATCGGCTCGCAGATCACCGCCGCAAGGCCGGTGCCGTGCCCGGCGATCGCCCGCTCGAACGCCTCGGCGTCGTTCCAGGGGACCATTACGACATCCCCGGACAGGCTCGTCGGGACACCGCCGGAGGAGGGGACCACGCCGCTTCGTTGGGCGGTCGGATCCTCCCGCTTGAGCAGGAAAGGTTCGACGAGCCCGTGGAAATGGCCGTCGAACTTGAGGATCTTGGTCCGTCCCGTGGCGTGGCGCGCGATGCGGATCGCGACGAGGGTCACCTCGCTGCCGACGCTGGCGAAGCGCACTCGCTCCGCCGCCGGGATGATCTCGCAGAGGACCGCCGCGAGCTCCTCGTGGAACGGCGTTTCCGCCGCGGCGATGATCCCGGCCTCGAGCCCCCGCAGGACGGCCTGCTCCACCGCCGGGTGGCGGTGGCCGAGGATGGCGGCGCCGTTGGACAGGTTGAAGTCGAGGTAGCGCCCGCCGGCGAGATCGTAGACGTGGGGGCCGTCGCCGCGGCTGAGATAGAACGGTCGGCCCAGGTACGGGTGCATCCTCATCGAGGCAGAAACGCCGCTCGCCAGGACCTGCTGGGCCTGCACAAAGAGCCCCTCGGTGTGAGACACGACGGGTCGGCTCATCGCGGCTCTTCCCTTGAAACAGACCTCACCGCTGCCAGTTTTATCTCGTGAAATTCACGCCGTTGCCTTGAAACAGCCTACGGGTCGCCGCTATGGCCTGTCAACTCCGCGGTGTCATTCCTCTTGCAGACGCTGCTGCGGGTGGGCTACGTGGAGCAGGACCCGCGGACCCGGCGCTACCAGCTCGGGCTGAGGATCCTGGAGCTGCGCGGCGCGACCGTCGGCGCGATGCGCATGGCGGCGGAGGCGCGGCCCTTGCTCCGCGACCTCATGCAGCGCGCCGGCCTGCGGGCTCACCTAGCGGTCTACCGGGGCGGCAGCGTCGTCAACATCGACCGCGTCGACAACCCGACGAGTCTCACCGAGTACGTCCCGCTCGGGCGGAGGGCGGCGGCGCACGCGACGGGCCTGGGGAAGGCCATCCTGGCGCACTCGCCGGACGAGGAGGTCGCGGCGTTGCTGGCCCGCCAAGCGCTGACGGGGTTCACGTCGACGACGATCACCGACGCAGGGGCGCTGCGGCGGGAACTGGCGGCCATCCGCCAACGTGGATTCGCGTTGGACCGGGGGGAATCCCACGAAAACACGCGCTGCGTGGCGGCCCCGATCTTCGACTACACGGGGCGGGTGGTCGCGGCGGCGAGCGTCGCCGGAACCCCGGAAGAAATCGAACCGTGCCTGTCGGAGCTCGTGCCGGTGGTCATGGGAATCGCGCAGGACATCTCTCGGCACTTCGGCTACCGCCCTGCCGAGAAGCTGGCGTACCCCGAGCGGGACCTCGTCGTGGCCTGGAAAGGCGAGCCGGGGGCACCTCCTCGGGACGCGGGCGACGACGGGCAGGGGGAGCAGCGTGAGCGCGCGCTTGCTGAGCGGCCACCGCACACAATCGCGCGCCGAGGATCGTCCTGCGGTGGACCGACCGGGATACCGAGCCGGTGGCGGCGGACTAACGTGGCCGCCCGCCTTCTCCGAGCGGCGAGGCTAGGCGCACCAGTTCCAGGTTTTCTCTTGTTCAGAAGCTCGAGCGGTACTGAACACAAACGACCGCTCGTTGTGCTCCGCTGGAACGACCGCGACGAGGACCAGATCGACCGCGCCGCCGATTAGCTGATGCTCTGTCCCTGGGCACCGCGGATCGCGCGCGGAAACCGGCGTACCGGCGACGGTCGGAACTTATGGGAAGAGGACCATCAGCGACGTCGCGAAGCGCGCGGTTCGCGTGCTTGCCCGGTTCGTAGGCTACGAACGTTCGGCCGGGATTCTAGGAGGAGGCATTCGGCCTGTCGATGGTTTTGACGCGAGTGGTTCGCACCGGTCGCGCGACCTCACGTCGCTTCGAGGTCGCGGGTCATGCGGGGGCTGCCGGCGAGGAGACCGCCATCCACGACCAGGGTGGCGCCGGTGATCCAGGCGGCCTCGTCGGAAGCCAGGAAGAGGACGGCGTTGGCGATGTCCTCGGGTTCGCCGACCCGCCCCAGCGGATACCAGGCGGCCAGACGGTCGAAGATGTCGGGGTTGCGCTCGACGCGCTCGCGCCAGATGGGGGTGCGGACGGTGCCGGGGCAGACGACGTTGACCCGGACGCCGCGGTCGCCGTACTTGACCGCCATGTTCTGGGTCAGGCTAATCATCCCAGCTTTGACCGCGCTGTAGCCCTCCTCGCCGAGACCGGAGAGGCCGTTGACGGAGGCGACGTTGACGATGGCGCCCCGGCGGCGGGTGAGCATCCCGGGGAGGACCGCCTTCGCGCAGAGGAAGGCGCTCTTGAGGACGACCGCTAGGTTGCGGTCCCAGGTCTCCTCGTCGATCTGGAGGATATCGTCGCCCCAGGCGGCACCGGCGTTGTTGACGAGGACGTCGACGCGGCCGTAGTCCGGGTCGGCCTCGATGCGCTCGGCCATGGTGGCCACGGCCGTGGCGTCGGAGACGTCCGCTTCGACGGCGAGGGCGGTGCCGCCGGCCGTGGTGATGCGACGCGCCGTCTCCTGGGCGCCCGGGAGGTCGCGGTCGGCAACCACGACGCGGGCGCCCTCGACGGCGAAGCGCTGGCAAATCGCCCGGCCGATGCCTGAGCCACCGCCGGTGATGAGGGCGACGGTGTCGGGGAGGCGCATGCGCGGTTCCTTCAGTTCCGAGCAGTGCCGAGTGCCGAGTGCTGAGCGCCGAGTAGCGAAGCCCGAGTTGACCATCGCACTGACGCCCCGGATAGCGCCTCCATCAAGAAGACGGCATGCCGCGCCATTCTTCCACTCGGCACTCGGCACTCGCTATGCCTTGAGGGCGCCTTCCTGGAGGCCCTTCATGTACCAGCGCTGGGCGACGGCGAAGGCGACGAGACCGGGGGTGATGGCCATCACGTAGACGGCGGCGATGCGCGGCCACGCCCAGACGCCCATGCCGCCGGAGGCCGCCGCGAGCACGACCGGAAGCGTTCGTGCGTCCTGATCGCTGGTCAACGTGTTTGCGAGCAGGTACTCGCCCCAGGCGGTGACGAAGTTGACGATGATCACGACGACAATCCCGTTCCGGACGATCGGCAGCATGATCCCCGTGAGCATTCGGATGGACCCGGCTCCGTCGATCCGCGCGGCATCTGCCAGCTCCCGGGGAACCGTTTCGAACATTCCCTTCATGATGAAGACGGAGAGCGCCAGGGCCAGGGTCACGTACGGGAGGATCAGTCCCCACGTGACGTTGAGCAGGCCGAGATTCTTCTGAATCTCCCAGATGGCGATGATCGCCGTCACGCGGGTCGGGAAGAACATCGACGCAACGAGGACGCCGAGCACGAGCGCTCGTCCCGGTGTCCGAAGGTGGACCAGGGCGTACCCGGCCAGCACCGCGCAGATGGTGGTGGCGACGACGGAACCGGTCGTCACCACGACACTGTTGAGGAAGTTTCGGGGCAGGGTTTCGATGTGCCGCAGTGGGTATGCATAGTGGCTGAAATCAAACTGCTGTGGCCAGATCTCGTTTTGGTACGCATCGGGCAACGACTTGATCGACAGCATCAACACCCAGAAGATGGGAAAGAGGATGATCAGGGCAAAGAATGCCAGCACCGTGTGCCGCGCGATCGTCGCCGGGTGCGGGTAACGGCGGGGACGCCACGTTTCGACGTGGGTGCGAGGCAACGGACCGGCGATCTCTCGAATGGCCATGGTTGTGCTCCTCAGTTCCTGGCCTAGTCCCGCGAACGGAACACCCAGAAGAGTCCACCGACGACGACCAGCATCGCGATCGCGCCGACCCAGCCGACGGCGGCCGCGTAGGCCTGATTCCAATCGCCCAGCTTGAATCCGAGTTCCCACATGTAGACGGTCCAGGTGTAGGTGGGCCGGTCCCGGTTGAAGCCGCCCATGATGAGGTACTCGTCGATGACGGCCATCGCCGTCCCGAATCGCAGCACAACCAGAACCAGAATGATCGGGCGCAGCCGATGGAACGTGACGTTCCAAAAGAGGCGCCACTCGTTTGCGCCATCGACGCGCGCGGCATCGTAGAGATCCTTCGGGATCGTCGCCAGTCCCGCCAGGAAGAACATCGTGTGGTAGCCGAGCCCCCACCACCATTCCATCAGCGTGATCGCCGGAAAGACCGTCATCGAACTGCCCAGCCACTGCGGCTGGTTCTGCACGGTGTAGACACCGAGCACGTCGACGAGGAGCCAGTTGATCGGTCCGATATACAGGTCGTAGAGCCACTTCCAGAGCACGAAGATGAGCGGACCAGGGATCATCGACGGGATGAGCAAGACCAAGCGATAAAAGGTGGCGACCTTCTGGTGCGTGATCCGATCAACCAGGACCGCCAGCACCATCGGGATGAAGATCATGCCGGGCAGGAAGAGCGCGGTGAACGCCGCCGCCCGGAGGAGTCCTTCGCGCACGAGCGGATCGGCGACGGCATCCTGGTAGTTCTGGAAACCGATCCAATGCACCGGCTCGTCGGTGCGGAGGAAGTGATAGTCGGTAAAGCTCATCCAGGCGACGCGGACGATCGGATAGAGCTGCCAGCCGAGGAAGAACACAATCGTCGGCAGCAGGAAGAGCCAGCTTGTCGGGAAGCTCCCCAGCAGGGACCGCCGCTGCGATCTGACGGCCTGCCCGTGAACGGCTACTCCAGCCATGCTGCCCTCAACGAACCATGATGGCTAGGGCTGGAACCGGCAACCCTAGCCATCATGAACGACGCGATGGGAACCAGAGCCAGACTAGCCGGCCTTCGCCACCTCCTCCAAGACCGCGTCCATGGCCGCCTGGAGCACCTTCCTCGGGTCGCTCTCGTCGCCCTTGAGGTACTTCTGCCAGTGCTGATCGCCGAAGCTCAGGAACTGGCTCACGCCAAAGGTATGCGGTCTGATCGCCTTGCTCACCTGGAGCTGGTCCCGGATGAGGAAGGCCCAATCCGTCATCCAGGCGGGGCGGTTCGCCGTGTACTTTTCCCAGACCGACTGATAGACCGGAACCTGGCCGGCAGGGACCGAGCCCTCGCTGCCGCTGATCGAGTGCTCCCAGACGCGGTCGTCGTACGTGAGCGCCCTCATGTACTCCGCGGCTTGCTGCTTGTTCTTGCCGTAGGTGAAGAGCGCCGCGCCGGTGTCCCAGAAGACGGTACCGCCCACCCCGGTCTCTGTCTTCGGTAGGCCAGCCAATCGCAGATTCCCGGGGTCGGGCCAGGTGCCCGCGAATCGGAGGTGAGCGTTCTGGTACTTCACGTAGTAGGCGACTTGCTGCGCGGCGAAGGCGCCCTCGTCAGGGGTGCCATTGACGCCTCCGTCTGAGGTGCCGGGATTGAGGACGTCCGGGTGGGAGACTTCCATCATCCGTTTCATGATCTCCAGCGCTTCGACGACCGCGTCGTTGGTGAAGTCGAACAGGCCGTCTTCGGTGTAGACGTCCGTGCTGATGCTGTGCGTGATGGGCGCCAGCGAGCGCCAACCGTGGCCATCGAACGTGCAGCCGAACGGCGCGGCACCGCTTTCCTGGATCTTGGCTGCGTTGGCCAGGTATTCGTCCCAGGTCCTCGGCGCGGCTTCGGGGTCGAGGCCGGCTTTCTCCACGATCTCGGCGTTCCAGCCCTGCACGGTAATGTCCAGCAAGAACGGCCAGTTGTAGAGCTGGCCGTCGAACGTCCCTTCCTCCCGGACCGCGGGGATCAGGTCGTCAAGCACGTCCTGGGGGATGTACGGGTCCCAGGGCTCGATCACGCCCGCGTCGATCAAGGATTTCATGTCCACGAACGGCGTCATGCCGAGGTAAATGTCCCAGGTGCTATTCTCGTCTCTGGCCTCTGCCACGAAGCGCTCGATGCCGAACCCCTCGACCGGGGCAATCTTGGCATCAAGCGGGAACGTCTTGCTGAAATCCTCGTTCACCTGCTCGATCGACGGTCCGTGGTTGTCGATCATCCACTGGTAGAAGGTCGGGGTGAGCGTTCCCTCCTCGGCCGCCAACGTCGCTCCGGCGGCGGCTTGCACCAGGGCCGCCACGACCGGCACGCTCAACCCGATGGCGGCCGCCCGCTGCAGGAGCTCGCGCCGGTTGATGCGGCCGCTCAGGGCTTCCTCGAAGAGCGCACGCGCCGCGTGTCCGTCGGTCATGGTGGGCCTCCTCCTCTGAGCATCGTCGACACGTCTGCGGGCCGATCCCGAACTCACCTGGTTTGGGCGCGCGGATTGTAGGGGCGGCTTGGGAGGGTGTCAACGCTCCTCGCCTTCCGGACTAGGGCGGTGTCAAAGTCAAAGTCGGGCCGGCGCCGTGGTGAGGAGATGGATGCCGCGCTGGGTGGAGGCGTCATAGTGGCGGAGGCCGTCGGTGATGCTGGCCCAGCCGAGGGCGCCGAGCAGGCTGAGCAGCCCGTTGCGCGGCGCCGCCAGCGCCTGCGGCATCCGGGGTCGGTACCAGCCCCTCGTCGACCACGTCCCCACCTTTTTCAACAGGCTCGGATCTTACCGGCCCCGTGGCGCCGCCCGCCGCCCGAGGCGCAGCGGAACTTCCTCCGCGACCTCCACCGTTCGCCCCTAGGGCGCGTTCTCTGGTAGACGTTATCGCAGAGGGCCAGGCCTGCCCTCGGGGCGAGTTAGGGAGGGCGTATGACCGACACGCTCACGATCGGCGAGGCGGCTCGGCGGGTCGGCGCGACACCCAAGACGTTGCGCCACTACGAGGCGCTCGGGCTCCTCCCCCCGGTGCCCCGCGGGCCGAACGGCTACCGGCGCTACCGCCCGGAGGATCTCAACCGCCTCGCCTTCGTCCGCCGGGCGAAGCGGCTCGGTCTCAACCTCGCAGACATCCGAGCGCTGACCGCCGTGGCCGAGGGCGGCCGCTGCGACCTGACCCAGGCCGAGCTCCGCCAGCTCCTGGACCGCAAGATCGCCGACTGCACCGCGCGCATCGAGGCCCTCGTCGCCGTCCGGGCCGGCCTCGAGGCCGCCGCCCGCCGGCTGGGAACGCCCGACGTCGCGCCGGCGGACGCGTGCTGCGCGGGCTGCGCGGGCTTCGCCCCGACCTGTGGCTGCCTGCCGGTCCCCGTCGAGATCCGCCCTTGACCTTCCCCCTCGGGGCAAGGTTTAGGCTGGCCGGCATGACGAAGACCGGCGGCCGAATCCATTGCTCCGGGGTCCAGCGGTGAGCGAACGACGGCTGCTCGGGCTCTTCGCCCACCCCGACGACGAGTCCCGGATCGTCGGGGGCACCCTGGCCAAGTACGCGAGCGAGGGCGGCCACGTCGGCCTCGTCGTCGCCACCCGCGGCGAGGCGGGTTCTTGTGGCGAGCCGCCCCTCTGCACGCCCGAGGAACTGCCCCGCGTGCGCGAGGCGGAGCTGCGAGACGCGTGCGCGATCCTCGGCGTCGCGGAGCCGACGATCCTAGACTACCGGGACGGCACCCTCCCGCAGGTCGACCGGCGCGAGCTGGCCGGCCACCTGGTGGCCTCGATCCGCCGCCTCCGGCCCCACGTCGTCGTGACCTTTGGCCCGGAGGGTCGCACCCTGCACCCCGACCACGTCGCCATCCACCGCGCGGCCACCGCGGCCTTCGAGCTCGCGGCCGACCCGGGGACCTACCCCGAACAGGGCCTCGCCGCCCACGCGGCGGCCAAGCTCTACTACTCGACCCTGCCGGAGAGTCTGGTGCGCGCCATCGGCTGGGGCTTCCCCGGCATCCCGGACGAGGAGGTGACGGTCGCCCTGGACGTCCGCCCCTGGCTCGAGCAGAAGAAGCGGGCGACCAACGAGGCGCACCGCACTCAGGCCCACGACCAGCCGTTCGCCAACCTCCCCGAGGCCGAGCGGTGGCAGGCCCTCGGCACCGAGTACTTCCGCCTCGCGGCGAGCCGCCTCCCCCACCAGCCCCGGCCCGAGCCGGACCTCTTCGCCGGCCTCGGGTGAGCACCGGGCGCTCGGTCCTGGTCGTCGTGCTCGTCGCGACCGCGATGAGCAACCTCGACCAGAGCGGCGTCGGGGTCGCGCTGCCGACGCTGCGGCGGGTCTTCGGCGCCGAAGTCGGGCTGATCCAGTGGGTGGTCCTCGCCCACCAGCTCGCCATCGTCGGCACGCTCTTGATCGCCGGCCGGCTAACGGACCGGATCGGCGCCCGAGGGATCTTCCTCGCCGGGCTCGCCCTCTTCACCTTCGCCTCGGGGCTCTGCGGCCTTTCCCGAACCGCCTGGCAGCTCGTCGGGTCTCGGGGCTTGCAGGGGATCGGCGCCGCGATGCTCCTCGCCAGCGGCCAGGCTCTCCTGACCGACGCCTACCCCGTGGGGCGGCGCGGCAGCGCGATGGGCCTCATGCACATGGCGGTCGCGGCCGGGCTGACGGCCGGGCCGAGCGTGGGGGGGCTGCTGATCGGCGTCGCCGGCTGGCGCGCCGTCTTCCTGGTCAACCTCCCGCTCGGGGTACTGGCGCTCGGGCTCGCCTGGCGCCACCTGCCGCGGATGGCCGGACAGCCTACGCCGAGACTGGTCCCACACGGGTGGTTGCTTCGCTCCTGGCCGCTCGTCGCGGGGCTGTTGGCCGCCTTTCTCGCCTTCGTCGCCCTGGCCTCGAACATGTTCCTCGTCCCCTTCGCCCTGCAATCGCTCATGGGGCTCTCGCCGGCCGAAGCGGGCCTGGTGATGGTGGCGGTCCCGCTGACGATCCTCATCGTGGCGCCCCTCTCCGGTCGGCTGACGGACCGGATCGGCCCCCGGTGGCCCGCGACCCTCGGCCTCGGCGTGGTCGCCGCGGCCATCCTGCTCATGGCCCGTCTCGGCCCGGCGACGGCGCCCGCCGTTGCCGTCCTGACCCTGGTCGTCTACGGGACCGGGGCCGGGCTCTTCCAGGCGCCCAACAACGCCGCCGTCA
>JAUJOZ010000092.1 GCA_030447415.1 Thermomicrobiales bacterium | reverse complement strand
CTGGAGGTTGGTGCCCTCACCGGAGACCAGCACGACGAGCCGGGCGGTCACGCCACCCCCTCCGCCTGCTGGACCTGGCCGGTGTGAGGTCCAACGATAGCGGCCAGGCGCGGAGGTGTGGGCACCTCACCCCGGCGGCAGAACCGAGAACTGCGCACCCTCGCCAGCAGGACCGCCTAACATGGCGCCGCACTGCCGCCAGCGGCAGGACATGCCCGCGCGTTGACCAGACCTACTGAAAGGACAGCCATGTCGATGCCTGCCCAGAGCGGCAACGGCTACTACGTCCAGCTGATGGGCGTCGAGTCTGGCCCGTACAACGCCCTCGAGATGCAGCAGATGGTGCGGACTAAGCAGATCAAGTCCGACACGCCGATTCGTCAGGAGAGCGGCGGCACCTGGTTCCCGGCGGGAACGCTGCAGGGCCTGTTCTCATCAAAGAGCTACACGACCGCGCTGGTCCTGAGTTTCCTGCTGGGCTTCGTCGGTGGCGACCGTTTCTACCTCGGCTACACCGGCCTGGGCGTACTGAAACTGTTCACCTTCGGCGGCTGCGGCATCTGGAGCCTGATCGACTTGATCAACATCGCGACGCGCAAGCTCCCGGACTCTGAGGGTCTGCCATTGGCCGGCTAAGCCGAACTGTCGCGCAGGAAAACGAGCGGTGAGCCGGCTTGGCCTCGCGGAGCACGAGGCTGCCCGGCGCGGTGTCGTGGCGGCGTTTCTGCTGGCGACCGCTGCGGTTCTCCCGCGCACCCGCGTAGAGGCCGGCCCAGTCCTCTGCCCAGTCCGTCGAGTGACCGGGCGGCCGTGCCCCGGATGCGGCATGAGTCGCTCTGTGGTGCGGACACTGCATGGGGAGCTGGCCCCCGCCCTGTTGGTTCACCCCGGGGGGCCTGCCCTCACCGCGTTACTGCTGGGGTGGGCGATAACAGGGCGAAGGCACACCGGCACTGCCCTCGACCCGCGGACGTGGACAAGCACGCGCCCACGCCGAGGTGTCCTGGCCACCTCGGCAGTCGCCTGGTGCGCTTGGGCAACTCTCCGGGCGCGCGCTCTGCCGGGCGAGACGCTCGAGCGCCCTGAGAACGGCCCGATTGCAGCTGCTTGACCTGGCCGGTGTGAGGCCCAACGATAGCGGCCCCACGAGCGCCAAGGAGACCTCGGTGACGATGCCAACCGGCCAGTCGTCCTACGGCCAACCCTCCTGGTACGACGGAAGCCGACTGGCCAGCTGGATCGCCAGAGTGGGCGCATCGATCGTCGACTTGCTGATCCTCGTCGCCGTGGCCGTGCCTTTCGTCATTCTGGGCGTGGCCACGGCAGACGAGGCGGGCAACACCAGTCCCGGCGTGTTCCTTCTGATATACCTCGCCCCCCTCGGTTTTGCTGTCTACCAACTGGTCCGTCAGGGTCGCACGGGTCAGACGATCGGCAAGCGTGTCGTGAACATTCGTGCGCTGCGGGAGCGGGACGGACTGCCGATGGGCGCCGGGCTGTCGATCGCGCGGGCGATTCTGCACATCGTCGACCAGCTGCCGCTCTACCTGGGCTACCTCTGGCCACTGTGGGACAGCAAGAAGCAGACCTTCGCCGACAAGCTGGTGGGCACTGTCGTCGTCAAGGACTAGTCGGAAGGGCCGCGCCGGCGGGACGGCGGACTGTGGAGCACAAAGCGACTTGTAACGACCGTCCGCCGCGCGCGCTCGGGCGATTGGCGCCAACACTCGAACGAAAGACACTCCGCGAGCTAGAGGACTAGCCGCGGACCCCCCGGTTCAGGGAACTAGCAACACGTCGACGACCGCCAGAGCAACGAAGATGAGCTGAATCGCGATCGCGACCCAGCCGAGGACCAGTCCGGCGTTGGCCATGCCGGCACCGGCCTGCTGGTGCCGGCTGATCTGGTTCTTCGCGACGAAACCGAAGATCATGCTCAGCACCGCCGGCACCAGGTCAACTAGCGGTACCCAGACGAAAACGATGCCCACGATGCCCAGCACCAGCGACGCGACGGCCATGCCGTTGGTGCCCTGCCCGCCACCCCCGTAGGCCGCCTGAGGGGGGTAGTAGCCGGCCGGCGGGTAGGGCTGGCCGTACGCCGGAGGCATCGGACCCGGCTGCCAGCCCGGCGGCGGCGGCTGCGGAGCAGGCCCGTAGCCCGGCATGGGGCCTGGTTGCCACCCCGGCGGTGGCGGCGGCGGCTGCGGACCAGGCCCGTAGCCCGGCGGACCGGACGGCGGGTCCCAGGGCGACGCTGGGCGCCGCTCGCTGCCCTCCGACATGTTCCTCCCTCCGTCGGTCGTGGTGCGGCGCAGGTTAGCCGTCCGACAGTTCCCAGGCGTGGGAGGACGAAGCAGAACACCCGCCCGGAGCTGTTTGACCTCGTCCGTGGCGAGGCCGAGGATGGGCGTCCACCGAGCGGGAGGCGTCTGTGTCAACGTCGCCTCCGGACTGGGGTCCGCCAGAGGGATACGGCCCCTCCCCGCCACAGCCGGGTGCGCGCCGGAGCGGTCTCGCGACCACCGCCATGGTGCTCGGCATCCTCGGCCTCTTCTTCGTAGCGGTGTTGCCGATTCTGTTGGTAGTTCTGAACCCCTTCATACTTCTCCTGGGCGGTCTTCGCCCCATCGTGTTCATCGGCCTGGTGCTGGCTGCGCTGGCTCTGCTCTTCGGCGTCCTGGCGCTCTCGCGGGCCGACGACGGCCGAGCTGCCAACCAGGGGGCGGCCGTTTCCGGCATCGTGATGGGGGCCATTGGCGTGCTGGCCGCCTGGCCGAACGCCTTCTGATCAGTCGCGGCTCGGCACCAGCCGGCGCCCACGGCGAGCGGTGACCCAGGCCGACACAGCGCCGAACAACCCGATCCACTCACCGGCCGCGAGGCCGGTGAGCCAGGGCGACGGGCCGGCCACCGCGAGCCGGCCCGGACCGGCCGGGCCGCCGGAGAGCCAGCAGG
>JAUJOZ010000091.1 GCA_030447415.1 Thermomicrobiales bacterium | reverse complement strand
GCCCCCGGCCATGATTAGCGCAAAGACCTTCGTACGCGTCATCCACTTCTCCTCGACCTTGAGCCGCCATGACGGCACGCGACGTGCCGTCTTGGCGGCGTTCTGAGGATCGGACTCGTTGGGGCCACGCGGGGCCGGGATGCGCCCCTCTGGCTACCTGACCGTGGTAGGCCGGCCGAGGCGCCACAAGCCGCCATCTCAGTACCGGGTCGGTTCGCTTTCAGCGGCCGCCAGGGCAGCCGTCCTGCTAACGTCCGACGGCAAACGCGGCAAACGGGAAGTCGCTCTCGGCCATTGCTTTTTGAAGCATTTCGCCCGAGATGACGCGGCCGTAGCCGTTCGCGTCGTGGTTGAGCGGGTCGTTATAGATGAACTGGTCGCCCAGAATGCCGGTTACCACTACATAGTGATCGCCCCAGTAACCAGAGTTCTCCCGACCCGGTAGGCGGCGATACATCACTTGCGGAACGACGAACCGCCCGTCGCGGATCTGCAGCCGGATTTCGTCGAGGTTCCAGCGCCGCAGCGTGTCCCCCTCGCCATGTAGATTGAAGATGGTCGCCCCTCGATCCTGGGCGACGCCCGCCAGGGTCTGGATGAACAGGCCGCAGCTGTTGCACCTCGGGGTACCCTGCAGCTCGAGGGCGGTCGCGCGGAGGCCGCCCAGCGTCTCGTTCTTCCCGAGCGCTTCCAGAATCATCCCGACAGAGGTTGGCCCACAGTTGGCCTGGGCGTACGCGCTGCCGTCAAGCTGCGTCAGGTAAGGCGCCCGCAGCCAGACCTCGGGTGGGCTCGCGGCCAGCGTCGCACGCGTTACGGTGCTCGCGCTCAGCGTCGCCTGCGCCGTCGCCGGGAAGCCGAAGTCGCTCGCCACGACCCACCCCTCGATCGGCTCCGGAATTCGGCCGTCACCCAGGTAGAAGACTTTCGCCCAGGAGCCGATCGGCTCGCCCACGACTTCGACGAACGTTCCGGGTTTGAGGGTGGTCAGGATCTCAGCATCCGGACTGTGATAGGCGCGTACCGCGGCGGGGCGCCGGCCACGGGCCCAGCGTGGCCAGGCTGTCGGCTCCAGGTCCGTCGTGTCGATCCAGACCTCGCCCGCCTTACGGTCGTCGCCATCGCCGCTCACGAACGCGAACGTACGGGTCGCACCCACTTCGAGGGCGACGACGAGCGTGCCTGATGGGAGCTTGGAAAACTCGACGGCCTGATGGTCGGGGCCTGACCAGAGGGCCGTCTCGCGCCTGGAGCGGAACCATGCCACCTCCGGCAGCCGACTCGTGCGCCGCTCTGTCTGGGCATCCGCTGACTCGGCTCCCGGGGCAACCTCCTCAGCCTTCGAGCTGACCGTGCTCGACGCGGCGGCAGCGGGAATAGTGACCGGGATGGGGGCGGACATCGGCTGGAAGAGCGCCGCGGCAGCCTCCGTGGGAGGCGTGGGTGTCGATGGACTCGGGGCCGTCGTCGCCAGCGGCGGCGACGCGGGCGGTGCCGCGGCCGCAAATGCGGCCGACGACGGGCTCTGGAGCGCGCCGTTCGCCACCCCGTGGAGCGGACCGGCGAACGGCAATGCGCACAGCGCAATGCTGACGCCGCCCAGTGCCAGACCGAGACGCATCAGGGACCGAGTTGCCGGGCTTTCGCGCAAGGTAGCCTGCTCAGACCGATGTAGGCCGCGCCGAGGATACAGTACGACGGGGCGACCCCGTCAAGAGCAAGGGACGCGACCGCGGTTTTGTCGTGGTCGTCGGGTCTCCGCTCAGTGGTAGTAGCGGCCTGCGTCGATGCAGACGGTCTGGCCAGTCGTGCTCTCAGTTCTGACGAACGTCACGACCTGGTCGGCGACGTCGTCGCGGTCGGCGGCGCGCTTGAGGGCCGTGGTCTGGAGACTCCGCTGTACATACGCGGGATCGAGCCGGGCCGACATCCGCGTGCCTTCCATGTAGCCGGGGGCCACACAGTTCACGAGGATCTCGGGTGCCAGAGCAACGGCCAGGCAGCGTGTTAGGTGGTTGAGCCCGGCCTTGGAGACGGCGTACGCAATGCTGCTGCCGACCGGCGCAAACCCCGCCACCGAGCTCACGTTGACGATGCGCCCACCACCCTGTTGCTTCATGATTGGCGCCACCGATCGCGAGCAGAGGAACGGACCGGTGGTGTTCGCGTTGAGGATCTGCGCCCACACGTCGGGCGTGAGGGCGTCCAGATCGGCGAAGGGGACCCACTGGTTGTACGCGGCGTTGTTGACCAGGACGTCGATTCGCCCGAGATCCCGAAGGACCTGCTCGTACAGCCGATCGATCTCGACCGGGTCGGTCACGTCGGCCCCGATGGCGCGAGCCCGGACTCCGAGCTTGGCGGTGCTTGCCGCGACCTCCTCGGCGTCTGCCCGCGAGGTCCGGTACACCACGGCGACATTCGCCCCGGCCGAGGCGAGAGCATGGCAAATTCGACGTCCGAGGCCGCCATTGCCGCCGGTAACCACTGCCACCGCCCCGCGCAGCTCCATACCCTTACGCTCCGACCCGGCCGATGATCGTCGTCGGAGTATAGGCGACCCACCAGCACGGCGATTGGTCGGTGCCGTCTCGCGCAGTGCGCGACAGACCGGGTTGCCTGGCAGCGAGGGTTGCGCCTGTTTTGCCGCGAAACAAGTATGACGGGGTGGACGTGGGCGCGTACAAAGCGACAGGAGACTTGTATCAAACGACGGGGGAAGAGCCGATCTGCTCTGTTGGGTCTTCTCCCTTCCTCGCGGTCGCTTCGTAGTCGGCGAGGGTGTGTTCGTTGGGAGGGTAGACGCCGCGAAGGGACTCGCCGGCCTGGATGCGGCGCAAGACGTACGACTCCAGGCGGTCGCGGGCAGCGGCGGCCGCGGCGACCTGGCGTGCAAGGTGGCGCGGGATGACGGCAACGCCGTCGCCGTCGCCGAGTAGTACGTCGCCGGGACGAACCATGATACCGCCGCAGCCGATCACGGCGTTCATCTCGGCCGCGTGATGAATCGTCACGTTGGCCGCTGCGTGCGC
>JAUJOZ010000090.1 GCA_030447415.1 Thermomicrobiales bacterium | reverse complement strand
GCTACTCCGTCCGGTGCAACCGATAAAAGTCGTAGGTGCCGAGGTTGATCGGGTTGGCGACGAAGCCGCCGATGTCCCGCCGCAGCACGTTCTCCTGGGGCGGCTGGGCGTAGTAGATGGCCGCCGGGTCGTCCCGCGTCAGGATCTGCTGCGCTTCCGCCAGCGCCGCCTGGTAGGCCGCCGGGTCGGCGGCGTCCTTCGCCTGGGCGAGTAACTCCTCGACCCGCTCGTTGCAGTAGTAGCCGCCGTTGCCGCCGTTCGCCCCCCACGACTCGCAGGAGACGATCGGGTAGAGCTGGTTCCAGGCGTCGCTGTAGTCCGGCCACCAGCTCCACGGCATCACGCTGGGACGCTCCTCGGCCGGGGCGTCGCCGTAGAAGGTGTCGGTGAAGGTGGGCGTGTCGACCGCCTCGATCGTCAACCGCATCCCGATCTGCTCGAGGTTGGCCTGGAAAAGCTGGGCGGCCGATTGGGTCAGCGGCGCGCCCGTCTCCGTCATCAGCGTCAGCTCCGTCCCTTCGGCAACGCCGGCCGCGGCGAACAACTCGCGCGCGCGCTCCAGGTCGGTCTGGTAGACAAAGGTCTCCGGGGCGAAGCCTTGGACCGTCTCCGCGACCGGGCCGACCGCCCGCTTGGGGACGCCGTCGTAGACGCCGTTGATCACCTCGTCGTAGGGGAAGGCGTAGCACATCGCCTGCCGGGCCTCGGGCTTGGCCAGCGCTCCGCCTTCGGTCAAAACGAAGTACCAGACGGCGGTGCTCGGGGCCCGGTCGACGCGGAGGTCGGGGTTCTGCTCAAGCGCGCGCAGCGTCTCGAAGCTGAGGGCCTGGGCGATGTCGACCTCGCCCCGCTCGAGCAGTTGGCGCCGCGTCTCCGCCTCCTCGACGACCCGGACCACGATCCGGTCGAAGTGCGGTCCCTCCCAGCCGCCCCAGTAGCCCTCGTAGCGCTCCAGGACCATCAACTCGGCGGGCTCGAACTCGACGATGCGGTAGGGGCCGGTCCCGGTCCCCTCGGCGTTGATCTGCAACCACTCGTTGCCCTGGTCCCCGTCCACCTCGTGCGCCTTGGCGACCTTGGTGTTGACGACCTGGACGCCGAGGGTGGCCGCCACCGCGGTTTCAAAGAGGGGCTGCGGCCGTCCGCAGTCGAAGACGACCGTGCGGGGGTCCGGCGCGGTGATCCGGCCGGGTTCCGGCACGAAGCGGGAGACGACGTTGACCGCACCGCGGCCCAGCGTCAGCAGCCGCTCGTAGGAGGCGCGCACCGCCTCGGCGTCACACGGCGAGCCGTCGTGGAAAGTGATGCCGTCGCGCAGGTGAAAGGTCCAGACGCTTTTGTCCGGGTTGGCCTCCCAGCGCTCGGCCAGAAGACCGACGTACTCGTTCGTCTTGTCGTCCTTGAGGCCGATCAGCCCCTCATACGGGCCGCGCACGGCGAGCGTCGACCGCTGGTCGTACTGGGAGTGGGGGTCGAGATCGGACGGGGCGCCATTGAGCGCGATCGTGAGGGTCGTCGCCTCGACCTGGGCCCCGATCACCCGCGCCGACGCCGGCCGCGCGCCCCGGAACACCGTCGCCCCGAGCGCCGCGCCGGTGCCGCCGAGCACCCCCGCCTTCAGCGCCGATCGGCGTGACAAGGAGCGGCGCAGCATCGTCTCCCGCGCGTCGTGCTTTCCGTTGATCATCGTCTTTCCTCCTCGCTCACCGTGCGAACCGCTTGCCGCGAAGGACGCCTCCGCGCTTCGTAGACCGCGAACCTCACGCGCCGGACGTTGCCGAGCGCGCGCGACGACGGATCCCTGGTCCGCCGGCCGGGTCGTGCGGAGGGCCGGCCCCCACATCGACCAATTTCGCCGACCGGTGACGCCGCGAAGAGGCGCCGTCGCGTCGCGTCCGCCTTCCAACCCTCTCCCGCCGGCCAACGAGGCGTCGGATGGCTGGGCGGATCCGCCAACCCGCCTACCGCTCCCGGATCCGTGGGTCGGTGAGGGTCTGTAACTCGTCGCCGAGCAGGTTGACGGCCAGGATCAACGCCGCCAGCGTCAGACCGGGAAAGAGCATCGTCCAGGGGGCGATCTCCATGTAGGTCCGGCCGTCCTGGATCAAGGAGCCGAGCGAGGGCGCCGGAGGCTGGACGCCGAGGCCGAGAAAGCTGAGGGCACCTTCGAAGATCAGGGCGCCGGAGAGGGTGAATGCGAGTTGGACCAGAAGGGGCGTCGAGACGTTCGGCAGCACGTACCGGACGAGGACGCGGGCCGGCGACGCCCCGATCACGCGGGCGGCGATCGTGTACTCCATTTCGCGGACGCTCAAGGTCGGGCCGCGGGCGACGCGGGCGAAGACCGGGATCGTGGCGACGACGATCGTGACGATCACGCCGGTGATGCCGGGGCCGATCACGATCGCTACCAGCAAGGCCAGCAGCAGCGTCGGGAAGGCGAAGAGCACGTCGGCCAGACGCATGGCGAGTTCGTCGGCGTACCCGCCGGCATACCCGGCGACGAGGCCGAGGATCGTCCCGAGCGCCGCCGCTAGCAAAGCCGAGATCACCGCCAGCGCCAGCGAGACGCGGAGCCCGGAGACGAGCCGCGCCAGGACGCTGCGGCCGAGGTAATCGCCCCCCATCGGCAAACCGGGCGCCGGCGCGGCGAACGTCGCCAGCGGATCGAGCGCCTCCGGATCGCCGGTGCCCAGGAGGGGGCCGAGCAGGGCGACGAGCAGGGCGACGACGAGGAAGAGGGCGGAGGCGGTGCCGATCGGGCTGCGGCGGGCGAGCCGGCCGAGGGTGAACCGCCGCGAAGGCCGGGCAGGGTCGAAGGGGCGCTCGCCCCGGCCGGGGACGGACGCCGCGGGTGGAGCGAGGCTCGGGGAAGGATCGGCCGCCGCCGGCCGCAATTCCCCTTGAGCGCCCAACCCATCGCTCGCCGCCATGATTGCCTCTCCTCCGTCGATGGACCCGACGGCCGGCCGATGGTGCCGGGGCCGTGACCGACCCGACGACCCGCTCCGGTTACCCGGCACTCAGTTTGATCCGCG
>JAUJOZ010000089.1 GCA_030447415.1 Thermomicrobiales bacterium | reverse complement strand
GGCCGAGCGCGCCATGATCTCGCCCCCGAAGTCGAGGAACGAAAAGAAGTACGCGAAGGGGAGCACCCAGAGCGGCCTGAGCCGGGCGAGGTAGACGAGGGCGAAGGCGGTCAGCCCGTAGGCCGGGTCCCACTCCCCCTGGAACACCCCCTTGACGCCGAGGACGTCGTTGGCACCCGCCAGGCCCGCCGCGCCGCCGCTCACCAGCAGCGCGAGCACGGTCAGCCGCCCGACCGGCAAGCCGGCGTGGACCGCCGCCCGCCGGTTCTGCCCCAACACCCAGAGCTTGAAGCCGAGCGTCGTCGACCGGAAGAGGAGGGCGACCAGCACGACCGCCGCCACGCCGACCAGCAGCCCGACGTGGACGTCCAGCCCGGGTACGTCGGGCAGGCGCGCCTCCCGCGGCACCGCCCGCGTCTGCGGCGCCACCGTGGACGGGTCTCGGAACGGCCCCTTCGCCAGCCAGGCGGTGAGGCTGAGCGCCACGTAGTTGAGCATCAGGGTGGTGACGATCTCGTTCAGGCCGTAGCGCACCTTGAGCAGGGCCGGGACGACGGCCCAGAGGACCCCTCCGACCGCCCCGGCCAGGGCCGCGACCAGCCAGACCGCGACCAGCGGCGCCCGCCCGACCAACCCCGGCGCGACCACGGCGACGAGGACGGCGCCGACCAGGAACTGCCCGTCGACGCCGATGTTCCAGACGCCCGCCTTGAGGGCCACGAGCAGCCCGGCGCTGACCAGCAGCAGCGGTGCCGTCTTGATCAGGGTCTCGGTCACGCCAAACGGGCTGCCGAGACCCCGCTCTATAAGTAGCCGGTAGGCGCCGAGCGCGTCCTTGCCCCGGGCTTCGAGGAAGAGCCCACCGGTTGCGAGCGCCGCGGCGATGGCCAGCACCGAGCCGACCAGCGGCGTCAGCGACGCCCGCAGCGCGTGAGCAATTCCGAGCCGGGCCGTCACCGCGCTCACGGCCGCCCGCCGAGCATCAGACGCCCGATCGTCTCGGCGTCGGCCTCGCCCCGCGCGAAGGTCGCCGCGAGGCGCCCGTTGTACATCACCCCGATCCGGTCGCTCACCTCCAGGATCTCGTCCAGCTCGGAGGAGATCAGGAGGACGACGTTGCCCGTGTCGGCGTGCCCGCGCAGCGCGCCGAGCACGAAGCGGGCGGTCTTCAGGTCGAGTCCGTGGGTTGGCTTGTTGCAGACCAGGACCGCCGGGGCGAGCGCCAGCTCCCGCGCCAAGAGGAGCTTCTGGACGTTGCCTCCGGAGAGGGATCCAACCCGAGCCGCAGGGCCGGGCGCGCGGACGTCGTACCCCTCGATCAGCTGGCGGGCGTTGGCCTCCATCGCCCGGCGGTTGAGGAAGGGGCCCCGGGCGAACGGCGGTCGGTCGATCGCCTTGAGGGCCAGGTTCTCGGCGACGCTGCCGGCGGCGACGCAGCCTTCCCCGAGCCGGTCGTCGGTGACGTAGCCGATGCCGGCGCGGACGGACGCGGCGGTGCCGCGGTTCGTGGTGTCCGCCCCCCGAACGTCGATCCGACCCGCCGTGGCCGCTCGCTGCCCGGCGATGGCTTCGACCAGCTCCGTCTGCCCGTTGCCGTCGACGCCGGCGACGCCGAAGACCTCGCCCGCGTGGAGGTCGAGCGAGAGGTCCTGAACCGCCGGCGTGCCTTGGTCGCCGATAACAGTCACCCGGTTCAGGGAGAGGACCGTCGGACCGACAACGCGCTTGGGGTCTCTACCCGAACCGTCGCGCTCTGGAGCGGGCCCCGCGCCGTCGAACATCAGCCGGACGACCCGCTGCTTGACCGCCGAGCGTTCGGTGCTCCCAAGTTCCTCGGCCGCCAACTCGGCGATCTTGCGCCCGGCGCGGAGGACGGTGAGGCGGTCGCTGACGGCCAGCGCCTCCTCCAGCTTGTGGGTGATGAGGACGATGGCCGCCCCCTCGGCCTTCAGGCGCAGCAGGATTCGGAACAGCCCCTCGACCTCGACCGGGGAGAGGACCGAGGTCGGCTCGTCCAGCAGGAGCACCCGTGAGCCGCGGTGGAGGGCCTTGGCGATCTCGACCCGCTGCCGCTCGCCGCTGGCGAGGTGGCGCACCTGCGTCCGCGGCGCCACCCGGAGCTCGAGCCCCCGGAGCAGCTCCCCCAGCCGCCGCTCGGCCCCCTTCAGGTCGAGGACCGCCCCCGCGTCGGTACCGAGGACGACGTTCTCGACCACCGACAGGTTCGGCACCAGGGTAAAGTGCTGGTAGACGGTGCCGATCCCGAGGCGCAGCGCGTCCCGTGGCGAGGCGAGCACCACCGGCTCGCCGCCGACCCGGATCTCGCCCGCGTCCGGCCGGAGCATCCCGGCCAGCACGTTCATCAGCGTGGTCTTGCCGGCCCCGTTCTCCCCGAGCACCGCGTGGATCTCCCCCCGTCGGACGGCAAGGGAGATCCCGTCGTTGGCGACGACGGTGCCGAACCGCTTGGTGATCCCGCGCAGCTCGACGACGACCTCGTCCGGAGCGGCCGGGTCGAACGGCACGGGCACTGACCGGGGGCGGCCACGCCTCCCCCCGGTGGTCACGCCGGCCATCCGCGCCAGATCCAGGCCAGGCAGCTCCCGCTCGCCCCCCTCCGGGAGGCTCTGCGTGGTTTGCCCCATCCCGAAGACGCGGGCCAGTTTGCTCCCGGCCGCGCGGCGGGCAACGGCGCGCGCGGAGCGGGATCGCGGGCCGGCAGGGTCGGCGCTCATTCGTCCATCGTCGCCCCCGCGTCGACCTTTGTGCAACCCACGTGAGGGGTGCGCCACCGCGGCCAGCGCGACGAGCGGCCCCCTTCGGTCGCCGACCCGGCGGCGGCACGCCGCGCCGCGGCGACCGCCCCGCGGCGCGCCGGCCCGGACGCCGCCCCTCGGACCCGGCCACCTGGCGTGATCTGGCGTGGCTGCTCCCCGGTGCGGTGGTCGGCCTGGCGCTGGGTGTGGTGTCGCTGGCGCTGCCGCTCTACGGCATCGAGGGCATCCTGCTGATCCCGCTGTGGGTCTGGCTCGGCACCGGGTGG
>JAUJOZ010000088.1 GCA_030447415.1 Thermomicrobiales bacterium | reverse complement strand
TCGCCGTCGACGATCGCCACGAGCACACCCCGGCCAGTGGCACCGTCCAGCCACCCCTCGAAGTGGGTCCCACCCTTCGCGCTGCCGGCGGCACCGGCGTGGAAGATGCACTCCCCGACGACGTCCACCGACTCGACGCGGGAGTCTGAAGCGACCTCCGAGAAGCCGTGCGCCGGTGACGTCGAGTAGATGGCGCTGTTGAGCCACGTGGTGTACGAGTCGCCCGGGCCCGGCACCAGCGCCCGGGCGACGTGGCCAGCCGTCTTCTCAAACTCCCGAGCCAGGGCAGCAGCGCGCTTCTTCCGGACGGCTCTCTGGGCGCTGAGCGCCTTGGCTCGCCTGGGCGCCGCCGACGGTTGCCAGTCGATCGTGACGGCCGCTGGAAGGAGCTGCACGTTGCCGAGGCTGCGTGCGGCGCGGGTCTGGTTCGGCGCCCACGATCGCTCGAGGACCTTGAAGGTGGCGTGACCGGGAAAGCCCCGGAACTGCAGCGATCCTCGGAAGTATGACGCCATCGACGACTCCTCGCCGCTCGACGCCGCCGCGGCGAGCAACAGCTGCATCGCGGGCGTCGCCTTCTCGGCCAGTGCGGCACCGAACTTGTTGCGCACAAGCTTCTTCACGGCGGGGTCGAGCTTGGGGCTGGGAACGGACTGTCCAGGGGCCGCCTTCCGGCCGGGGCGAGGTCTCGCTGCGCCGGTCATCGGGACCTCCTTCTCACGGAGCCGCCGGGGGCGTGCTCACCTTGGTCAACAGCGAGCCGAAGCCGCTGTAGGCCGTGCTGCTGAGGCCGAGGCCCCAGAGAACGCCGGCGGAGAAGTCGAGCGGCGTGCCCCACGCCGGCTTGCCCATGTAGAGGGCCTGCCAGCCGATCACGGTGGCCACAGCGAGGGTGAGGATCCACAGTGGGGCCTGGGCTAGCCACTGCTGGCGGGCGAGCCTCCCCGGCGTCGGGATAGACGGCTGGCGCACCGCAGCGGAGGATTCGGGCGCGGGTGGGCGCACGGCGGTGAGCCTCGGCAATCTCCCTCCGGGCGGGCTGCCTTGCGCGACGGCCCCCGGGTCGGCGGCCTGATAGGCGGCCACCGCTTCCTCGAGGAGCTGGGTCGCTTCCCGGAGATTGCCCGCCGCCGCCTGCTGGCGCGCTCTGCGGCTGAGCATCGCTACATTCTCCATGGCCGACTTGACGTTGTCGTCGAGTTGGGCCGCCGCGTCAGCGCTGCGGGCCAATGCGTCCGCCTTGGTCCGGACCAGTCCGTTGGCGGCTTCGAGGTAGCGGCGCAGCGCGTCCGTAGCCGGCGTAGCACCTCCGATGGCGTCGGCTGCCGCCGCCGCCTCGACCGTGGCCGCCGTCCACGCCGCCTCCTCGCCCTCGTCGTCCGCCAGCCAGTCGGCGTTGAAGAGCACAAATCGGCGCAGGCTGGCGGCCAACTGGGTGGACAGCAGCCGGAGTCCTTCCTCCCAGGACCGGCGCGCCAGCGCCCCGTCGCCCGTGGCCGCCGCGCTGCGTGCCGCGGTGACCTTCGCCACGATGGGGTCGACATCCGCCGCGGCCGGCGAGGCGTCGATGCGCCAGCCGTCGACCGCCGACTCCAGCTCGTCGATCGAGGGGCCGACTGTGCGGGACGCGTCGATGATCTTCCGAGCCGTTTCAAGCTCCGTGACGGCCGTTGGCTGGTCGGCCGCGGAGAGCGCGGCGGCGAGCAGGCGCCCGCGCACGCTCACCAGGCTCGGCGGGTACGGCACCTTGCCGTCGTCGGCCAAGCGGCAGATGCGCGTGTAATCAGGGACGAGCGAGACCTGGCGCTCGAGGCTGCCGAGGTCGGTCTCAACGACCTCCCCCTTGTGGACGCGCTCCCACAATGCGGACAGCCGCTGGCGCAGCGTGTCGACGAGCTCCCGGTCGGTGGTGGTGACCTTCTTCAACTCCTCGTTGACCCAGGACAGCCTGCTCCTCCACCGGAGCTTCTTGAGGACCACGCCGGAGAGGAACCCGACGGCGGCGCTTATCGCAACGCCGATGAAGATGACCAGCGCCGCCAACCAGCCCGCCCGGCGGACGAAGACCGGCGCCTCCACCGTCTTGGGGGTCCGGCTCTGGTCGGAGAACGTGAACGTGACCGTGTACTCCCCGGGAACAGGGACCCCCATGAGGGTGCCGCGGACGGTGGTCGGGCGGAGCGCGTCGAGGTTGACGCACGCGTCCGGCCCCTTCACCGAGCACGCAGGGGTGTCGTCGTCGAGCTTTAGCCTGATCCCGGTGACAACTTCGGTCGAGCTGGCGTCGGACCGTCGCACCTCGGGAACGATGGTCACCTCCCTGGCCCGGCCGCCGGTGTCCTGGGCGTTGACGGCCACACGGACGTCGGTGTGGCGCACGTCGCCAAGAGTCGCCCGGCGCCGGAAGGAACCCTTCACCGAGAGGCTGATCGGCAACTCGCTCGTGTTGCGGGTGATCTTGAGGGTGGCCGTCTCGCTCGCGACCCCATCGAGGAGCACGCTGACCGAGCCCGTGTAGTCACCCGCGGCCACGAGATCGGGGGCGATGCGGAGTGGGGCCGCCGCGCCCTTGCCGATTGTCTCCTTGACGTCGACCGGATGCCCGTTGAACGAGGCGTTCGGAGACTCCGTGCGCCCGCCGGGCCCGCCGAGCTGAGAGACGCGGACGGTGACGTGGCGCACATCGCTGGCGCTGGTGTTGACGATATCGAGGACGAACGACGGATTCCGGTCGTCCGCCGTGAGAGCGATCGACCCGTTGGTGACGCCGACGAGCTTGAGCGGCGCGCGCGTCCCCCGCACCACCTTCAGGGGGACGGGCGCGAGCGATCGGCCGTCAACGACGGGGGTGATGGCGCCCCTGTAGTCACCGGGCTCGGGAAGAGACGCCGTGATGGTCAGCTCCACCTCACCGCCCGGCTGAATCGACGATGGAGGGGGAGGCGACCCCTGTCTGCCGGCCACGGCCACTATCGGCGTGATCACCCCTGACGCACCACTGAGCTGGGTGACCCGGGCAGTGACGGCGCCGATCGCCGAACTTGACGTGTTGACAAGATGGAGGGT
>JAUJOZ010000004.1 GCA_030447415.1 Thermomicrobiales bacterium | reverse complement strand
TCACCGGCCGCCGGAAACAGCAGCGCCTCGACAGTCGCCTCGGCCCTTGGTCCTCGTCCTTCGACCCTGGGCGTGGTATGCCCCCTGCGCACCCTCGCTTGAGTGGCCGGCCGCCGGGGCTAGGAGCGGGCCGGGTGGGAGACGAACCGGACCGGAACAACGACCAGACCGCCGGCCAGCGCCAGGAGCGGATCGCGGCGCTGCTGGCCGAGCTGCGGCGCCAGGGCATCGCCGACGAGCGCGTCCTGAGCGCCCTCGCCCGTGTACCGCGCGAGCAATTCGTGCCCGAGGCAAGCCGGGCCGATGCCTGGGCCAACGTCGCCCTCCCGATCGGGGCCGGCCAAACGATCTCCCAGCCGTTCGTCGTCGCGCTGATGACCGCGGCCCTTGGCCTGCGAGGCGGGGAGCGGGTGCTGGAGGTCGGCACCGGATCTGGCTACCAGACCGCCATCCTTGCCGAGCTCGCCGCCGAGGTCGTGTCCGTCGAGCGCCACGCCACCCTGGCCTCCGGTGCTGAAGCGCTGCTGCGCGAGCTTGGCTATCGCAACGTCGCAATCCACGTCGGCGACGGCACCACCGGCTGGCCCGAGGACGCGCCGTACGACCGGATCATCGTCACCGCCGGGGGGCCGCGCGTCCCGCCTCCGCTCCTCGACCAGCTGGTCCCCGCCGGCGGCCGGATGATCATTCCCGTCGGCGAGCCGCACGAGCAGCATCTGGTCGCGATCGATCGTCAAGGTGATCAGGTGCAGGAGCGCAGCCTGGGCCCGGTCCGCTTCGTCCCCCTGATCGGACGCGCCGGCTGGGCGGTCCAGATCCAGGAGAACGGCCACCAGACATGACACGCCCGACACCGATTGCTCCCCCGCCGGCGCTCGTGGCGCACGCCGACTGGGGCACCGCGCCGGTCAAACGCTGGCTGGCCCGCGCCGCCCTCGCCGACGGCCACTACGTGACGCAAGCGCCGGAGCCGGTGGGAGACGCCGGCACGCTGCTTCGGCGCCTGCTCGACGCGACCGACCCGAACGGTGCCGTTCTGGTCGGCTTCGACTTCCCAATCGGGCTGCCGCTCCGGTACGCCGAGCGCGCCGGTGTCGAAGACTTTCTGGCTCTCCTCCCCCGGCTGGGCCGCGAGGAGTGGGGACAGTTCTTTGACGTCGCCGAGGAGCGAGAGGGCATCGGCCCACGGCGGCCCTTTTACCCTCATCGGCCGGGCGGCACGCGCCAACGGCACCTGACCGAGGCGCTCGGACTAGCGACGATCGACGACCTGCGACGGGTCTGCGACCGGCCGCACCCGCACCGCCGGGCGGCGTCACCGTTGTTCTGGACGCTGGGCGCGCAGCAAGTCGGTAAGGCGGCGATCGCCGGGTGGCGCGACGTGCTCGCGCCGGGTCTGCGTGATCCCGTCCTCGGTGTGGCGATCTGGCCGTTCTCGGGGTCATTGCCCGCGCTGCTCCGGTCGGACCGCATCGTCGCCGTCGAAACGTATCCCGGGGAGGTCTATCACCATCTCGGGATCACCTGGCCCCGGGCGGCGACCGGGTTGGCGTCAGGGAAGCGTTCGCAGCGGGCGCGGGCGGCCAACGCGCGGATTCTCTTGGACTGGGCGGAGACCGTCGGGGTCGCGTTGGACCCAGCGCTCCAACGGGAGATCGAGGACGGATTCGGCCCATCGCCAGACGGCGAGGATCCGTTCGACGCCGTGGTGGGGCTGCTGGGGATGCTGAACGTCGTCCTCGGACGCCGAGCGCCGGGCGAGCCCACGGATCGACGGGTGCGGCGGGTAGAAGGCTGGATCTTGGGGCAGGAGGCGAGGACGGTGGCTCATCGTGCGTGCTCTTCGCGTGAGGACTGAGGGCTGAGAGGCACTGAAAGGGCATGACGGCGCGCCAGTGCTACGGCACTCGCCCTTCCTCAGACGATCCAATCCTCAGATAATCCAGTCGCGGCGGGCGGCGAACGCTTCGAGGGCGCGCTCCTGTTCATCGCTGCCGACCGCTCCGGGGCAGACGGCGCGCAGCTCGCGCAGCGCCGCCTCCGGGCAGAGGCCGCCGCGGATGCGGTAGGCAGCGAGGACCGTGCCGGTTCGCCCCTGGCCCATCAGGCAGTGGACGGCAACGGCCTGACCGAGCGCCCGCTGCCGGTCGACGAAGGCAAGGGCCGCCTGCAGTTGGTCCGGCGTCGGCGGGTGCAAGTCGGCGACCGGCAGGTGTAGCTCCGCCAACCCGTGCCGCGCGAGCGCCCCGAGCGGCAGCGGTGCTTCCGTCAGCGACAGGACGGCGCCGATGCCCTGCTCGCTGAGCCACGCGAGGTCGTGGTCCAGCGCCGCCCCGTCCCCGATCCCGTCGTCGGTCCGCCGCCCACCACGGCCGGCGTTCCGGCCGCGACCACCGGGGAGCGCGCAGCCCGCGAGCACGTCCTTCACCAACCAGTAGAACCCGTGCATACGCCGCTGCCACCGCTCCGATCGTGCCTGGAATCCGCTCCCAACTTTGGAGCCTGCCAGGTCGCTGGCCGTCCCGCCTCAGCATGCCGCCGGGCCGCGACGAGCGCATCGGTAGGATGGGTAGCCAGCTCCCTATCCGATCGAGGAGTACGCGGCGCCCACGACCGCACGGTGTCGTGGTGCGGCACTCAGTGCGGCGGGGTCGTGGTAGGCGAAGCCCTGGATTCGTGGGGCTGGGCGAATCAATGGGGGACGGCCCTAGCGCGACGACGTTTCCTATCTCGCAGCCTGGCAGTGGAGACTCCGTCTGTTCGGTCAGGGCTCTGAGTTCATGCGCACGCGCTGTCCGTCGACGACAAGGGCGTGCTCTAGCGGGATAGAACCCCCCTGGCCGCGAAAGAACCGCCCCGAGACCCGGTTAACCGACTCGACCGTCTGGTCGGCCAGGCGCACGATCAGCACGCCGGGTTGGCCGCGCTCACGTCAGTGGTAGATTTCGCCGAGGTCAAGGTCAAACGTGACGATCACTTGGCCTTCGCGTTGAGCGAGGGCGACCACGTCGACATCGCGGAGGTGCCCCAGGCCAAGATCGAGGAGGCTGGCGATGTCGAAGCCGAACGTATTGGTGAGAAAGTGGGCGGTCTCCGGTGAGAGATTGGCGTAGGCGGCGGCCCGGATGTCGGCGTCGTCGACGATCGGATACGCCTGCCGAATGCGATCGAAGGCGTACCCGTGGGCGATGAGGTTGAGGATGAGGGACGCCGGAATCCGGGTACCCTTCACGACCGGCGTCCCGCTCAGGATCTCGGGAGAGACGACGATCCGGCCGCGGGCGCTTGGGTGCTTTCCGCCATCAGCGGCCACGTCGCTCCTCCTGACGCTTTGCCAATTTAGCGCCCGACCGCGACCATCTCCGTCGGCTGCACCGGCTGCACCGGCTGCACCGGCTGCGACGGGCTCATCAAGAGGCGTCGTTGCTCATCGCCGTCCGCGCCACAGGAGATAGCGTTGTCCGCTGCCGGCCTCGTTCCCGAGCTGGTCCTCGCCAACGCCCGGGTCCACACCATGGACGACGTCCAGCCGAGCGCTAGCGCCGTCGCGATCGCGGGCGGGCGCTTCGTCGCCGTCGGAGCGGACGTCGAGATGCGGGCACTGGCGGAGGCGGACACGACCGTCGAGGACCTGCGCGGAGCGACGGTCGTCCCCGGTCTGATCGACGCCCACAACCACCTGCTGACCACCGGGATCATGCTCGGACAGGTGCAGCTCTACGACTGCCGGAGCATCGGCCAGGTGCTGGACCGCGTCGCCGAACGGGCGCGGCAAACGCCGCCGGGGTGGTGGGTCATCGGCCGCGGTTGGGACGAGAGCCTGCTCGCCGAGGGGCGTCACCCGACGCGGTACGACCTCGACGCCGTCGCCCCCGACCACCCGGTCGTCCTCCACCGGGTCTGGAACAAGCTCGTCGCCAACTCGGCGGCGCTGCGGCTCGCCGGCATCACGCGGGAGACGCCCGACCCGCCGCGCGATATCCGCTACGCCGGCTCCTTCGAGCGCGATGAACACGGGGAACCAACCGGGCTCTTCCGCGACCGGGCCAAGGATCTCGTTACCGCCCACATCACGCCGCCGACGGAGGAGGAGCTTGTTGCGGCCATCGCGGCCGCCTGCCGTGCCTATAACACCACCGGCCTCACTGGCGTCGCCGAGCCCGGTCTCGCCCCGCTCCAGGTCCGCGCCTTCGCGCGGGCGCAGCGCGAGGGGGTGCTCACCGTGCGGACGGAGATGCTGATTGGGGCGTGGGGGTTCGTGCCGCCCGAGGAGGAAGCGGGGCTCGAGGAGCGGTTCGCCACGCTCCGGGCGACGGCCGGCACCGGCGACGAAACCCTGCGGCTGGCCGGAGTGAAGCTGATGCCGGACGGCGGGATGAGCGACCGCACGGCGCGGATGTACGAGCCGTATCTGGACGAACCGGACAACCACGGCATCTGGGTCGTCGACCCTGAGCGGCTCCCGGCGCTGATCCGCCGCGTCCACGACCTCGGCTGGGCCATGGACATCCACACCTGCGGGGACGAGGCGCAGGCGGTCGTGGTCCGCGCCTACGCCGCCGCGCAGCGGGCGAATCCGCGGCCGGACCTCCGCCACCGCGTCCACCATGCCTACTTCCCGACCGCGGAGGTTCTGAGCCTGATGGCCGAGCACCGGATCCCAGCGCTCGTCTCGTCCCCCTTCCTCGCCAATCTGGGAGAGGGCTTCGTCAACGCGGTCGGGGAACATCGCGCCGCCCACGCGATGCCGATGCGAACCTACCTCGACGCGGGAGTCCCGCTCGCCGGCAGCTCCGACGCGCCGATCACCGACTTCAATCCCTTCGTCGGGATGTGCGCCGCAATCACCCGAAAAACCGTAACCGGCCGCGTGCTCGGCCCGAAAGAGCGAATCGGGGTCGACGCAGCACTGCGTTCCTACACGCTAGGCGGTGCCTACGCGACCGGCCGGGAGGCTGAGAAGGGGTCCATCAAGCCCGGCAAGCTGGCCGATCTCGTCGTGCTCGACCGCGACCCGCTGACAATCGCGACGGAGGATCTTGCCGACGTGCGACCGGTGGCGACGATGCTCGGCGGGCGGTGGGTATTCGACGCGCGCTAGGATCGACGCGGACGATGGGGCCAGTGCAGCCGGTCGGCGGCTGATGAACCTGTGTTGGCGGTACCAGAGTCGCGTCGGCCGACGCTTAGGTCAGTGCCACGCCGACGTGCGTCGCCGCTTCCCGTGAGGTGGCATCCAGGGTAGTCAGCGGCAAGCCGCGCCGCATGGACAGCTCCAGATGGGCGGCGTCATAGGCTGAGAGGTTATGAGCGCGGCCGAGCGCGAGCCCCGGGCCGAGCGGCGCCGACACAGCGGCAGCATCAATCGTGATCAGCAACGATCGAGGGACCTGGGCGAAGCGCTCCGATCCGACCTGGGTCAGCCGCCGCTCGCTGATGAGGAGACCGTTGGCCACCTCGGTCGGTCACAACGCCGGGACGGTTGCGCCGGTGGTTCGCACGGCCCCGCCCCCATCGAGGTGTTCTGGGCTCAGACTCGTCTCGTCGCAAAGGACGGCAGGGGTGGGAGTACCGTCGTGCGGCGTTGAGCGACCCGGCCTAGCTCTCCGCCAGGGCCACCAGTGCCGCGTCGGCGAGTGCCGCGCTGGGAGCGAGGACGAAGCGAACCTCGGCGCTGGACTGTTCCACGCGCAGCACTTGCCCGTCCTCGGTCAACGTCGTGCCGTAGGTTTCCGCCGCCGCGGCGAACTCAGCGGCCTCGGCCTCGCCGTCCCAAACGCTCGCCCACACCACCACGTCCTCGTCGCCCTTGGTCCAAACGGCGTAGCGGTCACCGTCCCAGCCCGCCGCGGCCGCCTCGGCCGCGTCCGGGAGATCGCTGTCGAGGCCCTGCCCCGGCTCCTGGTTGGCGAGGACAATAGCGGTCTGGAGCTCGCCGAAGGTGTTCTCCTCCATCCGCTCCCAACCGGCACCGAGAACGGGGGCGAGATCCGGCAGCGGCACCGGCGTTGGGTCGTCCCGCTCCAGGTACTTTTCGGGGTGCAGGACCTGCTCCATGCTGGCGGGGAGGTCGGCGTAGGCGGCGTTGACCGCCTCCCATCCCCCGGTCTGCCGCAAGGTGGTCACGAACCGCTGCTCGGCGATGTACGGGGAGAGCAGGGTCTGGACGATGATCGGCGGCGCGCTCTCGATCTGCTCGCCGCCGTCAACGGCGGTGGCCGCGAGTCGCGCCGCCAGGAACGGGTTGGCCATGAGGTACTCGACCGATGCGGCCACGGCGTCGCCCTCGATCAAGGCGGTGACCGCCAGGTCGGCATCGTCGTTCGTGCCGTCCGCGAACGCCGCCTGCACTCGCTCCAGGTCGAAGGTCTGGTCCTGCAGCGCGTGGGCAACCTCGTGCGAGTAGGTGAACTCCTCAACGGCGCCCAGCTCCTCGTCGCCGCTGATGACGTACATCTCGTCCGTCTCGGGATCGTAGAAGCCGGCGATCTGCTCCCCAAGCAGGTCTAACATCAGGGCGTCGAGGTCCGTGCCCGCCGGGATCAGACCGAAGGCCTCCAGCGCGCGCTCATCCGCCGCCACCTCGTCGGCGGGATACTCCTCGGCAAGGTCCCTGACCAGGCGATCCCGAAGCTGCGCCGGGGTGAGGAAGGCCTCGCCGATCTCGGTTTCGATGGGGAGCCCGCGTAGGGCCGCGGTTTCCTCGGCAATGCGGTCGAACTCGGCGTCCTGCCCCTGTGCGGCTGCCGTCGAGACGGCGACGGGAAGCAGCAGGAGCAGCGCGAGTAGCAAGGCCAGCGCCGGCCGGCGTCGGGGTCGGGACACGGGTGGCTCCTTGTCGTGCGCTTGTCATCTCGAGCGGGCGATGCCGGGAGGCTACCGGACGATCCAGGCCACCGCCGGTCGGGCGCCCTACCCGACCCAGTCCCGTCCGCGTCCCCGGACGGCTTGCGGTGGGATGCGTGGTTCGGCTGCCCGCGCCGGTGATGGATGGAGCACCCGTCCAGTCGTGGCGTCGGTGATAGTCCTGCCCGTACTGCTGACTGTACGCCCCGCCCCCGCCCACCGTCGAGCGGGCCGCCCATGGTTGGGGCGCTTCGAGGGCGATCCGCAGCGTCTCTGCCATTGGTCTGTCCTCTGCCCACTGTAGACCCGTCTTGGCACTCGCCTTGCTTACCTGCTGAAGTGGGTAGCCGGCACGACGCGCGCTTCCCGTCTGCGCGGGACCGTCCGGCGCATCTTGCACTACGTAAGGAGAAGGACCAATGAGCGATCGCGATACGGCGGGCGGCACTGCTTTCCCCTCCGGCTCGTTCGAGGACGCGATGGCAGGCTTCGATACGGCGACGGGTTCTCCCCGCGGGGCCACCGAGGTTACCGCCGTTCCGTCCTTCCCCACCCCAATGGGCGGCCAACCCGAAGAGGCGATGGGTCAGGGCCAGGAGCAGGGCGAAGGCCAGGGGATGGGGGCCACCGGTGGGGCCGCCGAGAAGGCCAAGGAAGTGGCCGGCCAGGCCCAGGAGAAGGCGACGGCGGCCGTGGACACCGCCAAGGAGAAGGTCGGTCAGGTCACCGACCAGGCGACGAGCAAGGTCGACGTTGGTATGGACAAGGCGGCCGGTGGGCTCGCCACGCTGGCCGGCACCCTTCGCGAGAAGAGCGAAGGAATGGGCCAGCAGGGTGGCGCGACCGGTGCCGTGCAGACCGCGGCGACCACCGCCGCCGAGTCGCTGGACACCGCCGCCCAGTATCTGCGGGAAAAGGACACCGACCAGCTCATGGCGGAGCTGGAGGCCCTGGTCCGCCGCAAGCCGGCCCAGTCGCTGCTGGTGGCGGCGGGTGTCGGCTTCCTCCTGTCGAAGGCGTTGCGCTAACGCACGCCGGAACAGGAGGGAACGCCATGAGCCAAAACTACGATACCGCGGCTGGATCGGCGCCGGGTCAGGGGCGCTATGACTTCGCCGGCGCGCCGGAGGGGCTTGGCTCCCTGATCACCGGCGTCGTCAAGGATCTGCAGGATCTACTGCGGGCGGAGATCCAGCTCGCCAAGACGGAGCTCAAAGAGGACGCGACGGCAGCGGGCAAGGGGATCGGCTACATCGCCGCCGGCGCGCTGATCGGGCTCGTCGGGTTCATCTTCTTGATGCTCGCCGCGACTTGGCTGCTCGACAAGTGGGTCCAGCAGTGGCTCGCCGCGCTGATCGTTGGGGCGGCGCTGGCCCTCATTGCCGCCATCCTGGCGCTAAGCGGCCGGAACCAACTTCGTGCATCCAACCTCAAACCGGAGCAGACGATCGAAACGTTGAAGGAGGACCGGGAATGGGCCAGTCAGCAGATCAACTCCGTCAAGAGATAGAGCAGAAGCGCGACGACGCGGCGCAGAAGATCGACGCCATCGAGACGCGCGTGCAGGACTCGGTGCAGCAGGCCAGGGACACCGTCCAGGACACCGTGCAGCAGGCCAGAGACACCGTAGTGGGCACGGTGGACCAGACGGTGCAGAAGGCAAAGGAGAGCTTCGACCTGCGCCGCCAGGTCGAGGAGAAGCCGCTGGTCGCGCTCGGCGCGGCCCTGGTCGGTGGGTTCGTGCTCGGCGGGATCCTGGGCGACGACGACGACCGACGGTCCTCAAGCTACGAGGGGAGCTCCGCCGACCTCCCGCGCTCCGCGACGCGAACGGGCGGGGTGCGGACCGGTATTCGGAACGCGGCCCGCGAGTCGGGGCTGGACGACACCATCCAAAACCTGACGGCGGCGTTCATGGGCTCGCTGACGGAGCGGCTTCGGTCGACGGTCCAGGAGAGCTTCCCGGCGTTGGCCGACAAGCTGCCGCCAGCGCACGGCGGCGGCCAACGGCAATCGCTGCAGGCCGGCTCCGGGAGCTTGGGCGCGGGGACCGTGGCCTCCGGCGCGAGCGCGTCCGCGGCGACGACGGACGCCTCGGGGCGGCCTACCCCGTACTTCTCGTCCGGCGAGGTAAGCGGGTCCAGCGTCCAAGGCTAGCATCCGCCTTCAGAGGCGAGGCATCGTCCCTCCCCTCCTGTCCCGGGCCAAGACTGGAATGAACCGCGCCTCGGAAGCTCCGAGGCGCGGTTCACCACCATCGCTCGGGCGCCGCGACTGCCCCTGATCGCGTGTGGGTTGGAGCCGTCGCGGCTTGGGGGAATGACTCCATTCCGGGGGGCTGGTGTCCTGAGGAGATCTGCCATGAGCCAAGACTACGACGCACGTACCGCCCTCACCGCCGATGTCGTCATCGAGCCGGACTTGGAGACGGCCGGCGAGCCGGCCGCCGGATCGGCTCAAGGATCCGAGGGGGTCGGATCGCTCCTTTCGGGGGTCATCAAGGACTTGCAGGGCCTCCTCCGTGGCGAAGTTCAGCTGGCGAAGACCGAACTGAAGGAGGAGGCGGCCGCCGCCGGGGGCGCGGCGGCGCTGGCCGGGGCCAGCGGGGCCACCGGGTTCATTGGTGTCATCTTCGTGCTGCTCGCCTTCACCGAGTTGCTGGCCAAGCGGATCCAGCGATGGAAGGCGTTCGCGCTCGTCGGATTTGCGTTGACTGGCACCGCGGCGGGGCTCGGGCTCGCGGGCAAGAACCGGCTGACCGCCGCCAACCTGGTCCCGCGTCGGACGATTGAGTCGCTGAAGCAGGACACGGCGTGGGTGAAGCGGCAAGTTGAGCAGGTCGCCCCGATACAGGCGGCAGCGAGACCCGCGACGACCGACGATTCCGCCCAGTCCATCCCACCTGTTTCCCCAGACCAGGCAAGCGGCGAGCCGCTCCCCGGCTAGGAGAGCGGGGGACACCGCGGCATATCCTGGCGCGAGAGCAGATGCGGCCGGAGCGGGGTTCGCTCCGGCCGCGGTCTGTTTGGTGGTGCTCCGCGGCCGCCGAGGAGCGACGGCGCGCCGCTCAGACGTTGCGCATCGTCGGGTCAAGCGCGTCGCGCACCCAATCGCCGATGCGGGAGATGCCGAGCGCGGTGATGAACAGGACGACGCCGGGGAAGACGGCGATCCACCATCCCTGGTCGGAGCCGAGATACTCCCGTCCGTCGCCGATCATCCCTCCCCAGCTCGGGGTCGGAGGCTGGACGCCGAGGCCGAGGAAGGACAGCGTCGCCTCCAGGATGATCAGCCGCGCCAGTTCCAGGGTCGCTAGCACCACCAGCGGCGAAAGGGTATTCGGCAGGATGTGGCGAAGGAGGATTCGGCCGTGGTCGGCGCCGACGCTGCGGATCGCCTCCACGAATCCGATCTCCTTCAGCGTCAGCACCCGGGCTCGGGCGATGCGGGCGTACGTTACCCACCCGCTCAGGCCGACGACGACCACCAGGACCTTCAGGCTTGTGCCGAGCACCGCCACCACGGCGATGGCGAGGAGCACGAATGGGAAGGCGAGCTGAATGTCGGCCACGGTCATGATCGCCTCGTCGGCGGCCCGCCCGAAGTAACCGGCGAGCAGCCCGAGGGCGGTGCCGAGGATGCCGCCGATGAGGAGCGCGGCGAAGCCGATGAGGAGGGACGTGCGAGCGCCGTGGATGATCCGGCTCAGGACGTCCCGCCCCACTTTGTCGGTGCCGAGGAGGTGATCGCGGCTCCCGCCCTCCATCCAGAACGGCGGGTCGAGCCGCGCGCGCAGCGACTGTTGCAGCGGGTCGTGGGGGGCGACGAGCGGGGCAAAGAGCGCGGCGAGGACGATAGCCAGCAGGAGCGCGCCGAAAACGTAGGCGAAGAGCGGGACGGCCCCTGGTCGGAACCGACGCCGCGGTCGGCTGGCAGTGCCAAGGGCGGAGCCGACGCCGACCCCAACGTCTGGCGTCGTGTCTCCGGTGGCATCGGCGACCGCGGGCGCGGCGGCGGTCCGATGTGGCTCGGCGCTCACGTCAGTCGAATCCGGGGGTCGAGTGCGGCGTAGAGAAGATCGACCACGAGGTTGACGCCGACGAAGGCGATGGCGATGAGGAAGACCCCTGCCTGGACGACAGGGTAGTCGCGGTTGCCGATCGCCTGGATGATGAGCCGGCCCATCCCCGGCAGGGCGAAGACAGTTTCGGTGACGACCGAACCGCCGAGCAGCCCGCCGAACTGCAACCCCATGATCGTCACCACTGGCACCAGGGCGTTGCGCAGGGCGTGGCGGTTGATGACCGTGGCGTCGCGCAGCCCCTTGGCGCGGGCGGTCCGGACGTAGTCCTGATTGAGCACCTCCAGCATCGCCGCCCGGGTGAGGCGGGTGATGCTGGCCATGGCGAAAGCCCCGAGCGTGATCGACGGCAGGACGAGCCCGGAAGGAGAACCGAGACCCGAGGTCGGAAACCAGCCGAGGCGGACGGCGAAGACGAGGATGAGGACGATGCCGAGGAAGAAGGTCGGCACCGCCTGCCCCACCAGCGCCAGCACCATCGCCAGGTTGTCGACCGGGGAGTTGGGTCGCACCGCCGAGAGGATGCCAATCGGAACGGCGACGATAACGGCGAGGGCAAAGGCGGCGAAGGCGATCTGGAGCGTGGCCGGGATTCGCTCCACGACCACGCTCAGCGCGTCCTGACCGTACCGCAGTGAGGTGCCGAAGTCGCCGCGGACGACATCGCGTAGGAAGACGGCGTACTGCACCGGCAGCGGGTCGTTGAGGCCGTACCGCTCACGCAGGCGCTGGATCTCCTCCGGCGGCGCGTCCGGCGAGACGAGGAGCCCGATCGGGTCGCCGGAGAGGCGCATGACGACAAAGACGACCGTCACCACGCCCCAGATGACGACGACCGTCCGCAGCAGCCGGCGGATCAGGAACCGCAGCATGACGGTGTCGCCAGAGGCCAGACGCCAGTCACGTGAGAGAACGGCGAGCCTTGCTCAATCGGGTCTGCCATGCTGCGCACCGGCCTCCCGCTCACTGGCGTCTGGCCCCTTGGCCGGCTTGTTACTGCCCGGTGCCGAGCCGCAGGTTCTCGGCGCGGAGGTTGAAGTACTGGTTGGCGTACGGATACCACTCCACGTAGTTGGCAACGCCGTACGACTCGTAGGGCTGGATGATCGGCAGCCACGGCAGGTTCTCGCGGAAGATCTCGAACATCCGCCGGTAGTTGCGCTCCCGCAGGGCCGGGTCGAGGCTGCTGCGGGCCTCCTGGCCGAGCTGGTCGAACTCGGGATCGCGCCAGTAGTCCTGGAGGCCGCCCGGCGCCAGGAGGCGCCACATCATCCCGTCCGGGTCGGCGAGGGTGTTGGTCGGGTCGGACCACCAGATGCCGAGCCATGACTTCTCGGCGTTCTTCTGCGTCCGCACCGCCTGCTCGATGATCTCGAGCCGGACGTTGACGCCGACGTCCTGCCACATCGCCTGGATGGCCTCGGCCATGACGCGGTCGTTGGCGATGTAGCCGTCGGTCGTCTCGATCACGATCTCTTCGCCGTTGTACCCGGCCTGCGCCAGCAGCTCTCGGGCGCGGTCCGGGTTGTACTCGAACGGCGGCAGGTCGGGGTTGAAGGCGAAGTCGCCCGGCACGGCGGGGCCGGTCGGGATAGTGCCCTGACCGCTCCACAACTCCTCGACGATCGCCTGGCGGTCGATGGCCAGCGAGAGCGCCTGCTTGACCAGCGGCTTGTCGAGTGGCGGCCGCTGGGAGTTGACGACCATCACGTAGAGGCCGTTGTAGAGGACCTGCTCGACGCGCGCGTTCTCCAGGTTGCGCACCCGCTCGACCTGGTCCGGCGGCACGCGCGTGATGATGTCGACCTCGCCGGTTTCCAGTGCCGCGATGCGCGAGGCGGCCTCGGGGATGGGGCGGAAGACCACCGTCTCGAAGGCAATCGGCTCGCCCCAGTAGCCGTCGTGGCGAGCGAGCGTCAGGTGGTCGTCGGGAACGCGCTCGACAAAGCGGACCGGCCCGGTGCCAACCGGCTCCTGGGCAAATCGCTCCTGGCCAGCCTCGGCGAAGTAGTCCTTGGGCATGATCTGGCCGCCGTAGAAGGCGAGCCGACCGGGCAGGAGCGAGTCGGGCGACTTCATGATGAAGCGAACCGTGAGGTCGTCGACGACCTGGACGTCTTGCACGGTCGTGAAGACCGTTTTGACGAGCGAGTCCTCGTCCGTGTAGGTCCGCTCGATGGTGAACTCGACGTCATCCGCCCCGAACGGCTCGCCGTTGTGGAAGGTGACACCCGAGCGGAGCTTGAACTCCCACGTCAGCTCGTCGACCAGCGTCCACTCGGTGGCGAGCATCGGCTGGAGTTGCAGGTTGCGGTCGCGGGCGACGAGATTGTCGAAGATGTTGAAGGTGACGTAGATATCGTTGCCCTGCGTGCTGCGTTGGGGGTCGAGCGTGGTGACGTCCGCCGCCTGGCCGATCACCAGCTCGGTCTTACCCGGCGGTGGCGCGGTCAGCGGCTCGCTCGGCTGCCTCGCCGCGGTTGGTCCAGCGCCGGGTGTGGCATCCTGGGCGGCGACAGGCAGGATCGCCGCCAGCAGCATCGCGACCAGGACGGCAATCCCCAGGATCGGTCGAAAGCTACCGAAACCAACACGCATCGTCACCGGCCTCTCCTCCTCGTCGAGACGAATGTCCGGTCCCGCGCCGCAATCACATGCCGCGTCCGCCGGTGACGCGTAGGATACGCCTCAGCGACGGGAACGCAAGAGCGGGTCGGAGGGCTGAACACCGGGCCCACGCGTCGTATACTGGTGGACGCGAAATGACCCCAATCCGGAGGCCTGGTGCGCCCGCACGTTGGCCGGCGCGCCCGGGGAAACAGCACGGAGGACACAGAGGACACATGGGAACGCCAGAGACGACGACGCATTCGGGCCCGAGCCGGCGGCTGTCCGCGCTGTTGCTAGGGGTTCTCTTGCTCCTCGCCGCGGTCGTCCCGGCCGTGCGGGTCGCCGCGCAGGACGGTGACGCGGATGCGCCCGGGTTTGGCGACGTGCCGTCCACCGGCGTCCGGCGTCCGGGGCCGATCGGTCCGACGTTGCCGCTGGTCGCCCGCCGCGAAGGGGCGCTGCCCGTCGCCATTCGCATCGAGAAGGCAGGGGTCGACGCCCCGGTTGAGACGGTCCAAATCGTCGACGGGGTGATGCAGAACCCGACCGGTCCGTGGGTCGTTTCCTGGTACCAGGAGACCGCCAAGCCCGGGGGTAACGGCAACGCGGTGATGGCCGGTCACGTCGATTACTGGGAAGTGGGACCGGCGGTCTTCGCGAACCTGGGGACCCTCGCGGAAGGTGACACGATCGAAGTCGTCGGCGAAGACGGCACCGCCTACACCTACGCGGTCGAGTGGACCGAGCTCTATGAGAACGCCACCGCCCCAATCCAGGAGATCGTCGGCGAGACCGAGGACCCAAGCCTGACCCTGATCACCTGCGGTGGGGAGTTCAACTACGACACTGGCGAGTACGTGTCCCGCTACGTCGTCCGTGCCGTTCTGACCACGTAGCGCCTGGCGACGCCCCTAGCCTCCCACACGACCCGGCGTGCTGATCGCCTGGAGGGGAGGCTCCCGTTCCTGATCGCAGCCCGAACGGTCGCACCCGGGCGGTTGTGTTGTCGGTCTGCAGCCGACCGGAGGGCAGAGCGCCCTTCGCTATCGCATCTGCGCGCCCTCACCGTCGACCGATCTCACCATGGTCGGCTACGCCGTTGCCCTGAGCCAAGCCCCGGAGACCATCGCTCGTGGCCGAAATCGTCTGCTCCACCACGTGCGAGGCCGACACGATGCCGGCTGCCGTCGCGGACCTCCTCGCGGAGGAGAAGATCGGTCCACGCGACGGCGGGGGGCGGACCGCCGTCGTCGCCATGAGCGGTGGGGTCGACAGCGCGGTAACCGCGCTGGTGATGCGCGAGCGGGGCTACAACGTCGTCGGCATCAATCTGCGCCTCTTCTCGCCGGGTGACGCCGAGCACCGGGCCAACCCCTGCTGCGGCATCCCGGCGATGGACGACGCTCGCGCCACCTGCGCCCGGATTGGCGTCCCCTTCTACGCCGTCAACATGGAGGTCGAGTTCGGCGCGGCGGTGGTCAACCGGTTCGTCGACGAGTACGCCGCGGGTCGGACCCCCAACCCCTGCCTGGAGTGCAATCGCCACGTCAAGTTCCGCCACCTCGTCCACCGTGCCCGCCTGCTCGGCGCCGACTGCCTGGCGACCGGCCACTACGCCCGCATCGTCCACGGCGACCCGGCCCGGGGCACGCCGAACCGCCTCTTCCGCGCGGTCGACCGCGCCAAGGACCAGAGCTACGTCCTATACACGATGACCCAGGACCAACTTGGCTACGTCCGCTTCCCCCTCGGCAACCTGACCAAGCCGGAGGTCCGGCGCCTGGCGCGCGCCTTCGGCCTCCCGGTCGCCGATAAGGCCGAGAGCCAGGAGATCTGCTTCGTCGGAAAGCGGTCGTACGCCGCCTTCGTCGCTGCCCGGCGGCCGGATGTGGCGCGCTCCGGGGAGATCGTCGACGCGGTCGGCACGCCCCTCGGCCGCCACCGAGGACTGGTCCACCACACCGTCGGCCAGCGGCGCGGGATCGGCGTCGCCGGGCCGGAGCCGCTCTACGTGCTGAAGCTCGATACCGCGGCCAACCGCCTCGTCGTCGGCTCGCGGGCGGAGGCGAGCGCGCGTGCGCTCACGGCCGACGCGGTCGCGCTCATCGACGGGTCTTGGCCGGCGGCACCCTTCGCGGCCGATGTCGTGGTGCGCTACCGCGGCATCCCGGTGTCAGCGACCGTCACGCCCGGCCCGATGCCTGGTGAGGCGTCGCTCGATTTCATCGGCGACGCTCCGGTGGCAGCCCCCGGCCAGACGGTGGTGTTCTACCGCAACGATGAGGTCCTCGGCGGCGGCACCATCCGCGAGGTGTCGACCGGGTCGCCCGCCGCCCGCTAGGCACGTGGCCCGGCGCGCCCGCCTGGCGCGTCGCGGTTTGGTCGCCGTCGTGCCGACCACGGGCGTCGCCGTCAAAGCGGGCGCCCGCCGTGTCCCTATCGGCTAAGATGACCGTCGGGCCGATGCCGTAAAGGTCGAAGCGGCCGGTGGCGCACGTTTTGCGCTTCGCGGCGTCGGATATCCTGGCGAAACCCCGTCCGCGCCGCGCCCCGACGGGGCGGCGCGGTGGGGCTGCGGGCCGGCGGCGACGGGCGCGAGTGCGCCCCCCGGGAAGGGGCAGAGGACGCGATGGGCAAGTGGAAGCTGTACGCGATCGGGGGCGGGGTCGGCCTCCTGGTAATCCTCGCCCTCATCATCTGGGGCCTGTACGTCCTCGGTGACGCCGATCAGTCGGCCTTGGAGCGGCTGCGGGACATCGCGGTCATCTTCGTGGTGCTGCTCTTCCTGCTCGTCGTCGTCATTCTCGCCGCCATCGCCGCGGCGCTGGCGTTCCTCGTCTTCCAGATCAAGGACCGCGTCATCCCACTCCTGGAGGAGCTGACCGGCACAGTCAAGCGGGTGCGTGGCACAGCCGCGTTCGTGACCGAAGAAGCGGTCAAGCCGATCCTGACGGTGGCCAGCACCTACGCCAAGATGCGGGCGATGACCCGGACGGTCACCGGTCGGGACACCAAGGGCCGCAAGCGCGCGTAGAACGTGGGTGGTGGGTGCTGGGAACAACGGGGTCCCGAGGACCATCGCCGGCACCCACCACCCAATAGCCAGAGGAGGTGGCCATGGCGAGTTGGCGAGAACGGTTGCTGGAGCAGGCCGAGGCGGCGCGGCGACGCGCGGCAGAGGCTGACATCGAGCAGTTGAAGCGCGAGGACGAAGCAGAGAGCAGCGGCTTCTTCGGCGGGTTCGCGCTCGGCTTGGTGGTGGGTGCGATCCTGGCGCTCGTCTTCGCCCCGATGCGAGGCGAGCAGACCCGCGAGATGGTGGCCGAGCGCGCCGTCCAGCTCAAGGACAAGGCGACCGACTTGGTCGCCCAGGTCCGGGGCGACGACGAGGGGGCGGCCTCCGACGACGTCAGTCCCGCGATCGAGCGCGAGATCGACGACGCGGCGGACCGAGCTCGGACGAGCGGCGCCGTCTAGAGCGGGTGAGGCACGGTCTGACCGGGTAGACCAGGTGTAGGCAAGCGCGGCATGTCTGCCCGCCCAATGGACACGGCGAGAGAAGAGCGTTCGTCCCCGCGGAAGAGATGTTGCTTGGCGGTGGGGTGGGAGGCCGCGCTCCCGGGGTGAATCGGTAATGAGCGGACGCCGTGAGGAACGCCCGATGGCGGGGGCATAACCTGGTCGTTGGCAGCGATCGAAGGCCTACCGAGCCGCGGGTACTTCTCGGCATCTGCTGGTGGCGCGGCTGACGGCGGCTGCCCGGCAGCAGCGCGCCCGGGTGGCGGGCTTAAGCGGGGCGGTTCAGGAGGCAACGAGCGCCAGGATCAGGGTTTCCTCCCGATGAGGGCAACACGGGTGGGGCCGCGGCGCGGTCGGTGGTGGTGCACGGGATCCGCCTTGGCGGCGTCGATCTCCCCGCCGCCAAGCCGGCCTCGTGCTCCTGCCGCGGTGCTGGAGCGAACGCTCCTTTGCCTGGATGGCGTGGTGCCGCCGGCTGGCGTTGGGTTACGGCTGACTGCTGGTCCCCGTGGCCGTCCGCCGTCGCGGCCCGGTTCCTCCATCGCGCCGCGTCGTCGCTTACGCGCGGTTCATGACTCGGTCTGATGGTGCGCCGCACCCTGGCCCGGGTGCCATTCGAATCGGCGAAACCAGCAATACTCCTCGAACCCAATCCGGCGATAGCTTCCGATCCCGGATGGCGATGCCGTCAACGCCCCGACTCGACAGCCGAGGGCGCGCGCGTCGTCCAACACCCGCCGGGTCATCGCAGTGCCGATCCCCTGGCGTCTCGCCTCGGGTAGTGTGACCACGTTGTGCACCCCGGCCACCCCCGCGAAGGCGAAGAGTTCCGCGGTCGCCACGGGCGTGCCGTCCAATCGGCCGAGGTAGTAGCGCCGGGGGAGATCGCCGTGCAGCCCTAGCTGGCGCAAGGCATTGAGATAGCGTCGACGCCCGTCGTCGGGCACCGGGAAGAGCCAGACAGAGACCCACGCTTCCAGGCCGCGCTTATCGCGGACCATGTCGATCGTCAGCCCCGGCGGGACGGTGCCCTCCTCCTGCAGGCGGTCGATGTCAATGGCCATGCCTGGCTCATCCTCGCTGTGGGTCATGCCGTGTGCCAGGAGGAAGCGCCCCAGGTCAGCCGGCTCCGTTGAGGGGCCAACGTGCCAAGTCACGGGTCGGGACCGGCGCCGGAACTGGGAGAGAACGGACTCGATCTGGGCATCGACGCTGTCCAGGCTGAAGTGAGCGGACACCACGGCATTGAAGGTGGGGGTGGCCGTGCCGGAATCGATCCAGACGCTGCGGCCGTCATCGTGGAGAAGAGCACCCGGCAGACGGGCGAAGGACAGCAAGTACGCGTTGATGTTGGCCTCGATCACCGCGGCGATGGTCGAGGGGTCGATGGCAGGCGCGGCGGGCGGCATGGTGTCCCGACGCTCCCGAGTTTCCGCTCCTGCTCGTGATGTGCCTTGCCACCCCACCATGTCACCTTTCTCCAGGTGCCGCACCTTGTCGCCAAGCTTATAGCACTACGACTTGCCGCCCCCCGAGTGACGTGCGCGGTTCGGCGACGTGCGCGCCATACGCCTCGTGTTGCACCGGTTTGGTAGACACCGGATCCGTCGCTGGTACGCGGTGCGCCCGTGCCGCGAATCCATCTGTCCCGTCTGTGCTGATGTGCTAATCATCGCAGGCTCTCATCCCCGTTCCCACGATCGGCGCGGCCACAGCAGGACAGGTCGGAGCACTTCGCGCTGGCTCGTCCTGGTAGCGGAGACCATGACGTTGGCGCATCGCCACCTGGACCGAGCAGCTGCCGGCGGGGTTGGCGACGCTTCCCGATCTATACAGCGCCGGCCTCCGGGCCGGTGATTGACGCGTCGAAGGCCGGTTGCTATCCTCCGCCGACTCGGGGAGGGACCGGGTCGGTGGTGAGGAGCCCAGCCAGGATGCGCACTCGGGCGTTCCTGCTCGTCGCGGTCGTCGGCGTCGCGCTCGTGGTCGCGGCGTGCGGCCGCGCCAGTCAGGCCGAGATCAACCAGGCGCTCGGCATCACGCCGACCGCCACGGCGTCGGCCGAGCAGATCGCGGCCGCCACCGCCGCCGCGTCCGCCGCCGCGGCGACCCGCACCGCCGTCGCCGCCAACGCCGGCAGTCCCGGTGCCGGTCCGGCCGTGGCGGCCGTCGGTGACGTCACCCGCGGCAGCACTCAGTTCCTGGTTCAGTGCTCTGGCTGCCACGGACCGGGTGGGGCGGGTGGCAACCTTCGCGAGCCAGGTGGTCCGGGTGCGGCCGTTACCGCCGACAATCTCCTGGTCCTGATCCGCGAGGGAGCCAACCACCCCCCGGGGCCGTACACGACGGCCCAACTCTCCGACGCCTCGGTGCGCGACATCGCCGCGTACATTCAGGCGCAGGCGGGGACCGCGCCCTAGCCGCGGTGGTCTCGGTCCAGGCACTCCTGCCTCGGTCTCCCTCCCGGTGCGCCAGGCCGATGTAGAATCGCGGCGGGAGGTCGAGCCCACTCCGCGCTGTCGAGAGTTCGCCTTCGCCCGCCGCCGGACCCGCTGCCCCCGAAACCCGGAGCCGACGCGCGACGTGGTCCTGCTTGCCGCCCTGTCCGCCCTGATCAGCCTGGCCTGCGCGCTCGTCATCGCGTGGGATGCGCGGCACCGTCCCCGGCCGGACAAGGTCGCGTGGACCGTTGCCTTCGCCGTCTTCGCCCTGGCCGCCGGGGTGGAGGTCGTTGGGTCCACCCTGGGCTGGACGCCGACGCTGGCCCGCCTCTACTACCTCGCCGGCGCGACGCTGGTGGTCGGCTACCTCGCGCTCGGTGAGCTCTACCTCCTGGCGCCCCGCCGGATCGCCGCCGTCGCCCCGGGCGCGACGCTGCTGGTGACGGCGTTCGCGGCCGCGCTCGTCTTTGATGCTCCTGTTGACCGAGCCCGGCTGGCGGCGGACGGCTGGGACGCGATCGAGCGCGGCCCGGCGCTGAAGACCCTGGCGATCGGCATCAACACGCTCGGCACGCTAATCCTGGTGGGGGGGGCGCTCTTCTCGGCGTGGCGGTTCTGGCGGCGCGGGATCCACCGGCAGCGGATGATCGGCTGCCTGCTGATCGCGGGTGGCACGCTGGTGGTGGCCTCGGGCGGGACCTTGACCCGCCTCGGGTACGAGGGGGCCCTCTACGGCGCCATGGCAGCGGGGGTAGCCGTCATCTTCGCCGGCTACCTACAGACGCGCCGTCCGGAGCCGACGGGGCGTGCGGTGGTGCCCCAGACCGACGGAACCGAGGACGTTGCAACGCCGTCCCCGACTCCCGCGCTGGCGTTCGCCCCCGCCCCGGATCCGACATCACCTCCCCACGGATGGGGACGCCTCGTCCCTCTTCCGACCTTCCAGGGTGGCGCTCGGCGTCGAATCGCCCCGGTGGTCTCGCCAGTGGACGGTGACGAGGACCCGGCGGTCACCTTCCTCGAGGCGCGCTTTCTCTCGCTCGACGACGCGGCGCTGGAGGCCGCGTGCCGCGTTTGGAGCGTCGACCGTCGACCGGTAGACCGGTTCGCCCGTGACGAGGCCCGCCGGGTGTGGGCGTTGCGCCTCCGCCTTTCCCCGGCCGGGCAGGCCGCGCTCGATGCCCACGCCGTCCCGGCCCAGCTCCAGCTGGCCGAGCTCTACCACGATGTCCTTGCCCCCGGTGTCGCCGCCTGGGCCGAAGAGCGGCGGACCGTTCAGAGGCGCTGAGCCGGAGCGTCGTGGCGTGCCATCCCGGCGGGGTTGGGCTGATGGCTCCCGCCGAGCGCCGGGTCGCCTCGGAGCGGAGTGAACGGTTCCCGTCGGCGTCGACAGCGGCAGAGGGAACGGTCCGGGAGCGACCGGCGTGCACTCGGGTGATGACGTCCGGTGCCCAGCCCGGCGGGTGCCGGCGAGCGGTGTCAGCCCGGGCCGGTACCTGCCGCCCAAAGCCACCCCACCCGTGACGCGGCGGCCTGTCCGCGCCGGGTGCGCTCCGAGGGCGACCGACGAATCGGCTCACCCCGGCGCCTCCCTTGGCAAGATGGTGTCGGTGTCGTAGGCTCTCGTGGCGCGGCCGCGTTTGCCGCGCCGGGGTCGTCGCGTACCCCTTACCCACGCGACTGACGGGGAGGGACTGCCAGTTGGCAGTTCCTTTTTTTGTGGCCGCTGGTGCCGGAGCGTCGTTGGGCGACCGGCAGCACCGCTGGCGCCCCGGCGCTGGGCGACCGAGAGACGCAATGCCATGTCCGAGCTGACGGTTGCTACGGTCATCTTTGTCGCGACCTACGCGGCGATCATCAGCGAGCGACTTGACCGGGCGGTCGTGGCGCTGACGGGCGCAGCGCTCATGATCGCGGTGGGCGTGCTCGACCAGCGGGAAGCATTGGTCGCCATCGATGTCAACACCATCGCGCTGCTCGTCGGCATGATGATCATCATCAATGTCCTCAAGCGGACGGGCGTCTTCCGCTACGCCGGCTGGCGGACCGCGATCGCCGTCGGCGGTAACCCCTGGCGACTGATGGTTGGCTTTGCCCTGTTCGCCGCCGTCTCGTCGGCCTTTCTCGATAACGTGACGACGATCCTGCTGATGGTGCCCGTCACGATTGCCATCTGTGACGACCTCGGCTTTGACTCCCGGCCCTTTCTTATCAGCCAGGTCATCGCTAGCAACATCGGTGGCACCGCCACTCTGATCGGTGACCCGCCGAACATCTTGATCGGCAGCGCCACCGGCTTGAACTTCGTCGACTTCGTCGTCCATCTCGCTCCGCTTGTCGTCCTGCTCCTGCCGCTGATGGTCGCGGGCTTTTGGCTTGTCTACCGGAGGCCCGGTGGTCTCGGCGCACCGTCGCCGGTAGCCCGCGCGGCGCTGCAGCAGGTGGACGCGCGCATCCACATCGGCGATGCGCGACTGCTGCGGCTCGCCCTGGGCGTCCTGGCCATCACCATCCTCGGGTTCGTCTTCCATGGCGTGCTCCACTACGAGGCCGGGACCATTGCGATGTTCGGTGCCGTCCTGTTGCTCCTTCTCAGCCGCGTCGACCTGCACCCGGTGCTGGAGGAGGTCGAGTGGCCGACGATCTTCTTCTTCGTCGGGCTCTTTGTCCTGGTCGGCGGGGTGGAGGAGGTCGGCCTGCTGGACCGCGTGGCGCGGAGGGCGGTCGCCCTCACCGAGGGGAACGTGACGTTGACGGTGCTGGCGATCCTCTGGTTCGCCGCCGTCGTCTCCGCGATCGTCGACAACATCCCGGCCGTGGCGACCATGATCCCGCTCACCTTCGCGGTGGCCCGTTTCCTCTTCCCGGAGCTGGCTGGGCTGGAGGACGGTGACCTCGCCATCCATCCGCAGGTGACGCCGCTCTGGTGGGCGCTGGCGCTCGGCGCCTGCCTCGGTGGCAACGGGTCGCTCGTCGGCGCCTCGGCCAACGTGGTCGCGGTGGGCATCGCGGAGCGCCGCAACGAGCCGATCGGGTTCTGGGGCTTCACCCGGGTCGGTCTGCCATTCACGCTGGTGAGCCTGGTCGTCGCCAGCCTGTACGTCTGGCTTCGATACCTGGCGTTCTGAAGCCCGCGCAGGTCCGCCGTCGGCTGGTGGATCGTCCCGCTCATGCTGTCGTGCAGGGGCGGCTTACGACGTGGAGGGAGTCTCGTGGCCGACCTGATCGAGGACGGACTGATCACGAAGGACGGCGACCTGGCGTCCCAAGTCGAGGGCGGGATGCCAATCCTGCTGTCGGACATGCCCGTCGCGCTGCGGCGGAGCGGGTGGCTTAGGTAGGCGCGGTAGCGGGCCCTCACGGCCCAGGAGAGAGGAGGAGCGGCCATGGCGAAGACGACACCCCGAGTGACGGAGGGCACGGTCCTCATCGGGGCGCGGCGCTTGTCACCTCTCACGCCCATGGTTGGGATCCCGGGCCCTCGGCCCGCGCATTATGGGGGAGGGCAGGGTATGCGCCCGATTGGTGACCGGGTTCGGAACAGGCTCCAGGCCCATGCCCTGCTTGGGCTCTTTGCCGCCGTCCTGCTGTCGGCGTGCGGCGACAGCGAGGCCGAGCCGACGGCCACTCCACCTCCCGCCCCGGCCGCAGCCACGGCGGTGCCCGCCTCCACCGCCACCGTAACGGCCACGTCCACCGCCACCCTCGCGATCGCCCCAACGGCAACCGCGACGGTGATTGTTACGGCGCCGGCCGCGACGAGCCCAGCGCCAACCGCGACGGCGACCCCGACGCCACCGGCAACGCCCACGCGCACACCGACGGTGACGCCGACGAGCACGCCAACGGCGACACCTCAACTCGCACCGACGTCCGCCGCTGTCCCGGTACCGCCCGGCGGAATGGCTCCACCACCGACCGCAACCGCGACGCTGACCGCGACCGCCACGGCGATCGCATCCCCGACCAGCACGTCCACCCCGCTGGCCACCGTCACGTCGAGTCCAACCGCGACGCCCGTACCGGCGCCAACGTCCGCCGCTATGCCTCTGCCACCCCTCGGCTCGACTCCGTCACCGACGACCACTCCAACCCCGACCGCAACGCCGACCCCGATGGCCGCAGCAACGGCGACGGCGACCGTAGCACCGGCCCGCTGCACGCCGACCCCGACGGCGACGGTCAGGTCTAACATCCCGCGCCCGCCCGGCGCACCGACGCCGACCGCCACGCCTCCGCCCACCGGTACGCCGACGCCAGGGGCCGGCGCGATGACGCCCGGCTGCGTGCCGTAGGCCCAGGGCTGAGGAGGTCGAGTAGCTGGACTGGGCGGCACGGTGGCTGGTGGAGCGCACGGAGCAGAACATGCCCCTCACGCTGCTGGAGATGGAACAGGGATGGGTGGGAATGAGTCGCCGGTGGGGGTTTCGGCCAACGTCGTCGCGGTCAATCCCGCAAGATGGGAGTCGGCTGCACGGGTGATACAAGCGGGATCCACCAAGGCAGCATGCCCGGGATGGTTGCTCCGTAATACGGGCGCGGCAAGGGACGGTGACGATGAGACACGACGAGCGGGGACAGGGCTGGATTGACCGGCCCTGGGACGAGCGCCACGACCACGAATCGCGGGGGGGGCACGGTGAGGGCGCGTTCCTCCTGCGGGAGTTCCTCCACCACGAGGCCTTCGGCGGCATCCTTTTGCTCGCGTCCGCTTTCGTTGCCTTGGTCTGGGCCAACTCCCCGTGGAAGGACGCCTACGCCGATCTCTGGCACACCGAGGTCACCCTCGGCACGGTCCACTTCCACCTAACCGAGTCACTCCAACATTGGGTCAACGACGGACTGATGGCCGTCTTCTTCTTCGTCGTCGGCCTCGAGATCAAGCGGGAGGTCCTCGTCGGCGAACTGGCCTCGCCCCGACGGGCCGCCCTGCCGGCGATCGCGGCCGTGGGCGGCGTCCTCGTCCCGGCGGGTATCTACGCCGTGGTCAACGCTGGGCACGCGGGGTCCGAGGGCTGGGGCGTGCCGATGGCAACCGACATCGCCTTCGCCCTCGGCGTCCTCGCCCTGCTCGGCGATCGGGTCCCCGTCGCGCTGACGGTGTTCCTGACGGCGTTAGCCATCGTCGACGACATCATCGCCGTCTTGGTCATCGCGCTCTTCTACACCGAGGACGTCGCCTGGGGCGCGCTCGGCAGCGCGGGAGGTTTCCTTGCCGCCCTCGTCGTCGCCAACCGCCTCCACGTCCGTCACCCCTTCGTTTATGGCCTGCTCGGCCTCGGACTGTGGGCAGCGGTCTTCGAGTCCGGGATCCACGCGACGGTCGCCGGCGTGCTGCTGGCGTTTACCATTCCAGCCCGGACCCGGATCGACCCCGACGCCTTCGTGGCGAGAAGCCGTGCGATCCTCGATGGGTTCGCGCGGGCCGGGACGCACGGTGGCAGCATTTTGACCAACGGCGCGCGGCAGGAGGCATTGACCGAGCTGGAGGACGCGGTGGAAGGGGTCGGGGCACCTCTGCAGCGGCTGGAGCACGCGCTGCACCCGTGGGTGGCCTTCGCGATCGTGCCGCTGTTCGCCCTCGCCAACGCTGGCGTCACGATCCAAGGCGACGTTGCCACTTCCCTGGGCAACCGGGTCACCCTCGGCGTGGTGGCCGGCTTGGTCCTCGGCAAGCAGCTGGGGGTTACATTGTTCGCCTGGCTGGCCATCCGAAGCGGAGCGACGGAGTTGCCCGTTGGCGTCTCCTGGCCTCAGGTCTACGGCGCGAGTTGGCTCGCCGGCATCGGGTTCACGATGTCGCTGTTCATCGCCGAGCTGGCCTTCGCTCAGCCCGAGTTCCTGACGTCGGCGAAGCTCGGTATCCTGGCGGCATCACTGATCGCTGGGGTCGGCGGCGCGCTGCTGCTCGCCGGCGGCGAGAGGCCCGGGTCGGGGGCGGATTCGAGACCCTCGGTCACGCAGAGATCGCACGGCCGGTAACGAGGGGTCCGACGCCGGAGGCAGCGTCGCGGCTCCCGCCCATCGCGGGGTGACCTGCCCGTTGCGGCGGCCTCGATCCGGTGCTTGCTTAGCCGACGGCGGGCGTGCGGGTGGCGACGACGCCGCGGGCGCGCTCGGCTTGCTCCCGGTCCCAGGTCAAGAGGGGGACGGCCAGCCGCGGCGCCACGGCGACGTAGATCGCGTCCGCGCCGCGCAGGCGCAGATCCGCCGCGAGGCGGGCGGCGTCCTCCGCGAGCGGACGGTCGATGCTGATGAGGTCGACCGTCGGGTCGCCCAGGATGTCAGCCACAGCGCGCCGCCCGAGGCTCACACGACCCGTTTGACGCGCGATCGCACCGCCGACTTCGGCCAGCAGGAGGAGCGGGGCAACCACGTGCCCGCCGTCGTTCACCCATCCCTCGAGCCAGCGACGAGTGACGGCGTGGTGGGCGTCGCGCGGCATGAGGACACTGACCCAGACGCTCGTATCAACTGCGGTAGCACGGTCGACGATCACCGGTCCCGCCGAACGTCGCGGACAGCGTCGACGGCCGACACGCCCTCGGGCCAGTGCTTGCCGATCTCCTCGGCGAGCCGGTCTCGTTCGGCCCAGATGGTGGCCAGTTGCTCAAGGTCGACGTCTCGGGGTTCCGGGGGGACCAGCCGGGCGACGATCGTTCCCTGGTCGACCACCTCGATCGTCTCCCCCTGCTCCCGCACTCGGCGGAGGATGGCCTGGGTCTGCTCGTGGAGCTCGTGCGCGGTGATCAGGGTGATGGTCATGCTCGGCTCCCCCATGGTCGCGTCGGTGGCGGGCATCGTAGCACGGTCGGTGTGGCGCTCCGCTTGACGCGCCGGCGGCTCGGTCCCACGATGGAGGTGCAATCGAAGAAAGTTGCGGATGACGTATTTGGGAGGAGACACCGTGGTGGAAATCAGCGTCGGGACCTTCAACTTGAACAACCTCTTCTCGCGCTTCAACTTCGCGGCGGAGGTCGAGGCGCTGCCGGACGGCTCCACCGCCCTGGAAGGCACCGTCTCCTACACCGTCGCCGGCGACCGAGTCACGCGCTTTCGCACGTTTGAGGGGCGGCTGGTGCGGGCCAAGTCGCCCGAGACGCAGCGGGCGATTGCCGACCGCATCGCACGGATCGACGCCGACGTGCTCGCGGTGCAGGAGGTCGAGGACATCGACACGCTGCGCCGCTTCGCGCGAGAGGACCTGGGCGGGCGCTACCCGTTTCAGGTGCTGGTCGAGGGGAACGACCCACGCCTGATCGACGTCGGCATCCTCTCCAAGCTGCCGATCGGCGGGGTCACCTCCTGGCGTTATGCAGTCCATCCCCACGAGCCCAGCCGGCCCGTGTTCAGCCGCGACCTGCTCGAGGTCGAGATCTTGAACCGCGCCCGGACCCGGCGGCTGTTCACCCTGTTCAATACCCACCTCAAGAGCCAGTTCGTGCCGGCCGACGAGGACCCGGCGCTCGGGGCGGAGCGAGCCAACGCGCAGCGCCGGCGCCAGGCGGAGGTCGCCGCCCGCATCGTGGGGACCCGCATGCGGCCCGGCAGCCGGTTCCTCCTCGTCGGCGACATGAACGACCCGCCCCACTCGCCGTTCCTTGCCCCGCTCGTCGCCGCGCCTCGGCTCGGCCTCGTCGACGCGTTGACGCATCCCACCGAGACGCGGCCGGCCCGACCGGACGTGCCGCCGCCCGCCTCCTCGGCCTGGACCCATCGCTTCAAGGAACCGGGGCGGCCGGCCGCCTACGAACTGCTCGACCAGATCTGGTTGAGTCGGGCCCTCGCCCCGCGCCAGACCGGTGCCTTCATCGACCGCCGCACCACCCACGCGGGCGACGGCAGCGATCATGACCCGGCCTGGGTGACGCTCGACCTGTGAGACCTGATGCTGGGAGGAAGAGGACGTGGCGCATGGCGTCGGTTTCGGCGCCACGCGGGGGTGCCCGGGGATGCGGTTAGAGAGGGGTGGTGAGGACCTCGACGGCGGCGTCAGCGGCGCGGACGATGAGGGCGTCAGCGGTGCGGTCGAGGAGCGTGCCGGGTGGGGCGCACGGCGGTGGGCCAGCGAGGGGGCAGACGCGGTGGATCGCGTAGGGCCGCCCGTCGATCGTGGCCCGGGCGAGGGGGAGGACGAGGTTGAGAGCGGTGGTACGGCGCTGGAGGAGGGCAGCGGGGTCGTCCCAGTTGAGCCAGCGCTCCTCCTCGGTGAAGGGCGCGGCGTAGGAGGCGAGGCTGTCGTCCTGAGGGATGCCGGGGTCGCCAGCGGCGGCGCGGGTGACGCCCTCTTCCAGCGCGGCGACGAGGACTTCGCGCCAGCCAGCGACGACGCGCTCGGGGGAGGCGTCGGCCGGGAGCGGTCGCTCGTGGCGGGCGAGGATGGGGCCGGTGTCGAAGTCGATGTCAATGCGGTGGAGGGTGGCGCCAAGGGTCGGCTCGCCGTCGTAGAGCATGCGGGCGGGATTGGGACCGCGGTAGCGCGGGAGGGGGGAGGGGTGGAGGTTGACGGCACCGCAGCGCGGAATGGCGGTCACTTCGGGCGGGATGCGGTAGGGGAAGGTATAGGAGAGGACGAGGTCGGGAGCGAGGGCGGCGATGAGGGGGGCGGCGCGACGGAGGCGGGTGGTGACGAGGACGTCCTGCCCTCGCGGCACCATCGCGACGATCTCGCGGTAACCGTCGTAGGGGGAGGTTCGGCGCCCGGGCGCGGTGACGACGAGGACCAGTTCGTGCCCGTGCCGAGCCGCCCACTCGGCCACCAATTGGTAGGCCGGCGGCTCGACGTTGAACGTGACGATTCGCAGGCCGCTCGTATTCTCCGTTGACTCGGCCCCCACCTCACCCGCTCCGTCATCAGCGGATGTTCACGAGGGCGCATAGACGCATGGGTTGTGCCCCGCGCTGGGAAGCGACGTCCGTAGAGTGGCGCGTGCCGAGGTACCGGCCGTTGGAGGGACGTGACGGCGTCGTGTGCCGGCTGCGTGCGAAGGCCGGCACGTGCGAGGTCGTACCGAGCCCAGCCCGTCTGGATACGTTTCGCCACTCCCGACGCGAAACCATGCGGGCAGCGGAAAGGGTTGTGTGGTGTCGCGGACGGAGCCCGCTCGCGAGATGGAGAGCCCACGGGTACAAACGCGCTGTCGCCCCACTGAGACATCGCGAACAGCAGCGCGCCGTACGCTCGGGTGCCGAGTCTTTCGTGCCCGGTCTACGAGTGGCGCCGTGATCTGGCGAGCACCAAGGGTCGAGTGGTCAGCCGGGCGCTTCCAGGTGCGCCCGGCCGTAGACCGAGCGCCAGGCTCGGTGGATCATCCCGCCACCCGATTGCAGCGAAGCCGGTCGGCCATTCGCCCGACGGAGTTAGGGACGTTCGGTCAAGTCGGGTCGCGGGCTCGTGTCTCCCCTCCCAGCGTGCGCCCTCGTCAATCCTCAACCCTCGTCACGCGCCGCCGACATTGCGCATCAGGCCGCCGTCGACGAAGTAGGTGCTGCCGGTGATGTAGCTGCCGTCGTCGGAGGCGAGCAGCAGCGCGACGTTGGCGATCTCCTGCGTCTCGGCCGCGCGTCCCATGGGGATGCGCTGGAGCGATTGATCGGATTGCTCGGGGTCGTGGAGCCGGTCGGTCGTCATCGGCGTGGCGGTCATACCGGGGCCGATATTATTGATGCGCACCCCCTGCGGCCCCAGCTCCAGCGCCAGCGTCCGCGTCATCATCCGCAGTCCTCCCTTGGCGACGTCGTAGGCGACGCCCCCCTGCGACGGGATCTCCTCGTGAACCGAGGAGATGTTGACGATGACGCCCTTGCCGCGCTCGGCCATCTGGCGGGCGGCGGCCTGGGCGAGGACCCAGGGGCTCACCAAGTCGACGTTGAGGACGTCGAGGAAGGCCTCCAGCGGGGTGTCGAGCGAGTGCTCGACGTCGGCCCCCTTGCCGGCGTTGTTGACGAGGATGTCGAGGGGGCCGAGCCGGGCGACCACGTCCTCGAAGAGGCGCTGTGCGTTGCGCGGGTCGGAGAGGTCGGCCTGGAAGACCTCGGCCCGGACGCCGTGGCTGGCGATGGCGTGCGCCGTCTGCTCGGCGCCGCGTTGGTCGTGGCCGTAGTGGACCGCCACGTTGGCGCCTTCGCGGCCGAAGGTCGTCGCGATTGCCCGGCCGATGCCGCTGTCGGCGCCCGTCACCAGCGCCGTCCTCCCTTGCAGCTTCACCCTCGTTCCCCCCGCCGGATCCACCCGGCCGCGTCGTCCGAATGCCACGTCCGAGCCGCGCCACTGCAAGATGATTGCCCCGCCCCGGGGAGATGCGACGGGTCGGGCGGTCGCGCGGGTATCGGGTACCTTTAGCGGCCGGTGGGCGAGGGCCGGGAGCGCGCGAGGGGGATGGCATGGCGGACGGGCGGACCGAGACGGGGCGCACGAAGCGCGTCCTGGTGACCGGGGCGGAGGGGACAATCGGCGCGGCGGTGCGCGAGCACCTGGGGGACCGCTACGATCTGCGGCCGCTGACGCTGACGCGGCAGGCGTATCCGAGCCACGTCGCGAACATCACCGACCTCGAGGCGATCCTGCCGGCCTTTGCCGGGATTGACGCCGTCGTCCACCTCGCCGCCTCGCCCGCGGTCGAGACGCCGTGGGAGGAGATCCTGCCCAACAACCTGATCGGGACGTACAACGTCTTCGAGGCGGCGCGCCGCGCGGGGGTGGAGACGGTCGTCTTCGCCTCCTCCAACCACGCGATCGGCATGTACGAGCTGGACGGCGCGCCGGACATCTACGAGCTCGACGACCAGCGGGTGTATGACCACACGGTGGAGGTCCGACCTGACTCGCTGTACGGGGTGTCGAAGGTCTACGGCGAGGCGCTGGGGCGGTACTACATGGAGCGCCATGGGCTGCGGGTCTTCTGCCTGCGCATCGGAGCGGTCCGGGCTGGGGACGACCCAACCGCCCCCGAGGTGCTGGCGTCCTCCCCATCGCTGCTCGACCTGCGCACGGAGGAGCAGCGGCGGAAGCGCATGCGTGCGGTCTGGCTGAGCCGCCGCGACTGCGCGCAACTGATCGCCCACTGCCTCGACGCGGACGACGTGCGGTGGGCGGTGGTCTACGGTATCTCCGACAATCCCCGGCAGTTCTGGGACCTGTCGCACGCGCGGGAGGTGCTGGGATACGCGCCGGAGGATGGGGCGCCGGTGTAGCAGGGAAGGCGAGAACGCCTGGAGGGGCGACGCATCGGTCGCCTGGTTCGCAAGCCCCGGCGCCGCGGCCTGGGACCGGGCGCAACACGCAGCACCCGTACCGGGGCCACGCGGCCCTGGATCTTCCCTCGGCCGCATGTCGTTGCCAGGGCCATCGGTCTCGGAGCGACGAGGCCCTCGTTGCCGCGTTGGCCCAGGACTTGAGCGCGAGTCTCGCGAGCGCCGATCCCGCTGCTGAACGCGGTCGGGGCGGTTACTCCCTGGGTTCGCTGGCTCGGAAATTACGCTGCCGACTGGTCGCTGGCGGCGAACGATCGGCCGCTACATCCCCATGATGTGGTAGCCGCTGTCGACGTAGAGGGTCTCGCCGGTGATGGCGGCCGCGCCGTCGCTGGCGAGGAAGACGGCGGCGGCGCCGACCTGCGCCGGGTCTGTCTGCATCTTGAGGGGCGCCCGCTCGGTCGCGTACTTGTACATCTCCGTGAAGCCGGGGATGCCGCGGGCGGCCGCCGTCTTGATCGGTCCGGCGGAGATGGCGTTGACCCGCACCCGCTGCTCGCCGAGGTCGGCCGCCAGGTAGCGCACCGTCGCCTCCAGTGATGCCTTGGCGACACCCATCACGTTGTAGCGCGGGAAGACGCGCTCCGAGCCGAGGTAGGTCAGCGTCGTGATGCTGCCGCCCTCGGTCATCAAAGGCGCCACGCGCTGCGCGGCGGCGATCAGGGAGTAGACACTGATCGAGTGGGCGAGGCGGAACCCCTCGCGGCTGGTGTTGAGGAAGCGACCTTGGAGCTCGGCCGCCGGCGCGAAGGCGATGGAGTGGACGAGCGCGTCGACGCGCCCGAAGTCGCGCCCGAGCGCCTCCGCCAGCGCGTCCATCTCCTCGTCGGCCTCGACGTTGCAGGCGTAGGCCTTTGCCCCCGGCCGGTCCGCGATCAAGGCTTCGGCGTCGCGCCGGGCGCGGTCGTCGAGGTAGGTGACCGCCAGGCGGCCGCCGGCAGCGGCCATTGCCTCGCCGATGGCGTAGGCGATGCTCCACCGGTTCTGCACGCCCATCACGACGCAGACCTTGCCGGCCAGCGCTCCCTGGCCCTGGTCCTGCACCTCGGTCTGAGCCTGTTCCCGCGTCTCGGTCGCCACCGGCTCCTACCTCCCCGCTCGCGCGTCCGTTCCAGTCCTCGGTCCCCGGTCCCCGATTGGTGCATGATACCCGCCCCGGTCGAGGGGAGGGAGAGGAGGGGGTATGAGCGAGCCGAGTGGCCGGATGCCGCTGTTCGACGGGCACAATGACACGCTGCTGAGCTTGGAGGCCACGGGGCGCTCATTCTGGGAGCGCGGCGACCAGGGGCACATCGATCTGCCGCGCGCCCGGGAGGGTGGACTGGCCGGCGGCTTCTTCGCCGTCTTCGTCCGAGACCCGGGAATGGAGCTGGAGGCGCCGCCTGAGCCGGCCGACGCGAAGCTCGACACGGCGGGCGAGGAGGCGCCGGAGGGCGAGGGGCAGACGGCGGCGCCTGACCCCGCCAGCATCAGCGATCGATACCGCGACCCGGCCAACATGCCGCCGCCGATGTCGCTCGAATACGCCCAGCGGCACGCCATGGCCACCGTCGCCTCCCTCTTCCGGCTGGAGGCGGCGTCCGGGGGCAGGGCGCGGATCGTCCGCTCCGCCGCCGAGCTGCGGCGGTGCATCGACGACGGTGTCTTCGCGATGGAGCTGCATTTCGAGGGGGCCGAGCCGATCGACCCCGAGTTTGACGCGCTGGAGGTTTTCCACCAGGCCGGGCTCCGCTCGCTCGGATTGACATGGTCCCGCCCCAACCGCTTCGCCCATGGCGCCCCCTTCGCCTTCCCGTCGTCGCCCGACGTCGGGCCCGGACTGACAGAGGCCGGCAAGGCGCTGGTGCGGGAATGCAACCGCCTGCGTATCATGCTCGACCTGTCTCACCTCAACGAACAGGGGTTCTGGGACGTCGCCGCTCTCACCGACGCGCCGCTGGTGGCGACCCACTCCAACGCCCACGCCCTCGTCCCGTCGGCGCGTAACCTGACCGACAAGCAGCTCGACGCCATCCGCGACTCGGACGGGATGGTGGGGGTTAACTTCCACGTCGGCTTTCTCCGTCCGGACGGCGCCCGCGATGCGGACACTCCGCTCGATGTGATCGCCGACCACGTCGACTACCTCGTTGAGCGCCTCGGTCCCGATAGGGTGGGCTTCGGCTCCGACTTCGACGGCGCGACGATGCCGGCCGCCCTTGGCGATGCCGCCGGTCTCCCCCACCTCCTGGACACTCTGCGCGGGCGCGGCTACGACGACGCCACCCTCGGGCGGATCGCCTGCGACAACTGGCTGCGGGTGCTGGAGCAGACGTGGGGAGCGTAGGGCGGCGGAAAGCAGCCGCCTGTCGCCTAGTACTCGATCAGGCTTCGGACATCGTAGTCCGCGAGCAGGTCTCGGCCGCGGAGGGCGGTCAACTCGGCCAGGACGCAGATGCCAGCGATGACCCCGCCGAGGCGCTCGACCAGGTTCGCGGCGGCGCGGGCGGTGCCGCCGGTGGCGAGCAGGTCGTCGACAATGACGACGCGCTCGCCGGCGTCCATCGCGTCGCGGTGGATCTCGACGGTGTTCGCGCCGTACTCCAGCGCGTACTCCTCGCGCAGCGTCTCGGCGGGGAGGCGGCCAAGCTTGCGGACCGGGACGAGGCCGGCGCCGAGCGCGTAGGCCAGCGGCGCGCCGAGGATGAATCCCCGGCTCTCGATGGCGACGACCGTGCCGATCCCAGCGTAGGGCGCCGCCATCAGGTCGACCACCCGGCGGAAGGCCGCCGGGTCGGCGAGCAGCGGCGTGATGTCGCGGAACAGGATGCCCGGCTGCGGGAAGTCCGGCACGTCACGGATCCGCCCCCGCAGCGCCTCAACGTCCATCGCCGCTCCGGTGCCCATCGCGTCCATCCTTCATCCGTCGGAGCGTCCCCGCCGCAGGAATGCTCCATCCTCGCCCACGCCATCGCACGATCAGGAGTGTACCGTCTGGCTGCCGTGGCCGCGCGGCGCGCGGATTACGCCCCGGCTCCCAGCGCGCGGGCCGCCCTGGTGGCGGATTGAACGGGCATGGTATTCATTAATTCAGGTAGCTCGGGAGCTGTCGATGGAACACAATGGAGCGATTCATACGCTATTTGCATGATGCGATAGTTCACCGAAGGCCGTTATCTTCGCCAATAGCCGCCGGGACGCGAACCGCTTTCCGCGAGCCAGGACCTGGGAAACCAAGTGGATTTCCAGGACGGTTGGCTAATCTCGCGAAGTACCGAGTCAGCTGCGTCAAGGGTAATGTGCTGCCGATCCAGAAGGCACCACAGGTAACCTCGGTAGTAGGCAGCAAGGTCACACTGGAGCAAATGGTTGATCGACTCGGCGGTGGGACGAGGAGCATCGCCTAGCATGAGGTCACGCTCGGCGTCCTGATATCCACGCTCACGGGTCTTGTACATGGTCATGGTGAGTCCTTTCGTGGACGGTTAGCTAGCCCGCGCGCTGAGCCACTTGACAGTTCTAAGGCTTGGAACCTCGAAGTCGAAGCCGAGAACGACTTGCCACTGACCTGCTTTGACAAACCAACATTCGTCGACGGCCGGGTCTGGCCGCCAGCGGCCTGAGCTCCACACCTCTCGGAGTAGTCGCTCGTTGAACCCCCGCTCTCTGCTGCGGCGCTGAAAGTGCGCGGTACGGATGCAGTTGTTGACACTCCAGAACTGCGGTCCGAGCTCTTGAAACGAGGCCAGCGTCGTCTTCACCTGGACGAGCCTCCCATCTGACCGAGCACAACAATGCAGCAGGCCGGTCCCATCCAAATGGGACCGGCCTGCTGCTCGGGGATCGGTGGTCTTCTCGTGAACGCTCTGCTACGTCATCGGCGTCCCTCCGAGAATACAGAAACGCCGCCCGTATGGGCGGCTAGCGTGAGCGCTTCGTGGACCGTCCTTCAGGCATCGCGGGCATCGAGTGCCTCGCGAAGCCATCGTCGGGTGATGGATAAGGGTCGATGACCTGTCTGGAATCTCACCTGCCCACGTGCGCGTCTATTTAAGCGAGGGCACAAAGCGGGCTTTGTCGGGCGCGCGGCTGGGCTCAACGTTGCACGAACGGGTTTTCGCGCTTGTCGCCTCAGCGCTCGCGATGCGCCGGAAGCAACACCGGGCCTATGGCCTGGGCGCAACAAAGCCGCGTGTCACGAGGTGGCCGTGACACGAGATCAAGTTTTGCAGAGATCCACAGCAACCAGCGTCGCGATCACCGGAAGCCGCTACCTCTCGAAACGATTTTATCGCACCCCGAGCAGTTTGTCTATACCCTCTGCGCACCGAAATTGTGGTTCCCTAGCGTGCTGAGGCTCCTATCGTTCCACCTGGCCTCACGACATTGGCTCCCGCCTCCGGCAAACATGGTGTGCATGGGAGCTCCTATCGGAGTTCGGAGTGAGCGGTCCAGCTGCGAACCGCAGAAACACGGGGCGTCAGGAGCATTGATTGACCCTGATTGACGTCGCGTATAATCGCCGTATGGGTCACGGGACGACGCACCCCGGCGAAACCACGCGGCGCCGGTCGGCGGCGGGGGAGCCCGAGGCCGGATCCCCGACCGCCCCGGGGGTGGTGCCATCGCGCCGGCAGTACCTCGAGCTGAAGAGTCAGCACCCGCAGGCCATCCTCCTCTACCGGCTGGGCGACTTCTACGAGACCTTCGACGAGGACGCGAAGATCGTGGCCCGCGACGCGCGGATCACGTTGACCTCGCGCTCCTTCGGCCGGAGCGGTCGGGTGCCGATGGCCGGCATCCCCCACCACGCCCTCAACCACTATCTGGCGCGCCTGCTGACCGCCGGCCACACGGTGGCCATCGCCGAGCAGATGAGCCCGCCCGGTCGGGGCCTGGTCGAGCGTGCCGTGACCCGTGTCGTCACGCCCGGCACCGTCGCCGAACCTGCCCTGTTGCCGGCCGGCGAGAACCGCTACCTGGCCGCCGCGCTGCCGTTGGGGGAGCGCCTCGGCCTGGCGTGGGTCGACGTCAGCACCGGCGAGTTCGCCGTCACGGAGTTCACCGGACCGGGGGCGGCGACTCAACTCGGCGAGGAGTTGGCCCGTCTCAATCCCGCCGAGTGCCTGGTGTCCGATGCGGCCGACGACGGCCGGCAGGACCTCGCCCCCATCGGCCACCGGACGCGGCTGGAGCGCTGGCACTTCGAGCCGGAGCGCGCCCGCACCGCCCTCTGCCAGCAGTTCGGCACGCGCTCGCTGGCGCCCTACGGCTGCGCCGACCTGCCGGCCGCCACCGGGGCGGCCGGGGCGATCCTTGCCTACCTGGGTCGCACCAACCCCGCGCTGCTCCCGTTGCTGACCGGACTGCGCACCGAAACGGCCGGCAGCCGGGTCGGTCTGGACGCCGCTACCCGGCGCAACCTGGAGCTGACGCGCAGCCTGGGGACCGGCGGCAGCCGCGGCAGCCTGCTCGGCGTGCTGGACGAGACCCACACCGCGATGGGCGCCCGCGCCCTGCGCCGCCTCATCGGCCAGCCGCTGCGCGACCTGGCCGAGCTCCGGCGCCGCCAGGCCATCGTCGCGGCTCTCGTCGCCCGGCCGGCGGATCGCGCCGCCTTGGGCCAGGCGCTGGCGAGTCTGGACGACCTTGAGCGCCTTGTCGGTCGCGTCACCCAGGGCGTCGCCGGCGCCCGCGACTTCCTGGCGCTCGACGCGGCACTGCGCCTCGTGCCCGCGATCGGCGAGCGGTTGGCAGGGGCCGGCGCGCCGGCACTGACGGGCTTCGCCGACGTCCTCGACCCCTGCGGCGACGTGGCGAGCCTGATCTCGTCGGCCGTCGAAGAGGACGGCGACGGCGGGGCGCGCATCTGTCCGGGTTTCTGTCCGAACCTGAATGTGGCACTGACCGGGGCGCGCGAGACGCGCCGCTGGCTGGCCGGCCTGGAGCGGTGCGAGCGCCAGCGGACCGGTATTCGCTCCCTCAAGGTCGGCTACACCAAGGTCTTCGGCTACTTCATCGAGGTGACCCGACCGAACCTGGGATTGGTGCCACCCGACTACACACGCAAGCAGACGGTCGCCACCGGCGAGCGCTACGTGACCGGGCCGCTGAAGGAGGCCGAGGCGCGCATCCTGGCCGCCGACGAGGAGATCGGGGCGCTGGAGCGGGCGGCGCTGGCGCGGCTCGGGATGGGGGTCACGGCCGCCGCCGGCCGCCTGCTGGCGACCGTCGGCCGGCTTGGGCAGCTCGACGCGCTGCTAGCGGTGGCGGCGGTGGCCGCGCGCGCCGGCTGGGTCGCGCCCGTGCTTGACGCAAGCGACGCGCTGACCATCGTCGGCGGTCGCCACCCGGTCGTCGAGGCGAGCCTGGCGGGCGAGGCGTTCATCCCCAATGACTGCCGCCTCGGCGGTGATGACCCGCGGGTGCTGCTCGTTACCGGGCCGAACATGGGCGGCAAGAGCACCTACCTGCGTCAGGTGGCGGTGATCGTGCTGCTCGCCCAAGTCGGCTCGTTCGTGCCCGCCGCGGCGGCGCGCATCGGCCTGGTCGACCGCATCTTCACGCGGGTCGGCGCGCAGGACGACCTCGCCCGCGGCCAGTCGACCTTCATGGTCGAGATGGTCGAGACCGCGACCATCCTCCACCAGGCGACCCGTCATAGTTTGCTCGTCCTCGACGAGGTCGGCCGCGGCACGAGCACGGACGACGGCCTAGCGATCGCCCGCGCGGTGCTCGAGGACATCCACGGCCGCGTCGGCGCCCGAACGCTCTTTGCGACCCACTACCTCGAGCTGACCACACTCGCCGACGACCTGCCGGGCCTCGCCAACGCCCACGTCGCCGCCCTGGAGGCGGAGGGTCGCGTGATCTTTCTCTACGCGGTGCAGCCCGGGGCGGCCGACCGCGCCTACGGGATCCAAGTGGCGCGTTTGGCGGGTTTGCCCCCCTGGGTCGCCGATCGCGCCGAGGCGGTGCTCGGGACGCTCCCGGATGTCGGTCGGGCCGTTACCCCGCTCTCGAACTCACCGAACCAGCCGCCCGCCAACAACCACCTAGTCGCCGACGAGCCAGACCGGGATTACCAGCTCGCCCTCGACGGCTTTTCGGTCGGCCCGAGCCCAAGCGAGCGGCTGGCGCGCGAGCTGCGGGCGCTGGATCTCGCCAACCTGACCCCCCGCGAGGCGATCGACTGGCTCTTCAAGCAGCGGGAGCGGTTATGAGGTCGGCCTGCCGGTCGCGGTCGATTCGCGGCCGTGAGGCGGCCTCGCCCGGGGCGATGACGGTCGGCGCTGCGGCCGCATCAGACGGCGGCCCGCCTCGCTGAGCATCGGTTCGGCGAGCCGCGGCGATGGTGGCGCGCCCGCTCGAAGGCGCCGTCCTTGCATGCGGGACGCGCAACAAGAGCGCAAGGGTTCTCCTCCAGGAGCGGCGTGGCGGGCGTGACCGCCCAATGACCGATGTTGCGCACACCGGCGACGCCACCACTCCGAGCACCCGGTGGTACTCCTGCATCGCCGTCAGTGGATCCCGTCGATGGATCCGCACGGAGTTGGCGAACAGGGCGTCAAACGACGGGTCGGCGAAGGGCAGGGGTGACGCATTGCCGACCAGGACCCGGACGTTGCGGACCCCGCGCTTGGCTGCCATCTCCCGCGCCGGGACGTCCGGCCGCGGTTCGTGGTTGACACCGACCGCTTCCCCGCCGCCGCCCGCTGCCGCCAGGTCGAGGATGATCGACCCGGGATCGCCCCCGACGGCGAGCAGGCGCATGGCAGGGTGGAGGTGGGACAGGATGAAGCTCGCCGTGTCGGCCGCCGTTCGGCGGGCCAAGCGGGGTTACTCGTCCGCGGCGGCGTCGAGGCTGGACGTCTCGCGCCGGGCGGTGGGGGCTGGCTGCGAGGTGTCTTCTTTCGCCGGTTGCAGCCGTTTGGTCAAGTAGATCCGGCGGTGGCCCGGGCGGAAGTCGGGCAGCTCACCGAAGACCGTGTAACCGTGCCGCTGGTAGAAGGTGGGGGCCCGGAAGCTGAAGGTGTCGAGGAACGCGTGCCGGCACCCTCGCCGGACCGCCCCGTCCTCGGCCGCCGCGAGCAGGCGGCTGCCGTACCCATGCCCTCGCAGGTCCTGGCGCACCCAGAGCGTGTCGACGTAGAGCCACCCAAGGTACGTCCCGCCGACGACGCCACCGACGACCTCGCCCCGCGAATCGCGGACGAAGCACGCCAGCGGGCGGTAGTTCAGGTCGCCGACGATAGCCTCGTTGAAGGCGGCGAGGCCGTCGCGGACGGCGGCCACGTCGGCCGGCGGGGGTTGCTCCTCGTACGCCACCTCGAACGCCGAGCTCACCGGACTCGATGCTCCTCCGCCGGCCGCGGGTCATGGTATCCGGGATGGCTGCCGGTCCAATACCGGGGAATCCGTGGGCGAAGGGTTGGGTGCCCGGTAGCACCACGAACCATCGCCCTGCCGATCGTGTCGGGGACCCGGCTGCCAAACGATATCGTACCGCGCGCCAGGCGACGTTCGGGCGATGCCCCTTCACTCACTGCCTCTAGAACCGACCCCGACCTCGCCGCCCTGGACCCCGTGCGCCCTGGCGATGAAGACCAAGTCCTCCGCAAAGACGACGTCCTTCGCGGCAGGCAGGTCAGGCTGGTCGGCAACCCGCCCCCGCGGTGCTGCTCGCCGGTCGCCGAGTGGCCCCCGCCGCGTGCCCGGACGGGTGCAGCCGGCTGGTCCGGTCATCGTGGTGCAGGGTTCGGATCGATACCCGCGTCAGCGTTGCGACCTCCCTGACCCAGTATGAGTGCCCCGCGCGACATCTCTGAATAGCAGCATCGGCTCCGATGCTGGGTCAGGATCAAGGGGTGAGCCTGGTCTTGTCGGTGGGACGGTGACGGCCGGTCCTCCCATCGGACGGGATGGCTTGCTATAGTCCCCGTCTACTGCGTCCGGGTGCCCGCGGCCGACGAGCGCGCGCAACGGCACCCCGTCCCGACGGGAGGCCCCACCGTGTCTGAGCCGCGTCATCCCAGTGGGGACACTGTGCCGACGCCCGATCGCCCTGCGATGCCGGAAGGGTACGGCGTGCCCACGACCGAGGAGGGGATGCTGGCCTGGAGCTGGGCGAGCAAGCGGCTGGAGCGCGCGCTCATCTACTGGGTGGCGACCACGCGGCCGGACGGGCGCCCCCACGCCGTGCCGATCTGGGGTGCGTGGGTCGACGGCACGTTCTACTTCGAAGGGAGTCCGGAGACGCGCCGGGGGCGCAATCTCGCGACCAACCCGGCGATCGTGGTCCACCTGGAGCGGGGCGACGATATCGTGATCGTCGAGGGGATCGCCGAAGAGGTGCCCGGGCCGAACCCGTCGCTCGCGAGCCGGGTCGCGGACGCCTTCACCGCCAAGTACCTCCCTAAGTACGGCTATCGGTCCGCCCGCGACTCGTGGCACGAGGGCGGGCTCTACGCGGTGCGGCCCCGGGTGGCGCTTGCCTGGGCCGAGTTCCCTATCACCGCGACCCGCTGGCGGTTCGGTGACGATTAGCCGGGCCACGAGGGTGGTGACGCCGCGTGTGCCTTGACGAAGGGTCGTCCGCCTACGACGGAACGTGGACCGGCGAGGCGTTCCTGGACCCGCTCGGGATGCCGGAAGAGCGGGACGCGGTCATCCCGCCGTTCGGAGGGCGGGAGGCATCGCCACCGCCGGTCACGGACTCGGCGTCTGGCGTGGGACGGGCGTCCGTCGGCATGACGGGTCCGCCCCCGCCGCGCTCGCCGATCCGGGTCCTTCCGGCCGGCGTCGCCGCGCGGATCGCCGCCGGCGAGACGATCGAGCGGCCGGCGTCGGTCGTCAAAGAGCTGGTCGAGAACGCGCTCGACGCACGTGCGCGTCAGATCCGGGTCGACGTGCGCGGCGGCGGCCTCGGCCTGATCCGCGTCGGCGACGACGGGATCGGCATCCGCGCCGCCGAGCTCTGGCTCGCCTGCCAGCGCCACGCGACCTCCAAGCTGGCGGGCGGGGCCGGCGACGGGCTCGATCAGGTGCGGACCCTCGGCTTCCGTGGGGAGGCCCTGCCCAGCATCGCCGCCGTCGCCGACCTGGCGCTGGTGAGTGCGACGGACGCGAGCGGCATTGGCTGGCGGCTGGCCCTACGCGATGGCCGAGTCGTTGCCGACGAGCCCGCGCCGCGGCCGCGCGGCACCACCGTGACGGTCCGCCATCTCTTCCAGAACGTGCCGGCTCGCCTGGCTTCGGCCGGCCGCGTCCAGACCGAGGTCGCCCAGATCGGACAGACCGTACGCCGACTGGCGCTGGCCGCCCCGCACGTTGCGTTGGCGCTGGTCGTCGACGACCGGCCCGTCTTTCAGACCAGCGGTTCCGGTGAGCTGGACGCCACGCTGGTCGAGGTCTACGGCCCGGCGCTCGCCGGTCGCTTGCTGCCGCTCGGTCCGGTCGAGGTCGCCGGGGCGCGGGTCTGGGGCCTCGTGGCCGGTCCCGAGGTGACCCGTCCCGGGCGCGGCCAGGTGAACCTGATCGTCAACGGCCGCTGGGTGCAGCCGCGGGGGCTACTGCACCTGCTCGAAGCGGCCTACCGGCCCGTGTTGCCGCGCGGGCGCCATCCGGTGCTCGCCCTCGTCGTCGAAATGGCACCCAACCACGTCGACATCAACGTTCACCCCACCAAGCTGGAGGTTCGACTGCTGGACGAGCGGACGATCGGCATGGCGATCGGTGAACTCGTCCGTGCCGCCCTCGGCCGGCGGCCGGTGTCACTCCAGGTGCCGTTCGCCACCGGTCTCGACGCGCTTGCCCAGCCCGGCGCGCTGGCGGAGGAGCCAGGCGCCTGGAACGAGCAGGGGCCGATCATCACCCCGGGGCTGCCCCCGTTGCACCTGATTGGGCAGGTGCAGGCGCGGTTGCTCCTGCTGGAAGGGCCGCAGGGGCTCTACCTCGTCGACCAGCACCGCGCCCACGAGCGGATCCTCTTCGAGCGGCTCGCGGGTGCGCACGGCGCCGACGGCGGGGCCGCGCCCGAGCCGGTCGCCCTGCCGGAGCCACTGGTGCTCGAGCTGCGACCGGCGCAGGTGGCGCGGTTTGGCCGGCGTCTGGACGACCTGGCCGCGCTCGGCTTCGGCTGCGAGGTCTTCGGCGGCCGAACCTTCCTCCTGCGCACCATCCCCGCCCTCCCCGGTGTGGGCCCCGGCCCGTCGGTGGAGGCACTGGCTGGGTTGGAGGAGCCGGACGAGCTGGTGGCCACGCTGCTGGCGCTGGCCGATGAGGAGGCCGGCGAGGGCGAGGGCTGGCGGGAGCGGCTGCTGGTGCAGCTCGCCTGCCGCACCGCCGTCCGCCGCGGTCGCCCCCTTGACCGACCCGCCATGCGCGCCCTCGTGGACGGCCTTGGCCGCACGAGCGCGCCGGCCGTCTGCCCCCACGGCTCGCCGCTGCTGATGCACGTCAGCGGGGATCTGCTGGAGCGCCAGTTCGGCTGGCGGTAATAAACGACCTGGGAGGCTGTTGGTCGGTGGCCGGCATGTTCTGGCCGCATCAGGCACGGCTGCTATGGAAAACGGTGCGCCAAGATCAAGTCAGGGTTTCGCCGGCACGGCAGCCGGCAACTCAACGGCCCGCTCGTGGGTCCCCCAGTGGGGCGGGATGCTCGCCTTGCCATGCCGATCGATTTGAGGAAGTCGGCTGGCGGCAGGAAAATGACCGGCCGTTAGTGTCCGCCGTGACGGAAGTCATCGCCATGGATTGCGAGCGCCTCCTGCTGCCGAATCTGGTTCGGGAGGTGGAAGCGGCTGGGTTGCGGAGGGACCGCCCCGCCCTGTTCTTGTATCACCGCTACGGCTGGACTCGGGCAAATGCGGCGCCCACCGAAACCGTCGCAAGCCGGACTCTCGTCAACCCCGAGACCGAGGCCTGATACAAATGTCGACGCCTGTAGCCCCAGGTTAGAGAATGCCTTGCGGACAAGGATGCGGCCCGTTTGCTGGAGCGCGCCCGCTCGGTGTGGAGCACGGCAGACAAAGGGCGGTGGGCCAGAGGGCATTGAGTGGGCACGGCGCGAGGGTCGCTCGATCGAGGAGGCCGCGACGTGGCTCGCCGAGCGATTTCGCGTGTGGCGCGGTTGCCCGGGCTGGGCCATCGCACGCATGACGAGGATCCCCGCACGATCGTTCTCTTCGCGCTCGCCCGGGAGCACGGGCTGGCAGGCGATGGGGTGACGCTCATCGAGACGCTGCGCGAGGAGGTGGGTCGCCGCATCCGTCCACTGCCGATCAACGTCGATGGAGCGCTCGCCGCGGTGCTCCTCGATCTTGGCTTTGAACCGGTCGCGGCACGCTTCTTCTTCCTGGTGGGTCGGGTCGCCGGGTTGACCGCCCAAGTCTCCGAGGAGATGCATCGCGAGCGGCCGATGCGCATCACGGTGCCGGTCGCGTACGACGGCCCGCCCGCCCGCCGGCTACCAGCCAACGGTGAGGATTGAGCGATGCCGCCAGAACGGAGTCGGGGCGGTGACGTGGCAGTGGCTCCTTGGAGGGGGTTGCGCGCTGCCCCCTGCTATAGTTGGCGGGCCATCAACCCGTCTTTGTGCCGCCGTGTCTGATCACCGATGACTGATGATTGACTGCTGATCGTCGCGTTGGAGCCGCGCCCGTGACCGCCACCATGACCGCGATCGACGAGGCCCGCGCGGTCGGGCTCAACCCCTTCGACTACCTGCGGGCCCGCGGGTACGTCCACGACGTCACCGACGCCGACGGGTTGCGCGCCGCCTTCGATGCCGGGCCGGTCACCGCCTACATCGGGTTCGACCCGACCGCCACCTCCCTGCATGTCGGCAACCTCGTCGGCATCATGATGCTCGCCTCACTCCAACGCTTCGGCCACCGCCCGATCGTCCTCGGTGGTGGCGGCACCGCGCTGGTCGGCGATCCGTCCGGCAAGACCTCCGCCCGTGCGCTCATCTCGCCAGAGGACATCGAGGCCAACCTGGCCGGGGTGCTGCGGCAGTTCGAGCGTCATCTCGACTTTGCCGGCGGCCGCTTCGGAACCAACCCGCCGGCGCTGCTGCTCAACAATGCCGATTGGCTGTTGCCGCTGGGGTACATCGAGTTCCTGCGCGACATCGGTCGGTACTTCTCGGTCAACGAGATGCTGGCGGTCGAGACCTACAAGGTCCGTCTGGAAACGATCGGCCTGAACTTCGTCGAGTTCAACTACCGGCTGGTCCAGGCCTACGACTTCCTGCACCTGTTCCGGGCTGAGGGGTGCCTGCTCCAGATGGGCGGCTCTGACCAGTGGGGCAACATCACCGCCGGCGTCGAGTTGATCCGCAAGGCGGACGGCGGCAAGGCGTTCGGCTTGGTCTCGCCGCTGATCAGCGCGGCCTCCGGCGAGAAGATGGGCAAGAGCGAGGGGAATGCTGTTTGGCTTGACCCGGCGCGCACCAGCCCCTTCGACTACTACCAGTACTGGATCAACACGGTGGATCCGCTCGTCGGTCCGTTCCTGCGCATCTTCACCTTCCTGCCCGAGGCACGCATCGCCGACCTCACGTCGGTGACCGGGGCCGCGTTGCGCGAGGCGAAAGAGGTGCTGGCCTACGAGGCCACGGCCCTGACCCACGGCGAGGCGGCCGCCGCCGAGACCCGCGCCGCCGCCCGTGCCCTGTTCAATCGGCGGGCTGCAGCCACGGACATCGCGGCCGACCCGTCCGTGCCGACCGTCGAATTGCCCGCGGCGGAGGTCGAGCACCTGACCCTGGCCGACGTGTTCGTCCGGGCCAACCTCTGCGCCTCTCGGGGTGAGGCCCGCCGGCTCGCGACCCAGGGCGGTCTCGCTGTCGACGAGGAGCGCGTATCGGACGTCGACGTTCCGTTCCACCCGAACGGTGACGCGGTCCTGCTGCGCGTCGGCAAAAAGCGCTACCGGCGGGTGCGAGTGGTGTAGTTCCTGGGGCTGGGCACAACGCGAGTGCCTGATGGGAGCGCGATCGCCTTCCCCGGAGGGGTTTTGTGGGTTGAGCGTGGGCTGTCGGCCCTCGCTGGGATGCCGCCTCGGACTTGCCCGCCAACCCCGATGACGGCTCGCGCGGCTTCTCCAACCGAGAGATGACCTCGGCGCGACCTCGTGTGCAGGGCAGGCTTCCCGCGATGGACAACCAACAACGCGCCCAGGAGTGCTACGACGCCGTCGCGGCAGCCTACGCCGGTCGCTTCTGGAGCGAGTTGGACCACAAGCCTTTCGATCGTACTTGGCTCGATCGTTTCGCGGCACTGACCAACGGCGTGGGTCGGGTCTGCGACATGGGTTGCGGCCCCGGCCAGGTCGCCGCCTACCTTCGCCGGCGCGGCGCGGACGTCTTCGGCGCCGACTTCTCGGACGAGATGCTTTGCCACGCCCGCCGGCTCAACCCCGACATCGAGTTCCAACGTCAGGACATGCTGAATCTGAGTCTGCCACCCGAGTCCCTGGGCGGTATCGCCGCGTTCTACGCCATCGTCCACTTCACGCTCGATCAGGCGGAGGTCGCCTTCCGCGAGTTTCGTCGCGTGCTGGTGCCAGGCGGCTACCTGCTGGTCGCCTTTCACATCGGCGACGAGCCGATCCACGCCGACGAGTTCCTGGGCGAGCGGGTGGCGGTCGACTTCATGTTCTTTCAACCCGACGACGTCGTTCACCGCCTCGCAGCCGCGGGCATGCGGGTGGAAGAGGTGACGATCCGCTACCCCTACAAGGACGTCGAATACCCCAGCAAGCGCGCCTACATCCTGGCGCAGAAGTGACGATGGGGGGATGCCTCGTCGGTCCGCGCACGGGGGAGCGACGGGTCGCACCCGCTCAGGACGGCGATCCCGCCGGGACCGGAATCGGGCGGCGGCCGACGATCCGGGCGGCGACGGCACCACCGGTGATGGCCACCGCGATGGCGACGGCGATCGGCTCGACCCCGAAGATGTCGGTCGCCACCCCCGCCAGCAGCGTCGGCGCCAGCGCGCCGACGTGCGCCAGCAGCGACTGGGTGGCGATCACCTGGCCGCGCTGGGCCGCAGGCGTCCGGGCCAGGAGCAACGAGCGGGAGCTGACGCTGACCAGGGCTGACGTGAACCCGGCGGGGATCGACAGGAGCATCGCGATCACGACCAGCGGCGGGATGCTCGCCAGCTCCGCCGCTTGGTCGAGCGGCAGCCGCAGCCCGTCGTCGAGGAACGTCCGCAGCGGCGCGGCGAATCCAAGCGCGCCGACACAGGCCGCGAAGCCGATGAGCCCGGCGGTCGCCGCGCGCTGCTCGCCTACCGCGTGCCCGAGCCGCGGCGCGAAGCGGAGGCCGAGCACCAGCCCGATGGCGGCTGGAGCGAAGACGAAGACGGTGTTCTCGGCCGCGGTGCCGAGCACCCGCTTGAGATAGAGCGGCATGATGACCACGAGCGCGCTCATGCCGATGCCCACCAGCACGTCGCTGACCAACGCCTGGTAGGTCACGTGGTCGGCGCGCACCCCGCGCCACCCGTCGAGGAGCGCCGCCCGCAGGGAGCGCCGCGCCGCTCGCCGGCCTCCGCTCCATGCGCCCTCCCGGCCCACGTGCTCGTCGAGTCGTGGCAGGAGCGCGGCGAAGCCGGCTGCGACGATGAACAGCGCCGCGCAGACGGCGAACAGCGTTTGCGGTCCGGCCGTCTTCAGCAGCAGCGGCGCCAGGATCACCAGCCCGGCCAGTTGCGCCAGGGTGAGGGCCAAATTGGACAGAGCCTGCGCCGCGGTGTAGCGCTCCGGCGGCACCAACTGCGCCAGCGCGGCGCTTTCGGATGGCGCGTGGAACTGGTGAATCGTCCACAGCCCGATCGTCGCGGCGAAGATGCCGGGCAGGGACGGCTCGCGCGTGACCAGGGCGAAGGCGAAGACGAAGCGCGCCAGGTTCAGCCACACCAGCAAGGGGCGGCGCGGTACGGCGTCGACGACGATGCCCCCCGGCAAGCCGAAGAGGATGGACGGAATGCTGGAGCAGACGACGAACAGTGCGTTGAATGACGCCGCGTCGGTGCGGTCGGCGACGATGATGAAGAAGGCGTAGAGCATCGCCCCCTGGGCCGTCTGGGTCGTCAGCCGGGTGAGCCAGAAGGTGCGGAACCCTTCATCCTGAAGCAGCGGCGGGTGGGCCGGGACCGTCGCACGGCGGGCGGCCGGCCGGCGACGCGCCCCGATGCCCCGTCCCGCCCCGGCGCGCGCTGACGCCGCGCCGGACGCGGCGGCCCGCTGCTGCCGAGCCCGCGCCGAGTCCGGCTCGAGCTCCGCCTCGTAGTCGGCGGAGGTGCCGACGCCGAGGGGAGCGCCGGCCGGTCCCATCTCAACCGAGAACGGGGTTTCGAGCGGGTCGGTGGCCGGTGGGTCGACCGGCCCGCCGACCGCACGGCCCGAGATGCCCTTGGCCGTTGTGCCGGGCGCGTTCGGAGTGCGCGGTACGGCCGACCCACCGACCGACGGGGCCGGGCTCGGCTTCGAGGGAGGGCGCTGGCGCCCACGGGCGCGGTTGGAGTTGCTCACGAGCGGCGTTCGCCCTTCGGCCCTTGACGGTGGACCGGCCGTCGGTGCCGGTTCACCCAGGCTCTAGCATAGCGGGGACGGGCCGGCGCGGCACCAGCGTATCGTCCCGAACACCAGCGCGGGGTGGTTCACGCAGGGTGAGCGTCGCGGTGGCAGCAGACGGCGGGTAGCAGACATATTGTAGAGGCGAAGCGTGCGTCGCCCAACTCCGGGCCGCGACGCCACGGTCGGGCACAGGGCGCAGCGCCCCGAGGGGCAACCGCAGGTTGGCGGCGACATCGCCTCCTGCCGTCCGCTGTTAGGCCAGCGGCAGCGCGTCCCGAACGGTTTCGAGCGAGGGGAGCACCTCCAGCAGGGCGATCAGGAGCAACACGTCGCCGACAAGGAGGACGACGGTCAGCGCCGCCGGTCCGACCGGGCCGACCTCCGCCATGTAGTGCCCGAACCGGAACAGGTCGATGCTGACCAGGACGAAGACTGCCCACGCCAGCCCGACGAAGAAGCTGCCGAGCCGCTGCGTCTCGGTGTAGTCGACCCCGCGCCAGAGCAACACGGCCAGGTTGAGGACCGCCAGCAGCAACCCAGGCAGCAGGAGCAGCGCTACCAGCGCCCACACGCCCTGGACGGCGCGGGCCCGCCCGGTCCGCCGTGCGAGCCGTCGCTGGTGTGGCCAGACCCCCTCGACCGATGCCTCGACCGCCTGGATCGTGAGGACCAGCGCCACGCACAGCCCGACCAGGAGCCACAGCCGCTCGTTATCGACCCGCAGGGCTTCGCGTAGCTCGTCCACAGACCTACAGCACCTTGGCCGCCGCATCCCCTGCGGCGCCGCTCCGTCCGAACGACGCGAGCGTAGCATAACGGCCCGTGGGGAGGCGGGGAGGCGGGGGGGCATCGCACGGCCGAGGGCCGCGGTTTAGGGCGTGTTGCAAACCCGGCGGGTTGGTGTGACGCTTCCGGGTGATGAGTGACCCGCTTGTGCCCGACGACCTCTGGGAAGCCATCGAGCCGCTGCTGCCGCAGGAACCGCCTAAGCCCAAGGGCGGCCGCCCCCGCGTCCCCGACCGCGCCGCGCTCGCCGGTATCGTCTTCGTCCTCCGCACCGACTGCCCGTGGCGGCTGCTGCCCAAGGAACTGGGCTGCGGCAGCGGGACGACCTGCTGGCGGCGGCTCCGCGATTGGCAGGAAGCGGGCGTCTGGGAACGGCTGCACACAAGGCTGCTGGATTGGCTGGGCGACGAGGCGGCCATCGACTGTAGCCGGGCGAGCGCGGACAGCCTGAGCGTCCGGGCCAAAAGGGGGGCGAGCAGACCGGCCCCAACCCGACGGATCGCGGCAAGGCCGGCACCAAGGTCCCACTTGGTCGTCGATTGGAACGGCATCCCATTGGCCGTCCGCCTCTCGGCCGCCAACACCCACGACTCAACCCAGCTGCTCCCGCTCATCGACGCGATTCCACCGATTATCGGCCCACGCGGCAAACCGGGCCGGCCCCGCAAGCGCCCGGCCAAGCTGCACGCCGACAAGGCCGACGATTACCCAGCCGTTCGGCGTGCCCTACGCACCCGAGGCATCACCCCACGGATTGCTCGGTGGGGCATCGACCCACAGGCGAGCGAAGAGGGCTTCTGGCGGGCGTTGCTGGAGTTGCGCGAGGCGCGGGGCCGCGCTGCGACGGGCCGTCCGGACAGGGTTGACAGGCCGGCCGGCCGGTGTGGCCTAGGGAGTGGATCCCCGGACCCCTCAACTCAATCGCCGTTCGTCTCCCCGCGCAAGGAGGAGCTATGCCTCGCTATGTCGCGCTGTTGCACTGGACTGACCAGGGCATCCGCTCGGCCAAGGACACTGTGCAGCGGTACGAGCAGGCCCGGAGCGACCTCGCCTAAGACCCGGCGTCGTTTGGTCGTCGGGTGAAGAGTGCCTGCAGCGCTAGAAGGAGACGGGCCATGACCCGATCGGTGATCTCCCGGCGGACGCTGGTGAAGCAAGGGGGCGCGGCGCTGGCCGGCCTCAGCGTGCTGCGCCTGGCCGGGCCAACACACGCCTTCCGGGGTCAGTCCGGGGGGGAGGTGATCCCCTGGCTGGACCAGCCTGAGCCCAACCCCGCGCCGGAGGCGATTGTTCAGCAGTTAGAGTGGGAGCAACTCGATTCGTGGATCACACCGAACGACCAGTTTTTCGTCATCAAGCACTTCAATGAGCCCCAATTGCGCGAGGACGACTGGCATCTGCAGATCAGCGGTCTGGTCGAGCGGCCGCTGACCCTGACGCTGGATGAGCTGAAAGCCCGAGCGCGCCGGGAGGTGACGTTCACGCTGGAGTGCTCCGGCAACACGGGGCTGCCCTTCTTCACTGGGGGTATCGGCAACGCGACCTGGGCGGGGACGCCGCTGGCGCCACTCCTGGAGGAAGCGGGGATCCAAGAGGACGGCATCGAGGTCGTCTTCTGGGGCGCCGACGCGGGCGAGCAGACCTGGCGGGAGGTGACGATCACCGAGCAGTTCGCCCGCAGCGTGGCGCTGGCGGATGCCCTAAACCCCGACAACCTGCTCGCCTACGAGATGAACGGCGAGCCGCTGCCGAACCTGAATGGCTACCCAGTGCGACTGATCGCGCCGGGCTGGTACGGGGTGGCGAACGTGAAGTGGCTGACGCGCATCGAGGTCCTCGACCGGCGCTACCAGGGGCACTTCATGGCGCGCGACTACGTCACCATCCGCGAAGAGGAGCGCGACGGGGAGACGGTCTGGACCTTCACCTCGGTCGCGCACGACCGGCTCAAGTCCGCGCCGGCGAAGGTGACGAAGCAGGGCGACCGCTACGAGATCATGGGAGCCGCCTGGGGCGCGCCCATCGCCGAGGTGGAGGTGCGCGTCGACGACGAGCCGTGGCAGTCGGCGACGCTGGGCGAGGGCGCGGGCGCCGAGTTCGCCTGGACCTTCTGGACCTACGACTGGGGCACGCCCACGTCCGGGGAGCACACGGTCACGTCACGTGCGATTGCCGTGGACGGCGATTTGCAGCCGGCAGCAGACGACCCGCTCCTGGCCGGCAAGACGACGTACTGGGAGAGCAACGGCCAGATCACCCGGCGCGTCCGCATCGCCTGAGCCACGTGGCCGGGGCGGGGCATCCCGCCCCGGCCGTGCTCCTCGACGCGACCCGCCATCGGAGAACCTCACGCCGGGGGTCCCCAGGCCGCTGCCAAGTTTTGAAACGTCCTCTTATTGCGTCGGCGTTCGTCCTCGCCCTACTGTCTCCTGATCACGTCCCCCAGGCGACGGGCGCCCTCGACGAGCCGGTCCTTGGGCATGGTCGAGAAGCTGAGGCGCAGCGCCCGCCGGTCTGGGTCGTGGGGATAGAACCAGGTTCCGGGGAAGAAGGCGACCCCCGCGTCTGCCGCCCGCGGCAGCAACGCCTCCGTGTCGAGCCCCTCCGGCAGTGTCACCCAGACGAAGAAGCCACCCTCCGGCTCCGACCAGCGGACCGTGCCGGGTAGGTGCTGGCGCAGCGCCGCGAGCAGCGCGTCCCGCCGCCCGCGGTAGACCTCGCGCGCGTGCGCAAGGTGATCGTCGAGGAAGCCGGCCACGGCGTGGTAGACCGTGCGCGTCATGATCCGCTCGTTGTGGATGTCGACCCCTTCCTTCGCGGAGTGGAACAGGCCGATCAGGTTTGCCGGCGCCGCGATCCAGCCGACGCGGAGTCCCGGCGCGAGCGTCTTGGAGAAGGTACCGAGGTAGATCACGTCCGGGTCGAGGGCCCGCAGCGGCGGCTCATGGTCGCCGTCGTAGCGCAAGGTGCCGTAGGGGTCATCCTCGACCACGAGGACGCCGTGCGCGCGGGCGAGGGCCAGGAGTGCCTCGCGCCGGGCTCGCGGCTGCGTCGTCCCGGTCGGATTTTGGAACGTGGGGATCGTGTAGATCAGCTTCGGGGGGCGGGTCTGGTCCGCCAGGAGGCGCTCCAGCGCGTCGATGCGCAACCCATGCTCGTCCGTGGGCGCCATGAGATAGGTGACCTCGTAGGCGGCGAAGGTTTGGAAGGCGCCGAGGAAGGTCGGCGCCTCGATCACGATCGCGTCCCCCGGGTCGAGCATCACGCGGCCAACCAGGTCGATTCCCTGCTGGCTACCGTTGGTGAGGAGGAGGTGTTCGGGGTCGACCGCCATGCCATGACCGGTCATCTGGGCGGCGATGAACTCTCGCAGGGGTCGATAGCCGGCCACTTCCCCGTAGTCGAGCGCGGCCGGCGCGTCGGCCCAGGCCTTCAGCGACGCATCCCGCAGCCGGGCCACCGGCATCAACTCGTGCGCCGGCGTGCCGCCACCGAAGAAGATCATATCGGGGTGCCGGGCCAGCACCTGGCCTAGCTCGGCCCAGAACGCGGAGGCGAATGCTTCCGCACGCCGCGCCAGTCGTGGTCCCTCACCGGGGAGCGCCCGCTCCTGGTCGCGGACGGGGATCGTTCCGGTTGCCGAGGCCATGCGGGATGAGCTCCTTCGTGGTGACAGGTTGCCGTCGTGTCGTCGGATGGGGGCAACGGCCGTGCCCTACGGCGTCGCCGCTCCGTCGACCTCCTCGTCGCCCTCGCCGCCGGTGAGGACGATTTCCAACCGCTTGTTGCTTTTGCCCTTGGAGCGGGTGCCGACGACGCGCAACCCGCCGACTTCGCGCGTGTTGGCGACGTGGGTGCCGCCGTCCGCCTGCAGGTCGAGCCCGACGATCTCGACGGTCCGCACCTCGGCGATCCCCTCGGGCAGGAGGTTGATCTTGGTCCGGATCAGGTCCGGGATGCGGAATGCCTCTTCGCGGGGGAGGAGCCGGACGCGCACCTCGCGCCCGGCGGCGATCTCGGCGTTGGCCCGACGCTCGAGCTCGGCCACGCGCGCCGGGGTGAATTCGGCGCTCGCCATCTCGAAGTCCATCCGCGCCTTGTCGAGGCCCATGTTGCCGCCGGTGACGAGCGCGCCGTAGTCGCGAAACACGACGCCGCAGAGGACGTGCAGCGCGGTGTGGGTCCGCATCAGCCGGTAGCGGGTGGCCCAGTCGAGCGTTCCCCGGACTTGGCCGCCGACCGGGGGCATCCTTTCGGGCGCGCCCGGTGCGACGTCGATGATGTGGCGTACCGAGCCGCCCTCCTTGCGGACCTCCACTACCCGCCAGGAATGCCCGTCCTCGTCCGTGAGGAGGCCGGTGTCCGGCGGTTGACCGCCCCCGCCGGGGTAGAAGGCGGTCCGGTCCAGCGTCACCACCCGGGTCGTCGGGTCGACATCGGTGACGACTGCCTCAAACGTCCGCAGGTAGCTGTCACGCAGGCAGAGCAAGTCCGTCGCCGGCGGCGAGGGGTCGGTCATGGTTGGGGCATCCTTGGTCGCGGCGACCGCCGCCAAGGCAACGCAGGGCGGAGGCGCGGCGGTCAACGTCGGGTCGTCGGGCCGGCCGATCATAGAGGGCGTCGTCCAACCCGTCAAACCTCGTCCCGGCGGGCCAGCGACCGGTCCTCGCCCGCCGGGACGGTGAGTCGGGTTGCCCGCCCTGCGTACGCCTCCGCCTCCCGAGGGCGTGACGACCATCCGCGGTGCCCCGCCACTCGCCGTCACGGCGCGGGGCGAACGCCGTGGCCCATGCCGCGTCTTGCGCCTCAGCGGCGACCTTGGTATCCTGATCCATAGCTGTACGTACACCTCTTGTCGGTCCCCATCGTCCAGCTCCACTCATAGAACGATCTCCGAGCACATGCGCGGGCAGCAGGGGAAAACGGCGAGCGCCATGAGCAGCAAGCATCGCGGACCGTCCCGCGGCGAAACGACGCCGGTCACCCCAGTGGTCTCGGTGCCTGAGCCGGGTGTCACCGGTGTGGCCGGGGAACCGGACGGTATCGTCGCGGTCTACGCGGCTCGTGCGGCGGCCCGCGGGCGCGACCTGCGTCCGGTCATCGCCTCGCACCGGGCGATCCTCGACGACGCACCGGCTGGCGCCGTGGCCCGTCGCGCGGAGGCCCGTTCGAGCGCCGCCGCACCGTCGGTCGCCGTCGGGCGCGGCACCGCGGCCCACCGTGCCGCCATTCGTCGCGTCCGGCCCGAGGGTCAAACCGTCCGTTGGGAGAGCGCACAGCCGACCGGGTCCGCGCGCCAGTTGATCACTGGGCTATGCGCCGCGCGCGGGAGGCCATCGCGTGGCGTAGCGTCCAGTGGGCCGCGGCGGGGCTGGGGTCGCAAACTCCTCGCCGGTGGCGCGGCGTCGCTGATCGTCCTCGCGGGCGCCGCCGGGGCCGCGCTCGCCTAACACCCCCGCCCCGGCGCCCTCACGGGCGCACCGTCGCGCACCACGGTCGATCCACCCCTCTGGGTGATCCAGCCTGTTGCCGGGTGGTCCCCTCTTCCTCGGTCGCAATCCAGGTCGGTGCCGTTTGTTCCCCCGCGTCCGTCCCGTCGCGGCCGGGGCCCGGGCATCGGCCGCCGTCGTTCCCGGGCCGTCGCCCGGGGACCCTTCCGTGACAGTTTTGTGTCGGCTCGGCCGAACCGCGATGACACCGCCCCCCTACCCTGGCGATAGTCGGGCGGCATTGCCGCTCCCCGAACTCCAGGCAGACCAACGCTTGTGAAGATTCCACGCGGTCGGTGGCCTTGGCGCCGGGACGCGTCCCGGTCCGGCCACCACGAACACCCATTGAACGGAGCACACCCGATGAACATGAGATCGCTGCGCTCGACCGCCGGCGGGGCCGGGGCGCCCCCCCGCCGGCCGTGGCTCGTCCTCGGCTTCTGGGTCGTCCTCCTCGTCCTCGCCGGGATCGCCCAGAGCGGCCTTGTGGACGCGCTGACGAGTGAGGACAGCTTCGCCAACAAGCCCGAGTCGGTCCGCGCCGCCGACCTCCTCGAGGAGCGCCTGCGCGGCGAGCGGCCGCTGACCGAGACGGTCATCGTCCGCTCCGACACCACCACCGTCGACGACCCGGCCTTCCGCGCCGTCGTCGAGCGCACCACCGGGGCGCTGCTCGGCATGGAGGGCGTCGTCGCCTCCGCCTCCAACTACTACCAGGCCACCGCCGGAAACCCGGCGGCTGAGGGCATGGTTTCCGCCGACCGCCACGCCACCATCATCCCCGTTACCCTGGCCGGCGACCTTGACGCCGTCGGCGAACAGGGCGCGGCCTACGTCCAGACCATCGCCGGGCTTGGCGGTGACGGCTATGAGGTGCTGACCGTCGGCGACCTCAGCGCCGACGAGGAATTCGGCCGGATCATGGAGGAAGACCTCGCCCGCGGCGAGGGCATCGGCATCGGCGTCGCGCTGATCGTGGTGGTTGTCGTCTTCGGCGCCCTGATCGCCGCCGGCGTCCCGGTCATTCTCGCGATGGCCTCGATCTTCATTGCGCTGGGCCTGACGGCCCTCGTCGGCAAGCTCTTCCCGCTCTCCGACATCGTCACGAACATCATCACGATGATCGGCCTCGCGGTCGGCATCGATTACGCCCTGTTCATCGTCGAGCGCTACCGCGAAGAGCGTCGCCACGGCGTCACCAAGCTCGACGCCATCGAGCGGGCCGGCGGCACCGCCACCAAGGCGGTCGTCTTCTCCGGGTTCACCGTCATCGTCGCCCTGATGGGCATGCTCCTGATCCCGACGAACATCTTCCGCTCCCTCGGCACCGGGGCGATCCTGGTTGTCGTCGTCGCCGTCCTCGCCAGCCTGATCCTGATCCCGGCCCTCCTCAGCCTCCTCGGCGACAAGATCGATTGGCCGCGCCGGCGCAAGTACGACGCGGCGACCGTCGCCGCCCAGGCCGATCGCGACCACGAAACGATTCACGCCGGGTTCTGGGGCCGGATCACCCGGGTCGTGATGGCCCGCCCGGTCGTCAGCGCGGTCCTCGCCGCCGCGCTCCTCATCGCCGCCGCGCTCCCCCTGATCGAGATCAAGACCGGCCAGAACGGCGTCGAGTCGCTGCCCGCCGGCGAGGTCAAGACCGCCTTCGAGATCCTACAGCGCGACTTCTACGCCGGCATGGTCGCCCCGGTCGAGATCGTCGTCGACGGTGACATTACCAATCCGACGGTCCGCTCCGGCATCGATCGCCTCGTTACCCTCCTGGGCCAGGATGCCAACTACGGCCCGGCGACCGTCACGACCAACGACGCCGGCGACCTCGCCCTCGTCTCGATCCCACTCGCCTCCGACGCCAGCTCGCCGGCGGCCGAGCGCGCGATCAAACAGCTCCGGTCCCTGCACATCCCGACGGCGTTCGACGGGGTCGATGCCGACGTGCTCGTCGGCGGCGGCGCGGCCTTCGGCGCCGACTTCAACGGGCTCATGGCCGATTACACTCCGCGCGTCTTCGCCTTCGTCCTCGGCCTGAGCTTCATCCTCCTGATGCTGGCCTTCCGCTCGGTGGTGGTGCCGCTGAAGGCGATCGTGATGAACCTGCTCTCCGTCGGCGCCGCCTATGGCTTGCTCGTCCTCGTCTTCCAGAAGGGCGTTGGCGCGGAGCTCTTCGGGTTCCAGCAGACCCCGGTGATCGAGGTGTGGCTGCCCCTCTTCCTCTTCTGCATCCTCTTCGGCCTGAGCATGGACTACCACGTCTTCCTGCTCAGCCGCGTCCGTGAGCACTACGATCGGACCGGCAAGAACAGCGAGTCGGTGGCAGTCGGCCTCCAGGCCACGGCCAAGATCATCACCGGCGCCGCTCTGATCATGGTCGCGGTCTTCGGTGGCTTCGCCGCGGGGCGGCTGGTGTCGCTGCAGCAGGTCGGTTTCGGCCTGGCGGTGGCGGTCTTCCTCGACGCCACGGTGGTGCGCTCGGTGCTCGTGCCCGCGAGCATGGCGCTGCTGGGCGACCGCAACTGGTACCTGCCGCGCTGGCTGCACTGGCTGCCCGACCTGCGGGTCGAGGGAGAGCCCAGCGCCGCGCCAGCGCCCGTCCCGGCACCGGCTCCCGTCCCCGCGCCGGCTCCCGTCCCGCAGCCGGCCGTGGTCCCAGTGGCCGCTTCGGTCGTCGCTTGGGAACCCGCCGGCGACGACTAGTCGGATCGCACGCCAAGAAGATCCCTCGGCAGGTCGAGGGGCGCCCCGTTTGGGGCGCCCCTCTTCCGTTTCCCCCGACCGCGTCGTCCGTGCCGGGCAGGTCACGTTTCCCCGGGGCTCTTGCCGGTGAGGCTCACCGTTGGCGTGGCCGGTGCCGTCACCGGGCCGATGCTCGACACACCACCCGACGCCACGAGGCGCGCGCTTCAGCGGTCCACGACCACCTCGTAGTGCGTCACCGTCGGCTCGCGTCCGAGCAGGTAGGCGTCGTCCTCGGGGTAGTAGACGGCCGTCTCGATGTCCGGGCCGGCGAACGCCCGCATGGCGTCGAGCGAGTCCCAAAAGGTGATCAGGAGGAACTCGGCCTCGTCGCCCTCAATCCGCCGCAGGACGCGCACCCCCCGGTTCCCCGGGGTCGCGGCGTAGTCCTTCAGTCCGGTGGCTTCCAGGTACGTCAGGTACGCGTCCGCCTGCGACGCCCGGGTTCGGCCCCGCCAGATCCGCGCGATCATTGCTCGTTCGCCTCCCAATTGGCAGAGACACCGCCCACCGACGTCCTGTCCCGGAGGGCCTAACCGTGGCCGACCTGGCCTTCGCGCGCGAGGGCGCCGATCAGGTTGAGGATCAGCCGGGCCGCGGCCTGGCTCGTCAGGTCGGCCACGTCGGCGCTTGGCACGACCTCGACGAAATCGAAGCCGACGACCCTGCCCTTCGCCGCGATGCCGCGGAGCAGGTTGGATGCCTCGTAGTAGGTGAGCCCACCGAAGGCGCGGTAGCCGACGCCGGGCGCGATGGACGGGTCGAGTCCATCGGCATCGAACGTGACGTAATACCGTTCTGCGGCCGGAATCCGGCGCAGCGCGTCGTCGACCCCGACCCGATGCAGCTCCTCCGCCCCGACCAGGACGCTCCCGTACGCTCGGGCGTCGTCGAACTCCTGCTGTCGCCCGCTGCCGACGCCGCGCAGCCCGATCTGGGCCATGCCGCGCACCCAGGGCAGCTCGGAGGCGCGCCGCATCGGGCTGCTGAGTCCCTCGCGGACGCCGTTGACTTCATCGCGGAAATCGAGGTGCGCGTCGAGCTGGACCACGCACAGGTCTCCCCTACCCTCGTAGGCGCGCATCACCGGGATCGGGATCGCATGGTCACCGCCGAGGACGATGGGGACCGCCCCGCGATCGAGGATCGCCCGGATCGCCGCGGTGATAGCACGACTGTTCTCCTCGTAGCGGCCGGGCGCCATTGCCACGTCCCCGCAGTCGACGATTTTCACCTGCCGACCGCCAAATAGGTCGCCGCCGAAGTCGACGTCGTAGTGCGAGAGGTACCGCCCGTAGCGCAGCGACTGGCTGCGGATCGTTCCCGGCGCCGTGCTAGAAGGTGAGGTCGCCCCTTCCATGTCGTAGGGGACGCCGTAGGGCACGCCAATGATCGCGACGTCGGCGTCGAGTGTCTGGAGGTCGTCGCACCGTGGCGCGTCGATAAAGGTCGGCCGACCGATCGGGACCGGCGTCACCAGATCAGACACGGCCCCCTCCTTTCCCTACACACGTCGCGTCCGACTACGCGTCATTATCGGATGTGGCCACGCGGGCGTCGCCGGGAGCTCATCACCTCAGGTGGGCCGGCCGCGAGAGCTTGGAGCGGGTGATGGGGGCCGGCTCGGCAAACGACCGGGGGCTGGCCGATGTGTTTTCGACGTGACCCCGCGATACGCACGGTGGTTGTCGCCAGCGTCCTGCCCCGGGACGTTGCCTACCGGCGGGAAGCGGTGAATCATGGTGGAGCGTGACGAACCGCGGCCAACGGGCCTACCGATGGTATTGCGCTCATGGATCAACCTACCCGTAACCCGACGCCGACGACCTCCTCACCGCGGCCGCCGTTTGCCGCGAGGCGCTCCTTCCAGACCTCGACGAAGACTGGGACGTGCCGGCCGGCGACCTCGAGTGGAGCTGCCGGCGCACACTCGACCACGTCGCGGATGCGCTCGTCTTCTCCTCCGCCCACCTTGCTACCCGGGCAACCGCGCGCCTGCCACGCGTCCGTGACGGCGATCCGGCCCGCTCCGTGCTGGAGTTGTTGACGACCGTTGGCACCGCCGCGATCCTCGCCGAGGTGGTCCGCGCCGCCCCGCCCGGGACCCGTGCCTTTCATCCCGCCGGCATGGCCGACCCCTCGGGCTCCGCGGCTATGGGCTGCGAAGAGATCCTGATCCACACCGCCGACATCGCCCAGGGCCTCGGGCGATCCTTCCGGCCGCCGGCCGCCCTCACCGCTCGGGTCCTGGCGCACCTCTTCCCGTGGGCGCCGGGCGAGGTCGATCCCTGGGACGCGCTGCGGTGGGCGTCCCGTCGCGTGTCCCTGGCCGATCGCGAGCGCCTTGGTCTCGCCTGGTACTGGCACTGCGCCCCGCTCGCCGAGTGGGACGGCACCATCAAGCGACGGATGGCTCCGCCGGGTTGGTCGTGAGCGCCGTTGCCGTGCTCAGCGACGCGCGGCGCGCGCCCTGACCGAGCTATGCCTCGGCCGCGGCGTGGGCGGTGGGTGGATCCATCTCCCGGAGCGCCGGGTTGACCAGCATCGAGAGCGTCGTCACCCCGAAGCCGGCCGCAATGATGAGGAGGACAGCGCGCAGGCCGAGCGCCTCGAGCAGGGAGCCAACGAGGAGCATCCCGAGCGGGGCGGCGACGAGGGCACTCGCCAGCACCGCGCCGAAGACTCGGGCGCGCAGCTCCGGTGGCACGCGCTCCTGCAACACGGTGCCGAGGAGGGGGTTGGCCATGCCCGTCGCCAGGCCGAGGACCATTAGCGCCGCCGTCGTCCCCGCCAGTTGTGGCGTCGCCGCCAGGATACCCATCGGGACGCTGGCGACGACCAACCCGCCGAGCAGCGTCGCGCGTCGGGGCAGACGGTGGCCGATCGCCCCGTAGAGCAGCGCCGCAACGAGCGCACCGATGCCTTCACCGGCGAGCGCCACCCCTAGCTCGCCCGCGCCATCGCGGCCGAACACCTCCCGGGCATAGACCGGGAAGACGACCGCTGCCAGCGGCGCGCCGAGGAAGTTGAGGACCGCCGCGGTGGTGGCGAGCGCCCGCAGCAAGCGGTCGCCACCGAGGAAGCGCAACCCCGCCAGGATGTCGTCCCGGTAGGAGCCCCGCTCGCCGACGGCGACACGGGGCGTGGTGACCGCGAGGCCGATGACCGCGGCGGAAACTCCGAAGGTGGCCGCGTCAAGCCAGAGCACGTTGCTGGCGCCGACGACGACGATGAGGAGACCGGCGAGCGGCGGCCCGAGCAGCCCGGACAGGCTGCGGATCGCCTGAGATGTGCCATTCACCCGCTCCAGTCGGATCCCAGCTCGGCCCGCGGCGTCGGGCAGCAGCGCTTCGCGCGCGGTGCCGCCCGGCGTATCGAGGAGGGCGCCGAGGAAGACGAGGCCGAGCAGCGCCCCAAACGGGAGCCCGACGGTGTGGTAGAGGAGCGGCACAAACGCCACCGTCGTCCCGCTGAGGGCGTCGGCGAGGACGCTCGTTCGCTTGTGGCCGAGTCGGTCGGCGACCGCGCCCCCGAGGAAGGCGGCGAGCACGGTGGGCAGCACCGTGAAGAAGGCGACGAGACCGGTTCGGGTCGCGCTCCCGGTTGTCTGGAGCACGAACCAGGGGATCGCCAGCGCGGTCAGCTGGTTGCCGACCATCGAGATCGCGTTCGCGCCGAGCAGGGCGACGACCGGCACGCGGGCCGAGCGCGTCGCCGGCTCCGCCGTCCCTATGGACACGCGACGCTCTCCCGCCGCGGCTCGCGGGCCGGCCGCGGGGCGTCCATCTCCCGCACCGCCGGGTTGAACCACAGCGACCCCGTCGTCACCACGTAGCCGGCGGCGATGACGGCCAGGACCGCTTGCAGACCGACTCCCTCGATGACGTAGCCGGCAAGGATCACCCCGGCCGGCGCCGCGACGAGCACCGCGGCGGTCAGCGTCCCGAAGACCCGCCCGCGCAGCTCGGTGGGCACTCGCTCCTGAAGGACGGTCATCAGGATGGGGTTGATCGGCCCCGCCGCCAGGCCGACGACGACGCGGGAAGCGACGACCACCGCGAGCGGCGGCATCGCGACGAGGACCAAGAGCGGCAGCCCGACCGCCACGAACGCGAGGACGAAGGTCGTCCGCCGCGGCAGCCGGTGGCCGACCGCGCCGAAGGCGAGTGAGCTCGCCACCGCGCCGGCGCCGAACGCCGCGAAGACGAGTCCCAACGCCCGGGCGCTGCCGTAGGCGTCTCTGACGTAGACCGGCAGGACGACCGCGGTGACGGCCGCGTCGAGCAAGTTCGTGACGGCGATCGCGCCGACGAGCGTCCGCACGAGGCGGTCGCTCCGCAGAAAGCTCCATCCCGCCCGGATCTCGTCCAGGTAGCGGCCCCGGACCTGAGCCGGACCGGTCGATACTCGGGCCGGCACCGCCATTGCCACGAGCCCCGCCGAGACCGCGAAGCTCGCGGCGTCGACCCAGAGGGCGTTGCTCGCGCCGAATCCGGCGATGAGGAGGCCAGCCAAAACCGGGCCGAGGAGCTGTGAGAAGCGCTGGATCGCCTGGTACGTGGCGTTGCCCCGTTCCAGGCGCATCCCCGCGCGCTCGACGACGTCCGGGAAGAGGACCGTTCGAGCCGTCCCGCCCGGGGCGTCGAAGAGGGCACCGAGAAAGACCAGTCCGAGCAGGCCGGCGAATGGGAGCCCCACCGTCTGGTGCAGCAGCGGCACGAGCGCGACGGTGACGCCGCTGAGAAGGTCGGCGAGGATGCTGGTCCGCCTGGCGCCAAGGCGGTCGACCAATCCCCCGCCGAAGAAGGCCGCGAGCACGGTCGGGACGATCGTGAAGAACCCGACCAGCCCGGTCCGGGCCGCGCTGCCGGTCGTTTCGAGCACAAACCAGGGAATGGCGAGCGCGGCCAGCACGTTACCAGCGAGGGAGACGGCGTTCGGCCCGAGCAGGGCGATCACCGGCGTTCGAGTTGGGCGCGCCACGGCGGTGACCGTCATCTCCATTGGGATGGCGATCCTCGTCGGGCGCGAGGCCAAGCGCGGCGAACGCGGTGCATTCCGACTCCCGCCGCTAGCCCGCGCGACCGGCGGTCACCCGACGCGGGCTGAGTGCGGTCGGCACGGCGGTCGTGTCGGGACCGGCGAGCCGCTCGCCGGCGGCGATCAGGCCGTGTCCGATCCCGCGCCGGAGCCGCGTCCGCAGCGGCAACCCACCGGCGGCCAGCGAGCCGGCGGCCGGGTGCGACCGGCGCATCGCGGTGATGGTGGCAATTCGGTAGCTGGTCTCGACGTCCAGTTCCCATGGGTGCAGGGCCACGGCGACTCTCTCCTCACCCGACCCCAAGGGTCGGCAGGCACACGACGAACGTCTGTGGGAAGCGATCGAGCGATGGGGACTACGGTTCTGGCGCCGGCTCCGGGTCGCGCTCCTGATCCGGATCGGCGTCGAGCCAGTTCAGCGCCTGGTCGACGTCGATCTCGCCGCGCTCCAGCGCCTGGAGCACCGCCAGGCGGTCGGTCTCACCAACCGGAGGTACCGGCGGGGGCGCGCTCTCGGTGGCGGACGGTGCTTCGGCCGCCGAACGGGAAGGTTCTGGAACGGCGCCGGGGGCCGCCTCTCCTGTCTCGGCCGGCTCCATCCTTACCGCTGGGGACGGTTGGGACGACGCAGTGGGCACCCTGGGAGCCATGGGCGCCATCGGGGCGCTGGGGGCCATCGGAGCCCGCGGGGCCATCGGAGCGCTCGGTGCCATAGGGGCCCTCGGTGCCATTGGTGCGGCGGGAGCCATGGGCGCGGTGGGCGGCGTGGTCGGGGTGGATAGATCGGGAGGCGCCGCCTGGGGAGGGGCCGCCACGACCGGGCCTGAGGCGGCGGGTCCAACCCAGGCTCGGGGGCGCAGCTGCAGGTCGCCGCTGACGGTCTTCACCGCAACCTCGGTCCCACCGCCGGGCGCGCCAACGTGCCAGGTGCGGCGCCCAGCCTTGTGCAACCCGGGATCGGCCGAGGCATCGCCGGACACCGTGCGGAAGGTCACCGTCGCGCCGCCGGCGCCAGCCTCGGGACCGGCCGCGGGCGGCAAGGCGAGCCCCAGGCGGACGTCCCCGCTCACGCTCTCGACGCGATACGGTCCGCCGCCGGTCAACGCGGTGTCGAGGTCGACATCGCCGCTGGCGGAGGTGAGCGCGAATCGCTCCAACCTGGCTTCCGCCACCCGCACGTCACCACTGGCCGTTCGTACTATCAGGTGCCCTCGCGGGCGCTCGACCGCGACGTCGCCGCTCGCCGTGTGGATCGACAGGTCGTCTCCGGCACCGCGCAGCCGTGCGTCGCCGGAGGCCGTCGTCAGGTTGACTCGGCCGACAACGTCCTCGACTAGCACGTCACCGGAGGCGGTGCGAACCTCGACGGTGGCGCCGGCCGGCACCCCGGGGACCGCCCGGGGAATCTCGATCTCAAGATCGTAGCGGACCTCGTCGCCGCCGAAGCGCAGGATGCCGAGGTTGAATCCCTTTTTGGGGCGGGGACCGGGGTCCGGCTCGTCGCCCCGCCCGAAGAGGCCGCGCCCGAGGTCGATCTCACCCCAGCCCGCGGCGTTCGGCAGGCGTGGCCGGACGTCGACCCGGTTGTTGTGCACCTCGATCGCCAACTGAGCCTCGTCGTAGCGGCGCGAGCCGGGGTGGCCGTGCTTGACCGCGCGGACCAGGACATCGGCTTGGTCAGTGGCGCGCACCGTGACGTCGCCGTTCGGGTTTCGCACCATGAGCTCGAGCGGGCTTCCGGGCGAGAGCGGGATGCGGCTCTCGGTCCGGTCAGGTCCCCCGTTCCACCCGTGCTCGTCGCCTCTGCGCGTCATCAGGCTTCCTCCCGTTGCTGGCTGGTTATCCAAGTCCATGACTCCCTCCGATCGCCGCGTTGGCGCGCCCTGGCCTACTCGACGATGACCTCGACGCGCTCGCCGTCGTCGCCCTCGACGTCAATCAGGGGGCCGCGACCGGCGGAGAAAATGGCCTTGCGCAGGGCTTCCGGATCATCGAAGTAGTCGGGGGCGAAGCGGGCGGCGATGCCCAGGCCGGCGTCGATCGCCCCGAGCGGGAGGATGAGGTTGACCCGACTGCGTCCGGAGTCGCCATCGCTGACGCGGATCCGGACCTGACGCGCCGGCCCGCCGGGCTGCGACGGGTCGTCGGGGAGGGGGGGCGGCGGGGGCGGCGGGGGCGGCGGCGAGGCGGCGCGGTCGAGGGCATCCAGGAGGCGGTCCGCATCGTCGGCGGTGATAGCGCCCGACTCGAGCATGCGCAGGACCTCGAGCCGCTCCTCCCGGGCAGAGGCGTCGGCGGAGCGGCGTTGAGGACGAAGGGGCAATGGATTGACCATCGGCGGGACTCCTTCCGCTGGGGCGGCGGGATCGGGTCAGGCGCTGGCGCGGTCGCCGCGCTCGGTCAAGGCGGTCAGGCGCTGGTGGGCCTCGTCGGCGGTGATCCGCTTCTCGCGCAGGTCTTCGAGGATGCGTCGGCGCTCCTCGCGCGCCTGGGCCTGGACCTGACGGGCGCGGGGCGCCTCGTCCAGTCCGACAGCGAATCCCATTGCCCGCAGGGCCTCGTCGAGGCGGGCGCGCACGGTCGGGTAGGAAATGCCGAGCTCGGCCTCGACGTCCTTGATGATGCCGCGGTTCTTGACGAAGACCTCCAGAAAGGCGAGCTGCTCGGCTGACAGCCGCTGGAAGCGACCGAGCCGGAAGCGTCCTTCCAGTGCCGTGTCACACGCCTGACAGTGGAGGCGGGTAACGGTCAGCTCCCCGGCGCAGACGGGACAGCGACCGATGACCGTGGGGATCGTCACGATGGCGTCTCCTGCGGGGGCTAAATCGGCCGTTCTGCTCCGGACTCGGGCCGTGCGCCGGGCGGCCACCACGGGTTGCACGATACTCCCGATATTGATATTTGTCAAGATCATGTTCAATAAATCAATTCCGGGTTTGATATCTCCCCGACTCGTGCCGGTGAGTCGCTCGGCGGTCGCTCGCCACCCACCGCGGGCCAGCGACGGGCGGTGGCTCGGCTATACTCGGGGCGCGAGGACGAGCGAAATCACGCCGGGATGGCGCCACGCTCAAACAGGTGCCGAGGGAATCGGAGCGGGAGGGGTCGGAGGCATGGCGCGGTTCGCGGTCGGCGATCTGGTGCGGGTGCAGTTGCCGAAGGGCGCCAACAAGCGCGGCGTGGTTGGGATCAGCGTGCTCTACACCACCTCCCCCGAGGCGCGCTTCGATGGGGCAACCGGTGATGTCCGTGAGGTCAACCCGCGCGGCCCCTACGGTGTCCCCCTCTACCTGGTCAACTTCCGCGCCCACGACAACCGCGTCGCCATCCCCTGGCAGTCCCAGTGGTTCCGGGAGGAGTGGCTGGTCCCCGGCCCCCGCCGCGCCGAGGCGCCGCCCCCAGCCCAACCGATCGCCACGGCGGGCGAGTTGGCTGCCCCGGAAGGGCAGGGGCGCACCACCACCGGCGAGTCGTCGTAGGGCGTCACCACGATGATCCGTGGCTTCACGCCCACCCGCGGGAGGGGCGACGCAGTCGTCGTCCCTCCAACGACAACACCTTCAACCGGGGTCGATGGCGCGCGAACTGAAACGATCAAAGGGGCCGGGCGGTGAGACCGCCCGGCCCCCTTTTGCGCCGCTCGGTGGTTGCCGGTCGCTAGGCCTTCGCCAGCGCCTGCTCCAGGTCGGCGATCAGGTCGCCGGCGGTCTCGAGGCCGACGGAGAGGCGGACATAGTCCGGCGTGACGCCGGTCGTTTGCTGCGCATTCTCGTCGAGCTGCGAGTGCGTCGTGCTCGCCGGGTGGATCACGAGCGACTTGGCGTCGCCGACGTTGGCCAGGTGGGAGAAGACCTCGACCGCGTCGATGAAGCGGCGACCGGCTTCCAGCCCGCCCTTGATGCCGAAGCCGAGGATTGCCCCGTACAGTCCGTTGCGGTGGTACCGGCTGGCCGTCTGGTAGCTGGGGTGGCTCGCCAGACCCGGGTAGTTGACCCACGAGACCTTCGGGTGCTCGCCCAGGAATCGCGCCACCTGCATCGCGTTCTGGCTGTGCCGCTCCATCCGTAGCGGAAGCGTTTCGACCCCCTGCAGGATCAGGAAGGCGTTGAAGGGGCTCAGCGCCGGGCCGACGTCGCGCAGCCCCTGGACCCGCAGCTTGATGATGTAGGCCAGGTTGCCGAACGTCTCGTGGTACGTCATCCCGTGGTAGCTCGGGTCTGGCTCGACGAACTGCGGGAAGCGACCGGACGCCGCCCAGTCGAAGGTTCCGCCGTCGACCACGATGCCACCGATCGAGTTGCCGTGACCGCCGATGAACTTGGTCAGCGAGTGGACAACGATGTCCGCGCCGTGCTCGAGCGGGCGCACCAGATAGGGGGTGGGTAGCGTGTTGTCGATGATCAGCGGTACCCCCGCCGCGTGGGCGACGTCGGCCACCGCCTCGATGTCGAGGGTGAGCAGGTCGGGGTTGCCGACCGTCTCCGAGTAGACCGCCTTGGTCTTGGCGGTGATCGCCCGGCGCACGGCCTCCGCGTCCGGGGCGACGAACTGGACCTTGATCCCCATCTTTGGCAGCGTATGGGCGAAGAGGTTGTACGTGCCGCCGTAGAGGCTGGTGGTCGACACGATCTCATCACCGGCGCTGGCGAGATTCAGGATCGCCATCGTCTCCGCCGACTGTCCGGAGGCGAAGGCGAGCGCGGCAACCCCGCCCTCCAGCAGCGCCATGCGCTTCTCGAGGACATCGGTCGTCGGGTTCATGATCCGGGTGTAGATATTGCCGAACTCCCGGAGCCCGAAGAGGTTGCTGGCGTGCTCGGTGTCATTGAAGACGTAGGACGTGGTCTGGTAGATCGGCACGGCGCGGGCGCCGGTGCTCGGGTCGACCTCCTGGCCGCCGTGCAGGGCCAGGGTCTCGAACCCCTGATTGCGCGGGGTCACCTCGGTCTGCTCTAGGGCCGTTTGCTCGCTGTCGCTCATCGTGCGGGTTGCCTCCTTGGCTCTTCGGTTGGCATCGGATGTCAATATCGGCGCTTGCGGTCCCGTCCGCGCCGCGCGGTTGGGCCAGGTGCCAGCCCTCAGCGCCCGGCGGGCACGGGGCGCATGTCGTCTTTGCGCCGCGCGGCGGGCGCAGCTCGTAGCCGCCGACGTTCGTCATGCGGCCGGCTCCCCGAGCGTGCGCGCGACGAACGGCCGGAGGACGGCAGTCAGTTGGTCCCACTCCTTGAGGAAGGCGTCGTGGCCGTGCGGCGAGTCGAGCTCGGCGTAGGTGGCGTCCTTGCCGAGGGCGGTCAACCGCGCGGCGAGGGCGCGGACCTCGTCCGGCGGAAAGAGCCAGTCCGAGCGGATGCCGATCAGCAGCAGCGGGGCAGACACCGCTCGCAGCCAGCGCTCCTCGCCGCCATCGCGGCCGACGTCGTACAGATCCATCGCCCGCGTTAGGTAGAGATAGCTGTTGGCGTCGAAGCGACGGACGAGGGCCGCGCCGTGGTAGTGGAGGTAGCCCTCGACATCGAACGTCGGTCCGAACGACGGATACAGGCCCGGCCGCGTCGCCGGATTGCGCCCGAAGCGCAAGGCCATGCTCTCGCGGCTGTGGTAGCAGACCATCGCGATCATGCGCGCCAGCGCGAGGCCATGTTCCGGCGCGACCCCTGGCTGGCATACTCGCCGCCGCACCAGTTCGGGTCAGCCATGATCGCCCGGCGTCCGGCCTCGCCGTGCAGCGCGATCCCTTGGGCCCCGAGCGTCCCGGTCGCGGCGACCGGGACGGCGGCGGCAACGAGGTCTGGGTGCCGCGTCGCCCACTCCAGCGCCTGGAACCCGCCGATCGAGCCGCCGATGGCGACGAGCCGGGTAATGCCGAGGCGCTCGACCAAGCGGCGCTGGGCCGCGACGATGTCGCCGATAGTGATCAGCGGGAAGCGCATCGCGTAGGGACGACCGGTCAGGGGGTCGGGCGTGGCCGGCCCAGTGCTTCCCTGGCAGCCACCGAGGACGTTCGCGCAGACGACGAAGGCGCCGTTGGTGTCGAGGGCGTGGCCGGGGCCGACGAGGGGCGCCCACCAACCGCCGTCGCCGGCGACGCGGCTGTCGCCGGTCAAGGCGTGGAGCGCAAGGACGGCGTTGTCCCCGGCGGAGTTAAGGCGTCCCCACGTCCGGTAGGCGAGGGTGGCCTGCTCCAGCCGTCCGCCGAGTTCTAGCTCCAGCGGCCCGATCTCGGCCGTCTGGAGCTCGCCGTCCTCGCGCCCCACCCGGGCCGGGTTGACAACGTGCAGGCGGCTGCGCCGGGGCGACGAGCGTTCGGCCATCAGTGGTCGACTTTCGGCGTTGACGCGGGGGCGTCGGGCGGCTGGCGGTGCATGGCGGTCGGTGAGACGGTGGTCGAGACGGCTCGTGGTGGCGTGGGCGACTGACGGCTGATCGTAGACGGCGGCGCCATGATCGCCCGGCCCAACGAAAAACCCCCTGCCGGAGCAGGGGGCGGACCGTCGTCGTCGCGCCAAACCCTTATCTCGCAGATCGCTCTGCCGGAGTTGGCACCTTGCGCGGCTGGTGGGCGCGCAGGCTGCCGGGCTTCACAGGGCCGTCCCCTCCACCTCTCTTGATAAGGCAGCTCTCTTCAGTTGTTGACCAACAATCTACAGAACCCCAGCCAGGCTGTCAAGCCGGGCGCCGGCAGCGCCCGGACCGGGGGGGGCGGTGGTATCCTGCCGGGCCGCGCCAGCTCTCGGCGGTCAACCGGGCTGGCGCCTTGCACCCCAGGGACTCCGGCCGGGACCCGCCACGGCCGGCAGGGAGGAGACGATGGATGTACACGCTCGGCATCAACGCGGTCTACCACGACTCCGCGGCGTGCCTGGTCGTGGACGGACGGGTGGTGGCGGCGGCCGAGGAGGAGCGCTTCACCCGCGTCAAGCACGGCAAGCGACCGATCCCCTTCTCCACCTACGAGCTGCCGTACCACGCGATCGACTACTGCCTGCGCGAGGCCGGTATCGGCCTCGTCGAGATTGACCACGTCGCCTACTCGTACGATCCCTTCCTGCTCCTCGGGCACCACCGCGACGAGCCGACGATCACCCTGCCGCTGGAGCCGAGCGCACACCCCACGCCCGCGGAGTGGGAGGCGGCGTGGGACCCGCTCTTCCTCTCCTCGGTCGTCAACGCACCCCGTCAGCTCGCCGACGGGGCTCCCCACCACCTGCGGGCGCGGTTCCGCGGCGCCCGCCCCGACGGCCCGTACCGCTGGCACTTCGTCGAGCACCACCTGGCGCACGCGGCGAGCGCCTTCCACGCCTCGCCGTTCGCGCGGGCGGCGGTGATGACCCTCGACGGGCGCGGCGAGCGGGCGACGACGACCTATGGCCTGGGCGCAGGGACGCGGCTCGAACGGCTGGGACAGGTCGCCTTCCCCCACTCGCTCGGCCACCTCTACGAGCGCGTGACCGAGTACCTCGGGTTCCTCCACTCCTCCGACGAGTACAAGGTGATGGCGCTGGCCTCGTTCGGCCGCCCCGCGCACGTCGAGGCGTTCCGCGACATCGTCCGTCTCGGACCGCGGGGGGAGTACGAGATCGAATCGCCGTGCCTAGAGGAGCGTTTCGGACCGGCTCGCCAGCGCGGCGAGCCGCTGGAACAGCGCCACTACGACGTCGCCCACTCCTTGCAGGTGGTGCTGGAGGAGACGGTGCTGCACATCGCGCGCTGGCTCCACGAGGCGACCGGCGCCGACGACCTCTGCTTGGCCGGCGGTGTTGCCCTCAACTGCGTGCTGAACGCCCGGCTGCGCGACCGCGGGTCGTTCCGCCGCATCTGGATCCAGCCGGCGGCCGGCGACGCGGGGACCGCGCTCGGGGCGGCGCTCTGGGTCGACGCCCAGGAGCGCGGGGCCACCGAGCGCGCGTACCGAATGGACCACGCCTTCCTCGGGCCGGGCTACGACGACGACGAGATCGAGCGCTTCCTGTGGGACGCGAAGCTGCCGTGCCGGCGCTCCCCCCAAATCGCGGAGGAGGTCGCCGACCTGCTGGCCCAGGACAAGGTGGTCGGCTGGTTCCAGGGGCGAATGGAGTTCGGGCCGCGGGCGCTCGGGGCGCGGTCGATCCTGGCGTCGCCGCTCGACGCGGCGATGCAGGAGCGGCTCAACCAGATCAAGGACCGGGAGGATTTCCGGCCGGTGGCCCCGGTCGTCCTCGAAGACGAGGCGGCCGAGTGGTTCGTCGACGCCGACGTCTCGCCCTTCATGCTCTTCGTCTACGACGTGCGGCCCGACCGGGCGGACCGCATCCCGGCGGTGCGGCACGTGGACGGCACGGCGCGAATCCAGACGATCAACCGGGCGCAGCATCCGCTCTACTACGACCTCATCCGGGCGTTCCAGACGCGAACGGGCGTGCCGGTCCTGGTCAACACCTCGTTCAATACGCGCGGCGAGCCGATCGTCGGCTCGCCGCGCGACGCGGTCGAGTGCTTCTGGACCTCGCCGCTCGACGCGCTCGCCATCGGGTCGTTCCTGCTCGCAAAGCCGGCGCCAGACGCCAGTCCGGCCTGATGCTGCGCGCCTCGGTGGTGGTGCCGACCTGCCGGCGCCCCGACCTGCTCGACCGCTGCCTCGAAGCGCTCCTAGCCCAGGACTTCGACCCGGCGGCGTACGAGTTGGTCGTCGCCGACGACGGGGCGAGCGAGGCGACCCGACAGCAGGTGGCGCGCTGGGCCGAGCGGGTCGCGGCGCGTGGCGGGACGCTGCGCTGCGTGGCGACCGCGGGCGGGCGCGGCCCTGCCGCCGCGCGCAACGCCGGCTGGCGCGCGGCGGGCGGCGAGGTGATTGCCTTCACCGACGACGACTGCGTGCCGGAGCCGGGGTGGCTCAGCGCCGGCGTCGCCGCCCTGGCAGACGGCGCGGTGGGGGCGTCGGGGCGGATCGTGATGCCGCTGCCCGCTGTGCCGACCGACTACGAGCGCAACGCGGCCGGTCTCACCAGGGGCGAGTTCGTGACCGCCAACTGCTTCTACCGACGGGAGGCACTGGCAGCGGTGGGCGGCTTCGACGAGCGATTCACGATGGCCTGGCGCGAGGACAGCGACCTCTTCTTCACCCTGCTGGAGCGGGGCGGCCGGCTGGTGTTCGCGCCGAACGCCGTCGTCGTTCACCCTGTGCGGCCGGCCCACTGGGGTGTCAGCCTCGGCCAGCAGCGCAAGAGCCTGTTCAACGCGCTGCTCTACAAGAAGCACCCGACGCTCTACCGGCAGCGGATCCAGCGGGCACCACCGTGGGCGTACTACGGAACGGTCGGCGCGGGGCTGGTGGCCATCGGCGGCGCGGTGGGGGGGCGGCGGGTCGGGCTCGGCGGCGCGTGGCTGTGGCTCGCGCTCACGGGGCGCTTCTGTGCGAAGCGGCTGCGGGGAACGTCGCGGGCACCGCGCCACGTCGCCGAGATGGTCCTCACCTCGGCTCTGATCCCGCCGCTGGCGGTCTCCTGGCGACTGCGCGGTGCCGTCAAGTTCCGCGTCCTCTTCCTCTGACCCGGCCGTAGAAAGGACGCCGCGCCCCGGACCCGCCCGATTGCGCGGCCGACCGCGGTCCGCGACCCGCTACCCCTTCAGCCCGGTCGTCGTCACCCCCTCGATAAAGAAGCGCTGGGCGAGGAAGAAGAGGAGGATCATCGGGACGGTCATGATCACCGAGGCGGCCATCCATAGAGCCCACTGGGTTTCGAATTCGTCCTTGAACGAAGCGAGCCCGAGCGCCATGGTGTAGAGCTCCGGCTTGTTGAGGTAGATCAGCGGCAGCATGAAGTCGTTCCACTTGGCCTGAAACTCGAAGACCGCGACGGCAGCCAGTGCCGGCTTAATCAACGGCAACATGATGTTCCAGTAGATGCGCAAGTAGCTGGCACCATCGACCCGTGCTGCGTCGACCAAGTCCTGCGGGATGGTGAACAGAAACTGCCGCAGCATAAAGATGTAGAAAGCCGAGCCGAAGAGGTTGCCCGCCCAGAGAGGGATGGTCGTATTGATGGCGTGGAGCTCATTCCAGATCAGGAAGGTCGGGATCAGCGTGACCGCGCCCGGCAGCAGGTAGGTGGCCATCACCAGCGCGAAGAGCTGCTTCCGACCGCGGAAGCGCAGCCGGGCGAAGCCGTATGCGACCAGCGACGACGAGAAGACGACGCTGACCACTCCCATACCGGCGACGAACAAGGAGTTCCACAGCCATCGCACGACGTCCGCGTTCTGGAAGACGTCGGCGTAGTTCTCGGGGTAGACCGGGTCGGGGAGCCAGCCGGGGGCGAAAACCTCGGCGGGTGGCTTAAGGGAGGTCAACAGCAGCCAGGCGAACGGGAACATGAAGAGGGCGGAGAGGCCAAAGAGCACGAGGTAGAGCAGGGCTTGCCCGAATTGCGGCCCCCGTCGCCCTCCCGGCGTCCGCACGGTGCCGACCCGTGCCGCCACCGTTGGGCGTGCCGCGGTCTCGACGTTGACGGCCATCGTCGTTCCTCCTGAGTACCGAGCGCCGAGTGGAGTCAGTTCCGCCCCCGGCACTCGGCACACTCATCCCTCGTTGCCGGCCTCGTAGTAGACCCAGCGCTTCGACATGCGGAATTGGAAGAGGGTGACGGCGACGATGATGACAAAGAGGACCCAGGCAATGGCCGCCGCATAGCCCATCTGGAGGTAGCCGCTGCCGAAGGCGCGCTTGAACAGATACATGACCACGAACAAGGCGGAGTTCTTCGGACCGCCGTTCTCGTCGAACATGACGTAGCCCTGGGTGAAGACGTTGAGCGCGCCGATGGTGCTAACGGTGGCCACAAAGAAGAGGACGCCGGAGATCATCGGCAGCGTCACGTCCTTGAAGCGGCGCCAGCGACCCGCCCCGTCGAGGATGGCCGCCTCGTAGAGAGAAACCGGCACCCCCTTGAGCGCGGCGAGAAGGATGATCATCGAGCCACCCAACAGCCAGAGCTGGGCGACGACGATCGTCGGCTTGGTCCAGAAGGGATCGACGGTCCACTGGGGCGCCGGCAGGTGGAGGAAGCGCAGGAACCGGTTGAGCAGGCCGTTGTTCGGATTGAGGATCCAGATCCAGAGATAGGCATTGGCGACGGCGGGGGTGATCGAGGGGAGGTAGTAGACGGTACGGAAGAAGCCCTGCCATCGCCGCGCCTGGTTCAGCAGGAGCGCTGCCCCGAGAGCCGTGGCGACATCGAGCGGCACGAGCATCAGCGCGTAGAGAAAGGTGTTTTTGAGCGCGATGGGGAAGAGGCGGTCGTCGGTGAACAGCTTCTGATAGTTGTCGAGGCCGACCCACTGGGGCGGGGTGAGGATGTCGTACTTGGTGAAGCTGAAGTATAGCGAGGCAAAGAGCGGGGTCGCGGTGAAGACGATGAAGCCAAAGATCCAGGGGCTGATCGAAATCCACCCCGCGAGTGACTCCTCGGAGATCCAGCGTCGCCTCGTGGCCGGGGTGACCGGTCGGGCGAGCGTTGCATTGGCCATGGGCGACCCTCGTGGCTGACCAGCGGGTAGGAGAGGGCGGGGCGCCCGAAGCGTCTCGGGCACCCCGCGTGACTCGCTGTTTCAGCGGCTACATGGAGTCGATTGCGTCCTGGGCAGCGGTGTCCGCCGCCTCCAGCGCCTCCTGCGGCGATCGCTCGCCGCGCAGCGCCGGCATGACACCCTCGTTCATCAGGGCGTCGTGGAGCTGGCTGCCCACCGGGGAGTTGGAGATCTCCCGGTTCTGGCTCTGCTCCAGCAACTGCGGGAAGAGCCGGACTGCCTCGTCAAACTTCGCGGCGATCGGCTCGTAAACCTGATCGATCTGAGCTTGGTCGGCCGTCTTGCTGCCGGTCAGCGATGGGATGTACGGCTGGTTGGCCTCCTTGCGGGCCGCCTTGACGGCGTTGGCGCCGATCAGCCAGGTCTCATCGGAGTGCATGAACTTGATGAACGCCCAGGCGGCCTCCGGGTCCTTCGCGCCCTGAGGGATGTACCAGGCGCGCCCGCCGGTGAAGCTGACGAGTCCCTCACCGCCGCGCTGCTTGATAGGGCGCACCGCAAAGTTCAGGTCCGGCGTGGTGCGCGAGACGATGTTCATCATCCAGTTCTCGTACATCGTCATCGCCACCTGACCGCGGGCAAACTGCTCGTCGCCTTGGAAGGTAGTGGCGAAGGCCTCGTAGCTCTGGAAGCCGCCCTGGGCCTCGTAGCCCTTGATACCCCAATCAAGGGCCTCCACCACCTTGGGATCGTCGAAGGTGGTCTCCTGGCCGTCCTCGCTGAGGAACCGGCCGCCGTTGCCGGCGCCCCAGAGGTAGAGGAAGCCCGACTGCAGCTTATTGTCGAAGCCCCAGCGATCGACCCTGTCCCCGCTCCGCTTGGTCAGCTCGGCGCCGATCTCGTTGAGTTGGTCCCAGTTGGCGGTGTCGAGTTGACCGATATCGAGGCCGAACTCGGACAGTGCGTCGAGGTTGACGTACAGAACACGTACGTCCATGCCGCCGGGGATGCCGTAGAGCTGGCCGTCGTAGGAGGCCTCGTTGAGCGCCGCTTCGTAGAACCGGCTCGTGTCGAACGCGTCACGCTCGATGAAGTCGGTGAGCGGCATGAGGACGTTGCGCGAGGCCCAGCTGGCGGTGGTGAAGCGGTCGAGCCAGAAGAGATCGGGGAGGGTGTCGGAGGCGGCGGCCGTCAGGATCTTTTGATCATCGGTCTCCGGCACGATCTCCAGCTTGACGTTGGGGTAGGCTTCTTTGAAAGCGTTGACGCGCGCGAAGGCGAGCGGGTTCGTTTCCTCGACGCCAAAGCCCCACGAGGTGATCGAGCCCTGGCCGGAAAACCCCGAGTCCTGGCGCGCCGCGAACGCCCGCCGCGCGCCGCGACTCGGTGCGAACGAGGTCGCGAGGGCACCACCTCCAACCGCTAGGGATCCCTGGAGCAGCCGGCGTCGCGTCAGCGCGCGCTCGAGCATCCGACCTCGCTGTCCGATGCGCTCGTCCATGATCAGCGCTCCTCTCCTTACGCTCGCGGCACCCTCCGAGAAGCGGACATGTACATCTGAGAGCTCTCGCGAGCCCCGCCAGCCAGCCCCCCGAAAGGTGAACGATCCGAGTGTCCGGTCGGCCACTGTACCGACCGCCGCGGAGAAGTGCAAGAGGTGTGCCACTTCTCGGCGGAAGGGACCGGGCGGATGGGGCGGCCCGAGGACCTCGCCGACACGGAGCGACGTGGTGGCGACCCCTTCCCGGTCGCCCGGATCAGCGGGTGAGCGCCGCGATCAGCTCCTGGAACGCCGGGTACGCCGCCGTCAGCTCGTCCCGGCGACCGCCTTCGTAGTCAGTGAAGGTGAAGCCGGGCGCCATTGTCGTACCGAGCAGGGCGTAGCCGTGAGGCCCGCCCGAGGTGAGGCGTGATCCCTGCCAGACGCCGCGGGGGACGACGATCTGCGGCCGCATGCCGGCCTCGAAGTCCGGGCCGATGGTGACGACTCGCCCGCTTCCGTCTGGGTGGAGCTGAAGCATCTCGACCGGGTCGCCAAGGTAGAAGTGGAAGATCTCGTCCGACGGCAGGCGGTGCAACGCCGAGAAGGTGTCGGAGGTGAGGAGATAGTAGATCGCCGTCGCCAGCGGGTGCGGTCCTTCCAGCGTGGCGTACGGGGTGGGTAGGGCGTCGGACGAGACGGTTTCCGCCTCGTATGTTTCGGCGTAGAGACCGCCCTCTTCCGGCAGTGGCCGCAGACCAAGCAGCGTCGTGAGGCGGTCTGCCGTCAGCATCAGGACCTCCGTTGGCTGAAGGGTCGCCGGTAGACGATCAACAGCAGGCCGCGGACGGCAGGTGGCGGGCGTGGGACGGAGCGTCTATCTTCTCTCTACCATCTGCCGACTGCCCCGTCGAACGAGGAGCAATGAGTGACCACCACCACCGCCCTACCCCGTTGGGACATGACGGTCGTCTACCCCGGACTCGACTCTCCCGAGTTCGCGGCCGCGTTGGCCGCGGCCGCGGCGGACATCGACGCCCTGACCGAGCTGTTCGACACCGCGGGGATTGCGCAGCGCGAGCCGGCGCCCCTGGACGACGCCACGGCGGCGACCGCCGAGTGGGTGCTCGAACGCTACAACGCCGTCCTGCAGGCCGTCGAGACCCTCGGCGCCTACGTCTACGCCTTCGTCTCGACCGACTCCCGGGATGACCTGGCGCAGGCCAAGCAGAGCGAGCTGGAGCAGCACGAGGTGCGTCTGGCCCAGCTCGGCGCGCGCTTCGTCGCCTGGGTCGGCTCCCTGGACGTCGAGGCCCTGATCGCCCGCTCGCCCCTCGCGGCCGCCCACTCCTTTCCCCTGCGCCAAGCCAAGCTCGCGGCCGCGCACCAGATGTCGCCGGCGGAGGAGGCGCTCGCCGCCGAGCTCGACCCCGTCGCCGGGAGCGCCTGGGGCAAGCTCCACGGCAATCTCACGTCCCAGATCACCGTCCGGTTGGAGCTGGGAACGGACGGTGAGGTGCGGGAGCTGCCGATGAGTGCAGTGCGCAACCTCGCCTTCGACCCGGACCGTGCCGTCCGGCGCCGGGCCTACGAGGCAGAGCTGGCGGCCTGGGAGACGGCGGCGCTGCCGCTGGCCGCCGCCCTAAACGGGGTCAAAGGGCAGGTCAACACCCTGTCGGCCCGGCGCGGCTGGGAGACGCCGCTCGACGCCGCGCTCTTCGACAACCACATCGATCGCCAGACGCTGGAGGCGATGCTCAGCGCCGCCCGCGAGGCGTTCCCCGACCTGCGCCGCTACCTGCGGGCGAAGGCCCGCGCCCTGGGCCTGCCCGCCCTCGCCTGGTACGACCTCTTTGCCCCCGTCGGCGCCAGCGCCCGGTCGTGGGACTTCGACACCGGCACGGCATTCATCCTCGATCAGTTCGACGTCTTCTCCGACCGGATGCGCGACTTTGCCGACCGTGCCTTCCGCGAGCGCTGGATCGACGCCGAGCCGCGCCCGGGGAAGCGGGATGGCGCCTTCTGCATGTGGCTGCGCGGTGACGAGTCGCGCATCCTGGCCAACTACCAGCCTGCCTACGATGGCGTCAGCACCCTGGCCCACGAGCTGGGCCACGGCTACCACAACCTGAACGAGGCGGAGCTCACTCCCCTGCAGCGGCAGACGCCGATGACCCTGGCCGAGACGGCCAGCACGTTCTGCGAGACGATCGTCCGTCAGGCGGCGCTGGCCCAGGCCGATCGCGCGGAGCAGATCCTGATCCTGGAAGCGGCGGTGCAGGACGCGGCCCAAATCGTCCTCGACATCACCAGCCGCTTCCTCTTCGAGCAGCGGGTCTTCGAGGCCCGGCGGCGGCGCGAGCTGTCAGTCGAGGAGTTGAACGGACTGATGCTCGACGCCCAGCGGGAGACCTATGGGGACGGGCTCGACGGAGACCTGCTCCACCCGTACATGTGGGCGGTCAAGGGGCACTACTACCGCGCCGGGCTCTCCTTCTACAACTTCCCGTACATGTTCGGGCTCCTCTTCGGGCTCGGACTCTACGCCCGCTTCGAGCAAGACCCAACCGGCTTCCGGAGGAGCTACGACGACCTGCTCGCCTCCACCGGTCAGGCTGACGCCGCCACGCTCGCGGCCCGCTTCGGCATCGACATCCGGACGCCCGACTTCTGGCGCTCCAGCCTCGACGTGATCCGCGCCGACATCGCTCGGTTCGAGAAACTGACGGCGGGCGGGGTACCGGCGTAGATCGGGGCCTCCGGCGTGCTCGGGCGGCGCCGGGCGGCTACGTGCCGACTGCCCCCTACCCCCAGTCGCCGGACTCCTGCGTGAAGCGGCGACCCGCGGCGAAGCGTTGACCGCTTGGCGCCGGGCAGGCTTGACAAACCCGGGTGCCACCGGTTAAGGTCGTAGTCAGCCTGTGACGAACGTCACAATGGCGGCCGTCGTTTCAGCGACTCCGGGGTCCGTTCCGCGATGGAACTGTTCTCGATGCGATCCCTCCGTACCCGTACCGGCCGAACGGGGATGACCCGTTCGGCGTAAGCAGTCCGCGCCCGGGAACGGGTGCGTGTCGGGTTCGGTTTCGTGATCGCGATTCGGGAGCAACCCCGTGATACCCCCAAGCTGGGACGGCCCCGGCCTTTCTCTCCCTGACGCCCCTATCAAGAAGGTCGCGCTCGCCTACTCCGGCGGGCTTGACACCTCCTGCATCATCCCCTGGCTGAAGGAGCGTTTCGGCTGCGAGGTGATTGCCGTCGCGGCCGACATCGGGCAGCCGGACGATCTTTCCGGCGTCGAGGCCAAGGCGCTCGCCAGCGGCGCCTCGAAGTGCTACGTCCTCGACCTGCGGGAAGCGTTCCTCGCCGAGTACGCCTTCCCGACCTTGCGGGCCGGGGCGGTCTACGAACGGAAGTACCTGCTTGGCACGTCGTTCGCCCGGCCCCTGATCGCCAAGCACCAGGTCGAGATCGCGCTGCTGGAGGGGGCCGATGCGCTGGCCCACGGCTGCACCGGCAAGGGGAACGACCAGGTCCGCTTCGAGCTGACCTACCAAGCCCTGGCGCCGCACCTGCGCGTCATTGCCCCCTGGCGCCTCTGGGACATCCGTTCCCGCGAGGATGCCATTGCTTACGCTCGCGCCCACGGCATCCCCGTCACGGCGACGGTCGACAAGATCTACTCGATCGACGGCAACCTCTGGCACCTCTCGCACGAGGGAGGGGCACTGGAGGACCCGTGGACCGAGGCGCCGAAGGATGCCTTCGGGCTGACGGTGGCGCCCGAGGAGGCGCCGGACGAGGCGGCGTACGTCGTCGTCTCCTTCGAGCAGGGGTGGCCGGTCGCGCTGGACGGCCGGCGACTCGACCCGGTGGCGCTGCTGGCGCAGTTGAACGCGCTTGGTGGCACGCACGGCGTCGGTCGGGTCGACTTGCTGGAGAATCGGCTGGTCGGGATGAAGAGCCGCGGCATCTACGAGACCCCGGGCGGCACGATCCTCTCGATCGCCCACCGGGAGCTCGAGCACCTGACGCTCGACAAGCTGACCATGCGGCAGAAGGACCAACTCGCCCAGACCTACGCCGACCTCGTCTACAATGGGCAGTGGTTCACGCCGCTGCGAGCGGCGCTTGACGCCTTCGTGGCGAAGACCCAGGAGCCGGTCACCGGCGATGTCCGGCTCAAGCTCTATAGAGGGAGCTGCCAGGCGGTCGGCCGCCGCTCGCCCTACGGGCTCTACCGGGAGGATCTGGCGACGTTCGGCGCCGACGACGTCTACGACCAAGCCGACGCCGAAGGGTTCATCAAGCTGTTCGGCCTCGGCCAGAAGGTCGCCGCCCAGCGCGACCGCCTAGCCCGGGAGCAGGAAGCGGAGGCGCTCCGATGATGGCAATGATGGAGCGATGGTGGGAGGCCCCCTCCCGCTCTCCGCTCGGGCGGCCCGCGCGTCGGTCCCGTCCGACGCGCTGACGGTCGCCCGGCAGCGCACAACCGCAACCGCACAACCGAACAGCTCTTTGACCTCGATCGTGATGATCAGCCCGCGTTGACGGGGAGGAGTACGGAGCGGAGGCGCCAGAGCGACCTGGGGATGGTGGAAGCCCGGGATCGGCGCCGAACTCCGGAACGCGCCCCCGAGCGGCCGGCCGAAGAAGGGCCCTCCTGGCTCGACCAGGCGTGCCAAGTAGGCCACCAACCGCCGAGCGCCGCCCGGGCTCGGCCCGTCGCCCCGCGCAAGGAGGGTGGTACCGCGGGAGCTGACGCCTCTCGCCCCTTCGGTCCGGCCCGAGCCGACGCCCGGCTCGCCGCCGGCGCCGGGCGTCGCACGGACGTCAGGAACCGAAGGGAGCAGACCATGTCCGAGGCCTCGTTCGCGGCCACCAACCGCCTCACCCAACCCACGATTGGCACGCCCGAGCTGCGACCGCTGCCGCCCGCCGCGTCGGACTACGACCGGCTCGTCTCCCCGGCGCGCAGTCGCACCGTGTCGCTCGGCGGCCACGTCCAACCCAAGCTCAGCACGCTCACCATCGGCGCTCGACTGCGCGGCCGTGACCTGCTGTCCGACACGGACCTGACGCCGGACGAGATCGGCGAGGTGCTGGAGACGGCCGCGAAGCTGAAGCGACTGCACCGCAACGGCGAGCCCCACGCCTACCTGCCGGGCAAGACGCTGGGGATGATCTTCCAGCACCCGAGCACGCGCACCCGCGTCGCCTTCGAGGCGGGGATGGCGCAACTCGGCGGTCAGGCGATCTACCTCGGCGTCAACGACCTCCAGCTCAAGCGGGGCGAGACGATCGGCGACACCGCCCAGGTCCTCAGCCGCTACGTCAACGCCCTCGTCGCCCGCGTCGCCGACCACGGCGACCTCGTCGCGCTCGCGGATGCCGCCTCGATCCCGGTCTTCAACGGCCTGTCCGACCGGAGTCACCCCCTCCAGGCGCTGAGCGACCTCCTCACCCTGCGGGAGCGCTTCGGTGCGCTCGCCGGGCTCAAGCTGGCGTACCTGGGCGACGGCAACAACGTGGCGAGCTCGCTGCTCGTGGCCGGGGCCGCGATGGGCGTCAGCGTCGCGGTCGCCGCCCCGGCCGGGTACGAGCCGGCGTCGGAGGCCGTCACCCAGGCGGCCTGGCTGGCGAAGGCGACCGGGGCGACCGTGCGCGTCGGCAACGATGCCTGGGCGGCCGTCGCGGACGCCGACGCCGTCTACACCGATGTCCACGCCAGCATGGGGCAGACGGACGGTGCCGCGCGCGCGGTCGCCCTCGCCCCCTACAAGGTGACGCCCGAGATCATGGCCGCGGCCAAGCCGACCGCGGTCTTCCTGCATTGCCTGCCCATGCACCGCGGCGAGGAGGTCGACGCCGCGGTGGCGGACGGCCCGCGGTCGGTCATCTTCGACCAGGCGGAGAACCGGCTCCACCTGCATAAGGCGGTGCTGCTGCACGCGCTGTGCTGAGCCGGCAGACGGCGCACGGCGGACGGCGGACGATGGAGGCGGTGACCTGCCGGTGACGTGTTGGAGGAGGGAGCAGCGAGAGACGGACACGGAACGGATCGTTACGGGGACATCGGGGCGATGCGACGGGGCGAGGGGCTCCGGCGATCGCGCGGGGTGAGGAGGAAACGATGACGGCGGCATGTCCGGAGTGCGCGGCGGAAATCGAGCTGGACGAGGTGGAGCAGGGCGAAGTCGTCACCTGTCCGGAGTGCGGATCGGAGCTGGAGGTGCTGAGTATCAATCCATTGGCCCTCGGTCTCGCCCCCGAAGAAGGCGAAGACTGGGGCGAATAACGGCTGACGGCTCGTCATCGACCAAAGGGAGCGAACCAACGTGACGGCGGCGATCGGTGTCCTTTGTGCGCGCGTACGACTGGAAGAGAAGCAGCTCATGGCGGCGTTCGCGGAAGCCGGCGCGCCCGCGATGCCGCTCCCGGCTGCCGGCGCGCCGCTGCCGATCGGACGGGTGCCGTCCTCGCCCTCGTTCGCTCCGGCGTCGAACGGCACGGGCCCCCGTGTCATCGTCGATCGCTGCCAGGACCGCGCGGTGGCCGCCGCCGTCCTCCCGGTCTGCCGGGTGCTCGGCGCCAACACCGTCGACGCCGGCCTCGCGGCGACGGGCGACCGTCTCGCCGTCGCCGCGGCGCTGACTGCGGCGGGTGTGACCCGGCCGGCGACCAGCCTGATCTGCTCCGAGGCGGCGGCGCTGGCCGCGCTCGACGAGGTCGGCTATCCGGCAACGCTCCTGCCGCTTCACCCCGGGGCCGTGCCGACCAGCCTGCTCGACCGCGACGTGGCCGAGGCGGTCGTGGAGCATCGCGCCGTGCTCGGGGACGCCGCCGCCGCGCTGGCACTGGTCCAGGCGGGCGCGCCAACCATGGCAGAGCGCCTGACCGTGGTGGTCGTCGACGGACGGGCGACCGCGCTGATGGAGTCGAATCCCGGCGCAGGGTGGACGCGGCACCGGCTCGACGCCGTCGCGCTGGCGGAGGCGACGGCGAACGCGCTCGGCGCCGGTGTCGTTGGGGTGGAGGTGGCGTTGGCGTCCGAGGGCGTCGCTGTCTGGGATGTCCAGCCGGTGCCCGAGTTCCGCGGCGCGGCGCCCCTCGGCCGAACGACGGTGGCCGAGGCGCTCGCCACGCTGACGCTGCGCCGGTTGGAAACGGACCGCGAGGTGGAGTTGGCGGCCGCGCGCGAGGACGGCGTGGCGGCGGGGTCGGGTTGGGGAGAGCTGCTCTGGCAGCGTCTTGACGCGGGAACGAGCTCCGGCAGGCGGCGGGGGGTGTCTGATGGCGTCGCACTCAGTGCTTGAAGCGGGTGCCGCGGTCGACGCCACGGCCGCGGCACCGGAAGACGTCGAGCTCCTACGCCGCCTGGTCGAGATCGAGAGCCTGTCCGGGCAGGAGACGGACGCGGTCACCGAGCTGTGCCAAGCGATGACGGCGCGCGGTTTCCGGGTCGAGCGCGACGCGGCCGGCAACGCTGTCGGCACCGTCGGCGACGGGCCGCGCCGGGTCGTCCTCCTCGGGCACATCGACACCGTGCCCGGCCGGATCGCGGTGCGGATCGACGACGGGGTTCTGCACGGCCGGGGCGCCGTCGATGCCAAGGGACCGCTTGCCACCTTCGTGGACCGCTTGCCACCTTCGTGGCGGCCGCGAGCGCGGCCGCGGCGCGGGGGTTGGACGGCGTGACGATCACGGTGGTGGGAGCGGTCGGGGAGGAGACGATCGGTTCCCCCGGCGCGAGCGAGGTCACGCGCTGGGCGGCGCCCGACCTGTGCGTGATCGGCGAGCCAAGTGGCTGGGACGCCCTCTGCCTGGGGTACCGCGGGACCCTGTCGCTGCGCTACCGCCTGCGTCGCCCGGCGCGACACTCGGCCGGGCCGGGTGAGTCGGTTGCGGAGGAGGCGGTCGCCTTCTGGAACGGGGTGGTGGCCGACGCGGCGGCCGTCAACGACGGGATCGAGGGCGCCTTTGCGACGATCACCCCGACGCTGCGCGCGATGGGCACCACGAGCGACGGCCTGCACGACGCGGCGACGCTCTCCGTCGGCCTACGGTTGCCGCCCGGGTTGGACACCGCCGCGTTGCTTGAACGCCTGCGGGCGCTGGCCGGCGACGCCGCGTTGGACGTCGAGGGATGCCAGGAGGGATACCGGACCGACAAGCGCTCCCCGCTCGTGCCCCCCTTCCTGCGGGCGATCCGCGCCGCCGGCGGCACGCCACGCTTCACCTTGAAGCTCGGCACCTCCGACATGACGGTCGTCGGTCCCGCCTGGAACTGCCCGATCGTCGCCTACGGACCCGGCGACGCCGCGCTCGACCACACTCCCGAGGAGCGGATCGTCCTCGCGGACTACGCCCGCGCGATTCGCGTGTTGACCGACGTCCTGGTGTCGCTATGACGATGCAGACGGCAGACGCCAGACGGCAGACAGCGGGACGGACGTCGGTGGGGGAGCCGCCGCGGCTCGGGGTGCTGCTGTCGTATTTGCGGCCGGAGGAGAAACTCATCCTCGCGGCGGCGCGGGCGCGGGGGCTGATGGTGACGCCGCTGTTCGACCGCGAACTGGTGCTCGACTTGGCGGCGCCGGACGCGGCAGCGGGCGGGCTGGCCGTCGATGTCGTCCTCGACCGGAGCGTCGCCCACTCGCGGGCCGGCTACACCCTCGACGTGCTCGCGCGCTGGGGCGTGCCGACACTGAACAGCGCCGCCGCGGTCGCCCTCTGCGACGACAAGGCTCGCAACAGCCTCGCGCTGGAAGCGGCCGGCGTACCGACGCCGCGCACTCTGCTCGCCTACTCGGTCGAGTCGGCACTCAAGGCGTGCGAGGCCGTCGGCTACCCCGCCGTCCTCAAGCCGGTGACTGGCTCCTGGGGGCGGCTACTGGCGCGGGTGAACGGCCTAGAGCAGGCCAAGGCCGTGCTCGCGCAGAAGCAGGAGCTCGGCTCCTTCCACCATGCCATCTTCTACGTCCAGGAGTACCTCCCGAAGCCCGACCGCGACATCCGGGCCTACGTCGTCGGTGACCGGGTGCTAGCGGCTTCCTACCGGACGGCCGCGCACTGGATCACCAATGCCGCCCGCGGTGCTGTCTCCGTTCCCTGCCCGATCACGCCAGAGATCGAGGCGCTGGCGCTGCGGGCCTGCGCGGCGGTCGGCGCCCGCCTGGCCGGCGTCGACCTGATCGAGACCGATACGGGGTTGAAGATCGTCGAGGTCAACACCGGTGGTGAGTTCCGGGGGCTGATGTCCACCACCGAGGTGAACATCGCCGACGAGATCGTCGTCGAGGCGCTGCGGGTGGTCCGGGAGGGGTGCGCTGCCCCAGCGGCGCACCCCATGGGGACAGTGCCGTGAGCACCACGGGTCGGATACCGGGGTCGCACCGCCCCAGCGCCAGTCGAGGGCCGCGATGACGATCGATGACCTGCGACGAACGTCGCTGTTCGCAGCCTTCCCGGACGAGCCGATCCAGTGGCTTGGCGAGCGTGCCGATGAAGTGGCGTGCCCGGCGGAGGAGTGGGTCGTGGCGGAGGGGGCATCGACCGACGCGCTCTGGGTCTTGCTTGAGGGCGAGCTTCAGGCCAGTCGCGGGGCGGCCGGCCACGAGCTCGTACTGGCGTTGGGCGACACCCGCATTGACGTCTGGCTGCCTCGTCACGTGCGCGACCGGCGTCCGAGCTAGGAGAAAGGAGGACCGTGATGACCGAGGTCTCGGTCGTTGGAGGATCCGGGTACGCCGGGGGGGAGTTGGTTCGGCTGCTGCTCGACCACCCGGCCGTCACGCTGCGGCAGGTCACTTCGGAGCGGAGCGCCGGCAAGTTCGTCCGCTCCATCCATCCCAACCTTCGGAAGCGGACGGACCTGAAGTTCGTCAGCATCGAAAAGCTCGAGCCGTGCGACGTGCTCTTCGTGGCGCTGCCGCACGGCGTGGCAATGGGGAAGATGGCCGAGCTGCGACGGATGGCCGGTCTGGTGATCGATCTCAGCGCCGACTTTCGACTGCGCGATCCGACCACCTACCCCAGGTGGTACGGCCACGACCACGCCGATCCGACGATGCTCGCCGAGTTCGTCTACGGCATCCCGGAACTGCACCGGCAGGAGATCGCGCGCGCGGACGCCATCTCAAGCGGGGGCTGCATGGCCACGTCCGCGATCCTCGGGCTCTACCCGCTCTACCAGGCCGGTGTGGTCGACGTGACTCGACCCGTGGTGATCGAGGCGAAGACCGGCTCCTCCGGCTCCGGTGGGGGACCCAGCCTTGGCTCGCACCACCCCGAGCGGAGCGGTGCCATGCGGTCGTTCAAGCCGACCGGTCACCGCCACACCGCCGAGATCGCTCAGGAGTTGACGGTCGACGGCGTGCTGCCTCCGGTGGCCTTCTCCGCAACCGCGATCGAGGCGGTCCGCGGCATCCTCGCCACCTCCCACGTCTTCCTCAAGGAGCCGCTGTCGGAGAAGGACGTCTGGGGGATCTACCGAGCGGCGTACAAGGACGAGCCGTTCATGCGGCTTGTCAAGGAAGCAAGCGGCGTCCATCGCTATCCGGATCCGAAAATCCTGTCCGGCGCCAACTGGTGCGACGTCGGCTTCGAGCGCGACCCCGACTCCAACCGCCTGGTGGTGATGGCCGCACTCGACAATCTCATGAAGGGAGCCGCCGGCCAAGCCGTGCAAGCCTTCAATATCCGGTGCGATCTCGACGAGACGACCGGCCTCGGGTTCCCGGGGCTGCACCCGATCTAGGTGCGCCGCGGGGCAGAGTGTTAGGCGCGGGTTCACCTTTGATTACGCCAAATACGTCCCGCGCCCCGCACCCCGCGTCCGCTTCGCAGGAGTTCGCCATGCTCGTGATCAAGATCGGCGGCGGAGCTGCCATCGGTGAGGGGGGCTACGCTAACTTCGCGACCGACCTGGCAGCACTTGCCAAGCCGGTCGTGGTCGTCCACGGCGGGAACGCCGAGTTCTCCCGGCTCAGCAGCGCGCTGGGGATGCCGCCCCGGATGGTCGCTTCCGCCGGCGGTCGCGTCACCCGCTACACCGACCGCGCCACGATGGACGCGATGCTGATGGCCTACTGCGGCAAGGTCAACAAGACGCTCGTGGCGACGCTCCAGGCGGCCGGGGTGAACGCGGTCGGGCTCAGCGCGCTCGACGGCCGCATCGCTTCCGGCCGCCGCAAGCCGGTGCTGCGTGGGACCGAGGACGGCAGGGTCAAGGTCTTCCGCGACGACCACGCCGGCACGCTTGAGCAGATCGACCCCCGGCTTGTCAGGCTGCTCCTCGACGCGGGCTACCTCCCGGTCCTGACGCCGCCCGCGCTCGGCGAAGACGGGGTGCCAATCAACGTGGACGGCGACAAGCTCGCGCTGGCACTGGCGATTGCGCTCGGGGCCGACGGCCTCCTCTTCTTCTCCGACACCCCCGGTCTCCTCGCCGACCGTGCCGACGAGACCTCACTGATCCAGGAGATCAACGCCGCGGCGCCGGAAGCCGCCCTCGCCGTCGCCGGCGGGCGCATGACCGTCAAAGTCGAGGCCGCGCTGGACGCCGTGGCCCGTGGCGTCGGCCGCGTGATCTTCGCCGACGGCCGTGCCGAGCAACCGATTCAACGCGCGCTGGCAGGGCGAGGTACGACCATTCGTGCGGAGTCTACGGTCCATTCATAAGGAACAGTGCGTGAGTCAGCCTGGTTCGTGAGCCGCGCGTTGTCTCCGGCCCGGCGAGTACGCGTCATCGGGCCTCGCCCGGCTAAGGAGGTCTCTTGATGACCGCGACCATCTCGGAGCTCGCCGCGATCCAGCGGATCGAGCAGGACTACCAACTGCCGCTCTACGCCAAGCGCGAGATCGCGTTGGTACGCGGTGAAGGGGCCTATCTGTTCGACAGCGAGGGACGGCGCTACCTCGACGCGATGAGCAACTACGGGGTAGCCGTCCTGGGTCACGCCGACCCTGCGTTCGTCGCTGCGGTGACGGACCAACTCCGGACCCTGTCCACGGGTCACCAGAGCTTCTACAGCGACGTCCGCGCGGCGCTCCTTCAGGCCCTGACCGAGATTGCGCCACCCAGGCTGACCCGGGCGTTTCTCGCCAACTCCGGAGCGGAGGCAATCGAGGCGGCGCTCAAGTTCGCCCGCGTCGCCACGGGGCGGCCGAAGATCGTCGCCGCCAAGCGCGCCTACCACGGCCGCACCCTCGGCGCGCTGGCCGCGACCGCCGACCCGAAGTACCGCGCCCCGTTCGAGCCGCTGCCCTTCGGCGTCACCCACGTCCCGTTCGATGATGCCAATGCCCTCGCGGCCGCGGTGGACGAGGAGACGGCCGCCGTGATCCTGGAGCCGATCCAGGGCGAGGCCGGTGTCTACGCGGCCTCGGATGCCTACCTCCGCGCCGTCCGAGACCTCACGGCCCAACGCGGCGCGCTCTTCATTGCCGACGAGGTCCAGACCGCGTTCCGTGTCGGCGCTCCGTTCGCCGTGGGTCAGGCCGGGGTGACGCCCGACATCCTCTGCACGGCAAAGGCGCTCGCCAACGGGTTCCCCATTGGGCTAACGCTGGTGACGGAAGCGGTGAGTGCGGCTGTGCCTGCCGGTAGCCACGGCAGCACCTTCGGCGGCAACCCGCTCGCCTGCCGCGCCGCCCTCGTCACACTCACCGCCCTGCGGGAGCGCGATCTCTACGCCCGCTCCGCCGACCTCGGCGCGGAGATCAGGGAACGGGTTGCCGGCCTGGGCAGCCCGAAGGTGCGCCAGGTTCGCGGCCGCGGCCTGATGATCGGGATCGAGCTCAAGGAGCGCGTCACCCCCACCTTGCGCGCCCTCCAGACCCGTGGCGTTCTCGCCCTCCCCGCCGGCGCGCTCACCCTGCGCCTCCTGCCGCCGCTTGTCTGGCAGCGGGAGCAGGTGGACGAGTTGCTCGCGGCGTTGAGCGACGTGTTGGCGTGAGCGGGCACATCCTCGTTCGGGGGCACTGTTCCTCTCACGTTGACCGTGACCACAGTTATCCCCGGTCGCGTAGAGGCATATCCCTGGCGCCGCCGAGGAGGTGACGTAGACGCAGGAGAGAGCCGCCGAGCTGACAAGCCCTCTCAGTGCCCATGCGGGGCGACAGCGAATAGGCTCGCGGGACGAGTTCGTTGTTGGTTAGGTAAGCGACGACTAAGCAGCTTCAGAGAAGTCTTGGACCGGTGCGTGCGGCGGCGGGGGCGGAGGTGCTGCGATGGCCCCACCCTCGCCGCCGTGCGCCGACGATCTCCGGGGCCTGACCCGGACCGACCCCGACCCGCGGGTGCGTCGGCGGGCGCACGCCCTGCTGCTGGTCGCCGAGGGGCGGACCGTGGCCGCGGTCGCGCGCCTGTTCGAGACGGGGCCGAACCGCATCCGCGCTTGGCGGCGGCGAAAGCCCGGTTTCTGGCGGGCGGCCGCCGGGGCCTCGCTGACGAGCCGCGCTCCGGTCGCCCGCCCAAGCTGAACGCCGCGGCGCTGGCGTTCCTCGCGGAGGCGCTGGAGGCGAGCCCCCAGGCGTACGGGCTGCCGGTCACGGTCTGGAGCATCCGCGACCTGCGCGAGGTGCTGGCGGCGCGCCTGGGTGTCCGGGTCTGCACCGCGACCGTGCACCGAGCGGTGCAGCGCTTGGGCTACCGGTACCGCCGCCCCCGCCACGACCTGCGGCACCGCCAGGACCAGGAGGCGGTCGCGGCGGCCGAGGAGGTCCTGGCGTGGCGGCGAAAAAAAGCGTTGGCGCCCCCGGCGAACTCCGCCTCGTTTACTTGCGACGAGTGCGAGGTCCACCGTCACCCCCGCCTGGCGAAGGTGTGGCGGCGGCGGAGGTGCCCGCTGAGGGTGCCGGCCGCCGGGGAGGACGGCACGTTCGCCGTCTTCGGGGCGCTCGACTACGCCACCGGCCGGCTCGTCTGCCAGACCGCGGAGCACAAGGACGGCGCCGCCTTCGTCGCCTTCCTCGACCACCTGGCCGCGGCGTTCCCCGACGGGCCGCTGGTCGTGGTCCTGGACAACGTCGGCTACCACAAGGGGCGGCGCGCCAAGGACTGGTGGATGGCCCAGCAGGACCGGGTCCGCCCGCTGTGGCTGCCCGCCTACGCGCCTGAGCTGAACCTGATCGAGCGCGTCTGGCGTCACCTCAAGGACAAGCTGAGCTGCCATCGCTGGTGGGCCGACCTGCCGGCCAGCGCGGGAGGTGGCCGCCGCCGCCCGCCCTCCTCTCCGCGGACCGAGGCGCGCGACCCGGCGGCGGTCCGCCCCTCGGCGACCCGGGCGGCATCGCCCGGGTCCAGAACTTGGTCCGGGCCGGTGTTCCGAGTCGTCGTGCTCCTCGCCGCGGGGTGGCCAATCGCGGCGCGGAAGATCGTGGCACCCGTCGGGCTGCCGGCGGCCCCGCGGCGCCGAAGACGGCACCCGCGGTACTCGGCCGTGATGGCCACCTCCCGGTACTCGGCCGGGTCGGCCGCCACGGCGCATTCGGTTCTGGGGACGTCCCGCGAAGATGCCGGCCGGGACGGGCGCGTCGTTGCGAACCAGCCATAGCTGATACACCTGGCCCGGCGACAGGGGAGGGAGGTCGCGGACGCTGATAATCGCCTTCGAGCGGCACCCGGCGCTCCGCCAGGTAGGTCACCGGAGCGCCCATGCCCGTGGCGACGTGTACAAGCTCGTAGCGCAACCGTCTGCACGATCTCCTGGTGAAAGCGCGCCTGCCGCAGGTCCTCGCGCAGTCGCAAGTTCCAGGTCAGCATGTCCTTGAGCGAGAAGGCGAGCAGGAGCACGACGGCGGCCCACGGGGTGACGACGGTCCAGGACCACGACGATGGTCGAGGAAGGCGACGAACGCCTGGCACGGGCGTTGACGCCACGAAGACCTCGCCCCGCCTCCCGCCGAGGCGGCGGCAGCGGCCGGGGAGCGACCGCCGACCGGTCGGCATCAGCCAGTTCGTCCAGGACTGCGGTGCCGCAGGTCTGGATGCGGGCACGCACGGCCGGCGGCGGCTCGCGCGATCCTCGAGAGCCAGCGGCAGGGCATGGACGACCCGCCGCAGCTCGGCCAACTCGCCCAGCAGGCCGCGCACGCCGCCAAGCGCGGATGCGCGGCCCCGTCTCGAAGGCCGCGACCGCGCCACGGTCCGCCTCGAGGGGCGTCGCCCGAGCGCGTAGGCGCCAAGGAGGTCCGATAGGATCCGATCTCCTCAGGTTGCACCTTCTGCCACCTAGCAGGCATCCAGGCGCGGGCGGGTCTACCGCCTCGCTCGCGTTAGCCCGCCTGCCTCCTGCTCGACGAGCGTCCGATGCAGCTTCTGCAATCCGAGCCTGAGCCGACCCTGGTGATCGATCGTGCCCAGGGTGCCCCACGGGGTGTCCGCGACGCGATCTCGTGGTGAGGTGAGCCCGTCGAAGTCGCGATCCTCGAGGCCAGCTCAATCGCGCGTCGCTGCTCCTCCGGGAGCGCGTAGGCGCGAGCGCGGCCCGCACCCGGTCGCGCTCCAACCCAAGGGCCACCTCACCCCAGACGTCCGGCTCGGCGACGGTCTCGTCCACGACGGTTGCTAGCTGGAGGTTCTGCTTCCACGGCCGGGCGCGGCGCCGTCGCGCGTCGATCGCCCGGTGGTGAAGGATCGTCAGCAACCAGGCTCGGACGCTGCCCCGCGCGGGATCGAAGGACGCGACCTTGTGCCAGACCAGCAAGAACGCGTCCTGCACGACCTCCTCGGCGGTCCCGCCGTCGTCGAGGACGCGGTAGGCGAGCGCGAACGTCACTCCGCGGTACCGGTCGTACAGCGCCAGGAGGGCCGCCGGATCCCGGCGCCTGATTGCCTCGATGAGGTCGAAGTCCCCAGGTTCGGTCACGAGGCGGCTCTCAGTCGGTTCTACGCCGTCGCGTGGGCTGCGGATCAGCCACCGGAGCGTGGCCGGTAACGCGCACGGCGGCGGCGAGGGGCCGACCGATGATGTGCTCGGCGTCGTCCGTCCCGATCCGGAGCGGCCCCTCGAACGGGAGCTTGTCCAGGACGACGACCGCGACACCCGGATAGAGGCCGAGCTCGCCGAGATAACGCAGCTGCTCCGGGTCCCGATCCGAGACGCGGACGATCACGGCGCGCTCGCCCAGGTCGAGGTCCAGCAGGCACCGGTCGGGGACCGCGGCGACGGCCCCGTCCCGGCCGGGGATCGATCGCCGTGGGGATCGCGGGTGGGATGGCCGAGTGCTGCCTCCATCCGGGCCTCGAGTTCCTCGGAGACGTGGTGCTCCAGGCGCTCGGTGTGAGCCTTGTCCCACGCGTAGCCGAGCGCCTCCACCAGGTACAGCTCGAGCAACCGGTGGTGGCGGACGACCGAAAGGGCAATCTGCTCCCCGGCATCCGTCAACTCCACGCCTTGGTAGCGCTCGTGGCGCACCAGCTCCAGCGCGTGCAGGCGCTTGACCATGTTGGTGACGGAGGGGCCAGACACGCCGAGCGCCTCGGCGAGACGCTGGGTCGTCACCGGGCCCGTCTCGTCCCGCAGCCGGTAGACCGCCTTCAGGTAGTCCTCTATCGCCGGCGTGACCAGCGGGATCTCCGCGCGCGACGTCCTCGCCCACCGCGTTCACGCCGCCACCAGGAGGCCCGTCAGGTACATCACCGCGACGCCCGCCGTGACGCCGCCGAAGGTCGTCCAGGTCATCGCCGGCTCGCCGGCCTTGGCCTGGCTGCGAACGATGAGGAGGCCAACCTCGTAGACCACCTGGAGGATGGCACCGATCCCGACGGCGAAGAAGACCGTCGTCCAGAAGGGCGAGTAGGTGAACGCGCCGATCCAGGTGCCGAGGATGGCCGGAAACCCGGCGACGGCCGCCAGCGCCGCGAAGCGCGCCAGGCGGGGGTGCTCCCCGACGACCGGCGCGGCGATGCCGACGCCCTCGGTCACGTTGTGCAGCGTAAAGCCGAGGATGAGGAAGACGCCCAACGCCACCTCACCGAGGGCGAAGGCGGCACCGATGGCCAAACCCTCGCCGAGGTTGTGGAGCCCAATGCCGAACGCGATCCGGTAGGCGAGGCCTTCAACCCGCCGGACTCCTTGTTCCGGCCGCGCAACGAGTTGCCAATCACGACCAGCAGCGCCGTCGTCAGCAGCGCCAGGAGCGGCACCAGGACCGGGGCGTCTCGGCTCCCGCGGCCCCCAGCGCGATCTCCTGTGCCTCCCCCCAATGTCGACGGCGAGAAAGACCAGCAGGCCGACGGTCAGCGCGAGACGAAGTTCATCCCCCGGCGACCGAGGCGGCGCATCGACGGGTACCAGAGCAGGCCGAGCGCCACCGGCACGACGCCGACGTAGAGCCCGACGAGGGCGAATCGGGCGACGCTCTCCTGGTCGGCGCGGGGGCTCTCCATCGCGACCGGGATCTCCGCCTCGAAGAGGACGCCGGTCTCGCTCACCAGGGCGATCGCGTGGGCCTCGTCCTGGACCCAGGGGTAGAGGATGGAGATGGTCGCCGCGTCCCGCCGCTCCAGGGTGCGGACCGGGATCGATCTCGTGCTGCCAGTAGGCGTCGTCGACGAGCACCTGGGCGATGGTGATGGGGTCCGGCCGTCGTTGACCACCGCCAGCTCGATCTGCCCGGCTCGGGCAGCCGGACCCGCTGCACGTTCAGCGTCTCGATCGGCGGCACCGCGCGCTCGCCGAGGCCGGCGTCGGTGGCGACGATCAGGGCCAGCACGCCCGCCAGGAGGACGAGCGGCAGGAGCGCCAGCAGGAGCGCCTTGGCGGTGAAGCCGGTGTGTTGCTCTTCCGGCCGGGGACGGGATTGTGGGGCTGCGGTCGTCTGCGCCATCGGGTTCCTCTCTCTCTGCCGTCGTGGCATTTCCTAGCGGACGTCGAAGACGCCCATCCAGCCCAGTTCGGCGAACTCCGAGACGTGGGCGTGGAACATGTAGAGCCCGGGCTCATGGTCCGTGTAGCTGAGCTCCAGGATCCCCTGCTGCCCCTGCACTTGCGCAATCGTGTCGGCCTTGGGCAGCGTCGGCTCCAGCGTGGTGCCGGTGTCGTAGTAGGCGAAAAAGTTGGCGTGGGAGTGGAACGAGTTGACCAAGTCGAACTCGACGAGGTTGGAGAGGTAGATGCGCACCGGGCGGGCGCGGTCGACGGGGATCGGGTGCTTCATGTAGTGGAAGGCGACGGTGTTGACCGCGTAGACCTCGTTCCGGCGTCGAAGGTCGTGTCGAAGGCGTTCATCACCATGACGAATTCCTGCCACGCCTGCGACTCGGGGTAGTCCGGTGGCGCTGCTTGGCCGCGTCGCCGTGCCGCTTGGGGTCGGGGTTGATGACGAAGCTGCCGTAGAGCCCCTTGTGGATGTGGACGCTTCAGCGGCGTCGAGTGGCAGTGGTAGAGGTGGGCGCCGAACGGCTTCGCGTCGAACTCGTAGGACGTGGCGCTGCCCCGGCTCGATGTCGCTGCGGCCGATGCCGGTGACGCCGTCGTGGAAAGCGCTGTGGACGCCATGGAAGTGCATCGTGTGGGGTGGGCGCCCGCGTTGGTGAAGTGGACCCGCAGCCGCTCGCCTCGTTGGCGCGCAGCGTCGGGCCGGGCACCTGGCCGTTGAAGGTCCAGGCGGGGAAGAACACGCCGGGGGCGATCTCAATCTCCCGGTCGAAGGCGGTGATGTCCCACTCGCGGACGACCGTGCCGTCAGCCATCGTGGTCGCCTCGCCGTAGTCGAAGGCGCTGATGATGACTGAGGGATCAAAGCCCAGGCGCTGGACGTCCACATCGCCGAGGGTGGCGCTCGGACTGTGCCCCGCGTGCTCTTCCGCTGCGCCGCCTCGTCGGTCGTCGCGCCGGTCGGTGGCGTCGCCTGGTGGCCGGGGTGGTCGGAAGCGGTGCTGCCCCGCGTCAGCAGGAGCGGCAGGCCGGCGGCCGCCCCAGCGACGGCGCCGCCCCCGCGCCGAGACGGAGCAGCGAGCGGCGATTGAGTCGATGAAACATCACTTGCCCTCTTCTCTATGGTCGGTTATCACTTGCTCGAAAGACTAAATGTTCGTCATGGTTGAGTTGTCAAGATAGCTATGACTAATCCGCGGGCTCGGCTCGCGGCCGGCACAGGACGACGACCAGCGGGCGAGTGACAGGCCGCGCCGCTCTTTCGTGGAGGGCACATCTCCTGCATCCCTCCAACATATGCCCGTGGATGACCGTCACTTGCGCTGAGCAAGGCGCGGGAGCAATCAAGTAGGCCACGTGCTCGTCGAATGGTTGTTGACCGGACAACGTCGGTAATGCCGCAGCTCATTGAGACATGCCTGGACCGGCTACTGTCCGGGGAGGACGGGCGGGCCAGAGCAACCGAAGCGGCGCTCGATTGGCCGGTGGAGCACGCCGCCATGGCGGGTTGGACCTAAGTAGGACAACAAAAGTCTGGACCAGGGTGATGCCACTCGGCTGCATGCGCCCACACCCGGAGAAGCGCTTGACGTAAGAGTCGCCGACGGCCGATGAGCATCGGGCGGGGGTCGACCCGTGCGCGAGGCGCGTATCCGGGACGATGGGCGACTGGGCCCCGTCTTCGGTGGTGACTACGTGGACGTCGGCAGAGCGCTCCGGTTCGTCGTCTTGGTCGAGCGCGCCGACTGGTGGCATCTCGATGAGGTAGTCGAGTTGGGAACCGGCGCGGCTACCGTTCCGCTGACCGCAGTTGGCGCCGGGAGCGATCCGGCGCGACGGCTGCGTAGGCGTGACCGTTTCCGAGGCCCTGGCCGACCGCTCCTTCGTCCCCGGCTTCGGGGAGCCGGCGGCGGAGGACGGGACCCCGGCGCAGGCCGATGTGCGGGCGTTGGAAACAGATACCAGGCCCTTCCTGCCCGGCACCGCCGGCCGTGACCCGGCCAGTATCCGGGGCAACGTCGTGGTCGACCTCCGGGAGCGGCTACCCAGCCCCAAGCGGCACGACGTCGGCGTGGTCGAAGACGGGCGGTGCCGCGTCTTCGTCAACGTCCTCTGCGAGGTCAACGGGGTCGATCAACGAACGGAGCCGGTCGCCGGCGAAGAGGCTGGCGGTGGTGACGTCCAGGCGTGGTACGACATCGCGGCCGGCAGCTTCGTGAAGCTTCGCGTTGGCGGCGAGGCGGCGCGCTGGGATCTGGAGGCGGCTTCGAACGAGGCGGCGGGGCCGCGGCGACGGGGTGGGGGGGCGCGCGGGCGGCGCCTCGGGAGGGAAGGGAGGACGGGACACCGCGCCGTGGCTGGCGGCGTGGCGGGGGCGCGACGGGCGTCGCGCCGATCCTCCGCTTCCTATGACGCGCAATCGGCCCGGTTGGTTCCGCGGCGCCTTTCGGACCGCCGGCAATAGCGCGCGGTTGCCCCTACCCAGCGGCCGGGTCGCACTCCTGAAAGCTGCTCAACACCGCGTCCCACGCCAGCTCGGAGGCCAGGACACCGAGGCCCGTTCCCGTCAGGGCGGGGTGCTCGACCTCGTTCGTCGTCACCGTGAAGAGGACATCCCCATCGTTGGGCGCATGGAAGGGCTGGATGGCGCGGGCCATCGAGCTGTGCACCTGCCGGCCGAGTTGGGTCAAGGCCCTGGCATCGAGCCGCTGGTTCGTCGCGACCAGCGTCAGGGTGGTGTTTCCGGGGGATGGCCGCGCCGCGGTGGCGCTCTCGAGCCGCCGCTCGAGGTCGGTGATCGCGGATTCCCTCGCGCCGGTGACCGGATCGCGATGCCCGCGCACCACCTGGCCTTGACGATCGACGACGACACCAATCGCGTTGACCACGGTGAAGACCGCGATCGTCATCGGCCCAACCTGACGGAAGGCGCCTCCCTGGCCCGCCGGCTCCCTCCGCGTATGGTCGAATGCTTTGCCGACGGTGACGGAGCGACCCGCTCCGCGGGGGCCGAGCGGGAAGCTGCCGGTTTGGGCTGCTCGGAGCGCCGCCCGGCCCAGGGCCTTGTCCGGGTAGATCGCGTTGTCTCGACCACGGAGGTCGAAGACGATGGCGCCGGAGACCACGGCGATCCGATCCCACTCGGTCGTGTAGTCACGCATGGCGAGGAGCTCGGCGGCGACGCCGCTCACCACTTCGAGGCCGTAAAACGAGCCACCGGCGAAGCAGATGGCGTCCGCCCAGTCGGAGTCCCCGATGTAAGCCGGGGAGCCGCCGCGGACATCGGTGGCGACGGCACCGCCGGCCGGGAAGTGGAAGACCGTGCAGCCGGTCGGCCCCTCGTCGTACTCCGCCACCCCTACCCGCAGCGCGGGGAAGTCGAAGGCGAGTACCGGTCCCGTGAACGAGGTTCGCGGGACGAGGTCCGTGTTGTCGTTGGAGAGCCGCGCCACGCCGTGTCCTTCCCGTTGCGGTGTCCAGATCGCTGGTGATGATTAGGACGCCGGGTCGCCGCTCAACCCGGCGCTCAACTCCGCCAGCAGCCGCCGCACCGCCGGTACCACCTCGGCGAGCGGGACGAAGGTGGACGCTGCCGCGGTGCGCGCCTTGATCTCGGCCTCGCCGCGGCCAAGGGTGCGGGCGCTGACGGAGAGGCGCACGGGACAGCCGATCAGGTCGGCGTCGTTGAACTTCACGCCGGCGCGGTCGGGGCGGTCATCGTAGAGAACCTCGATCCCGGCCGCCGTCAACTCGGCGTCAAGGCGATCGGCGGCCTCGGTCGGTTCCGTCTCGTTGGCGCCGCCGAGCGACAAGAGCGACACGTGGTAGGGCGCGACGCTGACGGGCCAGATGATTCCCTTGTCGTCATGGTGTTGCTCGACGATCGTCGCGGTCACGCGGCCGGAGCCAATGCCGTAGGAGCCCATCACGATCGGGTGGCTCTTGCCCTCGGCATCGAGGTAGGTCGCGCCCAACGTCGCACTGTAACGGGTGCCAAGCTTGAAGATGTTGCCGACCTCAATCGCCCGCTCGGTCGTCATCGGGGTACCGCAGATCGGGCAGCCGAAGCCGGTCTCCGCCGCGGCGATGTCGGCGACGACCGCCGCCTCATAGTCCCGCCCGAGGTTGACGTTGCGCAGGTGGTAGCCGGGGCGGTTGGCACCCGCCACCAGGTTCGGCGTGTCGCGCACGCTCTCGTCGGCGACGATCACGGCGTCACGGACCCCGACCGGCGAGCCGTACCCCGGCTCGGCGCCGATCGCCCGGATCTCCTCGGCGGTCGCCGGCGTCAGGCCCATCTCCCCGGCAGCCTTGCGCAGCTTCGTCTCGTTGACCTCGAGATCGCCCCGGATCACGGCGAAGACGAAACGGCCGGAGTCCCCCCGATAGAAAACGGCCTTCGCCGTACGCGCGAGTGGGATCCCCAGGAAGTCCGCCAGCGCCTGGATCGTCGGCGTGTTCGGGGTCTCGACCTCCTCCACCGGCGCTTGGGCGTCCGTCGCGGGCGCCTCGCGGACGAAGGTGGCCACCTCGCGGTTGGCGGCGTAGTCGCCGGTGGGACAGATGAGGATCAGGTCTTCGCCGTAGGGTGAGGGTGCCATGAACTCGTGTGAGGCGGAACCGCCCATCATCCCGGTATCGGCGCCGACGACGAGGAAGCGCAGCCCGCACCGGCGGAAGATCCGCTCGTAGGCGCGCCAGTGGTTGCGGTAGGCGACATCGAGCCCGGCCTCGTCGGCGTCGAGACTGTAGGAGTCCTTCATGGTGAACTCGCGCACGCGAATCAGCCCGCCGCGAGCGCGCGGCTCGTCGCGCCATTTGGTCTGAAGATGGTAGACGAGCTGCGGGAGCTGACGGTACGAGTTGATTTCCTGCCGCGCCAGGTCGGTGACGACCTCCTCGTGGGTCATCGCCAGCACCATGTCCCGCTCACCCCGGTCGTGGAACCTGGTCATCTCGGGGCCGACGGCGTCGTAGCGCCCGCTCTCGCGCCAGATGTCGGCGGGGTGGACGACGGGCATCAGCAGCTCCTGGCCGCCGATGGCGTCCATCTCCTCACGGATGATCCGCTCCACCTTACGGACGACCCGCCAGCCGAGGGGGAGCAGGCTAAAGATCCCGGCGCCGAGGGGACGGACAAGGGCGGCGCGCAACATCAAACGGTGGCTGGGCAGCTCGACATCGCCCGGCGCTTCCCGCAGCGTCCGGCCGAACAGGTGCGTCATCCGCATCGGTGGTTGATCCTCGCCTTCGCGATCGGCGGGTCTCGCCGCGACTCCGTACGGGCGGCAGGATAGCAGGATGGCCGCGGCCCCGGCGCGTCGGGGCGCGTCGTCGACACGGGGCCGGAAGGTTGATCGGCGCGGCGAACGAACGCCCGAGCGCGTGGTTGGCCGTCGGTAGCCGGCGGTCGGCAGTGGCTTGAAGTGGAAGGGGACGAGCGGCGGTCCGGCCCCTCAGTTGGTGCTGCTCCGAGGCGAGACGCTTGGCAGTTGCATGATCCGTGGCTTCATTGAGCCCGTCACTGGCCATGGCCGAATGCCGACCTCTCCCTACCGCCGACGCTCCTTGGCGTGGAGGGGCGTGACGCCGGCCTCCCGGTCCTCGAACCGCGCGAGGATAAACAGCAGCGACGAGAGGCGATTGAGGTAGCGCAGCACCTGTGGATTCGGCAGGTGACCGGCGTTCGCCAGCGCCACCGCTTCCCGCTCGGCGCGGCGCGCCGTCGCGCGCGCCACGTCGAGGGCGGCGCCCGCGACCGAGTCCCCTGGCAGGATGAAGGCGGGCGGCAACGCCACCTCGGCCCCGAGCGCGTCGGTCGCCTCCTCCAGACGGACGACGCGGCCCTCCCCGAGCGCGAGCCCGGCCGGCCGCAGGTCGTCGGTGAACGCCAGCTCCGCCATGACCTGGTACAGGTCGCGCTGGACCTCGACCAGGGTCTCTTTCGTACGCTCGGACGTGGCCAACGCCCGGCCGAGGCCGAGCGCGGAGCTCGTCTCGTCGAGCGCGCCCAGCGCCGCGATCCGCTGGTCGTCCTTGGCAACCCGTTCGCCGAGCAGATCGGTCGTCCCCTGGTCGCCCTTGCCGCTGAAGAGACGCATCCTGTCCCCCTCTCGTGTTCCGCCCTCGCCCGTGCCGCTCCTCGCCGCATCTTCCTCCCTGGACTCCGGCCTCCGGGAACCGGTGGGGCCCCGGATCGACGTCGAGTCGTTGCCATCCTGCCAGATTCGTTGCCGGGCGTGCGCCGGGCGGACGGCGACCCGGACAGGCGACGCCACGGCCTGTGGTAGCATTGGCTCCCCAATCGGGCAGGGTGCCGGGGTGACGCGGCGCGGGTCGGGAGCCGGGGACCGGCGCGGCTCCGCCCGTTGGCGTCCGATGGCCGAGGAACGGGAGCAGGACGGGCGGCATGGTGGCCACGCGGGGAGAGCGGACCGGCACCGCGCGGGTCGAGCCGGACCGGGCCGCGGCGCCGATTCGGGTCGGGGTCATCGGCACAGGGTTCGGTGCGGCCGTCCACATCCCCGCCCTCCAGTACCTCCCCGACACCGAGGTCGTCGCCGTCTGCTCCCGGCGCGCCGAGCGCGCTGCCACCGCCGCGGCGATGCACGGCGTCCCGACATTCCATACCGACTACCGTGAGTTGGTGCGCGACCCGGCGGTCGACGCCGTCGTCGTGGCGTCCCCACCCTACCTTCACCACTCGATGGCCTTGGCGGCGCTGGAGGCCGGCAAGCACGTCCTGTGCGAAAAGCCGATGGCCCGCAACCTGGCCGAGGCGCGGGACATGGTCAAGCTCGCCGCGCGCGTCGGCGTGGCGGCGATGGTCAACCACGAATTCCGCTTCCTGCCGGTTCGGGCGCGGATTAAGGAGCTGATCGCCGAGGGCTATCTGGGCGAGCCGCACGCCGCCACCCTGGTCGCCCATCGGTCGAGCCTCAACGATCCCCATGGCCGCCCCTTCGGCTGGCTGATGGAGCGCGACAAGGCCGGGGGCATGCTCGGCGCCACGGGGTCTCATCACGTCGACGCCCTGCACTGGTGGTTCGGCGACGTCAAGGGCGTCGCCGGGGCAACGGCGACGATGGTGAAGCGCCGGCGCCTACCGGAAAGCGCGGCGATGGCCACGGTCGACGCCGACGATAACTTCGCCTTCGTGCTCCGCTTCGCCAGCGGCGCGCTCGCCACCGTCCACGTCACCGCGACCGCGCCGTTCGAGGGGGATGAGGAGATCAGCCTGGCCGGCTCCGACGGCGTGCTGCGGGTGCGGGACGGCAACCTCTACGGGGCGCGCTACGGCGACCGAGACCTGGCCGAGTTGCCAATCCCCGACCGCCTGGCCGGCGACCTCCCCGAGTTCGACCATCCCCTGACTCAGCCGACGCTCCTCTTGATGCGGGAGTGGGTCCGCGCCATCCGCACCGGCGAACCGGCGTCGCCCTCGTTCGCCGACGGCGTCAAGGTCCAGGAGATCCTCGACGGCGTCGCCCGCTCGGGCCAGCAGGGTCGCTGGATCGACGTTGGTGCCACCCGTTGGCCTGTCGGCACGCGGCACTCGGCACTCGGCACGTAGACTCAGCCCTGCGGAGGTCGTCCATGACCGCGCCCGTCGCCTTCGACACCGCTCCGGTCATCGCCGTCGAGGAGATACTCGATACGCCCTGCCTCGTCGTCGACGAGGCGATCCTGCGGCGCAACGTCGAGGAGATGGCCGCCTTTGCCGCGGGGCTCGGGGTCGCGTTGCGGCCGCACATGAAGACCCACAAGAGCCCGCAGGTCGCCCGCCTCCAGTTCAAGGCAGGGGCGGTCGGGGCGACGTGCGCCAAGATCGGCGAAGCTGAGGCGCTGGTAGCCGAGGGGGGCGTTTCAGACGTCCTGCTCGCCTACCCCACTGTCGGCGAACCGAAGATCCGCCGCCTTCTCGCGCTGATGGACCGCGCCCGCGTCGTCGTCGCCCTCGACGGGCGCGAGGCGGCCGCGGCGCTGTCGCGGGAGATGGTTCGGGCGGGGCGGGTGCTGGAGGTGTACGTCGAGGTCAACACCGGCCAGGACCGGGCTGGTGCTCGGCACGGGGAAGAGGCGACGGCCCTTGCGATTGACCTGGCGCAGCTGCCCGGGCTACGCGTGGTCGGGGTCATGACCCACGAGGGGCAGGTCAATGAGAGCGCCCCGGATGAGATCGACGCGGCGGCACTCGCCGCCGGCCGCGCGCGGGAGGAGACGGCGCGACAGATCCGCTCCTACGGCCTCAATGCCCGGGACGGCAGCCTCGGCGCGACGCCGGCCAGCCCCTACACCCCAACCGAGCCGGGCGTCACCGAGAGCCGCACGGGCACCTACGTGTTCAACGACAACGCCGCCTTCCGCCACGGCCGAGTCGGCCCCGACCGCTGCGCCGCGCGCGTTGTCACCACCGTCGTCAGCCGGCCGGCGCCCGACCGCGCCGTCATCGACGCCGGGTCGAAGACGCTCGCCATGGACCGCAGCCCGAGCCACCCCGGCCACGGCTACGTCGTCGGCCACCCGCGGGCCGAGATCGCCCGCCTCAGCGAGGAGCACGGCGTCGTCCTCCTCCCGCCGAACGAGCCGGGGTTCGCCGTCGGCGACCGGGTCGAAGTCATCCCCAACCACGTCTGCCCCGTCGTCAACCTGATGGACGAGCTCCACCTCGTCCGTGACGGCCGCGTCGTCGACGTCTGGCCCGTTACCGCGCGGGGGAAGGTGCGGTAGGAGCGGGGCATTCCCCGCCCACGGGGAGCACGTGGACCGGACGCTCACGGTGACGGCTGGCGCCACCGGCGGATGAGTGCGTGAACTGAGGTGACTGGACAGCCGGCGTCGATGGAGGCGCGTCCCGCCGCGGGGCCGGACCGCGGCGGGAGCGGCTGCCGGTCGGTTGACGCCGTCCGGCCCGTTCGGCATCATCCGGGTCAGGCGTCCTGACCCGACCCGCCGAGCCGCGCCATGCACGATTCTCTACCGCCCGAGCGCGTCCCCAGCCTCCCGACCCCGCTCACCCCCCTCGTCGGCCGGGAGCAGGAGGTCGCGGCGGTCGTCACGCTGCTGCGCCGGGAGGACGTGCGCCTGCTTACGCTGACCGACCCGGGCGGGGTGGGGAAGACGCGGCTCGCCCTCGAAGCGGCGCGGGGAGTGGCCGACGCCTTCCCGGACGGGGTGGCGTTCGTCGGCCTCGCCCCGATCACCGACCCCGGCATCGTCGCCTCTGCCATCGCCCAAGCCCTCGGTGTGCGGGAAGCCGGCGACGAGCCGCTCGACGCCCGACTCACGGCCCTCCTGCGCGACCAGCGCCTGCTGCTGGTGCTCGACAACTTCGAGCAGGTGGTCGAGGCCGCCCCGCTGGTGGCCGACCTGCTCAGCGCCTGCCCGGGCCTGACGGTCCTGGTCACCAGCCGGGTTCGGCTGCGGGTCTCGGGCGAGCGCGAGTACGCCGTCCCGCCGCTGGGGCTGACGGGGCCGGACGGGCGTGGCTTGCCGGAGGAGGCGTCGGCGTCCGCGGCGGTGCGGCTGTTCGTCGAGCGGGCGCGGGCGGTGAGGGCCGACTTCCCGCTGACCGCCGACAACGCGCCGGCGGTGGCCGCCATCTGCCGGCGGCTGGACGGGCTGCCGCTCGCCATCGAGCTGGCGGCCGCCCGGGCCAAGGTGCTGCCGCCGGCGGCGCTGCTGGCGCGGCTGGAGCAGCGGCTGCCGCTGCTCACGGGCGGGCCGAGGGACGCGCCCGCGCGACTGCGGACGATGCGCGGAGCCATCGCCTGGAGCCACGACCTGCTGTCGCCCGAGGAGCAGGCGCTCTTCCGGCGGTTGGCCGTCTTCGTCGGCGGGTTCACACTGGAGGTAGCGGAGGAGGTGGCCGCCGCGCCAGGGGACGCCGGCCTCGACGTGTTGGAGGGCGTCACCGCGCTGGTGGAGCAGAGCTTGCTTCGCCTGATGGAGGGGGTGGGGGGCGGATCGCGCTACGCGATGTTGGAGACCGTGCGGGAGTTCGGGCTGGAGCGGCTGGCGGGGAGCGGCGAGGAGGACGAGATCCGACGGCGGCACGCGGGCTTCTTCGTCGCGTTTGCCGAAGCCGTCGCCCCGACCGTCTTCGACGCCGATCAGCGGGCCGGCCTGACACAGCTCGCGGCAGAGTTGCCGAACCTGCGGGCGGCGGCCACCTGGGCGCTCGATCAGGGGCACGCCGAGGCAGCCCTTCGCCTCGGCACGGCGACCTTGGCTTTCCTCTCTGTCCGCGGCCATCCCGGCGAAGCCCTCCGCTGGCTGAACGAAGCGCTGGCCATGCCGAGCAGTGCCGCGCCGGGAATCCGCGCGGACGCGCTGTTCGCGGCGGCCAACTTCGCGGCGCTTCAAGGCGACCTGACGCAGGGCGCCGCGTTCGGCGAGCAGGCCCTGGCTATCGCTCGCGCGCACGGCGATGCGTTGCGCGCCGCCGAGGACCATCAGGGCCTCGGCGCCTCGGCTGAATGGGCGGGCGACTTCGATCGGGCGGCGGCGTGCTTCCGGGACGGCTTGGCGTCCCTCGGCGGGCTTGACGCCGGTCCGCAGGTTGAGTGGGTTCGGGCGGCGCTGACCTGCGACCTCGGCGACGTGCACCTCTGGCGGGGTGAGCCGGAGCGCGCGGTGGCGCTGGCCGAGGAGGCGCTGGCGTGGTGGCGGGAGGTCGGCCAGTCGTGGGGGGTGGCCTGGGGTCTCCAGACGCTAGCCGGTGCCGCAAGCGCGAGCGGCGACCAGGCGCGGGCGGCGGGGCTCTACGACGAGGTCCTGTCGCTGCGGTTGGAATCGGACGATCAATCGGGGATCGCTGGCGCGCTCGACGGCATCGCCGGGGTGGCGGCGGGCCGGGGGCAGCCGGAGCGGGCGGCGCGCCTGCTCGGCGCCGCCGACGCGCTGCGCCGCGCGATCGGCTTCCAGGTGGGACCGCATTACGTCCGTGGCCAGCAGGTGCTGGCGGACGTGCGGGCGCGCCTGGGCGAACAGGCCTTCGCGGCGGCGTCGGAGGCCGGCCGGGCGCTGTCCCAGGACGAGGCCGTCGCCGAGGCCCGGGCGGTCATCGCCGAGGCGCTGGGACCGGCCGACCGACGCCCGTCGAGCAAGGGGTCGGGGTCGCCCGCCGGGCTGACGCCCCGGGAGCGCGACGTGCTGCGCCTGCTCGCCGGGGGCCGCTCCGACCGCGAGATCGCCGAGGTGCTCTTCGTCGGCCGGCGCACCGTCGAGACCCACGTCGCCAACATCTTCGCCAAGCTCGGCGTCAACGCCCGCGCCGAGGCGGCCGCCGTCGCCGTTCGGCGGGGGTTGGTCTGACCGGGGCCCGTCCTCCGGAGCCGAAGGACGAGTACGGAGGTCCGGTCCGCCCCGCCCCGGCCGCGAAATCCGTAGGCCCCTCCGTAATCCCCACGATGCGCCCCCAGGTCCCGCGGCGCATGATGGGGACGTGCCCGGGCAGGACCGGGCAGCTAGCCGGAACGGAGCCAAAAGGGGGCCGCCATGATGCCGGGACTGAACGCCGCCGACTGCCTGGCCGCCGGGGCGCGCTACGAGGAGCTGCGGTGCGAGGCCGGGCGGCGGCGGGCGGCCGGCAACCGGGGCGCCGGCCGCCCCGCCAGGGCGCGTGGCTTGGGCGCGGCGCGGCACGGGCTCGGGACGCTGATCGCGCGCGTTGGATCGCGCCTGCTGGCCACGCCCAAGGCGAGCGGGGCGGCGGCCGCGCCGCCCGCCGCCGTCGGCTCCGCGCGGTAGCGCGCGCAGCTGCGTTCCCTCGCGTCTACACCGCCACGCCGTCCGATTCGGGGACGGATTCTCTCAGCACCGCCCGCACTGTCTCGTGGCTGACGCCGAACTCGGCCGCGAGGGACCGCAGACTCCTCGTCGCGGCGAGGAAGCGGACCGCGACCTCCTGCTCCACGGTGAGCTTACGCCGCCGCGGCGTGTGGTACGACGTTCGCTGGGACCGGCCACTCACGCGGCGAGGCGGGGCCTCGGCCATGACCACGGTGCCAGGCGACAAGTGACGCATGCGCGTGTCCGACCCCCGTCGCTTCCGCGACCTTGCTCTTGACAGCCATGCTCGACCGGGCTTGCGTCGGCGTCGCGGCCGTGCCTTCCATTCTCCGTCGGTCGGCGGCCCTGGCCGGCCTTGCGGCGCCGGGGCGGTGCGGCGCCACTCCCCCCGGCATCGGGTGACTCAAGACGTTTGGAGCGACGGCGGGCTAGTCGGCGGCCTCGGCCAGCTCCTCCAGCTCCCGCGCCGTCCACGTCAGCGTCAGCGAACTGCGTTCCCTATCGGGGCCGATGGACCGGCGTGGCAACCGGCTCACCGTGCCCGGAGAGGGACGCGCAGACGTGGCGTCCCCGCCCGTCTTTGGGATCCACCGCCGCCCACGCCGGTCGACACCCCCGTATCCTGGAAGCCATCTCGGCTCGTCGTCGCGGGAACATTGCCGGACAGGCGCCGCCTGTTCCTTATCCATTAACGAAACGGGCCGCCCCTCGCCGCCACCGCACGTTACGATCGATCCATGGATCGATGAAACGACAAGGAGCGGCACGTCGGTCTAGGCACTGAGCACGACGGAAACGCGGGTTCACTTCGGCGAGGTAATGCGACGGGTGATAGAGGAGGAGACACCCGTGGTCGTCGAGTGCGGGAGCAAGCCACAGGTCGTCGTGCTCTCCGTCGCGGAGTACAAGCGACTGCGCGCGGCCCGGCCCGAGCCCGAAGACGGGTGGGACCTCGCGGTGCAGCCCTAGAATCAGATCAAGCATGAGCTGATCGGGTGTCCCGTTCCTCGGATTGAGGACGTCATCGGGGAGATGCGAGAAGCGAGGGATTCCCAGGTCCTCGACAATCTGCGTCGACGTTAGCCTCGTGGTCCGCTTGGTCTGCGATCGCGAAAGTCGCTTCGCCATGCAATCGGGCGCTCCTCGCCGAGGAGCGCCGGGCGTTCATCGCACCAACGGTGCTCTGCAACGGGTGACTGACGCTCTCCATCGCCTCCGTGGGCGTTCCGTTAGTCGGCCGCACCCTTGGCGGTCGGATCCTCGGCCGGCTCCGGCTCGGTCGCCTGGGCGACGACCGACGCACGCGGAATGACCTTCCACGTTTGCGCCACCGTCTCGCCCCAGCGGTCGAGGAGGGTCTTGGCGTGCGCGCTGCCGGTCAGTTGGACGTGGCGCTCGACCAAGTGACACAGGTGGACCGCGTCCTCCTCCGGTGCCGGCCGCTCCAGCAGGATCGACTCGTCGTTGATCCGGCCGGCGAAGCCCCCGTCGGCGTCGAGGACGTAGGCGACGCCGTTGGTCATGCCGGCGCCGAAGTTGCGCCCCGTCGGTCCCAGCACCACCACGGTGCCGCCGGTCATGTACTCGCAGCCGTGGTCGCCCACGCCTTCCACCACCGCGGTCGCCCCGCTGTTGCGGACCCCGAATCGCTCTCCGACCCGACCGGCCACGAAGAGCGCGCCACCCGTCGCCCCGTAGAGGATCGTGTTGCCGGCGATGACCTGGGGGGATTCGACGGGTGCCTGCCGCGGCGGGCGGACGGCGATCTCGCCGCCGCTCATCCCCTTGGCGACGTAGTCGTTCGCCTCGCCCTCCAGCAGCAGTCGCATTCCGTCCACCGCGAAGGCGCCGAAGCTCTGCCCAGCGCTGCCCGCGAAGCGGCAGGTGATCCGTCCCGGCGCTAGCTTGCCGGCCCCACGCCGCACGGCGATCTCGCCCGCCACTTTCGCCCCGACCGTCCGGTGCTCGGTCCGGATCTCCTCCGCCACGCTGACCGCCCGGCCCCCGGCCAGCGCCGGCCCGACCACCTCCATGATCCGGTCGTCCAGCGTCGGTTGGTCGTTGCGGATCTCGGTCGTCTTGCGTCGTGCCTCGGCGGCGGCCGGCGCCGCGAAAAGGTCGGATAGGTCGAGCAAGGCCGTCCGCCCCGCGACCGGGGCGGTGGCGAGGAGGTCGGAGCGGCCGACGAGTTCGTCCATGCCCCGGGCGCCGAGGGAGGCGAGCAAGTCGCGGGTCGCCGCCGCGAGGTGCGTGAAGTAAGCGATCACCATCTCCGGCGTGCCGGCGAACTTGGCCCGTAGGTCCTCACGCTGGGTGGCGATCCCGGTTGGACAGGTGTTGAGGTGGCACTGGCGCGCCATGTCGCAGCCGATCGCGACGAGCGCGGAGGTGCCGAACCCGAACTCTTCCGCCCCGAGCATCGCCGCCGTGACGACGTCCTCGGCTGTCTTCAACCCGCCGTCGGCCCGCAGGCGGACGCGCGAGCGCAAGCCGTTCATGACCAGCGTCTGCTGGGTTTCGGCCAGCCCCAGCTCCCAGGGACAGCCAGCGTGCTTGATCGAGGCGAGCGGCGAGGCGCCCGTGCCGCCGGCGTGGCCGCTGATCAGGATGTAGTCGGCTCGGGCCTTGGCGACGCCGGCCGCGATGGTGCCGACGCCCGCCTCGGCCACCAGCTTGACCCCGATCTTGGCCCGCGGGTTGATCTGGCGCAGGTCGTAGATCAGTTGGGCCAGGTCCTCGATCGAGTAGATATCATGGTGCGGCGGCGGCGAGATCAGCGGCAGCCCGGGCACCGCGTACCGCAGCCGGGCGATAAAGCCGGTCACTTTGTGCCCCGGGAGCTGTCCGCCTTCGCCCGGCTTGCTCCCCTGGGCGATCTTGATCTCCAGTTCCTCGGCCCGCGAGAGGTAGGTCGCCGTCACCCCGAAGCGGCCGGATGCGACCTGCTTCACCTTGGAGTGGGGCACGTCCGGCCCTGCCTCCTCATACCATCCGGGGTCCTCGCCCCCCTCGCCCGAGTTCGAGCGCGCCCCGAGCCGGTTCATGGCGATCGCGAGCGTGCGGTACGCCTCCGGGCTGAGCGCTCCCAGCGACATCGCCGTCACCACGAAGCGTTCGATGATGGCGTCGATGGACTCGACCTCCGCCAGGGGCACCGGCGCCCCAAGCGGCTTGAGCGCGATGAGGTCGCGGATAGCAGTCGGTGGGTGGGCGGCCACCTGCTCGCGATACGCCTCGTAGTCCACCGGGTCGCCACTCTCGACCGCCTTCTGCAACGCCTTGACTGTCGTCGGGCTGAACGCGTGGGGCTCGCCGTCCTTGCGGAACCGAATCAGCCCGAAGTCAGGCAGCTTGGCCGCCGGCTCGGCGTACGCCTCGTGATGGCGGCGCAGCACGTCGGCACCGATCTCGGCCAGCCCCAGGCCGCCGAGGCGGGATGGCGTACCGGTGAAGTGCCGCTCAACCAGCCTCCGGTCGAGCCCGATCGCCTCGAAGATCTGCGCCCCCCGGTAACCGCCGGCGGTCGAGATCCCCATCTTGGCCGCCACCTTGAGCAGTCCGTTCTCCAGTGCCTTTAAGTAGTTGCATCGCAGGTGCTCCGCCGTCATCGCCTCATAGCCGCGGGTTGCCGCCAGTGACCCGGCCGCCGCTAGCGCTAGGTAGGGGTGAACGGCCGCCGCGCCGTAGCCGATCAGGCAGGCCAGTGCATGGACGTCCCAGACCTCGCCGGTCTCCGCAACGAGGTCGACGCGCATGCGCAGCCCGCGGCGGATCAGATGGTGGTGGATCGCCGCCACGGCCAGCAGCATTGGTACGGGCGCGTGGCCCGCGTCGACCCCACGGTCGCTGAGAATCAGGATGCTCGCGCCCTCGTGCACTGCCCGCTCCGCCTGTTCCAGCAGACGCTCGAGTGCGTCCTCGAGGGGCGACGCATGCGTCACGCTTGCCGCGTCACCCGCTTCCTCCGGCACCCGGAACAGCGTGGAGAGGGTCGCGGCCCGCAGCGAGCCGGCGTCGAGCGCGGCGAGGGCCGTCAGTTCCGGCTCGGTGACGAGCACGCTTGAGAGGTGGACGAGGCGAGCCTGCGCGGGTTCCTCGATCAGCAGGTTGCCACGGGGGCCGAGGAAGGCGTCGACCGCCATCACCTTGCGCTCGCGCAGCGAGTCGATCGCCGGGTTGGTCACCTGGGCGAAGCGCTGCCGGAAGTAGGCGGTCAGCGGCCGCGGCCGCTCGGGCAGGTCCGCGAGCGGCGCATCGTCGCCCATCGACCAGGTCGGCTCCTTCGCCTCCCCCGCCATGGGAGTGACGATCAAGCGGATATCCTCCCCCGAGTAGCCGAAGACGCGCTGGACCGCGACCAGTTCCGCGTCCGCGGCCGGCCGCGGCCGGCGCTCCGCCGGCGGCTCGGGGATGGGTGTCCGTGCGGGTGCGTCGGCCACGTCGGGCACGGCCAGGCGCACGCGACCCGCCTCCAGCCAGGCGGCGTACGGGGCGCGGGCCGCGACCTCGGCCTTCAGTTCGTCGTTGTGCAGCACCAGGCCACGGCTCGTGTCGACGACGATCATCTGGCCGGGTCCGAGCCGTCCCTTCTCGACGACTGTCCCCTGGTCGATGGCGACGGTCCCTGCCTCGAGCCGGCGACGAACAGGCCGTCGGCGGTCAGCGCGTAGCGCAGCGGGCGCAGGCCGTTGCGGTCGAGCGTCGCCCCGGCCAGCACCCCGTCGCTGAAGGCCAGCGCCGCCGGACCGTCCCACTGTTCCATCAGGCCGGCGTGGAAATCGTAGAAGGCACGGCGGTCGGCCGGCATATCCGGCAATTGCTCCCAAGGCTCCGGCACCAGCATCATCAATGCATGCGGCAGGGAGCGACCGCCGTGGTAAAGCAATTCCAGCGTATTGTCGAGGCTGAGCGAGTCGCTGCCGGTCGTCGAGACGATCGGCCGCAGCGCCTCGACCCCCGTTCCGTCCGCCAACCGCAGCCCCGGGGCCCGCGCCTCCATCCAGCTCCGGTTGCCCTGGACGGTGTTGATCTCCCCGTTGTGGGCCAGGAACCGGAACGGCTGCGCCAACCCCACGTCGGCAGGGTGTTGGTGGAGTAGCGCTGGTGAAACAGGGCGATCGCGCTGGCGTAGGCCGGGCCCTGGAGATCGAGATAGAAGGTGGCCAGGTCCCGGGCAGGCAGAACCCCTTGTAGATCAGCGTGCGCGCCGAGCAGGAGACGACGAAGAACCCGTTCAGCCCGTGCGCGGCGGCGGCTCGCTCCGCCGCCTTGCGCGCCAGGAACAGGTCGCGCTCGAACGCGACCCCGCGCCGGGCCGACCGCGGGCGCGAGCAGAAGTTGGCCGATCCGGGGCAGCGTGGCGGCCGCGGTGCGGCCGAGCACACCCGCGTCGACCGGCACCTTCCGCCAGCCGAGAAGCCCCAGACCCTGCTCCTGAGCCGCTTCTTCCATGATCGCCCGCGCTCGGTCAGCGGCGGCCGCGGCTCGTGGCAGGAACGTCATGGCGACGCCGAGGTCGCCGGGCTCGACACGCCCGCCGAGCCGCTCCAGTTCCGGGGCGAAGAGCGCGAAGGGGATCTGGGTCAGGAGCCCGGCTCCGTCCCCGGTCCGTTCGTCGGCGCCGACGCCGCCGCGGTGGGTCAGGTTGACCAGGCCGGCCAGCGCACGCGTGACGATCGACGCGCGACGGCCGCCCGGCAACATCGACGACGAGACCGACGCCGCACGCGTCGCTCTCGTAGCTCGGGTCGTAGAGCGGGCGCCAGGTCGGGAGCGGGGTGCTCCCCCTGGAGATGGCTGTGGGTCTGGGTCATGGCCGGTTTCGCGTGGACATGAGGCGGAGGACGCCGTGGCGCCTCGACCGTGCCCTGGCTGTGCGCGAAACGGCGACGAGCGGTCCGCGCTGACCGACCACCACGCCCGTGGGCCCCGCGGGCCGGACCGATGTTCACGCGGGAGCGACCGGCGGACGCCAACGGGAAGACCCACGCCACTGTGGGGACCCCCAGTCTAGAAAGAGGGTCCGAGAAGGCCTAGGTGCTGGACATCAAGAAGATGGGGCGATTGTTTAGGCCGAGCGCCCAAGAGACGAGGGACCGAGTTCGCATGACGGATGCGCAGCACCGCAGCCGCCGTAGTATTCCTCACCGGCGGACTTTTCCTCCACAATGCGGGCGGCCATCACGCCAGGTGCCCCGGAACGGGACATGGCAGGCCGGCCGCGAATCGGCGATGGCCGAGGCTTACCGCCACCCCGCCGACTGTGCGATCCGATGGGACCACGTTGGGTCAAACGGGCACCGCACGCTAATGTCTCCCGCCCAGCTGCGGCGATCACACGATTGGACTGGGAGCCCAAATGCGACCCGGCCCGCGCGGGACGGGTGCCGAGGAGCGGAGAGAGGCATGGCGGCGCATGGCGTCGAGCAGCAGTCGAGGCCCGGCGCGGGACCGGGGGGAGGCGGCGAGGCGGCGCTGACCGCGTCCGCGCACGATGGCGTGCGGCTGGTCGACCTCCAGTTCAGCGACATCGCCGGCGGGGCGCGGGCGATGACGATCCCGGCCGACCTCTTGCCGCCCGTCCTAGCCCACGGCTACCGCTTCGACGGGTCGGCGCTCACCGGTGGCCTGCGCGAGGTCGAGCTCGACCTCTATCTCGTCCCGGACCCGGGGACCCTCGTCGTCTTTCCCGGCGCCGACGAGACGCCGCGCCGCGCCCGCCTGTCCTGTTCCGTCCGCCGGCGCGACGGCCAGCCCCTTCGCCGGCGATCCCCGCTCCGTCCTGGAGCGCGCGCTCGCCGCAGCAACGGCGGCGGGCTTCGACTACCGGGTCGCGCTGGAGGTCGAGTTCTACCTGCTGCGCCAGGACGCCGCCGGTCCGCTGCCGCCGGACGCCGGTGGCTACTTCGGCGTCGGCGAGGACCTCATCGCCGGCACCCGCGACGAGATCCTCGCCACGCTCCACGAGATGGGCATCGAGGTCGGCGGGGCCCACCACGAAACGGGTCCCGGTCAGGAAGAGCTCGACCTGTGGCCGGCCGGGGCGTTGCGGATGGCCGACCAGGTGCTGACGGTCCGCCAGGTGGTCCGCGCGGTCGCCCAGCGCCGCGGCCTGCGCGCGACGTTCATGCCGAAGCCGCTGTCCGACGCGCCGGGCTCCGGCATGCACGTCTTCCAGCGCCTGGCCCGCCTCGGCGATGGGGCCGACGCCCTGCGCGACGAACGCGACGACCTGTCGGCGTCGGCCGCCACGCGATCGCCGGACAGCTCACGCACGCGAGCGGCGCCTGCGCGGTCGTCTGCCCGACCGTCAACTCCTACAAGCGCCTCGCCGCCGGCCACCGCGCCGCGCCACGCGACCTGGGCGCGCGTCAGCCAGGCGTCGTTGATCCGGGTGCCGGCCTCGGCATCGAGCGAGGAGGCGGCCCTCGAGCTGGAGCTGCGCTCGCCCGACGCCATGGCCAACCCCTATCTCGCGCTAGCCGTGACCCTGGCATGCGCCCTCGACGGCATCCGCCAGGGTGAGGAGCCGCCGGATCCCCGCTGGACGAGACGCTCATCCGCTACGACGACGCGGAGCTGGGGCGGCCTCGGCGTGCCGCCGCTCCCCGTCACCCTCGGCGACGCCCTCGCCGCCCTCACCGAAGACGATATCGTCCGCGCCGCTATCGGCGACTACGTCTGCGACCAACTCCTCCTCGTCAAGCGCGCCGAGGGGCCGACTACCGACGCTACGTCAGTCCCTGGGAGCACGCGCGGTACGGCGAGTGGCGAGCCCCGCTCCGTGTTGGAGCGCGCGCTCGCCGCAGAAACGGCGGCGGGCTATGACTATCGCGTCGCGCTGGAGGTCGTGTTCTACCGGCTGCGCCAGGACGCCGCCGGGCCCCGTCCGCCGGACGCCGGGGGCTACTTCGACGTCGGCGAGGACCTCATCGCCGGCACCCGCGACGTGATCCTCGCCACGCTCCACGAGATGGGCATCGGGGTAGGCGGGGCCCACCACGAAACGGGTCCCGGTCAGGAAGAGCTCGACCTGTGGCCGGCCGGGGCGTTGCGGATGGCCGACCAGGTGATGACGGTCCGCCAGGTGGTCCGCTCCGTTGCGGGTCGCCGCGGCCTGCGCGCGACGTTCATGCCGAAGCCGCTGTCCGACGCGCCGGGCTCCGGCATGCACGTCTTCCAGCGCCTGGCCCGCCTCGGCGATGGGGCCGACGCCCTGCGCGACGAACGCGACGACCTGTCTTCTGTCGGCCGCCACGCGATCGCCGGACAGCTCACGCACGCGAGCGCAATGTGCGCGGTCGTCTGCCCGACCGTTAACTCCTACAAGCGCCTCGCCGCCGGCCACCGTGCTCCCCGCCACGCGACCTGGGCCCGCGTCAGCCAGGCGTCGTTGATCCGCGTCCCATCCTCGGCATCGAGCGCGGAGGCGGCCCTGGAGCTGGAGCTGCGCTCCCCCGACGCCTGTGCCAACCCCTATCTCGCGCTAGCCGTGACCCTGGCATGCGCCCTCGATGGTATTCGGCAGGGTGAGGAGCCACCCGATCCCCTGGACGAGACGCTCATCCGCTATGACGACGCGGAGCTGGGGCGGCTCGGCGTGCCGCCGCTCCCTGCCACCCTCGGCGACGCGCTCGCTGCCCTCACCGAAGACGATATCGTCCGCGCCGCTATCGGCGACTACGTGTGCGACCAACTCCTGCTCGTCAAGCGCGCGGAGTGGGACGACTACCGACGCTACGTCAGTCCCTGGGAGCACGCGCGGTACGGTGACTGACGAGTCGACCAGACAGCAGATCAGCGAAAGGAGATCAGGGTGAAGAACCGGATGCGTGACTGCATTTGCCAAGCGGCGGCCGCTCAGTTTGGCAATGTGCCGACTCGCCGTCGCGCCGATTCCGACCCATGATTACCGTTGACGACGTCATCACCCTTGCCCTGCCGAAGGGGACGCGGGTCGCCGCGGGGGCGACCGGGCTCGGGCGGGAGGTGACGTGGGCGACGCGACTGCGGCCGACCCCGCCGGCCTTCGGCCATCTCAGCGGCGGCGAGCTGGTGCTGCTGCCGCCGCAGATGTTGGCGCTGCTCGACGAGCGGCTGACGCTGGAGGCGGCCGTGCGCCAACTCGCGGCCTTCGGCGTGGCTGCGGTCGCCCACGTCGGGGCCGTATCCAAGGCGGCGCGGACGGCGGCCGATGAGGCTGGGGTGCCGCTGCTGCAACTCCCCAGAGACGCCGACCTCGGACCACTGGAGCGGGAAGCCTCCCGCCTCATCACCGAGCGGCGAAGGGAGGTCCAGCGCCGGGGACAGGAGGTCGGACGCCGGTTGATGGAACTGGCCATCGCCGGGGAGCCGCTGTCGGTCATGGTCCGCACGCTCGCCGAGCTGGCTGGCCGGGACGTCGCTCTCGAAGGACGGGATGGTCGCCTCCTCGCCTACCACGCGCCGCGAGAGCGCGCCCCAGGTCGGTCCCGCGTCGAGCCGCTCCTGGCCGCCGGACATCCCGACCTGGCGCGCTGGCTCCGCACCGCGGCGGCCAGCAGCCCCGCCGACCCGCCGACCGCTGCGCGCGCGCTGGACGGCGAATGGGCCCGGATCGTCGCGCCCATCATGGGGCCGAACGGGCTGCTCGGCAGCCTCTCCCTGGTCGTCCCGCGCGGGGGGCACGCGCCGGAGGACGGCCCCCTGACGGCACGTGGCGCGGCGGCCTGCGCCGTCGTCCTGGCTCGCGAGCATGCCGCCGCGAGTGCCCGACGCGAGGTTGAGCTTCACGTCCTCGACGAGGTGCTCGATGGGGCGCTGCGCAGCGAGACCACGCTCCTGCAGCAGGCCAAGCGTCTCGGGCATAACCTCCTCGTCCCGCACGTCGCGCTCGTCGTCCGCCTCGACCCGACCACCCCCGGTCCGGTTCGGGGCCACGATCCGGGGAGGGAGGGTCGCTGGGCGGGACTGGAGGAGGTGATGGCGCGGGCGGGCGCAGCCAAGGCAGGGCGCGACGCGCGCGCGTTGTGGCGGGTGCGGAACAACAGCGCGGAGATCGTGTGGCCAGTGCAGGTGGCCACCAACGCCCCCCGCGTCGCCCAGCAGATCCACGACGATCTCGCTGCCGCCTTGCCGGGCAGCGACGGCGCCAACGTCCTCTCCCTCGGAGTTGGGATGCCCCGGGCCGGGCTGGCCGGCATCCGGCAGTCGCACCAGGAGGCGAAGCAGGCCTTGACCCTCGGCCGCCGTCTCAAGGGCCCGGGCCACCTCACCCGCTTCGATGACCTCGGTGTCTACCGGCTCATCTTCGCCGCCGAGAGCCTGCCGGAGCTGCGGAGCTTTCACGACGAGTCGATCGGCGCGCTCATTGCCTATGACCGCGAGCACGGCGCCGACTTGGTGCGAACGCTCGATGCGTTCTTCGCCGCCCGGTGTAGCCCGAAGGAAGCGGCGGCCATGCTCCACGTCCACCGCAACACCGTCCTCTACCGTCTCGACCGCGTCCGGGAGATTACCGGGCTCGACCTGGACGATGCCGGCGTCCGCCTGCGCCTGCAACTGGCGCTGCACGTCCACCTCGCGGTGTTCACCGGCGAGGCGTAGGCCAGTCGCAGGCGGCAGCGGACGGGTATGGGTGGTCGGAACCAGGAACGAATTGAGGCGGCGGAGACTCGTTCTAGGAAGCGCGTCCTGGTGACGGTCTTCGCTTGGCGTGATACGTTCGAATCGTCCCGTCCAACGCTCCGTCATGCTGAAGGCGCTTGACGCCCAGGCGACGTCGCCGTATGCGCCACGCCGGGCGGGGGACGGCAGAAGAACCCTGGCACTACCAGGCGCGCGGCGTCCTGACCGTCGAGATGGAGGCGACTTCCTTCTCGCCGTCGCTCGCTTCCGGCGAGTCGACCTCGCCGCGGCCTTAGTCGTCAGCGATTCCCTGGCCGTGCTCGTTTGGGACCCGCAATTCGACTCCGAGCGGACGCGGGCGGGGTTGGAGACGCTGTACCGGGCGGCGCGGGCCGCCCTCACCTGACCCCGCGATCGCGCCTCGCTCAGTCTGCCGCCACCGTCGCGCGGGCCGCGGCCTCGATGCGCTCCAGGGCCTTGACGAGGTTCTCCTCCGAGTTGGCGTACGAGAGGCGCAGGTAACCCTCGCCGTGGTCGCCGAAGGCGGTGCCGGAGAGGGCGGCGACGCCGTGTTCCTCCAGCAGCGCGTCGGCGAACGGCTTGGAGCGCATCCCCGTGCCGGTGATGTTCGGGAAGACGTAGAAGGCGCCCTTGGGCCGGACGCAGGTGACGCCCGGGATGCGGTTGAGGCCCTCGACGATCAGGTCGCGGCGACGGCGGAACGCCTCGACCATCTTGCGGACCTCGTCCTGCGGCCCGGTGAGCGCCTCGATGCCGGCGCGCTGGACCGCGGTGGCGGTGCAGGAGACGCTGTTGACCATCAGCTTGGAAACGGCGGCGGCCATCTCGTCCGGCATTAGGCCGTAGCCGAGGCGCCAGCCGGTCATCGCGTAGGTCTTGGAGAAGCCGTCGAGGATGATCGTTCGCTCCGCCATCCCCGGCATCGTCGCGATCGAGACGTGCTCCCCCTCGTACAGGATCTCGGCGTAGATCTCGTCGGCCAGGACGACGAAGTCGTGCTCCACCGCCAGGCGCGCGATCGCCTCCAAGTCGGCCCGGTCGAGGACGCCGCCGGTGGGGTTGGCCGGGCTGTTGAGGATCAGGAGCCGGGTGCGGGGGGTGACGAGACCGGCCAGTTCCTCGACGTCAAGGCGGAACTCGCGCTCCTCTCGCAGCGGGATCGGGACGGCGGTGGCGCCGACGAAGTCGATCATGCTCCGGTAGATCGGGAAGCCGGGGTCGGGGTAGATTGCCTCGTCGCCCGCCTCCAGCATGGCCAGGATGACGAAGAACATGATCGGCTTGCCGCCGGGGGTGACGACCACCTGCTCCGGTCGGTAGGCGGTGCCGCGCGTGCCGTTGATGTAGTCGACGATGACCTGCCGCAGCTCCGGCTGCCCCGGCGACGGCCCATAGTGCGTCCAGCCGGTGCGCAACGCCTCGCACCCAGCCTCGACCACGTTGGCCGGCGTGTCGAAATCGGGCTCGCCGATCTCGAGGTGAATCACGTCGCGCCCTTGAGCCTCCAGCGCCTTGGCCCGGACCAGGACTTCGAAGGCGGTCTCCGTCCCGAGTCGCCCCATCCGCGTTGCCAGCTTCATCGGTTTCCCTCCTCGTTGGCCGTCGCCGGTGCCGCTGGGGTCATTGGCCCGGCGAGGAAGTCGAACAGTTCAACAGACCAGCCACGGTGGCAATCGATGAGATCTGCCCATCCCGATGGTCGCCACGTTTGGAGGTCGGACACCATGGACTCGACGGAGAGCACATCGGCGAAACCGTAGGTCCGTATGACCGTGTCACGGCCTTCGGGCGTGACCGCTCCCCAGACGAGGATTGCTCCATCGACCACCACGGGCTTCCCTTGGCATCGCACGTCGAACACCTTGGAGCCGTTGGCCAAGGCGAGGATCTTGGCGAACGCAACCGACGTCATGTGGTGACCCAATTGGTTGCTATCGATGAGGGTCAAGTAACGATACTTTTCGAATGCCAACTCGCACTTCATCTCAGCCGCGTAAGTCTTGCCCGAGCTGCGTCGTCGAAGCGTGAAGTCCAAGACAGACCAGCTTGATTCTTCAGCCTCCCTCAAGATTGGTCTGCCTAGGTCTTCGTAAGGGGCGTTCTCGTCGGCGCACCAAGCATGGACCACCTTCTCGCTGAACAATCCAAAGAGCCGCGAGAGATAATTGTCCCGCCTCGTGTCTCTGTGGTGGAAGAAGTCGTCGAACGCGCCCACCGTTCCACCTCCCTGCTCACGGACCCGCTTTGTACCCGAGGCCGCCCTATCTCGCAATGATGGCAGTTGCCGATCACGGGAAGCGACGCGTCCTGGACACTCCGCCCGCGCGTCGCCAGCGAGCGCGGGCCGCGCCACTTCCCGTTTCCTCTCACGACGAGGAAACCAGGGGAACTTGCCGATGGCTGCACCAACCCGGGCTTGGGAGTACCTGAGAGTCAGCGGAACCACCGAGACGGACCTTGCCGCCGTCGGTCGGGCCGGGTGGGACCTTGTTGGCGTCACGACCGGCGGCGGGTCGGCGACGCTCTACTTCAAGCGCCCGGGGCTCGACTTCCGCGAGCGGGTCGCGCTGGAACAGCAGTTGCGGGTCTACGACCGCCTCGGCCTCCCCCTCCCGCATGCCCCCGACGCGGACCTCCAACCGTGAAACGGAGCGGTATCCTTCACCCGGCGCTCAACCACCTCCTCGCCAGCACCGGCCACACCGACTATTTCACCGTCTGTGACCATGGTTTCCCCACCCCGGTTGACCCAGAGCGGATCGATCTCGCCCTCGTTGACGATATCCCGACCGTCCTTGACGTGCTGCGCGCCGTCCGCGCCGAGTGGGAGATCGACCGCCTCCTCATCACGCACGAGATGGACGCGGTCAACCCGGGGCGGGTGAGCGAGTTGCGCGCCCTGCTCGGCAATACGCCGCTCGAAGCGATCTCCCACTTGGAGCTCAAGCGCCTGAGCGCGACGGCCAGGGCCACGGTCCGCACTGGTGACACGGTCGCCTACGCCAACGTCATCGTCGTCTCGGGGTGATAGGGACTGGGGCGGTTACGCGTAGACCGGGGCGCCGAGCTTGCGACCCCCGGGCCTTTGAGCCAGCGGCTCGGCCAGATGAGCGCCCTGAAGGAGGTCGAAAGGGTTGCTCCCACCTCTCGGCGCCGTCTTCGGCCGGCGCGTACGATGGAGCCCGGGACGCGCTCGGACTGGGCGTCGGTAGGCGATGTCTGCGTTGATCGTCCTCATGGCGGAGAGCAACCGCTTCCAGGAGAAACGTTCATGGTGACCACGCCGACCGCGGCTTCCGTCGATGCCAACAGCCCTGGGGCGCTCGCCCGCATCACGCCGGAGACGGTTCGCCGCGCCGTCGCCCTCGTCCGCACGGGCGAGGTGCTTGACCTGGGGTCCGTCCTCAGCGCGGACATGCCCTTCGCCGACGGCAATCCGGCGTTCTTCCCCTTCCGCGTCGTCCGTCATCGCACCGGCACCGACCTCGCCCGAGGCCAGGACTGGGCCGGCACGTCCTTCAGCACCGAGGTCATCACTGGCACGCCCCACGTCGGCACCCACTTCGACGCCTTCTGCCACGTTCAGCTCGACGGCCGGGTGCACGGCGGCGCGACGGCGGCCGAGGCGGAGGGGAACTTCGGTTGGCGGGCGCAGGGGATGGAAGGGGTCAAGCCGATCGTTACCCGTGGCGTCCTGCTCGACATCGCCTCTGATCGCGGCGTCGATCGTCTCCCCGATCACGAGGAAATCCCCCGCGCAGAGGTCCAGGCTGCCGTCTCGCGGCACGGCCTCGCGATCGAACGCGGGGACGCGGTGCTGATTCGCACCGGGAAGATGCTCCAGTACGACCACCCGAGCGCGTTCGTCGCTGGCCAGCCGGGACTCAGCGTCGACGCCGCGGTCTGGCTCTACGACCAGGGGATGGCGGTGCTCGGCGCCGACAACACCAGCGTCGAGCCGCAGCCGGTGGTGAACTGGGCACGCAACCTCCACGTCGAGATGCTCTATCACCGCGGCGTTCACCTCCTGGAGTGGATCGACCTCGAACCGCTGCGCGCCGCGAACGTCGCCACGTTCCTCTTCGTGTGCACCCCGCTCAAGATCAAGGGGGCCACCGGCTCCTGGGTTCGGCCCATCGCCGTGCTGTAGCGGAGTGCAGGGCGCGGGGCGCGGGATGTTGGGCGCGGGGTGTTGGAATCGGAAGGCCTGCGGGTTGACCGAGTCCGGCGCCGCCGGTGTGGATGGGCTGGGCGGCAAGATGTTCGAGCGCATGGGCTGCGAGTGTCACGTGGCGGTCGTCGCCGACGTCGTGGACCGGCTGGGCGCGGTCAGGAGGCGCCGCGCGGCCGCAGCTGGCCGGTGCGAGGGGATGCCGGCGCATCCTCGTCGGCCGAGGCGCGACGAGCAGCGTCGCGCCTCGGATTGAGCGACCGAACCAGCGCTGCACGAACCAGGTCGCCGCCGTCGAGGCCGTGTGGCCCGGCGATGTCGCTACGCTCGCGACTGGCGGCTTGGGGATGGACGGAGCGTTGGAGCGAGGCTGGCGAAAGGCCCCCATGCTTTGACGAGCGGTCAACCATTGGCGGTCGGCTCCCGGCCGGCAGTTGGCGTATCATCGCTGGCATCGCGACGGCACGGCTGTCTGGGCTCCATCGGCTAGGCCACCTTGGCTGCATGCCGAGGGTTGATCGCTGACTGCTGAGCCATGACAGCTCGTACCACCGGGGGACCGCATGTTTCGGTTGGATGGTAAGACGGCGCTGGTGACCGGCGCCGGGTCGGGCATCGGACGGGAGATCGCCCTCCTCTTCGCCGAGCAGGGCGCGGTTGTCGCGCTGGGTGATATTGACGAGGACGCGGCGGGTCGGGTCGCGGCTGAGATTGGGGCCACGGGAGGGCAGGCGTTCCCTTGGCGGCTGGACGTCACCGACGTGGAGTCGGCGCGGGCGGCGGTCGCGGCCGTCGTCGAGCGCCACGGGCGGCTCGACATCCTTGTCAACAACGCCGGCATCGGCATGGTCGGCGACCTCCTCGAAACGGCCCCGGACGACTTTCACCGGCTGATGGCGGTCAACGTCGACGGGGTCTATTACTGCTCGCACGCGGCAGTAGCGCAGATGCTTGTCCAGGATCCGCGGGGGGGTGCCATCGTCAACCTCGCCTCCGTCGCCGGGATGGTCGCCGTCGCCCGCCGCTTCGCCTATTGCACGACCAAGGGCGCGGTCATCTCGATGACGCAGTCGACGGCAATGGACTACGTCGATCAAAATATCCGCTGCAACTGCATTTGCCCGGGGACGGTCGAGACGCCGTTCGTCGAGGCATACCTGCGGAAGTACCACGCGGGCGAGATCGAGGAGACGCGGCAAGCGCTGCACGCGCGCCAGCCGCTCGGCCGTATGGGGCGGCCGGAGGAGATCGCGCCGCTCGCGCTCTACTTGGCGTCGGACGAGGCCGCCTACGTCACCGGCGCCCAGATGGTCATCGACGGCGGCCTGACCGCGAGGTGACGGGTGCGGGGTCCGGGTTTGGCTCGCACTCCGCACCCCAAACGCTCCAGCCAACACCCCGCACCGAGATTGAAGGGAGCACCCATGGCGACGACGCAGCCGAAGCCCCGAATCGACGGCATGATGATGCCCGGTCGCGCCCCCCAGGGGCCAGTCGACCTGGCGGACGTGGCGGTTCTGCTTCACCCGGACGACACGATCGCCATCGCCAAGCAGCCGTTGCTGCCGCGGACGGTGCTGCGCACGGCGGACGGCGAGGTGCGCGTCGGACAGATGATCCCGCCCGGGCACAAGGTGGCATTGCGCGATGTGCCGCAGGGCGGTGAGATCCGACGCTACGGGCAAATCATCGGCTTCGCGACGCAGGATATTCCCGCCGGCGCCCATGTCCACAGTCACAACTTGGCCGTCGGCGAGGGTGGGTTGAAGCTCGACTACGCATTCGGCGCGGAGTACCGACCGGTCGAGCTCGTGCCGGAGGCGGAGCGGCGAACGTTCATGGGCTTCCGCCGCAAGGATGGTCGGGTTGGCACCCGCAACTACGTCGCCGTCCTCGCCTCGGTCAACTGCTCCTCCTCCGCCACCCGCCGTGTTATCGACCACTTCCGCGACGGCTCGGCCCTCGCGGCCTTCCCGAACGTCGACGGCGTCATCGGCTTCCCCACCAAGGGCGGCTGCGGCTCCCACTATGGCTCCTCCGACCTCGGCGTCCTGCAGCGGACAATGGCCGGCATCGTCGACCACCCGAACGTGGCCGCCTACGTCATCCTCAGCCTGGGGTGCGAGGTGAACCAGCCGAGCGACATGATCGAGGCTACCGGTCTCGGCCAGGATGGGCAGCCGCTCGTCCTCACCATTCAGCAGGACGGCGGTTTCCAGCAGACGGTGGAGCAGGGGATCGAAGCGGTCAAGCGCCTCCTCCCGATCGCCAACCAGGCCAAGCGCGAGCCGATCCCCGCCTCCGAGCTGGTCGTCGCCCTCCAGTGCGGCGGCTCTGACGGCTGGTCGGGCGTCACCGCCAACCCGGCGCTCGGCAAGGCGGCCGACGAGATTGTCCGGCAGGGCGGCACCGTCGTCCTTGGCGAGACGAGCGAGGTCTACGGGGGCGAGCACCTCCTGACGCGGCGCGCCAGGAGCCGGGACGTGGGGGAGAAGCTGGTCGAGCGGATCCACTGGTGGGAGCGCTACACCGCCATGTTCGGTGCCTCGATCGACAACAACCCGGCTCCCGGCAATAAGCTCGGCGGCCTGACGACGATTTACGAGAAGTCGCTCGGCGCCATCGCCAAGGCTGGGTCGACGCCGCTCAACCAGGTCGTGGGCTATGGGGAGCGCGTCACCGAGCGCGGCTTCGTCCACATGGACACGCCCGGCTACGACCCGGTCTCGGTCACCGGCCAGGTCGCCGGCGGCTGCAACGTGGTCGTCTTCACGACCGGTCGGGGGTCGTGCTTCGGCTTCAAGCCGGCGCCGTCGATCAAGGTCGCGACCAACTCAACCCTGTACGCTAGCCAGGAACCGGACATGGACATCAACGCCGGCAAGGTGCTGGACGGCGTCAGCCTGGACGAGGTTGGCCAAGAGATTTTCGAGATGGTCCTCGCCGTCGCCTCAGGCGAGCAGAGCAAGAGCGAGCTGGCCGGCGTCGGCGATGAGGAGTACAACCCCTGGATCATCGGCGCGATGCTGTAACAAGCGTTGGGGGTCCGGCGCTACGAAGCACGGAGGGACGGTGAGCGAACCGCCCTGACGCCTGGGGCAGCCGGATCCTAGGATTGTCGCTCCCCCACCGAATGCCGGGACGAACGCTCGATGTCCTCGATCCCACGCCCGACGGCTCCGCCCGAACCTGCAACTGGCGGCCTCCTCGCCGCCTTTACGGAACGTGCTGGCCCCCTCGGCGTTCGCGTCGAGCGCGTTCCCGACGTCCACGGGCTCGCCGGCTTCATCGCCTCGTTGGTGGCAGAGCTTGGTCCGCCGGCCGTCCTCATCGCCGGTGAGCTCCGCGACGCCGCGCCGGCCCTGACCCGGGCGCTGGATGCCGCGGGCGTGGCGTGGTCGCAGCCCGGCGACCCGGGAGTAACCCGTGACGCCCCGCTCGGCCTCAGTCTCGCACGGCTCGCCATTGCCGAGACCGGTTCCGTCCTCCTTGCCGAGCCGAGCCTCGACGACCGGGCCATAGGCCTGCTCGTCGCGACTCAGCTCGTCGTCTGCTCGACCGCTGCCCTCGTTCCTTCCCTGGCCGATGCGGCGCCGGCCCTGCGCGGGGTGGCACTTCAGTTCGGCGGCGGCTACGCCACCCTCGTCACCGGACCGAGCCGTACCGCCGATATCGAGCGCGTCCTCACGGTTGGCGTCCAGGGACCGGCACGGGTGGTGGTGCTGTTCGTCGACGACCTCGGCTAGATGTCGGCTCCCCTCTATTCGACCGCTTGAATGGCGCCCCGTTTCCGGCAGCAACACCGGGGCTTGGTTGTTCCGTTGCCGGTGCGGTGCTATCGTCCGGCCCGGAGAAATCTCGCGACGCGGTCGAATACACGTAGGTTGGATCGCCATGGCGTTGCCGAAGAGCGAATCGATCCTCGCCGATCAGCCGGCGACCGCGGACGAGGCCGAGTTGATCGCTCGGTACGTTAAGCCGCACCCCCACCGCGGGGGGCGCGCGGAGGCATGGTTCCCGCAGTTTGGCTATCGCGTGGTGACACTCATCAGCTACATGAAGTCAGAGCTGGATTGCGGGGTTCTGAATCGTTCCAGACGTATCCACCGTTCGATCTGTCGTCCGGTCCGGCCTTGCTCGAGCATCTCGTAGGGCGGCATGCCCGTCGCCACCGCCGCGTGGAGCGAGTCGCGGCCGTCGACCATCGGTAGTCGAATGCTTAGGTCGCCCATCGCCCGGTGTTCCGACGGCAGACCGGTCCGCCCCCCGCCAAAAGCACGGTCCGTGATCGGTAGGTGACCGCGGTGGTCGTCCGTGCGAAGGACGGCATAACCATGTCGGTGGTGGATCGCCTATCCTCTCCCCCGCACCCCGTTGATTGCGTTCCAACCCCGAGGAGTCCAGCCGCGATGTCCACCACCGTTCCCGCCGCTGAGGCGACGGCCGAGGCGCTGGCCCAGCACCCACACGGGGGGCATGGTCAGGTGCCGCGCTCGTTTGAGGAGCGGTACGACCGTGCCCTCGCCAATGCCCGTCTCTCGCGCAATCTGACAACGTTCCAGCAGTCGTGGCGGCAGGCGCGCGGGCAGGCCGTTGGTGAAGTCGACTTCGAGACCCACCGGGCGCGGCTGAAGGCGGTCAAGACCGACGTCGTGGCAAACCTCGACCGGTACCTCGATCGCTTCCAGAAGGCGGCTGAGCGCGCGGGCGCCACGGTCCACCGCGCGGCAGACGCAGCCGAGGCCAACGGGATCATCCGCGAGCTGGCCGAGCGCCACGCGGTGAAGCTGATCGCCAAATCCAAGTCGATGGTCAGCGAGGAGATCGATCTCAACCACGACTTCGCGGCGTCCGGCATCGAGGTCGTCGAAACCGATCTTGGGGAGTGGATCGTCCAACTGCGAGGCGAGCGGCCGAGCCACATGGTCATCCCCGCGATCCACCTGGCGCGGCAAGAGGTCGGCGAGATCTTTTCCGAGAAACTGGAGCGCGACGTCTCGCGGGAGGACATCGGCGAGCAGGTACGGGTAGCCCGGGACGAGCTGCGCAAGGTCTTTTTCGCGGCCGGGATGGGGATCACGGGGGCCAATGCCCTGATCGCCGAGAGCGGCACAGTGATGATGGTCACCAATGAGGGGAACGGCCGCCTCTGCTCCTCGCTGCCGCCGGTCCACGTCGTCCTCGCCGGGATCGAGAAGCTGATCCCGACCTTCGACGACGCGATAACCCAGCTCCGCCTCCTCGCTCGCAGCGCCACTGCCCAGCGCATCACCTCCTACACCACCTTTATCACCGGCCCAACGCCCGGCCATGAGATGCACATCGTCCTCCTCGACAACGGCCGCCGGGCAATGGCCGCCCGGCCGGAGTTCGCCGAGGCCCTGCACTGCATCCGCTGCGCCGCCTGCGCCAACGTCTGCCCGCCCTATCGTGAGGTCGGCGGCCACGTCTTCGGCCACATCTACACCGGTGCCATCGGTCTGGTAGTGACGGCGTTCCACCACGGGCTCGACGCCGCCGCGGGGCCGCAGAGCCTTTGCGTCTCCTGCAACGCCTGTGAGACGGTTTGCCCCGTCGGCATCCCCTTGCCGCGCCAGATCCTCGACGTGCGGAAAATGGTGGTCGAGGCGAAGGGGCTGCCGCCCGCCAAGCGGACCATCCTCAGTGCCTACGCCCGACCGCGCACCGCCGACCTGCTGTTCCGCCTCGGCAGCCGGGCGCAGCGGCCGCTCAGCCGCCGGGGCAATTTCATCCGCGCCCGTCGCATGCCGGTCATGCGGCGCCAGACGCGCTGGCGCTCGCTGCCGGCGCTCGCTCGCCAACCGCTGCGCGATCGGATGCGACGCGGGGAGGTTCTGCCGCCTCAGGCGCCAGCGGTGCCGAACGGCGCCGCGGGCCTGACCGTTGCGCTCTTCCCGGGGTGCATGACGGACCGTCTCTATCCGGAGCAGGGGGAGGCGATCGTCGCCGCGCTGCGCGCCCTCGGCGCCCGAGTGGTCCACCCGGCGCGGCTCCATTGCTGCGGCCTTCCGGCCAACAACTCCGGCGATGATCGTCACGCCCGCTGGATGGCCCGCCACACCATCCGCGCGCTGGAGCGCGTCCGCGCCGATGCCATCGTTTCCGGTAGCGCCAGCTGCGTGGCGACGCTGACCCAGGACTATCTCCACCTCTTCCGGGATGAGCCCACGTGGCGGGCCCGCGCGGCGAAGCTTGCCGCCCGCGTTCACGACTTCACCTCGTTCCTCGACGCCGTCGCCGACCTTCCGGCTGGTAGCCTGGCAACCGAGGAACCGACCGTCGTGGCCTACCACGATTCCTGCCAGGGCCTGAACGCTCTCGGCCTGCGTGAGGAGCCGCGCCGCATCCTGCGCGATGTTCTCGGTTGCGACGTGCGCGAGCTGGCGGAGTCAACCCTCTGCTGCGGCTTCGGCGGCTCCTTCTCCTTCGAGTACCCGGAGGTTGCCGAGCGCCTGATGAACCGCAAACTCGCCGACGCGGAGGGGACCGGCGCCCCCGTCCTCGTCACCGACAATCAGGGGTGCATCATGCATCTCCGTGGCGGCTGCGACGCCGCGAAGCGATCGCTGCGGGTTCGTCATCTCGCCGAGCTGGCGGCGGCGCGCCGGGCGGTGGGGGCGCCGACGCCACCCTGGTCGGGGCGGCTCGGGAACCGCCCGCGCTGCCACCCCGACCCCTCACGCTGTCTGCGCCCCTCGGGCGACGGCGGCGGTGGCGAGGGGATCGGTTCCCGAGCCGCGCTGACGAGCCGCGCGTCACATCCCCCGGCGTGATCCCGGCGACCCCGAGTTGGCAGGTTCTGCCCCCTGCCGTAGGATCCAGCCAGGTCCGCTACGACCGCCTTTCGATCCACCCCACGTAACGCGGCACCGGCCGCGGGAGGATGCCGGCGTGCCCCTCTGCCTCTACCGCACCGAGAACGCAGCTGGCCCCCGACTCGGGCTGATCGAGGAGGACCGAGTGCTCGGCGTGGCGGCGGCGGGTGGGCCGGCGAGCCTCGCGGACGCCCTCGCCATGCCGGTGGCGGACCTCCGCTCGCGCCTCGATGCGGTGCACGGCAGCGGCGCGGGCTTCCCGCTGGAGGTCGTGACACTGGCGGCGCCGGTCGACCGGCAGGAGGTGTGGGCGGCCGGGGTGACCTACCTGCGCAGTCGCGATGCCCGGATGGAGGAATCGACCCAGCGTGACGTCTACGACCGCGTCTACGACGCCGACCGTCCGGAGCTCTTCCTGAAGGCGACTCCGAGCCGGGTCGTCGGCCCGGACGAGGCGGTCGCCATCCGCGGCGACTCCACGTGGGACGTGCCGGAGCCGGAGTTGGCGCTGGTGCTCAATCGGGACGGCGAGACCGTCGGCTACACCGTCGGCAACGACGTCTCCTCGCGCTCGATCGAGGGCGAGAACCCGCTCTACCTCCCCCAGGCGAAGGTCTACACCGCCTGTGCCGCACTCGGCCCGGTGGTCGCCTTGGCTTGGGAGGTCGAGGACATCACGAACCTCGGCATCCGCCTCGCCATCCGCCGCAGCGGGGTGGTCTCCTTCGAGGAGGAGACGTCGACGAGCCAGATCCATCGACCGCTGCCGGAGCTGGTCGCCTACCTCTTTCGCCACAACGTCTTCCCGCATGGCGTGGTGCTGATGACCGGCACCGGCATCGTCCCGCCGGCCGAGTTCACCCTGGAGGATGGCGACGAGGTGGAGATCATCATTGCCGGGATTGGGACCCTGCGCAACCCGGTGCGGCGCCTGCCGGCGTAGCGGTCCTCGCCCAGAGCATGGCATCGAAGTCGTGGCGACGGAGCCTCCCCAGCGGTGGCGCCTTTTGTCAGGCCGGCTCCAGGATGACGTAGGTGCGCCGCGCGACCTCGGCGAACCCAAGCTTCTGGGTGACCCGGCGGGACGCCAGATTGTGCTCCCCCGTGCTCCACACCGGCGTTTGCCCGGCAGTCTGCACGCGCTCGGCGACGAGGGAAGCGGCGGCAGTGGCGAACCCCTGGCCTCGCCACGCGGGCAGCGTGGCAACCCCGATGTCGGCGTGCCACTCCGACCATGCCGAGGTGCGGGCGATGGCGACGACCCGGCCGGTGACGACGGCCGCCGCGGCCACCCCTTCCGTCAGGAGTTCGCGCGCGGATCGGAACCCTGACCCGCGTACCTCGGGCGCCGCCAGTTCCAGGAGTGCGTCGTCGTCGGGGGTGAGGAGGCGGACGGCCTCGTGCCGGACCCGCGCGACCGGTTGCGCGAGGGCATGGTAGACATCGTCGAGGTAGCGCACGCGCGTTCCGGTGGCCGTCGTGATCAGCTCACCGAGGCTGGCGGCGACCCCGGGAGCCACGCTGATACAGGACCAGCCGCGCAGCGACGAGAGCAGCGTCCAGAGTGCCACCGCATCGTCGCCGAAGCCCATCAGTTCGTCGACATCGAAGGCCAGGTTCACGACGACGGCCGCCGCGAAGCTCGGAGGGTCCCCCGCGAGGTACGCACGGCCGACCCCACGCCGCAACACGTGGAGGGCGATGACGGTCTCTGGGGTGTCGCCGAGGACATCAACCAGGGCCAGACGGCCGGCCGCGTCGAGCGGGACCCGGCTGGGCGTTCCCGAAGGCATGGCGCGCCACCCGCTCTATCCAATCCTCGCGCGCCCGCCTGGTGCGCTCGCCGGCCGAGGACGAGCGGGGCGGGCTGGCGCGGTCGCTGTTCACCGCGTCGCAGATTGAGGAGTGAGGTTACGGGCATCACCAGGCGAGGGGCGGGAACGGCGACGCGTCACCTGATCGCGGTGGAGTTGGCGGGCGGGGACTCGGAGTTGGGACGCCCGACCGCTCCGCCGCCGTGCCTCGGCTGACTCGGCAACGCTTGGGGAGGCTGGTTTACGGCGCGGGAAGGGGTCGGGTCCCACTGGCACGCGCCGTGCGCCCGGGTCGGACGAGGAGGTGAACTCCATGGCGGATCCAACGGAACTCGTTCTGACCCCGGATGGCAGCACGCCCGACTTCGCCCGCGGCTCGGTCTTCTTCGTCGGGACCGCGACCGTCCTCATCCGCTACGCCGGCTTCACCATCCTCACCGACCCGAACTTCCTCCACCGCCACGAGAAGGTCCGGCTCGGCTACGGCCTGAGCTCGCGCCGCTTGACCAACCCCGCGCTGGAGCTCGACGATCTTCCGCCGATCGACCTCGTCGTCCTCTCGCACCTGCATGAGGACCACTTCGATCGCGAGGTCGAACGCCGTCTCGACAAGTCGCTCCCGATCGTCTCGACGGCCAACGCCACCAAGGCGCTCGCCGCCAAAGGTTTCCGGGCCACGCACACCCTGGCGACGTGGGAGACGCTCACCGTCGTCAAGGGTGACGCCCGCCTCCGGGTCACCGCCGCACCGGGGCGGCACGGGCCAGGCGTCCTGGCGAAGCTGTTGCCGTCGGTGATGGGCAGTGTCCTCGATTTCGGGTGGACCAACGGCGTGCAGCCCCTGGTCCGGCTCTACATCACTGGCGACACGCTCGTCTTCGACGAGCTACGGGAGATCCCCCAGCGCTACCCGGAGATCGATCTCGCCCTCCTCCACCTCGGCGGCACCCGCGGCCTCGGCCTGTTGCTGACGATGGACGCGAAGCAGGGGGTCGAGGCTCTGCGAATCGTTTCCCCGAAGCGGGCTATCCCCATCCACTACAACGACTACACGGTCTTCAAATTGCCGCTCGCCGACTTCCAGCGCGAGGTTGAAGCCGCTGGACTCGCCGACCGGGTGACCTACCTGAGCCACGGCGAGACGCACGCCTTCGAGGTTCCGACCAGCCGGCTGGGGTAGTCGGGCGTCGACCCTCAGGCCATCTTCCGGGTGGTGGGCAGCGACCGCGGCTTCAGCGCCCTCAGGTCGGGGGTGCACGAGGCATGCTGAATGTTAATCCCGACGACGTGGCGCTCAGCGGCGAAGCTCGCGACCAGCTCGTCGTCGATCTCCCGCGAGTCGACCCTCGGCCGGGTGTTCAGGTCGATGGAGCGGGGGCCGATGTCCGGCTCGGACGAAAGTCTCATCCGCGTAACCTCTCCCGCAGCCGTAACGAGAGATCACGCTACCGGGAGTGCCGGGGACACCGGACTGTCTGCCGGCGCCATTGGGTGCCCCGGCCGCAGGCGATCACTGGCTCGCGCCGGCCATGCCTCGGGCGAGATCCCGCGCGGCGCCTGTCTCAGACACGATCGACCAGGCACCGTTTCGGTCACCGGACGGGGGCGCCCGACCGTGCCCTCATCGTCGGGAGCTTGGGTCCGACAGCACCGATCCGCCTTGCTGGGCTAGCCCGTCGTCCATCGTTTCCACCATCTGCATGAGCGTGAGGTCGGGCAACGACAGCACCAGAAACGAGGGCAGACCCAACCGCCGCCACAGGTCGAACGGCGCCACGCCAACGCGGCGAGCCACGTAGAGGCTGATCACCGTGCCGTGGGCGACGACCACGAGGTCACCGTCCGAGTGCCCGGCTAGCACGGCGGTGACCGCTGAAGAGAACCGGTCCTGGGCTTGTGTCGCCGTCTCGCCGCCGAGCACCAACTCGGCCGGCCGCGCGAAGAACGCGGCCATCGCCGCCTCGAAGACAGGTGGGCTCATGAAGCCGACGCCCCGCCGGTCGTGCTCGTGCAGACCCGCCGCGGTCTCACATGGCACGCGGAGCCGCCCCGCGACGATTGCCGCAGTCTCCCTCGCCTTCGGTTCGATACTGGAAACCACCATCCCCAGTCGGTAGGCGGCCAACCGCTCGGCCAGGGGCTCGCACCGGCGACGTCCCTCCTCGCTCAGCCGCCACTCGGCGGCGGGCACGGCAGGGTCAATCTCCGGCAGGCTGTGCTTGGTGAGGATAAGGTAACGCATCGGCTCGCTCGAATCGGCGTAGCCCCGGCCCACGGCACTCGCTCAGTACAATGGTACGGTGACCGTCACGGCACGAGTCTATCGGCTTAACGCTGGGATACGGTATTTCCGTAATACCTGGAGCGAGCTACCGTGCAATGGTAGGGGCGCGCGAACGATGTCAGACGCGAGCAAGGACAGACGAATGAACGACGATCAAACCGAGGGAGCGAGGGCCACGGCGTCAAGCCTGACCCATTTTGACTCCGCCGGGCGGGCGCGGATGGTCGACGTCGGCCCGAAGGAGACAACCCACCGCGTGGCGGTGGCGACGGGGCGTGTGGCCATGCGTCCGGAAACGATCGCCCTGATCCGGGAAGGGCGGGCGTCGAAAGGGGACGTGCTCGCCGTCGCCCAGGTGGCGGCGATCATGGCCGCCAAGAAGACGCACGAGTTGATTCCGATGTGCCATCCCCTCCTGCTGACCCGCATCGACGTCAGCTTCGATTTAGGGGACGCCAACGTCGAGATCACGGCGCGGGTTGAGACCTGGGGGCAGACCGGCGTCGAGATGGAGGCCCTGACGGCAGTGAGCGCGGCCAGCCTCACCATCTATGACATGGTCAAAGCGGTCGACCGCGGCATGACGATCGAGTCCATCCGGCTGGAACAGAAGGAAGGGGGGCGCTCTGGCACCTGGGAGCGCGCGGACGTGGCTCCCGGTGACGGATCACCGTAGGTCATGAGCGGCGCACGGGGTCTGCTGACGAAGAGAGACCAGGCGCACGCGACACGGGGCGGCCGAAAGGCCGCCCCGTGTCGCGGAGAGAAGTGTGGAGTGAGCGACGGTGGCCGCGTCCCGGGCGATGGAGGGAACCGGACCGGGGTGGCCTGCTCGGCTTGTCTGGGACCGCGTTCGGGGCGCGGGGTCCTACGCATGGTACGGAGGTCGCGCCGCGCTGGATCACCGACAGGCGGTGATGGCATCGGTTCTTGATGCCGATCAGGCCGCCCACCGTGCGGGTCGGGCAGCGACGCCCGTTTGCTCTAGGAAATGCGGCCCGGGGTAAAACCCATGCGCGCGTCGACCGGCGTACAATGCCGTCGGGCCGGCCGGCGAAGGCACCGACCGCAGCGGCCATCGGATGACCACGGCATGAGGAGGAAGCGGCGGCGATGGCATCGGTCACGTCGGGGCGGGTCGGGTCGGGGGCCGGCTACGGGGGCGCGGCGATCCCCGGTGGCGACCGTCTCGCCTGGTACTTCCTACGGGTCTCCGGCGTACTGCTGGTGGTTCTGGCCGGCGGTCACCTCTTCATCACCCACTACCTCAACGTCCCCGCCGACACCACCTTCGACTTCGTTGCCAACCGTTGGGCCAATCCCCTCTGGCGCACCTTCGACTGGCTCCTGCTGATCACCGCGCTCTGGCACGGCATCCTCGGGCTGCGCTACTCCGTCACCGACTACGTCCGTCCCGCCTTCTGGCGCGTCATCGGTCACTCCACCATCTACGTCGTCGGCCTGATCTTCACGGCGATGGGCACGATTACGATCTTCACGTTCGACGAGGAGGTCGCTCGCCGGAACGAGGGACCCCTCGCCGGCGCCTTTTGGATCGCCGACGTGCTCGGCTGGTCCCTCTTCGCCTTCGCCATCGTCACCTACCTGGCGGTGCCGGCCCTCATGCTCTGGGTGATGCGCAGCCTGCGCGCCGGCGGCCCGCCGATCTACGCCGGCGATCCGGGTCAGTACGCCTGGGTCCTTCACCGCGCGACTGGCATCGGCGTTCTCTTCTTCCTTCTCGTCCACATCATCGACATCATGCTGATCGGGCTTGGCCGCGACGTCTACGACGAGTCGGTCGAGTTCTACGGCAATCTCTTCCTCATCCCAATGGAGATCGCTCTCGTCGGCGCCGTCGTCTACCACACCCTCAACGGCCTGCGTATCATCCTGATCGACTTCTGGGAGATGGGCACCCGCCGCGAGCGCCAGCTCTTCTGGGGCGCGCTCGTCGGGTCCGTCCTTCTTACCATCCCCAGCGCCATCATCATCTTCGCGGCCGAGCTGTAGGGGAGGCGCGGTCCGGGACGGTCCGTACCAGTGTGGCGGTCGCCCGCGGCGACCTGGTCTCGGGCGGTGCGCGAGATGTGGTCGGTTGGCACGAGACCGGGGCGGCGATCCGCACCCGGGGAACCAGCGATTCAGGAGGACGGACGGATGGCGGCGAAACTGTCCGATCGCATCATCGAGGCGATGCCGTGGCTCGACGCAGCCGCGGACGCCATGCACAAGGCCTACGACCCGGTGCTCGGGCAGGAGGCGCCGCGGACGCCCCGGGACCTGCTGTACGGGACGTGGTTCGGGCACCCGCTCCACCCGGCCGTGATCGTGCTCCCAATCGGATTCTGGACGAGCACGGCGGTGTTCGACTTGGTCGGTGAGGAGCGGGCGGCCGACCTCACCCTTCAACTCGGCGTGGTCAGTGCGCTCGGCGCTGCCGCGACCGGTGCGGCGCAGTGGCAGGACACCGTCAACAACAAGAAGCCGCGCCGCCTCGGTGCCCTCCATGCCCTGCTCAACGTCGGCGCCACCGCGCTCTTCGGGGCATCGTGGGTGCTGCGCGCGCGCGGTGCGCGTGGCGCCGGGGTCGCCCTCTCGACCGCCGGTCTCGGCGTCGCCAGCGCCTCAGCCTGGCTAGGTGGCGACCTCGCCTACGATCTCGGGATCGGCGTTGACCACACCGCCTTCGTGGATCCGCTGGACGAGTGGACCGACGTCCTCGCCGAGGGAGACCTGGCGGAGGGCCAGCCCAAGCGCGTGGAGGCCGACGGCGTGCCGGTGATGCTGCTGCGCCTGGACGGGGAGGTTGTCGCTATCTCGGCGACCTGCACCCACCTCGGTGGTCCGCTTGACGAGGGCAAGATCGAGGGCGACACCGTCACCTGCCCATGGCACGGCTCGGTCTTTTGCGTGCGCGACGGCAAGCTGCTGCACGGTCCCGCGACCATGCCGGAGCCATCGTTCGAGGTGCGGGTCCAGGACGGGCGCATCGCCGTTCGCGTCCAAGCCGAGGACCGCGAATCGTAGGCTCGGCGTCGCGCGCAACCGCAAACGGGGCCGGTCCCGCCATCGGGACCGGCCCCGTCGGTTGCTGGTATCGCGCACCGAGCCGCAGTGAGTCACGGCGTGACCCTCACCCCAGCCCCCAGAGTGTGTCTGCAACGTGGGATTGCTAAAGGGAGATGCTCATTTTCCGGCGCCCGCTTGTTCGATCAGTCCTTCTACAGACAGCAGCTCGATCAGGTGTGGAAGCTGCTTGTCATGGTCCGCAATGAGGGTCGGGACGCCGTCCGGCAAGCGCGCCTAGAAGAACTGGAACAGGATTGGCGCCGAACGACCGTCCCATGGGTCGAGTTCTTGGTGCTGCCACGTCTTCGGAGGTTCCTTGGTGCATCGTAGGTGGTAGAAGTAGCGGTGATGCACCTCGTCCAGGCCGACGTCTGACATGTCTCGTTGATGCTCACCAAGGGGACGACCTAGCGCCAGACCGGAGAGACCGGTCTCTTCACGTGCCTCCCGCAGCACCGCGTCTTCCGGCCGTTCACCCTCTCGCATTGAACCGGCCGGCACCTGGATTCCCGCCTCGGCCACAGCGGGATGACGGAACACGAGCAGCCGGTCGCAGTGCGTGATTTACGCGAACACGTTGCGTTTCAGCCTTGGCATCACCGGCATCCTCCCGTGACCCCTGTGCAGACACGTCCTGTGGAGTATCAGAGCTCGTCTGCGACCTGCCCTCGGGGGCGCAGGCGTGTTGAACCGCGCGGCGGCGGTGTGGCGTGAATGAGTGAATCAGCGTTGACGGACCACCAGCCCCCAGCCCCCAACTGCTCAGTCCTCGTCCAGCAGCCACCGGGCGATCCGTTCGCCAACCACCACCGCCGGCACGTTGGTGTTGGCCCGCGGGATGGTCGGGATGATCGAGCAGTCGGCGACGTAGGCGCCTTCGAGCCCGTGGACCGCCCCGCGGGACCCGACGACCGCCTCGGGGTCGGCCGCTGGTCCCATCTTGCAGGTGCCCACCGGGTGGTAGTAGTGGACGCAGGTGACGTCGATGAAGGCCGACACCTCCTCCTCTGTGCGGACGTCACGTCCCGGCGCCACCTCGGCGCCGATCAAGTCCCGCAGCGGAGGCTGAGCGGCGAGTTCGCGGGCGAGCGTGACGCCGTCGACCAGCACACCCCGGTCGTGGCCGGCCGGGTCGGATAAGTAGCGATGGTCGATGCGGGGCGCGATTGTCGGATCCGGGCTCGCCAGGCGCACCGTCCCCCGCGAGCGAGGCGTCATGCACGCGACCGGCAGCTTCCAGCGCCACCCGGACGGGTCGTCCCGGTCCGGGCCACCGACCGGGTAGAGGTGGAGGTCGAACCCCTCGCCGCAGCCCGCGGACCGCGCCTTGGCGATCGTCTGCTCCTCGGGCATCCAATGCTCGGCCGCGAACGTCGTCATCTGGTGCTCTAGCTCCGGCGTGCCGGCGTAGCCGACGATGACCGATGGATGGTCATGCAGGTTGCGCCCGACCCCCGGCAGTTCGTGGACCGGCTCCACCCCGGCGGCGCGTAGTTCGGTCGGGTCGCCGATCCCGGACCGCAGGAGTACGGCCGGCGAGCCGTAGGCGCCGCCGGCGACCACTACCCTCCCAGCCTCTACCCGCGCCGGTCCGTCCCGCCCTGCGACCACCACGCCGGTGACCCGCCCCCGCTCCACCACGAGCCGGTCCACCGGCGTGTCGCCGCGGACGGTCAAGTTCGGGCGACCGCGGACCGGGTCGAGGTAGGCGAAGGCCGTGTTCCAGCGGACTCCGCCAGCAATATTGACCGGGCTCGCGGCCATCCCGGTGTCCTCGTCCAGGTCGTTCAGGTCGGCCACCAGCGGGAGGCCGGCGGCGGGCGCCGCCGCCAGACATGCCGCCTGGAACGGGGTGATGTCCTCCGGAGCGTAGTGCCGGACGCGTAGCCGCTCCGTCGCCGCCTGGAAGATGGGCAGGAGTTCGTCCGTCGCCCAGCCGGGGTTTGCTGCCGCCCAGCCGTCATAGTCGAGGCGGCTTCCCCAGATCGCGGCGCAGCCGTTGTGGCTCGAGCAGCCGCCGATGACGCGGGCACGCTCGAAGGTGACTACCCGGCCGGCATAGGTTTCGCCGCTGTCGTAGTCCCAGGCGTCGGTGTAGCCGAGGGCGCGCGCGTCGAGGAGCGTCGCCGGCCAGCGGCCTCCCGTCAGCGGTCCGTAGTCCGGTCCGGCTTCCAGCAGCAGGATCGACTGGTCACTCCGCTGGGCGAGTAACCCCGCTACCGTCGCTCCGGCCGACCCGCCACCGACCACGATCGTGTCCGCGTAGCGCGGTAGCGCATCGCCGTCCATGCCGTCCTCTCATCCCCCCATCTCCTCACGCTTCGCCCATGCGGGGAAATTGTCGCCGGGGGCTCGGATTCGTCTCCCCCTAGTTGGAATGGGGTCCCGCGTTCTGGACCAGGGGCGCGCTGAGTGCCGACGCCTCAAGCGGCAGCACCAGGGTGAAGGTACTGCCCTCCCCCTCGACGCTCTCTGCCTCGATCCGGCCGCGGTGGCGGGCGGCGATCTGTTGCGCGCTGAAGAGCCCGATGCCGAACCCGCGACCGGCGCCGCCGTCGGCGCCCGCGGCGTTCTCGGCCCGGTAGAACTGCTCGAAGACTCGCGCCTGCTCTGCGGCCGGGATGCCGATGCCCTCGTCCCACACCCTCAGCCGCGCCTCATCCTCGACCCGCGCCACCGTCACCTCGATCCGCCCGCCGCCTGGGCTGTACTTGATGGCGTTGCTCAACAGGTTGGCGACGACCTGCTCAATCCTGCCCTCGTCCCAGTGCCCGCGCACCGTTCCCGAGTCCGACGTCATCACCCGCAGCTCGTGGCGGTCGGTCATGGCCTGGTAATGCCCCACCAGGCGCCGCGCCAGCGTCGTGAGGTCGAACTCCGTCGGCTCCAACTCCAGCCGCTGACCGATCCGCAGCCGAGAGGCATCAAGCAGTTGCTCGACCAGCCGCTGCATCCCACCCGCCTGCGCCTCGGTCGCGCTCAGCGCCGGGAGGTCTCGCACCCGCGCCCCGTCACGCTCGGCGCGGGCCCGGAGCAGTTGCGCCCAGCCCTTGATGCTCGTCAGCGGAGTCTTGAGGTCGTGCGAGGCCGTGATGAAGAACTCGTCCTTCTGCCGCTGGAACTCGCGCTCGGCCGTCACGTCGCGCACGGTGAGCACGGCCCCCAGACGCCGTCCATCTTCCGCGACCACCGGCGTCGCGCTCCCCTGGGCGACGACCTCCGACCCGTCCGGACGGCGGATTCGCCACTCGGCGTCGACCACGGTCTCGCCGCGGAGGACGGCGCGCGCCAGTGGCAACTCGGCCGGCGGATACGGCTCGCCCTCCAGCGTCAGCAAGTGGTAGGTCGCGGTGTAGCCGTCGACGCCGACGCCAAGCTCGGCCACGCCGTGGAGCGCGCGCGCGGCATCGTTGACGAAGGTGATCTGCCCCTCGGCGTCGGTGATGATCACCCCTTCGGCGATCTGCCCCAGCGTCAGGGCACGCTCCGCGGCTAGTTGCTGGACGCGCCCGCGGGCTTCCACCTGTTCGCGATAGAGCCGGGCGTTCTCGATCGCCGAGGCGGCCCGGTCGGCCAGCGCCTGGAGGAAGCCCTGGTCATCGAGGGTGTAGGGCCGGCCGGCGGTGTCGCGCCAGGTCATCAGCGTCCCGATCACGCCGTCGCGACCGCGCAGCGGGACGATCAGGGCGCTGTGCAGGCCGAAGCGGTCCAGGAACGCCCGGTACTCCGGCTTCAAGGCGGCCCGCATCTCCGCCTGGGACGGCGCCGCCAGCAGCAGCGGCTCGCCGGAGGCGGCGACCCGGCCGACGAGCCCCTCGTCGATCGGATGCGGCGTGGCGCGCAGCAGCCCCCACAGGAAGGAGAGTGCCTCCGGGTTGGGGTAGTGCGCCGCTGCGGGAATGAACCAGCCACCGTCGTCGGAGACCAGGCGGATGATGCAGCCGTCGCCGAGTGCCTCCACTGTTTGTCTGGCCACCGTGTCGAGGACCGCCGGCAGGTCGAGCCGGGCCGCCGCGAACGCCTGCGACGCTCTGGCCAGGACCTCAAGGCGGACTGCTTGGCGGCGGGCGCGCTCCTCGGCCTCCCGCGCGTCCCGGTACAACTGGGCGTTGTCGATGGCCAGGGCGGCGCGGCGGGCCAGTTCTTCGGCCAGCGCCAGGTCGGCGAGCCGGTAGCGTCGCCCCGACTCGGCCGACACCAGCGTGATCACCCCCAACGTCCGCTGGCGCGTCGCGAGCGGCACCGCCATGTACGAGGTGAAGCCGACATCGCGAAGGACCCGGAGATGTTCTTCGTCGCGGGCGGCGGCGACCAGCGCGGCGTCGCGGATCTCTGGGACGAGCTCCGACTGGCCGGTGCGGAGGACGTGGCGCGAGCCGATCGGCGCGTCGGGGTCGGGAGGGTAGCGGTGGCGGAGCTCGCGCGCCAGTTCGACCTTGGCCGGGTCGACGTGGGCGATCGCCAGCGGGCGCACTCGATCGTCGTCCTCGACCACGTCGATGGCGCACCAATCGGCGACGTGGGGTACCGCGGCGCGGGCGACGCTCGCCAGCGTTGCTTCGTAGTCGAGCGAGGACGCCAGCAGGGCGCTTGCTTCGGCGAGGAAGGCGGCATGACGCTGTCCCGCCTCCGCCTCGGCTCGCGCCGCCTGCTCGCGGACTAGGAGTTGGACGTCGTTCAAGGCCGCGGTCACCATCGCGGCGAACGACGCCAGCGCGGCGGCGCCCTCCTCCGGGAGCGGCGACCGCCCGAAGCAGACGAGCACTCCGAGCAGGTCGTCTCCAGCGACCAGAGGGAAGGCGGCGACCGAGGCGATCTCCTCGCCCTCGATCCATCCCTGGTCGAGCACCGGGTCGCCGACCAGATCGTTCTGCACCAGCGGTTGACGGCTGCGGGCGACCTCGCCGACTTGGCGGGGTGGGGAGACGGGGTCAATCTGTGCGTCAGCGCTCTCGATTGTGGCCGTCGAGCGCCTGGCGCTCGCCCCTAGGCGCAGAACATCGCTCTCACCGTCCGAGAGCCAGACCTGAGCTAGACCCGCGTCGAAGTCCACCACCAGGGTGTCAACCGTGGTCTGGAGGACACCGTCACGGTCGATCCCCGTCGAGAATTTCGCGGCGGCCCCGGCCGCGGCGCGCAGGTAGCGCGTGACCGTGATCTGCCGCTCCAATTCGATCCGCTCGCTCAGGTCGCGCAGCGACGCGACGAAGAGTTCCCGGCCGGCGCCCTCGTCGGTCCGAACCGCCGCTAGCGCCAGTTCAACCTCGACCTCGGTCCCATCGCGGCGCAAGGCCGGCACTCGTACCGTGCCGCCGATGAGCTTCGGCGTTCGTGTCTCCAGGTACCGTCGAAAGCCGACGAGGTGGACATCCCGGAGGCGAGGTGGCTGGATGGTCCCGAGCGACTGTCCGATCAACTCGCCCGCCGGCCACCCGAGGAGCCGCTCGGTGGCAGCGTTGGCGTAGACGATGCAGCCGGTCTCGTCCGCGGCCACCACGGCGTTGGCGAGGCGGTCGAGCACGAGGCGGTAGTCGGGGCGCGCCGGGTCGGTCTGAGCGTTGAAGGTCATGCCGGATCCCAGCGATGTCGTCCCCGCCGCGCGAGGGGTAGCAGGGCGGACCTGGGCATTCCAAGGACCCGGGCACCCCAAAGACGCAGGGGCCGGGGCCACGCTATCGCACGGACGGAACCACCGGCACCGCTTCGGTCTGAGACGCTCGGCGAAATCGGTCTCCCTACCCTTGGTGTGTCCTCGCCGTCACCGGTCGTCGCCTCATGCCTCCATGCGGCCACTGGCGGCGGCGCTCGCCGCCCCGGCCGCCTGGTCATGGCCGACGAGGCGCCGCAGCACCGTCGGCAGGATGCCGCCGTTGCGGTAGTAATCGACCTCGACCGGGCTGTCGACCCGCGCCGTCGCCCGGAACTCGAGGGTACTGCCGTCCTCGCGCGTCGCACGGACCGTGATCGCCTCCTTCGGCGCCAGACCGTCCCCGATCCCGGCCAAGTCGAAGGTCTCACGGCCGGTCAGGCCAAGGCTTGCGGCACTCTCGCCGGGGAGGAACTGGAGCGGCAGGACCCCCATCCCGACTAGGTTGGAGCGGTGGATCCGCTCGAAGCTTTCGGCGATCACTGCCCGCACCCCGAGCAGCAGCGTTCCCTTTGCCGCCCAGTCGCGAGACGAGCCGGTGCCGTACTCCTTGCCGGCGATGACCAGCAGCGGCGTCCCCTCCTGCTGGTAGCGCATCGAGGCGTCGTAGATGCTCGTCTCCTCGCCCGAGGGGAAGTGGATCGTGCGAGGCCCCTCCTTGCCCGGGGTGAGGAGGTTGCGCAGCCGGATGTTGCCGAAGGTGCCGCGGATCATCACCTCATGGTTGCCGCGCCGGGAGCCGAACGAGTTGAACTCCGCCGGTGGGACCCCCTGCTCGATCAGGTAGCGGCCGGCCGGGCCGTCCTTCGGGATGGATCCGGCCGGTGAGATGTGGTCTGTCGTCACCGAGTCGCCGAGCAGGGCCAGCACCCGCGCCCCGGTGATGTCCCCCAGCGGCGCCGGCTCCGGCGGCAGGTCCTGGAAGAAGGGCGGCTCCTGGACGTAGGTCGATTCGGCGTCCCACTCGTAGAGGTTGCCCGTCGGCACTGGCAGCCCCTGCCAGCGCTCATCCCCGGCGAAGACCGTCTTGTACTCCTCGCGGAACATCGACGGATCGAGCGCGGTCTCGATCGCCGCCTGGACCTCCTCCTGCGTCGGCCAGATATCTTTCAGGTAGACCGGGTCACCGTTCGGGTCGATCCCCAGCGGATCGCGATTGAGGTTGATATCGACCGTGCCGGCCAACGCGTAGGCGACGACCAGCGGCGGTGAAGCGAGGAACGAGGCCCGCACCTGGGGGTGGATTCGCCCTTCGAAGTTGCGGTTGCCCGACAGGACCGCCGCCACCACCAGTTCGTTCTCGTCAACCACCTCGGCCACCGCCGACGGCGGTGGTCCGCTGTTGCCGATGCAGGTGGTGCAGCCGTAGCCGACGACGTGGAAGCCGAGCGCCTGGAGGTAGGGTCGCAGGTTGGCCTGCTCGAGGTAGCGCGTCACCACCTGCGAGCCCGGCGCCATGCTGGTCTTGACGTGCGGCGCCACGTCGAGGCCCCGCTCGACCGCCTTCTTCGCCAGCAACCCGGCACCGAGCATCACCGACGGGTTGGAGGTGTTGGTGCAGGAGGTAATCGCCGCGATCGCCACCGATCCATGGTGCAGCGTCGTCCGCACTCCGTCCAACTCGATCGGCACGCTCCCGACGTTTGGACTGGCGGCGGCCGGTGCGGCCGGTTCTTCTTGTCCGTCCGCCTCCGTGATCGTGCCGCCTTCCCCCTCGAAACGCTCCAGCACCCCAGGTCCGCAGTCGACCTCCGCGGCGTCGCCGAAGGTGGTCTTGAAGGCGGCGCGGAAGACCCGGCGCACGTCGCCGAGGACCACCCGGTCTTGCGGCCGCCGCGGCCCGGCCACGCTCGGGCGAACGCTCTTGAGGTCCAACTCGAGCAGTTCGTTGAACTCGGGATCCGGTGTTTCGTCGGTGCGGAAGAGCGCCTGCTCCTTGCAGTAGCGCTCGACGAGGTCGACCTGCTCCTCCGCGCGTCCGGTCAACGCCAGGTAGCGCAGCGTCTCGGCGTCGACCGGGAAGAGTGCCGCGGTCGCGCCGTACTCCGGCGCCATATTGGCGATGGTGGCGCGGTCGGCCAGCGTCAGCGAGCTCAGGCCGGCGCCACAGAACTCGACGAAGCGGCCAACGACGCCGTGCTGGCGCAGCATCTCGGTGACGGCCAGCACCAGATCGGTCGCCGTCGCGCCCTGGCGCAGACTCCCCACCAGGCGGACGCCGACCACCTCCGGCGCCAGTTGGTAGAGCGGCTGACCGAGCAGCACCGCCTCCGCTTCGATCCCACCGACGCCCCAGCCGAGCACCCCCAGCCCGTTGATCATCGTCGTATGGGAATCGGTGCCGACGAGGCTGTCGGGGAAGGCAACCGTCTCCGCCCCGGCTTGACGCGTTTGGACCACGGCGGCCAGGTACTCCAGGTTGACCTGGTGGACGATACCGGTGCCGGGCGGTACCACCCGGAAGTTTTGGAAGGTTTGCTGCCCCCAGCGCAGCAGGGAGTAGCGTTCGAAGTTGCGCTCGTACTCCAGGTCGACGTTGCGGGCGAAGGCCATCGTCGTGCCGAAGCGGTCGACCTGGACCGAGTGGTCGATCACCAGGTCGGCGGGAACCAGCGGGTTGATTCGGGTGACGTCTCCGCCGAGGCGTGCCACCGCCGCCCGCATCGCCGCCAGGTCGACGACGCACGGCACCCCCGTGAAGTCCTGAAGCACCACCCGCCCCGGCAGGAACGGCAACTCCATCTCCTCGCCGCCGTCGGCCGCGCCGTTCTCGCCGGCGGGCGACGCCGGCCGCGGCCGCCAGCGCGCCAGCGACTCGACGTCGTCCGCATCGGCGAACTCGCCCCCGGTGTTGCGCAGGACGTTCTCGAGCAGGACGCGAACGGTGAACGGCAGCCGGTCCAGGTCCATGAGACCCTGCTCGGCCAGCGCGGCTAGCCGGTAGTAGGCGACTGTCGTTCCTTGGGACGTGGTCAGCGTGGCGCGGGCCCCGAACGGGTCCGGCCGGGCCGGGGCAACCATCTGGTCCATGGTGGGTGTGCTCCTCGTGGCGTGGGACGACGGCGAGCCGGCAGTGGAGCGCAGGCGGATGCCGCGCTCAATGGCCCGGCGCGGGGTCGTCCGGATCGGCGGACCGACGTGGCGTCGGTCGCGCGTCATGTCGACGTAAGTTTAGTCGAAGCGCGAACGGCACGGGGACGCTGACACGTGGACCGAGCGGGGGCACGGGTGACCGTGGTGCCGAGGCCACGCCACGGACCCAGGCGACGACGCGCCGCCGGCTCTCGGAGCGGGCCGAGGGCGAGGTCCTGACGGACGGACACAGCCGAAGATTCCCTCACCACCCCGATACCGCCAGAACTGGCCGTTCCGTCGACGACCGGCTTTTTAGGCGTTGGGGCGTGGGTTTCGAGGTCAGACGCCCGACTGTTGACGCCGCGCTGTCACGAACGCGGCGAGACGGGGGACGGCATGACGATCACGATGGGGGCCATCCCCACCGTCTAGTCCTCGTCCGTCCCCGTCGTCGTCGAGCCGCCCCAACGCCTTTGACGCGAGCCCCGGTCGAATGTGGCTGGATGTGTCGAGTGCCATGCCGACGGTTGCACGGCCGAGGAGGGGCTGCACGGCCCGCGGATGGACGCCCCGCCACCAGCCGCGTCGCAACGCCGTGGCGACCGGTAACGTTCAGGCCCATTGCCGGCATCCCCACCGCCCGGACAACCGCCTGGAGGCGATCGCTCGCGGACGTGCCCCCATCAGGACGGCTATCCCGGTGGGTCAAGATGGGGTCCTGGTTTGGCCAGGCCGGATGCACCAGTCGCTCGGCGTTCTGCTTCGCCTTGTGAGCGCGGAGGGCGGCCACGACTGGGGAGCAGCGGGACGGACCCCTTGCCCACCCGACTGTTGCTCGGGCGCACGAGGCGGAGCCGAGGCCGCAGGCCCTACGGCGGTCTCGACCGACCGCGGCGACCAAACACCTGGACGATTAGAGGCGTACCCGCCGCCCCGTGCCGCTCGGCAAGGCCACCGCGGGCGTGCTCGACTCGTCGCCGTCCTCGGCCAGGAGCCAGCGGCGCAGGCCCTCGTGCGATTCCTGCCGCAGCCAGGCGGCCATGTCGTCGCGGATGGCCTGCGCGGCCTGGGGCAGTTCCTCGCGGGTCATGCCGGCGCCGCCGATCCAGGGCAGATCGCTCGAATCGACCGAGCCGCCGGGCCGGCACCGATAGACCCAGAAGCACCACAGCCGGGGCTGCTGTGGACAGCGGCTGGGGAGGAGGCGGAACAGCTTCCCGCTGTCGCGGAACTTGAAGTGGAACCCGATGCCGCCGCGCGGGTTGGCTTCGATAATCTCGATCCCGCCGTCCATCGCCCCCTCCGCTCTCGTGACGGAGGGCGGCGTGTCGAGCCGCTCCCCAGCCGTGCCACCGCCGTCGCCATCGCTCGGAACGGAGAGGCCCGTACCGCCCGGCGGCGGTCGCGATGACCCGGACTCGTGGCCGGGGCAGCGCTTCTGAGGTCAGCGTACCACCGATCGGCCGATCGTGCGCCAGAGTGAGGGGAATGGGAGGCGGCGACCTCGCCTAACTCGCTCCCTCCGGGCGCTCCACCTCCGCCTCGGTGTCGCGACCGACCAGGCGATTCCAGAGCTCGTAGTCGGTGTCACGCTTGGCTACGTAGCGGTTGCCCGGCCCCGCTTCCTGGCCGCCGATCGCCTTGAAGGGACCGCGCGTCAGGTCGTTCAGGTCGACGTAGGTGCCGCCCTGCTCCAAGGCCGTGCCCGGCTGCAGCACCGACAAGCTCGACAGTTCGGCGCTGTCCAGCCGCTGAAGGCGCTCGTGTAGCTCCTTGTCGTCGGCGGCGGAGGCGCTCTCGTCGGCGTGGCCGCCGGGGGCGGCCGTCGAGGTGTCAGGGGCGATCTGCTCGGCAAAGCTCGTGTCGACCGGGGTCGGTCCGGTCGGGTTGGTCAGCGCCTCCCGCCGCACGTCGTGCGTTTCAGCATGTCGCCCCGCCGGGCCGCCCCGGTCAGAGTAGGGCTGCCGCGCGTCCCCAGGACTATAGTCGTCTGACATCTCGGTCCTCCCTCGCGTTGCCTCGAGCCGACGACCAAGGATAGCGGACGCGGGCATGAAGCCGATGCCGACCGCGGCCACCGCGTCGCGTGTGGCGCCGCCTGCACTCCGGCGCCCCCCTTGTGCCCCGGCTCGACCCGGTGTAGGGTTTTCGCCCTTGATCAACCCCAGCACGGACCCGGACATGCCCACCCGGGGAGGAGGCCCGATGAACGTCGCGATCCTGACCGGCGGCGGCGATTGTCCCGGCCTGAACGCCGTCATCCGGGCCGTCGTCCGCCGCGGCGAGCGACACGGCTTCGGGGTCGTCGGCATCCGCGACGGCTGGCGTGGGCTCCTTGAGGACGACCTCTTTCCGCTTCCGACCGAAGCAGTGCGTGGCATCCTCCACCTCGGCGGCACCATCCTCGGCACCTCCCGCACCAATCCGTTCAAACGCGACGACGGCCCGCAGCGCGTGCTGGACCATCTGGCGCGGCGCGGCGTCGACGCGGTCGTTGCCGTCGGCGGTGAAGACACCCTCGGCGTCGCCAACCGGTTCCATGGGCTGGGGATGAAGGTCGTCGGGGTGCCGAAGACGATCGACAACGACCTGTCTGGCACCGACTACACGTTCGGCTTCGACACCGCCGTCTCGATTGCCACCGAGGCGATCGACCGGCTCCACTCGACGGCCGAGGCGCACGCGCGGGTCATCGTCTGCGAGGTGATGGGTCGCCACGCCGGTCACATCGCCCTGCATTCCGGTCTGGCCGGTGGCGCCGACGTCATCCTCGTCCCCGAGGAGCCGGTCAACGTCGACCGCGTCTGCGACCACGTCCGCCGCCGACAGGGGGCGGGGCATCGCTTCTCGATCGTGGTGGCGGCCGAGGGGGCGCAGATCGAGCGGGGTCGGGATGAGGTTGTCTCGGCGGACCTGGACGAGTTCGGTCACGTCCGGCTCGGCGGCATCGGCGCCTACCTCGCGAAGGAGATCGAGGGACGCACGGGCATCGAGACGCGGAGCACCGTGCTTGGCCATATCCAGCGCGGCGGCTCGCCGACGGCGCGAGACCGCGTGCTCGCCACGCGCTACGGCGTCTTCGCCGCCGACCTCGTCCACGAGGAGCGATGGGGGACGATGGCGGCGCTGCACGGGGACGAGATCGTGGGGATCCCGCTCGCCGAGGCGACTCGCGAGCTGAAGCTCGTCGATCCCCGCCTCTACTCGGTGGCCGAGGTCTTCTTCGGGTAGCCGGGCGGGTCAGGCAGGCGCGCTCGCCGGGTCGGTTGGACGACCGAAGGCCCGTGGCACACCGGGCCGCTGCTTCGTCGTCGCAGGCCGGCCCAGCGTTCTCCTTCTCCTACGTTCGGGCGAGGAGCTGAGGTGAGGGCTGCTCCCGTCGTGACGGCATGCCCTCCGCGCTGTCCCAGCCGCATCCCGTAAAGGCGTCCTTGAATGCGATCCATGACCCCCGCCGAGGTGCGGCGCTTCCTGCTTGACCGCCCCCGCACGGCGGCGCTCGCCACCGTCCGGCGCGACGGCCGGCCACACGTCGCCCCGGTCTGGTTCGACCTCGACGGCGACACCCTCGTCTTCACCACCTGGCACGCCACCGTCAAGGCGGCCAACCTCTGCCGCGATCCACGGGTCGCCCTTGCCGTCGACGACGAGACACCGCCGTTCGGCTTCGTCCTGGTGGAAGGGGCGGCGACCGTGACGGAGGCTGCCCCCGACCTGGCGATCTGGACGACGCGGATCGCCGTGCGATACATGGGCGACGAGCGCGCCTCGGCCTACGGCGCGCGCAACGCCGTCGCCGGCGAGCTGCTCGTCCGCGTCACGCCGACCAGGATCGTCGCCCACACGGGGATCGCCGACTAAGGCAGACCCGGCGGCGCGCCGCGCGCAACGGTGCCAACCACGGGAGCACCACGACGATGACCACCTCCGTCGCCGAGTTGTACGGCGAGATCTGGGGTCGCGACGACCTCGATTTCGAGGCGCGCATCGGACGCAGCCTCGACCCGCGCGGACCCGATGTCCTTTTCGACCTGTTCGCGCGGCTCGGCGTGGGCCCCGACGACACCGTGCTCAATGTCGGCAGTCGGGACGCGACGTAAGTCGGCGCCGTCGATAGTTCCCAGGTCACGAATTGGTGGCGTTGCCGTGACTGTGATAGCGCTGTCGAAGGACGTCCAACGGCTTTCGCTGGCCGTCCGCATCCACGAACTCCCAGAACGTCCAACCGTTGGTCTGCGGATACTTCCGGCCCGGTCGACTCCCGATAATCGAGGCGCGGGCAGCCCCGGCAGCCGTGGAAAGCGAGTCGTACTCTCTCCCTTGCCATGACACCCTCCCGTCCGCCGTAATGCGGCCAACGAGGCTGTGGCCCTTGTACGTCTTCTGAAGCTCCAACGGAAGTTGCACCAGGCCGACTCCGATCAAGTCCTGAAGTGTCACGATGCGCCATGGGGTCCCTGCCCCCCACGCCGATGCTGGCTCGTCGTGTGACTCGCGCCGCCGCTGGTCCGGTTCCTCATCCGGAGGGGACGGGGGCGAGGGCACGGCCGCAGGCACCGCCGGGAAGTCCAGACGGACGCGGAGGCGGGTGAGCCCGGCCCGCACCTCGGCGGGGGAGAGCTTGGGCAGTCGGTTCCGCACGAACCGGACGAACGCCGGGTCGGGATCGGGGCCGAATAGATCTCCGATCGTCGCCCGGATTTGACGATCCACAAAGTAAGACTGCCACAGGACCTCGATGAGGTTTTCCCGTACCTGAGCTTTCGAGAGCAGTTCTAGTGTTTCCGCCGCCCGGGACGCGTCGTCGGTGATCCGCGCGGTACGGAACAGCTTGTCTTCTATTGGCACGGGGGCGTGAGCATTGTAAACCCGGTACTCGTCGCCGTCGGTCAGCACCACCCACTCCACGCCGGTGACTGTTGCGTACCCCATGATTTGATTGGCCCACTTCCGGTCGCCGAGGTTGCCGCCGAGGGCCTTTGCCTCGACGAAGAGCCGTGGCGTGCGGAGGATGAAGAGCGCAAAGTCCACCGGGTTGTCCACCGATTTGGGCTTGTACTCGCGTTGGACCTCCTCGAAGTCCTCCACGTCGCAGCCCAAGGCGCGGAGCAATGGGTCGATCAGGATCGACTTGGTGTTCTGTTCCCCGATAGCCTGATCGCGATAGCGGATGATTCGCTGACGGATTTGGTCCAAGACTTCGTTCAAATCGCTCATATCCCGACTCGGTCTCCCGTGAATACGCGACCGACGCACCAAACCTACATGGAGATCGTCAATGCACCGAGACCGGTCCGCTGACCATCACAGACTAGGAAAGATGCCGGTAGGGACACGGATAACCACCGAGATGCACGAGGTTCTCGCTGCACTGCGTCCGTACACATTCTCTGGTTCAGGCGGTGATGAGAGTGAAGCTCATGGGGGGGTAGTATACAAATGACAGAGTCAATCAATGGCGGAAATGCTCCGCGATTACCCGGCACTCCCTAATACACGATCTCCATGCGCAGCCCCCGCGCATCGACGGACGGATCGGTCGGCTGCCGACCGGCTCGATGACCTCCTCTGGGTGGCGCGACTACGCCGGTCGGGGTCCGAGTGGGTCCCCGGCGGTACCACGTGAGGGCGTTATCCTGAGGCAGGGGATACGCGACCGAGGGCGGAGCGCGAGCGATCCTCGTTCGGACCTAGCGGTGGAGCCGGGTGGTACGGACGACCCCGCCTGCGGGTGGTTAGAAGAGCCCGATCAGCAGGTTGAGGAGGAGGGTGAGGATCAGCGAGGCAACCAGCGAGACGACGAGGCACCCGGGCGAGCAGCCGTAAACCTGAAAACGGCCACCAGCGTAGCTCCTTGGCCCGAACAACGGCCCCAGGCGCCCGGGCAGCCCCTCCGTCCCTACCCCGCCGGCCGGGTCTTCCGGCGCTGGCGCCCCAGGTCTCAGGATGCGGCTTCCGCGCCCCGTGAATGGTCGCCTTGACGGCGCGCCTTGCTCGCGTGTCTCGGGCCCGTCCGGTCCGGTCGTGGCCACGGCGTCTTCCTTCCTCTGGTGAATCGGCGGGTCGGCACGCACGCCGGTCCCGTGGTGACCACGGCGCCGCGGACCTCGGGGGTCCGCTGAGACTAGGGCAAGATGGGTACCACGTTCCCCGACCGAGGACCACGCCGAGGGGGTAATCACGGGCGAATCCGCTGTCGGCCGCGGAGAAGAGGATCCGTCGGCGCGACCGACCGCCCCGCCGGGGAATGACCGGTCGCCAAGCCTGGAGGTCGTGGGGCGTGGCAGGGCTGGTGCGTTGAGGCAGGCGACGACGCCATCGGGCGTTCCCAAGAGCCAGGTGACAGGAGGTCGAGCCATGAGTGACGTGGAACGCCTGCGAACCGAAGCGCAACAGGCGCAAGCGGAAGCCGACGCCGCGGCGCGGCGGGCGGCGGCGGCGGCGGCTCAGGCCGAGGCGGCGCTCCAGCGCGCGTACCAGGAGCAGGCAGCCAAGCGGCATGCTTGGGCTCAGGGAGTGGTCGACGCCTACGACGCCGACCTCGCGGCGGCCGAGCGCGCCGTCCAGGAAGCGCGCGACCACTTCGCCACCGCGGCCGTCCAGGACCCGGCCGCCGCGGTCACCGCGTACATCGCCTGGGCGGAGGCCGGGATCCGCCACTACACGCTGCAGGTCCGACTCGGCAGCGTGGCGCCGGTCCTCGGCTTAGAGGCGACGCCGCCCGAGCACCTCGCGCCGCCCCCGTTCTCCCGGGCTCTCGATTGGGCGCTTGACCGACACCTCGATGCGCTCTCCGACAAGGCGCGTGACGAGGCCGCCGCCGAGATCCAGGCGATGCTCGACGGGAGCGTGCCTCCGGTCGGTCTGAACCAGCCGGGGCCTGTTTGATTGCTCCGCCGGGAGGTGGACCGGGTGTGGTGTGGGTGGGACCGGTCGTCGGCAGCGGCCGGCTAGAACGCCCGCTTCAGCAGCCCCAACGCCCCTTGCTTCCATGGCACGCGGTGACTGATCCCGGTTTCCGCGGCGAAGCGCTCGCGGTTCGCCCGGTACCAGGCGAAGTTGCGGAGCAGGGCGTCCCGGTTCGAGTGCTTCGGCTGCCAACCCAACTGCTGGCGTGCCTTGTCGATCGAGACGAATGAGTCTTTGGCGGCGGTCTCATAGACCCATTTATAGAGCGGCGACACCCGCAGCGCCTCCAAGAGTCGCAACCCCCAGATCGCCGGTGCCGCCGGGAACGGCACCACCCGTTTGCCGTGCCCCGCCGCGTCGAGCACCGCCTGGTAGTCCTCGCGCATCGTCGCGAACTCGGCCGCCCCGACGTTGAACGTGTCGTTCGCCCGGTCTGCCGGTAGCGTCAGGCAGAGCCAGATCGCCTCGCACAGATCCTCGACGTCGAGCAGTTGGTAGCGGTTGCGGCCGTTGCCGATCAGCGGGAAGTTCCGACCGTCGAGCGCCCAGTCGTACAGGACGGTGAAGACGCCGAGCCGCTCCGGCCCGACGAACGACTTCGGCCGGATGATCGGCACGACCATCCCCTTGGCCCGGTACTCCAGCGCGATCATCTCGGCCTGGATCTTCGCCTGGCCGTACGGTCCTACGCCTTGCAGGCGGTCGGTCTCGACCAGGGGGTGGTGATCGGGAATGCCGTAGACCGCCGTCGACGAGATGTGCACGACCCGCTCGACCCCGTGCTGGCGGGCCACCTCCAGCACCATCCGCGTCCCCTCGACGTCGGTGGTGTAGATCTCGTGCGGTGGGTAGAGGGGCAGCGCCGCGGCGGCGTGGACCACGGCGTCGACACCCTGCATCGCCAGCTCGACCGCGGCCTCGTCCCGGATGTCGCCCATGATCACCTCGACCCGGCCCCGCTCCGGGTAGGCAAACTCGACCAGGTCGAGCGAGGCGAGCCGGTACCCCTTCGCGTCCAGGTAACGGATCAGGTTGATCCCGAGGAAGCCGGCGCCCCCGGTCACGAGCACCTTCGCCCGCCGCCGCTCCGGTTGTTCCTGTGTCTGTGTGATGGTCCCTGTCTCGGTCACGTTGCCTCGCCCACCTTTTCCCGGTTGTTGCCCGTGCTCGGTACCAATTGCCGTTGCTCGCCCGCCGCCACCAGGCGCTGCAGCGCGACCAGGGCCAGCGCCCCGAGGATCACCGCGAACCAGAGCGTCGCGAAGCGGACCAGCAGCGTCGCCGCCACCGCCGTGCCTCGGGAGATGGCCTCGTCCGCGAGCAGCACCAGCAGCATCCCGGTCACGCTCGCCTCGGCCACACCCAGCCCGCCGGGCAGCATCGACAGCGCCCCAAAGATCGACGACGCCGATAGGACGAAGGTCGCCACCAGCAGCAGATGCCACGATGCCGGCAGGCCCAGCCCGTCCAGGATGAGGAAGAACGCCAGGCACTCCCCGGCCCAGGACACGACCCCGATCGCGACCGCCCCCAGCAGCAGGCGCGGTCGGTAGAGCGCGTTCGACGCGTCGAGGAAGCCAGCCGCGTGCCGCACCCCCCGGCCGACGAGCGGTCGCCCTTCCAGCCGAGCGAGGATCCCGCCGAATAGCCGCGGGCGCTGGAGGACCACGACCACGGCCACGGCCGCCACAGCGGCGACGGCCAGGAGGGTCCGACCGTAGGCGAACTGGGTCAGCCCGATCCCGGCCAGCGCCAGCATCGCCAGCCCGTCGGTGATCCGCTCGGCCGCGATCACTGCTCCCGCCCGGCTGATCGGCGTTCCGGTCAGGCGACGCAGATAGACCCCCTTGATCAACTCGCCCACCTTGCCCGGTGTCAGCGACATGCTGAACCCGGCGAGGAAGATGAGTGCGCTCGTCCCGGTGGGGAGGGATCGCACCCCGACCTGACGGAGGTAAATGTGCCACTTGATAAAGCGCAGCGCGTAGTTGAACAGCGTCAGCGCCAGCACCGGCCCGGCCAGCCACCACGGGAAGTCCCGGAGCGCCGCTCCCAGCTCCCGCGCGTCGGCGAACAGCGCCAGAGCCGAAACGACCGCCACGGCGAGCACGACGCCGGCCACCATCCGCGGCCCCAACCGCCCCGCGATCGACGTTGACGTGGCGTCGTCATCGGCGGCGCCGGTCGGTGACTCGACGACCCAGACGTCACCCCGTCCGGTCGGTCCGGCAACCGGATTGTCCGCTCTTGGCTTCGCCAACGATGCCCCCGGGGGTGTGCCAACCACCGTGCCCACGTGCCGGTCGAGCCGGCGCGCCGACCTGCGCCGTGATATAGCACGAACCCCGCTCCCCGGCCAAATCCGGCGCCACCCCGCGGGGTTTCTTGCGCGGGCGTCGCGCCGACGTTTCGCGGACGCCGGCGGAGACCTCTGCCGTGGGGCCCCGAAGTGCCCTGAGCTGCTCGCCAAGTTGCCCAGCCATCGCCATCGCCGTGACCCCAGTGAGGTGGATGCCACGATGCGAGGCTGCGGGCTGATGCCCTGGTGAAGGATGTCGGTGGGGAACCCCTACGCCTGACGGGGTGCCGTGCCACCCTCGGGTTCGCGGCTTCCGCCCCGTAGCCGGGGCGGGGCGCCTCTATGGTCGTCACCGCGTCGCCTTAAACCGACGAGCCCGGGCTGGCGAGGCCGGGCTCGTAAGGGGAAGGGTGGGGGCTAGGGGAGCGCCCCAAGACTTGGGAGTCGTTCGGATCTACGTCGCCCACGGATGCTGGATGCATGGGCGGCACGGCGGCATCAGCGCCCGCTAGCGCGCCCGACCTCCGCGCCCAAACGGTCTGCCGTGGGCGACCATCGGTCCAACTCGTCGGCTGCGGCGTCGGCGCGGGACGGCGTGCTCAGGCCGAGGAGGGCGAGGGCGACGGCCAGGGCGAGGACGACGGTGTCGGGAGCGATGGCGTCCATGGCAGTGGCTCCTCAGTGGCTGGAGCCGGCGGCGCTCAGCGGTGAGTGCCGTACAGCAGCGTCAGCGCCACCAGACGGGCGCGGTCGACATCCAGGGCCGGGACGTTGAGGCGGGCCAACTCGGCGTCGGTGGCGTCGAGGGCGCTCGGCGGGGCGGGGGTTGGGCGGCGTCGGAAGAGCGTCATCGGGGGCCTCGCTGGTGGACGTGGGGCCGGAGCACCTCCGGTCACGACTCAGGCTACGGGGGGAGCGTCACCAGCGTATGGCCGAGGCGTCACGGAACCGTCACGCCACCGCGCGGCGAGCGTGATCCAGACCAGTTGTTTCGACGCGTGGCCGGATCGCGAAACCACCGAGGCGGCCTACCGATGGTTCCTGAGCCCCTCCCACTGCCCAACTTCCACGCGAACCCCTACACGGCAGCCGCGCGCGAGGCGACCTCGGACACCTGACGGATCACCGCCGATCGCTCGCTTCGAAACACCGCTGAGCCGACGGGAAACTCGCAAGACACCGTTGGCAACTGGAGCACGGAGGACGGCTGGGTGGCTCGCGTCCGGCGCGAGGACGACGAGGAGACGCCGTCGGGACGTAACACCCTCACCGCGGTGATCACCGGCCACGCGTTCCGCTCCATCGAGACGACCGTCGGGCTACGTGACGACGCATCCGCCGAGACACCGCAAGGTCCGGCTCGACGCCGATGTCTGGTGCGCCGGCCTCGCCGCTGCCGTGCCCGGACAGAAGCCCTTCGTGCTGGAGCCGGCCCGGACGCGCGTTATTGAGGAACAGACCATGGACCAGGACCAAGGAGATGCTCCACGGTATGGACCCGGAGCGGAGGAGCTGTGGACCCTGTCCGAGTCGTGGCGGGCGAAGCGGCGGCGGTCGGCATGCGCCCCCCACCGCCCTCAACCCTCAAGGTTGACGAGCGACGCCGCCACCTCGTGGTGACGGACACCGCCCACCGCCAGCACTTCGCGTCCGAGGTGCTCGCCCTCGTCCACGGCCCGGTCCTCGCCGACCCGGCCACGCTCCAGTGCCGAGCTCCACGATCTCTCTTGGTTGGTCGGCAACGTGCAGCCCCGTACGCCGCTCGTTGTGGAGTCTCCCCGGCCCCTTGCCCCTGCTTCGTTCGCCCCGCCTCGTTGGCCGCCCCTGGGTCGAACCCCACTCGTTGGGCCAAGACGACCAGGACGTGGCGTGGTCGCATCAGTCACCGACCGCGGGCGCGAGCCGGTCCCGAACCCAGCTCGCCACCCGATCGACGGTGTCCTCGACGCTCAGGTCCGAGGTGTCGAGGAGCGTCATCGGCGGCTCCGTCTGCCCCGCGTGGTCTTGGAGCCACCGATTGAACCGGGCCATCCGCTCGACGAACTCCTCCCCGCTCGATTGGCGCCACGCCGGGCGGGTCCGCAACCGCTCCCGCAAGACGCGCTCGTCGCAGACCAGCGCTAAGTAGTGCAGCGCGATGAAGTACCGCCGTTCCGGGCACGCCTCGAACTGCGCGGGCACGGCGGTGCCGCAGAGCACGACCGGCCGGCCGGCCTGCCCGATGTTCTTAGCCACGCGCAGCCACAGGTCGCGGTAGGCGAGATAGTCGTCGTCGGGCGTGTCGAATTCGGCACGCCAGAGGATGTCGCTTTCCAGAACAACGCACTCCGTCAGGAGCTCGACGAGCCGCAGGCCGACCGTCGTCTTGCCCGCTCCGCTCGCGCCGGTGATGAGGAAGAGCGGTCGTTGGGCGAAGCGGTGCCGGTGGCCGCAACAGGGGCAGACGGCGAACGGACCGCTTGGATCGATCGCTTTCTCGACGGCATATTCGCCGCAGGCCGGGCAGACGTTGAACATGACGTACCCACTCGTATCGTGCGCCAGGTCATTGCCGGCGTTCTCCGGTGACGGCCGGGTACGTCCTCCCGGCCTCCCACGGAGTATCGGCCAGGGACGCGATGACGCTACGCCCCGACCGTGGTGACGAGGGATGCCCCCGATGTGCTCTACACCCTCTGCCGGACGCGGGCAGGCTGGACGGTGGGGGTCGAGGCGTATGGGGAACTTTACTGAGTATGTGGATTGCCGATTGAGTGTGAGGAGTCCCCGTCTCCGTCCCTCAGGGGATGCGCAGGACGCCGGGCCGTGGCCGCTGTGTCACGCGACATGGGCCGATCGACGGCTAGGGCGTGTCGGGAGAACGGACCCGCGTGGCATCATCTCGCGTCCTCCGGGGTGAGCGGGGCGGCGAAAACGGGGCCGGTCCCGCACTGCGCTCACGCGCACAGGGGGGTCACCGTACTCACTTTGCCCACTCCGGCCAACTCGGAGACCGCGCCCCACACGAGAACCGCCACGCCGCAATCAGGAAAACCGGGCCGGCGCGTGGTGATCTCGGGGGACACAGCAGGTGAAGAGTGGGAAGTCGGGTTGGGGGTCGCGACCGCTTGAGCGGCCCCACATTGGCCGTGTCACCCATCGCCCTCGTCGCCAACCGGACCGTCCGGAATTGCGCGAGGCGTGGCGCCGGCGGCAGGCGCTCGGTGGGAGGCGGTGACCGGCGTGGAGCGGATGACGCAGGTCGCAGTACGCCTGGCTGCGAGCTTCGGCCGACGCCGCGCCCATACTCCCACGTTCAGGACGGCGACGTAGACCCGGACAACTCCCATGGCCCGGGGCGTCCCCCAACGCCCCATCCCTCCCCCCCACGAGCCCGGCCCCGCACAGGCCGGGCTCGTGGTTGTTGGGGACCCGGCCGGTGTTCCGGGCCGCCCGCACCCCGAAGACCCCTTCCCTCATGGCCCCTCCCCATGGTGGTGACGACGGCCCCGTCTGTCAATGGCCACAGAGTCACCGGCGTTCCCCGTCCGCCGGCCCAGCGCGCCGGCACGCTCGGGGGGTGGGACGGCCACTACTTGATGTGCACCCCGATGTCGTTGGCGATGTGACTCTGGTCGCCGGACAGCCGGAGGTTGTAGAGCGGCGTCGCTGGGTCCGCCGGGTGGCCCACCAGGCGCTGCAGGGGGACGGCGGCCGCCCACACCTTCCCGGTCCCGTCGTCCTCGGCATCCCCCGCGAGAATGGGCCGCACCAGACGATCACCGAGCGTGAGCCGTCCGACACGCAGGCGTGAGCCGGACACCGCCGTGGCGGCTGGGTCGATGGCTTTCCAGCCGTCCTCGGTCAGGAACGGGTGGCCGGCGGTGACGAAGGCGGGACCATCATTGAGGGCGAAGAGCGGCCGCTCGCCGAGCACTAGGCGGTCGATGCCGAGCACGCGGTTGACCCGGCCGCGGCGCCCAAGGACGCGATCGCCCACGGTCACCTGCTCGATCGGCTTGGAGGTGCCGTCAGCCATCGCAATCAGGGTCCCGGCCGTGAAGCAGCCACCGCATGTGTTGCAGCCGCAGACGTTGGGCGTGCCGCCCCCACCGCAGGTGTACGGCGCGGTGCAGGTCCCACAGCTGACCGTCTGGCCGCAGTTGTTAGTGACGGTGCCGCAGTTCTTGTTGAGGCACGCGGCGGTGTTGTTGGGCGTGCAACACGTCCCGTCGAACAGCACCGGCGCCGACGCTGGGCAGGTGCAGACGTTGTTCACGCATATCTCGCCGCTGGTCGTCGAGCAGGTCCCGCAGACGAGTTGGTTGCCGCAATTGTCCGAGATGGCGCCACAGTTCTGGGGGCTGGGGCAGGTCGTGAGTGGCGTGCAGCCGCCCCCCCCGGTGTTGGTGCAGGTGCCGGCAACGCACGTCTCACCTTCGGCGCAGCAGACGGCCGCCGCCCCGGTCCCGCATGGCGGCTGCCCCGTCGCGGTGCAAACACACTGGCAACTCGAGTTGCTCAGCGTCTGCCCGGTGGGGCAGGTGGGACTCACACACTGCCCGCCACAGGCGGTGGTCCCTTCCGGACAGGTACACCGCCGCGTCTGGGGATCGCAGATGCCGCTGGCACACTGCTCGTCGCGGATGCAGGTGGCACCGGCGGGACGGCCGTGAGTCGCCCCCGCTCGTCGCAACCCGACCAGGGAGAGCGCCCCAGCCCCTGCCCCGCCGAGGGGGCCCTTGAGCACCCGCCAGCGGGATGTGCCGATCACCAGGGCCTTTGTGAGATCGTCAAACCGGTGAGCGTCCGTGCGGTCCTCCTCGATACGCGAGCGGCCGCGACCAGGGCCGGCCGCGACACGAGGTGGGTGTCGGTGCGTGCGCTCGATCCTCGCGGGTCCTGAGGACGAGCGATGGAGGCTCTCCCTCGTTCGCAGTCTAGGACGACCCACCGGCGACCACCACACGCAGCCCCCACGCATTCCCCACGCAGTGGTGGGCCGGCGGGCCGGGTGGCGCATCAGCCAAAAGGCGTATTTGCCCGACGACCTGGCTGCGGGAGTGCATCCTGCCTCGGGACCAACGCCACCGACTCGACACCACGGCGACACTCGACGCGCTGAGCGGCCCCACGAGTCCCGAGGGGCGCACAGGGGCGCGGTCGCGTGGCGGCGGGGACACGCGCCACCGGTCGCCGGGGCAACCCGCCGGGCATCTTCGCCCGAGCGGGCGCCGTGAGGGGGTCGCGAGGATGGTTTTTCTTGTGGGTTATTGCTCTAGTCCGTAAACGGGCGGCGCCTAACCCCGCGGGGGCGGCCCGGGTCTCGGTCCGCTGGGCGGGCGGGGTGAGCCGGGCGGTCTGAAAGGTTTTTGAAAGGTCCGCGCGCTACCGTGGGGGCACGTGGCTCCGGTGGATGCCGGTGCGGCGGCACGCAGCAATGCCGGAGGGAGCCGATCCCTCGGCGCTACGGCCCGCGATGGGGCCAACAGGAGGAACACGGTGAAGCGTCAGCAGTTCTCTGTCACCCTGGCACGAGCAGCCCGGAATGATGTCATGAGGCGGACGCCCTGGGTCGTCGCTCTCGGGTTCATCGTCCTGCTCGCGCTGGCGCTGCTGCCCGCGGCCGCGACGGCCGAAGGCAACAGCGACGCGGCCAAGCTCTGCCAGAAGGGCGGTTGGACGCTCCTCCAGGGGACGGACGGCACGACGTTCGCCAACCAGAATGAGTGCGTCAGCTACGCCGCACAGGGCGGGAGCCTCATGCCCAAGGTTTCGCCCACGCTTACGGCAACCGCTCTCTCCGCAACAACCCATTTGGGAACTGAAGGTTTCACGATCTCCGTGAGCGGAACGAACTTCGCTCCCAATCAGACGCTCTATCTAAACTTCATCACCACAAGCTGGTATTTGACGAGCGGCCTAATCGCGTCTGATAGCGGAGGCGAATTCCTGTATTCCACCATCGATCCCCCCTTCCCCTTTGTTTTTCCTTGCGTGACGGGAACCGGCGTCGTGACGCAGGCCAAGATCAGCGTGTATAGCTGGGACTCCAGCACGGGGATCGTCACCCGTTTGGCGTCGACAACGATCCCTGTGTCATGCACACAAGCGACGCCGTGAAACGATGACGCGGCCTTCTAACGATGGTCGCGACCTTTCGGGATTGTCACCCGCCCACACGGCCCGCACCCAAAGCAGCATCACGCCGGCAACTCAGCACCGTGCGGGCGACACCACGTTCAGGTACGCCGCGACCAGTTGCCCGTGACCGAACCGTGACACTCCGGCCGTACCTTCGCCGCGTCTGCCCCCTAGAGTGGTCGCACTGGGGGAGCGGTCCCCCGCACGACGACGGAGGCGACGCCATGAACGCTGCCTTTAGCCTGGGCGACCGGGTCGCTGCCGACCGGTACCGGGACGCCGTCGCCGATACGGCGCGCGCCCGCCGCCGCGCCGCCTTGCCGCGCACGGCCACCGCGACCGCCGCTCGCCTGCCCCTCCGGCGCTGGCTCGCGACCCTGACGCCGACGATCGGCGGCCGTCCGCGCCTCCGCCCGGCGACGAGCACCTAACTCCGACCCCATCCTCTCCCCTCCTCCCTCCGCTGGCGGCTCCGGGCTTCGGCTCGGGGCCGTCCGCGTTATCCGGGGCGGTGATGGCAGCCAAGCGCTCCTCTCCGCCACGATCGGCCCGTGGAGAGCCACGGAGGCCACGATGGTGGCGGAGGACGATACGAGGGACGACTCCCCGTGGCTGATCCGTGAGCTCCCAGTCCGGGTGGCGACTTCCGCGGTCTGTGGCCGCATCGTCGACCGCGGGTGTCCCCTTGCGCCGGGGTGGCCGGTCACCGACCATGCCGTCCATGAACGACCAACCGCCCGAGCGCGCCTCGACCGACAACAGCCGCGACACGGATCGCGTGGAGGCGTTCAGCGACGGGGTGATCGCGATCGCCATCACGCTGCTGATCATCGAGATCCGGCCGCCCCACCTCGAGGCGGGCGAGGGGGCGGGGGACCTCGTGCGAGCCCTCGGTGACCTCTGGCCGAACTACGTCGGCTACCTGATCAGCTTCCTGACCATCGGCATCATGTGGATCAACCACCACAACATCTTCCGGTTCTTCGTCCGTACCGACCCCTGGCTGATTGCGCTCAACACGTTGTTCTTGCTCTGCGTCGGCTTTATTCCCTTCCCGACGGCGCTGCTGGCGGAGTATCTGGGCGACCCCGGGGCGCGCGTCGCGACCCTGGTCTACGGCGGCTGGTTCACCGTCACCGCGGTTGTCTACAACCTGCTCTGGTGGTACCCGACCCACAAGCGGCGGTTGATCGATCCGACCGTGGCGCAGCCGGTGCTGGACGCCATCAGCCGCCGCTTCCGGCTCGGGCCGCCGATCTACCTCCTTGCCACGCTCCTGGCGCTGGTCAGCGCGGAGTTGAGCATCGCCGTCCATTTCCTGCTGGCGCTCTTCTACTTTCTGCCCTACCGCCAGGGGGGCGTCGCCGAGGCCTCGGTCTAGCGGATGCCACGCGGATACCCCCCGCGACCCTGAGTGGAACACCACGAGGCTTGGACCAGAGCGGTTCTCCTTAGTCGGTGCTCACGCGCTTGGGTGAGCGGCGAAGCCGCGAATTCCCCGGTCCCGCAGGGACGCCGGGTCCGGGTCCGGCCGGTCCTGAGCGACGGTGTGGGAGCGCGCCTGGTGCAACTCGGTCAGACTCAGGTCCCCACCTCCCCGGTCGCCGCGTTGACGCGGGATGCCGCCACTGCGCCACGGCCCGTGCGGTGTCGAGGGTGTCCTCACGGGCCTCACGGCGCTATGCTGACCCCCTGCGGCTGCCAGGGCGGCGGCCGGTCATTTCGCGGAGGGAAGAACCGCCATGCGTCGCGCCTTGGTCCTGCTCTCGGTCGTGACGCTCGTCCTGATCGGCCTGCTCGTCGGCGGCCGCGTGCTCGGCACCAACGCCCAGGACGCCAGCCCGGTGGCGGCCGGACAGAGCTTCGTCGGCAGTTGGCGGATCACGGTGAACGGCGTCCCCAATGCGCCGTTGCTCCCGACCATCGCGACCTTCGCCGCCGACGGGACCTTCATCCACACCACGCCGCCGGTGGTGCCGGCCCTGCCTGGGTCGCCGTACCGGCTGGTCTTCTTCAGCGCCGGCCACGGGAGCTGGGCCAGCGCCGGCATGGGCGCCGCGACGGTCACCTTCGTCCATTTGACCACCGACGAGAACGGGACCTACCTGGGGACGCAGACGGTCCAGGGGGGGCTGCAGCTCGACGGGGGCGGGGACGACTTCACCGGCGTCTTCACCGTGGAGGAGGCCGACCCGCTTGGGAACGTGGTCGATTCCTTCGCCGGAACCGTGCGGGCCACGCGCATTGCCGTCGAGCCGCTCGAGACGTCGGCCGTAGGCAGCCCGAGGCGGGCACCCCCGCGCCGTAGGTCCGCGCGCCCGGACGAGGAGCGGTCGGGTTAGGCGGCGTCCTCCAGGACGTCCAAAGATTCAAGGGTGTCGCTCGTCGGCAAGGGGACGATGGTCTCCAGGCGCGCGGTCGTGGTCGTTGTCGGTCTGCTCGCCGTTCCCTTGCTCCTGCCCTGCGGCAGGATCGCGCCCTTGCGGCCCAAGAGGTGAGCCCAACCGCCGGCGCGCCCGGACTGGGCCATCGTTACCAGCATGTCATGGAGTCGAGGAAGAGCCGGCGAAGCGTCGCCTCGTCCGCGGGCCGGGGTGACAGCTTGGTCACCCGGTGCTGAGGGAGCGTGCCGGCCACCAGCCGGTCCACGTCCTCCGGTCCGAAGCCGACCGCTCGCAGTCCGTTTGGCATCCTCGTCCGCCGCATGAGATCGACGACCGCGCCTGCCAGCGCCTCTCCCGCCTCCTCCGGTCCCGCCCCGGCGACGTCGGCGCCCATCAGCGCCGCTGCTCGGAGGTGACGGGCCGGGTCGGCCGGAGCAGTGAAGCGAAAGACGGCCGGAGCGTGGAGGATCACCGACATGCCGTGCGGGATGATTGGGTGGTCGGGTGCGTAGCCATCCGGCACGAAGCTCCGCGCCATGCCGGAGACGGGGTAGGACATCCCATGCGGCAGATGGACGCCCGCATTGCCGAAGCCGATGCCCGCGAACGCCGCCGCCAGCATCATCTCGCCCCGCGCCTCGTCGTCGCCGGGGTCGGCCATCGCCCGCACCAGCGACCGTGACACCAGCTCGATCGCCCGCGCCGCCCAGACATCGCTGATCGGATTGGCCCCCTGGTACGCGGGCCGCAACGCGGGCGACTCCGGCGCCGGCCGCCGATGGTACGGCAGCGCCGTATACGACTCCAGGGCGTGGCTCAGAACGTCCAGTCCGGAGCAGGCCGCAACCATCGGCGGCAGCGTCCGCGTGTTGTCGGGGTCGACGATCCCCATCGTGGGGCGCAACCCGCGGTGGGCGATGCCGGTCTTGGCGTGCAACTCGACGAGGTCGAAGATCGCCACGCCCGTCGTCTCGCTCCCCGTCCCAGCCGTCGTCGGTACCGCGATCAGCGGTTTGAGGGGACCCGGCACCGGCCGCCCCTCTCCAATCGGCGGGTTGACATAGGCGAGAAAGTCGGCCGGGTAGGTGGCGTAGAGGTTCGCCGCCTTCGCCGTGTCAATCACCGACCCGCCGCCGACGGCAAGGTACCCGTCGAACCGTCCCTCCGTCGCGACGCGGATCGCGTCCTGGAAGGAGCCGTCCGTCGGCTCGACCCGCACCCCGTCGAACAGCGTGGCCTCGATCCCCTCCGCCCGCACGGCGTCGCACGCGATCGACACCGGCTCGCTTCGCGCCAGGTTGGGGTCGGTCACGACCAGCACCCGGCGCGCCCCCAGCCGCGCCATGTCCGCGCCGACCTCGCGGGTCACCCCGGGGCCGAACTTGATGCTGGAGGTATCCATCGTGAAGGCTGTCTCGGAGCGCATTCTGCCTCCTCGGCGCGACGACGGATGTAACCTGCCTGCCAGCGTCGCATCTTCGCAGCGGCCGCGCCCCGGCGCCAGCGGTGGCCACCGACGGCCGCCGGAGACCGCGTTGACGCGTGCGACGCCTCGCCCGCCGCCCGGCTCAAGCGAACGGGGCCGGGGGCGCGCCCCGTCGCGCCCCCGGCCCCGTTCTCGATTCTCTCTCCCTTACCTGAGACTCTTACGGTCCCGTTGTGAAGGTTGCGTCGGTCGTGACTCCCTCGCCGCCCGGCCCGGTGGCCACTTCCCGGTAGTGGTAGGTGGTGCCCGGCGTGAGGTTGCGGAGGGTGACGACGAAGACCCCCGGGTCCATTTGCCGGCCCGTCACCACCGCACCGTACGTGGCGTCCGCACCGTACTGGATGGCCGCGGCGGTGGCGCCTGTGGTGATGACCTCGAACCGGGCGTACGTCGAGCCGGAGGTAATCAGGGTGACGGCGTCGACCGTGGGCCCCGCCGGGGCCGGGCTCGGCGTCGGGCTCGGCGTTGGGCTGGGCGTCGGCACCGGCGTCGGCGATGGCGTCGGCGATGGCGTGGGAGTCGGCACCGGGGTCGGGCTGGGCGTCGGTGCCGGCGTCGGAGAAGCGGTCGGTGCCGGGGTCGGGCTCGGTGTCGGGGACGGCGTGGGCGACGGCGTCGGGGACGGCGTTGGCGACGGCGAGGAGGCCGCGAGACTGAAGGTCGTCTCTGCCCAACCGGCGCTCGCGACACCTGCCCCGGCGACCTTGTGGCTGCCGGTCGTGCCGGTGGGCGCGACGAAGCTGGTCAGCGCCGTGCCCTTCGTCGAGGTCGTCGGGCTCGCCACCGTCTGGTAGGTGGTGCTCGCCGTGTACCAGCGGACGTTGACCGTCTCGGTGGAGCCAAAGCCACGCAGCGTGACGTTCACCGTCGTGCCGGCCGCGCCCGATGTCGGTGTCAACGTGATGCTGGGCGCCACCGTGAACGACGCGGTCGCCTGCCGGCCGCTGCTGGCGCCGACCGCCAGCACGCTGTGAATTCCCTTCGTCGATGACGGGATGTAGATCGTGGCGCTGCCGGCGCCGCTCCCGTTCGCGGTGAACGAGTTCAGGACCGGCGTCGTCGCCGTCTCCCAGTAGATGTTGACCGTTTCGTTTGGGCTGAAGCCGGTGCAGGAGACGGTAGTCGACCCACCGACGAAGCCGGTCGCGTAGCTGAGGCTGCACGACGCCGGCGGGGGCGCCACGGGGCCGCTCTGGATGGAGATGACGCCGCCGCTGACACTGAAGTAGGTCGTGGCGGCGTTGTTGCCGTCGCGTCCCCCTTCGGCGAGCCTGTTCTGCGGGTCAGCGACGGAGCGGATGGCGTAGTTGCCGTTCGCCATGGGGCTCGTCCCAAGGTCGATCCACTGTCCGGGCAGCGAGGCGTAGTAGGTGTCGCCCCAGCCGACGGACAGCCCCTGGAGCGACCCGTTGCACCCGGTGTACACGGCCCACGACGGTCCAGAGGACGTGATTCGGCTGTAATCGATGATGCAGAAGCTGGTCTTGTAGCCGCGCCGCGTCGTGTCCTGGTAGACCCCGGCGCTATCCCGCTTGAGCAAGGAGTACGTCGCGAATCCTTCGAAGTGGTAGTGGTAATGATCCGGGTGGTAGATGAAATCGTCGCCGACGAAACGCTGGAGAGCCAGGCTGCCGCCGATCGAGCCATCGTAGAGGTTCTGGTAGATGCCGCTGTGGCCGCCGGGGCTCGGGTCTCCTTGCAGCTCCAGCCGACCCTCGCCCGCGTTCCAGACCGTGTTGGAGAAGCGAAGCAGGTAGTGCAGCAGCCCGTCGCCCAGGTAGGCCGACCCGAAGTAGAGCCCCGAGGGTCTGAGCGTCTGGAGATCCGGGTAGAGTGGGCTGCCGACGCCGGTGGCGCCACGGCTCCCCACGGCGATCGTCCCCAGAGCCACCAGAAGCACGAGCACCAGCCGACGAGCCATCCGCCCCTCCGCTACCCAAGGCCATGCCGCCGGCAATCCGCACTCGCCGGCGGACCACATCCACGACGAACCCGCCTCCGGACCTGCCGTGGCGCAAGAGGGAGAGACGGTACCTGATCGGGACCGATATCCTCACTCTAACGGGTCGGCGCCGAAAGTCAACAGTCCACACGTCGCGAGGGCGACGGAGCGGGCAACCGCGTCCGATGCGTCAATGCGGCCGGGCGCACAGCAGCACCGGCACGGGCGTCCGGCTTGCTGGCTCGAGGGGCGCGGGTTACTGCATGATCGCGGCGGCGATGATGGCCCCGGCGAAGATGAGCGCGGTGATGACGACGAGGATCCAGGTCATGAGGCTCATGCCGAGGAAGCGCCCGAAGCCGGACTTGTTGTCCCCCGAGGTGGGGCGCTCCTGACCAACCGTTTCGGCGGTCACCCGTGGTGTCTCACTTGGCTTTTGCATGGGGTGGTCCTCTCGTGGGGTTGACCGATCCTGCTCGGCGGCCGTGCCGACGCCGCTCGTCACCCCCGGTTCGCATTGCCGGTGCCAACCCGGTGCCCGGGGGCGCCAGGACGGCGACGATCAACCAGGCAAGGACCGATCGGCGGCGTGAACAGCCCGTCTCCTCTTTAGGAGGAAGACGGGTGGCTGTCCGTCAAGCGCCGCAGGAGGAGCAGGCTGACGACAAGGGCCAGGGACACCGCGTTCCAGGTCGCGTCGTACGCGAGCGAATCGTCGGCCGCCGCCGGGATCTGGTGCAGACGCAGCAGTTCGCGTTTGATGGTTCCGGGGCAGAGGCTGAAGCCGCCGTCGCCGGGGAGGGCTCCCGCCCATTGTCGGCGGACGGTGCCCACAGTTAGTTGGATGCGCCCCCCTCGGCCGCGGACGACGTCGCGCCCCGTTGCGGTGGACCGACCAGGACATTGCTGAGCCTGCCGATGGCCGACACGCTCAGTCAGCTACCGGCAGGTAAGAGTGGCGGCGAGATTCCGCCCCCATTACGAAGACCTGCTCTTCGGCGAAGCGTGAGCGCGGGGCGTGCACTGGCGCCCCGCGCTTCAATGACGCGAACCGGTCACGCTACTTGACAAGATCGACTCATACTCGTAATATCTGCGGTAGAAAGGTTGGCCGCTACGGCCACCGTCGTTCGGTTCGGATCCGCTTGGATCAAACGATGGAGGTGACGGACGATGATCAAGACCCACGCGCCTGTCGTCAGCCTGCAGCAGGCGATGGACCAGCTCTTCAACGAGAGTTTCGTTGGCGGAACGCCCTATCGCACGCTGTGGTCCCGTGGTGGAGGCGGGGGCGGGACCGCTTGGAGCGGGATGCCCCTCGACGTCTACGCCACCAGCGATGAGGTGGTGATCCTCGCCGCGGTCCCTGGTCTGCGGCCCGATAGCCTGGACATCGCCTTCCACCAGGGCACGCTGGTCCTGAGCGGCACGCTCCCCAACGTGGCCGAGGACGAGGAGGCGAAGCAGGCGACTTGGTTCCTGCACGAGCTGCCCTACGGCACCTTCCGCCGCGCGGTGAGCCTCCCGTTCGCCGTCGACGCCGACCAGGCGCAGGCGACGTTCGAGAACGGGGTCGTGAAGATCGTGCTGCCGAAGGCGGAGGCGGCCAAGCCCAAGACGATCCCGGTCAGGATCGGCGGGGCGGGCCAGGCGATCGCGGCCGGCGGCCAGGCAGAAACCGGGGCATAGGCGGGCTACTCCGCTGCGTTCGGAGTCTGTGCCGCTGGTGCCCCAGCGTACTGCGAACGCGCACCGCGTGACGCAGGTCCGATAGCCGATCTGCGCGGCCGGGGGGCTCCCCCGGCCGCGCTGCATCTGGCCCACGGCATCCAACCTGACGGGGGAATGGCTGGTCACGTTTCGGCGCTATCGCGACGTGCTGGCCGCCGTGGTGGTCGCCTTGGTGTGGCGCCCACGCTCCGTGCGTGCCTCGGCCACGGGCCAGCCGGCGATGAATCTGCTCAACTTCTTCTGACTGTTCTACATCTTCTCTAGCCTGACGCCGCTGCTCCAGCCGCGCGTCCTTGACGGCCTGGGACTGCGTGTGCTCCGCGAACTCGAGAAGCGCCGAGCCTACCGACGGATCGAACGCCCCTAGTCACCACGCCACACGGGGTTGGACAGCGCGAGCATGCCGCCGACGCCGTCGACGACCTGAGCGCGAAGATATGCGGCATCTGCCGGGAACGGAACCCGCTGCTCCCAGTCGTCGGCAGAAATGGACGATGCGGCGACACAGCCCGCGTCGGAGAGGACGAGCAGCGCGCCGCCCCGGCCACCGACTACCCGAGCGCGGATCGTGCCGTCCACCTCGTCGAGGTAGAGCTGCGGTCCCTCGGGCGTGGCGGAGACGAAACAGCGGCCCTGGTGCAGACCTTCGAGCACCGCGTCCGGCGTGATCGGGCCATTGACCCGAAGCCACGTTGTGGGATGACCAAGCCGGGGCATCGCCAGCGGCCCGAGATCGAGCCGCCGGAGGTGGTGGGTGTCGCTGCCGCCGACGGCGATGATGCGCTCGCCGCGCCGCAGGTGAGCGTCCCAATGGGCCAGCGCCAGCGCGTTCAGGTGCTCCCAGGGGCCGTTCCAGACCTCGATCGCGTGGTAGCCGAGCCCGTCACCATAGACCCAAGCGGGGCCGAACGGCTTGGGGTGGTTGACGCTGACGAACGCGCCGGCCGCCGCCGCTTGGCGCATCGTCGCCGCGGTCGCTTCCCGCGTTGGTTCCCGAAAGTCGAACCAGCGGTCGACGCCCCAGGCGTTCCAGTGCCCGCCGTAGGTGGTGACCTCGACGCCGGGAAGGACGATCGGCATGCCGTCGCCCCCGAGATGGCCAATGACGCCGGCATGGGCGCTGTTGTGGTCCGTGATGCCGAGCACGTCAAGCCCGGCCGAAGCGGCGGCACGGAGGACCTCGGCGGGCCACGAATCGCCGTCGGAGTAGACAGTGTGGCTGTGGAGGTCGCACCGGACCCAGCCCCGTTCGGCGGGCGCGGGACGAGCTGGGGCAGGGACCGGTTGCCGGAGTGCGGGCGGCGGCTCATCCGGCGATAGACCGGGGTTGAACCAGATGTCGACCCGGTACTCCACGCCGCGCGGCGAGACCTTGTACGGGCCGAGGAGCGCGTGCCATGTCCCGACGCCGATCGGACCCGGCCGGTAGGGCGGGGTGGCCCAGGCGGCGTCGACGGTGAAGGCGAGCTTGTTGCTCCCGCTCCAGCCCCGAAATCCGAGGCCCCCTGCCGCGATGCCTCGCTCATCGAAGAGGCCGATGTCGAGGGTGTTGCCACCGCCGACCAGCGGATCCGAGGGGACGCGGTCGGTGTACTCGTAGCGGACATGGAGCTGCTGCACGCCGTCCGGCACGTCGAATGGGACGTGCACGTAGCGCCCCGCCTCGTCTGGCTCCAACCGACCGGCGAGCACGACATCGGGCGGCGCGGCGGGCAGGGCGGTCATCGGTGCAACGCCCGGCTGGACCCGCGATCGAAGACTCGGTGGCCACGCGGGTCCGCTCGCAGGTGGCCGATTTCCCCCGGGCTGGGTCGGACCTCCGATGTGGCCCGTACGTTGACGAGCACCCTACCTCGCTTCACGGGACGATAACCTCACTTCCCTGCGGTCCGGCGATGACACCTCGGCCGGCTGCTCCGTCGTTGGGATCGTAGTACACCGGGGACCGGCGCGCGATCACCGCCGGACGGGGGGTGCGGTGCCGCCGCACTATTGACAAATTTGCCGGATCGCGCATAACTGGACGTACGTCGTCAGCATTCCGTCAGTGCGCTGCGCGGACCAACAGAACCGTCCGTCCGCAACCATCCCGCCGTCCCCGCGGCCGGATCGTCCACGGGTGCGCCCCATGCCGCCGCGCGAGTGATCGTGGTACGCGGGAGCCTCCACCGATCCGGGCACGGCGCCTAGCCCTCATCCATCGGTATATCGTCGGCGATGCGGCGGAATTTGACGGGCAGATTAGCGCGCGTCGGGCACTGGTGCCGACGGGGAGAGGACTGAAGATGTCCGGCTTGTTCGGGTCGACCATCCTCGAAGTGGCTCTCGGGCTGGTGTTCGTCTATCTGCTCCTCAGCCTCATCTGCTCGAGCATCAATGAGTTGTTGGCCGCGTTCCTCAAGCTGCGGGCCCGTGACCTGGAGCGCGGGCTCACCAACCTCCTCTGCGACCGCGAGCTGGCCGCCCTGGTCCTCGGCCACCCACTCATCAAGGCGATGGGGAGCACCCGCGCCGAGACGGCCGCCGTCCAGTTCGCCGCGGGCGGTGACCTTGGCGGCCGCGGCTCGCCCGTCGCACGGGTGTTGCGCCCCGTGCAGCAGGCCTGGTCCGTCATTTCCGGCCGGAAGGACTTCGCGGGCAAGCCGAGTTACATCCCGTCCCGGACCTTCGCTGACGCCCTGCTCGATGCCCTCGATCCGGAGCGGCCCGGAACGATCACGATGGACGTCGTCGCGCAGAAAGCTCGCGCCCTGGCCGCCGGAACAGCCCCAGCGACCGCTCAGGTGAAGGCCCATGTTCTGGGACTGCTGAGCCCGGGGATCGAGGTCGCGTCCCAGATCAGCGCGGCGACGACGCTGGCCGATCTGCGGGCGGCGGTGGCGGCCGACGCCCGGCCCCAGGTCGCCGAGCTGAAGCGCTCAACCCTCGCCTCCCTGGACGCGCTGGCGCGGGAGAAGCAGGCGATCGGGCAGGCGCTCAGTGGCCTTCTCGACGTGAACCGGGACCCGCGCAAGGTGCTCCTCGGGATTGACGAGCTGAAGGAGATGGTCGACCACCTGGGGGACGCCGAGGCCAACCAGCAAGTCCGAGCGGCGATCGACGGTGCCGAAACCTTCGACGCGATCCGCCGGAAGGTCGCGCTCCTGCCGGAGGGGGACGCCCGGACCCGCGTGCTGGAGGCGATCGACCAGGGGCAGGCCAGCCTGGAAGACTTTCGACAGGGCGTCGAGGGGTGGTTCGACGACGCGATGGACCGCGTGTCCGGCGTGTACCGGCGGCGGGTTCGCTGGTGGCTCGTGGTTATCGCCGGCGTTGTTACCCTCGCCATCGGAGCGGACACGCTCCAGATATACGACAGCCTGTCGACGAACCCGACGGTGCGCGCCGCGCTCGTCGCCCAGGTAGAGAACGCCCGCGCCGCCGGCGGCGTAGTGGAGAACCCCCCGGCGTCCGCCCCCGTCGTCGACGCCGAAGGGACCCCAACCGCCGCGGCCGCAGCCGCGGACACCGATCGGCCGGACGTATCCGCCATCCTCGATGAGCTCGATAAGACCGACCTCGGCCTCGGCTACGGCGATCGGCCCACCCTCGACGGATGGGACTCGGATTGGGGCGCGGTGGCCGGGTGGACTGCGGGCAAGGCGGCAGGGCTCCTGCTCACTACCTTCGCCGTGGCGCTCGGGGCGCCGTTCTGGTTCGACGTCCTCCTCAAAGTCTCCAACGTCCGGGCCGCCGGCCCGCGGCCGTCGCGGGCGGCCGCCAAGGGTGGCGGGACCTGATCGGAACCCTGTCGGCGTGGCGGCGCCCCCAGCGGACGGCTACCTGCCCCCTCCCGTCGCAACCGACGGTCGATCGCGGCTGCCGTCGACCGCATCGGCGGCAGCTCGCCCCCAATCGGTGGCCGTGCCGGCCCGACGCTGGCCGGCGTTCCCCCGCGCGCCGTTCCCACCTCGACCGTCACCCGCTTTCCACCGGCTATTCGTCGCCTCCCGTTACCGACCAGGCGATCCAGCGCAACGCCGAGGTCGTCATGTAGCGCGTCCGCCACTTGGTGAAGGTATGCACCCCCGCAGCGGCAGTCGCGGTAGTGGACGCAAGAGGGGAGTGACTTTGCGCTGGACAGACGCTGACGATTATTCGTCGATCCGGATCGTCAATACGCTCGTCATGCGAACGGCGCCGAACGGCTAGCACGGTCACTCCTGTCCGCAACCCCGACGCGTTCTGAACACAATCAGCCCCTGTGGGCCAGCACGGCCAGATGCGGCTCGGGGTTGCCGCTATGGAGCCGCTCCAGCGCCTGGCCGGCCCGGCGGTGGAGCCGCGCGCGCCGCGGGGCGCTCAGCTCCTCGTCGAGCGTCTGCCGGATCAGCGCGTGCGTGAAGTGGTAGCGCCCGCCCTGTTCCCGGAGGACGGCGGCGGCCACCGTCTCCTCGAGCGCGTCGACGAGCGGGCCAGCATCAACGCCGCTGGCGAGCGCGAGCACGTCGAACCGGAAGCCGTCACCTAGAACCGCCGCGACCTGCAGGAGCTGGTTCGCCACCGCGCTGAGGCGGGCCAGCCGCCGCCCGAGTACCTGGCGCACCCCCTCGGGAACGGCCCAGCGGGCGGGGACCGCCCGCGGGTCGACCAGGTCAAAGCCCTCGGCGCGGAGGTGCCGCACGACCTCCTCGACGAAGAAGGGGTTACCCTCCGTCTCCCGGTGGATGGCCCCGACGACGGCCGGCGCGGCCGGCGCGCCGGTCAGCTCCTGGACGAGGAGAGCCGCTTCGTCGGCGGAGAAGGACCGGAGCAGCACCCGCTCGTGGAGATGCTCGCGGCTCAGCTCCGCCAGCACCGCTGAGAGCGGGTGGGTCCGGTCGAGCTCGACGGTGCGGTAGGTCCCGGCGACCAGGAGCGGGGCCCCGGCCAGCCGCCGGGCGAGGTGCCCGAGCAGCAGGAGGGTCGGCCGGTCGGCCCAGTGGAGGTCGTCGAGGACGAGGAGCACGCCGGTGCCCTCGGTCCGGGACCGGGCGACGTTGAGAAGGAACTCCGAGACACTCTCGAACAGCCGGTACCGTTCGTGCTCTGCGCTCAGCGGCGGGCGCGCCGGCAGGTCGGGCAGCCGGGTGCGCACCTCCCGTGCGATCAGCGCGACATCGGCGGCGCCGTCCCCGAGCTGCGTCCGCAACTCCACACTCGGGCAGGCGCGGACGTAGTCGCGCAGCGCCTCCGCCCACGGCAGGAAGGGCGGCATGCCGTCGGAGTCGTAGGCCCGGCCGACGAGGACGAGCCAGCCCTCGGCCCGCGCCCGGTCGGCCAGCTCCATGACGAGCCGGGTCTTGCCGACACCCGGCTCGCCGGCCACCAGCACGACGCCGCCATGGCCTTGGCCCGCCAGCGCCAGACGCGCCCATAGGGCCGTCAGCTCCCGCTCCCGCCCCATGAAGGGCCGGCGAACGGTTGGCGTAAGTTCGAGCATGGCGCTCTTCCTTCCGCTCCCGAGCTCCCTCTCGGTGTCCATTTTAGGACGACAACCGGAGCCGTACGGTTAGGGGCTGGTTTCAAAACCCTCTCCAGCGTGGGATGGCGTCGCGGTAGGCGACTCCAGGCGACCCACAGAGACGCGGAGCTTGCGACTCGGCGCTGTTGGCCCAGGACCTAGCCGACAGGTTTTGAAACGAACTCTATCTCGGGTGGTGGTGAGCGCGTCTGGGCGAGCTGCGGCTTGGTCCGGAAAGCGACGTCAGCGGGTACCCCCACGGCCAGGCAGCGGGCAGCGGACGCCGCCCACCCTAAGGCAGGTAGAGTTCCCGGTCCAGGAAGGTGAGCCCCTTCCGTGAGGCGGAACTCAGGAAGACGCCGATCTGACCGTTCTCGATGCACCCGGCGGTCCAGGAGGACTGCCGCTGCCCCCGGCTGACTTGGTCCCCTTCGTCAGGAAGCCCGTCTCGTCGAGCACCAGCACCGAACCCGGATCGCCCAGCTGCTCCACGACGTAGGCACGCAGGTCGCTACGTACCGCGTCGGGGTCCCATACGGCCCGGTGGAGGAACTCCTGCATGCTGGGGCGCTGCTGGTGCTGTTGCTGATCTACTACGACTACCGCGACCGGGCGACCGTCTCCGGGGCCCACATGAGGGTGCGTGCGCCATGCTGACGATCGACATCCCGGCACAATTGGGCGGGCTCTTCCCGCACGTGGCGAGCGGCGAGTCGGACCGCCCTACCGTCGGGGCCAGGGTGACGACCGTCGGCGCACTGATGCTCGTCGCGGCGGTGCTTTCCCTCCTGTTCGCCTGGATCGCCCAGTCCCCCGGCTAATCCAACGCCTCTCGGCCGCGGCATGTTGGTTGGCCAAACCGCGCTCGAACGGCCTTACTCGCCTGGGAGCGTCGCTGTGAAGTTCGACGCGTTCTGAACACAAGCATCCGCTCGTCAGGCGCTGCTGGACCGACCGCGATGCCGAGTCGTGAGCGCCGTGGACGTCGAGTGACTGTCACGCGCCAGGCAGCACAGATCGATGGCGGCCGATCCTCCGCCGTTCGCCCCGGTCCGTCCCACCTGTGAGATGACTTGCGCGTGCACCCAACGTTCGGCGCCGTGCACTCCACGCGAGCGCGTCGCGTGCTGCGGAGACTATCGCCGCTCGTTCGCGTGGCCCGCGTCCGCCGGCACCCGCTAGCCCGCGATCACCCCCACGCGAACCAGCAGCGCGCGAATCTCGGCATTCGCCTCGGTCAGCGCCTCCCGGCCCGCCACCCGACCGGCGATCGCCTCCGCCACCCAGCGCCCGAGGATCGCCTCGACCGCCGGGTAGTGCGGGGTGCGGGGGCGCGGTGCGGCGTTCTGGGTAGCGTCGAGGAGGCCGGGCAGGAACGGGAGTCGCTCGACGGCGTCCGGGTCGCGCCGGACGCTCAGCCGCGTCGGCGGTAGACCGCGTTCCAGGAGCAAACGCTTCTGCTGCTCCGGAGCCGTCAACCAGCGGATAAAGGCGAGCGCGGTGCCGGCCTGGCTGCAGCCTGCGGGTATCCCCAGCAGCCAGTTGCCTGTCAGGTTGGTCGGCGCGACGCCCGGCTGCGCTGGTTGAGCGCCAATCGTCACTTTACCGACGACGGCGGACCGCTCAACGTCGTAGGCCTGCAGCACCTGGTTTGGCCAGACGTCGGCCGCCTGGGCGATCCGGCCCGTGGCGAGGTTCTGGCCGAGCTCCTCCTGCCCGACGTTCTCCACCCCCGGCGGGGCGAGCTCCGCCAGCGCGAGCAGCGTCGCCATCGCCGCCTCGGCCTGCTCGGTCTCGAGCTGCGGCTGCCAGGCCGCGTCGAAGATGTCGGCGCCGTGGCCGCGGAGGATGGGGAGGAAGGTCGTCGCCGCTGGGTTCCCTGCCTGGCCCCGGATCCCGACGCCGTACAGCTCCGTGCCCGACCGGGTCTGATTGACGGCCGCGGCGACGGCCACGACATCGTCCCATGTCCGGGGTCGGGCACGCCCGATCCCTCCCAGCACGTCGTCGCGGCAGGCGAAGACCTGCACGTTGCCGATCCACGGAATGGCCTGCAGCCAGGGGGATGGCTCGACCTTCCCCAGCGCGACGAACGCGGGCACGAAGTCATCGGTATCGAGTCCCGTCCGCGCGCGCACCGCGAGTTCCTCGAGGTTGCTCAAGAAGCCGCCGCTGGCGAAGAGGGGCAGCCACGGGTCATCCAGGCTGACGACATCGTGGGCGCACGTCCCAAGCGTCAGGCCGACGTTCAACTCCTCGTACAGGCTCGCGTGGGGGAAGGCGGCCGGCACGACGTCCACGCCCGTCTGCGCAGCGTACTCATCCAGCAGCGGCTGGACCCCGGGCAGGTGGCCCGTCGAGAGGGCAAAGGCGAGGCGCTGCCCCTCCTGATGGCTGCGCGCTGCATAGCCCGCGGCGGATGCCGGCCGGATCGGGCGGACGCCGCTCAGGATGACCCCAGCCGCGGCGAGGCCGCGAACGAGGCCGCGTCGGCTGAGCACGGCGCCGTCGCCGTCGCCGCCCACCGCTCCCTCCTGGTCTCCCACGTAGCCCGATGGGGGCGGCTGCCCAGGGGCGGCCGCGCGTACTCGTGGGCCGTGAGACGCACAGGCTACACCCGCCTGCGGCGCTGTCAAGCCCGCGTCGGTGTCCCTCCAGTGGCATCAGGCGCGGGTGGTGAGGGACACCAACCGATGAACAGGCTTCGCTGGACCGGCGAGGAGGCTATCGGGTCGCAGACTCAGCGTGCCGAGACTGGGCACCGTGCGTCCACTACCAGCGTGCGCTCTTGCGGTGAACCGCTCATCGGCGGCGAACAGCCCTTGTCTGATGCCATGGTCGGCGTCTGACGGTCCGGCCATTCAAACAGCGCCTCTTCGCCGGTGGACGCCGCGAAGGCTTGCGGCCGCCCTGACTAGAAGGGCACGCATTCGGTTGTCAGGATCGACAGGATGGACGGGCGTCAGACGTTGGTGTCCACGGCCACCCGGTTCGTCGGCGGAAGGGAGACCGCGCCTTCCACCAGTCGGCGCGGGAGTTGCATGTGGGGAGTACCTCGACCTCCCGAGGACGGGTGAGGATGGGGCGGGCCGATGGAACGTTGACCGGGGGCGCCGAGTGGCGCGGGGCGTTGTCTGGGCCGGGTGGCGGGTGTACGCTGGCAGCAGCCGGGTACGGGGTGGTGGGCGGGTCGGCTCGCTTGCCCGCTGCCGTCGGCCGCGGAACATCGTCGGGTGCCGCCATGTCCACCGCACGGTTGACCCAGCTCCGGATCGATCCCGAGGCTCACCGCGAGAACGTGTCGGTCCTGCGCGATCCCCGCGTACCGCGGGAGGGAAGCGCCGAGCTGCCGGCGCTGTTGACGCCGCTGGTGGGACGCGAGCGGGAGATCGCGGCGGTGTGCGGCCTGCTGCGGGGCGGTGTCCGGCTCCTCGTGCTGACCGGGCCTGGTGGGGTCGGCAAGACGCGGCTCGCCGTCGACGTGGCGGCAACCTTGCGCGCCGAGTTTGCTGACGGGGTTGGTTTCGTCTCCTTGGCGCCGATCATGGATCCGAGCCTGGTGCCCTCCGTCATCGGGCGGAGCCTTGGACTGCGCGAGGCGAATGGGCGGTCACCGGCGGATCAGCTGACAGCGTATCTCCATGATCAGCAGCTGCTCCTGGTGCTCGACAACTTTGAGCAGGTGGCGGAGGCGGCGCTCGACCTGGTCGAGTTGCTGGTTGGGAGTCCGCGTCTAACAACACTCGTCACCAGCCGAACGTCGCTGCGCGTGAGCGGGGCGCGCCAGTTCGCCGTGCCGCCGCTCGAGTTGCCCAAACCAGGGCAACCGCCGACCGCCGAGGCCCTGGCGCGCTCCGCCGCGGCGGCCCTGTTCATTCAACGAGCCTCGGAGGTGAAGTCCGACTTCGCGGTGACGCCGACCACCGCGGCGGCCGTTGCCGACATCTGCCGACGGCTTGACGGGTTGCCGCTGGCGATCGAGTTGGCTGCGGCGTGGACCCGGGTCCTGCCGCCGCCGGCGCTGCTGACCCGCTTGGAGCAACGCCTGCCACTCCTGACGGGCGGCGGACCGGATCTCCCTCGGCGGCAGCGGACCCTGCGAGCGACGATCGCCTGGAGCTACAGCTTGTTGGGCGCCGACGAGCAGACGCTGTTCCGGCGCCTGGCCGTGTTCGTTGGCGGCTGCACGCTGGCGGCGGCCGAAGCGGTCGTCAGCAGTCGAGGGGAAGGCGTTCTCCCGTACCAGTCGACCCCCGCACCGCTCGAACCCTCCACTCCACTCCTCGACTCCATCGCGACGCTCGTCGACCAAAACCTCATGCAGCGGGTCGATGAGGCCGATGGGGATGACGCGACCAGTCCACGGTTCGGGATGCTGGAGACGATCCGCGAGTTCGGACTGGAGCAACTGACGGCGAGCGGTGCGGATGAGGCGGAGATGGTGCGCCGTGCGCACGCGACGTGGTGCATGGCGCTGGCAACACGCGCTGGGCCCGAACTGCACGGGCCGGCGCAGCACCGGTGGGGACGGTGTTTGGAAACGGAACATGCCAATCTGCGGGCGGCGCTGTCGTGGCTCGAGCAGACCGGCGAAGCGGAGGCGGGTCTGCGACTCGCGGCATCGCTTTGGGAGTTCTGGTGGTTTGGGGGGCATCTGTGCGAGGGGCGCGCCTGGCTGGAGCGCGCACTGAGCCGGGCCGGGAGCGCGCCGGACGCCGTTCGGGCGCGAGCGCTGGAGGGGGCAGGAGCACTTGCGCACTACCAGGGTGACGATGAGCGCGCGGCCCCACTCCTCGAGGAGAGCCTGGCGCTCTATCGCACGGTTGGCGATCCGCGAGGCACGGCAGCCGCCCTCTACTATCTCGGAGTGGCGGCGGAGGATCGCGGGGCGTACGACCGAGCCACGGATCTTCTGACGGAGGCGGCCGCGCTCTCCGACAGCCTGGGCGATCGCCGCGGCAAAGCGTTCGCGCTGCTCCACCTCGGGATGGTGGCCTACGGACGGGGTGACCTCCGTGCGGCGGTCACCCAATGCGAGGTGGGTATCGCGCTGGCGCGGAAGGTCGGGAACAACGTCGGCGTCTTCCTGGGGACGTTCTGCCTGGCGCTCGTGGCGGTGGATCGCGGCGAGCACGCCGAGGCGGCATCCCGGTACCGCGAGATCGTCGGATGGCTGGACGCCTCAGGGGTGTTCGGCGCGGCGTGGCCGCGCCGCGTCGTGGACGCCGTCGGTCGGACACTCGGCGGGGTGGCGGCGCTCGCGATCCAGCGTGGCCAAGAGGAGCGGGCCGCCCGACTCTTCGGCGCCGCGGCGGCCGACCTCGAGGCGGTCGGCCAAGCGCCGGCGCTGCCGGAGCGGACGCCGTTCGAGCGGGCGACGGAGACGATACGCAGGAAGCTCGGCGCCGCGGCCTTCGAAGCGGCCTGGGCGGCTGGGCGGGAAATGACGCCGAGCGAGGCGAGGAGCGACGTCGAGGCGGTTTTGACCGCGGCGACTGAGCGCCCCGTCTCGCAGGAGTTGAGCCAGCCGATGACCGCCGGGCTGACGCCGCGCGAGCTCGAGGTGCTGCGTCTGCTCGCCGAGGGCCGCTCGGACAAGGAGATCGGGGCGGCGCTCTTCATCAGCCACCGCACGGCGAGGGGGCACGTCGCCAACGTCCTCGCCAAGCTCGGCGTCCCCTCCCGCGCCGCCGCCGCCAGCCACGCCGTCCGCCACGGCCTGCTCTGAGCCTTTACCCCTGCATCTCGGCAGTGCTGGCGACCGCGGTCGTGGTCGCCCCGCCCCCGTGCCTTCCGAATAGGTGACCCGAACGCGTGATTTCACGCGTGTGCCCGTCTGCGCCGGCGGGCATGATCGGAGCGTGCCCGGTGTTGTGCCGGGCGGCTCAGGGCGGCGGACGTCCCCCACCTGGAACCGAACGTCACAGAACAGAGAGGAATCCCCATGCACAAGCTGCTCATCGGCCTTGCGATGGTCCGTGCCCAGGAGGCCGACACTGCACCCGCCCCGACCGGCCGGTTCCCGGCCGCACTTGGTGCCACCGACGCCGAGTTGGCGCGTCTGGCCCGGCACCGCCCCGCGGACGGGGCACAGGCCCGCTGGAACGCTGTCGTGGCCTTCTACGGCGGCATTGCTGCCTCGAACTAAATCAATTCTGGACGAGTAGGTGCTGCGGTCTCTGAACCGACACTGCCACGCCCACAAGAAAGGTGCTCCCATGGACTCCACGCTTGTCACGCTGGCCTCGATCGTCCTCGCCCTCGTGGCGCTCGACCTGGCGGCACTGCGCTTCGGTCACGACTCTCGGCGCGCCGCAACGCAACCGCGCCGCAACTGGTGGTGAGCCCGCGGCTCGCTACCTCAAGGAAGGACATGTCCATGCCCATGACGACCACCGGGATCCGGCAACGCATCGTGACGGTCCGCCGCGCGGCACCCGAGGACAAGGGGGCGGTCCGTGCCCTCTTCGGGGCGCTCCACGCCTTCAATGCGGCGCTCGAGCCACGCTTCGCCTTGGCCGACGGCTGGGAACAGGTCTTGGCGCGGCACCTGGTCCGCAAGGAAGCGGGGGGGCAGGACGTCACGCTGCTCGCCTGGGACGGTGCCGATCCAGTCGGCCTGGCAATGGTGGCCGGTCACGTCGACTCGCCGCTCTTTCGCCACCGTCGGTGGGCGGAACTGACCGCCCTCTACGTGGTCTCCGGCGTCCGTGGCGCTGGAGTCGCCGACCGTCTGCTGGCGGAAGCACGGACCTGGGCTGGGTCGAGCGGTTTCGGCGAGCTCCGGCTCTACGTGACGGCTTCGAACCAACAGGCACGGCATTTCTACGCCAAGGCCGGTCTCCGGCCAATCCAGGAGATCTGGACGATGGCTCTCGACCTCGCATCCGGGGCGGACGCGCCGTCGCCGGACGACAGGGACCGGGAGGCGGCCTGATCGCGCCGCTGCCTGTGCTCGTCTCAATAGCTGGACGGGGTGCCGGAGGAGAAGGTCCGCGGTTGGCCAGCGGGCGCATCCGCTCAGAGGCCATCCGTGCGACCCTCCGTCGGTGCCCCGCACGCTTACGTCCCTGGGGAGGGTGTGGGCGAACGCCATCGACGGCGTGTCGCCCAATCTGGAAGAGCCGGGCTCGCCGTTCCGCGGCACTTGAGCGCCTGGTTCAACGCCGTGCGGTCAGTCGGGGAGGATGGACACCCAGCCCCGACCACTCCTGAGGCCAGGCCGACCGCGTCGATGCCTGCTCCCCGCCGCTATTCGAACAACCGCGAGAGCGCGGCGTGTTGGAGTAGCATGATCGTCTTGCCGTCGATGATCTCCCCCCGCCCCACCATGGCTAGGGCCTCGTCGAGGGGACCTCCAGGACCTCGATCTCCTCGCCGTCGTCTGCCAAGCCGCCGCCCGAGGTCGCCTTCGACCCGGGCTCGTACTCGGCGACGAAGAAATAGAGCTTTTCCGTCACGGATCCAGGGCTCATGTAGGCCTCGAAGACCTTCTCGACCCGGTCCAGCCGGTAGCCCGTCTCCTCCTCCGCTTCCTTCCTGATGCACGCCTCCGGGTCATCCCGGTCCAGCAGGCCCGCGCACGCCTCGATGAGCATCCCGTCCCCAAGGCCGTTGACGTAGGCGGGGTAGCGGAATTGCCGGGTGAGGACGACCGACCTCCGCGCGCGGTTGTACGGCAGAATGGTCGCCCCGTTGCCCCGGTCGTAGGTCTCCCGATTCTGCGTCTGCCAGGTGCCGTCCCGGCGCCGGTAGTCGAACGTCGTCTTCTTCAGGACGTACCAGTCGTCCGAAAGGACCCGAACTTCCCTGACCCTGATCCGGTCCTCCACCGTCTCGCCCTCCGCTTCGGCCGCGGCCGCATCCGAGGCGGTCATTCGCCCCCCGGAACGTCCTCGACCCGGTAGTACACCGGCCGCCCCGACTCCTCGAAGATCGCCACCATGGCGTCGGCGCCGGCGGATGGCCCGCCGATCCGCAGGCAGGCGTCGCAGCGCCGCGCGACGCGCTCGCCCATGGGGTGAAAGATCTCGTCGAACGCGGGGTCGCCGATCGCCGTCGATCCCGCGGTCTCGATGAGCGGCAGGGCGAGGGCCTCGCCCGTGATCGGGAGGTGTCCAGCCCGAAACAGGCGCAATGCGGCCTCGTTCATCGCCCGCATGTTGGCGGCGATGCGGACGGGGTCGCCGCCGGTACCCGACCGGTAGGGACCCGCGACCAGGATCATCAGCGACCGTCGCTCGCCGTCCACGGTTCTCCCCGGCGCGTATTCGGTGGCCAACGCTACCCGTTCTGGCAGTATAGGGCAGGGGAGTGGCGACCGCCGGACGAGCTTCCGCACGGGGCAGAACCACAGCCGTTCCGGATCAGGGCGTCGCTTCTTCGGGTCCTGCTATGGGACGTGCTTGAACGGCTCGACCGTGACGTGGCTCCAGTCCACGCCGTTTGTCGATTCACGTCGAGTTTGCTGCTATGAGCCATTGCCGCCCACCGGCGCGCCTGGGATGCCTTCGTCTTCCACGCAGCCGGTGTGAACCATGAGCGGTGCTGTTTGCGCGCGACTTGGCCCGCCCGCGGCGCGGCGTCCCAGCGTGCGCCGGGCGCCGCCGGCGGACCGGCTTGACAGCGGCAGGGTTGGATGTAGCGTAGTGGCGACCCGCCCGCTGGGGAAGGAGCGAAACCATGAATTCGGAGACCGGGGCCGCCTGGCGCTTCCACAACGCCACAAAGTACGTGGCGGTGCTCGATGCGGCCGGCAACGAGCAGCTCATGATGGGCACGCCGCCGGAGGTCGAGGACCCGATCTGGGAGGAAGACTGGTCAATCGAGCCGTTCCCGTACAAGGCCTACGCGACGCTCGATCCGATCCCCATTCCGCGCGAGTTTCCGTCGACGACGATGCCGGCCGTGGACGCCATCGCTCGCACCGGGTCCGAGCCGCACGGCGAGGTCGTGCCGGACCTGGCGGCGTTGGTGCGGATCGCGCTGCTCTCCAACGGCATCCTCAAGCGTGGCGGCCACCGGCGGAGCGGCGAGGTGATCGAGTACCGCACCTCGGGCGGCACCGGTGCCCGCTACCATCTGGAGCTGTACTTCGTCTGCGGCGCCATTCCCGGGCTCGACTCGGGCATCTACCACTACTCGGCCCAAGACCATTCGCTGCGCCAGGTGCGCGCCGGCGACTATCGGTCCGTGCTGGTCGAGGCGACCGGGAGCGAGGAGGCGATTGCCGCCGCGCCGGTCGTGCTGGTCATGACAAGCACCTTCTGGCGCAACGCGTGGCGGTACAAAGGGCGTGCCTACCGTCACACGTTCTGGGACGCCGGAACGACGTTTGCCAATGTCCTCTCGGTCGCCGCCTCAGCCGAGCTGCCGACCAGGCTCGTGTTCGGCTATGCCGACGCGCCGGTCAATGCGCTGCTCGATATCGACGGTGAGCGTGAGGCGGCGGTCGCGCTCTGCACGATCGGGCGGACGAGCGCGGCGCCCGCGGCGGCGCCAGACGTTGGACGACTCGACCTCCCCATCCGAGCGATCTCGTCGCGCGAGGTCACGTTTCCGGTGATCCAGATGATGCACGCCGCATCCTCGCTCGCCTCCGGCGACGAGGCAGTGGCGTGGCGCGCGGCGCCGCTGCGGCGCACGGCGCGGGAGCCGCACGGCCACCTCATCCCGCTGCGACCGGTCCCGGTGGACCGACTCCCGGGGATGCCGATCGAAGAGGTGATCCTCAAGCGGCGCTCGACCCGCCACTATGACACCGAGACGGCGCTCCCGTTCGAGGTGTTCTCCACTCTTCTCGACCGCTCCTCGCGCGGCTTCGCGGCGGACTGCTTGGCGTTGGACGCACCTCCGCTGCACGACCAGTACCTCATCGTCAACGCTGTTGACGAGTTGGAGCCGGGCGTCTACCGGTTCCATCGCGGCCGGATGGCGATCGAACTGGTGAAGGCCGGGGATTTCCGGCGCCGCGCCCAGCGCTTGGCGGTCGATCAGGCGTACGCCGGCGAGGCGCACGTCAACAGCTACTACTTGACCGCTCTCGACCCGGTACTCGAGCGCTACGGCAACCGCGGGTATCGCGTAGCGCAACTCGAAGCCGCCCTGTATGCCAGTCGGCTGCATCTCGGGACACACGCGCTGGGCCTCGGCGCCGTCGGGTCGACCTCGGCCGACGACGAGGTTGTCGAGTTCTTCGCGCCCGGTGAGTCCAGCGCGAGCTACATGTTCGTCGTGGTCTTCGGTAAGCGTCGCCGCGCGACTGCCTGACGTCGCCGGACCGCGGCCCACCGCCTCCCCGCCGACCTCCCGCGGCCGGTGGCCTGGGCCGCTGTGGGCCCGGCGTTGGTTCGGTGGCTACTCCACAATGCCTTCAAGGGCGCCATCGTGGATCGGGGCGGTTACGTCGCCTGGGACGCCGGCCAACTGGGGTGGCGGGCGAATCTGCTGTGGCCCGAGCGCGAGGCGTTCCCGAGGGGCCAACGCCGGAGGCGGCGCTCGCTTGGTGCCTGGTGTGGCTACTCATGGAGGACGGCGAGTAGCGCGTCACTCCGGATCACCCCTGGGTGGTGAGAACCACTTAGGCACACAGCCTCTGGTCCAGCGTTGCTGTCAAACCGCTTCATGCCGGACTCGGTCTGGCCCGTACCCCGTCGGCACGCTGCAGTGGCGGTCTCCCATGCGAGAGCGTCCCCGGCAGTCCACGGGAGAATCGCGCCCGATCTGTGCGTAGGACAAGCTGCTGTCCTTCGCTGGTGGCCGGCACGGCTCGGACCGTTCTGCGCCGGGACCGTGTTGATGAGTCCGCTCCGTGGTGGCTAGCGGGCGGGCATCGCGCTCGGGCGGCAGCGATCGAGTGGGTCTCGACCTCTGGACTGCGGTTCGTTCAGCAGGCCCGCTCCCCTATCGATGCGGCGACCCTTGCCCCGCCACGGCGGTCGGCACGGCTCCCCTGATCGGTTCGGCGTGGCACCCTTCCTGCCTGTTTCGACCTCCTTCTCGTTGCGACCGAGCGGCACGAGGTGGAGGACGACGCGATGGGTGCACAAGGGCGCCGGGACACGCTGAGGAACGCGGGCCTCCTGCTCGGCCTCGGCCTCGGTGGCTTCTTCGACGGCATCGTGCTGCACCAGCTCTTGCAGTGGCACCACATGTTCACGAGCACGGGCCGCTGGTCGGACGGCACGGTCCACGACCTTGAGGTCAACACCCTCGGCGACGGCCTGTTCCACGCGGCAACCTTCGTCTTCACCGCCGTCGGCCTGGCCTTGCTGTGGCGGGCGCTGGCGCGGTCGAATGAGCCGCGGTCGACCACGGGGTTCGTCGGACTCCTGCTCGTGGGCTGGGGACTCTTCAATGTGGTCGAGGGAATCGTCGACCACCATCTCCTGCGGATCCACCACGTGAGACCGGGCGACAACCAACTCGTCTGGGATTTCGCGTTCCTCGCCTGGGGCGCGGTCATGCTCGTCGGCGGCTGGCTCCTCTGGCGTCGCGGGCAGGGGGTGCCTGCCGCTCAGGACCGGCCTTGAGCGACGGAAGTCCCCTGAGCCGCAGGCCGTTCCGCGGCCGTCTCATTGCACACCTGGTCCCCGCAACAGGTATGTTCCGCCGAGGGCGACGAGTTGGCGGAGGCCGTCATGCCGGCGCTCGACGTGGTCCCCGCGCGGATCGCCGCGCCGCTGTTGGGGGCGGCGTTTCGCGCCCCTCGACGGGGCCGAGTACGCCGGTCTGACCCTCTTCCTCGCCGACCGGACGGGGGCGATGCCGTCCGAGCCGGCCGCGCTGGCGCAGCGGTTGTCCGGCGCCCGCTGCGATCGGTTCTGCCTGCCGGCGTCGTGGGCGATGACGAACGCCTCGGAGCTCGTCGGCCACGGCTTCAAGGAGGCCCTCTGCACGATCAACGACGTCGCCACCGCTTGCTTGACGCGGGACGTGCGTCGCTACCACGCCACCGCCGAGCAGGTGATCCGGGGTGCCGGCAACGCTGGCGGGCGCGGACGGACGAACAGGGGCGGCGCGATACATCCCGAGTACCGCCCGCATCCCGATGCTGAACACCGACGAAGACGTGCCCGCGTCCGTGCGATTGGGCGGTGTCCGATACATGTTCGCCTGGTGACATAACACTCGCGTGGTACAATAGCAAGGTGATCGCGGCCCGTGCGCTAGCCGGCACGGGCCGCGTCGTGTGTTCCGGGGATCGGCGCGGTTGGGCAAGGAACAGAGCGGGTTCATGGTGATGACGACAGACGCGAGCATCGGGACCAACACGGCCAGCGGCGCCAGGCAGACGTCGCTGCGCAACATTGCCATCATCGCCCACGTCGACCACGGCAAGACGACCCTGGTCGACGGGCTGCTCAAGCAGTCCAACGTCTTCCGCGACCCGGAAGCCGCCGGCGAGCTGATCCTCGACTCCAACGACCTGGAGCGCGAGCGGGGTATCACGATCCTCGCCAAGAACACCGCCATCACCTACAAGGGCGTCAAGATCAACGTCATCGACACCCCCGGCCACGCCGATTTCGGCGGCGAGGTCGAGCGCGTGCTGAACATGGCCGACGGCTGCCTCCTCCTGGTCGACGCCGTCGAGGGGCCGATGCCCCAGACCCGCACCGTCCTGGCGCGAGCCCTCGCCCTTGGCCTGCGCCCGATCGTCGTCGTCAATAAGATCGACCGCGCCGCCGCTCGCCCGGGCGAGGTGGTCGGACTCACCCAGGACCTCTTCCTGGACCTGGCGACCGACCCCGAACAGCTCGACTTCCCCGTCCTCTACACGATCGCTCGCGACGGCCGGGCCGGCTTCGCGCCCGACCCGGCCGCTCTTGCCCCGGACCTGCGCCCGCTCCTCGACACCATCCTCGACGCGGTCCCCGCGCCCCTGGCCGAGCCGGACGCCCCGCTCCAGTTGCTGGTCGCCTCGCTCGACTACGACCCGCACCGCGGCCGGATCGCCATCGGTCGCGTCGGTCGCGGTCGCGTCCGGGTCGGCGACCCGTTGCTCCACATCGCCCCGGACGGCGAGCAGACTCGGCAACGGGTAACATCGCTGGCCACCTTCGAGGGGCTGGGCCGGCGCGAGGTCGAGATCGCCACGGCCGGCGACATCGTCGCCCTCGCCGGCTTCGCTGACGCCAAGATCGGCGCCACGCTCGCCGACCCCGTCGCGCCGGAGCCGCTGGCCGCCATCGAGATCGAGGAGCCAACGCTGCGGCTCACCTTCGGCGTCAACACGTCACCGCTGGCGGGGCGCGAGGGGCAGTATTCGACCTCTCGTCAGTTGCGCGAGCGGCTCTTCCGGGAGCTGGAGACGAACCTTTCGCTGCGCGTGGAGACGACCGACCAGCCCGACGTCTTCGCCGTGTCGGGTCGCGGCGAGCTGCACCTCTCGATCCTGATTGAGACGATGCGCCGCGAGGGGTACGAGTTCCAGGTGTCGCGCCCCGAGGTCATTACCAAGGAGGTCGACGGCGCAGTTCTGGAGCCGGTCGAACACCTGACGATCGACACGACCGAGGGATTCGTCGGCGTCGTCACCGACCTCGTCGGTGGCCGTCGGGCGCGGATGCTCGACATGGTCAACAACGGGCGGGGCAACGTCCGGCTGGAGTTCGCGATCCCGACGCGGGGGCTGATCGGCCTGCGCAACGCGTTCCTGACGGCGACCAAGGGGAACGGCGTCCTCGCCTCGCGCCTGATCGGCTACGAGCCGTGGCAGGGGCCGATCACCTCCAACCGCTCAGGCGCCCTCGTCGCTTCGGAAGGCGGCACTGCCCTCGCCCACGGCATCGCCAACGCCCAGGAGCGCGGGTTGACCTTTATCGAGCCCGGGACGGAGGTCTACGAAGGGATGATCGTCGGCCAGCACCCGCGCCCGACCGACCTCGCCGTCAACGTCTGCCGGGCCAAAAAGCTGACCAACATGCGCTCCAGCACGTCGGAGATTAGCGTGCGCCTCACCCCGCCGATCGTCCTCAGCCTGGAGCAGGCGCTCGATTTCCTGGCCGACGACGAACTGCTCGAAGTCACCCCCAGGGGTTGGCGGCTGCGCAAGCGTCTCCTCACCCAGGACGAGCGTAACAAGGCCCGCAAGCGCGCCGCCGAGGCCACGCCTACGGTTCGTCGGTAACGGGGAGGTCCTACACCAAGAGACCTGCCCGTGCGAGTGACCGCCGAATACGGCGCTCTGTGGCATCGGCGCGACCGCCACGTGCTGCGTGCCCCCGGGCTTCACGTGCTGCAGCGGCCTCTGCCGCTCCTGCCCGACCGGCGCCGCCTCCTCCTCGGCGGCAGTCGATGGGGCATCGTGACGGGTTTGGGGATACGCCCGAGCGCCACCGTGCGTTTCCTGGCCTCGGGGCTGGCGCTGCTCGGCGGCCCACTGGGCGAGGCGATCGGGCTGCGGGCGACCCTGGTGGTGCTGGGCGAGTTTCCGACGATACGGTGGATCTGGGGATCCCCGTTACGGACCCCGCTTGAGTTGCCGTCGGTGCCTCAGGACAAGCTCACCCAGGGATCGACCTGACGGACCCGTTCGTCATTCCCATCAAGTACGATGGGCATCATTCGCCGATGCGTCAAGCCGGGTTGCGCGTGACGACGCGGCGTCGCTACGGAGCGACCATCGAGGAGCAGCCGTCATGGAGATCGAGCGCGTCTTCACCCCGGGGTTGGCCCAGGTCGCCTACCTCGTCGCCGACGAGACGGCGGGCGTGGTCGCCGTGATCGATCCCCGGCGCGACGTCGACGCCTACACCGCCTGGACGGCCGCGCGCGGCTACCGGATCGGCGCGATCCTGGAAACCCACGTTCACGCCGACTTCGTGTCCGGCGCGCGGGAGCTTGCCGCCGCCACCGGGGCGCCGATCTACGTGAGCCGCCTCGGCGAGCAAGACTTCCCGCACGAGCCTCTGGACGACCGTGCCGAGGTCGGCGTCGGGCGACTGCGGCTGCGCGCCCTCTGGACCCCCGGCCACACCCCCGAGCACCTCAGCTATCTGTTGACCGACCCCGCACGGGGGCCGGCTCCGGTCGCCCTCTTCTCGGGCGATGCCCTCTTCGTCGGCGAGGTGGGTCGTCCGGACCTCCTCGGCGAAGAGCAGACCCGGACGCTGGCCGGGCAGCTCTACCACACGGTCGTCGACCGCCTCAGTCGGTTGGACGATGCCTTGGTCGTGTACCCGGGCCACACCGCCGGCTCGGCCTGCGGCAAGAAGATCGGTGACGCGCCGCACACCACCATCGGTCAGGAGCGGTGCTTCAACTACGCCTTCCAGGCGCGCTCCAAGGACGCGTTCGTCCGCATGGTGCTCGACGGGATGCCGCGGCCGCCGACGTACTACCCGGTCCTCAAACGCGTCAACAAGGCGGGCGCGCCCTTGCTGCGCGAGCTGCCGGCCGGCGACTCCTTGGCGGCCGACGAGGTGGCGAGCCGGCAGGCGGCGGGGGCGATGGTGGTCGATGCCCGCTCGCCGGCTCGCTTCGGCGAGGGGCATGTCCCGAACGCCGTCTTCGCCGGGCTGGGCCCCAACTTCAGCGCATGGATGGGTTGGCTCGCGCCCTACGACCGGGACCTTATCCTGGTCCTCGACGACGACCGGTTCGAGGAGGCGCGGACGGAGCTACGACGCATTGGACTCGATCGGGTCGCCGGCTTCCTGGCCGGTGGAATGGCCGCCTGGCGAGCGAGCGGGCGTGAGTCGGCCACCCTGCCCCAATGGTCGGTCCACGATCTCGCGGCAGGCCTCGCGACCCCGGCAAACGGGCTGACGGTGCTGGATGTCCGCGCCGATACCGAGTGGGGGAGCGAGCGGATCCCCGGGGCAACGCATCGCTTTGCGGGGGAGATCGTGCAGGGAGCCGAGCCGCCAACAGACGGCACCGGTGAGGTGGCCCTGATCTGTGGCAGCGGCTACCGATCGAGCGTCGTGGCGAGCGTCCTGGCGGCGCGCGGTCGGCGTGGCCTGATCAATGTGGCGGGCGGCATGGCGGCGTGGCAGGAAGCCGGGCTGCCGGTGGACGGCAGCTGACCGATCCGCTCGCCGCACCGGTCGGGTCGATCCGCCCTGCTCACATCGCCTGACCCGACGGGCACCGCCGGCCGACCCCGAGGCCGAGGAGCGCATCGCACGGGGCCGGGAACCACGCCGGAGGGGGTTGCGGCGCCCGCGGACGGCGGTGAACGCGGCAAGCGACCCGGCGGCGTCGAGGCGGTTGGTCTCCCGCGCCGGGCATCCCAGACCGCCGGCGCCGGCACCGGACGCGGTATCCTGACCTGCAGCGGAAGGGCCTCGAGCGGAAGCCCGGAGTATGGCGAAGGAGATGGGCGAGCACAGCCCGCCGGAGAGCGGGCGAGCACCGGAGCTGCGTCGCCTCAAGTGGCTCGCCATCCTCGCGCCGCTCGTCTTCCTCGGCGCCCTGGAGTTGGTCCGCCACGTCGTCTACCCGGACTTGTTCCGGGCCTGGCCGGGCTACCTGCTGCTGGCCGGAATCGTGCTGCTCGGAACCCTCTTCTTCGCGGAGGCCGTCTTCGGCGTCGTCGGCCGGCTGCAGGATCGGCTCGGCCAGCAGAACCGGGAGCTGCTCGCCCTCCACGACGCCGCGCTGGCCATCGGCGGCGAGCTTGAGCTCGAACCGGTCCTCCAACGGGTGGTGGACCAGGCCCGGAGTCTGGTCGGCGCGCGCTACGGTGCGCTGTCCTACCTTCGGGAGGAGGGCGGCATCGCCGCGTTCCTGACCTCGGGCATTACCCCGGAACAGCGGGCCCGGATGGGTCCGATCCCGGAGGGCCACGGGCTGCTCGGCGTTGTCCTCACCGAAGGCCGACCCCTGCGCCTTGCCGACCTCACCCGCGACCCGCGCTCGGTCGGCTTCCCGCCGCACCACCCGCCGATGCACTCCCTGCTGGCGGTGCCGATCCGGCCACACGGCCGCGTGCTCGGCAACCTCTACCTGACCGAGAAGGAAGCGGCGCCCGAGTTCGACGCCGACGAGGAGGAGACGCTGACGCGCTTCGCCACACTGGCGGCGCTGGCGATCGAGAACGCGCGCCTCCACCACCAGGTCCGGGCTCTGGCGATCACCCAGGAACGGGAATGGATTGCGCGGGAGATGCACGACAGCCTGGCGCAGGTGCTCGGTTACGTGAACACCAAGGCCCAGGCGGCGCAGGCGTTGCTGCGGAACGGCCAAGACGATCGCGCCGCCGAGCAGATCGGCCAGTTGGCGGAGGCTGCCCGCGCCGCGTACGCCGAGGTGCGCGAGGGCATCCTCGGCCTGCGCACCTCGCTCGGCGGTGAGCGCGGCTTCCTTGGTACGCTGCGGGACTACCTGGAGCGCTGGCAGGTCCAGAGCGGCGTCGCGGTCGAACTCGACGGGCCGCCCGATAGGGCGGAACCGCTGCCGCTCGCGCCCCAGGCCGAGGTGCAGCTCCTGCGGATCGTCCAGGAGGCCCTGGCCAACATCCGCAAGCACGCCGGGGCCACGCGAGCCCGGATCCGGCTGGGCGAGGACGACGGCTGGATCGAGGCGGTGATCGAAGACGACGGGGCGGGATTCGCGCCAGAGGAGCTCGGGCGGACGGCCTTCCCGCGGTTTGGCCTGGCGACGATGCGTGAGCGCGCCGAGGCCGCCGGCGGAACCTTTGCCGTCAGCTCGGCGCCGGGGCAAGGAACGCGGCTGGAGATTCGCGTCCCCGCGGACCGGATGCCCGCGGCGACCGGAGGCAGGCGCGATGCGCGTGCTGATCGCTGACGACCACGCCCTGTTTCGCGATGGGCTTCGCAGCCTTTTGGAAGCGCACGGGGTGACCGTCGTCGCCGAGGCCCGCAACGGGCGGGAGGCCGTCGCGCTGGCTCACACGCACCGGCCGGACGTCGTCCTGATGGACCCCACGATGCCCGAGATGGGTGGCCTGGAGGCCACTCGCCTCCTCAGCGCCGAGCTACCCGAAGTGAAAGTCGTCGTGCTGACCGCCTCGGAGGACGATGCGGATCTGTTCGAGTCGGTCAAGTCCGGTGCGCGCGGGTTCTTGCCGAAGGACCTGGAGGCCGCGCGGTTCTTCGCGCTGCTGGCCGGGGTGACGCGTGGGGAGCCGGCGCTGACACCGAGCCTAGCGAGCAAGGTGCTGGCCGAGTTCGCCCGCCCGGCGGCGAGCCGGTCCGAGCGCGCGCCGGCCACGCTGACCGAGCGCGAGCGCGAGGTCCTGGAGCTGCTGGTTGCCGGCGTGACGTCGAACCGGGACCTGGCCGAGCGGTTGTTCGTGAGTGAGAACACGGTCAAGTACCACCTGCGCAACATCCTCGACAAGTTGCATGTGCAGAACCGTGCCCAGGTGATCGCGTACGCTCTCCGCCACGGGCTTGTCGACCGGCAGGGACCCGCCTCGTCGTGAGCCGCCACCCCACCCGAGCGGGTGGGCCACTCCCTGTCGCTCACCCCAAGGGGGAGTTGAAAGACTCCCCCGTTGTGTTGTTCCCAAACCGCCCCATCCACCGGGGTGGCGGGACGTCTCCGCGTCTAACCTTGGGCCAGATGGTCGACAAGGAACGGCTGGACCGGAGGTGAGCGGATGGAGCGGCGGCGACAGGCGAACGTGGCAAGGCAGACACGGTTCGAGGACCCGGCTCTCGTCGACGCCCTGCTGGCCGACGTTCGCTTTGCCTGGGTCTGGCTTGGCCTGCGGGTCTACCTCGGCTGGACGTGGCTCGGCGCTGGGTGGCGCCGGCTCGACGATCCGGTGTGGGCCGATCGCGCGAGCAACCTCGCCCGGCTGGTGGCGATCGGCGAGACGCTCGCCGGCATCGCGCTGATTCTCGGCATTCTCACCGGCGCCGCCGCGTTCGTCGGCGCCCTGATCGGCGTCGATGTCGGGTTCGCCGGTGCCGTGATGGACCCTGCCGTCTTCGCACTTGCCGTGGCGCTGGTGCTGGGCTGGAAGGCTGCGGGCTGGATCGGACTCGATCGCTGGCTGCTGCCGGCGCTCGGCCTGCCCTGGCACGGGGGCCGGCTGTTCGGCGGTGCGTCTCGAGTGACGGATCGGCGAGGACGCCGCTTCTGACCGTCGCTTGGCACAACCCAGACACGATCGACGGGGCGGGTGCCCCGACGGGGATCAACGATGAGGGGAGAGGAAACGACGATGAACGACACCAGGCATCCCGTTTCACGGCGCCGTTTTCTGGGAATGCTCGGCTTGACGGGTGCCAGCGCGGCGGGCGCGGCACTCGCCCCAGACGGCATCCGGCTCACGCGCCGGCCGGCCGCGGCGGCCGACGAGGCGCATCCGCACGCCGCCCCGAAGACGACGACCGCCCAACAGGCCGCGCCGACCGCCGACGAGATGGACGCCATGCACGAGGCGGGTGTCCGCGCCTTCCCGGCCATGACTGAGGGCCTCGGCGGCCAGCCGCTGGAGCACGAGCGCGACGGCGACGTCAAAGTATTCCGCCTCGCGTGCCGGGCCGTGCAGTGGGAGTACGCGCCCGGCCAGCGCGCCGAGGCATGGACCTACAACGGGGTCATGCCGGGGCCGGAGATTCGGGTCACCGAGGGTGACAAGGTTCGGATCCACGTCACCAACGAGAACCTGCCCGAGAGCACCGCCGTCCACTGGCACGGGCTGATCGTACCGGCCGCGATGGACGGCGTGCCGTTCCTCACCCAGCCGCCGATCAAGCGGGGGGAAACGTTCACCTACGAGTTCCAGGTCCGCGAGGGGAACGCCGGGACGCACATGTACCACTCGCACCACAACGCGGCGGTGCAGGTGACGAAGGGGCTCCTGGGCGCCTTCATCGTCGAGTCAAAAGATCCTGGTCGCCGGCTGATGTACGACCGGGAGTACACGGTCGTGCTCAACGACGGCCCGATCGGCGCCTTCACCCTCAACGGGAAGTCGTTCCCGGCCACCCACCCCTTCGCCGCCCTCAAGGGCGAGCGGGTGCTGTTCCGGTTCATGAACGAGGGGCTGATGATCCACCCGATGCACCTGCACGGGATGCCGATGACGGTGGTGGCGCAGGACGGCTGGCTGCTGCCGCAGGCCTACATGTGCGACACGCTCAACATCGCCCCGGGTCAGCGATTCGAGGCGATCGTGCACGCCACCGAGCCCGGGACGTGGGCCTTCCACTGTCACATCCTCAACCACGCCGAGAGCGACCACGGCATGTTCGGCATGGTCAGCACCCTGGTCGTCAACGAGAAGCTGTAGCTGGCGATGCGCGCGGGTCGCGAGGCTGCTCGCGCAGTCGGGGCGGCCGGTCGGTCCCAACGATAGGAAGGAGTGCGTCGTGCGTCGACTCGCGGTCCCCGTTGCGGTCCTCGCCGTGACTATCGTCGGCCTGCTCGCTGGACGTGGGCTGCCGGGTGCCCGTGCCCACGATGGGACGCCGATCCCTACGGCGGGAACTCCCATCCCGGTTGGCCATCCCCTCGTCGGGTCGTGGCGCGTCACGTTCGCCTTCGAGGCGCAGAACCAGCCGCCGGTGGAACTGATCAGCTTGGCCACCTACACGTCGGACGGCACCCTGGTCGTGGCCAACGCCGGTCAGATGCCGTCGCTGCCCCTCGGCGCCGGGCTCTTCCTCACGGAGGGGCACGGCGCCTGGGTCCCCACCGGGGAGCGCGCCGCCGACGCCACCTTCGTCTTCGTCATGCTCGACCAGAGTGGAGGGCTCGCCAGCATCAATACGGCGCGCACGTCCTTGGAGGTCAACGCGACCGGAGACGCCTACGTCGGCACGTTCACGCTCGACATGGTCGAGCCCGAAGGCAACCCATTCGCCCCGCCCGCGCGCGGCACGTTCGAGGCCATCCGCATCCAGGTCGAGCCGCCGGGGATCTCTTTCGCCGCGACGCCGGCGGTGGGATCGCCTGCAGCGAGCACGCCGGCCCCGTAGCGCAGGGGGTTGCCCGGCGACGACGGGAGGCTGAGCTGCCGCCCCAAGTCCAAGCACGCGGGGATCGATGACGGCAGATTCGGCAATGTGCCGACGCCGATCGGCGAGACGTCGCGCACCAACGTGTGTTGGCGGCGGAGGAATCGGCCGCCGCCAGATGAGGCATTCGGCGGGTCGAGGTGACCCTGCCAGGAGGACCACACGCCATGCGTGCAAACTGGTTTCAGACGCGCTATCTCGTTCTGGCCGCCACGGCCTTTGTCGGGTTTTGGCTGTTCCGCCGCGGCACGAGCTCGGACTTGGAGGCCGGCGCCCAGATAGTGTCGCTGGTCGTCGGGCTCGTGCTCTTCGTCGCGGCGGCGGTCGTGCTCTACCGCGACTTCCGGTCGGGGCCGACCGACGATGTCGCGATCCGCGAGCCCGGCGTGGCGCACTTCCTCTTCAGCAGCGCGCGCTCGGCGCCGCTCTGGCTCGGCGCGCGGCTCTACCTCGGCTATGAGTGGTTCGAGGCCGGGCGCCACAAGCTCCAGGACGACGCCTGGATGGACGGCGGCGCGGCGTTGCGTGGTTACTGGGAGCGTGCCACCGCGATCCCGGAGCAGGGGAGCCCGCCCATCACCTACGGCGTCTACCGGGAGTACATCCAGTACATGCTCGACCACGGGTGGTACGACTGGTTCGCCAAGGTGGTCGTCGTCGGCGAGTTGCTCGTCGGCATCGGGCTGATCGTCGGCGGCTTGGTCGGCATCGCGGCCTTCTTCGGGGCGTTGATGAACATGTCGTTCATGCTGGCCGGTTCGGCCTCGACGAACCCGTTGCTCTTCACCCTCTCGATTCTGCTGATCCTCGCCTGGCGGGTGGCGGGGTGGATCGGGCTCGATCGGTGGCTCCTGCCGGCGCTTGGGTCGCCGTGGAGCCCGGGCTGGTTGGCCCGACGCGATGCGCCGCGTCGGTCCGTCGCCACCACAAGGTAAGGCACGGCGTGCCGACCACACGGAGTATCGCGTGATCGCGGCAGCGCCGAGGAACGGATGATCGCCATGGCGAGGGGGACGGCGCTCGGGCCTCCCCCTCGCGCGGCCGGGAGCGGGGCCGCAATCGGGACGCGGCACCGGCCCCGAGGGGATGGAGACCATCGTCATGTACGATCGCATCGTGGTGCCGCTGGACGGATCCGAGCTGGCCGAGCGGGCGCTGCCGCAAGCCGAGGGACTCTCGCGCCTCACCAGCGCGCCGCTGCACCTCGTCCGGGTCGTCGATCTGACCCGCCTCGAGCGCTACGGCCCCTACGCGCCAATCGTGCCCGCAGGTGCTTTCGACCGGGTGCTCGCGGAGGAGCGGGAGGCGGCGCGGGAGGAGCTCGAAGCGACCGCCCGCAACCTGGCGGCGCGCGATCTGGCCGTCACAGTAGAGGTCCGTCATGGGACGGTCACGCACGAGTTGGTGAGGCTGTCCCGCCCCGGCGACGTGATGGTGATGGCCTCGCACGGCCGGGGCGGACTGGTGCGCTGGTTCCTGGGCAGCGTCGCCGAGGAGGTGGTGCGCCGGTCGCCGGTGCCCGTCCTCCTGGTGCGAATGGCGCCGCCGGCCGAACCGACGGTCTAGCGCCGGCTCCAGTGGGGACCGAGCGACCGGCCACCCGCAAGGTGCTCGCCCACGCCGTCAATCCCGTCGTACGGCCACCACAGCGGTCGCCGCGGCAGGGCATGCTGGACCGCGGCGTGATGCTGCTCACGGTGTCGGGTGGCCGGTTCGGCCGGCGCGACACGCGGCCGATACTGGACGCCCGGCGCGGCGGCGAGGCCTACGGCTGCTCCCGTCCAGGTAGGCCCCGATGGCTTACCATCCGCGGTGGTGCGCCCGTGAGGCTGCGCATGCGGGGCGAGGTGCGGGGGGCGAGGCTGAGGGACCGCCTGACGAGGTCGCCAGGGCCGCGAAGTCGGCACGCGCGGGCACGGCACGGGCGAAGGCAGTTCGCACCGCGCTCGACGATGTCGTGATCCGGGTGTGGTCTGACGCCGGCGCCAGCGGCCGTGACTCGCGGGATGCCGCGTTCGTGGAGGCCGCCCACCGAGGCGGAGGAACAGCGATGAAACGCTTTGTCATGTTGGTCGGCCGCGCGCTGCGCCGTTGCTGCCCGTATTGCGGTGTCCGGGGTATCTTCTCGACGTGGTGGACCCTGCGGTCCGAATGCCCCTCGTGCGGCGTCAGGTTCGAGCGCGAGGAGGGCTACTTCCTCGGCGCCTACGCGCTCAACCTCATCTTTGCCGAGTTCCTGGGACTCGGCGCGGTGGTGGCCCTCATGGTGCTGACCGATCTTGCGCTGCTCCCGCTGGAGATCATCGGCGTGGCGCTCATGGTTGGCCTGCCGGTCTTCCTGTACCCGTACGCCCGCACCCTCTGGATGGCGCTTGACCTGCAGTTCCACCCGCCAAACGTCCGGTCGGCCCGGTGATCGAGGCGAAGGCCGTGCGGTAATCGCGGTGGCGCCTTGGTGACCGCGGTGGCTGTGGCGGCCGTGCCCGCCGGTCTTCAGCGCCATGCGGCTGGGGCACACCGGACGCCGACCGTGCCGTCGGTCCCGAGCGCCACGGACGGTTTGGAGCGCGTGCTACGGTGCCACCGGTGGACTCCTGACGCGCGACGATACGCCGGAGGTGCGTGATGGCGGGCCCCTTCACGATCGCGATCCTCTCGGATATCCATGGCAATGCCGCCGCGCTCGACGCGATCCTCGCGGACTTGGCGGCGGTGCCGCACGACGCGGTTGTCGTCGCGGGCGATCTGGTGCTCCACGGCCCGCGTCCGGCTGAGGCCCTGGCGCGCGTCCGCGACCTCGTCGCGCCGACCATCTCCGGCAACACCGACCACTACGTCCTCGCCGACGAGGTGCCCGCCGGCCTCGACCTCCTCGTCGGGTCCGTCCGGGAGCGGATCGGGGTCGACGGGATGGCGTACCTGGCGGGGCTGCCGTTCGACCACCGCGTCACCCCGCCGGGCGGCGCGTCACCGGGCGACGACCTCCTCGTCGTTCACGCCACGCCAACCGATGTCGACGCCGTGCTCATCCTCGAAGCTGACCCGTTCGGGACCTGGCCGGTCACGCCCGCGGAGGAAGCCACCGCGCTTCTAGGGGATGCCCGGGCAAACCTCATCGTCTTCGGCCACATCCACTATGCCTCGGCGGGCACGGTAGGGGGCCAGCGCCTCGCCTCGGTCGGCGCCGTCGGCTTCCCGTTCGACGGCGACCCCCGCGCCGCCTACGCGCTGGCGACCTGGGACGGGCAGGAGTGGCGGGTGGCGCACCGCCGGGTCGCCTACGACCACCGGCGCGCGGCCGAGGACCTGCTGCGGTCCGGCGGGCCGTTCGCCGATCCCCTCGCCCGACGTCTCACCGAGGCCCGTTTCGTGCCACTCGCGTGACTGCCGCTGTCGATCCTTAGAACACCGGCGAACGGGACGGCGACCCGGCCGAAGCGAGAACGAGCGCGGTTCGCGGTGCTACCATGGCCGGCGTGTTCACGTCTGATTCCTCAGACCCCCCGGTGATCCTCTATACCCAGACCGGCTGCGCCGACACGCCCAAGGTCCGCGCCTGGTTGGTCGAGCACGAGGTCGAATTCACCGAGTGCAACGTGACGGGCGACCCGGAGGCCGCCCGGGCGCTCTACGAGACCGGGATCTTCGCGACGCCGTTGCTCGTCGTTGGGGAGCGGAAGCTGGTCGGCTTCCGGCCGGAGGAACTGGCTACCGTCCTCGGCCGGTAGGTGGAATGCATCGAGGTGGGAGCGGTCATCCACCGGCTCGCTCGGGTTGCTCGCACCTATGCCGCGGTCGCCCGCAGTCCGTCGTACGCTCCCCTCTGGCTGGCCCAGCTCATCTCCGGGTTCGGCGACACGCTTCACTACATCGCCCTCGTCGTCCTGGTCTTCGAGCTGACTGGGCGCGGGCTCGCGGTCGCCGTGCTGGTCGCCGCCGAGGTCGTCCCGATCCTCCTCCTTGGCCCCATTGCCGGGGTCGTCATCGACCGCGTCAATCGTAAGGGCGTCCTCATCGCCGCTGACCTGGGACGGGCGGTGCTGACCCTGTCGCTCGTCGCACCCCAGGGCGCCTGGCACGCCTACCTGGTTGCGGCCGGTCTCGCCGCCGGCAACGCCTTCTTCAACCCGACGGTGCAGGCGGTGATGCCGGCTCTGACCACGGAGGAGCAGCGTCTTGCCGCCAACTCCGTTGCCTGGTCGACCGGGCGGTTGGTCCAGATCCTCGCCGCCGCCGCCGGCGGTGGCCTGATTGCGCTGGTCGGTACCCGGGCGGCGTTTGCCCTCAACGCCGCGACCTTCATCGCGTCGGCGCTCCTAATCGCCCGGCTCCGCGTGCCGGCCACCGGCGGCGAGGTCGAGCGGACCGCCGAGCGCGGGTGGCGCGGCTACGCCCGCGACGCGCGGGCCGGTCTGGAGTTTGCCCGCCGCGACCGCTTCGTCTCACGCCTCCTACTGGTGCAGGCGATCGCCTCGTTCGCGGTCGGCGCGACGGGGGCGATGCTGGTCGTCCTGGCCGAGCGGCACCTGCGGCTGCCGCCGGCGGGCTTCGCCTGGCTGATCGCCGCCATCGGCGTCGGGGCGCTCCTCGGCCCGCTCATTCCCAACGCGATTGCCCGCGACTACCGCGACGCGCGTTGGCTGTTCAGACCCTACGTCGTCCGCGGCGTCGGCGACGTGTTGCTCGCCAGCGTCACCCCGTTGCCCGTGGCGCTCCTGCTGCTCTTCGTCTACGGACTCAACACGTCGGCGGGGATGGTGGTGTTCAACGCGACCGTCCAAGGCGCGGTGCCCGACGCCGTGCGCGGCCGCGTCTTCACGCTCCTCGACGTGAGCTGGAGCGCAACGCGCCTCCTCTCCCTCGCCGCAGGCGGCCTCCTGGTGGACGCGGTCGGCATCCGACCCCTGTTCTGGAGCGCGGGTACCCTCCTCGCCCTGAGCGGTGCCCTCGGATTCGTCCTGTTCGGTGGGGACGTCCTCCGTCAAGAGGCCGGGGATGCCTCGTAGGCGCCGCCGTGGCGGGAGCCACCCGGCGCCCGAGTTTAACACGTTGCTCGGTGGCCAGTCCGTCACGCGGTACCGTCGCCGCTGTCAGCGGCGACCAACGGGTCCGCGACGAACCCCATGACGCCCGCCCCGCCCCGCACCCGCAGCCCGACCCGACCGCCCTTGGGCTCGACGGCGATCTCAAAGGCGAAGAACGGGCCGCACCGCCCCGCGGTCTCGGCGAAGGCCGCCCCCCACCGCAGCCCCCCCGCGTCGGTCGGGCAGCGGAAGGCGTAGCCGTCGGGCAGTTCTCGAACCTCACGCACCCCGGCGAACAAGGTCTCGGCCAGCTCCTGTCCCCGCCGGGCGAAATCCCGCTCCGAGAGGTTGCACGCGATCGGGACGTCGGGTGATGTGGCGTTGAGGTGCATTGGTTGCTCTCCTATGGTTGATTGCTCATGACGTCGATTGTTGCGTCGCCGTTGGGAACGGCTGCCGTGTTGTCAGGCGCCACCGGTCTCCAGGTCGCGGGCGAAGCGATCAGGCAGCCCTTCGGCGGCGCGGATCGCCGCGGCCATCGCCGGGACATCGTACGGAACGCGGCGGATCTCGACGGCCACGGGCTCCCCCGCCGCCAGCTCGAACCGCGCCCAGGCGCCGCGCGCGTCGCCGTCCTTTGGCTTGCCGGCGCTCCCGCGTTGACCATCAGGACCTCCCCAACCTCCCGCACCCGGCTTGTGGGTGTGGCCAGAAGACAAGCACGTCGCCGTCGGCGTCCCGCGCGATGCGTTCGAGTGAGCGGGGGTCGCGGTCCTCGAACAGGTACTCGTTCATCCGGCGCGCGGGCTGCCGTGGACCAGTCGGAAGCGCACCCCTCGACCGTGAACCGGATCTCGGGCAGGAGTGATCGCAGGAACGCTTTGTTCGCCTCGGTGGTCACCCGCCGCGTCCAGAAGAGCGACGCCTGTCCCGCGCTTCCTCATCCTGGTCCCTGTAGGCGCAGCCGCAGTCGTCGCGGTCGAAGCCGACACCGTCGTCGTAGTTGCCCATCACCGTCGGGATGGCCCGTTCCCGGATCAGTTCGATCGTCTCGTTTGGGCAAGCGCCGTAGCCGACCAAATCGCCCAGGCAGTACACGGCGTCGGGGCCATCGGCGTCGATGGCGGCGAGCACCGCCTCGGTCGCGACGCTGTTGCCGTGCAGGTCGCCGAAGATCGCGATGCGCATCGTCATGGCGTGCCCCTCAGACGTCGGCCGTGCCAAGGCCCTTGGCACCCGCGCACTCGTCTCCACCCACGGCTCATCGCTCGATTCCGACCGAGCGCAGGGCGGCCGGAGCCGATCGGTCCTGGTCGTCGACGAGGAGGACGGCACCGGCGGCGGCGGCCGAGATGCCCACCAACCCCCACATCAACGGGTCGTAGCCCCCGGACCACGTGTAGACGACGCTCGCCCCCACCGGCGCCAACGCCCGCGCGCCCGTGACGAACAGGGCGAGGACGCTGGCGATGCTGCCGTAGGCCGCGGGCCCGTAGAGATCCGCGAGCAGCGCCGCCCGCGCCGGCGTCACGGCGCCGAACCCGGCGCCGAAGAGCGCCACCGCCAGCAGGACGCCGGCCTTACTCTGGGCGAGGAGTAGGACGACGAGCGAGGCGGTCTGGAGCAGGAAGAGGAACGCCGTCACTGCCCGGCGCGGCAGCCAGCCGCCGAGCGGGGTGAAGATCAGCCGCCCGGGCAACGCCGTGACCCCCACCAGGCCGGCCGCCGTCGCCGCGAAACTGGGGTCGTAACCCCGGCCGATCAGATACGGGATCAGGTGCACCGTCACCGCCACGAGTGCGGCCATCGCCAGAAAGAACGACGCCGTCAGCCACCAGAACCCCGCGCCGCGCAGCGCTTCCCGCGCCGGGACGCTCCGCTCCGGCTGGTGGCGGCCATCCTCGCCCGTGTCGTCCGCGGCGACGCCGTCCGTCAAGAGGCCGAGGTCGCTCGGGTGCCGGCGCAAGATGAGCGCATGCGGCAGGATCGTGCCGACCGCCAGAATGACGGCCAGCCAGACGAGGGCCGGGCGCCAACCTTCCGTCCGCACCAGTCGGTCGGCCAGAGGGATGAAGACCACGCTGGCGAACCCGCCGCCGAAGGTGAGCACGGTCAGCGCCCGGCTGCGGTAGCGCCGAAACCAGTTGGCCACGACGACGAAGGCCGGCTCGTAGAGCGTAGCCGTCATCGCCACGCCGATCCCGGCCCAGACCGCATAGAGGGCCGGCAGGCTGTCCACCGCCGCCCAGGCGAGCACCAGCGCCGTCGCCGCGCAGGAGCCGGCGGTCATCAGGAGTCGGGCACCGTGCCGGTCAAGCCAGCGGCCGGCGGGGACCGCCGCGATCCCGGAGACCAGCAGGGCGAGGGAGAACGCGCCGGTCGTCTGCGTCCGCGACCAGCCGAACTCGGCCTCCATCGGCGTGACGAAAACAGCGAAGGCGTAGTAGAGGATGCCCCAGGAGATCGTCTCCGTCACGGAGAGCGTCAGCACCTGCACCCAGCCGTAGTAGATGCCGTGCCGGCGCCGCGGCGCCTTCATCCGCTGCTCCCCGCCCATGAACGGCGATCGACGATCAGCGAGACTGAGCCTCCGCCGCGCCGCCCGCCACCTGGAGGACGGGTATCGCGCTGCCGCAGCAGCCGGACCCACCCCCGTTCGCCTGACGTGCCGCGACGTTGCCGAAGCCGACCGCGACACCGCACTGCGCGGTTCCCCGGCCGTCGCCGGAACAGACTCCCGTCTCAGGCAACTCCAGCCGGACGTCCCGGGCCGCCTCCCAATCGCCGGCGATCGCGGCAGCCACCGAGCGGACCTGCTCGTAGCCGGTCAGCATCAGGAAGGTCGGCGCCCAGCCATAGCTCTTCATGCCGACGACGTAGACGTTCGGCTCCGGCTGCCTCAGCTCCTCCGCCCCGTGGGGCGGCACGGTGCCGCAACTGTGGACGTTGGGGTCAATCAAGGGGGCGAGGGCCCGCGGGCTCTCGACCGCCGGGTCGAGGTCGAGCCGCAGCTCCCTCAGAAGCGACAGGTCGGGACGGAAGCCGGTCGTGGCGACGAGCTCGTCCACCGGCGGCAGTACCGTGTCCTCACCGGCCACGACCACTCCCTCGTCGGTCAGACCCAGGTGGTCAACCCTGAACCCCGTCACCAGCCGCACCGTGCCCTCCTCGACCAGCCGACGAACCATCGTCCCGAGGTGGCCCCGAGCGGGCAGGAGGTCGCGCTCGCCGCCGCCAAAGATCTGGCCCAACGCTCGTCGGCGTACCGCCCAGGTGATCTCTGTCCGAGGGGCCGATTCGGTCAGCTCGCCGAGGTCCAGGAGCGCGTTGAAGGCCGAGTGCCCGCTGCCGACGACGAGTACTCGCTTCCCCGCGTACCGCGCGCGATGGGCGCCCAGGATATCCGGGATGCCGTAGAAGATCCGATCGGCCAGGGCCCGTTCGCCCGTGGCCGGGACGCCGCTGGCGCCGAGGGGGTTGGGCGAGCCGTAGGTGCCCGAGGCGTCGATCACGGCTTTGGCCAGGATACCCTCCTCCGTTCCGTCGGGCGACACGACGGACAGCAGGAAGGGGGCTGCCTCGCGACCGACGGTCTTCATCTTGTCGAAACCCTGCCGGCTGACCGCGAGGACGCGGCTGTTGAGACGGATGCGCGGCGCCAGTGGTGGCAGCGCCGCGAGCGGGGCCAGGTAGCGCGTCACCAGGTCCCCTCCGGTCGGCACGGCGGCCGGGTCGGGCGCATCCCAGCCGTGGCTCTCCAGCAGGCGTGCCGCAGCGGGATCGATGTTGTACGCCCAGGGCGAGAAGAGGTGGACGTGACCCCAGGCGCGGACGTTCGTTGCGACCAAGGCGCCGGCCTCGAGGACGAGCGGGCTCTCCCCCCGCGCCAGAAGGTGAGTTGCGGCGGCGAGACCGATGGGGCCGGCGCCGATCACGGCCACCGGGAGCGTCGATGGGTTCAAGGCGTGCCTCCTTGAGGCGGTCCCTTTGCGACATTGATAGACATCGATACTGCCAACCATGGCGCGCCCCGGCGGCGAGCCGAAGGGGGCGATGTTCTGCCGGCTAGGGCTTTCGGGCCCGCACGAACGCGCTCACCACCCGACCTCCACTCGCGTCCAAGTCGCCGTACGCCGAGTCGTTCCAACTCCCACCGCAACAGCCGCCGCCCCGGGCGCTCTCGGCCAATTCGCGGGGATCGTAGACACGCGTCACCTCGACCTCCGTCTCGACGAAGCCCGCGTCGGCCAGCAGCCGCCGATACTCCTGCTCCTCCAGCGCGCCGGCGACGCAGCCGACCCACACTTCCATGTCCCGCCGCAGATCGGCCGGCAACGTTCCCTGCGCCACCACGTCGGGGACGGCAAAGCGCCCGCCCGGCTTCAGCACCCGAAACGCCTCGCGCAGCACGCGGCCCTTATCGGCCGCCAGGTTGATCACGCAGTTGGAGATCACCACGTCGACGGTGCCGTCCGGCAGCGGGATCGCCTCCATGTGCCCCTTTAGGAAGCGGACGTTCTCGGCACCGGCTTCGGCTCGGTTCTTCTCGGCCAGCGCCAGCATCTCGTCGGTCATGTCCAGCCCGTAGGCGAACCCGCTCGGTCCGACCCGCCGTGCCGACAGCAGCACGTCGATGCCGCCGCCGGAGCCGAGGTCGAGCACCACCTCGCCCGGCGCCAGGGCCGCGAGCGCCGTCGGGTTGCCGCAGCCGAGCGACGCCTTCAGCGCGTCCTCGGGAATGGTGGCCACGTCTTCGTCGCCGTACAGGTTGCCCGTGATCGGATCACTTCCATCGGTGCCGCAGCATGAGCTGGCGCTCGCCGCGCCGCAGCAGGAGGCCGTGCCCGACATGGTGACGCGCCGTGCCTGCTCGGCGTACTTGGCGCGCACGGTGTCGCGCAGCTCTTCGGGGGTGGTCGAGGTCGCGTCCAGAGTCATCGCTTCTGCTCCTCCTTGTGGTCGTGGACGCCGCGGCTTCGACGCGGTCGGGCGTCCTAACAGCAGGCCGGTGGGCAACAGGGGGTGCTTGGCGAGCCCCATGGAAAGGCCAGACGCCGCGCGATGGCCAGCGGAGCGAAGCCGCGGCCGCCGGACACGGCCTCGGCCGCGGTGGCGTGGGAAGGCCGGACCTTCGGTGACAGTCGGCGCGAGATCCCAGAGGCGAAGGGACGGTACCGGGCCGCCCGCACGGGGTCGGGATCCTGGCTCGCGATCACGATGGCGTGCAGCAGCGGCTCGTCGCCGAGAAACATGGCGGTCCTCCTGGTGCAATCGTATCGACGCACGTCTATACGGAGGCGCGACAAAAAGGGGCTCAGCCGGCGGCCGCCAGCCGCGTCGGCGCGAGATCGATAAGTGCCTCCCGCAGGAGCGCCAGGCCGCGGGGGTCGGCGGCGTAGTAGGCCCAGACGCCGCGGCGGGACACGGTGATCAGGCCGGCTTCGCGCAGCACCTTGAGATGGTGCGAGATCGTCGGCTGGCTCACCTCGAATCGGTCCACCACGTCGCAGGCGCAGACCGGCGCCTCCTGCGCCGCGATCAGGCGGAAGATCTCCAGTCGCGTCGGGTCGCCGAGCGCCCGGAACCCGGCCACCAGTCGGTCCTGCGCCACGGCAGGTAGCGGCGTGGGATCGAGCGGGGAAACGCAACACTCGGCTGGACGGGATCGTGGACTCATACCGGCATCGTAGATCATATATAGACGGATGTCAATAGGTTAGCGGCGAAGAGCCCTAGCCGGCCGGGAATCGGTCCCCTATGTCGGCCGCGGTTCGGCTGCGTCGTGCCCGGTGGAGAACGGAGAACTGGGGGGCGCCGCGCGGAGCGAGGGTGGATCGGAGGAGGCCGCACCGGTGATCCCCGCGCCAGGCGAGTCGGTCGCCCTTGGGCGACCGGTCGCTACCCGAGGTCGACGAAAAACTCGGCGAGGTCGACGATGGAGCCCGGCGGGAGGCGCGAACAGTCCTGTCCTCGAGGGCCGGTATCGGCTCGGACCGGACGCCGACGGGGGGCGAGGACGACCCGGCTCACCGCGTTGGGGTCGACCAGCCTGGACTTCTTTCAAACGCCAAATCGCGGGCAGAGCTTCGCCTTGCGCCGCTGGTCAACGGCGCGGGCGTCCGAGGAAAGAATCTGGACCACCAGGCTGAAGTCGCCTTCCATAGACTTTAGGACCGATGATGCCCCGCCGGTCCTCGCCGACGAAGAGCAGGTGGGGATGGACGGCGTTGTGGTCGGAGCGCCTGACGCTCTGCGGCGCGGCGAACACCTTGCCCCGTCGGTGTCGCGTCACGAAGCCGTAGCGCAGGGCCACGAGAGGGACCGCCAGATCCTCTTGCATCGTCGACGGTCCCGGCGCCTCGATCAGCTTCCCGCCGCTTGGCTCGTAGCGTTGGCTGTCGCCGGGCATCCCGGCTCGATCGTCGTAGGCGACGAGACGGGCGACGGTCGGCTCCAGGATTCGGCGTGGCATGGCACACCGGGCGGCGCGGACCGTGGACTCCGGCACCGAACGTGCAGGGGCCAGCTTCAGTCGCCCGATCGCCGACCTGACCCCGAACCCCGCCACGATCTGGAGAGGGATACCGCGCCATGGATGTCACCCGACCCCTCGACCTCTTCGACGCGCTCGTCATCGGTGGGGGACCGGCCGGCCTGTCGGCCGCGGTCAACCTGGCCCGCGCCTGTCGCTCGGTGGCCGTCGTCGATTGTGGGCGGCCCGGTCGCTCCGACTGGGCGCAGACCAACCGGAACTACCTCGGCTTCCCCGACGGGATCACGGCCGTCGAGCTCAGCGCGCTGGGCCGGGCTCAGGCTGAGCATTACGGCGTTCGGTTCTACGACGCCGAGGTCGCCCGCCTCGTCCACGACGATGCCGTCTTCACCGCGGAGGCACCCGGCGACCTCACCCTGCACGGCCGGGCCGTCGTCCTGGCGACCGGCGTCAACGACCGCTGGGTCACGTTCCCCGACTACGAGCAGTACGTCGGGCGGACCATGCACTGGTGCATCGTCTGCGACGGCTACGAGATGCAGGGCAAACGCGTCCTGGTGGTCGGCAACGACGACCACGCGGCAGAGACGGCGATCCAGCTCCGGCACTTCACCGATCAGGTCGTGATGCTCACCAACGGCGGGTCGCTCGGCCTTTCCCCTGAACAGGTCTCGGAGGTCGACGAGCACGGCATTCGCCTTGTGGTTGGCCGCATCGCCGGCGCGCGGGCACGGGCGAAGGGCGTCTTCGAGGCGGTGCTCCTGGAGGGGGGCGGGGAGATCGAGCTCGACCACCTCTTCAACCAGCAGGGTGCCGACCCGAATAGCGCCCTCGCCCGGGCGCTCGGCGTGAAGCTGACGGACCAGGGATACATCGTGGTGGATACGGAGGCCAAGACGTCGCTCCCCGGCGTCTACGCCGCAGGCGATGTGACGCGCCTCTTCTCCCACCAGGTGGCGACGGCGGTCCATGAGGGCGGCACCGCGGCCACCGCCCTCAACTACTACCTCTACCAGAAGGATCTGGAAGCGTTCCGGGCGGGACGCGGCCAGACCTCATCCTAGGACCAAGGGCCAGTTCCGCGCCCTTGTACCCGCTCGACCGACATGCGCGAGCATCAGGGCGCATCCTCACTCGCAACCGGGACGGTTCCGCTTCGGTCCTATTGGGGGGAGCCAATTTGGACTCACGGCGAAAAGCCAGAGTGTGTGGTAGACTAACGTCATACGGGATGCGCGGGTTCGCCGCGCGACAGTACGCCACTGCACCCCCATCACCGCGCAGCGCAGGGGTCGTCGAGCCGTACTGACCGGCTCGGCCGTTCCCCATGTCTTTTCGCGTTGCGCTGCGCCGGTGAGGTTCCACTTCGTTGACCACCACGCTTCTCGCATCCGAGGTGGACGAGGCCGTTGCCTCGTTCGCCGACCTTCGTCTGCGCCCGGCCACGCTCAGGGCGCTGGCCCGCATGGGCATCGATACCCCGACCCCGATCCAGGCCGCCGCGCTCCCCGCGCTGCTCGACGGCCGCGACGTCATCGGCCAAGCCCGCACCGGCTCGGGCAAGACCCTCGCCTTCGGCATTCCCGCCGTCGAGTCGGTCGACCCGCGTCAGCGTGACGTGCAGGTGCTGGTGCTGACACCGACCCGGGAGCTGGCCGTCCAGGTCGGCGGCGTGCTCGACCAGGTTGGCGGCGACCAGGGCGTCCGCTCCGCCCTCATCTTCGGCGGTCGCGCTCTCGGTCCGCAGCGCGATGAGCTGCGCCGCGGCGTACACGTCGTCGTCGGCACCCCTGGTCGCGTGCTCGACCTGCTCAACCAGGGCGCCCTCTGGCTCGACAAGGTCCGCTTCCTCGTCCTCGACGAGGCGGACGAGATGCTCGACCGCGGCTTCGCCCCGGACGTCGAGCGGATCATCGCCCGCACCAACTCCAGCCGCCAGACGGCGCTCTTCTCCGCCACCGTGCCCGATTGGGTCCGGCAGACGGCCACCAAGCACTTGCACGACCCGGTGCACGTCGCGGTCGATCCCAACCCCGAGGACGCGGCGCCGATCGAGCACATCGCCTACGATGTCCCCGGCGGCGACAAGCTCGCCGCCCTCAAGGACCTGCTCGACCACCGCGGCGAGGGCGCGATGATCGTCTTCGGCCGGACGAAGCATGGCGTCAAGAAGCTGGCGCGGCAATTGGAGCAGGCCGGCTATCCCGTTGTCGCTCTTCAGGGCAACTTGTCCCAGAACGCCCGCGATCGCGTGATGGAGGACTTCCGCTCCGGCGCGGTGCCGGTCCTAGTCGCCACCAACGTCGCCGCCCGCGGCCTCGACGTCTCGGGCATCGACCTCGTCGTCAACATTGAGCTGCCGGAGTCCTCCGACCTGCTGACGCACCGCATTGGCCGCACCGGTCGCATGGGCCGCCAGGGTCAGGCGATGACGCTGCTCGTGCCGGAGGACGGTGCCAAGTGGCGGCAGCTGGAGCGCGGCCTCGGCCGGCGCGTCCCGCGCACCTCGTGGCGCGGCGCCGAGGCCGCGCTCGACGGACCGGCCCCCGATGTCCAGGTGCCTGCGCCGACCGCCCCTGGTGCCGGTCCGGCCCGCGAACGCGTCCCCTCGATGCCGACGCGACGCGTGAGTCCCCCGCGGGAGCGGCGCCCCGCCCCCGACCGGGTTGCCGTCGAAGCTTCGCCGCGCCCGGTCGCCCAGTCGTCGTCTCCCCGCCCGGCGGCGCGGGTCGACGGCGACAGCCGGAGCGATTGCCTGGCCCCCGCTGCGAACGGCCGGTCCGCCCGGCCCGGCTCGACCCGGCACCGGTGGGAAGATGCCGCGCTGGATCCCCTCGCGGACCGCGACGGTGGTGACCCGCGTGCCCTCGCCGCCGCCTACGGCCGCGACCCGCACCGCCCGTCCTGGGCGACCGACCGCGGTGAGGGCGGCCCAACCGTCGCGTCCGACGCCGCTGCGGGCGCAACCGGGCGGTCGCGTCGGCGCCGGCGTGGTGGCGCCTCGGGTGAGGCGGCGGTGCGCGGCCTCGAGCGCCACGCCGTCGACTGCGCCGCCTGCGGCCGGCCGGCCGAGGTGCCGTTCCGGCCCGACCCGACGCGCCCGGTCTACTGCGGCGACTGCTTCCGCGGTCGTGCCGTCGGCCGGCGTGGTGGTCAGGCTGGTGCCGCCTCCCCGGCGTAGAACCGGACTGTCGGGACGTCGCCGCAAGCGGGTGGCGCCTACGAAGCCGGACGCTTTCGGGTATAACTGAGCCATTGCAGGCGCGCCAGCACTTCCATCTAACAGGAGGACCACGGTTGCCCAAGAAGCCGCAGTACCGCAGACCCACTCGCCCCGCCCCGCCCCCGACCACTCCGGACGAGGAGCGTCCGCGTCGCCAGAACCCGGACGCGATCACGGTCGACGGCCGGGTGGTCGACGCGCTGCCCAACGCCATGTTCACCGTCGAGTTGGAGAACGGGCACAGTGTTCTTAGCCACCTCGCCGGCAAGATGCGCACGAACTACATCCGCGTCCTGCCCGGCGATCGCGTCACGGTGGAGCTTTCTCCCTACGACCTGACGCGAGGCCGGATCACCTATCGCCACCGATAATCAACCGTCCGTGGCCGAGCCAAGAGAGCAAGAGGGGGCACCTATCGGTGCCCCCTTGCTGTTGCGTCCCCACCGACTGGTGTTCCCCAGAGCTTCCGGACCCCGGCGGTGGCGGAGAGAATGACCGGGTGCCCGCCGAGTTGTGTCCGGTCCGGGCCGAGCGATGCGACGCGGAGCGGAGCGGTAGCCGAAGCCCGGGCCAACGTTCGTCTGGGCCAGGACGGGGTAACGCGCCGGAGACGGCCGTCGGTCGGGTAGGGCGAGCCCCCTAGCGCTCCGTCCCCTCGATCGTCGCGGTCGCAAGGTCGAGGAACAGCTGCACTTGGCGGACACCTTCGTCTGGAACTTGCCCTCCCAGCGCCGCGATTTCCGGCGCGAGGGCGTTCATGGCGGCGGCAATCTCCCGCACCAGCGCAAGCTGGGCGCTCGGCGTTGCGGCGGGGAGGGGCCACCTCGAGCCCTCGCTCCAGTTCTTCAGGTCATCGTGGCTCGCCAGGGTATCGTGTGCGAGGAGCCACTCGATCTCGGCCAGGATGTCAATCGTCCAGCCGATCATCCGAACGACCGCCCAGTCCCGACCCCGGGCCACGGCTTTGGCGGTGAGCAGGACGCTGAGCCAGAACAGGGCGACCTTGCCGGTTAGCCCTTCCGCCCGCTCCCGCGCGCCGACGATGGCGGGCGGCGCTGCCGACGGCAACCCGACCCGATCAAACAGCAGCCGACAGTCGTTGGGAACCCAAGCGGACGAGCGCGGTTGCCAGTACCAATCCACCTGGTGCGCGCCCGTGCGTCCACTCGAGAGCACCAGAAGGTACGCCCCTCCCGGCGGAGCGTTCTCCGGTGCTTCGACGATCAACGCTGGGGTCTGGATCGCCGCGACGAACTGGCGTCTCGCCACGTTGACGGCCGCACTGTGCTCATCCGCGACGATCACCCAGACGTCAATGTCGCTCCAGGCATCGGCGGTCCGCCGGCCGAGCGAGCCGCCGAGCCAGGCCGCCACGACGCGCTCGTCCAGCCGAAGGCTTGCGTCGATCCGCTCCAGGAGCGCGGCCCGTTCTTGCCGCCGGATTTGGAGCAGATCGTCACCGGCCATCACGTCTGCCTCGGTGGGTACGAACCGGAGAGCACACCTCCCCGGTCGCCGACGATGGCACGCCGCTGCCGCGCCTTGGTGGACGGGGTGGACCGGATGCACTCGAACATCGTTCGCCACTGGCCCGGCGAGATGGATTGGCCCACGGACGAGCAGCGGGCCGCATTGCGAGCGGCCGACCGCCTGGACGAGGCCCCCAAACCGGACGTGCAGCCCCGAGACGGCGCTGCCGAGCTCGAGTTCAACCTGCTCACGCCCTGCATCGTCCGCCTTCGCCTTGTCCCCGATCGGGTCTGATACAGGTCCCCGAGCGGCGGTGATTCACGAGCGGGCGCGGACCTCCGGTCATGGTCAGTACCCGCTGGTCTCTCGCGCCCCCCGGAGGGTGAAGCCCTCGCTTGCGACGTAGTCCATCATCCGCCGTTCGCGGACGCGGACCCGCTCGACTGCTTCCGGCAGGTCCGGTATCACCGCCGGTGGCACGATCACGATGCCGTTGGCGTCGCCGTGGAGCACGTCACCGGTGGAGACCATCTGGCCGTCGAGAGTGATCGGCGTCCCGACCTCAACGATCTCGAAGTTCCCATGGGACACGACGGCGTAGCTGGCGTAGTAGTGCATGCCGAGGGCACGGACCTCCGCCAGGTCGCGCAAGCCGCCGTCCGTGACCACGCCGACCGCGCCGAGCCGCCGGGCGATGGTCGCCATCACCTCGCCACAATAGGCGCAGCGCGACGGCGCCCCGCTCACGTCCTGGATCACGAGTACCGATGGCCGCGGCACCCGCTCGAGCGCGTCCCACATCGCCCAGTACGCTTCGCGACCCGCTGCCGACCCCGGCCGGCTCGTCATCGTGACGGTGAGCGCCTGGCCGACCATCACCCCGAGATCGGGGAAGAGGCACCGCACCGCGCCGCCAATGTATCCCTCCATCCGGTCCCGGACGCGGAACGCCTCGATCGCATTCGCGACCGTCGGGCTGTCCACACTGCGCAGGAACGCCAGTTCCTGCGCAGTCAGCGTGCCTTCGGGTATCGAAGACGCCATCGGGCCCCCCCCCGCTCGGAACGGGTCAACGTTACCCCGGCGCAACGGTACCACGGCCCGCCGGCACGGACGGGTCCAGTTCGCCGAGATCCCTCCAGCACCCCTCGCACCTTCTCCCAACGAACGAGCGCGGACGATCCGTAGCCACCCGCGGGCTCGCGTCTGGCCGCCTCGTTCCCCGGCGCGTATACTGCGCCGCGGTGCGCCCGCCGGGGCGCGGCCCGTCCGCTCAAGGAGCCAGGAGCCCCGGACGCGCGTGCAACGATCCTCCAGCCAACCCACCGCGAGCCCTCAAGAGCCTAATCATCCCGCGTCAGACCACCAGCAGAGCCTTGGCACCACGCCCGCGTCCGCCGGTATCGAGCGGGTGCCCGTTGCCCTGCTGTCGTGGCGGACGTGGCTCGGCCTCCTGATCAGCGCTCTCTTCCTCGCCTTCGCCTTCCGCGGGCAAGACCTCGGCGGCATCCGCGACGCGCTCCGCCAAGCCGACTACGTCTGGCTCCTGCCGGCCCTCGCCTGCTACTTCGCAGGCGTCTGGGTTCGGGCCATCCGCTGGAGCGTGCTGCTGCGGCCGGTGGTTCGCGTCCGGGCCCGGGACGTCTTCCCCATCGTGGTCGTCGGCTACACCGCCAACAACGTGCTGCCGCTACGCACCGGCGAGTTCGTTCGCGCCTACCTCCTCGGTCAGCGCCACGGCGTTCGCAAGACTGCCGCGCTCGCGACCATTGCCGTCGAGCGGCTCTTCGACGGTCTGACCATGCTCGGCTTCATGCTCGCCGCCACCTCTGTCATTAGCTTCACCGCCCCACTCCGGCGGCTCGCGGTCGGTGCCTTCCTCCTCTTCGCCGGGATCCTCGCCGTCCTCGTCGTGCTGACCCTGGCGGGCGCCGGCCGCGATCGGCTGCTGCGGCTCGTGCTCCGGCCGCTTCCGGCTGGCGTGGCGGCGCGGTTCGAGCGACTGGCCGGGTCGTTCTTGAGCGGGCTTGGGGTGCTGACCCGTAAGACGGACCTGGCGCTGGTCGCGGGCACGTCGTTGCTGGCCTGGGGCTTGGAGGCCTCGATGTACGGGACGATCGCCCGCGGCTTCGGCGGTGAGCTGGCGGCGGCCATGGGCGTCGCCGCCATCCTGCTCACCACCGGCGTGGCCAACCTGGCGACCCTCATCCCCGCTTCCCCCGGCTACGTCGGCACCTTCGAGACGGGTGTTCTGCTGGTCGTCGACGGTGCCCTCGGTGTACCGGAAGCGGTCGCCCTCTCCTACGCCATCCTTGTCCACGCCGCACTCTATCTCCCAATTACCCTCTGGGGGGCGCTGGAGTGGTGGCGCCAGCACCTCTCGCTGGGCCAGCTTCGCCGACTTGACCCCGATGTCGGCGACGACCTCGTCGGTACTCGGCTGCGGGCACCGCTGCGCGTGCGAGATGGTCGAGCGCCCCGCCCGTGAGCGTCCTCCAAGCCATCGTGCTCGGGATCGTGCAGGGACTGACCGAGTTCTTGCCGATCTCCTCCTCGGCCCACCTCATCATCGTGCCCTGGCTCTTCGGCTGGGACGAGCCCGGACTCGCCTTCGACGCCGCGGTCCACGTCGGGACGCTCACCGCGGTGCTCGCTTACTTTTGGCGCGACCTCCTGCGAATGGCACGCGCCCTGCCCCGAGCGTTGCGTCGACCACGCGCGCTGCTCCGCGACCCCGACCCCGGCCACGGCTGGGACGCGGCCGCTGTCGACGCCAATGCCGAGGCCCGGCTGGCGCTGTTGATCGCGATTGCGACCGTCCCGGGACTGTTAGCCGGCTTTTTCGGGCAGGGGGCGATCGAGCGCTTCTTCCACGATAGCGACACCCGCGGCCGCGCGATCACCGTCAGCGCCTGCTTGCTGATTGCCCTCGGCGGGCTGCTCTGGGCGGCGGAGCGCTCGGGCGCGTACCAGCGCCGGATCGGACACCTGACCTGGCGGGACGCCGTGACGATCGGGTTGGCCCAGGCGACCGCGCTGCTGCCGGGCATCTCCCGCTCCGGTGCCACGATCACCGCTGGTCTCTTCCAGGGGCTGCATCGCGCCGACGCCGCCCGCTTCTCCTTCCTGCTCGGCGTGCCGCTGACCGCCGGCGCCGCCGCCAAAGCGGTTTCGGACGCGGTCGACGCCGGTCTGACTGAATCCGAAGTTCGGGCGTTCGCGGCCGGCGGGCTCGCCGCCGCGCTCGTCGGCTTCCTCGCCATCTGGCGGTTGCTGCACTACCTCCAGCGCGCCAGCTTCACCCCCTTCGTCCTCTACCGCCTCGTCCTCGGCGCCCTCCTCCTCATCCTCGTCGGCGCCGGCTTCCGGTAGGATCACGTCCCGGGCGCGGCGGAAGACATTGACCGGTGGCGTTTCAGGCCCTCACAACACGCAAGCTGACTTTCACAACGCCCTGTGATGCACGCACATGGCCGCGACTGTCGCTCACGGCTGAACATAATTTCTGTCCTCGCCAGCGAACCCCTCGACGTCTGCCTTAGGCGTCATGGTCCTGTTCGGCCCTGCGACGAGCGACATCATGGTCGTCGCTCCGTTCCGGTTCTTGGCTTGAAGCGCCGTTCGCCTCGGCGTCATCGTGTCGAATTGAACGGGTCATGGTAAGAGCCTATGGGCGGGTACCATCTTCCCCACCCATGGAATCGAGTTCCCCGTGCCCTCATCCCCCTCCGGCCGCTGGGCTCGCGATGGGCGAGCCGGGGAGACCCGCGTCCGCGGGCGGGACGATGGCGATCGGCGCGTCGAAGTCACGGTAGGAGCGCACCATATAGTGGGCACGGGCGACCATCGCCATCTGGCGGACGTGCCCGCTCTCCGTGCCGACCCACCAGGCAAACCATGACGGCTCCTGCAGTCCGGTGGCCGGCAAGACGAAGGTGACGATCTGGCAGGGCTCACCGTCGACGACTTCCACCCGGCCCAGCCGCATCCCCTCCGCCCGTGCGTACTCCTGGGCTAACTCCAGCGGCGAGATGACCGGCCCCGCCTCCCGCTCGATCCACGCCCCCCCGGCCCGCCGCAGCCATTCCCGATCGCCGACGTGGATCAGGGTCGACCCGGCGCCGGTGACGGAGAAGGCCGGCGGCCGCCCATCACTCCCATCGGAGATCGCCTGCTCGGCCACGACCACCGTCCCGGTGCCTCCGCCGAGGCGTTCGTTCCACCGGACGCGGTGCAGCCCCGCCAGATGCTCCAGGCCGCGCCCGAAGACGGCGGTCGCCTCGTCGGTCGCCTTCGAGGTGTCCGGAGCCTCCATACCGTGGACGTTGGGGTCCGGGAAGAGCAGGTAGAACGGCACTTGCTCCACCGGCTGCCCCGGCCAGTAGAGGTTGACGTTGAACCGCCACCACCCGGTTCCGCCCAGCCCCACGCCCGTAATGGAGTAGGCGCCGGAGGCGTCAACAAATGGCGTGATGTTCAGCAGTTCCCCGGCGTGGTCGAGCCCCACGGCGTCGATGCGGATCGGTGCCAAGTCCGGCGGCAGGGGCTCGCCCGCCGTGTCGGTGAGGCGGACGACGACGGCGTTGGCCCCGCTCCGGGCCGGCTGCACCTGAAGACGCACGGCCACGCCGCCCGGCTGTCCAATCCCAGCGGCCGGTGCCACCAAGTCGACCATCGTGGCCACCGGCACCGCCTTGACTCCCGGCGGCGCCAGCAGCGCCAGGATCGAGCCGCCGAGCGCGACCAGGAGTGCCAGCGCCGCTTCCGCCCGCACGGTCCGCAGCCCCACCAGCGTCACCCCGATGCGCTCCGCCGCGCGCCGCAGCGTGGTGCGGTGGAACGTTGCCCGCACCAGCGCCGGCACCAGGGCCACCACCGTGAGGATGACCACCCTGCCGTAGCCGCTGGCCCACAGCTCCCGCACCGCCGGCAGCACCAGCCCGGTGTTGAGCACCCCGGTCCCGACCCCGACGATCCCACGTTGGACGTCGGGCGCAGTGCCGGCCAGGCGAGCGCGAGGTGCGCCAACCCGCCTACCCACAGCGCGATCGCCCACTGGTGCAGAATGTTCGACGCCAGGGCCAGCGCCTGCCAGCTTTCGCGGGCGGCAGCATGGCTGGTCAGACTCAACCCGAGCAGGGCGGCCAACCCCAGCCCGAACCCGACCCACTCGTGCTCGACCGGCAACGGGACCGGCTGACGCCGCCGGGTGGCGACCAGCAGGGTGAAGGCGAGGATCGCCGCGAGGCCAAGCGCCGTCAGGCGCAGCCACCAGCCGCCGGGCAGCGCCCGGAACGCTCCACCCAGCTCCGGCCCGATCATCCCCGTGGGTGGCGCCACCGTTGCGAGCAGCGGCTCGGCGAGCGTGGCAATCAGCGCGACGCCGGCCCCGACCAGGATCGCGCCGGTCCGCCGTCGCGCCGGCTGGAGACTGCTGCGCGACCCAAAGCCGGTCCCGCCCGCGACGAGCCGGGCGAAACCGAACCCCCCGGCAATCAGAGCGGCGCCGAGGAAGGTCAACCAGCGGCTTGCCACCGCCCACGCGCGGGGCGTCTCCCCCTGCGTCGTTGCCGCCCCTGGTGCTCGACCGCTGCCGACGCGGAAGGCGTAGGTGCCCGACAGCGTGTGGCCGTCAACCGCCGCCCGCACCGACCACACCACGGTGTGGGTCCCCTGGCCCGCGTCGACCACCTCGGCCCGCACCAGGCTGGGATCGACCTGGTCGACTTCGACGTTCCGCAGCGGGACCTCGCGTCCGTCCTGACCGACGAGCCGCAACGAAGGCGAGCCGACGCCGAACGCCACCGCCTCGCTGAAGCGCAGCTCCAGCCGTGATGGGGGCGCCGCCAGCAGCCCGTCCACCGGCGGATCAGCCTCCACCAGCGTCGTGTGCGCCGACGTCGTCCACGCTCCGGTCGCCAGCAGCCCAAGCAGGAGCACCCCGGACACGAGCGCGACCGACACGAGGCGGGCAGGACATCCGGATCGCCGGGCCGCGCGGCTCGGCGCCGGCGGGGCAGCCGGAAACGGAACGGTGGGATGGCTCGGCAACGGATGGGTGTCCTCTTGGGCGACAGGCGGCGAAGGACTGGGAGCCGTCGATCTTTGCTTGGGTTCGTTCCCTAAAGATAGCAGCGGCTGGCCGCAGGAACGATGGTGTCCGCCTCGCCGGTCGAGTAGCGCCGCCGTTCGCCGCCGTCTTCGACCCCGGTGCGCTCCAGCATCGGATTTTGGCGCGTGCGCCTGCCCACCGCGTGGCGCCCGCCACTGCCGCGGCCGACGGCGTGGCTTTCCACCGTCAAGTTGATCGCGACACCGGAATCTTCTTCAGTATGCTGGCGGATGAACTGGCTGGACGTGGGTCGCGGAGGAGAGGCACACGTGTCCGGGATCGTGTTTGCATGCGTCACGCCTCACGGATGGCCGACTATTCCGGACTTGAGCGAGGACGCGTTGGGCGCGCTCGTCACCCGCGCGGCGATGATGGAGCTTGGTCGCCGCGCCGCTGCCGCCCGGCCAGACGTCGTCGTCGTCGCCACGCCACACAACTTCCGTGTGGATGGCGCCATCTGCCTCGCGTCGGTGGCGCGTGGTGCTGGGACGCTCCACCACGAGGGACGAACCGTTGAGACGAACGTGCCGGTCGACGGGCCGCTGACCGATGCGATTGCCGCGGCGGCGCGAGCGCGTGCCATCCCGGTCCCGATGGGCGGGTACGCGGGGAACATGCGTGCCGAAAGCGCGATCCCACTTGACTGGGGGACGATGGTGCCGCTCTGGTTCTTAGGTCATGGGCGGAACATGGTCGGCTACGGCGACGTGCTCGCCCCTTCTCCCGACGTCGATCTCGGACCACCGATCGTGATCGTCACGCCCTCCCGCATCCTTCCACGCACCACCATGGTCGAGTTCGGCGAGGCAGTCGCGGAGGCCGCACAGCGCGATGGGCGACGAGTCGCGTTTGTCGCCTCGTGCGACTGGTCGCACACGCATCAGGGGGGGCGCTACGGCTTCCATGAGGCAGCCGCGGACGTGGATGCCGCGGTCCTGGAGGCGCTCAGCGACAACGATCCAGGGCGACTGATCGAGCTCGACGAACAGCAGGTGAAGGACGCCGCGATCGACGGCCTCTGGCAGGTCCTGATGCTGGCCGGCGTGATGAACCGGACGCCAATGCGTGGTGAGGTGCTTAGCTACGAGGCGCCCGAAGCGTACGCGACGGGAATGATCGTCGCGACGTTCGAGCCCGTCGAGGAGCGGACACCAGGATGAACGGGAGACGCCAGGTGGACGCGCCCACCGGATCTTCCCAAGCCGCATCGCATCCGTACAGGAGTTGAGGACGGAGCTTTCGCCGCCTCCAGCCCGCGGCTGCCTTTCCAGTGTCGGTCGAATCGGGGACCGTCGACTCCGCCTTGGGCCTCGTCATGGCCTCCAAGCCATTGGTCCCCGTCCGCCGCGGTGGGACGATCGGTGCCGCGCCCAGAACCCGGCACCGGAGCTTGGAAACCCGACCCCGACGATGAACGCGGGATCCGCCTCAGCGCATCCATGGCGTTGAGCAACATGGAGACGACGATCTTGGTCATGGGCGCGATGTCGCGCGGTGGACTGGCCGGCTGATCGGTGAAGGACACCGCCCCGCCATGACCCTGCTCGTCCGGGCCGCCAACATCCGTCACGCCCACCGCGGCGGCCGGGTGTTGGAGGACATCCGCACGTGGGGGACGACGGAGAGCGCTCGGCCCGCATCCGTAGGACGGTGCCAGTCAGGGGTGCCAGGTCATGTCGGGGTCGAACGGGTAGATCGGGCGCGTCAAGTGGCGGAACTCGAGGCCGTCCAGATGTGGACTGGTCAGTCCAGGCGTGTCGACTTCGATAATCTGCTTCGCGATGGGCGTGAAGGCCGCTCGGTAGTGGACCGACGATTTGACGGCGAGGATCTGCCGGTCAGTCGGCTCGATGCCCTGGGTGCGGAAGATGCCCAGGTCCGTCGGCTGGTAGCGGTGGGTGGTGACGACGACCTCCACTTCACCACCGGCCCAGCCCTCCAGCGCCAGCACGGCGGTCGGACCCAGGTCGATCACCACCCCGGTACTCATTGGCCCCGTGTGCACGAAGCGGCCATCGGTGACGCGGACGACCCGACCGCTGACGGTCAGCGGCTGGCCGTGGAACCGGTCGGTCTTGCCACCAAGCCGCAAGGTGAGCCGCGACCCCTCTCCGCTAGCCTGTGCCGGCGAGGCCGCCTCCGGGTCGTTGAGCGGGGCGAGCGCGGCCCGCGTCGCTCCCAGGCGCAGCAGCGCGTCGAGCAAGACGGTGCCGTCTGCCGGGGTGCCGCCGCCTGGATTGTCGCCAATGTCGGCGAGGACAATCGGACCCGCGGGCGCGGCCATCGCCAGCCGCACTGCCTCTTCCACCGGGAGCGGGCGGACGACGAACTCGCCGCGCCGCTCCCAGACAAAGCGCGCCAGCCGGTCCGCGATCTGCCGCGCCTGTGCTGGGTCGCCGTCCGTGGTGGCGATCACGCTGAAGCCAGTCGGCGGGATATCCGCCCAGGCGAAGCCTGGTAGGTAGCTCACCGCCAGGACGCCCGGCTCGGCCTCGAGCTCGTGGGCCAGGCGCTTGACGCCGAGCATCGGCTCGGCGTGGGTGTACTGGCGCTGCAGGCCGGCGAGGAGCGGGATCCTGACCAAGGCCGTCGTCGGCCGCACCCCCTCCCGGACGATCCGGGCCAGCAGCAGCCCCAGCTCGTGTCCGCGCTCGTACGGGTCGGTGTGGGGGTACTCATCGTAGGCCATCGTCACCGTGGCGAGGTCGATCATCTCCGGGGTCACGTTGCCGTGCAGATCGAGCTCGACCAGGACAGGGAGGTCCGCGCCAACGACGGCGCGGACCGCGCGAAGAATGAAGGACTCGCCGTCATCATCCAGCTCCGAGACCATCGCGCCGTGGAGGTCGAGCAGAACGCCGGCAAGCGGTCCCTCGGCCTGGGCCACTCGCAGACCAGCCGTCAGGCGGTCGACCAGAGCGCGCGTCGCCTCGGCGGTGACCGGGCCGCCGGGCATGGCCGCCGCAAAGAGCGTCGGAACAACCGTGAAGTCGGCCTCGGCCGCCGCGGCGAGGAACCCGCCGATGCCTGTCCTGGTGTCGGCGAACGTGGTCAGCAGCTTGTCGCCCTCGGCGTAATGGCGCCGCTCGAAGTCGACCAGCGTCGTCGGCACGGTCGCGAAGGTGCTGCTCTCGTGCGAAATCCCGCCGATGGCTACGCGCATCGGTGCCATGCCGTCCTCCGCCGTCGTGATGTAACCGGTCAGCTGCGCTGACGCGGGTCGAGCGCGTCGCGCAGCCCGTCGCCCAGCAGGTTGAAGGCAAGCACCGTCAGGGCGATCACGATCCCGGGCGCGATGGCAATGTGGGGGTAAGTGCGGATGTAGGCCCGGCCGTCGGCGAGCATGCCCCCCCAGGAGGCGGCCGGCGGCTGGACGCCGAGACCGAGGAACGAGAGCGCCGACTCGAGGATGATGATGTTGCCGACGGCGAGGCTGGCCAGCACGATGATCGGTCCCAGCACGTTCGGCAGCATGTGGCGGGTGACGATCCGCGCGTGCCCCGCGCCCGATGCCCGGGCGGCGAGGATGTAGTCCCGCTCGCGCAGGCTCAACACGTCGGCACGGACGACTCGGGCGTAGGACGCCCAGACCGTGGTGCCGATCGCGATGACGACGGTGACGAGGCTCGGCCCCAGCACCGCCGCTAGGGTGATGAGGAGCGCCAGTGTCGGGAACGCCATAAGTGCGTCGACAACGCGCGACAGCGCCGCGTCGACCTGTCCCCCGAAGTACCCGGCCGTCGCGCCGATCACGACTCCAATCGTTACCGCGATCGCCGTGGCCCCGAGCCCAACAGTGAGGGCCACCCGCGTACCGTAGATAAGCCGGCTCAGGACATCGCGCCCGACCGAATCGTTGCCGAGCGGATATTCGCGTGTCGGAGCATCGCCGCGCAGCCGGGTCTGCACCTCCGTCGGTGAGTGAGGCGCGATCGGACCGGCGAGGATCGCGACGACAACGAGGCCGAGGATGAAAGCCAGCCCGACCAACCCCGGGCGGTAGCGCCGGAAGCGGCGCCACGAGCGCTGGAGCTCGGTCTGTCGCCCGCGGTCCCGCTCCGTCAATGGTGGCCGTGCCGCCACCGCCGCCGGCTGCCCGCGCGTCACCTCGCTGGTCTGCGTGGCCATCCGTCGTCCCCCGATGGTGCCGAACGCCGGGCCGTGATCCTAGCCGAAGCGAATCCGTGGGTCGATGTAGGCATAGGCGAGGTCGGTGAGAAGGTTGCCGAGCACGACGATCGTCGACAGCAGCAGCACGATCGCCTGCACGACTTGGTAGTCGAGGCGGTAGACCGAGTCGATGAAGAGGCGGCCGATGCCCGGCCAGGCGAAGATCGAGGCGGTAGACCGAGTCGATGAAGAGGCGGCCGATGCCCGGCCAGGCGAAGACCGTCTCGACCACGATCGTGCCGCTGAGGACGAACGCCAGCCGGTAGCCAAGGATCGTCACCACCGGCAAGAGCGCGTTCCGGACGGCGTGACGGCGGACCACGACCCCGTAGCGCAGACCTTTCGCTCGCGCCGTGGTGATGAAATCCTGCCCCAGGACCTCCGTCATCGCTCCGCGCGTGAGCCGTGCCAGCACCGCCATCTCCCCGACCGCGAGGACCGCCACCGGCAGGACGTAGCCCCGCCACGAGTTGGAGCCGAAGGGAGGCAGCCAGCCGAGCTGGAGGGAGAAGACGATGATCAGCATCAGCCCGACCCAGTAGTTGGGCAGTGCCACGCCCAGCGTGGCGCCCAGCATGCTCGCGTAATCGAACAGCGAGTAGCGTCGGACCGAGGCGAGGATGCCGACCGGGATCGCCACCACCGCGGCGACGGCCAGCGCCAGCAGGTTCAGCCGCACCGTCATCGGCGCGGCCTCCAGTAGCATCTCCCGGACGGGGACTCCGGTCCGAATCACCGATTGCCCAAAGTCGCCGGTCAGCACGTTGCCGAGCCAGGTCAAATATTGCTCGTACCAGGGCCGGTCCAGCCCCCACTTGCGCGTGATCGTGTCGATCTGCTCCTGGGTCACCTGGGCCTCACCGATCATGATGTCGACCGGGTTGCCCGGCGCCAACTGCATGATGATGAAGGTGGCGATGCTGACCAGGAAGATGACAACGACCCCCTGGAGGAGCCGCAGGACGGCGTACCTGAGCATGGCGTCCTCCGCGGTGTGCGGACCGGCGAGACGGCAACCACATCACACCCCGTGGCCCGGCCTTAGGGTGAGACGTGGGACGGGCCGGCCCGCCGATTCCCGAACGGTCGGCGGGCCGGCATCTACTGGACTTACCCCTCGTCGATCCAGAACTGGTAAGCCTTGGCGTAGACCGGGTCGGCCGACAACGCCGACGACGGCAGTCCCTTGATTCGCGTGCGGAAGAGATTGAAGAGGTCCCAGAACATCATGTAGAGGAACGGGACGTCTTCGGCGAAGATCGCCTGGACCTCCTTGTAGATGGCCGCCCGCTTCTCCGGGTCGAGCTCGCGCAGCCCCTGGTCGAGCAGCTCGTCCACCCGCGGGTTCTTGTAGTGCGAGAAGTTGTTGGCTCCATCGGAGCGGAGCGTCACCGAGGCGTCGGGGTCGCCAGCGTCGCCGCCGTAGGTCCAGTTGAAGAGCGAGGCGGCCATCTCGCCGGATCGCATCTTCTCCAGGATCGTGGCGACCGGGGCCTCCGCAAGTTGCATGTCGATGCCGACGTCGCGCAGGAACTGCTGGGCGACCTCTGCCTCCGGTCGACGGGCCTGGTCGCCCGTGATCGTCGTGCAGACGAAGGAGAACTTCTGGCCCTCCTTCTCGCGGATGCCGTCGCCGGCGCGGATCCAGCCTGCCTCGTCGAGGAGAGCCTCCGCGCGCGCGGGATCGAACGGATAGGTCGGCACTTCCGGGTTGTAGAAGCGCTCGAGCGCCGGGGAGAGGTTCGCCGTCGCCAGCGTCGCCGCGCCGCTGAAGATGTCGTCGACCAGCGTCTGCCGGTCGATCGCGTGCATCATCGCCTGGCGGACCCGCTTGTCGCCCAGGATCGGATGCTCGTTGTTGAGCGGGAAATGGTTGATCGCCAGGCTCGATGTCCGCAACGTGACGAAGGCGGGGTCGTCTGCCAGGCGGAGGCTGTCCTCGGTCACCAACGGCCAGACCGAGGAGTCGGAGTCGCCCGTTTCGAGAGCAATGGCCCGGACCGACGCTTCCGGCACGACGTTGAGCCGGAAGGCGTCGAGGTGAGGTCGGCCGCGGAAGTGCCCGTCGTAAGCCTCCACCAGTGTGTACTCGGCGGCGCGCCACTCCTTGAGCTTGAACGGACCGGTGCCGATCGGCTGACTCTTGTAGGCGTCCTCGCCGATCCGGCCGTGGTAGTGCGCCGGCACGATGAACGTGGTCGCGACCTGCGCTAGGAAGGCGGCGTTCGGCTCCTTCAGCCGGACGACAACGGTGGAGTCATCCGGCGCCTCAACCGTCGCCACCGCGGCGAAGTTGTTGGCATTGACCGCGGCGTTCGCCGGGTCCATGTACCACTCGTAGGTGTACTTGACGTCCTCGGACGTGAACGGCTCGCCGTCGTGGAACGTTACCCCTTGCCGGAGCTTGAAGGTGTAGGAGAGCCCGTCGGCGGCAGCCTCCGGCAGCGCCTCGGCGAGCACCGGCTGGAAGACGAAGTTCTCGTCCTGCTCCACGAGCGCGTTGTGGATCTGGGTGACGACGACAAAATGCACCGTCGGTCCGGCATCGTCCGGGCTGAGGCTCGCCACTTCCTGATGGCCCGTGACCACCATTGTGCCGCCGCGCTTCGGCTCGCCCTGGGCCCGTGCCAGCGCCGGGGCGATCCGACCCGCTCCCGCCGCATCGGCCTGCCTCGTCGTGGCGGCAAGTAGGGAGAGCAGTGCAGGCCCCGACAGACCGGTTACCGCCGCGCGCTTGAGGAACTCGCGCCGCGTGGCGGGGCTGGCCGTCCGCAGCATTTCCTCGATGTCGAACGAGCGTCCCATCGCGGTCCCTCCTCAACTGTCGGCCTGGCCCAGCGTGCGCAACGCGCACGTGTTGATCCCGGCCATGCTGATCTCCGATCGGTTCCGTGTGCCGGCATTCTCTCACGGCGGTGTGCTTGCTACAACGGCTGTGCGGTGCCACGCGGCCGTGCCGGCCGCCAGCGTTGCCGGGACTCGTGGCGTGGCACGGCGGCCGGCTCGCGGCACCATCGCGCCGATCGTCCTGCGTTGATCCCCAGGCATCGCCGCCCGTGCCGCCGCTGGGCCGGGGTGCTACGATGGCGCCGCCGTCACCGCGAAACACCCGATCCTCGTCGCGCGAGGTCGCCATGACGCTGCTCGTCCAGGCCGCCAACATCCGCCACGCCCACGGCGGCAATCAGATCTTCGAGGACGTCTCCTTCGAGGTGAAGGAAGGCGACCGCCTCGCCCTCGTCGGCGAGAACGGCGCCGGCAAGAGCACCCTCTTCCGCATCATGGCCCGCGTGATCCAGCCCGACGGCGGCGTCGTTACCCACCGCCGCAACCTCGCCGTCGGCTACCTCAGTCAGGAGTCGGCCGTCGACCCGGCGCTCACCGTCCAGGAGGCCGTCGCCCTCGCCGGTGGCGATCCCGGGGCGCTGGAAGCGCGGCTGCGGGAGCTGGAGCGCGGCATGGAGACGGCCGCCGATGACGAGCAGCTCGCCGCCGTCCTCGACGAGTACGGGATCGTGCTGGCGCGGCTGGAGGCCGGCGCTGGCTACGGTCACGAGGCAAAGGTGGCGGAGGTCCTCGCCGGCCTCGGCCTCCCCGAGGCACGCTGGGACACTCCTGTCGGTCGCCTCAGCGGCGGCGAGAAGAAGCTCGTCGGCCTCGCTCAGCTCCTCGTCGAGGAGCCCGACCTGCTCCTGCTGGACGAGCCGGACAACCACCTCGACGTCGCCGCCAAGACCTGGCTCGAAGGCTACGTCCGCGGCCACCCTGGCGCCGTCGCTCTCATCTCCCACGACCGCTACTTCATCGACCGCGCCGTCAACCGCATCTTCGAGTTAGAGGACGGCCGCATCGTCGGCTACCCCGGCAACTACAGCGCCTTCCTGGAGCAGAAGCGTGACCGGTTGGAGCGCCAGGCGCAGCTGCGCGATCTTCAGGAGCGCGAATTCAAGAAGCTCAAGGCGAGCGCCGAGCAACTGACCCAATGGGCGCGCCAGAACCCGAAGTTCGCCTCCCGCGCCGAGAACCAGCGGCGCAAGCTGGCCGAGGAGCGGGAGCGGCCGGAGCGCACCCCGCCGCCCATCCTCAATCGGCGCCGGATCGAGGTTGACTTCGCCGCCGAGCGCGGCTCCACCCTCGTCCTCGAAGCGAAGGGGCTCGCCAAGAAGTTCGGCGATCGCGTCGTCTTCGAGCCTTTCGACCTCGTCGTGCGCCACGGCGAGGCGGTGGGCCTCGTCGGCCCGAACGGCGCCGGTAAGACGACCTTCTTTCGCCTGATCCTCGGCCGTGAGCAGCCGACCGCCGGCACGCTCCGTCTCGGCCCGAGCATCGTTGTCGGCTACTACGCCCAGGAGCAGGAGACGCTCGACCCCATCCTCACCCCGCTCGAGTTGGTCCGCAAGCTGAAGCCGCTGTCGGAGCAGCAGGCGCTTTCGTTCCTTGTCGGCTTCCGCTTCGACCGGACCGATGCCCTCAACCCCATCGCCCAGCTCAGCGGCGGTGAGCGGGCACGCCTCCAGATCGCCGCCCTCATTCTTCAGGGCGCCAACTTCCTCCTGCTCGACGAGCCGACCAACAACCTCGACCTGCCGTCGATCGAGGCGTTGGAAGCCGCCCTCCTCGCCTTCGAGGGCGCCATCCTGACCATCTCCCACGACCGCTATTTCCTCGACAAGCTGTGCGAGCGCATCGTCGAGCTCGACGCCGGGGTCGTCCGCGACTACCCCGGCGGCTACTCCTACTACCACGCTCACCGCGGGACAGGAACGGAGCTCACCATCCGCCCGCCGTCGCCCCCGAAGATCGCGAAGAAGCCGCGAGCGACGGTCAGATAGGTGGTATCGGGGGGCGGAGCGTTCTCTCGATCCGTCCCTCTGCGGCTGCCCATCAAGTCCGACGAGGGGTCTCCTCTCGTCCGCGTGGGCTGGGTACCGGGCTTCGCGTCGAGGAGGACGTTCGTCGTCTCCACGGATGAGCTGCTGGCATAGCGAGCCCGGAGCAACGGTCGGATTCGCTGTCCGGCCGCAACCTTCTCGCTTGCTGACAGGGGAACGATGCAGGCGGACGATCCGAGCGAACCTCGTCACCTGAAAGAGCGTGTCGGCCCAAGGATCTGCCCCAGCGGCGCCGCTGGCACGGTGGCGGTGCGGTGATGTTGTCCTGCGGCGACCGCCTGCCGCTGGTCGTCGATGGACGATCCGAGGCCGATCCGGCATCGGCCAGGCGCGTCGCCACCTTCGCGGACACTGGCTCCTTCTGCATTGGCGATCAGACGGACCGCTCCGTCGGCCACCTCGACGACGGCTTCATGCTGCGCGACCAGCGCGCCAACTGGGCATCGTCATCGGCGAGCAGGACGCCTGGAAAAGGGGTCACGGCCCGGAGGCGATGATCCTGCTACAAGACGGGCTCGTTGATCATCAGGGGCTGCACCGCGGCTGACGGTGCAATCGACCAATTCGCGCGCCGTGTGCGCCTGCGAGCAGATCGACTTCGGGCGCGAAGCCACCTGGCGCCACCGCGACATCTCCAACGGCCGTTGGCACAACGAGCATCTACGGTATCCGGCCGACACGTTCAGCACGCGCTATCGGTTCGAGCACACCGGCTGGGTGGTCACCTGCGAGCGGCCCCGAGCGCCGGCCGCTCCGCGTGCCGCCCATGGGTCATAGCCGCGATGGCAGTTGTGCCCGACTCCACCGCCGTCTGCCACGGCGACGAGCCTAACTCGTCGCGCCGGTCCGGTTGAACGATGATGTGTTGCCTACGTGCTAGCCGCGCGCGAGTTGCCGTGCCGCCAGCCGCTCGCGCCGACGCCGCATGCCCCGCATCAGCAGCGGTGCCAGCAGAGCCAGCGCCGCGAAGACGAAGATCACCAACGAGATCGGGCGGGTGACGAAGGTGCTGTAGTCCCCCTGGCTGATCTGGAGCGCTCGCCGGAAGTGCGCCTCCGCCACCGGCCCGAGGATCACGCCGACGACCGCCGGCGCTACCGGCACATCGAAGCGGCGCATCAGAAACCCGAGCGCCCCGAGCACGTACAGCACCATCAGATCGACCGTCGAGTTGTTGAGGCTGTAGGTCCCCAGTCCGGCGAAGACGAGAATCCCCGCGTACAGCAGCGGTCGTGGGATCGCCAGCAGCCGCACCCATACTCCCGCCAGCGGCAGGTTGAGCACCAGCAGCATCGCGTTGCCGATGTACAGGCTGGCGATCAGTCCCCAAACCAGGTCCGGGTCCTTCTGGAACAAAGTCGGCCCCGGGTTGAGCCCGTACCGCTGAAAGGCGGCGAGCAGGATCGCGGCGGTGGCCGAGGTCGGCAGCCCCAGCGTCAAGAGCGGCACCAGCACCCCGGCGGCCGAGGCGTTGTTCGCCGCCTCCGGTCCGGCCACCCCCTCGATTGCTCCCCGCCCGAATTCCTCCGGGTGCTTGGTCAGCTGTCGCTCCAGCGAATACGAGAGGAAGGTCGGAATCTCGGCCCCACCCGCCGGGAGGCTCCCGATCGGGAAGCCGAGCGCCGTCCCCCGCAGCCACGGCTTCCACGAGCGCCGCCACTCCTCCATCGTCATCCACACCGAGCCGCGCACCGGCACCACCTCATCGGCGTCGTGGCGCATCCGGGACGCGACCCAGAACGTCTCGCCCACGGCGAAGAGCCCGACCGCCACGGTGACCACGTCGACCCCGTTCAGCAGTTGCGGCACGCCGAAGGTGAAGCGGCTTTGCCCGGAGAGGGTGTCGATCCCGACCAGCCCGATCGCCAACCCGACGAACAGACTCAGCAGCCCCCGTGGCAGCGACCGGCCGAGCAGCGCCGTGATCGTCGTGAACGCGAGGACGACCAGCGCGAAGTACTCCGCCGGCCCGAACTCCAGCGCGACCTCAACCATCACCGGTGCGAGGAAGGTCAGGCCCAGCGTGCCGACCGTGCCGGCGATGAACGACCCGACCGCCGCCGTCGCCAGCGCCGCCGCGCCCCGTCCTCGCCGGGCCATCAAGTTGCCTTCGAGCGAGGTAACGATGGAGGCCGATTCCCCCGGCGTGTTGAGCAGGATCGAGGTCGTCGACCCGCCGTACATGCCACCGTAGTAGATGCCGGCGAACATGATGAACGCGCTGATCGGCTCCAGCCTGTAGGTGACCGGCAGCAGCAGAGCGACGGTCAGCGCCGGCCCGATCCCCGGCAGCACCCCGACCGCCGTCCCGAGCAGCACCCCGATGAGCGCCCAGAACAGGTTCTCCGGCGACAGCGCGACGCCGAAGCCGTTGGCCAGGTCGCCCAGCGCGCCCATCTACTCGAACCTCTCGAAGACACCTGCTGGCAGTTGCAGGTCTAGCCCCCGCGTGAACGCGACATAGACCACAATCGCCAGCGCCGCCCCGGCGAGCAAATCCCGCCCGATCCGTCGGCTTCCCATGGCGAAGGCCGCGCCGAAGTAGAGCAGCGCGCTGGCCACCACGAACCCCGCCCGCTCGATGAGGAGGAGATAGACGACGAGCGCGGCGGCGAGCATCCCGACCGTTTGCCAGTCCGTCGGCAGGCGGGGGTCCGCGTCCTCCGACTCCGCGCTCGGCACGACGAGGCGCCCCCGCAGTGCCTGAACGGCCAGCCAGACGCCCACCAGGACCAGTCCGGCGCCGACGATATACGGGATGACGCGCGGACCCACCTTCGCGTAGGCGGGCGTCACCCGGATCTGCGTCGTCTCATAGAGCACCAGGGCGCCGAACAGAATCACCCCGGCGGCCAGCGCCAGCTCGCCGAGCGCCTCGGGTCCAAAACCGCGGTCGCCCTCGCGGCGTCGCAGCATGCGTCCTGCCCCCCACGGCGAGGATTGGCGGTGCGGCGCGCGGCACGCCG
>JAUJOZ010000087.1 GCA_030447415.1 Thermomicrobiales bacterium | reverse complement strand
GTCGGCACGGTCATCACGCGCGACCAGAAACTGATCCGCCACGCCATGTCCAGCGTCCACATCGACCGGCTCAACGTCGGCGCGATCCCGACCTACCAGCTGAGCTGGGACCAGCCGCACGAGGGCAACCTGTTCCAGCACCTGTACCGCCAGCGGGCATTCCAGATCGACCACCCCGAGCCCGAGGCGATGGCCGCCTTCCCGTGAGGCGGCTCGGGCCGCCCGCGTGCTATTGGGAGGGGTCGCACGGACCACAAGCCCCGCTCCCGCCGGTCGATGTTCAATCCGTCGCCTCGCCCTCGGGATATCCCTGATGGCTCGGCGACGAATGCCTCAACAAGTTGCGCGCATGATCTCTCCCGACGGCAATGTGCCTCAGACCATCCGCGGATCGGCGGTGAACGTCATCTTCGGCTCGGGCCATCTCGACCGGATCGGCGAGATCACCCAATCACAGGGGGGCACGCGCGTCCTGCTCGTGACCGACCCGGGAATCCGGGAGGCGGGACACGTCCAGCGGGCCGTGCGTTCGCTCTACCGGGCGGGCCTGCCGGTGCGCCTGTTCGACGAGGTGGGGGAAAACCCGACGACGATCCACGTCGGCAAGGGCGTGATCGCGGCCAAGCCCTTCGCGCCGGACCTGATCATCGGCCTCGGCGGGGGCAGCTCGATGGACTGCGCCAAGGGGATCAACTTCATCCTCAGCGGCGGCGGCAAGGTGGCCGACTACTGGGGCACCGGCAAGGCGAAGGGGCCGATGCTCCCGCTGATCGCCGTGCCCACCACCGCCGGCACCGGCAGCGACGCCCAGAGCTACGCGCTGATCACCGACCCCGACACGCACCAGAAGATGGCCTGCGGCGACAAGCGCGCCTTGCCCCGCCTGGCGGTGCTCGACCCGGAACTGACCGCGACGCAGCCGCCCAAGGTGGCCGCGGCCACGGGCATCGACGCCGTCGCGCACGCCGTAGAGTCGTCGGGCACGACTAAGCGCAACGAGGTGTCGCGGGCGCTGTCGCTCGACGCGTGGCGCATCCTGGAGCCCGCGTTCGCGCGGGTGACCCGCGACCCTGCGGACACCGCGGCCCGCGAGCAGATGCTGCTCGGCGCCCACATCGCCGGCGCCGCGATCGAGAACTCGATGCTGGGCGCGGCTCACGCGCTGGCGAACGGGCTGACGGCCGTCTGCAGCGTCGTGCACGGCGTGGCGGTGGGGATGATGCTGCCGCACGTCATCCGCTTCAACGCCGCCGGCGACGCCGGCAACCCCTACGCCGACCTCGCCGACGCCGAGGCGCTGGCGACCCGCGTCGAAGCCCTCCTCGATGCCGGCAGCCTCCCCCGCCGCCTGCCCGACGCGGGCGCGGCCGAGTCGCACGTCGACGAGATGGCGAAGATCGCCGTGAAGCAGTGGACCGCCACGTTTAACCCGCGGCCGGTGGACGAGGCGCAGTTGGCGGCCATCTACCGGATGGCGCTTTGACGGTCCGGCCAACGCCGACGAGGGGAAACATGTGTCCAGCCGGCCACGGCGTCGCGTGCGGAAGGTGCGACGCCGGCCTTGACCGCACCGTCGTTGCGTCCGGCCCATCCTATACAGCGGCTCTCAGCCCCGCCTTCCATCCGCGATTGTCGAAGATGCGGGCAGTCGCGTCGCGAGGTGTTGCTGAAGTTGCGCGTGGCGTTAGCCCGTGGTGCGTCGCCCCAGCCGCTCCTCGTGATGACACGGCCTCCCCGCGCGCGGCTCCACCCTCGCCAGTCAACGGTTTGATACGAGGTCGGTTTGCTTCCCCGCGCGGATCCGGCCCGCTATGCGGCGAAACCGCAAGCGCCCACCACGCCGTTCACGCGCACGGACCGGCCCGATTCCGTATGACATGCTGCGTGGGGCAAGGCTCGGTTCATCCGCCCCCGGCCAAGGGGCACCCCGCGGGTCTCCCTTCAATCCCGCCGCCGGCCTTCCCGTGGACTCGCCGCGCGGTGGCCGTAAGATGCCCGCCTATGCAATCGATGCTGAGCGACGCGCTGCGGGAATGGGGCGACCTGCTGCCGAAACTGGCGGCCCTCAATGAACCGCTCACCCGGTTCGGCGAGGCCCTGTGGGCCTGCTGGGAGCGCCGCGGCAAGATGCTCGTCGCCGGCAACGGCGGCAGCGCCGCCGATGCGATTCACTTCGCCGAAGAACTCGTCGTCCGCTTCGGCAAGAACCGCCGGGCCTTGGCCGCCATCGCCCTATGCGACCCTGCGGTCGTCACGTGTGCCGCCAATGATCTGGGCTACGATCGCGTGTTCGAACGGCAGGTCGAGGCACTCGGGAACCCCGGCGACGTCTTCGTCGCCATGACAACGAGCGGCAACAGCGAGAACCTCCTCCGCGCGATCCGCCTCGCCAAGCAGCAGGGTTTGGTCACCGTCGGCTTCCTCGGCAAGGACGGCGGCAAGGCCAAGGGGATGTGCGACATCGAATTCATCGTGCCCTCACCCGTCACGGCCCGAGTCCAGGAAGCCCATAAGCTGCTCTATCACACGGTGTGCGGGTGGGTGGAAGCCAAATTGTAAAATCGGATGATCGGATGATCGGATGATCGGATGATCGGATCATCGGATCATCGGATCATCGGATCATCGGATCATCGGGCGATCGTACAGGATCTCCGTGCGCACGCGTTAGCCGTGCGAGTGCCGTCCTGCTCCTTCCCAATGATCCGATGATTTTATCATCCGATCATCCGATCCGCCCTCACTCTCCGTTCCCCAGCAGCCCACCGAGGTTGCCCAGCACGCCGCCCTCGTCGCGGCCGCCCATGCCCTTGGCGTTGGCCAGCACGCGGCCGGCGAGGCGGGAGAAGGGGAGCGACTGGAGCCACACCTTGCCCGGGCCGGTGACGTTCGCGAGGAACAGGCCCTCGCCGCCGAAGAGGCTGTTCTTGATGCCGCCGGCCATCTGGATGTCGTAGCTCACCCGCGGCTCGAGGGCGACGATGCAGCCGGTGTCGAGGCGGAGCGTCTCGCCGGGCTGGAGGACGCGCTCCATGATCGTGCCACCGGCGTGGACCATCGCGATGCCGTCGCCGGTGAGGCGCTGCATGATGAACCCCT
>JAUJOZ010000086.1 GCA_030447415.1 Thermomicrobiales bacterium | reverse complement strand
CAATGAGGCCGAAGCGGCGCGGCTCGCGCCCCATGAAAATGTTCTCGGCGATCGATCGGTAGGGGACAAGGTTGATCTCTTGAAAGATGGTGGCGACGCCGTTCGCCTGGGCCTGTTGCGGCGAGCGGAAATCGATGGGACGTCCATCGAGGACCACGGTGCCGCCGTCGCGTCGGTACGCGCCGTTGAGGATCTTCATCAAGGTCGATTTGCCGGCGCCGTTTTGCCCCACCAGGGCGTGGACCTCACCCCGGCCAGCCCGGAGGGTGGCGTCGGCCAGGGCGACCGCGCCGGGGAACGCCTTGGTGACGTGCTCCATGCGCAGGAGCGGGTCGGTTGGGGAAGGCGCGTCGGTCATCACAGCTCCCGGCGGCCAGCGCCGAAACCGAAGGGGAAGATCGTCCGGAAGGTTAGCACAAGCCCCACCCGCTACCGGACCGGCGCACGCAGCGGAGGGGCGGCGCGGACGCCGCCCCTCCGCTGCAAACTCGCCCGTTCCCAGGGCGGCGTCGACCGCGCTAGTACGCTTCGTCGACGAACTCGGCGGCGTTGCTCGCGTCGAAGAAGCGGTCAGGGTTGATGATGATGGTCGGAATCTCTTCGCCGGCGGCGTACCGCTCAAGGATATCGAACGAGGCCGGCCCGAACCTCGGGTTGCACTCGACCGAGGCACCCAACTTGCCGTCGACGATCGATTGCAGCGCGTCGCGGTTGCCGTCGATCGAAACCAGGATGACGTCGGTGCCCGGCACCTTGCCCCTGGCTTCGAGCGCGTTGATGGCGCCCAGCGCCATCTCGTCGTTGTGGCCGTAAACGGCGTTGGCGTTCGGGTTTGCGTCGTAGAGCGCCTCGAAGACCTCTCGGCCCTTGTCGCGGTTGAAGTCCCCGTCCTGGGAGGCGACGATCTCCATCCCGGGGAAGCCGCCCGACGTCGCGGCGACCGGGGTTGCGGACCCTTCCCTGTTGTACGGGTTCGGCGTGTAGGTGCCCTTCAAGTAATCGGCGAAGCCGCGACCTCGGTCCATCGCGGGGGAGGAGCCGGCGGTCCCTTCGAGCTGGATAATCTGCGCTTCGCCATTCATCGTTTGCGCCAGCCACGCGGCGGCGCGGGCGCCCTCCTGATAGAAGTCGGAGCCGATGAAGCCGAGGTAGTCCTCGCCGGGCGTGGCGATGTCGTGGGAGACGTCGCGGTCGACGCAGAGGACGGGGATACCGGCAGCCTTGGCGTCGAGCACGGCGCGGGCCAGTGGCTCCTCGGAGAGCGGGGGCAGGAAGATGAAGTCGACCTGCTGGGCAATGAGTTGGCGAACGTTGGCGATCTGAGTCGCTTCGGAATTGTTGGCGACGCTGTAGATAAGTTCGTGCCCGCGCGCCGCCGCTTCATCCCGCATGCTCTGCGATTGCGCGATGCGCCAGGGGTTGTCCTCGACGATCTGGGGGAAGCCAACGACGTAGCTGTCTTTCTGCTCGAGGGGCGGCGGCGCGGCGGCGACGCGTCCGGTGAAGTAGCGCCCGGCGACGAAAACGCCGGTGCCGACGACCGCGACCCGGACGACCTGCCGCCGAGAAACGTGCCGGTCCATCAATGCAGTCTCCTCTCCGCGAAAGCGGGCGGAACCTTCGTTGATCCGCCCCGTTGCCGTAGTCCGACGTTGGACCCAATGTCGCGTGGATGCTCCCCGCGGGCTTGCTCGTTCCTGCCCACGCCGCTGCCAACCTACTCCGCAGGGAACCATCTTCGCGGATTCTACCGCTCGGTGCCCCTTCGTCAAGGCCCATCTCCGTTGTGGGGACAGCGGGCATCCTTGACGCCGCGTGCCCGCTCGTTAGAATGCCCCGCGCCGCCGCTGGCGGCCCCAAGCACACTAGCCCAGGGCGGGTCTCCGCGGAGGAGCGACTTGCGCATCACCGACGTGACGACGATCAAACTGCGGTACGAACCGCCGCTGGCGATGGCCGATGCCATCCACTACATGCCGGAGCGGCCAACGCTGCTGGTCCAGGTTCACACCGACGAGGGGATCGTCGGGTTGGGCGAAGCGGCAGCCTACGGGGGCTTCCTCGAAAGCACCGAGGCGCTGATCCTCGGTGAGTTGCGGCGGACGGTGCTCGGGCAAGACCCGTTCCGGATCGAGCGCCTGTGGAGCATGATGGCAACTCGGGCACACCAGCGCGGTCGGCGAGGCATGCTGATGATGGCGATCAGCGGCGTCGACATCGCCCTCTGGGACATCGTCGGCCAGGCGACGCGGACGCCGCTCTACCGTCTGCTTGGCGCCTACCGCGACACCCTCGACGCCTACGCCTCGGCCGGATTCTATGCGGTGGGGAAGGACGCGGCGGCGCTGGCCGAGGAGGTAGGCGGCTACGCGGCGCGCGGGTTCAAGACGGTCAAGATCAAGGTCGGCCGCAACCCCGACGTGATGCTCAACCCCCTCCACGACATGCACGCCAACGATTACGCGCTCGCGACGTTGGAGGAGGACATCGAGCGGGTCCGGGCGGTGCGGGCGGCGATCGGCCCGGGGGTGCGGCTGGCGATCGACGCCAACAACGCCTGGACACCATCCGTCGCGATTCGCTTCATGCGGCAGGCGGAGGCGCTCGACATCCACTGGTTCGAGGAACCGGTGGCGACCGAGGACGTCGACGGCAGCGCCGAGGTCGCGCGGCAGCTCGATGTTCCGGTCGCGGGTTACGAGACGGAGACGGGGCTGGCGGGCTTTCGCGAGCTGATCGCCCGGCGGGCGGTCGACATCGTCCAGCCGGACGTGATTTGGACCGGGGGCATAACCGAGTGCCGGAAGGTGGCGGCGCTGGCGCAGGCGCACGGCCTGCCGGTCATCCCGCACGTCTTTTCTTCGGCCGTAGCCTCGATCGCCAACATGCACTACATCGCGTCGCTGCCCAACGGCGGACTCCTGGAGTTCGACCAGAACCCGAATCCGCTGCGGTCGGAGCTCTTCGAAGAACCGATCACCGTCTCGCCCGACGGCACGGTACCGTTACCAAACCGGCCCGGCCTGGGGGTGCGGATCAACCAGGCGACCATCGACCGCTACCGCGTCGAACGACATATCCCGTGAGATCGGGGAGGGGAGTTGATGG
>JAUJOZ010000003.1:147541-251171 GCA_030447415.1 Thermomicrobiales bacterium | reverse complement strand
GTGTCCTGCATTTTTACGCGCACCTTATCGTCGACGTGGCGCAACACCGGGAGGATCTGGCGACGTCCCATTTGGGCTACGCCGTCGATGAGCGGGGGGTGGTTGAGCATCTCGACGGCGTGGACCGGACGGAGGGTCCGCGCCTGTCTGGAACCCTGGCGAGGGTGTCGTCCTATCTAGCCCGGGTTGCCGATGACGACGCCGCGACGCGGCGGGCCGCGGCCGCGGCCGAGCGGACACGGTTGGCACTCGATCACGCCAACGCCGCCCGGGCGGCCGCGGCGATCCTCTTTGCCCGGCTGAACGAGACGGTGGCGCGTCATGACACCGATAGGGGCGGCTACGACCGCACGCTACGCCTCACAGATGGAGTGCGACGTGACGGCAGCTGGCTGGAGGTCGAGCTAGTCTGGGAGTCCATGGAGCGGGAGCTGCGCGCGCTGGACGATGACCTGCGGTGGCACCTAGAAGCGGTCGAGCGGGTGCCCGTCGACGAGACGGCTGACGAAGATCAGCAACCGGACGTGCAGCACGAGGAACTGGTGATCGAGCTGGGTCTCGCGATTCGGGGCGGCGCCGAGCTGGCGGTTCAGCTTCACGGGGCGATCGCTTCACCCGATCCCAGTGTCGTCTACTGGATCGAGCGTAGCCAGTTCGGTGACCGAGCGGCGCTTCACGCGGCACCGCTGCACGTCGGCGGCGTCCTCCGTGAGCAGTTATTCGAGCCGCTCCGCTCTGTTGTGCTCACCTCGGCGACCATCACGACCGACGGCACCTTCGACTACGTTGCTGAACGCCTCGGGTTAGAAGATGCGGACGAGCTGGCCGTCGCCTCACCGTTCGACTACGAGCGGTCCACGCTGTTGTACCTTGCCGACGACATGCCGGAACCCGGGCAGCCGGCCTACCAGCGCCGGCTCCAGGACGCGCTGACCGCCGTATGCGAGGCGACGCGCGGGCGGGCCCTGGTTCTGTTTACGTCCCACGCCGCGCTCCAGGCGACGTACAAGGCCATAAAGGGACGGTTAGAGGAGGCGGGCATTCTCGTCCTCGCGCAGCGCACGGACGGCAGCCCGCGTCAACTTGTTGAACGGTTGAAGCGGACGCCCAACGTCGTCGTCCTTGGCACGGCGACTTTTTGGGAGGGTGTTGATGTCGTCGGACCGGCGTTGAGCCTGCTGGTAATTACCAAGCTGCCGTTCGCCGTACCGTCCGATCCGGTGTTCTCCGCGCGAAGCGAGCTCTTCGAGGAACCGTTCCTCCAGTACGCGGTGCCGCAGGCGGTCCTCCGGTTCAAGCAGGGGTTCGGCCGGCTGATCCGTAGCAGCCGGGACCGCGGCGTCTGCGCTGTCCTCGACCGGCGCGTGCTCTCTAAGCGGTATGGGGCGTCGTTTGTGCAGTCCCTCCCCGAGTGCTCCGTGACCGTGGGCAGCACGTACGACCTTCCGGACGCGGCAGCCGACTGGCTGGATCCAATCGGTCGCGGATAGCTGTTGGAACAACCAGCTGGCAGGGTATCCGATCCCAGCGAAGTGCAGACTGTGGGTCGTCCGTGCCAGGAGAACGCCGTACATTCCCCGTCCCGACTACTGACTCGGCCGCGACGGAGTTGAGCACCACGTTCCACCGGCCGTCGCTGGTGTCGCCGCGCGTCGCCGTGGCGATGGCTCCAGTGGCCGGGCGCTCAATTGGACGGGACGGCAAAGAGGCCGCCCAAGCCACAGTGAGCGCCATCGGTCATGGCCCCCCACACGATTAGGAGAGGCGCGCTCGTCGCTATTGGGGGGTCAGAACGACCACTCAATCGACGGTGCGCGTCTTGCACCGTAGGAAATGCCGGACTCGATCTCAAGAGCCGCCGGCGCCGTCCGCTGTGCTACTTCGTCACCCCCTTCTCGGTGGAACAGAACATCAATGGACCCAAGATCGACCGCACGATCGACGGCGGCGACAGCGTTCAGGCCAGCTTGACGGGGGTCATCAACGCGACGGACCGCATGATTCCTCGACCGCGCGGCCACGTGCGACGGGTAACGCGACGAGCAGGGCATCCTGCGCCCGCGTTCAGCTGGCGTGCGGATTAAGCTGATTGCCTTGGATGACGTGCTGAGGGCCGCCAGGATGCGCCAGTCAGCCGTCTCGCACGTGGCTCAGTCGCTCGTCCGGGTTGTGGGAAAAGCGGGGTGGATTGACGACGGCTTGACTTCAATGCTAGGATAGCGCCGCACGACGGAAGGCATTTCTGTGTCCTCTGCCTTCCGGCTCACACCGGATGCCACCCCGGAGCCGAGCCGCCATCGCCCTACCTCCCTGCTCGTCCGAGCGTCGTACCGTGTCGCCCGAAGTGCGTGCCTCGAGCACCGCTGACGGGTAACCGGAGTCCGCAGTCCGTGCACCGTGCGCGGCGCGGAAGGCCCCGGTGAAAGCATCCCCTTGCGATTCATTCATCTGCCGGCTCCTGCCGACTCCCAATCGGCGTAACGCGCAGGGCTCCATTGTCGAGATTCGCTGGAGGTACATGATTGTCCGCCGAGGATGACATCGTCGAAACCCCGCCGGCCCCGGCCAAGGCGCCGTCACGGTCGCGGACTGGCCGCGCACGCCGATTGGCCGCCGCGCCGTCTACGCCGGTAACCGAGCCGGTCAGCCCCGTTAATACTGAGTCAGCGGTGGGAACGAACGGCGACGAGCCGGCAATCGCCCCCCGCACGAAGCGCTCCCTTGAGGTGGCCCCTCCACCGATGGTCGCCGCTCTCGACGCGGCCACCGCCGCACCGGTGACGGTCTCGCCGGTCGTGGCGGACGGCGACGGCTCCGAGCCGTCGCCAGCACCGGCACTGGCGCCTACACCGGCACCGGCACCGGTCCTGGCACCGGCACCGGCATCGGGTCCTCAGGATGGCCGCGGGCGGGATCGGGCAATGCGGCGCGAGCGACCCGCTCGCGGTCCGCGTCCAGAGGGCGGTGACCGCGCTGGAGGCGCGGAGCGCCCCGTCGGGACGGACCGGGCCAACGGCGTCGAACGCTTTCGGCCGGGCGCCAATGGTCGCGATCGCTCGGCGCAGCAGCGACCGAATCTGCCGGCTGGACAGCGCCCTCCGCGGCCCGCTGCCACTGCACCGACTGCCGTGCCACCCGCGCCACCGAAAAACGGCACCGGCCCGCACATCAACGTCTCCGAGCTCCAAGACCGGCCGGTAGAGGATCTCCACGAGCTCGCCCGCGCCTATGAGTTGCAGGGCTACTCGCGGATGAAGCGACCCGACCTGATCAGCAAGCTGCTGCAGGCCCAGACCGAACGGGAAGGCGGCATCTTCGGCGACGGGGTGCTCGAAATCATCGAGGACGGGTTCGGCTTCCTGCGTGGTCCTCGCTTCCTCCCAGGGGCGGATGACATCTACGTGTCTCAGTCCCAGATCCGCCGCTTCGGGCTGCGCACTGGCGATCGAGTCTCCGGCCAAGTCCGCCCGCCGAAGGACAACGAGAAGTTCTTTAGCCTCTTGCGCGTCGAAGCGGTGAATGGCGTCGATCCCGAGACGGCTCGACGCCGGCCTGGCTTCGACACTCTCACCCCGATCTTCCCCCTCGAGCTGATCGACCTCGAGACGCAGCCCAACATCCTCTCGACCCGTCTCCTCAACCTCGTCGCCCCGATCGGCAAGGGTCAGCGCGGGCTGATTGTCTCCCCGCCGAAAGCTGGCAAGACGATGCTGTTGAAGTCGATCGCCAACGGCATCACGGCGAACTGCACCGACATGCATCTGATGGTCTGCCTGATCGGCGAGCGACCGGAAGAAGTGACGGACATGCGCCGCTCAATCGAGGGCGAGGTCATCTCCTCAACCTTCGACGAGCCGGTGGAGGACCATACCAAGGTCGCGGAGATGGCGCTGGAGCGCGCCAAGCGCCTGGTCGAGGGTGGCCGCGACGTGACCATCCTGCTCGACTCAATCACCCGCCTCGCTCGGGCCTACAATCTGGCGGTGCCACCCAGCGGCCGCACCCTCTCCGGCGGTATCGACCCTGTCGCCCTCTACCCGCCGAAGCGCTTTTTCGGGGCCGCGCGCAACATCGAGGGTGGGGGCAGCCTTACGATCGTCTCAACGTGCCTCATTGATACCGGCAGCCGCATGGACGACGTGATCTACGAGGAGTTCAAGGGCACCGGGAACATGGAGCTCCACCTCGACCGCAAGCTGGCTGAGCGGCGCATCTACCCGTCGATCGATGTCCAGCGCTCCGGCACGCGGCGTGAAGAGCTGCTGCTCGAAGAGAACGCGTTGCGTCAGGTCTGGACCATGCGTCGCATGGTGTCCATGCTGGGTGGCAGCGAGGGAACCGAACTCCTCCTCGGGCGCCTAGCCAAGACGCAGTCGAATGCGGAGTTCCTGGAAACGCTCAACCGCGACGTCTAGCAGCTCGATTACCAAACCGAAGGGATGAGGGGGCGACGCACGCGTTGCCCCCATTTCTTGTTGGAGGCGACGTGCGGGCGATTTGCGGGCCGGCATTTTAGAGCGGCTCCCGGATCCGTTGACCCTACCATTGCGATCGCGGGGGCAGGCTCCAATGGCTCCCCGTCGGGCGAACTGTTTCGGCAGGCGCTAGAGCCCCGGCACTCAGAGGCGGACGACCTCGCAGTCGGCGAAGGTGACGTCGATCTCGCCGTCCTGCCCGAGGTGACGCGCGGCGTCATCCGGGAAGTTCAGTAGCTCGATCGGCGCGCTCCTCCCTTTTGGGGGTGCGGCCGAGTCGACGATCTCCGCGAACGGGACTAGGCTGGTGGCTTGCTTGGCGACCACCAGGTGAGTAGCCGCAAAGGCGCGGACGAGGTGGGCCAGCTTGTCTCTCGCCGTCTCGCCGCACTCGGCCCAGAACACGGGGTCACCGTGTGAGTCCAGTGCTACGAGATCCGGCATGTAGCGGTGGCCGGTTGCACGCTCGACGAACAGGTCCGGGTACGACGGAACGTAGAGTCCGAAGACCAGCGCTTTGAGGAGGACGTGGCGCTCTGACTCCCACGTGCGCTTCGCTAGGACGAGCTTCCGGCCGTGCGCACGGACCGTGACCTTTCGAGGCAGCGTTGCTTCGTCTCCACGACGCATGCGGACCACGGCGCTGCTCAGCCGTTCGAGAACGGGACGAGGAGCCGCCGCGGCTCCTCGTACGTCTCCATGTCCTCGCGCATGACGACGTAGGTCTTGCCCTTGCTCGTCGACGCGCCGGCATGGTTCCCGTCCTTGTCCATCGCGACAATATTGATCTCGCTGGCGTAGGGGTCGTCGATGGCGGTCAGGTCGGCCATCGCCGTGCGAAGCGCCTCTTCCAGGCCCATACCGAAGCGCATGAACGTCACGACGCTATGGGCGGTGCAGCAGCGCTGAGCCATCTCGCCGCGACCAGTGCACGCGGCGGCACCCCATCGATTATCGGCATAGTTCCCAGCACCGATAATCGGCGAGTCGCCGAGGCGGCCCGGATACTTCCAGGCCCAGCCGGAGGTGCTGACGCCGCAGGCGAGGTCGCCATGGCGGTCGCGCGCGATGACGTTGACGGTGCCGTGCGGCTCCGGCGCGGCCTTTGGCAGCTCGGGGTCGCTGCTGACGCGCCGCACGAGGTCTCGTACCCGGGCGGTGAAGGCCCTCTGCCCCGGCGACGTCGCGCCGTCGGCGTCGAGTCGACTCCGCCAGATCCGCTCGGCCTCGGGCGTCAGAAGATCGGTGGGTGGGAAGCCGAGCTCGGCGGCGAGGCGGTTGGCGCCTGCGCCGACGACGAAGACGTGGGGCAGTTCCTCCATCACCCTGCGGGCTAGCGCGATTGCGTCTTGATACCCCTGGAGCGCGCCGACGGCCCCCGCCGCAAGGTTGCTGCCGGACATGATGCTGGCGTCAAGCTCGACCTCCCCGAGCAAGTTCGGTAACCCCGCATAGCCGACCGAATGGTCCTCCGGGTTCGCCTCAACGAGGGCGATGCCGGCGACGACCGCGTCGAGCGCGCTCCCGCCCTGCCGGAGGACCTCAATGGCCTCGACGATGCCCACCTTGGCGTTGCTGCTGCCGACGACGAGACCGGTCATATCGCTGGATCCCCGCTTCCCCGCGCGTCCGTCTGCGGGCGTGCGCTACAAGACGCGCGTCACCTCGTCGCTCGGGAAGAGGGGCAGGTCGCGCCGTGCGCCATTGGACACCAGAACGAACCCAGCGTCACCGTTCGTCACCTCGCCGATCGTGGTCACTGAGATCCCGTTTCGCCGTCCCGCCGCGACGAGCCCCGCTACGGCGTCCGGTTCGGCGGCGACCAAGAGGCTTCCGGACGCCAGCATGCCTAAGGGCTCGAGACCGAGTTGGTCCGCGATGGCGGAGGTCTCTGGGAGCACCGGCACCGCCTCTTGGAGGAGCGTGGCGCCACAGCCCGCGGCGTGCGCCAGCTCCCGGACTCCGGTCGCCAAGCCGCCTTCCGTCGGGTCGTGCAGGGCTGTCACGCCACCTGCGTCGAGCAGGACCTCGGCGTCGGCGACGACCGAGATGCCGGGGTCAACCAGCAGCCGCGCGCTACGCTCCACGAGATCGGCGCCCAGCGATTGCGTCAGCCCATCCCGCAACTCGGCGGCTAGCAGTGCGGTTCCTTCGAGCGCGATCGCTTTGGTCAGCAGGAGGCGGTCGCCCGGTCGGGCACCGCCGGGGCGCAGCAAGCGATCGTGAGACGTTTCTCCCAGGAGCTGACCGACGAGAATCGTCCGGTCGAGCCCCGCAACGATCTCCGAGTGGCCACCGACCAGTGAGATCCCATGTTCGGCGCATGCCTCGTGCAGTCCCCGGAACTGAACTTCGACGGTTACCTCAGTTGTCTCGCCTTCCGGGAGAAGCGCCGTGACGAGCATCCAGCGCGGCCGTGCGCCGAGGCAAGCAAGGTCATTGGCGTTCACATTCACCAGGTACCGTGGGGCATTCCGCGTGGCAAAGGTGATCGGGTCGGTCTTGGCCACGAGGATGGTGCCGCCGACCTCAATCGCCGCCGCGTCGCGACCAAGACCTGGACCGACGACCACGGACGGATCGCTTTTCCCGTAAGCGGCCACCAGTCGTGCCAGCAGGGCGCCGGGCAGTTTGCCAACGGGCAACGCGGGGTGCGATCCGGACGATATCATCGGTCGTCCGATTTGGTCACGACCCTCTCGGCATCGGGCCATGTAGCGGAACCATGCACGGGGTTACCGGTGCCGCACATCGAAGTCCGCCGAGGCATCGTCTTCGAGGCGCGCCGCGATGCTCTCGAGTTGGCTCACACGCAACTCGGCTTCTTCCAGGAAGCGGTCGCATCGCTCCGCAAGGCGAACGCCCAGTTCGTAGCAGGAAACCGACTCCGCGAGCGAGAGCTGACCATTCTCCAGCCTGGTGACGACCTGCTCCAACGCCGCAAAGACCTCCTCGAAGGAGCCTGTTGCGAGCGCGCGCTCCCAGTCGGCGGCCCGCTCGACGCCGCCGTCTTGCCCGTTCATCGACTGGTTTCGAGCCATGCGACCGGGGTCGGCCGTACGCTTTCCACACGACCGACGATGACGCCATCAATTAGGTCGGCGCGAAGGGCCTGCCCAATTCCGGTGGCCGCTACCCGGCCAACCGACGCACCCGTCTCGGCGTCCGAGAGCGCCGCGTAACCGCGTCCTAGGACCGCGCGTGGGTCGAGCGCCTGCAGGAGACCGGATTGGAGCGCGACCCGGGACCGCGCCTCCATCAGCAGCGACCGCTCCCGGCGCGCGGCGCGACGGGCGAGCTCGGTCGCGATCCGTCGCTGGCCGGCGAGGTGCCGGGCGGGACTGTAGTGACAAAGACGGTGGGATAGATGGCCGAGGTCGACGCGGCTCTCGTCGAGGGATGCCCGAGCACCGCGGTCCAGACGCTCGCGCAGCTCGATGAGCCGCGCCGCGATCTCGGCAACGGCCGGAACGCAGAGCTCGGCCGCGGCCGAGGGGGTCGGGGCACGAAGGTCGGCAACATCGTCGACGATCGTCCAGTCGGTCTCGTGGCCAACGCCGCTGACGACCGGCACCCGGCAGGCGAACACGGCGCGGGCGACCCGCTCGTCGTTGAAAGCCCACAGGTCTTCTGCTGAACCTCCGCCGCGGGCGAGGATCACCACCTCCACCCGTGCCTCCAGCTGGATCGCCTCCAGGGCCGCGACGAGCTCGCCCGGAGCGCGATCCCCCTGCACGGTCGAAGGAGCCAGGATCACCTCCGCGAGCGGGTACCGGCGGCGCAGGACGTTCTGGATGTCGTGCCACACCGCGCCGTCCGGCGAGGTGATGACGCCGATCACCCGCGGTGCGGCCGGGAGAGGTCGCTTACGGGCGCCATCAAACAGCCCCTCAGCCTCCAGGCGCTGCCGGAGTCGCTCGAGCTGGAGGGCTAGGAGACCCAGGCCGGCTGGCTGCACCACATCGGCGTAGAGTTGGAGCGCACCGTCCCGCTCATAGACCGTGACGCGACCGTGGACGGCGACGTGGTCGCCGGTTTGGGGAAGACGCCGCTGGCGCATCGCGTGGGAGCGGAAGAGGGCGCACTTGAGTTGGCCGTCCCCGTCCGTCACGGTGAAGTAGACGTGGCCGGACTGCGCTCGGAAGAGATTAGAGACCTCGCCTTCCGCCCAGACATCGGCGAGAAGAGCGTCGCCCTCCAGGACCGTCCTGACGTAGGAGGTGAGGAGCCCGACGGGGACAACGCGGCCGATCACGGCAGTCCATTCTGCAGCGGGGTGAGACGCAAGAGGGGCGATCCGTACTCCACCGCCTGCGCGTTTGCGACCAGCACCTCGGCTACGATCCCCGACCGGTCGGCGGCGATCTCGTTCATGATCTTCATCGCCTCAATGATGCCGACCGTTTGTCCCTCCTCCACGGGGTCGCCGACCCGGACGAACGGAGGGTCGCTGGGGGAAGGGGAGGTATAGAAGGTGCCGATCATCGGCGCGGTGATGATGTAATCGTCTGGCGCCACCGCAACGACCTCGCCGTCCGAGGCCACGATCACGGAGAGATCGGCGGGCTCGCCCGAGAACGACGGAACGACCGACGCGCCCCCGCGGAGACGGATAGACACGTCCGCAAACGTAACGTCGAGCTCGGTGATGGCGCCTCCGGCCATCATCTGAATCAGGGCGCGGACGGTTTCCCGGACATCAGCGGCATCGGTCGCCCCGCGCGCGCCCTGCCGCAGCGGGACGGGGGCGCCGTCATCACCCACCTAGCTCACCCGCTCCAGGTACGCGCCCGACCGGATGTCGACTTTGATCATGTCGCCGGTGTTGACGAACAGGGGCACGTTGACGACCAGCCCGGTTTCTAGTGTGGCGGGTTTGGTGCCGCCCGTGGCGGTGTCTCCCCGCAGACCGGGGTCGGTCTGGGCGACGCGGAGGTTGACAGCGGGCGGGAGCTCGACATCGATCGGCTCGCCGTCGTAGGTCAGCACGTCGACGACATCGTTCTCCTTGACGAACTTGATGACGTCCCCGACGGAACCCTCGTCGAGCGCAATCTGCTCGAACGTCTCGGTGTCCATGAAGTGATAGTGCCCGCCCTCGCCGTAGAGGTACTGAACGTGCTGCCGCTCGAGCCGGATCGGCTGGAACTTAGCACCAGCCTGGACGGTGTGCTGAGTGGTCGCGCCGGTCCGCAAATCGCGCAGCGTCATCCGCACCTGGGCGGAGCCCCGCCCCTGCTTATTGTGCGAGTAATCAAGCACCTTGACCAGTCGGCCATCGAGGTTCAAGGTCAGGCCCTTGCGCAGGTCACCGGTGTCGATCATGTCATGACTCTCCTTTAGGCGGCCGCCGGGATGGACTTTGGCGCCGTCGTCAGCACGCGGGCGCCGCCGTCCTCGACCACGACGACGTCCTCGATGCGGACGCCGCCCCAGTCCGGGATGTAGATGCCCGGTTCGACCGTGAGCACCTCGTTCGCGTGTAGGGTGTCCTCGGAGGTCCGGCTGGCTGATGGACCCTCATGGACCCGGATGCCGAGGCCGTGGCCGAGACCATGAGTGAAGTATTCGCCGTACCCGGCCGCCTCGATCACCGTCCGCGCGGCTCCGTCGATGTCCTTGCCGTTGGCGCCGACCCGGATCGCGTTCAGGGCCGCCTCCTGCGCCCGCGCGACGACGACGTAAATCTCAAGCAGCCGCGGTTCCGGGTCGCCGACCCAGATGGTGCGCGTGAGATCAGCGTTGTAGCCGCCCACGTTGGCGCCCATGTCGATGACGACGGGCTCTCCGGGAGAGATCACTCGATCGGTTGGAGCGTGATGGGGGCGGGCGCCGTGGGGACCGGCCGCCACGATCGTCGGGAAGGCGGCTCCGTCGGCGCCGCGCTCGCGCATCTCGCGCTCGATTCGCCATGCCAGCTCCCGCTCGCTCGTGCCGGGCGCAAGGTCGGCGGTCGCGACGGTGAACACCTCGTCGGTCAGGCGTATGGCGGCGGCGAGGGCGTCGAGCTCCGCCGGTTCCTTGGCGTATCGAAGGCGATCGATCGCGTCGCCGAGCGGGATCAGCTCGGCCGAGCCGTTCAACGCCTCGGATAGGACCCGATGGCTGGAAACGAGCAGGGCTCCGTCCTCGAACCCGACCCGCCGCCAGCCCCGATCCTTGATCCGGTCGGCGACGGTCCGTTCCCAGGGGCGTTCCCAGGCCGCCACCTCGACCCCACGCGCCTCGGCCTGCGCCCAGGGAAGGTTGGTTGCGCCGGTCAGGAGCGTCGCGCTATCAGCGCCGACGAGCAGCACGCCGGCCGACTCGTTCGGCGCTACGTCCTCACCGGTGAACCCGGTCAAGTAAAACCGGTTTGACGGATGGGTAATGAGTACGGCGTCGAGGGCGCGGCCAGTGAGAATGTCACGGACCCGGGTGAGCCGGTCGGTCATGGCGTGTCATCCGCGCCACCCGCGTGGCGGTCGATCAGGTAGCGGAGCGCCAGGCGGTATCCGTGCGCGCCGAGCCCAACGATCTGCCCGACCGCGATGGGAGCGATCACCGAGCGGTGACGGAACTCCTCGCGGGCGTGAATGTTGGAGAGATGGACCTCGACGACGGGGCGGCCCACGGCGGCCAACGCGTCGCGCAGGGCGACGCTGTAGTGGGTCAGGCCTCCCGGGTTGACGATGATACCACAGGCCCCGGCCCCGGTCGTATGAACTGCGTCGATGAGGACGCCCTCGTGGTTCGACTGGAACGTCTCGACCCGCACTGGCGGGCGAGAATTGGCGCCGATCTGGCGCAGAGTCGCGTCGATCTCGGCGAGGGTGATCACACCATAGATATGCGGCTCACGGGTCCCCAGCAGGTTCAGGTTGGGACCGTGCAGCACCAGGACCAGCGGTCCATCGCTCACGGACGGAGCGCCGCTGGGCCGGAGCGACGCGCCGCGATCACGACGCCGACGCGCTTGGGAGCCGGCCGACCGGAGCTCCGCTATCCGCGAGGGCCGGCACATAGGCGCTGATCGGGTAGCTCTCCTTCCGCCCGTCGAGCGAGAGACGACCGGTGAAGACGAACACCGGCGTCAGGAACTGCTCGCGGCCGGGAGGTCCCGCCGTGGTGTAAGCGAGGTCGATGTCGGTGTACTCGACCGTGCCCTCGACCTGCGCGCCCTGGGGCAACCCGGATCCGTCGAGCTCGGCCTCGATGTACACCTGGTTCGCCTCCACGCTGAACCAGGCGTCTTCCGCCGATTCGAGGCGATAGAGGTCCTGTTGGGTGATCGTCGCCCACCGCGACGCCGCCTCCAGCACGACGCCCTCCGGGCCGAGCGATACCGTGATGCTCGGATAGCCCGCCAGTAGGCGCTCAGGCTCGACCGGCGTGAAAAGGACGACGATCCGGTCCGACTCCTCGGTCCGGCTGGCGACGGTGCCCTCACCCAAGTCCGGCGGCGCCAGCTCGGTATGGCGGAGCCACTCGCGCGCGGTCGTGATCGCCTCCTCATCGTCGGGTAGATCACCCTTCGGTAGATCGGCCGCCGAAAGATACTGGATAAGGTCAGGGGTGACGAAGAGCTGACCGTCGCCGGAAACGACGAAGACGCCGTTTCCGCGATCCTCCACTTCGCCGTCGATCTTCAGCCGCTCCGCCAGCGCCCTGGTATCGTTCTTGGTCGGCTCCGGCCGCTCGAGGGCGTAGACCGGCGCCTCACTGGGGACGGCGTCGAAGTCGGCGGTTAACGTCGCCCCGAGGTCGAACGTGTAGCCCTCCTCGTTCGCGCTCGGCATGTCCGGCGGGGGCAATTGCTCGGTGATTTCGCCAGTCGGCACCGCAGCCGGGGGGCAGTCCTGGCCGCTCGTCCCAGCGTTGGCTCCCGGGGTATCGGAGGGACACGCGCCGGCTACGGCCTCAGGTGTCTCCTGACGCGCCGCCGCGGGTCCCACAAGGCCGCCCAGGGCGAGCGCCACCGCGGCGACCACGATTGCGAGCCGCCAGACCACTCCTCGAGTTCGTACCACCGCGATCGGTGTCCCCTTCGCGCGTCGAACCGAAAAACCGCCGCAGCCGTTAGCGGGCAACAGGGTCGACCTCCATGATCCGACGGAGTTCGACGATCTGGTCGCGGAGCAGGACGGCCTTCTCGAACTCCAGATCGCGGGCGGCAACCTTCATCTGCGACTCGAGGTCCTTAACCATCCGCGCCAGCTCGTCGCGCGGGATCTCGGCGATGATGCCGGGTTTGCCGTGCCCGTCTCCGTCCGCACGGTACGCGGCCTGTTCCTCGGCGACGGCGCGGACGCGATCGGTGAGATCCTTGATCTCCTTGACGATGCCACGCGGCTGGATGCCGTTGGCCTCGTTGTGGGCGATCTGAATCGCGCGGCGTCGGTACGTCTCGTCGATCGCGGCCTTCATCGAGCGGGTCATTGTGTCCGCGTACATGATGACCTGGCCGTCGACATGGCGGGCGGCGCGGCCGATCGTCTGGATCAGTGACCCCTCTGATCGGAGGAAACCCTCCTTGTCGGCGTCGAGCACCGCCACCAGTGAAATCTCCGGCAGGTCAAGGCCTTCGCGAAGGAGGTTGATGCCGACGACCACGTCGTACACGCCGAGACGCAAGTCGCGGAGGATCTCGATGCGCTCCAGCGTTTCGATCTCGCTGTGCAGGTAGTGGGTGCGGACACCCATCTCCTTCAGGTAGTCCGACAGGTCCTCGGCCATCCGCTTGGTGAGCGTCGTCACCAGCGCCCGCTCGCCGCGCCCGACGCGCACGTTGACCTCGCCGAGCAGGTCATCGATCTGACCCTTCGTCGGTCGGACCGAGATCGCCGGATCAATCAGGCCAGTCGGACGGATGACCTGCTCGACAATCCGCTCGCTGTGTTCGTGCTCATAAGGCCCGGGGGTAGCCGAGACGAAGACCGCCTGCTTGAGCATCCGCTCGAACTCGGCGAAGGTCAGGGGACGGTTGTCGCGCGCCGAGGGGAGGCGGAAGCCATGCTCGATCAGCACGTCCTTGCGCGCACGGTCGCCGGCGTACATGCCCCGCACCTGGGGGAGGGAGATGTGCGATTCGTCGACGAACATCAGGTAGTCGTCGGGGAAGTAATCGAGCAAGGTCGAGGGCTGCTCGCCCGGCCGGCGCCGGGACATGTGCATCGAGTAGTTCTCGATCCCGGAGCAGTAGCCCGTCTCCTGCATCATCTCCAGGTCGTAGAGCGTGCGCTGTTTCAAACGGGCGGCCTCGAGTAGCTTGCCTTGGGCGTCCAGCTCCTTTAGGCGCTCCTCGAGTTCGGCCTCGATGTCCTTCATCGCCGCGGTCAGCTTGTCGGCGGTGGTCACGAAGTGCTTCGCGGGGAAGACGTCGATGTCGAGCCGCTCGACGAGCACCTCGCCGGTCAGCGGGTCGACCTCAACGATCCGCTCGATCTCGTCGCCGAAGAACTCGACGCGAACGGCGATCTCCTCGTAGGCGGGAAAGATCTCAAGGGTGTCGCCGCGGACGCGGAAGCTGCCGCGGATGAGTGTCATGTCGTTGCGGTCGTATTGAATGTCGATCAGGTGGCGAACGACCTTGTCGCGACGCACGTGGCCGCCACGGCGCAGAGAGACGACCGTCTGAGAGTATTCCTCCGGGGAGCCCAGGCCGTAGACGCAGGAGACGGACGCGACGATGATCGCGTCGCGCCGCGTCAACAGCGACCGAGTGGCGGCGTGCCGCAGCTTGTCGATCTCCTCGTTGATATCGGCGTCCTTCTCGATGAACGTATCAGTGCGAGGGACGTACGCCTCAGGCTGGTAGTAGTCGTAGTACGAGACGAAGTACTCCACCGGGGAAGAACTCCTTGAATTCGGCGTAGAGCTGCGCCGCCAACGTCTTGTTGAGCGCGAGCACGAGCGTCGGCCGGTTGACGCGCTCGATCACGTTCGCCATCGTGAACGTCTTGCCGGAGCCGGTGACGCCGAGGAGGGTCTGGAACGTATCGCCCGTGTTCAGCCCCTCGACGAGGCTCTCAATCGCCTTCGGCTGGTCGCCAGTGGGACGAAGATCGGTGACGAGCTTGAAGTCGGGCATGAATCTCCCAAGGGAAACGAAGGCCGCTCGTGAGGCGGATTGGATGATCCAATTGTACCTTGGAACTGCCTAGCCTGTCCGAGCAGAGACGGTGTACGAACGCCGCGCCCACGGCATATCCGAGCGGAAGAGTGGCTTATCGAATGCGGTAGAACTCGGCGTCCGGGCCTCCCAATCCGATAATGTCGTCGATATGACGGATCGCCCAGCGTTGGCCCGACCAGAGCAGGCGCGCGGTCGCCTCCTCCCGCTCACACCACGCACTGTCGCCGTACTCGTCGCTCAGCCGCGGGCGGGCGCGGGCGGGTACGGCGAACGCGAAGACCGGCGCTAGGATGATCATGTCACGGGTATGGTCGTAGACCTGGTTGATATAGTCGGCCGAGTAGGCCTCCGTTGCCTCCAAGCCGGTCCGGGCCAGGATTCCCCGCTCAGCCGCCTCCAGCGCCGTTTCGCCCGGCTCAACCCGCTCGTGAATGCCCTGCCAAGTATTTCCCAGAGCCAGGTCGGGACGACGCATCAGGAGAAGGAACTGGACCCGCGCGTTGATCTTGCGAAAGATGTAGGCGTCCACGATGTCGGCGGCAATCTTCGGCATCTGGAACTCCCGCCCGCGACGGGCGCACGCCGGCGGAGCCGGCAGCCGCGATAGGGCGGGACGCTTGCGGGGATACCGCCCCCGGGGGGGTGGAGCGCCCCAGGGGTGGGTGCTGTCCGGCCGGCGGACGATAGCATAGTCCCACCGGTCAGACAAAGCGGCCTCCGGGCGGGACCAGACCGGCCGCGCAGCGGACCTTAGCGGCGGGGTGGCCTTCGGAAACGCTCGCGTAGTGCCTCGACCCAGGCTGGCGGGGCGGGGCTGAGGTCGATGTCGCGCCCGCGCCACTGCTTGACGTTGGCGCGCCCCGGACGGCCGTACCGCACGGTATACATCGCCAGCAGCATCCCAACACTGGTAATGGCGAGTATCCGGGCCAGGAGTTCCGACGAGTCACGCACGGACCAGGAGACAAAGGCAGTCACCAGGCACCCGACGAGCAGGGTGCCCGGCCCAATCCCGGTGCCGATGAACGGAAGGGATCGCGTCGCCTCGCTCAACCGGGCGCGACGGCGGCGGCTGGCCTTGCGGCGGATGTGGTCGCGGAGCGAGGTCGGCTGATCGGTACGGACTAAGATCTCGAGGACCTCGTCCTCCAGCCGGCTGCGGCCCCGTGATGGCTGATTCCTCTGTTCCGGTTCCGGCATCGTGCTTCCTCCGCTTGGGCGACCGGCAATGAACAATCAGGTGAGTGGTGACGCAGCCAGCTCGGCCACGGCTGACAGCGCCGCCTCGATCTCCTCGTCGGTGGTGAAGTAGCCGGGGCTGAAGCGGATCGTTCCACCGGGGAACGCCCCGATCGTGTGGCAGGCATCGGGTGCGCAATGCAGGCCGGTGCGGCAGGCAATGTCGAAGGACTCGTCGAGCACGGCACCGGCATCGGCCGGGGTCCAACCGTCGATGACGAAGGAGACGACGGCCGCCTGGTGAGCTCGCCGACTCGGCCTGAAGACGCGGACTCCCGGTGTGTCTACGAGACCGGAGACGAGCCGTTCAGTGAGCGCTTGCTCCCGTTGGCAGATTGCCTCCACGCCGATGTCGGCGACGAATCGAAGCGCCGTGCCGAGGGCCGCGACACCGACCGTGTTGGCGGTGCCACTCTCGTACCGAACGGGCCAAACCCGGGGCAGAAGGTCGTCTTCGGAGTTCAGGCCGGTGCCCCCCTCGCGGATGGGGACGAGATCGTCCATGTCGACCCTGGGACCCACGTAGAGGCCCCCTGTGCCAGGTGGCCCGAGGAGCGCCTTGTGGCCAGGAAAAGCCATGAGGTCGATCCCCAGCGCCTGCACGTCGAGTGGCAGCGCACCGAAAGTCTGCGCGGCGTCGACGAGCAGCCAGGCGCCCGCTCGCCGGGCGATCTCCGCCAGGTCGGCGATCGGCTGCACGGCCCCGGTGACGTTCGAGGCGTGGCCGGCGATGATGAGCCGGGCGCCGTCCGCAGCCGCCGCGACGTCGGCCGGCTCGATCACCCCGTGCCCAGGGCAGCGGACCTTCGTCACCTGTACACCCCGCTCGCTCATGGCGCGCAGAGGACGCGTGACGGCGTTGTGCTCCATCGTCGTCGTCACCACGCGATCACCGGGGCGGAGGATGCCCTTGATCGCCAGATTAAGAGCGTCTGTCGCGCTCTGGGCAAAGAGAACCCGATCGGGCGCGCCGGCATTCATGAGCCGCGCCAGCAGGAGACGCGTTTCAGCGAGGGCGGCGGCCGCGTCCACGGCCATCCGGTGGCCGGCGCGGCCGGGATTCGCGCCGGCATGCCGAAGGAAGGCACCCAGGGTCTCGTAGACGCCTTCCGGTTTCGGCCAACTCGTGGCGGCGTTGTCGAGGTAGATCACGGCGGCCGGACCCGTGCGCCTAGAGGCCGACGTAGCGGGCGTACAGGACGCGCGCCTCGGTTGGATCAGTGGTGCCTTTGACGATCGCCCGCCCGTCGGGGAACACCGTCAACTCCCGGGGCAGATCAGCGCCCTCCCGGAAGCGGAGTAGGAAGCGATTGGAGTTGACCTCGCCGACGACACAGAGCCGTGCCGCCAGCGCCGCCAGATCGAGCGCGACCGGCGGGTGGACGAGCACCTGGACCGCGTCGTGTCCGCAGAGCACGGTCGTTTGGGACGGCGCGCGCTGGTCGAGGAATACGAACTCCCGGCGGACGCAGGTTGGGCAGTCGTCGCGTCGGGCCGGACGCGGGATCCGATCAAAGGCACACTGCCAGGCGTCCACCGCAAGGAGGTCGGGATTGAGTGAGGCGTCGGCGCCGACGGCCAGCTTGAGCGCTTCCGCCGCCTCCAGCGCGGCAACGAGGGCGACCGCGGGCCCCAGCACGCCGGCTGTGTCGCACGTCGGCGCGCTCCCGGCGGCCGGCGGTTCCGGAAAGACGCAACGGAGGCAGGCCGTGGCTCCCGGTCGAATCGTCATCGTCATGCCGTAGCTGCCGATGACGCCGCCGTAGACCCAGGGTCGGCCCAGCTTCACCGCCGCGTCGTTGACGAGGTAGCGGGTCTCGAAGTTGTCGGTGCCGTCGACGATCAGATCCGCCGAGGCGACCAAGGCCTCGACGTTGCCCGCGTTGACGTCGGCGACGACGGGCGTAACCACGACCTCACCGTTGATGCGGCGCAGCCTAGCGGCGGCGGCCTCGGCCTTGGGCAAGTGATTCTCGACGTCCGCCTCGTCGAAGAGCGACTGCCGCTGCAAATTCGTCAACTCGACGTAATCCCTGTCCGCGATGGTGAGGTGGCCAATGCCGGCCCGGACGAGCAAATCAGCCACGCCGCTGCCGAGGGCACCGCAGCCGACAAGGAGCACCCGCGTGCGGGAAATTCGCCGTTGGCCGTCGTGTCCGACCGGCGCGAGGAGCGCTTGCCGGGCGTACCGGTCACCAGGGAGGCGAGGATCTTCCGCGCCCATGTCGCTGGGCTTGAGGAGGGTGGTGGGCGCGTCGGTGACCAACGGGATATCCGTCCGCGAGGCGGGAGCAAAGGCGGTAGGCGGTGGTCGTTATGGTACGATAGGGGCCGAGTCAGACGCCAACCCACGACGGCTTCGCCGCGCGGTGCCCCGGCGAATGCGAGACGCGCGGAAGGCCGATTGGGCGCGACGCGCGATGGGGACGACTGTGTCCGCGATGCGGTTCACTGTGATCGATGGGGAAGGAGCGGTCAGCTTTGTCGGGCCGGCCCATGCCCTGAAGATGCTTGCCGCGGCGTGCAGCCGGCGGCCGGCCGACCATCGCGCGTTGTTTACCCTGGCTGCCGACTACGATGCGGACCTCGCATTTCGGCTGAGAGAAGGTCTGACGGCATTGGAGGCAGGCGGGGAACCCGCGGCACCGGGCTCCGAGGCAGGAGTGGGTGAGGTCATCCGGCCGTTTCGGGTGGTCGACGAACCGACCCAGCGGCGCAGCATGGAACCGGTGCGAGCCGGCCTAGTGGTGTTCAACCTCAGCGCGCGCCGGATCGTCCAGGTACAGAACAGCTACGCCAATCTGCAGCGTAGCGACCGGGGGCGGATTCGCCGCAACGGCAAGCCCACTCGCGCGCTCTACCACTACGAGCTTCCGCCGGACTGGAGCATCGTGCCGTAGAACGGCCGACGACTGATCGGGATCGAGGTCAGGCGTCGCGCTTGCCGCGGCGCTGAGCGGCGCCCCCGGTCCGCTCCAGGACGTTCTTCCGCCGGCGGGCGAAGCCTCCGAGAAGCATCCGACTCATCTGGTCGCCCAACTTCTCCGGCGATAGGTCCGCTTCGGTCCCCTGAAGGAGTTCGCCCTCTCGGGTCGTCTGCGTCGCCCACTCGGCCCGCGCGTCGCGAGCCTGGTCGAAGAACTCCGTCAGGGGCGCTGATGCGTCCTCAGGCGCCTTGCGTAGCGTCTCCCGGACCTCGGTGAGCGTGGCGATGTAGGCGTCGATCCAGCGGCCAATGGCGTCCCGGTTCGTGAGCAGGATGTCACGGTGCATCGCGGGGCTGCCCGAGGCCAGGCGGCTGACGTCACGGAAGCCGCCCGCCGTAAGGGTCTTCATGTCGCGCCAGGACGGGTCGCGGCTGACGCTGCGCATCAGGGCGGCCGACAGGACGAAGGGGAGGTGGCTGACGCCCGCGACGAAGGCGTCGTGCTCGACTGGGTCGATGAAGAAAGGCTCAGCGCCGAGCGCGGCGATCATGCCGAGGACGTTGCGGATGGCGTCTTCCGACGCATTGATCGAGGGGGCGACGCACCAGGTGGCGCCCTTGAACAGATCGGCCTCGGCCGCTTCGATGCTCTGCGACTTCCCGGCCATGGGGTGGCCGCCGACAAACGCCACTGTGCGCGGCAGCAATCGGTTCGCCCACTCCAGCACCTGCGCCTTCGTGGAGCCGGTGTCGGTGACCACGGCCCCGTGCTTCAGATGCGGCGCGATGTCGACGAATGTTTCCTCCATCGCGGCGACTGGCGTGCAGACGACGATGAGGTCGGCTTCGCGCACGGCCTTGGCAAGGTCCCACACGGTGCGGTCGACCGCCTTGAGCTTCTCGGCATACGACTGCTGCTCCAAATCGGTGTCGAAGCCGGTGACCTCTAGCGCGGGCTGGCCGCCCTCGCCATTCGTTGCCGACCATCGCCGCAAACCGAGTCCGATCGAACCGCCAACCAGGCCGAGTCCGAGGATCGTCACGCGCTGCATGCGGGCTGCCGTTCCTTCCTGTCGCCGCTCCGGCTTCAACAACACTCGCTACGGGACGTAGTCTTCGGCGTCGATTGCCCGGATCCAGCCTTCCTCGCCATCCTCGTCCCGGAACTTCATCCACACCTCGCCGTTCACGGTCCGCTCCTCGTTCAACGATTGGAGCGGCTCGGCTAGCGTTAGAGCACGAATCCGGTTGGAGTTATCCGGGGCGACCCCCGGCGACGATCGGAAGTTGATCTGCGTGGCGCTGTTGGCTTGGTGCGTCGGTTGGAACGCCGCGGCGGTGGCGGTCGCTGTGGCCAGCGGCGTGGGGCTCAGATTGCCGGCCGCGTTCGCGTCGGTCGACGTTCGCGTCGGTGCGGGCGGTCGCGCCGGCGTGAGCATTGCCTGGGCGATCCTTGTGCCGCCGGCGTCCACGGTCGGAATCCACGTCGCCTCCTGCGGGACAAAGTCGCTGGCGAGGGAACCTAACCGAGCATAGGAGGCCGCGAACACGCCGACGCAAATCGCGATCGTCAGCAGCATCGATACCCCGACCATCAGGCCGGAACGGCGGGATTGCTGGCGGAGGCGCTCGCTGAGTCCGGTGTCGGTCATCGCTCCGGTTGAGAGGCTGGAGGCGGGTCGTGAACAACCCGGCCGGTGAGGTAGACGTAAGGTCGAGCGGGCGGCCGGGAGTATAGCACGGGCCCGACGACCACCCGGCGTTGCGCCGGCGCGGGACGCCCGGTACACTCCGCCGGCCTTCGGCCCGAAAGCTGATGCCCCGGTTAGCAACTGGACCTGCGCCAAGGATGGAGGGTTGAAGGTGCTCGCGCTGACGAGAGCAGAACTGCGGCGTCTCGTTCCGATGCGGGACGCGATCGAGCTGATGAAGACGGCGTTCACCGAGCTCTCGGCAGGGCGCACCGCCTCGCCCCTGCGGACGGTCATCCCGGTCGAGGTGGGAACGGCCGACGCGCTCTTCATGCCGGCCCACGTTCCGGCGATGGGGGCGCTCGGGCTCAAGGTTGTCTCGGTGTTTCAGGGCAACCGGGCGCGCGGCTTACCGGTGATCAACGCGCTGGTCTGCCTGCTCGACCCGGAGACGGGTGAGCCACTGGCGATCGTGGACGGGACGTACCTCACGGCGCTGCGCACCGGAGCGGTCTCAGGCGCCGCCACTGATCTCTTAGCCCGGCCCGATAGCCTCGTTCTGACCGCCATCGGTGCCGGCGCGCAGGGTGCGACCCAGATCGCCGCCGTCTGCGCCGTCCGGCCGATCGAACGGGTCATTGCGGTCGACGTCACCGAGGCGAACCTGGAGCGCTTTCGTAGTGCGGTGGCGCGCGACTGGCCGGACCTGGTGCCGATGCTTGAAACCACCACAGACGCCGCGTCCGCGGTGCGACAGGCCGACATCATCTGCACCGCGACTACCTCGCGCACACCGGTCTTCGACGACGCGGATGTTCGGCTCGGGACGCACATCAACGCCGTCGGGGCATACACCCCGGAGATGCAGGAATTGCCACCGGGGACGGTGCGCCGGGCGACCGTCGTCGTCGATGCGGTCGAGGCGGTGTTGGCGGAAGCGGGCGACCTCATCATCCCCCTCCGCGACGGGCTGATCGAGCGCGGCCACGTCGCACGCGAGCTGGGCATGGTCGCCTCCGGCGTCGCGCCGGGGCGACTCCGTGAGGACGAGGTGACGCTGTTCAAGTCAGTCGGCAACGCGGTCCAGGATGTCGTCGTCGCCCGCCGGGCGTTCGACCGCGCTCGCGACACCGGTGCGGGGACGACGATCGACCTTGGGTGATTCCTCCACGATTCTCAATGGGGAGGCCCGGGAACGCCCTACGGGACGTCCGCGCGCGATCCTCAGCGTCCTCGCGGCGGCGGCGTTGTGGGGCACCATCGGACCGTCGTACGAGGTGCTCCTCGACCGAGTGGAAGTCGACCCGGTCACGCTGGTGACGATCCGTGCGGCGACCGCGACCGCGCTACTGTGCGGGTGGCTGGCGATGACCGACCGGAGCGCCTTTCGCATCCGGCGCGCGGACTTCCCAACTTTTCTCGTCCTCGGCCTGATCGCCGTGACCGTCTTCTATGTGGCGCTGATCTACGCCTACGACTTGACCAGTGTGGCGGTGGGCACGGTGCTGCTGTACCTGGCGCCTGCGCTGGTCACCGTGGGAGCGACGCTCTTCCTCGGCGAGGCGTTGACTGGCCGCAAGCTGCTCGCGCTGGTCCTGTCGTTCGCCGGATGCGCGTTGGTCGTGGAAGCTTACCGGCCGGCAAACCTGCGGGGTGACGTGCTGGGCGTCGCGCTGGGGCTGGTCTCCGCGGTGACCTACGCGGCATATAGCTTGATCGGCAAGCCGCTCCTGACGCGGTACCGAGCGGTCACCGTTCTGAGCTACTACCTGGCGCTGGGGACGATGGGGCTGGTGGTGGTGAAGCTCGCCACGTCACCCACCGTTTGGCCGCCACCGAGTGGCATCGTGGCCGTCGCGGGCTACAACGGGGTTGTCACGACGCTGGTCCCGATCGTCCTCTACACGCTGGGGCTGCAAGTATTACCGTCGAGCGAGGCAAGCATTCTGGCAACCGCGGAGCCGGTGGTGGCGATCGTGATCGCCGCGGTTTTTCTCAGCGAGGCGCTGGGGATGGGGCAATGGCTCGGGGCGGGGTTCGTGCTTGGCGGCGTGCTGCTCCTTGCCGCACGGGGCCCAACTGGGGGACGCGACGAGGCGCCGGCGGACCGGAGTGCGACGGGATCTGCAACCGTGACCGCTCTCGATCGCTAGAGTCCGTTCGGCGACGGGTCGCCATCCCCGCGGCCGGGTCACCCTTGTCAGTCGCCTGCTGCCAGCGCCTCGTCGCCGGCGCTGATCGGGCAGACGCCGGCTGGACAGACACCATCCACGATATGCGCCCGGAACTCATCGGCGAACTGCTTCATCATTCCGAGCAGCGGCATCGGGGCGACCTGGCCGAGTCCGCACAGGGAGAGCTCGACGATGTGCTTGGACGTCCGCTCGATCAGCGGCAGATCATCCAGCGATCCGCGCCCGAAGCGAATGCGGTCGATGATCTCGACCAGCGCCGGGTTGCCGAGCCGGCAAGGGACGCATTTCGAGCACGATTCATACCGGTTGAACGCCGTCAGATAACGGGCAAAGTCGACGGCGCAGACGTGCTGGTCGAAGACCGCGAAGCCGCCGGAACCCAGCATGCCGCCGACATCAGCCAGCGAGTCGAAGTCGATGGGCAGGTCGAGATGCTCTTCGGTGAGGGGACCGGCGGAGACCCCACCCGTCTGCACCCCCTTGAAGAGGGACGCCTCGCGCATGCCACCCCAGACGTCAAAGAGCAGGGTGCGCATCGTGACGCCCATCGGCACCTCGACCAGACCCATGGTCTTGAGAGGGCCCTGGACGGTCATCAGCTTGGTTCCCTTGCTCTTTTCGGTGCCGATGCTGGCGAACCACGCGCCGCCCTTGTTGACGATGTCGGGGATGGCGGCCAGGGTTTCCGTGTTGTTCGCGACGGTCGGCCGCTTCCAGATCCCTTCTTCGACCGAGCGCGGCGGCTTCGTGCGGGGCTGGCCGCGGACGCCCATGACCGAGTACATGAGCGCCGAGCCTTCGCCGCAGATGTAGGCGCCGCCGCCGGTGCGGACCCGGAAGAAGACGTCCTTGCCCGAGCCGAGGACGTTGCGGCCGATCAGTCCGAGGCGCTCGGCGTCGGCCACGGCCCGCTTGAAGCGCTGGATCGCCAAGGGGTACTCGCCGCCGATGTAGTTGTAGCCACGCTCGGCACCGCACGCGATGCAAGCGATCAGGATCCCTTCCAGGATGCGGTGCGGGTCGCCCTCATGGATGCGTCGATCCTTGTAGACGTTGGGCTCGCCCTCGTGGCTGTTGCAGACGACGAACTTGGGCCTGGCGCGGGCCTTCCGCCCGCTCTCCCACTTGATCCCGGCCGGGAAGCCGGCACCACCGCGCCCGCGAATGTTGGCCGCGGTCACTTCGGCGATGGTTTCCTCCGGCGATAGGTCAAACAAGACCTTGAGATAGGCGCTGTACGCGCCACGGGCGACCGCCTCCTCGACCGAGTACGGGTCGATCACGCCGGCGTTGGCGAGCACGATCCGTTGTTGGTGCGCGTAGAAGGGATGCTCGGCCAGTGGCGGGATGGAATTAAACGGCTGCTCGGCGCGCACGCCGATCGCCTTGCCTTCCAATTGATTAGCCAAGAGTGCGGGAACGTCGCCCGGGTCGAGATTGCCGTAGATGACGGGTGGCTGACCTGGGCGCTTAATCTCAAGCCAAGGCTCCATCCAGCAAGCGCCATCGCAAGCCACCTCCCGCACGACGGCGCGGTCGCCGGCGATCTCGCGGCACGCGCCGAGGACGGCCAGGGCGTCCTTTGCGATGGAGCAGCTACCGATGCTGACGCTGACGACAGTCCGGTCACCTTCCCAGAGCTGGCGCCACCGGTCCTGCGCCCGCCGCTGGAACGCTTCAAAGTCGGCGCGAGAGCTAAGGGTGGGAAGGGGGGAGGGAGCGGGTGCCGGCTCCGTCGCTGCCATGACCTACCTCGGCGGCGCGCCGCGCCGCAATCGCTCGCTGGATAACCTCGTTCAACGATTCGGTCGTCAAGTCGCCGTAGAAGGCGTCATCGAGCTTGACGATCGGCGCCCGGTCGCACACGCCCAGGCACCCGTTGACGACCTGAAGCGTCAACTCACCGTCGGCCGTCGTCTCGCCGTCCGCGATGTCGTAGCGATCATGGAGGTCCTGCACGAGCTGCTGGGACCCCATGACGTAGCAGGACATGCCATGGCAGAGAAGCATGAAGTGACGGCCGCGCGGCTCCGTTCGAAAGTCAGCGTAGAACGTGAGGAGCCCGTAGACCCGGTTGACTGTTGTTCCGAGGTGGTCGGCGACGATCTCGGCCGCTTCGAGGGAGACGTAACCGAAATGCTCGTTGATCTCCTGGAGGGCGGCGAGGATCAGTTCCTGCGCTTCCTGGTGGTCCTGCGGCTGCAGGTGCGACACGAGCCGCCGGACCACGTCGAGATCAATCTGGCCGTGGCCCTGGGCGAGCGCCTGACCTGGACCTGGACCCGCGTCCGCCACCCCGTCCCCCTGCCCGCGCCCGACCGCGCCGCCCACGGGCGAGTCGAGAAAACCAATCACCGCTGGCGAGTATAGGTTCGACCCCTGGGGGCGTCAACGCACGGCGGGACTATATCGCGCGCGGGCTTCGCCCGCCCGCCCCCCGGCCTGGGTAGGGCAGAGGCCGGCCAGCGGCTCTCTGGTGCGTGGCGGTCGACCGGCGCGCCGCCAGCTGCGGTCGGCTGCGAGGGGGCTCGCGCGGCCATTCGATGTGGTCGCTCCTGCCGGATACGGCATGTCCGCGACCCCGCGTGGGGGAAGTACGCGGGTGGCACGCGCTTTGCTGCGGTCCCGGCACAAGGAGCTGCGGGTCCGGCGCGGGCTCCCGCGCCGGCGGCTCCGAAGGGCCGCCCCTCGATTGGGGCCGGCGCGACAAGCAAAGGAGGCACGCGATGGCGAACGCCCTCTTTGTCGGCTGGGGCCACGTAGTCCGCGGTCGGGAGCAGCAGGCGCTGCAGGTGTTCAACGAGGCGATCAAGTACTTCGGCGGGCTCCAGCAGCGGGGGGAGGTCGAGGCCTTCGAGCCGGTGGCGCTGGAGCCGCACGGCGGCGATCTCTACGGCTTCCTGCTGGCGCGCGGCGACCCGGAGCGGCTCGCCCGGGTGCGGGCCAGCGAGGAGTTCCGGCGCATCATCCAGCGGGCGGGGCTAACGGTGGAGGGTATGGGCGTCGTCACCGCGTTCGTCGGGCACGAGCTCACCCAGCTGTTCGAGACCTTCCAGCAGCAGGCGAGCGAACTCACCGGCTAGTGCCCCCTCCGGCGGACGCGGGCGGCGAGATCGGCTGGCGCGTCGACACAACCCGGGAGGCGTAACCGGCCGATGCCGGTCGCCTCTGTCCCAAGGTTGCGGACACGCTTGAGTCGGCTACTGCTCGCGGTGCCGCGGCGGCAACGCGGCGAGGCTGCTGGCCGTTTGCCGACCTGGCTCATGCGGCTCTGTACGTCCGGTCCCCTTGCAAACCTGCCTGGACCCCGACCACCGGTTGCCCCTGGGCCGCCAGTCGCTCCAGCAACTCCACCCCTCGCTCCGGCCCCGGCAGCGCCTCCATCTCGTCGCGTAGGCGTTGGGCATTCTGCCGGTAGCGCGGATCTCGCAGAACCTCCCGGACGGCGCGCCGATGACCGCCGCCGGCGTCCGGTCGTCCGGCCCGATCACCCGACCGAGGCCAAGCTCCGCGCACCGTTGGGCGTTCTCGGGCTGGTCGGCCGCGATCGGGATGACGACCACCGGCAGCCCGTGCCCCACGGCCGCCAACACGGTGTTGTGCCCGCCGTGGGTCACGACAAGGTCGCAGTGCGGCAGGAGCAAAGCTCTGGGGGACGTAGCGCTCGACGTGCACGTGGGGCGGCTGCGGTCCCAGCTCCGCCAGGTCGCCACGCTGACGGTGACGACGAGCGTGCCAGTCTCGTGCGCAACCCCTCGAGCACCACCGCAGGCGCCAGGAAGCGCCGAGGAAGGGAATGTTGGTGGCGCCGGTGCCGAAGGTGGCGTAGACGACAGGCCGGTCGAGGTCCCGGACCGAGCCGAGCAGGCGCCGCCTGCGCGGCAGGGCAGAGGTCGAAGACGACGGTGCGCAGGTGGTGCATGGTGCAGGGCGGAGTGCCGCCGGGTCCTGGTAGGACGGCAGCACCGAACGCCAGCAGCAGGCAACGGTGAAGCATCTGCAGGTCGGGGTCGGGGGGCAGCCCGACCGCGCGGCGAACTGGGTCGAGCTGGAGGGCAAGGTCATGTGCGCCCCGGCCGGCTCCTACGTAGCCACGCCGCGGCGGATCCTTCACGCCGGCTGTAACGCCGGCATTGAGCTGGTCCGGGTCATCGAGTTCCACACGGCGGCCGGCCTCGACCGCTTTTACGACGAACCCGAGGCGGTCTTCACCACCGATCAGATGGACGAGGGAGTACGGCGGGCGGAGCCCGACGGTCCACCCAGAGCGCATGCCTCCACTCGCGGCGCACTTCGGCGTCCGACCGTGGCCGGTCCTTCCACGCTTCCGTCGGTCCAGGGCGATTGATGCCGGGAAGCATCGGTGAATCCCGCGTTCGCGGACAGGCTCCCTAGTACTCGATTACACGCTTTCCGGCCGCTTTAGTCGGATCGAAGGTGCCTTCAAGGGCCGGTGGCAGGTTCTCGGGAATCGTGATCGTGTCCGGATTGCCATCACTCGTATAAAGCGTCTCTGCCTCAAGCTCCAACTCCGCCCACCAACGTGCTAGCCACTCGTCGAACGCCTGGATGCGCGGCACCATGAAGGGATCCCAGGTCGCGCTGACGGGTGAGGGGGCCGGTCCTGCGCCCACCTTCAAGGCCGCGACCAGCGTGATCTGCCTGCCATTGAAACTGAATCCCTCACGCAGCCACGCCCACTGGTTGGGGTGCCGCTCCGGGTCTGGATAGTTACCGAATGGCATCGTAAGGATGTCCCAATCGGCGTCGGGCACGTGCTCCTCGATCCAAGCAACCGCACCAGCGATGGTGGCCTTGAATCTCTCGTCGTCGACGTCCAGCAGGTCGGTATGACCGTCGGTGTGGTTGCCGATCTCGTAACCGTGGGCAATGAACCATTGGAGCTTTTCCCGGCAGTATGGCTCTTGGTCGGGTTCGTCCGGTACGTCAAAACAGTTGAAGGGCAGCACCGCGAAGTGGCCGCCCCGGCCGAAATCGGGGTGGGCCGCGAACATGTCCTCGAGCACCCCGACCGCCGAGTTGGGATCAACCTGAAGCGAGCCGTCCGGCTGTGGGAGGAAGCGAAATTGGCCGACCGTTCCATCGTCGAATGTGAGCGCCGCAGGGTGCTTGCCGGGCGGGGCACTGATTTGATCGACGACGATGTCGCGCAGGGGCACGATATAGAAGTTATGGTCGTACAGCCATTGCAGGTCGGCTCGGAAATCGTCGATCGTGCGGGTCCACTGGTCTTCTTGCGTCGGGTCGGTGGTGAAGTCGTGGTACTCCAGGATCGGAATCCGTCCAAGTTCGTTCGGCGCTAAGTTTTCGACTTCGGCGGCGGCAAGCAACCCGGTCGGCTCGGGTGTGCCCGGGGGCGTCGCGGCGATGGCGGGTGAAGCCGGCGGGGAGCCGGAGGAGGGAGGCGCTATCGGCGTGCCAACCGACGCGTGGAGGGAGGCGTCCGGTGAGGAAACGAGGCCCCCCCGGGCTTCTACCTGCTGACCATCAGTCATCGCTGTCTCAGGCCGAGCGGCACGGTCGGAGCCCCGCGTGCCAGTGCCCACCACCCAGAGGAGAACCAAGACGATGACGAACGCACTGTCGGGGCGCGTGCGGCACCACGTCCCAATCCGCTGGAACACCGGCACGTGGAGCCGCCCTCCCGACAACGATGTCTCGCCGGATCTCGCCACCCGGCACCCAACGCCGCGACGGTCCGCGCCGCCGCTGGGACGCGGGCGAAGCCTTTCTTTCCGGCCGGCACGAGCAGCTTCGGCCAATCCGCCGCGCTTTATCAACCATTTTACTGGAATAGGCCTCTGTCGTCGCGTTCCGCCCGACCCGCTCTGAGCACGCACGAGTCGAGCCACCGACGCACCGAGCCCGGTCGGGGGCCTCGGGCGCGGTGCCGCCCGCGCCAGCGGAGCGAGCCCTCAGCACTGGCACCTGACTCGGACATCGCCAGCCGCTGTCCTGCTTTGGGCTAGGTCGGCCTCTCTCCGGGCGCGCCCGCCGTAGCCCGACTCTCGATCCAGCCTCTGCTTGCGCCGCAGGCAGGGACGACGACTTTAATTGTCCAGGCACTGGTCGCAGCCGGGCACCCGCCTGCCTTGGGCGGCAGTAGGCGCGCGTTGACGGGCCGGCACAGCACGCGCTAGGCTGCACCGTCGGCGATGGCCGTGCGACGGGAGCCACGGCCCCCGCCCCCTCGTCCCTCGCAAGCGCGACGACGGCTGCGTCGAAACGTCTTCCGATCGGGGCGCGTCGGTCGGACCCGTGGGTGCCCTTTCGTGTCTCGATCCTTCTTGAATCACAAGGCCCGCAACAGCCGACTGACGCGCCGCCATTTGCTGGCCGGCGGCGTGCTGGCCGCGAGCGGTGCAGTGGGCATTGCTGGATTGGTCGGAGCTCGGCGACCGTCCGAGCGTCAGTCGGTCGTGTCCCTGGCGCCGTCGCCATCGGCGACGGCGGCACCTGCGGCGGTCGCCACGCCGCCCCCGATCGCGACCCCTAAGGCGAAAGACCGGCTCGCGATCGAGCACGCGACGGTTGGTCAACTGCGGGCTGCGCTCGACGCGCGCGAGCTCACCACCCGAGAGCTGGTCGAGGCTTGTCTCGCCCGCGTCGAAGCGATGGATGGCGGGGATCTCGGCGTCGGAGCCGTCATCGAGCTGAACCCTGAAGCGATGGACATTGCCCGGGTCCGAGATGAGGAGCTGGCACGGGGACGCCGGCGTGGACCGCTGCATGGTATCCCGTTCTTAGCCAAGGACCTCTTCGCCACCGCCGACGCGATGGCGACCACCGCTGGATCGCTTGCCCTGGTGGACAATGTGGCGGTGCGTGACGCCTTCGTCATCACGCGCCTACGCGAGGCCAGGGCGATCGTCCTCGGCAAGGCGAACCTGACGGAGTGGAGCAAGTTCCAGGCGGCCGGGCAGACGAGCGGCTGGAGTGCCCGTGGCGGCCAAACGCGCAACCCGTACCAACTCGACATGTCGCCCTGGGGTTCGAGTTCCGGGCCGGCGGTCGCGGTTGCGGCCGGCTATGTACCCCTGGCACTCGGCGTCGAAACCGACGGCTCGATCGTCTGCCCGGCGTCCGCCTGCGCGGTCGTCGGCATGAAACCGACGGTTGGACTGACGAGCCGGTCCGGCGTCATCCCGATTTCCTTCAGCCAGGATTCGCCCGGTCCGATGGCCCGAACCGTCGAGGATGTCGCCTACCTGCTCACCGTCATCGCCGGCTATGACCCGGAGGACCCGGCCTATGGCGACGTAGGCTGGACGGCACCGGCGGCCGGCTTCACCGAGTTTCCAGTCCCCGACCCGGGCGCCGTCGACTATACCCGCTCTCTGGACCTGGAGGGCCTGCGCGGGGCCCGGATCGGCGTTGCTCGGAACGTCTTCTATGACGATGCTGCCAGCGCACTGGTCGACGCGGCCATCCCCGCGCTCGTAGCGGCCGGTGCGGATATTATCGACCCCGCCGACATCCCATCCGCTGGAGACCTGGCCCCCGGCTTGACCGAGTATGAGGTGACGCTCACCGAGTTCCCGTATGGTCTGGAGCGATATCTCACGACCTACACGCCGAACGGACCCATGTGGAGTCTCTCCGACATTGTCGCGTTCAACGAGGAGCATGCCGACGAGTGGGCGTACGCATTCGACCAGGGGAACTTCTACGATGCGTTGCAGCTTGGGTCGGTATGGGACGAGTACTACCAGGAAACGGTCCGAAATAACATCGTTCTCGCCCGCGACCTCGGGATCGACGCGGCGATGGATGAGAACCAGCTCGACGCGCTGATCGCCCCGACCACTGGGGCCCCCACACCGATCAGCCCCGGTGGCGATAACTTCCCAGGCGCGTGCTCCCAGGTGTCGGCGATGGCCGGCTACCCGATGATCAACGTACCGGTCGGGTACGTCGACGGTCTGCCAGTCGGTATGAGCTTTATGGGGCGGGCGTTCAGTGAAGCGACCCTGATCAAGTTGGCGTACGCGTTTGAGCAGACCTACCCCGTCCGCTATCCTCCGGAGTACCGCGCCGGATCGCTTGGATAGCGCTTCAGTCTCGCCGGAACCCCGTTCATGCCATCGCTGCGCCGACCGGGGAATCCCGGACGTCTCGGTGGCCAGTGGTCACCGCTCCTCGACACCAAGGGCCGAAGGGCTGGATCTTATGGCCCTTCAGGTCATTCGAACTGGCGACTCGACGGCGGTGGAAGGACGGACTGAAGCCGCTTCGACCTCGACTCGTCCAGCTCAAGCGCGCCTACAGCCCCGGGTGTATCAGCACTCCGGGGCTGCCAGCGGGAACGCGTGGTTGGCGACGCGGCGGCCGACCGCGGCAGATCAGGGCTTCGCGAAGAGCCGTGTGAAGTCGCCGTTGAAGGAGGCGAGAAACTCGTGCATGTCGAGCACGTCGTGCGGCGTGACGGGGTCGCCCTTCGGGGCCGTCTCGGGCGCCGGCTCTTCGGACTCGCCAGGCACCCCGCTTTCAGTCAGTCGGCGCAGGGCGAGCTGCGCCTCGCTGGGATCGCCGTCGTTGAGGACGGCGGCGACGAAGTTTCGGGCGTGACACTCATCGCACTCAACCATCATCATCCAGAGATCGGGTTTCCGCGAGATGACGTGGATGTCGTCTGGCCGGAAGACGTGGTGGCAGACGCTGCAGCGCTCCATCCGGTTGAGCACGATACGCTTGATCTGCTTTTCGGAGGTGTCCATGGTAGTCCCGCCTCGGGCGGGTCTCAGTTCCCCTTCTTCTTGTCGAAGTCGTCGAGGTCAAGGGTGTTGATGAACTCGCGGAACACGGACAACCGCTCGTCGTCCACCCGCTCCGATGCCTCGCTCTCGACCCCGATCGCGGTCGGTTCCTCTTCCCCGTCGCCGTCTAGCACCACACCGGCCCGGTCCATCACCGCCTCGTCGACGAGGATGGGGACGCGCGAGCGGACGGCGAGGGCGATAGCGTCACTCGGCCGCGAGTCGATCTCGACGGCGCGACCGTTCTGTTGGATAACGATGCGGGCGTAAAACACGTCCTGTGAAAGGTCGCTGACGACGATCCGCTCGACCGTGCCGCCCATGTCGCCGATGACCGCCTTCATCAGGTCGTATGGAAGCGGCCGCGCGGCCGTCACGCCCTGCAGCTCCATCGCGATCGCTTCGGCCTCATAGGCGCCGATCCAGATCGGGAGGTGCCGCTCGCCGTGAACCTCCTTGAGGATCACGACCCGGTGCTGGGTCACGAGGCTGACCCGGATACTTTCGACGACGGTCTCTATCATCAGCAGGCCCTCTTCGGCGTCAGACGACCGCCCAGTGACCGTGACGAAGAGGAGGATGCTCGGCGCGCTGGGGTGCTAGGGCGTCGCTCGTGGCGGACCGGGGTGCCGCCCGTGGTTCCATTCTACACGGCCCGGCAGACCGAGAACAACGGGAAGGGCGCTGGTGTCGCGAGGGCCGCTACCGCTCGGGGAGGGCCGGGTAATCGTAGTGCGGGACGAGTCCTAGCTCATCGAACGGCCAGTACGTGAACCACGCCTTGCCAATGATATTGTCGACATCGACGGGACCGAAGGAGCGGGAGTCCGAGCTGTTGTCCCGGTTGTCGCCGAGTACGTAAACCTCGCCCTCCTGGACCGTGACGGCATCGCACCGGGGCGCACTCGTGCACTCCGTGATGGCTCCCTTAATGTACGGCTCATCAAGGCGCTCGCCATTGATCAGGACGTAGCCGTCACGGAACGACACCCGCTCGCCCGGGAGGGCGATCACCCGTTTGATATACGGCTTGTCGGTCGTCAGGGGCCCCGGGGGGTCGAAGACGACGATGTCGCCGCGTTCAGGGGGGTGGAATGGGTAAACCACATTGTCGCCCTCGCGGTCGTCACCCGGGAGGAGGTTCCATAGCTCGTTGGCGTCGAAGTGGAAATAGACGTTGCGGTTGATGAGCAGCATTTCCCGATCGTGCAGATTCGGGACCATGCTTGACCCATCGACGCGAAAGTTTAGGACGACCAACCGGACGCCAACGAAGATGACCAGCGCCAGGAGGAGCGTCTCGACCACCTCACGGGCCACCCGTGCGGTCCGCTTCGGCGCCTCGCGCTCGGTGACGGCTTCGGTCGGCGTTGGCAGGGGCCGCGTCGCGATTTCGCTCGGTGGCACGCTCAAATCGTCGGCAGGAGAAGTGATGCTCGGGCGGCTGCTCAGCTCCGCGGCGACCCGCCGTTCATCGTGCGTCATCCGTCCCCCGCGCTTCGCGCTCCATAGTCAATGCTCCCAGCCCGGATGCCGATGCCCTCGGGCTGCGGAGCCTGGACCAGTCGGCCGGATGATAGCGGCGCACCCCGAGACCGACAAGAACGACGGGCCTTCGGCGTCAAAACCCGCGGTTCGTCCGCCCCATCGATCGTTGCCGAGGCATGGGTCCTCCCGTTCAGAACCGGAATCAATGCCATGGACACGATGGCCTGGGAGCTACATGACGTCCTGACCCCTTGGACACAGCGCCGACACTCGGCCGAGCGCGCGGCTCCGGTGATGACACCGGGTGCTGTCCGTGAGGACGTCACCGATCGGCCAGCAAACGACAATGGGGACCGCGAGGTCCCCATGTCATCGAGCCCCCCTGGGCCAGGCAAGTCCGTCTCGCCGGTGCTCCGAAGCGTGGACGACCTTGATGCTATCCGCGGCTCGCGGCGAGGGTCCTAGATCTCGTCGGCCCGCATCTCCCGGGTCTCGACCACCTTCGGCTCGTCGCGGCGGGTGGAGCGAGTGGTGGTCGAGGCAATCGGCTCGGCCGGTGACTCGTCGGTGGCCTGGCTCTTGAACTCCTTGATCCCCTTACCAAGCGCCCCGCCAATCTCGGGCAGCTTACCCGCGCCGAAGATAATGATGACGATGACGAGGACGATCACCAGCTCCTGCCAGCCGAGGCTGCCCATGATCCTAGTTCCTCCTGCTGCCGCGGCACCCTCGCCGCGGGCGGTCGTTGTCGGGTGAATCGTCGGCAGTATGCCACCGTGTGGGGGCGGTGGCAACTGCCACCCGGCTGCATCGCGTCGGTCCACGATCGACGCGTCCGGGCGAGCGGGGTTTTAGAGGATGACGTTGCTGACGATGGCCAAGAGGACGAAGACGGCAGCGATGCCGATCGTGAACTGGAACAGCGTCTTCTCAACGCCCCGGCGGGTCCGGTAGATGGACGAGCTGTCGCCGCCAAATCCGCCGCTGAACGACGAGCCACGCGTTTGGAGCAGGATGACCAAAATCAAGACCACCGAAACGGTGATCATGACGATGTCGACGGCCGCGTCCACCTTCGATCTTCTCCCTGACTGGCTTCCGGGCCGCAGTCGTCGCGGTCGGTGCCGGTGCGTCTCGGTCGCAGGACGGCCGAAGGGTAGCATCCGTACGCGCCACACGCCAGCATCCCCGCCCGGACGGTGCCGCGAACGTCAAGCGACGGTTGGTCCATTGGCGTCCAGCAGGGCGGCGACGCCCGGCAGCTCCTTCCCTTCAAGAAACTCCAGCGATGCTCCGCCCCCGGTCGATATGTGGCTGATGCGGTCGGCAAGCCTCGATTGCTCGATCGCCGCGATGGAGTCGCCGCCCCCGACGACGGTGAAAGCGTTCCTAGCTGCCACGGCCTCGGCGACAGCGCGCGTGCCCGCCGCGAACGCCGGTCGCTCGAACACCCCCATCGGTCCGTTCCAGAAGATCGTTTCGGCGCTGGCAAGGTGGGAGGCGAAGAGACGAGTCGTCTCCGGTCCGATATCGAAGATCGCGGCCTCCGCCGGCACGGCGCAGGCCGGAACGGCCGTACCCGCCGCAGCTTCGAGCGATGGGGCGATGACCACATCGGTCGGGAGAACCAGCGTCACGCCCCGAGCTCCCGCGTCGTCGAGAAGACGCTGGGCGTCCTCGATCCGCTCCCGCTCGGCGAGCGAGGTGCCAATCTCCAGACCCTGCGCCAGCAGGAACGTGTTGGCCATCCCGCCGCCGATGAGCAGCAGGTCAACCTGGTCGAGCAACCCGCCAATGACGCCGAGCTTGTCCGAGACCTTGGCGCCGCCGAGGACGGCGGCAAACGGCCTCGCCGGTTGGTGGACGAGCGTGCCGAGCGCTTCGAGCTCCCGCTGCATGAGCAAGCCTGCGTAGGCAGGAAGATGGGCGGCGATCCCTGTGGTGGAGGCGTGCGCGCGGTGGGCCGCCCCAAACGCATCGTTGACGTAAAGCTCGGCGAGCCCCGCGAGGCGCTCGGCCAGCGCCGGGTCGTTTCGCTCCTCGCCCGGCTCGAACCGTAGGTTCTCGAGCAGGAGCGCTTCCCCACGGGGAAGCGCGGCGACGGCTGCCTCAACCCTGGGTCCGACCACCTCAGCCAGCGCCGGCACGTCCTTCCCGAGCAGTGCCGAGAGCCGGGCCGCCACTGGCGCGAGGCGCAGATCCTCGACTGTCGTGCCCCGCGGCCGCCCCAGGTGGCTCGCGAGCACGACCCGGGCGCCACGGTCGAGAAGGTGCCGCACCGTCGGCAGCGAAGCCCGGATCCGCGTGTCGTCACCGATGACGCCCGCCTTCATGGGAACGTTGAAGTCGACCCGGACGAAGACGCGCTTGCCTTCGACACCCGCGTCTACGACCGACCGCTTCGGCATCACGGGTCCTTTACCGGTAGCGTGGAACCAGGGTCAGCCCGCCGCGGCCGGGAAGCCGGCTTCGCAGACGAGCGCGGCGAGGTCGGCGACGCGGCAGGAGTACCCCCACTCGTTGTCGTACCAGGCGATGACCTTGATGAGGGTGCCGTCCATGACCATGGTCGACAGGCCGTCGACGATTGACGAGCGGGGGTCCTGGCGAAAGTCACTCGACACGAGCGGCTCGTCGGTGTAGCCGAGGATCCCTTGCATCGCCTCACTTGCGGACGCCTCGCGGAACGCACCATTGAGCTCGTCCACCGTTGCGGCGCGCTCGGTCTCCGCCACGAAGTCGACTGTCGAGACGGTCGGCGTCGGGACCCGCAGGGAGAAACCGTCGAATTTGCCCTTTAGCTCCGGGATGACGAGCGCCAAGGCGCGCGCCGCGCCGGTGCTGGTCGGCACGATATTCGTGGCGGCCGCGCGTGCGCGGCGAAGGTCCGAGTGGGGTCCGTCGAGGATCACTTGGTCATTGGTGTAGGAGTGGACGGTGGTCATCAGACCGCGACGGATGCCGAAGCGGTCGAGAACGACCTTGGCGACCGGAGCCAGGCAGTTGGTGGTGCACGAGGCATTGGAGATGATCGCATGGCGCTCGGGGTCGTACTGCTCCTCGTTGACGCCGAGTACGACCGTCAAGTCTTCCCCCTTTGCCGGAGCGGAGATGATGACCTTCTTCGCGCCGGCAGTCAGGTGCCCCCGCGCCTGGTCCGCGTTGGTGTAGCGCCCGGTCGACTCGATCACCAGGTCGACCCCCTCAGCGCCCCAGGGGAGCAGGGCCGGGTCCTTCTCCGAGAAGACCTTGACGGTTCGGTCGTTGACGCGAATGCCACCGTCGGCGGGCGCAATGTCGGCGTCGTAGCGGCCATAGGTGGAGTCGTACGTCAGAAGGTGGGCGAGTGCGGAGGGGCTGGTCAGGTCGTTCACGGCGACCACCTCGAAGAGATCGCCGAAGCCGCCCTCGTCCATTCCTTTGAAGACCTGGCGGCCGATCCGCCCGAACCCGTTGATGCCGACGCGATACGCCATGGGATCAATCCTCCGTGGGGTTGGCCTCTGCGAACGGGTCGTGGCGGCCTGGCCGCGTCGCGCCCACCCCGCTCAATGTCAACTCGCGCTCGATTACCGCCGGTCGGACCTCGGACTCGGCGACACCATTGTCCGGCTCGGATCGGTACTGTTCGCCGGTGGCGCCCCTGGTGATCTCGATCAGCGCCGCCGCGAGCTTATCCGGGTCGTGGCGGAGGGGGTTGCGGTCGTTCACGAGGTCGCGGGTGATGATGCAGACCTCCGATTCAATGGCGGCGAGGTCATCGAGGGCGACCGGGTCGACGTGCCACTCGGGCTTGATCGCGGTGGCCGGCGCCGGGTTGCTGTTCACCAGGACGCAGTCAAGCACCCCTTTCCCGACGTGGTCCAGAATGGCCCGGACATGGTCCGCAGCGCCAAAGTGGTCCGTCTCTCCGGGTTGGGTCGCGACATTGCAGGCATAGACGACGGTGCCGGCCGACCACCGGATGGCCTGGGTGATGCCTTCAACGAGGAGGTTGGGTAAGACGCTGGTGTAGAGGCTGCCGGGTCCGAGGACGATGAGGTCAGCGTTGAGGATCGCGCTGAGAGCCGGTTCATACCCGGCTGGGCGGCGCGGCTCGAGGAACACGCGTTTGATCGGAGCTTCCTTGTGGCCGATGGTCGACTCACCCCGCAGAACCGTGCCATCGGTCAACTCGGCCGAGAGGGTCACGTTTTCCAGGGTTGACGGGAGGACCCGACCGCGAACCGCCAGGACGCGAGCCGACTCGATCACCGCATGCTCGAAGCTTCCGGTGACTTGGGTCAGGGCCGTGATGAAGAGGTTGCCGAAGGAGTGCCCGGCGAGGTCCGAGCCCGTCTGATCGAAGCGGTACTGGAAGAGCCGGCCGAGCATCGACTCGTCTTCGGCAAGGGCGACGAGACAGTTGCGGATGTCTCCCGGCGCGGGCATGTCGAACTCGGAGCGGATGCGGCCCGTGCTGCCGCCGTCGTCGGCGACCGTCACGATCGCCGTGATCGCGGCGTCCTTGCGCTTCAGACCCCGGAGCAGGGTGGAGAGTCCCGTCCCCCCGCCAATGGTGACGATGTTGAGCGCTGCCCGTTCGGGTCCGAAGCGGTGCTCCGCGACGATCGCGGCGAGGTCCTGCCCGCGCGCCGAGCGTGCCATCAAGGGCGCGATGATGGAGTGGCTGAGGCGCCAAAAGCCGACGCCCAAGATCGTCATGCCGGCGAGGAGAATGATCAACTCGCGGTAGGGATGAGGGATGAATTGCAGCGTGAGCCGTTGGACGATCCCAGTGGTGGGCTCGGGGAAGGCGTAGTAGCGGTAGATCGTGGCGAGTGCCATCGCCAGCGCGAGGCTCATCAGGACCATGCCAAGCATGAACAGCGCGGCCCATCGCTTGATGAGCATGCCGGGTCGCAGCCACGTCCGCCAGGTCTGCCAACTTCGCAGGGCGCTGCCCCCTTCGACTGGATCGTCTGGCGCCCCTCGCCATGGGGACGAACTGGGTGCGGGAGTATAGCACTGGCGGCCGGGCCGCTCGACGCGTGACGCGGTGCACTGTGCTATACTTCCGGCTGCGGAACCAAGCTCTGTGCGAACGTGGGTCCACAGCCCACGTTCTTTGTTGTCCGGGGCCGAGCGCGTGCGTCGCTGCCGACGCGCCAGGGTCACAACAGTCGCGAAGGAGGTGCGCGGGATGAAGAGCGACTTCTACACCGCGATCGCCCAGATTGCCGCTGAGCGGGGGATCCCGCGAGAGGCGGTTCTCTCATCGGTGGAGCACGCGCTCAAGACGGTGTACAAGAAGATGGCGAACTCCGAGGAGGAGGTCTCCGTCGAGATGGAGCCAGGCACCGGCTCGATGCGCGTCTTCGTCCATAAGCGGGTGGTCGCCGAGATCGAGGACCCAATCAACGACATGACGTTGGCTGAGGCGCTGACCTACGCGCCACAGGCTCAAGTCGGCGACGAGATCCGGATTGAGCGGACGCCCGAAAACTTCGGTCGCATCGCGGCGCAGACCGCGAAGCAAGTGGTCCTCCAACGGATCCGCGACTACGAGCGGGACATCGTCTTTGAGGAGTTCCAGGACAAACAGGGTGAAATCCTGAACGGTGCCGTTCAGCGGGCCGACGCGCGCGCGGTCATCGTCGAGCTCGGCAAGGCCGAGGCGGTGATGCCGGCCCGCGAGCAGGTGCCTACCGAGCGCTACCGCCCGGGTCAGCGGTTGAAGGTGTTGCTGGTCGAGGTCAACCGCGATCCGCGTGGGCCTCAGTTGATCGTCTCGCGCTCGCACCCGAACTTGATTCGGCGTCTCTTTGAGATGGAGGTGCCGGAGATCTTCAGCGGCGCGGTCGAAATCATGGAGGTGGCACGCGAGCCCGGTTTGCGGTCGAAGGTGGCCGTGGCGGCGCGGCAGGAGAAAGTTGACCCGGTTGGCTCGTGCGTCGGAGTCCGCGGCGTGCGGATCCAGAACATCGTCAACGAGCTCTACGGCGAGAAGATCGACGTCATCGAGTGGTCGCCGGATACGGCGACCTTCATTGCCAACGCGCTCAGCCCGGCCAAGCCGTCCAACGTGTCGCTGGATGAGGCGAACCGGGTGGCAACGGTGATTGTGCCGACGGAGCAGATGTCATTGGCCATTGGCAAGGAGGGCCAGAACGCCCGACTCGCCTTCAAGCTGACCGGCTGGCGGATCGACATCAAGGATCCGGAGGCGCTGCGCGAGCATGATGGCGACCTGCTCCGCCAGGCTCGGGCGGCGATGGCCGACGTGCCCGACGACCTGAGCTGGCAGGGACGCCAGCCGCGCCTGGTCCGGGCGGATGGAACAATCTCCGTGCGCGACCGGGTGTACGGGCCTTTGTCACGCGATCTGGTGGGCATGAGCGTCGACGTGGAAGTTCGAGGTGACGTCTTGGAGGTCTACTACAATCGCGACCTCCGCGCTCGCTTCGGCCTGGCCACGGGCGAGGAGCTGCCGCTGGACGAAGTCCCCGAGTCGGCCGCGGTGCCGAGCGGAGCGGCGAGTGACGACTAACGAGGCCGTCCCGGTCTCGCCGGCGAAGCCGCGGGCGCGCAAAGGGGCCCGACCAAAGCACGTTCCGCAGCGGATGTGCGTCGTCTGCCGCGACCGGGCGGCGAAGCGGGCGTTAACCCGAGTCGTGCGAACGACCGATGGTCTGGTCGAGGTCGACGCCAGCGGCAAGAAGAACGGACGCGGCGCCTATCTGTGCGACAAGGCGGCGTGCTGGGATCGTGCCGTGGAGACTGGCACGTTAGGTCGCGCACTGAAGACCACCATCGACGCTGGCGCCGCGGAGACCTTGCGACGGCACGCCGCCTCGCTAGCGAACGCGGTGCAGCCGCGGAGCGGGACCATTATTGTTGTTAGGGAGGAGAGCAACCGATGACAAACACCTTCAGAGTCGCGGGACCCGCCGCGGACCGCAGCGCGGCGGCCCTGGTGGCGGCCGGCGCGGCGGCAAGTCGGGCCGTGGTGGCGGCGGCCGCACGGTGGCGCTGCGGCGGGCCGCACCCGTGGTGCGGGAGCCGGTAACGCTGCCGTCGGTCATGTCGGTCGCCGAGCTGGCTGAGTCGTTGCAGACCACCGGTATTGAGGTGATCAAGGAGCTGATGAAGCTCGGGATCATGGCGAATCTGAACCAGCAGGTCGACTATGACACCGCGGCGCGGGTCGCCACGGCGCTGGGGTGGGAGACGAACGAGCAGCCCAACGACGTTGCGCGGCAAGCGGCGGCCGACTTCGAGAGCCGGAGGTCGGAGGCAGAAACCGACCCGAACGCTCAGGCCCGCCCGCCGGTCGTCACCATCATGGGCCACGTCGACCACGGGAAGACCAAACTCCTCGACGCCATCCGCTCGGCTAACGTCGCCGAGGTCGAGGCCGGCGGCATTACGCAGCACATCGGCGCCTACCAGGTCGAGACGCAGGGTCGAAAAATCACCTTCCTTGACACGCCCGGCCACGAGGCGTTTACGGCGATGCGCGCCCGAGGCGCCCAGGCGACGGATGTCGCCGTGCTCGTCGTTGCCGCGGACGACGGCGTCATGCCGACGACGCGTGAGGCGGTCGCTCACATCAAGTCGGCGAACGTGCCGATGGTCGTGGCCGTCAACAAGATCGACCTTGCTTCGGCCAATCCGGATCGCGTCAAGCAGCAGCTGAGCGAGATCGAGGTCGTGCCGGAAGAGTGGGGTGGCGACGTCCCGTTCGTCGAGGTGTCGGCCCGGGACAAGCTCGGCCTTGACGACCTGGAGGAGGTCATCCTCCTCGTCGCCGACGTCCACGAGCTCAAGGCGAACCCGCACAAGCCTGCCAACGGTGTCGTCATCGAGGCCAAGGTCGATCGTACCCGCGGCCCCGTGGCAACCGTGCTCGTTCAGAGCGGAACGCTTAACCTGCGCGATGTGGTCGTGGCCGGTTCGACCTGGGGCCGGATCAAGGCGATGTTCGATGACCGCGGGCGTCGCGTGCGACGGGCAGAGCCAAGTTTTCCGGTGGAGATCCTGGGCCTGCTCGAGGTCCCGCAGGCCGGCGACACCTTCCAGGTGTTCGAGGATGAGAAGATCGCCCGCCAACTCGTGGAGGAGCGGCAGGCGCATAGGCGGGCCGAGGCGCTGGTCGGCGATCGACCCGTCAAGCTGACCGACCTCTACAATCAGGTGCAAGAAGGCACGACGGCCGAACTGCGGGTCATCCTCAAGGCGGACGTCCAGGGCTCGCTGGGGGCCATCCAGAACGCGCTGCTTAGGCTGAACGAGGACACGGACCAGGGAGTTCGGCTGAGCATCCAGTTCGCTGGCACGGGCGCCGTCACGGAATCGGATGTCAGCCTCGCCTCGGCTACCCGCAGCATCATCATCGGCTTCAACGTCCGACCTGACGTCGCCGCGAAGCGGGCGGCGGACGCGGCGGGCGTCGACATCCGCTTTTACAACATCATCTACAACCTGATCGACGAGGTGAAGGCGGCCATGACAGGCCTCCTGGCGCCCGTGTTCCAGGACGTAACCGACGGCTACGCCGAGGTGCGCAACACCTTCCGGTTGCCGAGCGGGGACGTGGTGGCGGGTCTCTATGTCCTCGACGGAAAGATCACGCGGAACTCCAAGGCGCGCGTGCTGCGGTCGGGCACCGTGGTGCACGAGGGTGGCATCCGCTCGCTGAAGCGCTTCAAGGACGACGTGCGCGAAGTAGCGGCCGGTTACGAATGCGGGCTCGGCCTTGATGGGTTCAACGATCTCCAGGTGAGCGATCAGATTGAGTTCTACCATCGAGAAGAAGTCGCCCGGTCGTAGCGCCGAGCGCTGCGGTCGGCGCACCGGTGCCGGGAGAGCGCGACGCTGAGGTCGCGCGCTCCCACTGGCCGGCACGCGGAAGGGAAGTGCCGTGAGCAGACGCACGCGGCAGGTCGGCGAATTCTTGCGCGAGGAACTGACGGATATCATCCGCCGCGAGGTGAAAGATCCGCGCGTCGGCTTTGTGAGCCTGACCGTGGTGGAGGTCACACCTGATCTCCGCTCCGCGCGGGTCTTTGTCAGTGTCCTAGGCACGGACGAGGAGCGGGCTGAGACGTTGGCGGCGCTCCGCTCGGCCGCGGGTTTCATTCGCTACCACCTTAGGCCCCGACTGCGGATGAGGCAGATCCCAGAACTGGAGTTCCGGGACGACCGCTCGATGGAGCATGCGGAGCAGATCGCGCGGGTGTTGAAGGACCTCGACACGGGCGGGCCTAGGGGATCGAAGTCAGATGCCGACGCCGGAGTACCGGAGTGACCGTCTCCAGCCCTGCCCGCACCTGGCTCCTTGATCCCGCGGACGCGGCGGCCGCGCTTCAAGTACTGCAGACGGCGAAAACGGTCCTGTTGCCGACGCACCAAAACGTCGACGCCGACGGCCTCGCCTCCCCGCTCGCCGTCCAGCACGGGTTGGCCCAGCTCGGCGTGGCGGCGGTAACGCTGGTCAGCGATGGGCAGCTACCGAACAGCCTTCGCTTTCTCCCCGGGGTCGAGTCGGTGCGGCGCTACGGTGTCGACCCGCTGCCGGATTATGACGTGCTTTGCCTCGTTGACTGCTCGGACCGGAAGCGACTGGACAGCTTCTCAACCGACGATCCGTCGCGCCTGGACGGGTCGGTTCCGATCGTCAACATCGACCACCACGTCACCAACGCGCGCTTCGGGCAGGTGAACGTCGTTGTGCCCGAGGCGGCTTCCGCGGCGGAGATCGTCGCCGAGTTGCTCGGCGCCTGGAAGGTCGAGCTCACGACGCCGATTGCACAGTGCCTGCTGGCGGGGATTTACGGCGACACGCTGGGCCTCCGGACGCCGGCCACGACCTCGTGCACCATGCGCACGGCGGCCGACTTGGTCGACGCCGGGGCAAATCCGGCACCGATTGTCGATGCTCTTTTTCGCTTGAAACCGAAGTCGACCGTCTGCTTGTGGCAGCGAGCGCTGAGCCACGTCCAGTGGACCGGCACGCTGATCTGGACGGCACTGACCCAGGAAACCCTCGCCGACTGTCAAGCCGTGCCGAGCGAGGCCGAAGGGTTGGTCAACTTTCTTGCCGGCACGGAGGGGTCGCGGGCGGCGGCGATCCTTTACGAGGAAGGTTCCGGCTGGCGGGTGAGCCTACGCAGCCTGCACGAGGACGTCGATGTCGCCGCCATCGCGTCGACCTTTGGCGGCGGCGGTCATCCTCGGGCGGCCGGCTGTCAAGTTGAGGCCGGGCAAAAGGACGAATTCCTGCGGAAGGTGGCCGAGCTCACCGCCGGGAGTTCTCCGTCCGGCGCTGCCAGCGATGCCGGCTGATCCTCAGGGGACCGCTCCCCGTCTTCACGGCATCCTCGTCGTCGACAAACCCGCGGGCTGGACCAGCCACGACGTGGTGGCGCGGGCTCGGCGGCTGCTTGGCGAGCGACGGATTGGCCACGCCGGCACGCTGGACCCTGCGGCTACCGGTGTCCTGCCACTCGCCGTTGGTGACGCAACTCGCGTTCTCGAGTACCTCACCGATGCGTCGAAAACCTACCTCGCCGAGGTGACCTTCGGCGTTGAGACCGACAGCTCCGACGCGGACGGCGTCGTGACAGCGGTCGCCGACCCGGCCTCGCTGGACGCGGACCGCCTTCAGCAGGCGCTCGCGGCGTTCCAGGGGGAGATCGGTCAGGTGCCGCCGATGCACGCAGCGATCAAGATTGGCGGCCGGCGGCTGTACGAGCTGGCGCGTCGAGGCGAGGAGGTGGCGCGCCCATCGCGAGTCGTCACCATCTCGACGCTGACTCTGGTGGAGTGGTCACCACCGATCGCGACGCTGCTCGTTGATTGCTCAAAGGGGACTTACGTCCGGGCCCTGGCCAGCGATCTCGGTACGGCATTGGATGTGGGAGCTCACCTCTCGAACCTGGTGCGGTTGCGGACCGGCCCGTTTCGCCTCTGTCACGCCGTCACGCTGACCGAGCTGGCAGACGCGCCGCTGCCGTGGATTTGGCCAGACTTGGCGTTTCACCCGGACGCCGTGCTTGGCGACTGGCCCGCCCTGCTGTTCGACGCCGAGGCGGCGGCCACCTGGGGTCACGGCGGGCGCGTACCTGCTGACGGAGTGGCACGTGGGCCGTGCCGCGCCTACGACGAGGCCGGGACGTGGCTCGGAGTGGGGCTGGCGGATCTGGAGGCGGCGTCCTGGCGGCCGACAAAGGTAGTGGGGAGTGCCGCATGACGAGTGAGTCGTCGCCACGCCTCTTCACCGACCTGGCCGACCTCCCCCTGGGTCCGCGAGTGGTGACGATTGGCACGTTCGACGGCGTTCACCGGGGGCACCAGCACCTGCTCCGACGAGCCGCGGCGCGGGCGGAGGCGCTGGGGCTAACGAGCCTGGCGGTAACGTTCGAGCCACTACCGTCTCAGGTTCTGCGGCCCGCCGCATTTCCCGGGCGGCTCTGCTCGGCAGCCGAGAAGCTGGAGTACCTGTCCGACAGCGGGGTCCGGGAGATCGCGACGCTGCGCTTCGATCGGGCGTTCGCCGGGCAATCACCGGAGGAGTTTATGACCCGGCTCGCTCACGCGGCCGGTCTGCGCGAGCTCTGGGTTGGGGAAGCATTCGCCCTGGGGAAGGACCGCGTCGGCGACGTGCCGCGCCTGCGGAAGATCGGGCAGCAGCTCGGTTTTGTCGTGGAGGCGGTGCCGCGCCTCACCTCCGGTGAGACCGTCATTAGCAGCAGTGCAATCCGCAAGGCGGTCCTCGCAGGCGACGTGGCGACGGCCCATCGACTGTTGGGGCGGCCCCTCCGTGTCGCCGGTGAGGTGATTCACGGCGCGCATTTCGGCCGGACCATCGGGTTCCCGACGGCGAACGTCGTGCCACCTCTTCATCTCGTGCCGCTCGCCCATGGCATCTACGCGGCACTCGCCTGGCTGCCCAACGCGACGTCGCCCCACCGAGCGATGACGTACGTCGGGACTCGGCCAACGGTGAACACGGGAGCACCGCTGGTGGAGACCCACGTCCTGGATTTCGACGGCGACCTGTACGGGCAGATCATCGAGGTCGATCTGCTCGAGCGCCAGCGCGGCGATGCCACCTTCGATGGCGTCGAGGCCCTGGTGCACCAGATGCGGCGGGACGAAGCCGAGACCCGGGCGTACTTCCTGCGGACATCCTCGCCTGAGCCGATGCCGGTGGGCGCACCCGATTGACCGGTATGAGCGGTCATGCTACACTCCGACGTCTGCGGAGTCGGCCTGGCCGTCGCCGGTTGGTACCGGTGTATCGTCATGCTCGGCCCTTACACGACCGTTGAGAGGCTTTACGGAGGCGAGCCATTTCCAGACCAGTGCAAACCCGTGTCAATGAGCGGATCCGGATCCGTGAGGTCCGTTTGATCGACGAGGAAGGGCAACAGGTCGGCGTCATCCCGACTCGAGATGCCCTGGAGATGGCGCGGCAGCGCGGCCTCGACCTCGTGGAGGTGGCACCAAACGCCATTCCCCCCGTCTGCCGCCTCATGGACTACGGGAAGTTCCGTTACGAGCAGAGTCGCAAGGAGCGGGACTCGCGCAAGAATCAGCACGTCACCAAACTGAAAGAAGTGCGGATCGAGCCAAAGATCGACGATCACGATCTGGTGACGAAGGGCCGCCAGGCGGCCAAATTCCTGGACGCCGGGGACAAAGTTAAGCTGACCGTCCTCTTCCGTGGCCGCACTATCACACACCCGGAAATCGGCCGAGGTTTGCTTGACCAACTCGCCGATCAACTCCGGCCCCACGGCAACGTCGAGCAGCCGCCGCGGATGGAGGGGAGGACCATGATCATGTTCATGAACCCTCTCCGCCCGAAGCAGAGCCAACACGAACGTGAGGGAGCGCACAGCCGTGAAGACCGCCAAGAAGTCGAAGCTTAAGACGCATAAGGGCGCTCAAAAGCGGTTCAAGATCACGGCGACCGGCAAAATCCTCCGCACCAAGGGGATGAAGAGCCACAACCGCCGCAAGAAGGCTCCCCGCGTGAAGCGGGCGTTCGACCGGATGTTGCCGCTTGCGGGATCGGACAAGAAGCAGGTTGAGCGTCTGCTGCCGTACGGCGGGTAGGCCGCGAGCAGATTAGGAAACGGGGAAGAGGCATGGCCCGCGTTAAGCGCGGCGTGGCGGCTCACCGCCGGCACAAGAAGGTGCTGGCCCAGGTGAAAGGCCATCGCGCCACCAACAATCGGCTCTACAAACGCGCGCACGAGTCCCTCATGCACGCGCTCTACTACGCGTATCGCGACCGACGCACCCGCAAGCGCGACATGCGCCGACTCTGGATCACCCGGATCAACGCGGCGGCTCGCCTCAACGGCTTGCCGTACAGTCGCTTCATCCAGGGGCTGAGCCGCGCCGGAGTTGCGGTCGACCGGAAGATGCTGGCCGACCTCGCCGTCCGCGACGAAACTGCCTTCGCCGACGTCGTCCAGGTCGCGAAGCAGGCTCTGCTGGCGCAGCGCTAGGCCCGTCGGCGTGCGCCGGCCGCCGGCCCCGGCCAATCCGGGCGAGGTCATCCGCTCCGCCGCGAACCCGACCCTGAAGTTCGTCCGCTCGCTCGGCCAGCGCAAGATGCGCGAGGCCGAGCGCGCTTTTGTGGTCGAAGGCCAGCGAGCCGTCGCCGACGCCTTGGGCACCGGTGCCACGCCCACCGTGCTGGTCCTTCGCGAAGGTGTCGAGGTTCACCTGCCGGTCCTCGATGCGTCGTCGGCCGGGTTGCCGCGACGGGTGGTGGCGGAGGCCCTGTTCGATGGCCTCGCTGACACGGTGACGCCTCAGGGTGTCCTTGCCGTCTTCCCTTACCCAGTCATCGTCCCGCCCGCGACGGCGTCGCCGCTGTACCTTGTCCTTGACCGGCTGCGCGATCCCGGTAACCTCGGCACGCTCCTCCGGGCGGCAGCCGGCGCGGGTGTCACGGCGGTCTACCTGTCGGCGGGGTCGGTCGACCCCTTCAACCCTAAGGTTGTTCGTGCCGGCATGGGAGCCCACTTTCGCGTCCCGATCCGTTCGCTCGCGGCGGAGGCGATCGAGGAGCTCGTGGCCGTCTGCCCATTGAGGGTCGTGGCCGAGGCCGGAGGCTCGCTCCCGTACGACGCGCTCGACTGGACGCAGCCGGCCGCCCTCGTGGTCGGCTCGGAAGCGACCGGGGTTGGGGAAGAGGCGCGATCGCTCGGAACCAAGCAGGCGACGATTCCGCTGGCTCCGGGGGTGGAGTCGCTGAACGCGGCCGTCGCCGGTGCGGTCATCCTCTTTGAAGCCGCGCGCCAGCGCCGCCGGGGACCGGGGCGCGGGGCGAAACCGGCACGCTCAAGATGACGCTCCACCGCGCCCAGCTGGGTGCCATTCCGAGCATCGGTGCGTGGTGATAGACTGCGCACCCACCGAAATGGGCGTGCGGAGCTCGGTCGCGCGGCGCCTGCGGCGAGCCAGGAGCAGGAGGGGGAGCGCAGTGCGGAAGCAGGATTTGGTCCGGGCGGTCGCCCAGCAAACAAGGCAGACGGAGGCTCAGGCCGCCGCTTCCGTCAATGCGGTGTTCGGCGCCATCCAAGAAGCGATGGCGCGGGGTGACGAGGTGAACATCAGCGGCTTCGGCTCGTTCCGGGTGGTCGAGCGCTCGGCACGCCAGGGACGCAACCCGCGCACCGGCAGCGCGATGACGATCGGCGCGCGGAAGAGCCCGGCCTTCCGGCCCGGCACCCAACTGAGGCGGGCCGTTGGGGAGCCTGCCTAGTCGCTCGCCCCTCTCCCCGCCGCCATCCCGGCGTCTCCTCCGGTTGTTGCCGGTTCGGCACGCGCCGCCGCACGGATCGCCCCGGCTAAGTCCTGCTCGGCCGCCCGCTGGGCGACACCAACGGCGTTCGTGATCGCTTTGGCGTCGGAACGTCCGTGCGCGATGACGACGGCGCCGTCGACGCCTAGCAGAGGCGCTCCACCGACCTCGCTATAGTCCAGGCGCGCGCGCACGGCGCGCAATGCTGGCCGCAGGACGAGTGCGGCCAGCTTGCGCGGGACCGTCGCCGTCAGTTCAGAACGCAGTGCGTCGCCAACGAACGCGGCAACACCCTCCGCCACCTTGAGCGCGACGTTGCCGGTGAAACCATCCGTGACGATGATGTCAACGACGCCACGCATGACGTCTTTGCCCTCGACGTTGCCCCGAAAGTCGATGCCTGAAGTCTGCGCCAGGAGCGGGTACACCTCCTGCACGAGCTGGTTGCCCTTCGTCGGCTCCTCGCCATTGCTGAGCAGTCCAAGGGTCGGGGCGTTGATCCCGAGCACGCGTTCCGCGTAGACGTGGCCCATCTGGGCGAACTGGACGAGGTGCTGCGGCCGCGGGTCTGCAACGGCCCCCAGGTCGAGGACGAGTGTTCGCCCATGGGTGGAGGGCAAGAACGAGGCGATGGCGGGCCGCTCGATGCCCGGGACGCGGCCGAGCACCAGGAGCGCCGCCGCCATCACTGCGCCGCTGTTGCCAGCGGAGACCATGGCGTCGGCCCGGCGCTCTTTCACCTCGCGCAGTGCAACCGCGATGCTGGAGTTCGGTTTCCGCCTGGCCGCCTGGGCGGGGTGCTCGTCCATGGAGACCACGTCGGGCGCGTCGACGATGACAACATCTGCGCCCGCAGTCTGGTCGGGGGTTAGGAGCGGTTCGAGCTCCGAGCGGCGTCCGACAAGCGCGACAGGGACGCCGAATGCACGCGCGCCCTGAAGCGCTCCCGAGACGATGACCGTTGGGCCGAGATCCCCGCCCATCGCGTCGACGGCAATGCGCATCCAGTCCTACCCACCACCTGCTCTGCCCCGCCCCTACGACGCGCCGGGGATGCTAACACACCGTCGCCGTCGCCCAGCCGTCGGACGAGCGCCACGGGGAGATGCAACCGGACGGGGACGGCCCTCGTGCGGGGCCGCTCCCGTCCGGTATCAGGGGCTCACGCCGATCGGCGCTACACGTCGAGGTTTTGGACCTCTCGGGCGTGGGTCTGAATGAACTTCTTGCGGGGCGGAACCGCCGCACCCATCAACATGTCGAACGTCTCGTCCGCCGCGACGCCGTCGTCAATGTTGATTTGCATCAGGGTTCGCTGGACCGGGTCCATCGTGGTGTCCCACAGCTCGTCGGCGTTCATCTCGCCGAGGCCTTTGTAGCGCTGGACGTCCGCCTTTTCGCCCAGCTTGGCGCGGGCAGCCTTGAGCTGTTCCTCGTCGTAGGCCCAGATTTCCTCCTTGCCGGCCCGCACCCGGTAGAGCGGCGGCTGAGCGATGAAGACATGGCCGTCGAGGATAAGCTGCTCCAGGTGACGGAAGAAGAACGTCAGGAGGAGCGTCCGGATGTGCGAGCCGTCGACATCCGCGTCGGTCATGATGATGACCCGGTGATACCGAAGCTTGGAAGGATCGAACTGGTCCCCGACAGAGGTACCCAGGGCGGTGATCAACGTGCGAATCTCGTTGTTCTGCAACATCTTGTCGAGGCGGGCCTTCTCGACATTCAGGATCTTCCCGCGGAGCGGCAGGATAGCCTGGAAGCGACGGTCCCGCCCCTGCTTGGCGGTGCCTCCGGCGGAATCGCCCTCGACGATGTACAACTCCGCGCGGGCGGGGTCGCGCTCAGTGCAGTCCGCGAGCTTACCGGGTAGGCTGAAGCTATCGAGCCCACCCTTCCGCTGCACCAGTTCCCGCGCCTTACGGGCCGCTTCGCGCGCTCGGGCCGCGTTGATGCACTTCTCGATGATCCGTTTAGCGACCTGCGGGTTCTCCTGCAGGTAGGCTCCCAGGCCCTCATTCACGACCGCCTGCACCGCCCCGGCGACTTCTGCGTTCCCGAGCTTGCCCTTGGTCTGCCCTTCAAACTGCGGCTCCGCAAGCTTGACGGAAACGATCGCGGTCAGCCCCTCGCGGACGTCCTCGCCCGACAAGATCTCGTCGCCCTTGAGGAAGCCGTTGCGGCGCGCGTACTCGTTGATCGTTCGTGTCAGCGCCGACTTGAACCCGGACAAGTGGGTGCCACCGTCGATGGTGTTGATGTTGTTGGCGAACGTGTGAGTTGATTCGCCGTAGCTGTCGTTGTACTGAAGGGCGACCTCCACCAGACAGGCGGGCGTGTCCCGCTGGACGTAGAACGGTCGCTCGTGGACCGCCGTCCGGTTCCGGTTCAGGTGGCGCACGAACGAGACGATACCTCCTTCGAAGAAGAAGGTCATCTCCCGGTCGGCGCGCTCATCGATGAGGGTCAGGCGGAGCCCCTTGGTGAGGTAGGCGGTTTCACGGAACCATTGGGCAAGCGCGTCGAAGTTATAGTCGTGCCCGGCGGTGAAGATCTGCTCATCAGCGAGGAAGGACGTCGTCGTACCGTGCGACCCGTCCTCGACCTTACCGACGTTCTTCACCGGCCCGGTGGGCACGCCGCGGCGGTACTCCTGGCGGAACAGCTTCCCACTGCGGCGGACCTCGACCCGGCACCACTCGGACAGGGCGTTGACAACGGAGGCGCCAACGCCGTGCAGTCCGCCGGACACCTTGTACCCCCCGCCGCCAAACTTGCCGCCGGCGTGGAGCACGGTCATGATCACCTCCAGGGCGGAGGTGTTCATCTTCGGATGCTTGTCGACCGGGATGCCGCGGCCGTTGTCGGTGACGGTAACCACGTTGTCCCGACCAATGCGGCAGACAATCGCGTCGCAGTGCCCACCGAGCGCCTCGTCGACTGAGTTGTCGACGATCTCGCGGACAAGGTGGTGGAGTCCGCGCTGGTCGGTGCTGCCGATGTACATCCCGGGACGGCGACGCACGGCCTCCAGACCTTCCAGCACCTGAATGGTGCTGGCGTCGTAGGACGGCGCCTTGGGCTGGACGGTAGTAGTGGCCACGGGTTGGGGTCCTCCTGTGTTGACGGCGTGCTTGCCGCAGGTGTTGTCAGGCCGCTGGGATAGGGGCGGGAGCGAGATCGACCCGCCACCGGCGAAGTCGATCGGTGAAAAATCGAAGTTGAGCCAGCGCGAGGCCGGTGGCCACGAAGGCGTTCCCGAGCACGGCCAACACGACGCCTGGGACGTTGCCGACGACCCGGGCCCAAACAAGCGGCAGGCCGAGGGAGATCAGCAGGACCACGAGCCCGAAGCCGACCGTCTGCCAGAAGTTCCGGCGGACGACGTGGAAGCTGAGATATCCGGCTCGAATCGGCCCCACCTCGCTCATGACGATAGCCTCGCGGGCGAACGCGAGGAAAATCACCGCCCAGACCGCCGGCACGGCTAGTAACAGTGCCAACAGCGGCACCAGGTTGACTCCGACCACTAGGAAGAGCGCCCCAACAACGAGCGCCGGTCCGGTGACAAGCGCGAAGAGCCCGCAGGCCAGCGCGAGGAATCCGAGGTAGCGTAGCCACGCCACCACGGTCGCCCTGGCGACGCCGGTAACGCTCGGCGACATGCCGCGCAGGGTGTACGCGAGCGGCACGCGAAACAGCATCCCGACGCCCGGTCCCAGGATCAACAACGCCATCGACACGAGCACCACCAGCCACGGGTCGTCCGGCCGAACGGTCGTGCGGGTCCACCCTTCGGCGACCTGATCGCGCTCGAGGACGCTCAGGATCGACGGCACGAATAGTCCAACGAGGGTGATCAAATCCTGCGTCCAGACCATCTCGGAAAGCCCCTCTGCCAAGGCGCGGCCATCGGCACCGGCGCGACGGTCCAGCCAGCGGGCAAGCGGATCGATCAGCGCCTGCGCCGAGAGGCGGGCGCCGAGCCAGAGATACGCGTCGAGGAGTGCCGGCACGATCAGCAGCATCGGCTGGGCCAAGACGGCCGACATCGCCAACGCGATCGTGTCGAAGATGCCCGGAACGCTCCGGTCGGCACTCACCGCGCTCCGTCGTTGCATCAAATCCCGCTCCTCCGAGCTTGCGCCACGACCGACCTTACTCCCAGCCGAGTTCTTCCAGCCGGTCCTCTTCCATCCCAACGTGGTGGCCCAACTCGTGGATGACGGTGATCCTAACCTGCCGCGCGATCTCGCCCGGGGAACGAAACTCGCGCTCCAGTGGTCCGCGGAAGATCGTGATCTTGTCGGGGAGGACCATCGAGTAGCCGGAGCCGCGTTCCGTTCGGGGGACCCCTTCATAGAGCCCGAACAACGTATCGCCGTCGGTCGGGTTTGGGCCGAGTTGCTCGAAGGTCGGCTCATCCTCGACGACGACGTCGACGTTGTCGAGCATGGCTTGAATGGGGTCGGGCAAACCGTCAAGCGCGCGGACCACGAGGCGCTCGAACCGCCGCCGCTTCGCGCGTTGAATGCGGATTCTCGCCAAATCACGCGTGGTCAATGATACCACTTTTCGGCCGCCGACGCCACGCCGCAGCGCTGGAGATGCCGCGTACGTACGCAGGAACTGTGGCGCAGGTTGACGTTCTCCTTTAGGCGACGGTCGGCGGGTTGACGGTGACTATGGCGCACTCTCCATCGCGGTCGCCATGAGGTCGCGGCCGATGACCAGCGAGCCAGCCATGCCAGCGCCGCCGTGCTCAAGGAACACAGCGACGGCGTAGCGCGGCTCGGGGTCGCCGACGAATCCGATGAACCAGGCGTGCGGATCCTGATCGTCGCCCGTCTCCGCCGTGCCGGTCTTGCCGCCGACCGTGAGTCCGTCGATCGTCGCCCCCGTCGCGACGCCGGTTTCGACGGCAGTAATCATCATGCTTTCGACCTGTGCCGCGGCCTCGGCGCTGACGGCCCGTCGCCACACTGCCGGCTCCGTGCGCCGCACGGGATCGCCCTCCTGGGTGGTGAGGTGGTCGACCAGGTACGGTAGCATCATCTCGCCGCCGTTGGCAATGGAGGCGGCAATGAGCGCCATGTGCAGTGGGGTAGCGAGGAGCTGGCCTTGGCCGAAGGCCGTTTCCGCAAGCGCCGCCTGCTCATTGAGGAACTCGGGCGTGGAGGCGAGCTGACTCTCGACCACCGGAAGGTCGAACGGCACTGCTTCGTCGAAGCCGAACCGCTCGCCGTACTCGCGCATCAGGTCGGGGCCGAGAGCCAGGCCGACCTGGGCGAACACGACATTGAGCGACCAGGCGAGCGCCTCGCGCAAGGACCAAATCGTGTCGTCGGTCGGCCGGTTCTCGTTCTCGGGAATAACGCGCCCCTCGACCGGGAGCGAGCCAGTGTCCTCGTACGTCGTGTCGGGAGAGGCGAAGCCGGCGTCGATGGCCCCCGCTGCCGACACGACCTTGAAGGTCGAGCCTGGAGTAAAGGACGCGTCTGTGGCGCGTAGCAGTAGCGGACTCGCCGGATCACTCGCCAGCGTCTCCCAGTACGCCTTCGCCTCCTCCCCCTCGGCATAGGACGCGATGAACAATGGGTTCGGGTCGTAGTGGGGGTTGCTCGCCAGGGCAACGACAGCGCCGGTTTCGACTTCGATCAGCACTGCGGCGCCGGTCCGCCCAGCGAGGAGCTCGTGCGCTGTCCGTTGGAGCTCAGCGTCGAGCGTGAGATGGAGGTCGAGGCCCTCCTGCGGGCGGTGGAGGAGATCGTTCTGCCAGCGAACGAACGGGTTGGTGCCGTCACGTCCGGTCAACTCGTCGTCGTAGGTTGCTTCCAGCCCGTCGCGGTCGTAAAGAAGGGGCGAGTAGTAGCCGACGACGTAGGCTGACTCCGGCTGCGGGTAGACGCGGCGAAAGACGTCGCCGGAGGGCACCGTGTCGGCGAGGACGGTGCCGTGGCGGTCGAACACGCGGCCGCGCCGCACGTCAAGGTCGCTCTCGATGGTGCGCGGGTTGGAGACGGCATCGCCTGTCTCCGGGTCCATTGCCCGGCGCGCTACCGTCGCCTCGCTTTGCACGACCTGGATGCGTACGAGCTGGATGCTGAGTATGGCGAAAACGGTAGCGAGCAGCGTTGCGGTGCGGATAGCGGTGCGATTGAACGTCGGCAACGCCCGTGGCAGGTTCGGCCAGACGGCGACGAGGAGGAGGAGCCAGGCGGTACCGAGGATCGCAAGCCAGCGCGCGTCGCTTATGCCTCGGCTGATTGCCAACCCGAAGCCGATCAGGGTGAAGAAGAGCAGCAGCGCGGCCGCGCGCAAAGCAACGAGCATGGCATAGACCCCTGGATTAGGCGCGACGTCGCAGGCCGGAAACGTTCAGCAGCAGGCCGATGACCAGGAAGTTAGTTAGGAGCGAACTCCCGCCGTAGGAGACAAAGGGCAGGGTGATGCCGGTGAGAGGAATGAGCCGGACGACACCGCCGACAATGATCAACGTTTGGACCGCAAGGATCGTCGCCAACCCGACGGCGACCAGCCGACCGAACCCGTCCTGGCAGCGCAACCCGATGGCGAAGCCGCGCATCACGAGGATGAAGTACAAGGCCAGCACGGCAAGCGTGCCAAGGAGGCCGAGCTCCTCGCCAATCGCCGAGAAGACGTAGTCGGTCTGGACCTCGGGAATATAGAACGGCCGTCCCAGACCCAAGCCGGTGCCGAGGACGCCGCCACTGGCGAGCGCGTATTCCGACTGAACCTGCTGCCAGCCGAGACCCCGTGGGTCTTGCCAGGGGTCCAGCCAGTTCTGAACCCGGACGTCGATTCGGGCGAACAGCTGGTATGCGACCCAACAAGCGGCAGTGAACGAGACGAGGCCGACACTGACATAGATGAGCCGACCGCTGGCCACGTAGAGCATCGCCAGGAAGATCCCGAAGAAAAGGAGCGCCGAGCCGAGGTCGTTGAGGACGACGAGGACGGCGAGCGAGGCGGCCCACATCAGCCCCATCGGTAGCAGGTAGGGCAATGGCGGCAGGCGAAAAAACCCAAGTCGCCAGCTCGTACCGACGAGGTCGCGCTTGTCCTCAAGGAAGCCGGCCATGAAGGTGACAAGTGTGATCTTGACGATCTCGGATGGCTGAATCGAAACCGGCCCGATGTAGAGCCAAAGCTTCGCGCCGTAGATCTCGGTGCCGAACACGTAAGTGACGGCCAGGAGGGCGAGGCTGAGAATCATCCAGGTGTACTTGAACCGGCGCAGCCAACTGATGGCCCGTTGCCGAAAGAGGACGGTGACGAAGAGGACGGCCAGCCCGGCGCCGAGATAGATCAGCTGCCGCTGCGCCAGGCCGGCGTAATCGTCGTCGAGGGCGGCGAGGTCTGGATGGAGTCGTTGGACCACGAGGAGTCCGAGGCCGGCGAGGGTGGCCGTCACCGGAAAGATCACCTGATCGCCCCGGAAGCCGAGCAGGCCGAAGCCGAGGCTAATGGCGAAGACGATGGCGACGTAGGCGAGGCTGACCCAGATGTCGGACCACGACCACTCAGCCGAGCCGCGGGGCGCGAGGAAGATGGTCAGCAGGCCGACGATGGTCAACAGCGACGGCACGACAAGCAGTTGGAACTCGGTGAACCGGAAGTTGGGTCGGGAGCGGCGGTGGCCGACTGCAACGGTCACGCGTCGGTCTCCGGCGCGGGCGGCAGATAGCGGTCGGCAATGAGGCCGAGGCGTCGCCGGGTTGCCGAAGGGATGCGCTCAGCAGGAGTCAGAATTGCGTGGCGCAGCGCGTCGCCGCAGTCGCACGAGCGTTCGGGGAGGCCGGCCGCCGATAAGTTACGGACCACTTTGCGACCGAGCTCCGCGTTGGCATGGAGGTGTCCCGCCACCAATTCGACGCTGACGGCTTCCTCCTCCTCCCGCCAGACATCGTAGTCGGTCACCATCGCCACGGTGGCGTAGCAGAGCTCCGCCTCCCGGGCGAGCCGCGCCTCCGGCATCGCCGTCATACCGACCACGGTGGCGCCCCACGAGCGGTGGAGCACGGACTCGGCACGTGTCGAGAACTGCGGCCCCTCGATGCAGACGTACGTCCCGTCGTAGCGCCCTTCGGCTTCAGCGGCCGCGATCGCGCTGGCAAGGGCCGACCGTAGGCGAGGGCAAAATGCGTCGGCGATGCCGACATGAGCAACCGCGCCTCCCTCGAAAAAGCTGCGCGGCCGATTCACCGTTCGGTCGATCACCTGGTCCGGGAGAACGACCGAGCGGGGCGGGAGTCCTTCGTGGAGGCTGCCGACGGCGCTGACGCTGACGACGTGGGTGACCCCGAGGAGTTTCAAGGTGTAGATGTTGGCCCGATACGGCAAGTCGGTCGGGGAGTGCCGGTGCCCGGCCCCGTGCCGGGCGATGAAGGCCACCGGGGTCCCGCCGAGAGTGCCGGTGACGATCGGGTCACTCGGGGGACCGTAGGGCGTCTGGACCTCCACAACCTCGCGCCCGCCCAGATCGGCGAAGTCGTACAACCCGCTTCCACCGATCACCCCGAGCATGGGTCCTGACGCCACTACCCACTCCTCCTCACGCCGGGCGAATGGTATCGCATGGTATCGCTTCGCTTCCGGCCAGCGCTACGGAGCACCGCTGGCGGAGCCATAAGTCGGGTGCTATACTCCGGCGTGTCACCCGGCGGCGGGTGGCTTTGGTACGTATTTGGCACGTGAGCTTGGGGAGGCTACGCCGGGATGGCGTTGCAGCGGGCGCACAAGGACGAGATCATTTCAGGCTTCCGGGTGCACGAGTCGGACACCGGCTCGCCCGAGGTTCAGATTGCGCTTTTGACAGAGCGAATCAGCGGCCTCACCGATCATCTCCGGGAGCACCGTCACGACCACCACTCGCGGCGCGGGTTGCTGAAGTTGGTGGGACGCCGGCGCCGACTGCTCGCCTACCTTAGTGACAAGGATGTCGAGCGCTACCGCGCGACCATCGCGCGCCTCGGCCTTCGCAAGTAGCGCCGAGCGGACGAAACGAGTACGCCCCTGATCGGCTCATTTGACCCTCGCCCCCAGCCGACGGCCGCTCGTACCCCTCCGGAAGCCGACACGACCGCGGGCCCAGGGCATTCTGCCCTGGGTCTTCTATTGGTGGGCTCTCCAGCCGAGTCAACGGAAGGAGGTGTCGCGATCTAGACCCACGCGAATGGCCCTCAATGCCTCGACCGGGCGGGTGGGGAATTGGCGCGTGCCGGGGTTACGGCGCCGGCACACCCCAGTCCCTCATCCCTCCTCGGTGCGCTTCAGGGCACAGGCGCGGAAGCTACCTGAGCCGTTGACCAAGACCCATGGAGGAGATCGCCACGTGGTTACTCAATACGCCCAACGCGTCAAGACGGTGAAGGCGGAAATCGCCGGCCGGACCCTGACCCTAGAAACCGGCCTGCTGGCTGAGCAGGCGCACGGCGCCGTGGTCGTTCGTTACGGCGACACGGTGGTGCTGTCGACCGTTGTCGGGGAGCGAGAGCCCAAGGAGCAGACCGACTTCTTCCCACTCACGGTCGACTACGAAGAGCGCATGTACGCGGCGGGCAAGATTCCCGGCGGGTTCATCAAGCGGGAAGGCCGGCCGACGGAGGCCGCGATCCTGGCCGCGCGCCTCACGGACCGCCCGATTCGGCCTCTCTTTCCGAAGGGGTATCGGGCGGAGGTCCAGATCATCAACACCATCATGTCGGCCGACCAAGAGAATGACCCCGACATCCTGTCGATCGTCGGGGCGTCAGCGGCGTTAACCTTGTCGCCGATCCCCTTCGATGGACCGGTCGGCGCGGTGCGGGTCGGGCACGTCGACGGCGCCGTTGTCGTCAACCCGACCAACACGGACCTGGTCAACAGCGATCTCGACATGGTCGTCGCCGGGACAGACGACGCGATCATGATGGTCGAGGGCGAGGCCGACCAGGTCTCGGAAGCGGTCCTGTTGGAAGCGATCACCACCGCGCACCAGGAGATCAAGCGCTTGGTCCAACTGCAGCGGGACCTCGCTGCCGAGGCCGGCAAGGAGAAATGGGCGTTCACGCCCCCGCAGAAGAACGCGCCACTCGTGGAGGAGGTGGAGGCATTCATCGGTGACCGCCTGCGGGCCGCCGTCCACAATCCCGACAAGGTGGTACGCCTCGAGGGGACCGGCGAGCTGAAGCGCGAAGTGCTCGACCGCTTCGCCAAGGCGGTCGACGGCGCGGATGCCCCCTATGCGGCTAAGGACGTCTCGGAGGTGTTCGAGGGGCTGCTTAAGGAAGAGGTCCGCGGTGGCATCCTGCGTGACGGCACCCGGCCCGACGGGCGGCGACCGGACGAGATCCGGCCGATCTGGTCACAGGTCGGCTACCTGCCGCGCACGCACGGTTCAGCCATCTTTACCCGCGGCCAGACGCAGGTGGTGACGACGGTCACGCTTGGCTCCACCGCGGAAGAGCAGCGCCTCGACTCCATCAGCCCCGAGGACAGCAAGCGATACATCCACCACTACAACTTCCCACCGTTCAGCGTCGGCGAGGTGCGGCGAATGCGGGGGCCCGGTCGTCGGGACATCGGCCACGGGGCGCTGGCCGAGCGGGCGCTGATGGCGGTGGTGCCGGACGAGGACGTCTTCCCCTACACCATGCGCTTGGTGTCCGAGGTCGTCAGCTCTAACGGCTCGACCTCGATGGCGAGCGTGTGCGGAAGCACACTGGCGTTGATGGACGCGGGCGTGCCCATCACGGCGCCCGTCGCCGGCGTGGCGATGGGCCTGGTAAGCGACCCGGATGGGGCGCGCTTCACCGTGCTGAGCGACATCCAGGGGATGGAGGACGCGCTCGGCGACATGGACTTCAAGGTTGCGGGGACGGCCGAGGGCGTCACGGCAATCCAGATGGACATTAAGGTCAAGGGCATCACCCCCGAGATCATGCGCCAGGCGCTCGACCAGGCGCACGCCGGTCGTCAGTTCATCCTCGGCAAGATGCTGGAGACGATCCCCGCACCGCGCGCCGGCCTGTCGCAATACGCGCCGCGGGTCGTCCGCATCAAGATCAACCCCGAGAAGATCGGCGCGGTCATCGGCCCGGGCGGCAAGATGATCCGGGCGCTTCAGGACGAGACCGGTACGAAGATCGATATCGAAGATGACGGCACGGTGTCGATCTCATCGTCCGACCCGGCCGGCGCCGAGCGCGCGGTCCAGAAGATCATGGGGCTGACGCAGGAGATCCGGATCGAGCGGGGCGAGATCTACACGGGCAAGGTGGTCAGCGTCATGCCGTACGGCGCCTTCGTCGAGCTGGTGCCGGGCAAGGATGGGCTGGTCCACATCTCCGAGCTATCGGAGGATCCCGCGATCCGGGTCAACCGGGTGGAAGACATCGTCAACGTGGGTGACGAAATCACCGTCATGGTGACCGACGTGGCGCCGAACGGTAAGGTGAGCCTGTCGCGCCGGGCGGCGCTGACCGGCGAGCTGCCGGAGCCAAAGGCAGAGCGCGGTCCGCGGGGCGGCGGCGGCGGTTTCGATCGTGGACCTCGCCGCGAGGATCGTGGACCGCGGGGCGACGATCGACCACGGGACGGCGGTCCCGGCGGCGGGTTCGACCGTGGACCGCGCCCCAACAGCGAACGGCGCGAGCCGGTCGGTGAGGGGGCGCTTTCCCGACGACCGGCGGATAGTCGGAGTCGGCCGCCGTTCGGTGGCCAGGAAGAGTAAGCCGGACAGTCCTCACCGCCAGCCCCCCGTTCCCAGTGTTGGGAGCGGGGGGCTTTGTTTTTCATGGGGGCGGACGGGCCTGATACGGTCTCCGGGTGATCGCCCGGCGTTCGCCCCCCCGTACGCGGACGACGTCCCTTCTCCTGGTACGCGGACGAGGGGTCGGGGATCAGGGCCGACGTCCATGACTGGAGCGCTCGGTGGTCACTCGGATGCCGTGTGAAGCGGTCGGGAGAGCGCACGCCGCAGTTCGGCGGTTTCCGGCTTCGCCCGCCGCGACGGCTCTCGCCGGCAGCCGGTCTTGTGATAGCGCTCGTTCGCGTGCGGGTGGATCCAGGGTCTAGGGAACGGGGCTCGCGGTCAGTTCCTCTGCCATCTCGGTCTGCAGGTCGTTCAAGAACCCTTCACCGGCCGTGTTGGCCCACACGCTGAAGCCGCAGAAGAGAAGGATGCAGGCGCCCAGAACACCCACGGTGACCCACAGCCAGGTCCGACGCCCGCGAGGAGGCGGTAGGGGGCCAGCGTCCGACATCCGCCATTCCGGGTCGGTCGGTGGCCGCGAGGTGACGCTCGGTTGAAGGGGTGGCGGGATGACGGGCTCGCGCGTTCGGCTAGGGACAGGGGCGGGCGCGGATTCCGGTGCGGGTTCGGGTGCGGAGGCTGCCGGAGGATCACCGCTGGTCGCGTCGGCGAGACGCGTGCCGCAATTGGCGCAGAAGCGGGCTCCCTCTTGGCTAGACGAGCCGCAGTTCGGGCAAACGATCACGAATCGCCTCCGACGTTGTGGGAGCGTCGCACACGACCCGAGCGCTTGACCATGGCCAGGCGAGCATCGTCCTCGTGCCACGCCAGGTTCGGTCAGCGCGCATCTCAGAATGATGGGCGCCGTCGTCCGGGCGAAGACAGCGAGCCCAGCCCCCGGAGGCTCTCTCGATGAACAGCGCAAGCATAGCAGCTTGATCCACCCGCCGGTCAAAGACGGTTTCACGACCCATGGCGGCCACGTCACGTCTCGGTGGGCGGGGCGACAATCGGAACACCCACGGGACGAGCCCTGGGGAGCGATCGACCTGTGGCCCCGGGGAGGTAGTGCGGGACGGCCATTCCGGACCGCCCCTCGACGGTCCGCCCCCCGTCCCCTTGTCTACTCCCGCGTTAGGTTCTAGGCGAGAGCATGGCAAGCAACGCGCCGACGGGCCGTTTGCTCAGGTTGAGCCGGTCCGCTAGTCGTTGAGGCGGGGATCGAGCGCGTCGCGCAGGCCGTTGCCGACGAGGTTGATGGCGAGGACCGTGATGTAGATGGCGAGTCCTGGGAGAAAGACGTTCCACCAGGAACGGCTGTAGAACGCCGTCGCGTCTTGCAGCATGTTGCCCCACGAGGGCGTCGGGATCTGGACGCCGAACCCGAGGAAGCTGAGCGCGGCCTCGGTCAGGATGAGACCGGGGATGGCCAACGAGATCCAGACCACGATCGTCGGGATCACGTTCGGGATTATGTGCCGAAAGATGATGCGCCCGTTCGACGCGCCGATCACACGGGCGGCGTCGACGAAATCGCGCTCCCGCAGCGATAGGACCTCGCCTCTCACGAGCCGGGCGATGCCCGTCCAGCCTAGGGCGGCGAGCACGAGCGCTAGGCCGTTGGGGCCGGGGGTGAAGATTGTGGAGATGAGGAGCAAGATGGCGAGACCTGGGAGCGAGAGCAGGACATCGACCAGGCGCATCAGCACCGCGTCGATGAAGCCGCCGAAGAAACCGGCGACCGAGCCGACGGACCCACCGATCGCCAGGATAGCCACCGTCGCGAGCCCGGCGACCCGGAGCGAGACGCGGCCGCCGTAGGCGAGCCGAGTCAGGAGGTCGCGCCCGTTGGCGTCGGTGCCAAGGATGTGGTCCTCAACGAAGGGACCGCGCAGCTTGTTGCGGAGATCGCCGCGGGCATAGTCGTAGCCGGTCACGAACTCCGAGATGAGTCCGGCCGCCAGCACGAAGACAACGATCGCCGCGGTGACGCCGAGGGCGACGACCGCCACCTCATTCCGTCGGAAGCGGCGCCAGGCCCGCGTATAGAAGCCGGGAGTGGCCCGCAGTTCGTTGCGCAGCAGCGCGCCTTGGTCGGCTCCTTCGGGCCGTTCCGGCGCCTGGACATCGATCTCGTCCCTCAGCGCCTGCGATTGCTGAGCCATATCCGCTTCCCTCTTCCACCACGCGTCGAGTCGACGGGATCGCCACCCGTACGGCGACAACGTCGCGGCTACCGGCCCGCTAGTCGTAGCGGATGCGCGGGTCGAGGACGCCGTACAGGACGTCGGCGAGCAGGTTCCCCAGCAGCGTCAATACAGCCAGCATCATGAACGCGGCCATGACGAGCGTGTAGTCTCGCTGGTTGAGTGCCTGGATGGACAAGCGACCGAGGCCATTCCAGGCGAAGATGACCTCGATGAAGAACGCGCCCGCCACGAGGTCCGGGAGCGTGAGGCCGACCAGGGTGATGAGCGGGAGGAGGGCATTGCGAAAGGCATGGACGTAGAGGACCGCCCGTGCCCGCAGTCCTTTCGCCACCGCGGTTCGGACGTAATCTTGGCGGATCACCTCGAGCATCGACGACCGAATGTAGCGGGTCCACCCGGCCAGTTGGACGACACCGAGCGCGACCGCGGGCAGGATTAGGTGCTCGAGCCGGTCGAAGAGGCCTCCGCCGCCGCGTGCATCGGAGACGCCTCCGACCGGCAGCGACGGCAGACCCCACTCCCGGAATTTGACGGCGAAGAGGATGATAAATAAGAAACCGAGCCAGAATGTGGGAACAGCGAAAGCGGCGATGGAGCCGATCGTCACTACTTGGTCGAACAAAGAGTTCCGTTTGACGGCCGAGTAGATACCGAGGGGGATAGCGAAGAGGAGGGCAAAGACCAGCGATGTCGTCGTCAGCAGCAGGGTGTTCGGCAGGACGTTCCAGATCCGGCCCGCGACCGGCTTGGCGTTGATGAGCGAGTAGCCGAGGTCGCCTTTGGCGACGTCCCGAAGCCAATAGAAGTAGCGCACGGGCCAGGGCTTGTCGAGGCCGAGGTTCTCGCGAATCCGCTGGACGTCCTCCGGGCGCGCGCGCGGGTCAAACTCGTAGCGCTGGATGGGGCTACCGGGGATCAGGTTGATGAGCGCGAAGATGAGGAAGCTGATCGCGAGGAGCAGCGGAATCATCTGCAAGAGACGACCCATGATGAAGCGAGCCATGGTCCCTTCTCCTCGCGCATCGTCCTCGGGTGCTGCTTGGTCGTCCGATGCTTCGGATGGCCACCAGGGACCCGTGGAGGGCAGAAAAACCAGGGAGGGGGCGCCCCATCGCGCCCCCTCGCCAGTACCGACTGCTACGCTTCCACCCAAACGAACGGGATGGTCGCGAGGAAGCTGAACCCGGTCGGGAAGAAGTTGTGGACCCGAGTCGAAGTCCCGGTGATCTCCTGCCGGAAGACGAGGATGCCATTGGGCGCGTCGTCGTTGGCGATGTTCGACAACTCGATCAGCAGATCCCGCCGCGCCTCCGGGTCGAACGTGCGCAGCTGCTGGTCGTCGAGGCGGTCGTACTCCTCGTTGCAGTACCGCATCGAGTTGAAGCCGTTCGGCGCGAAGCTGTCGCAGCGGAACATAATCCCCTGTGTGGCGTCGGCTGACCAACTGAAGCCAAGGAGCGCCACATCAAAGTCGCCGGAATCAAGGCGCGCCTGCAGCGTCGGGAAGGGAACGGCTTGCGGCAGCATGTCGATACCGACCTCTTCCCAGGCCTGCTGCATGTAGGGCACCATCTGCTCGTAGATGGCGACGCCCTCGGTGTATATGAAGTTGAAGCGGAGCTGCTCGTCGACGGTGATATTGCCGTCGCCGTTGAGATCCTTGTCGACGGTGCCGTCACCGTCGCTGTCGGTCCACCCGGCGTCCTCGAGGAGCTGGCGGGCGCGATCCGGGTCGAAGTCGTAGACGGTGTTAATCTCGTCCGGCGCGTAGGCGGGCGAGAGGACCGGCTGGGTGCCGTTCGCCTGCTCCGCGAAGCCGAGGTAGATCTCCTCGGCGATCAACTTCCGGTCGAGGGCGTAGAGCATCGCCTGCCTGACCGACTTGTCCTGGAAGATGGCCCGCTCAAGGTTCGGGGAGTACCAATTGAACCGAAGCGTGTCGTAGACCCGGACGTCGACGCCCTCGGCGCCCTCAAGATCTTCGACCTGCGCCGGCGGGATGCCCTCGAGGACATCGATCTCGCCGGCGACCAGCGCTTGAACGGCGGTGTTCTCGTCCGGCAGGACGCGGAAGATGAGCTCGTCGATGTTCGGGATCGCTTCCTGGTCCCAGTACTCGTCCCAGCCGTTGAGCGTGACGTGATCGCCTTCCACCCACTCCCGGAACGTGAAGGGCCCAGTGCCGATGACCCGGGACGGATCCTCGCCGGTGTTGCCGGGGTCGTTCGGCCACTGGTCGAAGGGGACCTCGCCCCAGATATGCTCGGGGACGATCGCCACGGTGCCCGGCGCGTCATACAGGAACGTCACCAGGACGTCCTCGGCGACAATCTGGATGGTGTTCTCGTCGATGACCTCGTACGACTTGACCGCGCTGTCGACCGTCGAGGTGTAGGCGTAGACGGTGTTGTCGGCGAGGGCGAAGTCAAAGCTGAAGGCCACGTCCTCAGCCGTGAAGTCTTCGCCGTCGTGCCACTTGGCATCCTCGTTCAGGTAGAACGTCCAGGTGATGCCGTCGGGCGCAACCTCGTAGCGGTCGGCCAAGCCGGGGACGATGCTGCCGTCGATCGGGCTTACGCCGACCAGCGACTCGAACATCAGGCCGGCGATGTAGGCTGTCGGGATGTCGTCACTGAGGAGCCCGTTCAAGGAGTCGATGTCGCTGATGTCGGCCAAGATCAGCTGGCCGCCGGTGTTCACCGGCTCCTCGAACTCGAATGCCTCTCGGAGCTGGCGGTAGTACTCGTCACGCGAGATCGATGTGATCGTTTCGCCCGTGCCGCCGGTTGTCGGCGACGCCTGCTCGGCCTCCGGTGTCTCGTCCTGGGCGCGGGCGATCGGGGCCAGAGATGCTCCTGCCAAGAGCAACACCATGAGCCAGCCGATCGGCCAAGTCCAACGTCGTCGCATCGTCCGCTCCTCCGTCCTTCAACGCTCCAGCCGCGGGCGCGCCGTTGCGCCCTCGGCATCATCGAGACCAGTGCACCCGCACCCGATCGTGCGAGCGTCGCGAAGTGAGTTGAACGCGGCCGGTCCCTTCGGCTCCCTACGAGAAGCGATACGCCCGCCCACCGCCGCGCGTTCGGCCGCGTAACCATACACCAAGACTGCGTCATCCGGGTCCATCACGGTGCCGGGCCACGTCGTGCCACCGGTGCAATCCTTCAGACCGAAGGCCGACCGCCGGCAGCCAGGAGCTATACCGATCACGCGCTTGCACTGGTCACATAGCCGGGGGGACTATATGAACACTGGCGGCCGGTGTCAAGAGCCGCGATCCACGTCCGCGGGATGGGCGGGGTGGAGTTGGAAGGACGGCTATGCCTTCGCAGCCGGGGCAAGATTCGATGAGGTTGCTGGGCGCGTTGAGCGGCTGCTAGCATGACAAAGACGCTGATAAAAGCTTCGCTGGAGGAAATGACGCCACCGTGCAGCTCGAGACGGCCGAGAAGTACGACCGCCTGCGCCGCCTCCTCACCGAGCTCGGCTCGGTCCTCGTCGCCTTTTCCGGTGGGGTCGACAGCTCGCTTCTCCTCCGGGCCGCCCATGACGCGCTCGGACCCCGGGCCGTCGCCGCAACCGGCCTTTCTCAGACCTACGCGGCCGAGGAGATGGACGACGCCCGACGGCTCGCGGCCGAGATCGGGGCTGAGCACCTTCACGTGTCGACGATGGAGCTGACCGACTCCCGTTACGCCAACAACAGTCATCAGCGCTGCTTCTTCTGCAAGACGGAGCTGTACACCCGTCTCCACGATGTTGCGCGCCAGCGCGGACTGAACGTCGTTGTCGACGGCTCGAACGCGGACGACCTCGACGACTTCCGGCCCGGCATGCGCGCGGCCCGGGATCTGGGCATTCGGAGCCCGCTCCAAGACGTCGGGTTGCGCAAGGGGGAGATTCGCGAGATCTCGGCGGAGCTGGGGCTGCCGACGTGGGACAAGCCGGCGGTGGCTTGTCTCTCTTCCCGATTTGCCTACGGGGACCCGATCACGGTCGAGAAGCTCAGTCAGGTGGCCTCAGCGGAGACGTTCCTCCGGGGGCTCGGGTTTCGCGGGTTCCGGGTGCGCCACCACGGCGACGTGGCGCGGCTCGAGCTGCCGCCTGAGCACATGCCCGAGGCGGTGGAGCGGAACGAAGAGATCGTGGCTGGGATCAAGGCAGTGGGCTATCGGTACGTCGCCCTCGACCTCGTGGGCTATCGGGCGGGCAGCATGAACGAGGTGCTCCATGCGCGTGTCCAGTCGCGCGGACTACGGGGTTCGCGCGCTGTTTGACCTCGCCCAGCGCTACGGGCAAGGACCAACCCAGAGTCGCGACATCGCCGCCCGGCAGCACGTGCCCGAGGCGTACCTTCACCAGGTGCTCGGTGCCCTCAACCGCGCGGGATTGATCCGGAGCACTCGCGGACCGCTCGGCGGCCACGAGCTAGCGCGGGAGCCCAGCCGGATCAACCTGTGGGAGGTGCTGAGCGCCTTAGACGGTCCCGACCGCCGGGCGCACCCGCACCCGGACACGGTGGGAAGCGCCGACATCGTGCATGACGTCTGGCACGAGCTGCAGTGCCGCGCCGACGACTTCCTGCGCTCCGTCTCGCTCGCGTCGCTGATGGAACGGCACCGCGCCGCCACCGACACCGCCAATTACAGCATCTGACCGAGCAAGCAGTAGTAGGAAGCCGGGACCTCTGCCCCCCGGCTTCCTACCCTTCATGCCACGTTGTCGCGGTGCCCGGCGCAGGCCGACTCGTTCTGACCACTGCTACGAGTGAGCCACGACCGGCTCGCTGCCTACGGGGCGATCTGGGCGTCGATGTCGTCGATCTGGGCGCGCTGCAGCTTGCCGCTGTAGTCGACGTAGATGCTCTGCCACTCGGTGAAAAAGTCGAGGGCGGCGGTGCCCGCCTCCCGGTGCCCGTTGCCGGTCGCCTTGGTGCCGCCGAAGGGGAGGTGAATCTCCGCCCCGGTGGTGCCGGCGTTGACGTAGAGGATGCCGGTGTCGATGTCGCGTACGGCGCGGAAGGCTCGGTTGATGTCGGCGGTAAAGATTGACGCCGAAAGCCCGTACTTGACGCCGTTCACCACGGCGACCGCCTCTTCTAGCGAGTCGACCGGAATCAGCGCCGTTACCGGTCCGAAAATCTCCTCTTGGGCGATGCGCATGTCCGCCCGGACATCGTCGAAGACCGTCGGCTGGTAAAAGAAGCCCTGCTCCAACTCGCCTTCGCGCGCGATGCCGCCGCCGACGGCAAGGCGGGCGCCCTCCGCTTGACCCACCTCGACGTACTGGTGGACGCTGGCCAGCTGCCCCTCGCTGACGACGGGACCGATCTCGGTTGTCGCCTCCAGCCCGTTGCCGAGGCGCATACCGCCGGCGCGACTGACCAGCATTTCGGCAAGCCGTCTCTGCACGGATCGGTGGACGACCACGCGGCTGGCCGCGGTGCAGCGCTGGCCGGACGTCCCGAAGGCGCTCCAGAGGATGCCCTCGGCCGCCAAGTCGAGATCGGCGTCGTCCAGAACGATGACCGCGTTCTTGCCGCCCATCTCCAGTGAGAGGCGCTTATTGAGGTGAGCGGCGCTGACGGCGACGTCATGGCCGGTTTCGGTCGAGCCGGTGAACGAAACGAGCGGCACGTCTGGGTGCTCGATAATCGCGTTGCCGACCTCCGGCCCCGTGCCGAGCACCAAGTTCACGACCCCCGCCGGCAACCCGGCCTCCTCGAGGATTTCGACCAGGCGAACCGCCGAGCGCGGGGTGAAGCTCGCCGGCTTGAAGACCACCGTATTCCCCGTGATCAAGGCGGGCATAATCTTCCAGGAAGGGATGGCCATGGGGAAGTTCCACGGCGTGACGACGCCGCAAACCCCAAACGGCCGCCGCTGCGACATGTTGAACTTGTCGCGCAGCTCGGAAGGGGTCGTCTGTCCGTAGAGACGCCGCCCTTCGCCAGCCATGTAGAGGGTCATGTCGATCGCTTCTTGGACGTCGCCCCGTGCTTCCTGGATGACCTTGCCCATCTCCTCGGTCATCTCGCGCGCCAACGACTCCTTGCGATCGAGCAGGAGTTGGGCGGCGCGGTAGAGGATCTCGCCCCGCCTCGGGGCGGGGTAGAGGCGCCAGCTGCGGTAGGCAGTCTTCGCCGCCTCGACCGCGGCGGCAACGTCTTCGCCGTCGCTTTTGGTGTAGGTGCCAACCACGTCGCCGTTGGCGGGATTCCGGCGCTCGAACGTCCGGCCAGCCTTGGCCTCGACCCAGTCGCCGCCAACGTGATTGCGAAACAAATCAACCATCATTCGACTCCACACGCTCAAGGCGCCACCTCTGACGAGGTGCCGCGTCCGCACGACTCAAACGCTAAAACGAACGAAACGGCGGTCCACCGACGGGGATGTCGAGCCCAGAGGACGCCGCAGCCCGTGAGGCGGGCCGCGACGGTGAAGGCGAAACGTGGCTCCCCGTGATAGACGAGTGTCGAAACTGGCGCACGAGCCGCACTCAGGAGCTGAAAGCCGTCTTAGAGGACGTCAAGCAACTGGTCCCGGCGGAGTGAACCGACCTGTTACCGCCCCGCAGGGTGGCCGATCGCCATGTTCAGGAAGGCGACGGTGCCGCGGGGGAGCGTCGCCGGGTTGGGCATCGCGTCCTTCTGCCCGGCGGGATGATGCCGCGCGAGGCGGGTGGCGTCAAGGGTGGCGCCGGTTGCGGAGTGGCACGCCGGCTGCGCTGTGCCCGGGAGCACAGGGCGCCGGTGCCGCGGGCGGCGGCCAGGACGCCGGCGCGGCCGTACGATAGGGGCGTGGTCGGGGAGGCCGGCCCGGCGGGCCGCGGACGAGAGGAGCACCACGATGGGGATCGGGAAGAACCTCCCGATTGGGAAGGCGTTGGCGATTGGTGAGGGGCCAGAGGTCGCGGGGCACGTCGCCGGCCCGCGCACGGTGCGCCTCGCTGGGGAGGAGGTCCCGGTGGACCTTGAGACGGAAGACGCCGGGTTGGAGGCGGCGCTCGACCCCGGCGCCGTCCGAACGGCGCTGGAGCGGCTAGTGACGGACGAAGGGTTCCGGCCGGCAGTCCTAGCCAACCCGGCCCAGGTTGCGGACCTCGGACTCGACCCGAGGCAGGCTAGCCTGCTGTTTCCGCCGGCTGGGCGGCCTACGGACCGGAGGTCGCGGGGCACTACAGGAGCTTTTAGGCGGGGGCGGAGCGGGTTGGCGGTGGTCACCGCGGTCGCCATCCCGATCGCGCAGCTTGCGGAGAACGGGTCGTCGCCGCAACGCCGTCTAGACGGCCTATCTATTGGGGGCGGCGGGTGTACAGTGGCGATCCCTCAGCCACGATGATCCTCGCTGCGGTCCCTCCGGATCACCTATGCGGCAAGGGAAGTGAATGGCGAACCCGGCTGGGGCCGGTTTCGGCTTGGCTGGGTGTTCGTGTGCCCGGCCCTCAGCGAGAAGGGTTCCATATGGATGGTCAACGGTTTGACGAGATCGCCAAGTGCTGGCGACGGCCGCCTCCCGCCGCCGGGTCGTCAAGAGCCTCGCCGGCGACCTCGTCGGGGGACTGGTTGCGACGCTCGGGGTTCGCAGCGGCGCGGTGCAGACCACCTGCCCGAACGTGCTCTGCGCGGCCGACCCAGGGGTGTGCAGCGGCACCACGGGCTGCGTGTGCTGCATCTTCTGCAACGGCAACAGCCGGTGCCTGACGTCGACGCAGTGCGAACGGGCCGGTGGGCAGGTGACATCGCCTCCCCAATCGCCACCACCACCGCCACCGCCGCCCCCGGCCACCTGCACGCAGGACTGTAGTCAATTCGGCTCGTACTGCTGCGGCACCGGCTGCTGCCCGAACGGCACGGCCTGCTGCCCCGTGACGGTGGGCGGGCCGCCCGAAATCTGCTGTTGCGCCGGGGGAACCCTGTAACCTGAGTGGAGTTGGCTGCGCCGGGCCGCTCTGCCCCAGCAGCATGAACCTGTGTCCTAGCACGGGCGCGTGCCTGCCCGCCTGCGCCAACGGTAAGGTCTTTAACGCCGAGACGTGCACCTGCAGGTGCGTGGAGGCGACCTGTTGCGCGAGCCTGGGCGGCGCCAATCCGTTCTGCCGGGCTGGTCCCACCCAGATCCAGTGCGAAAAGGCCTGCGAGGAGAACCGAACGACGGGCGGTCCCGCCGGCGGGGGCAGCTGCACGTTCGCCGCGCAGGCCGGGGTGACCGCCATCTGTAGCGCGACGGCCTGGTCCGGCTCCGCCTTCACGTGTGTCCCGTAGGAACTGGCCACCGCTTGGCCGAGTCCGGGGGAGCGAGGCGCCCCCTCGTTTTCGGCCTCGTCGACGCTCCGCGCGAGCACCGTCGCCTCAACAGTGACGCGGAGAAAGCCCCGGACCACTAGCCGCAGGTCGTCGTCCGGCACGCGGGCCAGAAGGTGTGAGATGTACGGTCCCTGGCGTGGTTCGGAGGGCGCGGACCGGGAAACGTTGATCGTTCACCAGGCCACCGTTTCTTTGAAGGCTGCCCAGGCGTAGAGGTACAAGCAGGCGCTCAACGAGCTGATGGACCGCTACCCGGAGCTGGGCGACCCGTTCGGCGTCCATCACCCGATCACCCGGCTGGACGAGGCCGCGTTGACCATGTGGTGCGCGGGCTGGAGGCGGCGTCCGGGCCGGCGCCGCCTACGAGGATTTGCGGTTGGCGATGGTGACGCCGCACCAGAGCTGCCCCCGCTGCCACGGACAGGGGCGCCTGTGAGGCGGCTCGCCGTACCAACACGACGACACCGGGGCCAACGAGGAGACGTGCTCGGACTGTGGCGGCCAGGGCACGATGCCAACGCCCGCGTCAACGCTCGCCACTGACTAACATCCCGGAGACGTGACCGGAATGTCGACGGCGCTGGGCTTCGGCTCGGGGCAAGGGGACAGACAGGGGCGGCCACACTGGCCGCCCCCAGCGTTATGTCCGGGTGTGCACAGAGGTGATATCAACCATCTCGCCCGTCACGGCGTCTCCCGGTACCTGCGCCCCGACTGGCGTGCCGACCTCGGGGCACGGCGACGCGACTGGGGCCGTGACCGGGGAGGCGACCGGCGAGGCCGCCGGGGAGGCAAGGGGCGTGGCCAGAGGCGTCGCGCCGGGCGTGGCACATGCCCCGACGCCCCCCGGCTCCTCCGCCTCCTCCTCCTGGGCGACGATGAGGGCGAACGCGCCGAGGGCGAACACGCCGACGGCGAGCACGGTGGCGACGAGCGAGACGAGACGGCGCATGACTCCTCCTAGTGCTGGCGGCGAACCGGCCACCCCATGGCGGCCGCGCCGGCGCATCATAGCAGCCACGGGCTTGGGCGCGCGGCCGATGCCGTGTTTGCGGCCGGGCGGGGACCCAGTAGGACGCGTGACGCGGCGGCCGCGCGGCGGCTCGATGGCCGTCACAAAAAGGAGGACGTCGTGTACGTGCGAACCGTGAAGGCGCGGATCCAAACTGGGGCAGGTCGACGAGCCGGCCCGCCGGTGGGCGGAGTACTTCGGCGAAGCGCGGCAGTGCGGGGTCGGGCCGCCGCCCTCACTGCCCGCGGCCGGCGCGCCCAGGAGGCTTCCCCGGTGGCCTCGCCGACCGCCCTGCCGCCGGCTCTGCAGGAAGGGGCTGCCGGCTGGGAGGCGCTCGACCCTGCCCGCATCGCCATCCCCCACGACCCGGACGGGGTCCGTGATGACGTCCCCTTCAGCGTCACGCAGCGCGGCCCGAACGAGGTGCGGGCCTACCTGATGGGGCTCTTCGGGGCGTTCACGGAGCTGGCGTCGCGGTTCACGAGCGCCTTTGTGGCCGGCGACCGGGGCGCGGTCGAGTGGTCATTCACGGGCACCTACACCGGCCAGGTTCCCGGCTTCCCGCCCGGCACCGGCCAGACCATCGCGCTCCGCGGCGCCGATGTGCTCGAGTTACGGGACGGCCTGATCGTGCGCGACACCGCCTACTACGACGTCTACGCCATCCTCCAGCAGCTGGGCGTGGTCCCGGCCCCAGGCGGCAGCCCGGTCGCCAGCCCGGCCGCGACCTAGCCGGGCCGCGCCGGAGCCGGCGGCCGCCCTCGCGCCATCCGTCCTGAGGGCGCCCGCCGGCTTGCGGACAATCGGAGCAACCCGCAAGCCAACCGCCCCGCCGGCCCCCTCCCCGAGGCCTCCTCAGGCCGAGATGCCCGCCAGGCGGCCCACGCGCCTCGTTGGAGCGTTGCAACCCCGAACCCGACTCCCCGGTCGCGGCGCCCCTCGTACCATACAGCGTGTCGGGTGTCACTGAGGTGACGTTAGGGTCAGCGTTGGAGCGCAGGGGATCTGGTGCCGGTGTTCCGGCCACCGTTCGATGTGTTCGTCGAGACGAACAAAACGGCGGGACGGTCCGTGTCCGGGGAGGTCCACCGGGTGCCACCGCCGGCGCAGTTTGATATTTGGCTCCCCGACTAGGATTCGAACCTAGAACCTACCGGTTAACAGCCGGCCGCTCTACCGTTGAGCTATCGGGGACCGCCACCCTTTGGGCGCGCGGCCAAGAGTCTACCATACGTTCCGGCGGCCGTCCGCCGCGCTCTCCCGGCGCACCGGACCCTACGCAACGGCGACCCTCACCCGTTCCCGGGCCGCATGAGTTGGCGGAAGCGCCACCCGGCGGCTACACTTGACCGGTTTGCAAGAGGTCGATCCTTCCCACACTCGCCTGGAGACTTGATGACTGCCCAGATCCGTCTGAGCGACGAGGATGTCGCTTTTCTCCTGACCGTGCTCCGCAATGCCGTCCAGCCAACGACCACACAACAGCTGATCGACGCCCTGCGTCGGCAGCCGTCTCGCGGCTAGCGCTCGACCGGGGTTTCGAACCGTCTTCGTTCTCGCATTCGGTTATGGGGAGTACGCCGCACGATGGTGACTGAGATCCAAGAACGCGTCACACCGATCTTCGCCGGGTCACCCGATGAGCAAGCGCTTGCCGGCCGAATCTTCGAACTGGTTCGGGCCCAGGGACGCTTCATGTCGGCTGACGCGCCGATCCGAGTCTCGGTCGCATCGATCGCCGCCTTCCTCTCGGCGGAAGGCGACGGAGCTGCGGCGGGGCGGATCGAGGACGCGATCGCCGCGAACCCCGGCATCTTTGCGCTCGAGGAGCTCAACGGCGAGCGGATGGTGATCACCACCCGCGGGGGCACGGTCCCGCGACCCCGAACCGGCGGGGTAGGCCACTCCTTCGCACAGCGATTCATGACGCCGCTGCCGAAGCCTGAAACACCGGCGGAGCCGGTCCGCGAGCGGCCGCGAATCGATCCCTCGTGGGCGACGCTGTCGACCGTCCTCGAGGGCCTGGAGCCGGAGCCGGACGAGGAGGAGTTGGTGGCCGCGGAGGCGGCAGCTGCCGCCGCGACGCCGGAGGTCGTGGAGGTGGCGCCGCCGGCAGCCCTGGAGCCGGTGGAGTCGGTGGAGTCGGTTGATGAGCTGGAGCCCGCGCCGACGCCGGCGCCGGCCCGCACGATCACGCTGCCCTCGGTGGCGCGAACGGATGTCACCGGCGTCGACGACATGGATCTCGCGGCCGCGCTGGCCGACCGGTTGCGGGCCGATATCCGCGTCGCCAACTTCGGCGACCAGTGGATGATCGAGGACCGCGTGCCTCGGTTCAGTCGTGGCGACCTGCGCCGCATGAAGGATTACATCCAGGAGCAGGAGCAGCCGCTGACCGACGACGTCCTCGTCCAGGACGTGCTCGGGGTCCGCCCCGGCTCCCAAGAGTTCGACCTGATGCGGTTTGCGGTGAACTTCCGGCTGTCACGGGAGCACCGTGAATTCGACTTCGTCGGCACCGCCAACCAACGATTCTGGAGCACGACGAACCTACCGCAAATCGGCACGACCCGGCGCAAGCCGAACGAGATCGGCACCGACTACCGTTTCCTGTTGGACGAGTCGCCGCCCACGCCCGCATACCGGACGACGCAGTCGGTGGACCACGTCCTGACGTTCTATGAGTACTACCACGGCCTGCTCCCGTACGACGCGCAGATGCAGGCCTTGCTCCCCGGCCCGCTGCAGCCGAACCAGCGCTCCGCGGTGCTGACACTGGAGAGCCCGCAGTCGTACACGACCTACCTCGTCGAGCTGCGCTACCCGACGCCGAACCGGGGCGGTTTCATTCTCGGCCTGGACGATCTCTATACCGAGAACCTCGTGCCGGGTGCGCTCCTCTCGATCACCGCTACGGCTAACGACGGGCATTACCTGATCGAGTACGTCGCGGCCGGCAACCAGAATGCGCGCCTGCTGGAACTTGACGAGCGGCGTGCCCAGCGGTATGTCTTCCGGCCCACGACCTTCGCCTGCGGCGTCGACGATGCGATGCTCCTGACGGAGGAGCGCTTCCCACGTCTGGGCCAGGAAAAACCCCTCGACGAGAAGGTGCGGCGTCGGCCGGAGGCGGTCGTGGCGGTGACGTTCGAGCGGATCGGCGAGAAGGTCGACGGCGGCTTCTCGTCAACGCTGGATGCGCTGCTGGCTGCCGTGAACGTTGAACGGCCGTTCTCACCCACCTTGCTTCGCTCGATCCTCGACAATGACGATACGGGCGCCTTCTCACGGGATCCCGATGGAGCCGATGTCTACACCTACGTTCCCGGAACAACGTCCTGACCAGAGTCCGGCAGACGCTCTTTCCGGCGCGTTGGAAGCGCTGGGCGGCGGGACGGTCCGCTCCACGACCGTCGTTCCGCTTTCGGATCTAAGCAAGCCTGGCGTTTCGGCGCTCGCTGGCGCTTGGCCAGGCCTGCCCGAGGCAACGCGCGTTTCCGCGGTGCGACGGATGGGCGAGCTAAGCGAAGACCGCCTCGACCTGAATTTCGGGCGGGCACTACGGGTCGCACTCAGCGATCCCTCCCCAGTGGTCCGGCAACTGGCCGTAGCGGCCCTCTGGGAGGACGACGGACCGGATCTGCCCGACCGGCTGCTGGAGCTAGCGACGAGCGACCCCTCGCAGGACGTCCGTGCGGAAGCGGCCCAGGGGCTCGCTCGCTTTGCCGACCGGGCGGCCGCCGACGAGTTGGGGCCGGGAGTGCGGGACCGGGTGCAGGCGACGCTCGTCGCCCTGGTGGACGACCCGGGATCGCCGCACGTGGTCCGGCGACGGGCGCTTGAATCGGTGGCCGTCTTTGGTCACGACGAGGTCGTGAAGCGATTGATCGCGGGGGCCTACGACTCGGATGAACAGGGCCTCCAGGCGAGCGCGCTGTACGCCATGGGGCGCAACCTAGACGCGCGCTGGCTCGATACGGTGCTGGACGAATTGCACAGCCCAGAGGCGGAGCTTCGCTACGAGGCGGCGCGGGCCTGTGGCTTTCTAGAGAACGACCGGGCCGTTCCGGGTCTGGCTCTGCTCGCCGCGGATCCCGACGCGGAGGTTCGCTACGCGGCAATCGCGGCGCTCGGCCAGGTCGGAGGACGGTCCGCCGTGCGCGTGCTTCGGGACCTTGCCGCGGCGGCTGAGGAGCGCGACGTGGAGCTCCTTGACCCGGCCCTCGAGGAGGCGCTGGCCAGCGTCGATCCGCTCCAGGTCCGAGTGTGACCGTGGCGCCACTCGGCACGGCCGAGGGCGGACCGACGGAGGATGGGTCGCGGGGGGCCGCCGGCGTTACGACCGCTGAGCGCGAGGAGTGGGATGATGCGCTCCGTCGCGGGGGCGGCCATCTTCTCCAATCGTGGCGCTGGGGCACATTCAAGGAGCGTTACGGGTGGCGAGCCGAGCGGGTCCGCGTTGACGGTCCGCGGGGCAGCGCCATGGCGCAGGTGCTGTTCAAGCACCGCGGTCCGGTGAGCCTGGCGTACGTCCCGCGCGGGCCGCTGATTCTCGGCGACGAGGAGACAGCGCGACACCTGTTCACTGCCCTGGACGACGTTTGCCGCCGGCACCGCGCGTTGAGCCTCATCGTTGAGTGCGACCGACCACTACCGCTCGCGGGCGGGTACCGCAAGGCGGGCTTCATCCGTGGCCCCGAGCATATCCAGCCGAGCCGGACGGTCAAAGTCCCGCTCCTTGATGACGAGGCGCTCCTCAACCAGATGCACCAGAAGACGCGCTACAACGTCCGGCTGGCCCAGCGCCGGGGGGTGGTGCTTCGGCGCGCCGCAGCCAACGCCGACACGCTCGAGACGTTCTACGACCTCCTCCGGGACACCGCCGATCGCAACGCCTTCGGCATCCACGAGCGCGGGTACTACGACGACTTCATGCGGATCTTCGGGGATGCCGCCGTGCTTCTCTTCGCGATCGTGGAGGAGGTACCGGCGGCCGGGCTGATCGCCGCCCGCTTCGGCGAAGAGGCGATCTACATGTATGGCGCCTCGTCGACGCGCTACCGGGCACACGGTGCCGGGTTCTACCTGCAGTACGAAGCAATGCGCTGGGCGCGCGAGAACGGCTGCAGCCGCTACGACCTCTGGGGGATTCCTGCTCACGATCCACCTTCGACTGAGGTCGACGAGGGTGACCGCGTCGCCGGCACGCGGGGTGACGATTGGCGGGGGCTCTACGAGTTCAAGGTCCGCTTCGGCGGCGAAATCGTCCGCTACCCGCCAACGCTTGAGCGCCGGTACCATCCGCTGCTGGCCGTGCTCGCACGTCGGGCCTACCGCGGTCGGACCGTGGACGCGGGGTAGCCGCCGGTGGCACCTCGCGCCGCTTCGATCGGTGAGTTGGCGGCCGCGGCTGGCGCCGTTCGGGTCGTTGGCGACCCGTCCACTCGAGTCACGGGCGTCGCCTACGATTCCCGGCTCGTGCAGCCGGGCTACCTCTTTGCGGCCCTAGCCGGCGCCGACGTCGATGGTCACGCCTTCGTACCGGACGCCATCCGACGTGGTGCAGTCGCGCTGCTAGTCGAGCGGGACCTTTCAACTGGCCTCCCGGAGGTGATCGCCGCTGACAGTCGGGCAGCACTGGCGCCGGTCGCCGCCGCTTTCTACGGGCATCCATCTCGGGAGCTCCGCGTCATTGGGATCACCGGAACCGACGGCAAGACGACCACGAGCTATCTGGTCGACGGAATCCTCCGCACCGCCAGCATCGTGACCGGTATGATCGGGACCGTGGCCGTGCGCATCGCCGATCGAATCGCCACGCACGAAACCCGTCAAACGACCCCGGAGTCCGCCGACGTGCAGCGCTATCTGCGCGAGATGGCTGCCGCAGGCGTCGAGTGGGCCGTGATCGAGGCAACCTCGCATGGTCTCGCCATGCACCGCCTGGACGCGCTGCGCTTCGAGATCGGGGCGGTCACCAACATCACCCACGAGCACCTGGAGTACCACGGGACGGTGGCGGCCTACCGGCGGGCGAAAGCGATCCTCTTCGAGCGGGTGGCAGTAGCCCGAGGCTCGGCGGTCGTCAATGTTGATGACCCCGGGGCAGCGGAGATGGCCACGTACGCCGACGGCGCGACGGTCGTTCGCTACAGCGCGGAGGGACGCCCGGCGGAGCTGCGAGCGGAACGGGTCAACCTCGATGCTTCGGGGAGCCGGTTCGACCTGCGCCTTGCCGGCGGAGAGGTGGCGCCGGTCGCGCTGCCGCTGATCGGCGGGTTCAACGTCGCCAACGCGCTTTGCGCCGCCGGAGTCGCGCTCGCCGCCGGGGTCGGGTTCGAAAGCGTGGTGCGGGGACTGGAGGCAACGCCCGCGGTGCCGGGACGGATGGCACGCGTCGATGCGGGACAGCCGTTCGCGGTGGTCGTCGACTACGCGCACACGCCGGAGTCGCTGACGAAAGTGCTCGCACTGCTTCGCCGCCTCACTCCAGGCGGGCGGTTGATCGCGGTGTTCGGTAGCGCCGGGGAGCGGGACACGGAGAAGCGGCCCCTCCAAGGGGCGGTCTCGGCTCGGCTGGCGGACTTTAGCGTCTTCACCACCGAGGACCCGCGCTTCGAGGATCCTACGGAGATCATCGAGCAGATCGTGAGCGGCGCCGAAGCGGCGGGCGCGCGACGGGGAACAGACTACGTGTGCATCACCGACCGGCGGGAGGCGATCAATCACGCCGTGGCCACCGCGCGGCCCGGTGACTGTGTGCTCCTAGCCGGCAAAGGGCATGAGCGCAGCATCATCTGGGGACGGGAAAAGCGACCGTGGGACGAGGCCGCGGTCGCGCGCGAGGCGCTGGCGGCATTCGGCCACCAGCTTAGATGACATATCCCAGGAGGCCACGATAGAGCAAGGGTGAGTCAGCCGGGGCGCGGCTGGTGGCAGGCGCTGTGGTTAGGCCTCGCGGTCGCTCTGGCTATCGCGCTGGACCGCTAGGCGGAGTTCGTCGAGCTGCTCCTGTGCCACCGGCGCCGGCGCGTCGAACATGAGGTCGACGCCGCGCTGGTTCTTCGGGAAGGCGATGACCTCGCGGATGTTCTCCTCCCCGGTGATGAGCATCACGAAGCGGTCCAGGCCCATCGCGATGCCGCCGTGGGGCGGGGCGCCGTACTCAAGGGCGTCGAGGAGAGCGCCGAAGCGGTCGGCAAGGTCGTCCTTCGCGTAGCCCATCAAGCCGAACACCTGCTCCTGGTCGGCGCGACGGTGGAGGCGCACGCTGCCGCCGCCCAGCTCGTGGCCGTTGCCGACGAGGTCGTATTGCTTGGCGCGAACGGCGCCTGGGTCAGTCACCAGCAGCGCTGCGTCGTCGTCGTAGTAGCCGGAGAAGGGATTGTGGGTCGCGTCCCAGCGCTGGCCCTCGTCGTCCCATTCAAGCAATGGGAACTCGACGATCCAGCAATAGGCGAGCTCCTTGGGATCGGCCAAATGTAGGCGGCGGCCGAACTCCTCGCGAAGCGTCGACAGCGCCTTAGCGACGACGGTCGGTTGGTCCGCGACCACGAGGACCAAGTCGCCGGGCTGCGCACCGATGCCGCTGGTGAGCGCGACGAGCTCCGCCTCCGACAGAAACTTGGCGACAGGGGAGCGCACGCCGTCGGCCGAGACGGCGAACGTCGCCAGGCCGGCGGCACCCGCTCGCTTCGCCAGCTCGGTCACCTCGTCGATCTCCCGCCGGGTGTACCCAGCGCAGCCGGGAGCAACCAGGGCCTTCACCTCCCCGCCGCCGGCGAGTACGCGAGCGAAGGCCTGAAAGCCGGTACCGGCAAGGGCCGGTGACACCTGCTTGAGCTCCATGCCGAACCGAAGGTCCGGCCGGTCAATGCCGAAGCGGTCCATCGCTTCTCGGTAGGTCAGGCGCGGGAAGGGCTGTTCGCGGATGCGCAGGTCGGAATGCTGCTCGGTCATAGCGATGTAGAGCCCTTCGATCAGGCTCATCACGTCTTCTTCGCGAACGAACGACATCTCCAGGTCGAGCTGGGTGAACTCAGGCTGGCGGTCGGCTCGCTGCGGCTCATCGCGAAAGCAGCGGGCAATCTGGTAGTAACGGTCTAGACCGGCCACCATCAGCAGCTGCTTGAGTTGCTGGGGTGACTGCGGTAGCGCGTAAAAACTTCCGGGCGAGGCGCTGCTCGGCACGAGGAAGTCCCGCGCTCCCTCGGGCGTGCTCTTGATCAGGTGCGGGGTTTCCACCTCGACGAAGCCGCGGTCTTCGAGGAAGCGCCGCATGTGCTGGGCAACCCGATGGCGAAGGATGACGTTGCCCTGCATGTGCGGTCGGCGGAGGTCGAGGTACCGGTGCCTGAGGCGGAGGCTCTCGTCGACCTCGACCTCCTCATTCACGTAGAACGGGGGCGTCTTTGCCTCGTTGAGCACCTCGATGCCGTGTCCCTCGACTTCGATCTGGCCGGTGGCAAGCTTTGGATTCTCCGTCCCCTCGGGTCGCTGCCGAACCACTCCTTCCACCCGGAGCACGTACTCGTTGCGGACGTCACTCACGCGGGCGTGGGCGTTCGGCGCAATCTGCGGATTGAAGACGACCTGGGTGAGGCCGTACCGGTCGCGGAGGTCGATGAAGATGAGGCCGCCGAGGTCGCGCCGCCGGTTGACCCAGCCATTGAGCGTCACCACTTGCCCGGCGTCGGACGCCCGTAACGAGCCGCAAGTCAGCTTCCCCGTGACCGCAGGATCGACGTCTTGCTGGTGGATCACGCTGGCACGCTCTCCTTTGGCGTTGGCGTGGCGCCGCCCTCGGCGGCTGGGGGATGGTTGGGAATCCGGCGGCGAAGGGCGTCGATGAGCAGGCGCTCCGGATCGACGCCCGACTGGACGGCGGCTTCTACCGCGCCGAGGAGCGCATCACCGAGTTCATCCGCCGAACCCACCGACCCGGCCCAGGTCTCGGGACACCGGTCCCGCAATAGGGTCGTTGCACGCATCAGGGCGGGCATCGACCGCGGTAGCCGGTCGATCGGGTGATCGGGCCGAGGTGCGCCACGGTTGTTCCGTTCACGGGCCTTAGCCGCGTTCCACGTCTGCACCACCTCATCCGCCGTGCGAGCGGTGACGTCACCGAAGACGTGAGGGTGGCGTCGAACGAGCTTGCGTGTCACCGACTCGTAGACGTCCTCTAGCGCGAAGTCGCCGCGCTCCTCGGCAATCTGAGCGTGCATGGCCACCAGCAACACGAGGTCGCCGAGCTCCTCCTGGAGGTTGTCGGCATCTCCGGCGTCGACGGCGTCGGTTGCCTCGAATGCCTCTTCGAGGAGGGCATCGCGGAGCGACGCGTGCGTTTGCTTGCGGTCCCATGGGCAGCCGCCGGGGGCGCGGAGCCGCGCCACGATCCGCTGAAGCGTCGGCGGCGAGCGGTGCGCTTCAAGCTCGGGGAGCGCCGGAATCCAAACGCTCGTCAGGTGGTCGACCGGCTGACGATCCAGCTGGTAGAGGGCGCAGTGCGTTACGGTGTGCTGGTCCGGCACACTGGCGGCCCGCACCACGGCGACCATGTGGTCGTCGGGATAGACGCGGGTCAGCGCGAGCTTGGCCGCGGTGGCGACGTGCGGGGCGAACACCTGGGAGAGCAGGCAGGGCCGGCCGGCATCCACGAGAAGTAGGCCACCGGCGTAAGGCTCCCGCTCGACGACGCCAACCAAATCGACCGCATCGATGAGTTGGAGGCCTTCCGCCAGCGGATCGACGCCGAGCGCGTTCGCGATGACGTCGACCGAGCTCACGGCGTCAAGGACATCGACCGGAACACCGCTCGCCGCGGCGCCCTCCACTAGGAGTCGGACGGTGGCCTCGCCGAAGCGCGGGTGTCCCGGCACAGCGAAAACGACATCGCCGCCAACCGCCGCATCGCGGACTCGGTCGGCGACGGCCTCGTACAGGGCCTCGAATGACGGTTGGCGGTCGTAGAGGTCGTCGCAGCTGGTGACCCGCGGGTCATCGGTTAGATCCCCGAGGCCGGGGTGGATGCGGGTTCGCAGGATGTGCGCGCCGCGCCGTCGAGCGCGCGTTGGCTCCCGACGGTACGCAGGTAGGGTCCCCCGGTCCGAGGCCGACGACCGTGATGCGACCCGCTATCGCCACGGCTAGCCTTTCCCCGCGGCGGCCTTGTCCCGATCGCCAAGGCTGAGGACCGCCATGAACGCTTCCTGCGGGATCTCGACGCTCCCGACGACCTTCATCCGCGCCTTGCCCTCGCGCTGCTTCTCCAGCAGCTTCCGCTTTCGAGTGACGTCGCCGCCATAGCATTTCGCGAGGACGTTCTTGCGCATGGCCCGGATCGTCTCCCGAGCGATGATCCGGCTGCCGATCGAGGCCTGCACCGGCACGTCGAACATCTGGCGCGGGATCAAGCTACGCAGTGTCTGCACGAGCTCCCGGCCCTTGGCGTAGGCATCGTCACGGTGGGTAATCAGCGAGAGAGCGTCGACCGGCGCGCCGTTGACGAGCACATCGAGTTTGACGAGGTCGGCCGGCCGCAGGTCGGCGAAGGCATAGTCAAGCGAGGCGTAGCCTTGCGTTCGCCCCTTCAACTGGTCGTAGAAATCGACGATCAGCTCGCCGAGTGGCATCTCAAACTTCAGCTGAACCCGATCCTCGGCAAGGTAAACCATCTCGTCGTAGATGCCGCGCCGGCCGGTCACGAGCTCCATTACCGCACCGATGAAGCGCGACGGCACAATGATGGTTATGTCCATCCACGGCTCGCGGATCTCTTCGATCTCGCCCGGTGAGGGGAGGTCGGACGGGTTGTCGATGGCGATCGTGCGACCGCCGTGAAGCATGACCTCGTACTCGACGCTTGGCGCAGTCGCCAGCAGGTCAAGCTTGTATTCGCGCTCCAGCCGCTCCTGGATGATCTCCATGTGGAGCAGGCCAAGGAACCCGCAGCGGAAGCCGAAGCCGAGGGCGAGCGATGACTCGGGCTGATAGGTGAGCGAGGCGTCGTTGAGCTGGAGGCGCTCCAGGGCGTCGCGCAGCAGGGGGTAATCCTCGCTGTCGACCGGGTACAGACCGGCGAAAACCATCGGCTTTGCAGGCCGGTAGCCCGGCAGCGGATCGGCCGCTGGACGCGTTGCGAGCGTGACCGTGTCGCCGACCTGGCAGTCCTTGACCACCTTCAGGCCGGTGGCGAGGTACCCCACTTCCCCGGTGCGAAGCTCCTCGATCGCGCGCATGTTGGGCGAAAAGACGCCGACCTCGATGAGCTCCGATTCCTTGCCGTTCGCCATCAGACGGATGCGGTCGTCGTGTGCGATGCGACCGTCTACCACCTTGACGTAGGCGATGACGCCCTTGAACGGGTCGTAGTGAGAGTCAAAGATCAAGGCACGGGTCGGCGCCTCGGTCCGACCGACCGGTGGCGGCACCTTGGCGACGACCGCTTCGAGGACCTGGTCGATACCGACGCCGGTTTTGGCCGAGGCGAAGACGACCTCATCATCGAGGAGGCCGATGAAGCTCCCGACTTCCCCTGCAACCTTTTGGGGGTCGGCGCTGGGCAGGTCGATCTTGTTGATGACGGCGACGATGGCTAGATTCTGCTCCAACGCCAGGTAGACGTTGGCCATCGTCTGCGCCTCGATTCCCTGCGCGGCGTCGACGACGAGCAACGCCCCTTCGCAGGCCGCGAGGCTGCGGCTGACCTCGTATGAGAAGTCGACGTGCCCTGGAGTGTCGATCAGGTTGAGCTCGTAGTCATGACCATCCGCGGCGCGGTACGTCATGCGAACCGCGCGGGCCTTGATGGTGATCCCCTTCTCGCGCTCCAAGTCCATGGAGTCGAGCAGTTGATCAACCATCTCGCGCGCGGCGACGGTCTGGGTTCGCTCCAAGAGGCGATCGGCGAGGGTGGACTTGCCGTGATCGATATGGGCGATGATGCTGAAGTTGCGGACCCGTAAGATCGCGTCGTCGTGGCTCATTCGCTCGCTTTGCTCGCTAACCGGCGGTTGGCGCCGGCCGGAAGTATAGCCGAGCCGGACTCACCGCCGTCGCGGGAGCACGTTGGCCATCCGGCCGACGACCGGCAGCCGAGTCGACGCCTTGGTCAGGATGTCGTGGACTTCCGGCACGCGCAGATACCAGGCGGCCAGGCCGTACGTCCCGGCTGTCAGGCCGATGGCATAGAGGAAGAGGGCTAGCTGCACGACGCGCGGACCGGCGCCCGGCTCCGTTGCCCGCTCCAGAGGGACCTGGATGGTGAAGGCGACGAGTGCCATCGCGGCCGTGGCGAAGACTACAGGGCCAAACCAATCGCCGAAGGCGGCCACCGAGCCGCCGACCCGCCGGCCGAGGATGGCCAGTAACACCAGTGCTTCGATTCCCGTCGTGACGCTCAAGCTGAAGGCGAGTGCCGCGTGCCCGTAGCGGTCTACCAGCGCCGCCGAGAGGACCACATTCAGGAGAATCACGCCGATCCCAGCGACGACCGGGGTGCGCGTGTCATGCATGGCGTAGAAGGCTCGCGTCAGGACCTCGACCAGGGCGTAGCCACCGAGACCGAGGGCAAGGAAGGCGAGCGGCGCGACGGTCAGCCGCGTGGAACGCTCGGAGAACTCGCCGAGCTGGAAGATCGTCTGGACGATCGACTCTCGGAAGAGAAACAGCCCGACTGACGCGGGAAGGGTGAGGAAGAGGAGCGGTCGTAACGCCCGCGCGAACGTCGCCCGCAGCTCCGCGATGTTGCCCTGCTCGAACAGCCTGGCCATGGTGGGGAAGATGACGGTTGAGATGGTGAGCGCCAGGACGCCATGCGGGAGCATCATCAACTGCCAGGCGTAATTCAGGGCGGAGATCGCGCCGTCCTCACGGCGCGAGGCGAAGGCATTGACGATGACGAAGTTGAGCTGGAATGCCGCCTGGCCGATCACCCGGGGGAGGAGGAGGCGGCCGACCTCGGCGAGCCCGTCGGTGTGGAGGTCGAGGACCAGGCGGTATCGCATGCCCGCGCGAATCAGCCCGGGGACCTGGGCCACGACGTGCAGGAGGGCGCCCGCGACGACGCCGATCGCCACGCCGTAGGTCCCTAGGGACGGGGCGAGTACGAGCGCACCGGCGATGATCGCTAAGTTGTAGAGAACCGGGGCGAGCGCCGGCAGCTCAAACCGATCCTGCGCCTCGAGGATGCCTTTGGCGGCAATGCCGAGCCCCAACAGGATGGGCGACAGGACGAGGATGCGCATCAGGTCGGTGGCGAGCGCTTGGTCCTCGGCGGCAAGACCGGGCGCGACCAGGTAACGGACGATGGGAGCAGCGAAAATCAGGGTGAACAAGGCGGCGGCAACCATCGCCAGCGCTGACAGGTTGAGAACCACCGATGCCAGCCGCCAGGCCCGCTCGCGCTGGTTCTGCGCGAGGAACCCTGCAAAGACCGGAATGAACGCCGAGCCGAACGACCCGGCCATGATGATCAGGAAGAGGAGGTCCGGCACACGAAAGGCGCTAACGTAGGCGTCGTATTCCCCCTTTGTCCCAAAGCGCCCGGCGAGGATCACTTCGCGGGCGAGGCCCAAAACGCGGCTGACCACGAAAGCGACGCCGACGATCGAGGCGCTGCGCGCCAGCGAGCGCGATGCCGGGGGCTGTGGCCACGTTGGGTAGGCGTGATTGCCGCGCGCATGCCGGCGAGCCGGGCGGACCGACGCGGCGGTTCGCATTCGCTGAGACGGTCCGTCCGGCGCGGCGGTGGAATCGGGAGCAGTCACGGCCGGGAGCCGCCGATCCTTGAGTGGAGCGCCAAATTCGGATAGGATTGCGCGTGCGGTAAGAGACCGCGGTGTTGCGGTGCACGAAGAGCGATTGGTACGAACGAAGGATGGTCATCGTTGGCGAATAACAAATCGGCCGAGAAGCGCATCCGCGTCGCGGAGCGCCGCCGCCAGCGGAACAAGCCGTTCCGGACAGCCGCCCGCACCTTCGTGAAGAAGGCCGAGACCGCGATCGGCGGCGCCGACCAGACGGTTGCGGCGACGGCCGTGGGGGACGCGATCAGCATGCTCGATCGCGTCGCCGGCAAGGGTGTCGTCCACAAGAACAACGCCGCCCGGCGCAAGTCGCGGCTGATGAAGAAGTTCAACCAGTTGACGGCCGGGAACGGCACGGCGGCGTAGTCGCTTCGGGCAATGGCGAAGACGATGTCGGCGGATGGCGGCACCTAGGTGCCGCCTTGTCGTGTGGTCGGATGCGAACGGGTCGATGCCACGTCGGCCATGAGTGCGTAGAGCGCATCGACGGGGTGTCGCAGCTCGCCGCGCTTGGTCTGGCGGTCCACGGCGGCGGCGGTCGCCAGGGCGTCGACTGCCTCGCCCGGCCGTTGGCCGCGGCGAGAGCTCGCGACCCCCACCATTCGGTTCGGGTTAGTGAGCCCAAGCGACCGGCCCACCGCGGCGGGATCTAGACGGGTGCCACCCGCGTCGAGGACGCCGGCAAGCTCGATCTGCTGGAGGACCTGGGCAGCCAGCTTCGCCGGTTCTTCGCCTGCGTCGAAGAGCCGGCGGATCTCGGTTAGTGCCCCCGCGAGCTGCCCGTTGGCCGCCGCCTCGACGAACCGGAAAATCCGGTCGTCGTCGCCGGATGCGACGAGCGCGTCGACGTGCCGGCGGGTGATCGGACCCGGATGCGCCGCGAGGGCGAGCTTGGCGACCTCGTTCGCCAGCTGATCGAGGTCGGGTGGCCGATCGTAGCGGGGGTTCGCCGGCTTGGCGGACCACGTCTGGGGATAGAGCTTTTCGGCGATCTGGCGAGCGGTCCCGGCGTCGAGTCGCGCCCCTTCCTCACCGGCTGCGGCGATGAGCCAGGCCACGAGTTGCTGGCCACGGGGCGGCTCGGCCGCGACGACGACCGTATCGCTGGGTGCCGCCGTCCTGACCGCGGCGGGGACGGCGGCGAGGCCACGGTCGACCAGGACGAGCACGTTGCGGTCCGGCACGGAGCGGAACAGTGGAGCGAGGTCAAGCGGCGGTGATGCACCGCTACTCTCGCTGCCATCCTCGTCCGAGGCGCTTGACTTGACCGGTCTGGCCGCCCGCGTCATGAGGTCCTGGACCACCACGACCCGGCCCTCATTGAAAAAACCCAGGCTGCCTACGCTGGTGATGACCTGGTTCAGGGATACGGTTGCCCCGTCGAGGACCGTCGTGTTGGCGCCCGTTGAATCGTGGTCGCGCACGACCTTCGCAACCGCGGCGCGCGCGAGGGCGGCATCCGGTCCATGGACGAGGACGATCATCGGCGTACACCAACTGGAACCCGGCGGGGCGGGTTGTCGAGGTGGATGCGGGGAACGGTAGCTGACCCCACCTGTGCCGTGTGCAACGGAGCCTTGAACCTGCTTTCGCAGGTGGGCACCGCGGCGCCGCGCGGAAGACCGCGCGGTTAGCAGCTCCCGACTCTCATCTGTTGGCTCAAGACCACGTAGAACATCACGAACACCGCAGGGCCAGCCACACGGTCGAGCCTACCACGACCGCCCGTGTTGGAACAAGCGGCACGGTATCTCCGACCGCGTACGTACGCGGCGATCCTGATCGAACGGACCGGCCTTGACCCACCGGCGTACCATGTTCTCCTTCACCTCGGGCACCGCCCGGGTGCAACCGTGTAGGATGCCGAACCAGGTGAGGAGTGGCTGAGTGGACCACGAGAGGGAGCGACGGGTGGTCGTGACGGGGATCGGCATCGTCTCCCCGGTGGGACGAACCGTCGACGAGGCCTGGGAAAGCCTGGTGGCCGGGCGGTCGGGGATCGGGCCGATTACGCGCTTCGACGCGACTGGGTACGAGACGATATTTGCCGGTGAAGTCCGGGGTTTCGATCCCGCGGGGCTCCTCGGCCGAAAGCAGGCACGGCGAATGGACCGCTACGTCCAGTTCGCCGTAGCCGCCACGCTGGAGGCGGCCGGCCACGCCGGGTTCCGCCTGTCCGTCGAGCAGGGAGAGCGGGTGGGGGTGCTGATGGGGACCGGCATGGGAGGCTTGGAGACATTCGAGGGAGGCGTCGAGACGCTGTTGGCGCATGGGCCGCGCCGGTTGGGACCATTTTTCGTGCCAATGGTGCTGCCGAACATGGCCGCTGGAGGAGCGGCGATTGCCGTCGGCGCGAAGGGGCCGAACTTCGCCACGGTTTCCGCATGCGCCAGTTCGGCGCACGCGATCGGCGAGGCGGTGCTCATGATCCGACGCGGGTTGGCGGACGTGATGTTCGCCGGCGGCTCGGAAGCACCCGTCACGCGGATCGGTGTTGCGGGTTTCAACGCGATGGGGGCGCTTTCCACGGGGAACGAGGATCCCGCCGGGGCAAGCCGGCCCTTCGACGCCGACCGCGACGGATTCGTGCTTGCGGAGGGCGGGGCGGTCCTCGCGCTCGAGGAGCGGCGGCATGCGCTGGAACGCGGTGCGCCGGTGCTGGCAGAGGTCACGGGCTACGGCACGACCGACGACGCCAACCACATCGTCCAACCGGCCCCCGGCGGCGAAGGGGCCGCGCGGGCGATGCGGCTTGCCCTCGCTGACGCGGGCCTGCGGCCGGCCGAGATCGACTACGTCAATGCCCATGGGACGTCGACCCAGCTCAACGAGAAGCTCGAAACGCAGGCACTCAAGGCGGCGCTAGGGGATGTGGCGTACAGGATGCCGATCAGCTCCACCAAGTCGATGACTGGCCACCTACTCGGTGCCGCTGGATCGTTGGAGGCGGCAATCTGTGTGCGGGCCATCGGGGAAGCATGCATTCCGCCGACCATCAACTATCGGACACCCGACGCCGACTGTGATCTCGACTACGTGCCAAACGCCGCCCGCGAGGCGCGGCTAACGCACGTGATGACGAACTCGATGGGGTTCGGTGGTCATAACGTGGCGCTGGTGTTGTCTGCACCGTCGTAGGTCGGTGATCCCCATGGTGCAGGCTCCGCCGTAGCGTGCCCGCGCCATCGGATGCGGTCCGACTTGACGCCGGCCCAGTGGCAATGTCTTGGCTCGATGTTGCAATGAAGACGCCGGCACCGGCGGCGTCTCAGGAACGTCGGCGGTGCGGCGAGCGAGACGCGAGTTCAAGGGTGGAAACGGCTCAAGTCGGGCGGGGACAAGCGCTGAACCCACCGTCGGGTGGTGCGCTCCACATTGTGGGTGGCTGGGGGTTACCGGCCCGAGCCTACTCCAGGTAGCCCCGCAGCTTTCGGCTGTAGCTGGGGTGGCGAAGCTTACGCAATGCCTTCGCCTCGATCTGCCGGATGCGCTCCCGTGTGATGCCAAACTCGCGACCGACTTCCTCGAGCGTGCGGAAGCGGCCGTCGTCCAAGCCAAAGCGAAGGACGATGATCTTGCGCTCGCGGTCGGTGAGCTTATCGAGCGCGTCGCCGATCTGCGACTTGAGGAGTTCCTGCGAGGCGAGCTCAAGCGGCTGGGGCATCGACTCGTCCTCGATGAAATCGCCGAGGAAGGCGTCGCCGTCCTGACCGACCGGTGCTTCGAGCGATACCGGGTGACGGGAGACGTCGAGGACCTGCCGGACCTTCTCATCCGAAATGTCCATCGCCCGCGCGATCTCCTCCTGAGTCGGCTCGCGCTCCAGGATCTGCTGCAGGCGGTGGCCGGTCTTCTTGACCCGGTTGATGGTTTCGCCGACGTGGACCGGGAGGCGGATGGTGCGGCTCTGGTCGGCGATGGCGCGGGTGATCGCCTGGCGGATCCACCAGGTCGCGTAGGTGCTGAACTTGTAGCCGCGGGTGTAGTCGAACTTGTCGGTCGCCTTCATCAGGCCAATGTTGCCTTCTTGGATCAGGTCGAGAAACGACAGGCCGCGACCGACGTACTTCTTCGCAACCGAGACAACGAGGCGGAGGTTGGCCTGGATCAGGTGCGCACGTGCGCGGTCGCCGTCGAGCTTGTCGGCTTCCAACGCCTCACGGCCGACGGCATCAAGATCCGCGGCGAGGAGTCCCATCTCCGCGATCTTCCCGCGCTCCATGCGCTTGGAGAGCCAGACCTCCTCCTGCATGGTGAGAAGATTGGTTTCGCCGATCTCTTGGAGGTAGAGGCGGACCGAGTCGCTGACGCCGGCGGCGATCACGTCCGCGTGCTCGACGCGCTCGATCCGGTCGGTGCGATCCGGCTGCGCTGCCTCCTTGGTCTTTTGGGCGGCGCCATTCGACGTGGAGGGGGTCGTGGGCGCGTGGTCGAGGACCTCGATACCTTCGGCGACCAGGTAGGTATAGAAGTCGTCGAGGGAGTCGACTTGCTCCTCCGGGTTCGGGAAGGCAGCGAAGATGTCGTCCGAGAGGAGGTAGCCCTGATCCTTGCCCTTCGCTATAAGGCTCGTATCCATCGACCGCTTCACCACCCCACGTGCTAGCGCCAGCGAGCGCGACCTGTCATCCGACCTGGCGCACCGAGAGCCGACGAGGCGTTGCGCTAGGGCGACACGCCATGCGGCGAACAAGAGCCCCCCGCACTCAGCGGTGGGGCTCAATCGTCACGCGGAACGGTCGCGGGGACGCGGGAATGCGCGGGCTTTCATACCCCTCCCATCGCGATCGCATTTTGACTTGCACCGGGTAATCGCGGACCGAGTGTAGCGGAGCTTTGCGCACATTTCAAGACTGGCAAGGGATCCGCCGGTTAAGGGGTCGCGCCGAGAGGCGGTGGTATACTCGGCGCCGTATTGATGCCGATGTTGTTGAGGAGCGGAACCGGGATGTCTGGACACTCGAAATGGTCGACGATCAAGCGAAAGAAGGGGGCGGCCGACGCGAAGCGCGGCCAGCTATTCACCAAACTGGCACGCGAGATCTCGGTCGCCGCGCGCTCGGGCCTGCCTGATCCAGACGCCAACTTTCGTCTGCGCCTCGCGGTCGAGAAGGCCCGAAGTGAGAACATGCCTAAGGAGAACATCGACCGGGCGATTCAACGTGCGGCGGGTGCCGGAAGCGGCGACAACTTTGACGAGGTCTACTACGAGGGGTACGGACCAGGCGGTACCGCGTTGATGATTCAAGCGATGACCGACAACCGCAACCGGACCGTGGGCGAGGTGCGAGCGGTCCTGACGCGAGCGGGCGGGACCCTGGGGGAAAGCGGTAGCGTTGGCTGGATGTTCGACCACGTCGGTTCGATCACCCTCTCGGCCGACGGGCATGACCCAGACGAGATCGGTCTGGTTGCCATCGACGCGGGAGCGAGCGACGTCCTGACCGAGGACGGTACGGTCGAGATCACCACGGAGGTTCAGGATCTGGCGCGCGTGCGCGACGCCCTGATCGAGGCCGGCTTTCAGGTCGAGTCGGCCGATCTGACGATGCAGCCGAAGACCGTGCTGACGCCGGAGCCCGACGTGGCAGTCAAGACCATCCGCCTGCTGGAGCGCCTGGAAGACCTCGAGGATGTGCAGCAGGTCTACTCCAACCTCGACGTTTCGGACGAGGTCCTGGCTCAGGTCAGTTGAGCCTACCCTGGCGCCGTTTGATGCAGCGATGATCACCCTCGGCATCGACCCGGGTACGGCGCTGCTGGGATACGGCGTGGTAGCGGGTGAGGGGGAGCCGACAGCCGTGGCGTACGGCGTGGTCGAGACCCGAGCCGACCGGCCCATGCCCGACCGCCTGCTCATGCTCTTTGATGGCGTAAGCGAGCTCCTTCACCGGTACCAGCCGGACGTCGTTGCCGTCGAGCAGCTCTTCTTCTCGAGGAACGTCACTACGGCGATTGCTGTCGGGCAGGCGCGAGGGGTCGTGTTGCTGGCCGCGGCGAGAGCGGGCACGCCCGTGGTCGAGTACACGCCGGCGGAGGTCAAGCAGGCGGTTGTTGGCTACGGCCGCGCCGAGAAGGGGCAGATGCAGGAGATGGTCCGCCTCGTCCTCGGACTCGACCATGTACCCCATCCGGACGACGCCGCGGACGCGCTCGCCGTGGCACTCTGCCACGTCCAGTCCGCGGCTTTCCTGGAGCGCACGACCGGCCGAGGGGCGGGCAACTGACTGTGGGAACGGCGCGGCTTCGTCTCGATGAGGCGGTGCTCGCGCGCAGAATCGCCCAAAGTCGGTCCCAGGCCCGAGCGCTCATTCTGGCTGGCGATGTGCGGGTCAACGGTCAGGTGGTGTCCCGCGCCGGCGCACCGGTCGGCGACCGCGACGTGATTGAGCTGAACGCGAAGCCCCGGTTCGTCAGCCGCGGCGGCGAGAAGCTCGCCTTCGCGTTGGAGCGGTTCGACGTCAACGTCCAGGGACGTGTGGCGGCGGATCTTGGCGCAAGTACCGGGGGATTCACCGACTGCCTGCTTCAGGGCGGCGCCGCGCGCGTCTACGCCGTGGACGTCGGCTATGGGCAGCTGGCGGAGCGGTTGCGCGCCGACCCCCGCGTAGTCGTGATGGACCGTGTGAACGCGCGGTCGCTCGAATGCCTGCCGGAAGCGGTTGACTTCGTCACCATCGACGTCTCGTTCATCTCGCTCCGGCTGATTCTGCCAGTGGCTGTGCGGCTCTTGACTTCCACCGGGGAGTGCGTCCCGTTGATCAAGCCCCAGTTCGAGGCGGGCCGGCGCGAAGTCGGGAAGGGAGGGGTAGTGCGAGACATGACGATCCATCGGCGCGTGCTTACCGACGTGCTGGGCTCAGCGAGCGGCGTTGGATTTGCGGTGCGTGGGCTGACGCGCTCGCCCCTGGTGGGACCGGCGGGCAACGTCGAGTACCTCGCCCATCTGCTGCGGGCGGGCGAGTCGAGGGACGTCCTCGGGCTGGTTGAGGACGCGCTAAGCGATGGGGAGGGGCGGTGAGCGGGGACCATGAGCGGCCATTCGACGCCGTTCGCGCCGTACTCAACGACATATCCCTTGGGACGTTCCCACACCGCCACCAGTCACCAAGGAACATCCAACCCGATCCAGGCCGAGCTCAACGAGCGGGGATCCCAGAGGTGGTGTTTGCCACCGGTAAGCGTACGGACCAGGTGGTCGAGGGCGTAACGCGACTCGCCGACGCCACCGGCCGTTGCCTAGCTAGTCGCTGCGCTCCCGAGATCCTCGCGGAGATCCCCCGGCGCTTGAACGGCACGTTTGACGTAGAGGTCGACGATCTGGCGAGAACGCTGGTGGTGGCGCAGCCTGGGGTGGTGCCGAGAGCGACCGGGGGACGCGTCGGCGTGATTGCGGCGGGGACGTCCGATCTGCCGGTGGCCGCGGAGGCGGTCGTGATGGCGCGGGAGATGGGGACCGCCGTGACGGAGATCTGGGACGTCGGGGTGGCGGGGTTGCACCGCCTCGTGGCGCCATTGGAGCGTTTGGTAGGGGAGGGTGTCGATGCCATTGTCGTTGCGGCGGGGATGGATGGCGCTCTGCCCTCGGTCGTGGCGGGTCTCGTGCCCGTGCCGGTGATCGGTCTGCCGACGTCGGTCGGCTATGGCTTTGGCGGCGACGGCGTCGCCGCCCTGATGGCCATGCTCCATTCCTGCGCACCGGGATTGGCCGTCGTCAACATCGACAATGGCATTGGTGCCGGCGCAACCGCCGCACTCATCGCCAACCGGATGGCCAACGCCCGCGCGGCGATCGCGCTGTCCGTGCGGGACTAGGAGCGCTCCACTCCGCCAGGGGCGAGCGCTACGGCGCGTTGAGGCGTGCGAGGAGATTGGCGACCGCTTCGGCAGGTGGCTTGCGCCGATCCGCGACCTCTTCGATCTCGCGACGGAGGGCTGCACCCTCGAAATCGTTGCCGCGGAATCGGCGATCGAGTTCGGCGTGCAGGCGAGACGACACCTCCGCCGCGGCCATCGCCCGCTGCCGGTCTACCCATGCCCCGGTCTCGCGCAACGTCTCGCGGTGGGCATCGATTCGCTCCAGCAACGCATCGACGCCCTCACCCGTCGCCGCCGATGTTGCGACGACTTCGGCCCTCCATGCGGCGGATTCCCACGAGCCGAGGGAGACCATGTCGCGCAGGGTCTGGACCGTCTCGGCCGCGCCGTCCCGGTCGGCCTTGTTGACGACGAGGATGTCGGCCATTTCCAGCAGTCCGGCCTTCAGCGCCTGCACGCCATCGCCCAGGCCGGGAACCTGGAGGAGAACGACAGTGTGGCAGTGCCCCGCCACCGCAAACTCGTCCTGTCCGACCCCGATCGTTTCAACTAGGACCATGTCGAAGCCGGCGGCGTCGAGGAGGTGGACGACGCCAGCGGTGGCGAGCGCCAGGCCGCCGGCGTGCCCGCGGGCGGCCATGCTCCGGATAAAGACGCCGTCGTCGGCGTGCCGCTCCATCATTCGGATGCGGTCGCCGAGCGTTGCGCCGCCGGACAGCGGGCTCGAGGGATCAACGGCGACGACGCCGACGCGCCGCCCGCCGGCGCGGAGTACCCCGACCAGCGCGTTGATGAACGTGCTCTTGCCGGCGCCCGGGGGGCCGGTAATACCGACGATGTGAGCACTGCCGGTCTGGGGGTAGAGCCGCCGGAGCGCAGCCTCACCGACATCATCGGCGTTCTCGACGAGCGTCGCTAGCCGAGCCAGGGCGCGGCGGTCGCCCGAAAGCAGCCGGTCGACCAGGCTCACGACGGGTGGCTCACGCCGCGTTGTCTCGGACGGGGGCGTGGTCGCGTATGAATTGGATTGCCTCTTGGAGCGGAGTGCCGGGACCAAAGACGGCGGCCACGCCGAGTCGCTTGAGCGCGTCGATGTCCTCGGCGGGGATTGTACCCCCAGCCACGACGAGGACGTCGTCGACGCCGCGCGCGCGGAGGGCGTCCATGATCCGGGGGAAGAGCGCCAGGTGGGCACCCGAAAGGATGCTCAGGCCAACGACGTCCACGTCCTCCTGGAGCGCGGTACTGGCAATCATGTCGGGCGTCTGGAAGAGCCCCGTATAGATCACTTCGAACCCGGCGTCGCGCGCAGCGCGGACCATCACCTTCGCGCCACGGTCGTGCCCATCCAGGCCTGGCTTCGCGACCAGGACCCGGATTGGCCTGGCGGACCGAGAGAGGTCGGGTGGTAGCGCGGTGGGGGACATGGCAGGCCCTCGTCAGGACGCGGGTGTGGATGTGCCGCGAAGTAGATGACGGGCGATGACCAGGCGCTGAATCTCGGACGTGCCTTCGTAGAGCTCCGTCGCCTTGGCATCGCGGTAGAGGCGCTCGGCGCCGTACTCCTCTAGGTAGCCGTAGCCACCGTGGATCTGAATCGCGGCGTCGGCGGCCTCGACGGCACTCCGTGACGCGAAGAGCTTGGCCTGCGACGCGGCAAGCCCGAAGGGGTCGCCGTCTCGCTTGAGTGCGGCCGCCCGGTACGTCAGGAGTCGAGCCGCTTCCAGTCGGGTTGCCATGTCGGCCAACATCCACTGAATAGCCTGGAGATCGGCGATGGGGCGCCCGAACTGGTGCCGCTGCTGGGCATAGACAAGGGAGAGGTCGAGCGCCGCCTGAGCCATGCCGACGGCCTGCGCGGCGATGCCGATCCGGCCGGTATCAAGGAGCGCGAGGGCCATTGGAAATCCATATCCCTCGTCACCGAGCCGGCAGCCGGTTGGCACCCGGACGTCGGCGAACGAAATCTCGTTGATCTCGGAGGAGCGCAGGCCAAGCTTCCGCTCCTTCTTGCCGATGGTGAAGCCGGGTAAGTCGCGCTCCACCAGGAACGCGGTGATGGCACGGGAACGACGCGCTTCCGGGTCGGTGACCGCGAAGACGACGAACAAGTCGGCGTGTTCCGCGGAGGTGATAAACAGCTTGCTGCCGCTGAGGAGGTAGACGTCCCCGTTGCGACGAGCGCGGGTTTGGAGCGCGGCGGCATCTGATCCGGCACCGGATTCGGTGAGGGCGTAGGCGCCGAGGAGGTTCCCCGAGGCGAGCGGCGGCAGGTACCGGTCCTGCTGCTCCTCCGTTCCGTATCGCCGAATTGCTTCGCAGACGAGTGAGTTGTGGACTGAGAGGATGACCGCGAGCGCGCCTGACCCGCGGGCGATCTCCTCATAGACGAGGGCGGTCGAGACGGGATCAAGATCGGCACCGCCGTGCGTTTCTGGCACTGCCATTCCCATCAACCCAAGCTCCGCCGCCGCCCGCAGCTCCTCTTCCGGAAACTCTGCGCTGACGTCGCGTCCGGCCGCGCGAGGAACCACGATTTTCCGAATGAACTCCTGGACGGCGCCGAGGAGCAGCCGTTGCTCCTCAGTTCGGCCGAACTCCATGCTTCCCCCTGGCCCCTCTCGTGGCGACCCCTAGTAGGCGTAGAACCCCTCGCCCGTCTTGCGGCCGAGCTTACCGGCTGCCACCAGCCGCCGGAGCATCGGCGCCGGGCGGTACTTATCGTCCCCCAGGTCGCGCTGCAGCGTTTGCATGATATCGAGGCAGACATCGAGGCCGATCAGGTCGGCAAGGGCGAGCGGCCCCATCGGGTGCGCCATGCCCAGCTTCATCACGTCGTCGATCGCCTCCCTGGCGGCGACCCCTTCGCCAAGACAGAAGATCGCCTCGTTGATCATCGGCATCAGGACGCGGTTGGAGACGAAGCCCGGGAAATCGTTGACCGCAACCGGCGTTTTGCCGAGCCGCCGGGCGAGGGCCTCGACCCGCTCGAACGTCTTGTCCGACGTGAGCAGCCCCCGCACGACCTCAACCAGCGCCATCACCGGGACCGGGTTGAAGAAGTGCATGCCGATAACCCGGTCAGCGCGGTCGGTCGCGGCGCCGAGTTGAGTGATCGAGATAGAGGAGGTGTTACTGGCGAGGATGGCGTCCACTGGGGCGATACGCGACACCTCCGCAAAAAGCGCACGTTTCGCGTCCAGGGCCTCGACGATGGCCTCTATCACCAAATCAGCCGCGCCAGCCGCCTCGTAGTCGGTCGCGGTCTGGAGGCAAGCACGAGCCGCGGTGACTTGAGCCTCGTCCATCCGCCCTCTGGCAGTGGCCCGTTCCCAGTTGCGATCGATTGCCGCCAGCCCACGCTCCAGGAACGCGGGTGAGACATCGACCATCGTCACGGTGATGCCCGCCTCGGCCACGACCTGAGCGATGCCGCTTCCCATCGTGCCGGCGCCGACGACCACGACGGACTCGACGCGGTCGCCTACGGCCGCAGCCAGACCATGAGAACCTGCCAAGATCCTTCTCCGTGACGCAAGGCGTCGCTCGGGCCGGGAGCGCGACGACGATTATAGAAGCCGTCCACGTTGCGACCAATGTCGCTTGTGATTATCAGCTGGTTGCCCCCCGCCAGGACGGACTAGTGGAGTGTCAGCCCGCAAACGCCGGGTAGAGGCGGCGCAGCTTGGTGCGGGCGTCGGCCGTGGTGAACTGCCAGTCGATCCGCTGGACGCTGGCGTTGCGGCGCTCGGCCCAGGCCCGCGTGGCCGCGGTCATGGCGTCGCGGTCGGGCAACCTCTGCCGGAGGCACTGCCGCTCGAGCACGCTCAGCTCGAGCTCGGCCATGTTGAGCCAGCTGCCGTGCTTGGGGTGTGGTGCAGCTCCAGCTTGTCGGCGAGGCGCTTGGCCTCGGCCGGCGAGAAGGCGGCGTAGAGCGAGGCGGGCGAGTGGGTGTTGAGCTGGTCCAGCACGAGGACGATCTTCTCGGCGGCGGGGTAGTGGACGTCGACGAGCTCCGCCATGCAGCGGGCGAGGTCGAGCCGCGTCCGCTGGTCGCTGACCAGGACCGTGCGCCAGCCCCGGAGCGGCTCCGTCGCCACGAAGAGGTTGACGACCCCGCCGCGGGCGTACTCCGGGTCGTGGCGGGCGGGGCGGCCCGGCGCCGCGGGCAGCGGGGGCCGGACCTCCCCGAGCAGCTGCCGGCTGGTCTCGTCGAGGCACACGACCGGGCGGGCCGGGTCGAAGGGGCGCGCGTAGGCCGCCAGCACGTCCTCCATGCGCCAGACGAAGTCGGGGTCGGCGGTCGGGGCCAGGCACCACTGCTCGCTCAGGTGCGGCTTGAGCGCGTTTTTTTGAGCGTCTGGCGCACCGTCTCGTGGGAGACGGCCTCCACCACCTCCAGGCGCACCAGCTCGTCGGCCAGCAGGCGCACCAGCTCGTCGGCCAGCAGGCGCAGGCTCCAGCGCGCCTGGCCGTCCGGGGCGCGGAGCAGGCCAGCGCGACGAGGTGCGCCTCCTGCGCGCCGTCCAGCCGCCGCTCGTACACGCGGTCCGGCCGTCGCCGCTGCAGCGCCGCCGCCAGCCCTTCGGCGACGAATTGGCGGCGCACGCGCAGCACGGTGCTCGGGTTGACGTCCAGCGCCCCGGCGATGGCGGCGTCGGACCACCCCGGGCCGCCGTCGCCGTGGTCGGCCTTGAGCAGGATGCGGGCGCGGGTCAGCGTCCGGGCGGGCGCGGTCCCGTTCCCGACGAGGCCGCGCAGCTCGGCGCGCTGTGCCTCGGAGAGGACGACGCGGTACGGGTACGCCATGGCGGGGCCTCCGGAGCAAGGCGGCGGGGCCAATGCCCACGCACCGCACACGCCCTGCCGCCAGCAAATCACGGCTGACACTCCACTAAGCAGCCTCAGAGAAGTCTTGGACCGGTGCGTGCGGCGGCGGGGGCGGAGGTGCTGCGATGGCCCCCACCCTCGCCCCGTGCGCCGACGATCTCCGGGGCCTGACCCGGACCGACCCCGACCCGCGGGTGCGTCGGCGGGCGCACGCCCTGCTGCTGGTCGCCGAGGGGCGGACCGTGGCCGCGGTCGCGCGCCTGTTCGAGACGGGGCCGAACCGCATCCGCGCTTGGCGGGCCCGGTTTCTGGCGGGCGGCCGCCGGGGCCTCGACGACGAGCCGCGCTCCGGTCGCCCGCCCAAGCTGAACGCCGCGGCGCTGGCGTTCCTCGCGGAGGCGCTGGAGGCGAGCCCCCAGGCGTACGGGCTGCCGGTCACGGTCTGGAGCATCCGCGACCTGCGCGAGGTGCTGGCGGCACGCCTGGGTGTCCGGGTCTGCACCGCGACCGTGCACCGAGCGGTGCAGCGGCGGGGCTACCGGTACCGCCGCCCCGCCACGACCTGCGGCACCGCCAGGACCAGGAGGCGGTCGCGGCGGCCGAGGAGGTCCTGGCGTGGCGGCGAAAAAAGCGGCGCCCCGGCGAACTCCGCCTCGTTTACTTGGACGAGTGCGAGGTCCACCGTCACCCCCGCCTGGCGAAGGTGTGGCAGCGGCGGGGGTGCCCGCTGAGGGTGCCGGCCGCCGGGGAGGACGGCAAGTTCGCCGTCTTCGGGGCGCTCGACTACGCCACCGGCCGGCTCGTCTGCCAGACCGCGGAGCACAAGGACGGCGCCGCCTTCGTCGCCTTCCTCGACCACCTGGCCGCGGCGTTCCCCGACGGGCCGCTGGTCGTGGTCCTGGACAGCGTCGGCTACCACAAGGGGCGGCGCGCCAAGGACTGGTGGATGGCCCAGCAGGACCGGGTCCGCCCGCTGTGGCTGCCCGCCTACGCGCCTGAGCTGAACCTGATCGAGCGCGTCGGCGTCACCTCAAGGACAAGCTGAGCTGCCATCGCTGGTGGGCCGACCTGCTGGCGCGGGAGGTGGCCGCCGCCGCCCTCCGCGGACCGAGGCGCGCTTTCACCAGCCAGACCCGGGCGGCATCGCCCTGGTCCAGAACTTCTGTCAGGCTGCTTAGGCCGTGTCTGCAAACCTCGTGGGGAGCGTCTTGTCTAGCGTCGATCTGCCCAAGATGGAGATGAACCGGGCAGCCGGCGGCCCGTCGGTCGCCGTACCACGGGCGTCGTCCGGTCCGTGGGTATGGCGTGCATCGCCGCCATGCCTAACCTCGGTAATTGGAGGGGATCAGAGGGCGGTTAGCGGCGTCAGCGGGGGACGCGGAGCAGCGCATCGAGGGCGCCACCGACGACGACCGTGTGGCCGCTCGGCAGGACCGGGTCGGCCACGGCGGCCGCGATGGCCTCCGCCATCTCTGCGGTCGTCGGCACCCGCCCACCGGCGTCGCGGCGGCTCGCGGCCAACCCCGGCGCCAGCCGTTCCAGCAGCTTGGCGGTGATCGTCCCCTCGATCAGGTCGCCAGTGACCACGAGCAGGCGGATCCCCTCCGCCCCCAGTTCCCCAGTTAGGCCGCGCAGCGCTTGCTCGCCCGCGTGTTTGCTGGCGGCGACCGGCTCGTAGGACGGGAGCTGGTCCACCCGGCCGTGGAGGTGCGCCCAATGGCTGGTGACGAAGACGATCGTCCCACCGCGGCGGAGGAGCGGACGTGCCCGCGTCACGAGCGCGAGCTGGGCATCCCGGTTGATGCGGAGGGGGTAGTCGGGGTTCGCCGCGATGAGGTCGCGCTCCATGCCGCCCGAGGCGTTCAGGACCACGACGTCGAGCCATCCCGCCCACCGGTTGAGCGCGCCGAACAGGGCGTCCAGATCTCCGCCGAGGGTCATGTCTCCGCCGACGGCGAGCGCGCGCCCGCCGCGCCGCTCCACCTCGGCGACGACACCCTCGGCCCGGGCGGCCTTGTTGCGGTACGTGATCGCGACATCGTGGCCGCGCTCGGCCAGCGCCACTGCGGTCGCCGCCCCGACGCCCCGCGAGCCCCCCGTGACGAGCGCCACCCGACGTCCGCCGCGGTCCGCCACAGTCGATTCCTCCTCCACCTGACCGCCCCACCAGGCCCCTATGATCGCGCGCCGACCGCACCGGGGCAACCCTCGCGGCCGTGACCGCCTAGCCAGCCCGGGCGCGTGAACGGGCTAAGGCGCTGCAACGCCGACTGGTTCACGCCGGGCCGCAAATGCGCGGCTTCTGCCGGGAAAGAAGCGGCCGCGGCTTCCCCACAGCGTCTCCGCCCGATCGGGGTGCTCCATGCCATGAAGCCTGCCGGTCGTCGGGTTGGCGGATTCGCCCTAGCTTCGTTGGTTGAACTCGTTCATCGCGGCGATCAGCCCATCGTCCGCCCAGCGCGTCACGGCGTCGGCCGCCGCGGTGATCACCTCGGGCAGCGACCGCTCCTCATCCGCTGAGAAGCGGGACAACACCTGCGCGGTCGCGGTGTGGCCGCGCCCGATCCCGATCCGGAGGCGGGGTACTTCCCGCGTCCCGAGCTGTTCGAGGATCGATTCGAGGCCGTTGTGTCCGCCATGACTGCCATTCCCGCGCAGGCGCAGCGCGCCGAATGGCAGATCGAGGTCATCGAGGACGATGAGGACGGCTTCTCGTGGAGCGTGGTACCAGTTCACCACCTCCCGCGCGGCGTGGCCGCTCAAGTTCATGTAGGTCTGCGGCTTGACGAGCACGAGCTTGCCGCCGCGGTATCGCCCCTCCCCGATCTCGGCCCGGAATCGCTTGCGGAAGGCGACGCCGCGGCGGCGCGCCAGCTCGTCGACGACCATGAACCCGAGGTTGTGCCTGGTGGCCGCGTACTCCCGCCCGGGATTCCCGAGGCCGACGACGATCCGCATCCGAGGTGTGCTCCGAGCATCAGGGGCAGCCGGCCGCGAGAGGGAGCGGAGTCACCGGTGCTATACTGCGCGGACGATTGTGCCACGAACGACTCCACCGCCGCCGTCGGCCCCGCCGACCGCCCCCGGGGACAGCAGCCAATGGGATTCATCAACATCGGTTCCTGGGAACTCATCGTGCTTGGCGTTGCCGCCCTCATGATCTTCGGCCCCGGCAAGCTGCCCGAGGTGGCAGGCCAGCTCGGGAAGGCGGTCCGCGACTTCCGCCGGATGACGGCCGACCTCACGGGCGAGTTCGAAAAGACGATCAGTGAGGTGGAGGACGTCAAGAAGGACGTCAAGAAGACTGTCGGAGGTAACGTCTCCAGCATGCGGTCGCAGGTCAACTCCGTGACGTCCAGTGTGAAGAAGGACCTGGCGGACGTGTCCGCGACGGCGGGTGCGACGGCCAAGGAGGCGACCGGGACGAACGGCACCGCCCGCCGCGGGACAACTGCTACGCGCGCAAAGGCGAAGAGCGAGGCAAAGGCCGATGGCGGCCCGGTGGCCACAAAAGCTGACCCGCTGGCGGACGTCTCATCGCTGGATGATGGACCGACGCCGGCGAGCGGCGGCCGCATCGAGACCCAGGCAGTGGCCGCGGAGCCAACGCCGGTCGAGGCGCCGGTGGCAGTCGCGGATCCGCCTGTGTTGGAGGCTCCTGCGGCCCGCGTCGACTCGGGCGCGCCGGACCGGGCGGACGCCCTTGCTCGCGCCCGGCAGCGGCGAGCTGCCGCCGGCTACAACCGACGGCAGAGCTGAGCATCTCATGGCGCGACGCCGGGAATGAGCTCCGTGTCCGCCGCCGCCGGGTGGCTGGAAAAGTCGTCGGCGTACGGTTGTCCGCGCGCCGTGGCCGGATCTTTGACGGGACCGGGCGGGTGCCTCCCCTACACCTTGGAGGCCACGGCAACGTACACCTCGGCGTAGCCGTGCGGTGTGGCGATCCGCCGCGCCGACCCCAAGAGGCCGTCCACCGCGAACGCCGGTTGATCCCTGCACTGCTTGCCGCCCCGACCGTAGAAGAGGGCAAGGAACGCACGCCGCGCCCGCCGGCGGACGCCCCGGGGGAGGAGCGTTCCGCTCAGGACCACGACCAAGCAACCGCCCGGCGTGAGGACGCGTCGGATTTCGCCGGCCGTTGCATTCTCCAGGATGTAGCTGGATGGAAAGGTCGCCACGATCGCGTCGGCGGCGCGCGCCGCGATCGGCAGCCTGGCGGCTTCGGCGCGCACGAAACAGGGCCCGTCGGGGCAGGCCCGACGGCGGGCGACCTCCAGCATCGCGGCCGAGCGGTCGCACCCGAGCCACCGCCGCGACGGAGTGGCGCCCACGCCCGCCAGTGCCCCGGTACCGGAACCGAGCTCGACCACGAGACCATGCTCGGGGAGCAGCGGGAGCACCGACCGCTGCCAGCACTCCCATTCGCCGAGAAACAGCCAGCGCGTGAAGCGATCGTAGACCGGCGCCCCGGGTCCGTAGAGCAGGCCGAACGCCCGCTCCTGCACGAGCCGGCGTAGGCGGGTGGGCCACCCTTGGCGCATGTGGCCGCCACTGCGTAGCATTCCGGCATGATATCCCCCGCCGCCACGCCTCTCACCTTTGACCTGCTCGCTACCGACGGGGCGACCGGAGCGCGTCATGGGTGTCTCCAGACTCGCCGCGGAATGGTCCACACGCCAGCGTTCATGCCGGTCGGAACGCAGGCGACAGTCAAGACCCTCCATCCTGACGAGGTCGCTTCGACGGGGGCACAGGTGCTCCTCGCGAACACGTACCACCTGATGCTGCGGCCGGGCCTCGACGTCATCCGCGCCGCCGGCGGCCTTCACCGGTTCATGGGGTGGCCACGTCCTATCCTCACGGACAGCGGGGGATTCCAGGTCTTCAGCCTGGCTCACCGGACGAAGGTCACCGAGTCCGGGGTGATCTTTCGTTCCCACATCAACGGCGACCGTCATGAGTTGACGCCTGAGCGCGCGGTGGCATTGCAGCTGGGATTCGGATCAGACATCGCGATGGCGCTCGACCACTTCGTGGGGCTTCCCGCCGATCGGGACGCCGTCGCCCGCTCGACGGCTTGGACCGAGCAGTGGCTGGCGCGGTGCGTCACGGCGTTTGCAGACCTCGGTGGCCCGGAGCGAGGAGCGGCCCTGTTCGGGATCTGCCAGGGTGGCATGGAGCCCGACCTGCGGCGGGAAAGCGCGGCGATGCTCGCGGGGACCGGTGTTGCCGGTTGCGCGATTGGCGGCCTCAGCGTGGGTGAGTCAAAGCCGGTGATGGCGGCCATGCTCGAGGAGACGACGCCCCTGCTGCCGTCCGACAAACCGCGCTATCTCATGGGCGTGGGCTCGCCCGAGGATCTCTGGAACGGGGTTGCCCAGGGGATCGACCTCTTCGACTGCGTGCTGCCGACGCGTCTCGCCCGCAATGGGGCCCTCTTCACCCCCGATGGCCGTATCTCGATCGAGACGCGGCACTACCGCGATCAGCACGAGCCCGTCGAACCGGGATGCGACTGCGTCACCTGCACACGCTTCACTGCCGCTTATCTGCACCACCTCTTCCGGACAAAGGAAGTCCTTGGCCTGCGCCTGGCGTCGGTCCACAACCTCCGATTCTTGGCGCGCCAGACGGAGGCGATGCGAGACGCCATCACCGGTGGCACGTTTGCTGCCGCCTACGCCGCCTTTCGGGCCCGGTATCGTCCAGTTGAGCGGTGAGCATGTCGGGAGACGAGCACCGTGGATTGGCGGGCCGCATGGCGCCGACTACAATCCACCGGGCGCCGCTCCGTGGCGGTGTATTGAAGAGATGAAAGCCGGGGTGACTCCATCGCCCACGAAGACGGTGCTCACCGCTATGTCCCGGACTTTGATCCGGAGCGGGCCGGGGCGGTCGCGGCCGGCATTGATGTCATCGAGATCGCCCGCGTCCGGCGCGCCTTAGACGACTTCGGCGATCGCTTCTTGCGCCGGGTCTACACCGAGGGGGAGCGCGAGCGCTACGCCGGTCGCGTCTCGGAGTTGGGGGGCCCCGTAGCCCCCCAAGGGGGGACCACCAACCTGCGCGGTTCCGGCAACCGCCGCCTACGCAGGCCCCAGCTTTAGAAAAACCCAAAAACCCGCCCTAAGCCCGGGTTGGGGCTCCACCGGCAAGCGGGGGGGGGCGGCCCCCCCCCCGCGTGTGC
>JAUJOZ010000003.1:0-147531 GCA_030447415.1 Thermomicrobiales bacterium | reverse complement strand
AGTCAAGTATAGAAGTCGCCTACTCTCTCTATAACATGCTCTATTCTCCAATCTTTCTACCACCTTCACTCCCCAGAAGGTCACCTCCATCTTGATAGGTCCCTCCTGACGCTCCCACGGCTGGCGCGAGATGGAGATCCTGCCAAACCGCCGCGGTAAGCCGGTGTTGGTGCTCCACGGACAGGCGGCGGAGCGGGCAGCCTCCCTGGGGTTGACTGACTTCAGTGTCTCGCTCACGCATTCTCGAACCGACGCCATGGCGTTCGTCGTCGCGGTCAGGGCGCCGGTGGTTGCGCCCCACCGCGACGATGGTAGTCGCGACACAGCGCGAACGAGGGAGTGATTGATTGGTGATGGAACCATGGCAATAGCCGCTGGCGAGGGTGGTACGCGGCCGCGTCTCGGGGCTGGCGACGCCTTCATCGACGAGGCGATGGCGAGGGAGGCTCTGCCGCGCCGCTCGTTCGGGGATCACAAATGGGGCGTTGGCGGCCTGCTGATCGTCGCGGGCGCGCCAGGGTTCGCCGGGGCAGCCGCTCTCTGCGCTCAAGCTGCCGGCCGGGCTGGGGCCGGCATCATGAACGTCGCCCTGCCACGGGGGATTGCTGGGGTCGTAACGACGGCTGTGCCTGAAGCGGCGATGGTGCCGCTGCCGGAGAGTGACGCACCGGGTGCTGGGCGCCGCGCCACGGAACTGATTGCCAAGAAGCTGGAAAAGTCGGCGGCGCTCGTGATCGGTCCCGGTCTTGGCGAGGACGACGCGGCCGCGGTCCTACTTCGGGCCCTCTTTGGCTTCGGCGGCTCCGGGCGGACGACCGGGGTGGGCTTCCACGCCGGGGCTCCCGCGTCCGAAAAGCCGGCAGAGCCCGGCCCCGTGATCGCTAGCGGAAAACCGTTCCTCGTGGACGCCGACGGCCTGAACTGGCTCGCTAAGCAGGAACGTTGGTGGGAGGCGATCCCTCCGTGCCGCGCCGTGCTCACCCCACACATCGGGGAGATGGCCCGATTGCTTGGCACGAACGCGGACGAGGTGGTATCCGATCCGGTCGGCGTAGTCCGCGCCGCCGCCAACGACTGGCAACAGGTCGTCGTCCTCAAGTATGGCTACACGGCCGCCTCCGACGGCGAGCGAACGGTCGTCGCCGCCGACGCCCCGCTCTCGCTGGCCAGCGCCGGCACGGGGGACGTCTTCGCCGGCACGATTGGTGCCTTCCTCGCTCAGGGCGTGGCGCCGCTCGAGGCCGCCGCCCTCGCGATCTACGTTGGCGGCAGGGCAGCGCGACGGGTCGAGCGCACGACGGGCACGCTCGGTCTTGTCGCCAGTGACCTCCCGCTCGCGATTGCTCAGGAGCTCGCGATTCTCGAAGGAGACAGGGAGGCGCTCGGTGGTTAACGGAGGCACCGACGGGCCAACGGTGGCTGACCTGATGCGGACCGAGGTGCCGACCGTCTCACCGGCGGACTCGGTGGCGATGGTGGCGCGGCTGATGGCTGACGCGGGTCTCCCGGGCGTGCCGGTCGTCGATGCCGGCGTCATCGTCGGAATCGTCACGGAGGCGGACTTGGTCGCTCGGGAAGCCGACGTGGCGGTGCCGACGGTCGTCCCATTCCTCGACGCGATCTTTGTTGCCGACGCGGGCCGCGACTTCGACGAGGAACTGCGGCGGGTGCTGGCGGTGACCGCCGGCGAGCTGATGTCGGCACCCGTCTACAACATTCGGGCCTCGGCCTCGCTGGCGCAGTTGGCGACGTTGATGGTCGAGCAGCAAGTCAACCCCGTACCGGTGGTGGACGAGAGTCTCGCACTGGTCGGCATCGTCTCGCGCGCCGACCTCGTGCGCGTGATTGCCCGACTCGAGGGCGAGGCAATGGACGATCGCGCGCCGGCCGTCTCGGGTCGCTGACAGAGTGTCGGTACCTCAATCTATTGTGCCCGCCGAGAACAGCGCCATGGCCGACCAGCGGGCTACGCGGGCCATCGTCGACCTCGATGCGTTCCAGTCCAACGTGCGACGGGTCCTCGCCTCGCTACGGCCCGGCTGTCGTCTTATGGCGGTCGTCAAGGCGAACGCGTACGGTCACGGCGCTGCCATGATCGCCCGCAGCGCCGTGCAGGCCGGTGCCGCCCAGCTCGCGGTCGCCACCGTTGCCGAAGGGCTTCGCCTCCGGACCGTTGGCATCGAGGTTCCGATCCTCGTCCTGAGTCCGATCGACTTCCCCGAGATCGGAAGCGCCCTCCGCGGTGGTCTCAGCCTGACCGTCGCCGACGACCCGGTAATGGATCGGGTTGAGGCGGAGGCGTGCCGGCTGCGGCTGCCGGGCCCAGCGCCCGTCCACGTCAAGATCGACACTGGCATGCGGCGCTACGGTGCCATGCCGGAGGCGGCGATTGCGCTGGCAGTTCGCGTCGCCGCGTCACCGGAGCTTGCGCTGGAGGGAGTCTTCACCCATTTCGCGGCCGCCGATGAGATTGAGGAGGGCTTCACTTCCGAACAAGCTACCCGATTCGACCGCTCCGTGGAGGAGCTTGCGGCGCGCGGTATCCGACCGCCCCAGTTGCACGCGGCGAACAGCGCGGCGACGCTGCGCTCGCGACGCTACGACTACGACCTAGTGCGCGTCGGCATTGCGCTGTACGGTCTCCCACCGTCGCCCGACATCCCGCTCCTGTCGGGAATGCGGCCGGTGCTCAGCGTGCGGAGCCGCGTCGCCCGGATCATCGACCTCGCGCCGGGCGACACCGTGGGGTACGGGCGAACGTACCGCGCGGAGATGTTCGAACAGGCGGCACTGGTCCCGCTGGGCTACGCCGACGGCTATCCCCGCTCGCTGTCAGGGCTCGGTTGGGTGGCCCTTGGTGGTAGGCCGGCGCCCGTGCGCGGCCGCATCAGCATGGATCAGACGGTGATCGGCGTACCGGCGGGCGTGCAGGTACAACCCGGCCACGAGGTGGTCGTTGTCGGAGAGGCGGCGGGGGCGCCGGGCTTGGTGGACTTGGCGGGCATGGTGGGCACCATTCCCTATGAGATGGCGACCGGCATCGCTCCGCGTGTGCCGCGTCACTACGTACGCGCGAGCGAGGTTGTTGCCGTGGAGGACCTGTCCGGTCTCCATGAAGCGGACGCTGGGCTTTTCGCCGCAGGGAGCGATCCGTCCCAGGACATGTGAGGCAAACAACGACGCGGCCCCGGAGATCCTCAGGGCCGCGTCATCTATTCCGTATCGGCGACCAACATCGTCGTCGCGCGCTACTCCTGGGCCGCAAACTCCGCCGCCACTCGCTTCAGGTTGTCGATATCGCGGCGGACGACGAACGTCCGGCCGCTCATGTCGTCCCGAACGTAGTTGAGCGTGCGGTCGTCCATCCAGCGATAGATGGTCGGCCGGGTGACACCGAGTTGCTGGGCGGCGTTGCCGATGCTAACCAGTTCCGCCGGATCGAACGCTCGATACTTCGCGAGGGCCATCATGCGGCCGAGATCGGTGTCCCAGAACGAGCGGGGGACCGTGTAGTCGTCGGCGGCGGCAGGCCAGAACAGAAGCTGGACGACCGATTCGATGGCCGCCAGCACGCGCTCCTTTGGCTCGCGAGTCTGCCCGCGAGCAAGCAAGGACAGCCGCTCCAGGTCCTGCCCGAGCGGGCCGTGGCGGAGTTGCTCAAGCGTCAGCGGCTGGAACGCGGCGGGGTACAACTGGGAGATGAGGCGATGATGATGGCTGTAGACCAGCTGCAGCGCATTATCCATCACGTCCTCGTAGTCGCGAGGCTCGGCCTCCACGCTGGCTCCTTTCTGACCATGTCCACACGAGCCGCTGGCAGCGTACGCGGAGGACTGTACGGTCGGATTGTACGCGCACGTACCGGTATTGTCAATAATGGCGCGAACGTTCGCTGTTAATGTAGGACTAATGGGGGATACGACTGCGCGCCGCGTTCGGGCGTTCGAGAACGCGCCAGGGCTCCAAAAGTGGCGGGACACTCGCGATCGGTGCAGGGTTGTGCTGAGAATTAAAGAAGCCCCGCGTATACAAGCGGGACGGTGGAGCGATGTTGATCAACGGCAGACTTCACGCTGGCCGGCGCAGCCGGCGCTGAGCCTCAACCTCCGGTGGTCATGCCACGGACGGCGAGGCCGGCAATGAAGAGCATGACAAGGCTGTAGAACAGCAGTGCTTGCCGTCGATCCCGCTCCCGCAGGTACGTCCAGACGAACGGTAAGATCAGGAGCGCGGTGATGCCGTATAAGTAATGCACCACGCTCGTTGGCCGCCCACCCAGGGCGTAGAGCGCGACACCGGCGAGAACCTGGACCGCGATCAGCCCTTGGCCAATCGCGAGGGCACCCGCGAGGCTCCCGGAAAGGGTGCCGCCCCGTGCAAAACTCCACAGGCCCCACAGCCCGACGGCGGCCACAAAGAGCAGGACAGACGTGGCGAGCCGGTCATGCAGCAGCGCGAGGGCGGACAGCGTTGGCTCCTTCAGCAGGAATGGTCGAGGATAGGTGGACGGTACGCCCCGCCGGGGTACGATCCCGAGTATAGCCGGAATGCCCGACGAAACCGGCCGGGAGCGGCATCCCTGCAGATTCGGGTTCCGCTCTGGTGCCGTCCCAGAAGCCGATGGGGTTGTTGCCTCCAGCTACGACAGCAGGAGCGGCATCTGGACGGCCACCGACGGCCGATCGCCGCAGCGCCAAAGCGGCTCGTGACCATGGCGGGCGAGCGGCACCACTTCGTGGGGCGTGCCGGCCGCCGCCAGCGCCCGCGCAACGGTGTCGCGCGCGAGTGGAGGTCGGTTGTTGGTCTGCGAGAGGTGGGCGAGCCAGATCGTGCGCGACCGTCCCGTGCCGTTCAGCGCACGGAGCAGTAGTCGCCCGCAGTCTGCGTTCGAGAGATGGCCGACGTCGGAGAGGACGCGGCGCTTCAGGTGGGCAGGATAAGGTCCCTGGCGCAGCATCGCCTCGTCGTGGTTCGCTTCGAGCACGATCAGGTCGGATGCCGCGAGGAACTCGTCGAGCGCTTCGTCACCACAACCGATGTCGGTCACCACGGTGATCGCCGCATCGTCACTCCGCACGTGGTAGCCACAAGGCTCCGCCGCATCGTGCGACACGCGCAACGGCGTGATGGTGAGGCCACCGACCCGGCATTCGCGGCCAACACGAACCTCCTCCCACAGGTGAGACGGGACCCCCGCCGCGCGAGCGGTGCCGGCGGTGGCGGCGAGCCGGACGCCAGCCCGTACCGCGTTCGGCAGTGACCGGACATGGTCCCCGTGCTCATGGGTGAGGAAGACGGCATCGAGCTCGCGCAGAGAGCGACCGGATGCGGCCAATCCGTTCGCGAGGGCGCGGACGCCCACACCACAGTCGATGACGATCGCCGCGTTCCCCGTATCGAGGAGCAGCGCGTTGCCGGAGCTGCCGCTGCCCAGGCTCCGGATATGGAGTACCACCGGTTGCCGCGTTCCTTCCGCTGCCTGCCGCCCGGGAGCGGGACGCTCCGGGGTAGACTTCCAGGGCACTCGACCGCGATCTGCCGCTCGCCGGGACACCGGCCACGTCTGGGAGCGCCGTGTTCAACCGCAACCGCAACCGCAACCGCAACCGCGGCCCGGGGCCGTTCGGGGGAGGCCGAGCGCCGCGTCCGTCACTGGCGGGCCCGTCATGGCGCCCGTCGCCCTCGACGCGTCGGATGATGATCGCCGCGATGGTGATAGCCGCCCTGTTGCTCCTCGTGTACACCACCGCGGCCTTTTGGGTCAACTGGTGGTGGTTCGGCAGCATCGGGTACCGGTCGGTCTTGACGACCCGCTACGCGGCACGCGCAATCGCGTTCCTCCTCGGCGGCGGGGTGGCAGCCGCCTTTTTCTGGGCGAACCTCGCCTACGCGCTCCGCTGGCGGCATGGTGGGTCGGCGACCCCGACCGGGATGTCGAGATTCGTGAGCGGCCGTGGCGAGCGGTTCCTCAGGTGGCCGCTGCTCGCGGCCGCGGTCGCGGTCTTCCTCGTGGCGGGATCGGCTGCGTCGGCTCGGTGGTCCACCTGGCTGATGGCGGTGCAGGGCGGCGACTTCGGCGTCGCCGATCCTGTCTTCGGCCGGGACGTTGGGTTCTACGTGTTCACTCTGCCGGCGCTGACCAGCCTGCGGAATGGCGCGCTGTCGCTCGCCATCGTAACCGTGTTGGGGACCGCCTTTGTCTACGCGCTCCGGCTCGGTCTGCAACGGGCAGACATCCGACGGCTCCCGTCGCGCGTCCGTGCGCACCTGCTGGCGCTGGGTAGCCTCCTCCTCTTGCTCGTCAGCGTCGGATTCCTCCTCGCAAACTACGAGCTGTTGTATTCAACGCGCGGGGCTGTGTTCGGCGCAGGATATACCGACGTCAACGTCACCCGCTGGGCCAACTACGCCCTAGCGTTGGCGTCCGCGGTGGTCGCGGCGCTGCTGATCGCTAATGCCTTCCGGACTCGGCTGCGGTTGCTCGCCGGCGCCGTCATCGCCTGGGGCGTGCTCGCGGTCCTGCTCGGCGGGATCGCCCCAGCCGCGGTGCAGCAAACGGTCGTCGAGCCAAGCGAGCTGAGCCGGGAGCGTCCGTACATCGCCGACAATATCGCCATGACCCGCGCCGCGTTCGGGCTCGATGGGATCGCTAGTCGCGAGCTCAGTGGTCAAGGCGTCCCGGACGCGGGCACCCTCGCCGCGCAGTCGGCGACGTTCGCCAACGTCCGGCTGTGGGACTACCGCATCATTCGGGCGACGTTTCAGCAACTGCGGGCGCTCGCGGGGTACTACGTCTTCAACGATGTCGACGTGGACCGTTACACGATCGACGGGCAACTTCGCCAGGTGGTGGTTGCCGCGCGGGAATTCGACCTCGCGGGGCTACCGGCCGCCGCGCAGCGGTCGTGGGTCAACCGCCACTTGGTCTACACCCATGGATACGGCGTGGTGGTCAGTCCGGCAAGCGAGGCAACAGCCCAGGGGCTCCCCCACTATCTCGCCGGGGCCATTCCTCCAACGGACGAGGAGCCGATCCAGGTCGAGCGGCCTGAGATCTACTTCGGTGAGCGACCCGGCGAATGGGTCGCGGTCAACACCGGCGAGGTCGAGTACACGGGACTCCAGGGGGTGTCCGAGCCGACTCGCTACGCCGGTGCCGCAGTCGGTTCCATCGCACTGGACCGCTACCTCACGAGGCTCGTCCTCGCCGCGTACTTGCGGGACCGCCGTGTCCTGTTTAGCGGCGAGCTGGATGAGGACTCCCGCGTCCTGCTCCGCCGCGACGTCGTCGGCCGTGCCCAGGCCGTCGCCCCCTTCCTCACCTACGACCCCGACCCATATATCGTGGTCGCCGACGGCCGACTCGTCTGGATCGTCGACGCGTACACCGTCAGCGACCGCTTCCCGGACGCCTCGCGCGTCGAGGGGATCAACTACGTCCGCAATTCGGTCAAGGTCGTCGTCGACGCCTACGACGGCACGACGACGTTTTACCGAACCGGCTCACCCGACCCGATTGCCGACGCGTACGATGGCATCTTCCCGGACCTCTTCACCCCGGTCGCGGATGCGCCGCCCGCGGTCGCCGATCACTTCCGCTACCCGGAGCGGCTGTTCGATCTCCAGGCTGAGGCGCTTGCCTCGTACCACGTGACCGACCCGACCGCCTTCTACAACGGGGAGGATCGGTGGGCGGTTGCCCAGGAGCAGCTTGGCGGCCAGACGCAACGAATGGAGGCCTACTACGTTGTCTCGACCCTACCGGGCGAGCAGCAGCCAGCCTTCCGGTTGATCCTCCCCTACACTCCCGTTGGACGCCAAAACATGACCTCCTGGGTGGCCGCGCAGACTGACGAGGCCGGCGACCCGCGCCTTGTCTCCTACCGTTTTCCGCGCCAGGCGACCGTCTACGGCCCGCAGCAGATCGACGCCCGCATCAACCAGGAACCGGACATATCCAGTCAGATCACACTGCTGAACCAGGCCGGATCGCGGGTTATTCGCGGCAACATGCTAGTGATTCCGGTCGGCGAAACCGTGCTCTACATACAGCCGCTCTACCTGCAAGCAACGGAAACGGAAGGGGCGCCAACGGAGCTGCGCTACGTTATCGTGGCGTCGAACGAACGTGTCGTCATGCGCGCCACGCTCGCGGACGCCCTGGCCGCGGTCACAGGCGGTGGCCCAGCGTTCGCTGGGCCATCACCACCGGCGAACGAGCCCGCGAGCCCGCCGGTTGGTCAGACCGCCGGCGAGCCGCCTGCGGCAGAAGCCGGGGAGCAGGGGCGGAGCCTGGCGGAGCAGGCGCTGGCGGCCTACGAGCGAGCCCAAACAGCTTTGCGTGCGGGCGACTGGGCGACCTATGGTCGCGAACAGCAAACCCTGGAGGCGCTGCTGCAGCAACTGGCAGGTGAGGTAGGTGCCGGTCCGATTGGGACACCGGCACCGGTGGCGACACCGAGCCCGTGACAACCGAGATCGACGGGCGGCTAAGCGGTGCGGGAGGCGACCGTTGGCGGCCGTGAACGAAACATCCCGGGGACCATTCCAGCCGTCGTCAGCTTGACCGCTACCCAGCGAAGACGGCGCGCCCGATCCGGACGTGGGTCGCGCCTTCCTCGATCGCCACGTGAAAATCGTTGCTCATGCCCATCGACAATATGCCGAGCTCGACGCGTCCGTCGTGCCGCATCAACCTGTCGCGGAGCTCTCGCAACCCGCGGAAGACGTGGCGCGTCTCCTCGGGATCGTCTACGAGGGGCGCGATCGTCATCAGACCTCGGACGGCGAGGTGGGGACAGCTCAGGGCATGGGCGAGCAGGGTCGGCGCAGCGTCTGGGGAGCAACCCGCCTTCTGCCGCTCGCCCGCGACGTTGATTTGAAGCAGGATCGGCATGACGCGTCCGGCCCGCGCGCCCTCCTTCTCGAGAGCGTCGACCAACGACGCGCGGTCGACCGATTCGACGATGCTGAACAGCGTGGTCGCGGGTCGGACCTTGTTCGTCTGGAGCTGGCCGACCAGATGCAACGTCGCCTCGGGTGGTAGCGGTCGTGCGAACTTGGCTGCTGCGGCCTGTACGCGGTTCTCGGCGAAGTGCCGTAGGCCGAGCGCGTAGGCCTCGTCGACAACGGACCGATCCACCGTCTTTGTCACCGCTACAAGCGTCACGGCGTCGGCTCCGCGGCCTGCTCGCTCTGCCGCGCAGGCGACCGATGCCCGCACCGCCTCGATCCGCTCCTGAAGGCCCGTGGCCACCGCCATCCCCGACCGCTCCTCCTAACTCGTCAGGGCGAGGAAGGCCCCGAACCGGCCCGTCTCGGGACCCTGGCCGCGATGGGAGAACCAGGCGTCGCCCGCGCAGCGGGTGCAAATCCCGCTCGCCTCGATGTGGCTCGGCTGCACGCCGGCTCGCCGGAGTTGCAGCGCGTTGGCAGCGGGCAGGTCGAAGCTGACCCGCCCCATCTGCTCCCCGAGCGCCAGCGCAGCCTCGCTTCCCGCGCGCTCCCGCCACGCGGCGATGACGTCGGCTCCGACGTCATAGCAACAGAGACCGATGCCGGGCCCGATGAACGCCAAGAGATCGGCTGGCCGGCTTTCGAACGCGTCGACCAGTCCTGCTACCGCGGCCCCGGCGACGTCGGCGACGGTCCCCCGCCACCCGGCGTGCACCGCCGCCAGAGCCGGTCGCCGTGGATCCACCATCAGAATCGGCAGGCAGTCGGCGTGAAGCGTCATGAGGACGACGCCCGGCTCGTCGGTAATCAGGCCGTCACTGAGGCCAACGCGGTCAGAGCCGGGCAGTGCCCCTCGTCCCGCGTCGCGGCGTCCCAGGCGCAGGACGTTAGCTCCGTGGATCTGAACCGCCGTGGCAATCCGCGTGGCATCGAGACCCATCGCGGCGCACCAGCGGCGTCGCATCTCCCAGGCATCCTCGCGGTCACGGGGGGCACCGTAGCCGACGTTCCCGTCCGCGCGGTCCAGGCCTGGCACCCGGCTGGTGATCCCGTGGGCGATTCCCAGCACCTGCGCTAGCAGTTGGCTTCGGAGCACGGGGAGGTCCTCGCCGTTTCCGTTTGCCTCGCCAGCGGGGACCTCGGACGCACGGGGGCCGACGATCTCCGAGGTCCCGATGTCCAGCCGCCTCACCGCTCTTCGCCCTCGCGCGCGACGTCGAGGATGATCTGGTCAACCACTAGCTCGACCGGCGCGTGGTCATCGGTAAAGACCCGACCTCGTGAAGCGGCCTCGCGAACGTTGCCGGTGGCGACGGCGCGCTCCCCCACGGTACGCAGCACACCATCAGGGAGTGTTGCGACGTTTCGAGCGAAGGCGGACCGATCGGTGGGAGCGTTGGTGCCGACGACGATGCTGTTGCTGTAGCGCTCGACATCGATGACGTACACGTTGGGGTAGACGGCGGTCATCGTCGAGGCGATCGCGTCGACCAGCCGGTAGTCGGTTGCCGTGCGGCCGACATTGATGACCGCGACGCCCTCGGGTGTCAGGTGGTCGCGCACCTCCTGAAAGAACTCCCGCGACGTCAGCTGGAAGGGGATGTATGGCTGGCGGTAGGCATCCACCCCAATCAGGTCGTACGTGCGGTCGGTCGTGCGCAGGAAGTACCGGCCGTCCTCGACGATGACATTCACGTTCGCCATGTCTGGGTCGTCAAGGCCGAAGTATTCGCGCCCGACGCGCGCGATCTCGGGGTCGATCTCGACGCCGTCGATCGGGATCGGACCATAGGCCGCGGTGAGCTGACGAGCGACGGTGCCGCCCGCGAGGCCGATCAGGAGCGCATTCCGGGTCGTGTCGGGGCCGGCATCGTCGTTGAAGAGCGGGCCGATCATGAAGTAATCCCAGGGGCCGCGGGTCAGCAGTTCGTTCCGGTCGTAGATCGAGTGAATAGCTCGCCCTTCATTCAGCGCGAGCAGGTAGCGGCCATCCTCTTCCAGCACCTGAATGTAGTTGCCGTCGGACTCAGTTTCGTAGACAAGCCGACCGCGTTCGGCTGGCTTGATCGGTCCCCCTCCAGCCACCGTTGTCCCGGTGATCAGCACCGCCGCAAAGGCAGCGCTCAGGAGCGCCGCCCGCCGGGCGCCGAGCAGGGTGAGCGCAAGGAGGGAGGGGACGAGGAGGGCGAGGCCGAGGAGGAGGAACGTGCGCGCCGTCCCGAAGAGCGGAATGAAGACGATGACCGGCAGGAAGCTGCCGGCGATCGATCCGACGGTGGAGAGCGCGTAGATGCCACCGGCGGTGTTCCCGGCGGCCGTCACATCTTCGAGGCGCAGGCGGATAGCGTAAGGGGTCACGAACCCGAGCAGCGTCAGCGGTACGGCAAAGAGGAGCAGGACACCGAGCAGGGAGCCATAGAAGGCGCCGACGTCGAACCGGTCGAACGCACGCAGGGACGCACCGAGGATCGGACGCGACATAATCGGCACGAGACCGGCGAAACAGGCGGCAGCCGCGGTGCAGAGGTAGAGGATTCGAGCGTCGGGAAATCGATCGGCGAGGCGGCCGCCGAGGTAGTAGCCGAGGGACAAGAACGCGAGCGTGACGCCGATCAGGTTGGCCCAGATGAAGGTAGAACCGCCGAAGTACGGGGCGATCAGCCGGGAGGCCGCCAGCTCGATGCCGATGCTCGTAAAGCCACCGAGAAACACGATCGGCCGGAGGAAGGCCAGATGCTGCGGCATGCCACGGACGACGCGTCGCGCGCCGGCGGCCGGCGTGGTTGGAACCGCGGCCGCGGATGTCGGGTCGGTGCTCACCATCGTCCTGTCGGGATCCCTTGCCGCGGCCGATATGCGTCTCAGTCGCGCACGGCGCCAGTGGCGACGGCACCCCGGGGCCAACGCGGCCGATCGTCGCTGAGTATAGTCGCGCGTCCGTTCTCGCCGCCGCTCCCTCGTGCCGGGTTGCCGCACCGGCTGGGAAGAGTCTTCCACCCACGGAGTTCGGACAACGTCGCTTATCCGCAATCGAGACAGTGATCGGTCGTCATGAGCAGCACCCGAACACTAGCCCGCTGAGGCAATGAGCGGAGGCGGCGGTGGTGGTGCCCCTGCAATCCCAAGGCGGTCGCCGGGGCGGACGCGACGCCCCACCAAAAGCGCTTCGCCAGTCATCGGACGGCCGCCCGCGGCCTGGACCGTGCTGAGCCTGAGCGCGCCCTCGCCGCACGCGACCGCCAAGCCTTGTTCGCTGGAGAGCACGCTTCCCGGCGCGGTACCCGCTGCTTCAATTGCTGTGGTCGCGGTGTGGATTTGAAGCACCGCGTCGCCGACCGTCGTCCAGGCGCGCGGCCACGGCCACATCGCGCGTACCTGCCGCTCCAATACAATAGCGGGGCGCGACCAGTCGAGCCACCCGTCCGCCTTCACCAGCGGCCGGACGACGCTTGCACCGACCGCCGGTTGCGGTCGGGGTTCGAGTTCGTCGCCGGCAAAGCGCGGGATCGATTCGACCGCGAGGTCGGCGCCGACGAGTGCCAGGCGCTCGGTCAGCGAAGCAGTCGTGTCGTTGGGCTCGATCGTCGTCTCGGACGTGGCGATCACCGGCCCGGTGTCGAGACCCTTCTCCATCACCATCAGGGAGACACCGGTGCGGGTGTCCCCCGACAGGATCGCCGCCGGGATCGGACTCGCCCCGCGGTAGCGGGGCAGGAGGGAGGCATGGACATTGATGCAAGCGAGGCGCGGGATCGCGAGCGTTTTGGGTCCGAAGATGAGGCCGTACGCCGCGACCACGAAGAGGTCCGCCCCGACTGACGCCAGCGGTTCCCGTGCGGCCTGATGGCGCAAGTTCATCGGCTGGTAGACCGGGACGCCAAGTCGCTCAGCCGCACGTTTGACCGGCGATGCCTCAATGTGTCGTCCCCTGCCCGCAGGGCGGTCGGGCTGCGTGACGGCGAGAGCGACGTTGAACCGGGCGTCGCCCGCCATCCGCTCCAGCGTTGGCACGGCGAAGTCGGGCGTGCCGAAGAAGACCACCCGCAGCGCCCCTATGCCGGTCGAGCCGGCCGGCTGGGCATCCCCCCGAAGTCGTCGGTCCATGGCAGCTGGTTGATCTCCGCAGCTCCACGCGCTGGTGGCGCCGCTCGGGGGCGGAGGCCGAACCCTAATCTCCCGCGGTGCTCCCCGCGGTCATTGCCGGTGGGTCTCCGGTTGCATCGGCGTTGAAATCTCTGCGGTGGGCGTCCATTCTCGCTGGACGAGTCCTCGACCCGCGGCCGCGGCGCTCGGTAGAATGCGGTTCGTATGATCGCATCACTGCGGGCGCGCTTTCAGCTCCCCATGTCCTCCACCTCGGTTGCGCTGGTAACGCTGCTCCTCGCGGCGTTCGCATTGCGCATCTATGGTCTGGATTGGGACGACGGTCGCTATCTCCACCCCGACGAGCTCCATATTGCCTCCGTCATCGTCGACCGCATCCACCTTGAGTGGCCCCCCAACCTTGACCAACTCCTTGATCCAGCCACCAGCGGGCTGAACCCGCGCTCGATCGATCCGTCGACCGGTCAATACCGCCGGTTCGCCTATGGCGCGTTACCGTTGCTGGTCACGGACGCGGTCGCCGAACTGGTGACCCGCGCAACCGGCACCAACTGGCATGCCTATGGTGGGCACATCGAGCGCGTCGGTCGCTCGATTTCCGCCGTGTTGGACACGATCACCGTGCTTCTCGTCTTCCTCATCGGTCACCGCGTTCACGGCCGGCGCGTCGCGCTCCTCGCCGCCAGTGTCGCGGCCCTCGCGCCGATGTCCATCCAGCTTGCCCACTTCTTCACCACTGACAGCTGGCTCACCTGCTTCGTCGCCCTCTGCCTCTACGCGTGCGTCCGCGCCGCCGAGCGCGGTGCGGTTCGCTGGTTCGCGGTTGCCGGCGCGGCCTTTGGTCTCGCCATGGCGACGAAAGGCAGCGTGTTCACCCTCGCCGGCCTCCTTGCGGTGACTGTCGCCTACGACGTTTGGCGGCGTTGGCGCGCTGGCGAGACCACCGTCGTAGCCTTCGCCGCTGCCCCTCAGCGATTGGCAATCAGTGGCCTGGCCGCCGTGCTCGCGTTTGGCATGTTCGAGCCTTATGCGTTGGCCAAGCCCGACGTTTACCTCGACAACCTGCGCGAGCAAGCGGGCGTCGTGCGCGGCACCCTCGACTATCCGTACACCCGTGTCTACATCGGTACGACGCCGATCGCCTACCAGATCGAGCAACTCGTCAAGTGGGGGCTCGGTCCCGTGTCGGGGATTCTTGCCCTTGCCGGGCTCCTCGTGCTGGCTGGTCGCGTCTGGCGGCGCTGGGGCGCCGGCGAGACCGTCGTTCTCGCCTGGTTTTTGGGCTATGGCCTCGTCGTCGCCCTTCCGGAGACGAAGTTCCTTCGCTACCTCGCCCCCCTTCTCCCTGTTCTCGCCCTCTCCGCCGGCCTCGCCCTCGACGCGCTCTGGCGCCTGCTCCAGCGTTACCCCGGACCGCGCCTAGGTATGGCCGTCGCCGCCCTTCTCCTCGCCGGAGCTGCCTTCTCCACCGCGTCGTTCGCCTCCGTGTACGCGCAGGAACACACGCGCCTCGAGGCGTCGCGCTGGATCTACGCCAACGTCCCCAACGGCAGTGCCCTGACCTCGGAGTATTGGGACGACACCCTGCCGGCTGCGCTCGGACCCGGGCTCAACGGTGTCGACCGCCAGTACGAGATCGTGCAATTCGACCTCTACACCGACCGCCCGCCCGACGAGGAAGCCGACTACATCTACGGCGTCCTCCAGGAGGCTGACTACGTCGTCCTCTCATCCAACCGCCTCCGTAGCTCCATCCCCCGGTCGCCGTGGCGTTATGCCGTCCAGACCCGCTACTACGAGCTTCTAGAAAGCGGCGGCCTCGGCTTCCGTCTTGCCAAAGAGTTCCGGCACGACCCTGGCGTCGGACCGCTCCGCTTCCAGGACGTCGACGCCGACGAGTCGTTGATCAACTACGACCACCCTCGGGTGCTGATCTACCAGAAGGACGCACTGGTCTCGCGGCCGGTCTACGACCAGTTGATGGCGCACGCGGTCGCGCAACCCTGGTCTCCGACCCGCCATCCGTCGCGTCCGTCGCTGCTCCTCGACGAGCCGGTCGGGGAGTTGCCCGAGGTCGCCGACGCTCGCTGGAGCGAGCGCCTGACCGGCAACTCGCTCGCGGCGTTCCTGGTTTGGCTGGTCCTGCTCGTTGGGCTCCAGGTCGCCGGCTGGCCGCTCGCCTCCCTGGTCCTCGGTCGGTCGGCGGACGCGGGGTGGGGCGTCGCCCGCCTCATCGCGCTGCTGGTCGCCGGCTACCTCGTCTGGATCGGCGCGAGCGTGCGCCTGATCCAGTTCCGTGCCGTCTGGGCAGCGGGCGCGCTCCTCACCATCGCCGTGCTCGGTTGGGCGGCTCGCGTCCACTGGCGTGGTCGTCGCGGCCCGTGGCGGTTTCATCGGATCCAGCGCCGCGCCGCGCTCGGTGCCGAGGCCGTCTTCTGGATCATCTTCGCGCTCTTCTTCGTCTTCCGCTACCTCAACCCGGACAGTTGGCACCCGATCTGGGGCGGCGAAAAGCCGATGGAGTTTGCCCACCTCAATGCCACGCTGCGCAGTGCTCACTTCCCGCCCTACGACCCGTGGTACGCCGACGGCTACCTCAACTATTACTACTACGGCCTCTACCTCGTCGCCTTCTGCATCAAGCTGACCGGGATCCCGTCGGAGATCGCCTTTAACCTGGCGCAGCCGACGGTCATGGCGCTCCTCGCCAGTGCGGGCTATGCCGTCGCGGCGACCCTCGGCCGCGACATCACCCAGCGCCGGTCGGTCGCCCTCCCGGCCGGCGCGCTCGGCGCGCTCTTCCTCGTCGGGATCGGCAACCTGGCGAGCTTGCGACTGCTCCTACAGCAGGTCCGGCCGGGGTTCGATTCGTTCGACTGGGTCTGGAGCCCGACCCGGGTGATCGACCCCAACAACACCATCACCGAGTTCCCGTTCTTCACCGGCCTTTACGCCGATCTCCACGCCCACGTCGTCGCTCTGCCAATTACCGTGCTCGCCATCGCGCTTGGTTACGCTGTCGCCCGCGACGGTCGCCGTCTCTCCCTTGCGCTCACCCGGGGAAGCGCGGCGGCTTTTCGAAGCGTCGTGGTGGCGCGCCTCGTGCTCCTGGCGCTCGTCCTCGGCACGTTGAGCGCGACGAACGCCTGGGACGTCCCGGTCTATGCGGCGCTCGCCGCCGGGTCGGTCTTCATGGCGACGTCCTCGCTTCGCCGGTGGTCGGCCCGTGTCGGCGCCTCGGTGGTCGGAGTGGCGGTTCTCGGCGCGACGTCCTATCTCCTCTTCCTCCCCTTCTTCCACCATTATGTCGCCCTCTTCGGTTTACTCGATCGCGTGCGGCAGCCGTCCGACCTCGGGGAATTTGCCAGCCACCTGGGTGGACTTCTCAGCGTCACGGGTGTGGGCGTGGCCGCGCTGTTGCTGCCCCGTCGGTACTCAGGCATGGGCTCGCTACAGCAACCGCTCGTGCCGCTAGTCCTCGCCCTGGCGCTCCTCGCGGGGCGACGCGTCGTCACCACCATCGACGAGCGCCTCGCGGCCGCGATGACGGCGGCCGCCGTGCTGACCATCACCGCGGTTCTTATCCTCGCCGCGTGGGACGCGGCGCGCACTGCAGTCATGCCTGTCGCACTGCGGTATTGCGCGGCGCTAGTGGCCGGGGCGGTGGCTATCGGCGTGGCCGTTGCCACCGATCGTTTGGTCCTCGCGCTTCTGCTGGCGGTCGCCACCTCGTCGCTCACGCTATGGGTACGCGGGTCGCGCCATTGCCGACCGGTACACAGGGCTGATGGTGGCCGCCGGGTGCCTCGTCGCGGCCGGCACCGAGCTCGTTTTCCTGGTCGACGATCTGGCCGGCGGCCCCGCATACCGCATGAACACCGTTTTCAAGTTCTACAATCAAGTCTGGGTGCTGTTGGCGCTCGCCGCCGCCGTGCTCGTCGCAAAGATGTGGGTCGAGGCCAATCTGCCGCCGATCCGCGACCTGCTGCGCGGTGGTTCGGCGACGACGCTTGGTGTCGTCCAGGGTCGACCAGCCGTCTTCGAGGTAGAGCGGTCGGCTCCCGAGGAAGCCGCCGTCGACGTGCCGGCGCGGGAGCGGTGGTCGCGGACGGGTCTGGGCATCGCCGCGGTCGTCGTCGCCGCGTCGCTCCTCTATCCGCTCCTGGCCACCAGCCCCCGCCTCCATCAGCGATTCATCGACGACCTTGGCTCAGGCACGCTAAACGCGCTCGACTGGATGGACTACGGCACCGTGCGAACCACCACGGGCGGATCGCTCTCGTACCGGGGGGATCGCGCCGCCATTGAGTGGTTGAATGCAAACGTCCACGGGTCCCCGGTCGTAGCGGAGGCGAGCATCGGCCCGTACCGCTGCAACGGTTCGCGGATCTCGATCGCCACCGGACTGCCAACCATCTTGGGGTGGCAGCGGCACGAGCAGCAGCAGCGATACCTCGACGATCTCGCGGCGCGCGAGGAGGATGTCCGCGATCTCTACCTGTCCACGGACCCGCGGGTGAAGCTGGAGGTGCTGCGGCGATACAACGTCGCGTACGTCGTCGTCGGCGAGCTTGAGCGCGTCTATCCGATGGGCGGCGCCTGCGAACCGGCGGGCTCGGCCGCGGGCATCGCAGCCCTCGAGGCGATGGTCGGCTCGACCCTCGCGGTGGCGTTTGTTCACGACGGCACCACGATCTACCGAGTCCTGCCGCCCGCTGGCACATGAGCGCACGGGAGCCATCGATCCCGCAATGAGCTGGCTCGACGAGATCGCCCGCTGGTACGGAATCCTCCTCCTCCTCACATGGGGTTGGGCGCCGCTGGTGCGCCTCCTCTGCCACCGACTGCCGGACCGGGGAGCGACGCTCACCCGTCCCCTCGCGCTTCTCGGCCTGGTTTACCCACTCTGGCTACTTTCGAGCCTTGACCTCCTCCCCTACTCCACCGTTGGGCTCTGGGTGACGCTGGCGACGGGCGCCACAGCGGGATGGGCGTGGGCACTTCGGTACCGGCTGGTCTCTCGGTCGTGGCTTCGATCGTTGCTCCTCGCCGAGGCGCTCTCGCTTTTGGCGTTTGTGGCGTACGTCTGGCTGCGTGGTTACACCCCGGAGATCCTCAACACCGAGAAGCCGATGGACTCGGCGTTCCTGGCGTCCAGCGCCCGCGCGGTGGCCATGCCTCCGAACGACCCCTGGTTCGCCGGGGAGCCGATCAACTACTACTACCTCGGCTACGTCCTCCACGGCGCGCTGACGCGCCTCGCGTCGTTGCCGGCCTCCGTCGGCTTCAACCTGGCACTCGCCACGACGTTTAGCATGACCCTGACGGCCGCCGCCGGCGTCGGATTCAACGCCGCTCGCCCGTGGCTCTCGCGCCGCCGTGCGTTCGTCTCAGGTACGCTCGCGGCTGTGCTTCTTGCCCTCCTGGGCAACCTTTTCGCCGCCCGGCAGTTTCTCGATGACCCATGGGCGACGATTCGTGCCGGCTGGTGGGAGAACCGGGAACGGAACGGCATTGGCTGGGCATCCAGCCGAGTCGTCTTCGATGTCCTGACCCCCGGGGAACCAGCCAAGGAGACGATCAACGAGTTCCCGTTCTTCAGCTTTCTTCTGGGTGATCTTCACCCGCACGTGATGGCGTTGCCGTTCACGATCGTTGCCCTTGGTCTCGCCCTGAACCTCTATCTCCGCGGCGCGCGACCGAGCGGCGAGCGACGCGGGGACGATCTGGTGGCCGTAGCCGTCGCGGGCGCCGTTGTTGGCTCGCTCTACGCCATGAACAGCTGGGACTATCCGACGTATCTGCTGGTCGCCGGTGCGGGACTTTGGCACGGTTTTCGAACGACCGGATCGCGCGATCGATGGCTGGCTCTCAGCGTCCTCGTCGGGGCATCCGTTCTCGCCTGGCTGCCGTTCACGCTGACGTTTGCCCCGCTCACGGGTGGCGAGACGACCTCGCTGCCCGAACTGCTTCGTGATGTACCAATCGTCTCCCGGCTGTTGACGGCGGTCGGCGCGGTGACATGGGATCACACCTCCATGGGCGAGTTTCTCACCGTCTTCGGTGTGCCGTACGTTTTCGGCCTGTGGCTGCTCGGGTCACGAATCGCACCGTCGGTCCGCTCCACGCCCGCGCTCGGCGTTTCTCGTTCCGCCGTGGTCATCGCGGCGGCTGCGGCAGTGGTGGCGATTCTGCTTCCGGCGCCCCTCGTCATCCTGTGCGGCGGGCCGCTGGCGGTGGCCCTGGTGCTCCTCCGGCGCAATGACACGCCGGGTCCGCGCTCCCTCGCGACTGGTCTCTTCGCCGGCGGACTCGCGCTGGTCCTTGTCACCGAGTTCTTCTACGTCGTCGACGTCTTCAACTCTCGGTTCAACACGCTCTTCAAGGTCTACTACCAGGCCTGGACGTTGTTCGCCGTCGCGTCGGCACTCGCCTGCGTCGTGTTGTGGCGGGAGGCGTCACCCCGCCGGTTCGCGCGACCCGCCGTGTTGACCGTGGGCGCGGCAGCCATCCTCGCCGGCGCGGTCTATCCGGTCGTCGCGTCCTTCCGCTGGACCGGGGAGTTCACGGGGTGGGACGGCCTCGACGGCGTCGCCTACGTCGGTGACACCTCGGTCGACGAGCTCGCCGCCATCCGCTGGCTGCGTGACCATGCCGGTGCCGACGACGTCGTGCTGGAGGCTCCCGGGTGCTCGTACGACCCCAACAGTCAGGTTCCGACCAGCCGCGTCTCGGCCTTCACGGGCGTCCCCACGCCGATCGGTTGGGACGGCCACGAGGGGCAGTGGCGCAGTGGCCAGCCCGCTCTCCGGGCGCAGATCGCTCCGCGGCAGAACGATGCCCGATCGCTGTACGACGAGCCATCGGGCGAGCTGCGTGAGCTGTACGGCATCACCTATGTGTTCGTCGGTCGCTACGAGCGGGAGGGCGCTGGACCGGCGTGCGCCATCGCCGGCCCGTATCCATCGACCAAGTCGCCGTCGTTCCCCGGTCACGGTTGGGAGCAAGCCTTCGCGAGCGGTGATGTCCGGGTCTTTCGGCGGGCCGGACGACCCGCCTGATGCGCGCGGTCCCTGGCGGCGACCGCTTCAGGGCCTCGCTCGTTGACGCTTCTTCCGGCGGCTGGCTATACTCGGAGGTGGCGGGCGAGCCGTCGGGGTGTGGCGCAGTCGGTAGCGCGCGGCGTTTGGGACGCTGAGGTCGGAGGTTCGAGTCCTCTCACCCCGACCCCGGTGCGGACGGTGGCCGCCCTCCCCCTCGGATCTCCTCGCGGGAGTAACTCAGTTGGTAGAGTTCCTGCCTTCCAAGCAGGCTGTCGCGGGTTCGAGTCCCGTCCCCCGCTCCTAACGGCGAACGTACGCGGCCTTCCGGGTCAAAACCGGGGGCCTCGGTCGTTAATGGGGCTGCTGGCGCTGCGCGGCACGATAACTGAACGGGCCGAGGGTTGCGGATGGTGGGGGCCGGCATGACCGTTAGGACGCAGGCGCCGGCCCCGGTGGCCGGCTACCCGCTGCTCGCCGCGTCGTTCCGGCGTCACCTGCTCGCCGAGAACAAGGCGCCGCGCACGATCGACACCTACCTGGAGGCGGTGCGTCTCCTCGGCGCGTTCCTCGCCTGCCAGGGCATGCCGACGGAACCCCGCCATCACCCGCGAGCACGTCGAGAGCTTTGTCGCCGACCTCCTCAGCCGCCACAAGCCGGCGACGGCCAGCAACCAGTTCCGAGCGCTGCAGCAGTTCTTCAAGTGGCTCGCCGACGAGGGCGAGATCCGGGTCTCGCCGATGGCGAAGATGCGGCCGCCGATCGTGCCGGAGGCGCCGCCCCGTTCTCTCCGACGCCCAGGTCGCCAAGCTGCTCAAGGCCTGCAGCGGCAACGGGCACGAGGACCGGCGCGACGCGGCGATCATCCGCCTCCTGCTCGACACGGGCATGCGGCGGGCGGAGCTGGCGGGCCTGAAGGTCGCCGACGTCGACTTCGAGCTCGGCGTCGCCGCGGTGCTCGGGAAGGGCCGGCGGCCGCGGGCCTGCCCGATCGGCCGCAAGACGGCGCAGGCGCTCGATCGCTACCTCCGGGTCCGCGCCCGCCACCGCGACGCCGATCGCCCCGAGCTCTGGCTGGGGCACGCCGGGCCGATGACCCCCAACGGCGTCTACCAGGTGGTGCGCCGGCGGTCGATTCAAGCCGGGATGGGCCCGTTCCACCCGCACCTCTTCCGCCACACCTTCGGCCACCAGTGGCTCGCCGCCGGCGGCGCCGAGGGCGACCTGATGCGGCTGGCCGGCTGGCGCTCGCGGAGCATGGTGGGGCGCTACGCGAGCGCGCGGCCGACGAGCGGGCGCGGAGGCCCACAAGCGGCTGAGCCCGGGGGACCGCGCATGACGCGCAGCACGAGGAAGCTGGACGCCGCGCCGCGCCGCCAACCGCTCATTATGTCGCGCGCTGGAAGCCGATCAAAGACGCGGACCCCGCCCACCCCTTGCGTGCCCTCTGCGGCAAGCCCGGCTGCCGCGTCGCTCGGCCGACTGGTGTGCGCTAATCGCGCCGTAGACCCGAACCAGTTCGACGCGCAGTGTCAGGCGCATTACGGTGCGCTTGACGAGCTCGACCGCCTTCTTCGCGGAGATGGCCGCTCGAACTGACCTGCCGCCGGACGTCCAGGCGCGACGGTGCGAGACGTTCGGCCGCCTGCGGCTGCTTCTCGGCGAGCGGCGCGCTGCCTTTGCGGAGTTGCATCGCCGCGGGGTGGCGCTCGCGGAAGCTGCCGCCGAGGAGGCGGCGGCGCTCGGCTTCGAGGGCGACATTTGGGCGATGGCGCCCGAGCGGCCGCACCGGGAACCTGGGACGGCGCCCGGCCGAAGGCCGCGGCCCCTCTACTACGGCTACGACGACACCGGATACCGCATCTCGCTCGGCGGCAAACGTTCGAGATCCGGCCTCCGCGTGGGTCGCCGAGCGTTCGAGACGGGCGGCCGATCGACGGACCGGACGGCGCCCGCGTTGTCGAGGTGGGGCGGCCCCATCTCGCCGAGCGGCCAGGCGCCGGTGCCGCCGTGCCTGATCTGGTGCCCCGTCTGCGGCAGCCTCAACGACGTGCCGACGCCGCCCGGTTTCGTCGTCGAGACCGCGGGCACGGAAGCGCCGTCGCACCTGCTATAATGACCGGACCCTCGCCCGAAAGGGGCGAGCTGCCAGTCGAATACATGGCGATGGGCGCGCCGATCTCTCGCCGCTTGCAGTCCTAACGGACAGTGCGGGCGGTCCAAGTCGCTCGCGGTGCCTTCGGGCTCAGCGGGCGGTCGAGAGTGAGGTGCGCCCGTCTTGTGTCTGCCCCCGCCAAGTCCACGATCACCGTCAGCTACGAGATCGACCCCGCCGAGATGGCCCGTCGTGGCCGGATCGGCGCCCACCAGCTCCACAGCCTCTACGATTCCCGGGAGCTCACCGCCCCCCGGTCGCCGGGCGTTCCTCGCAAAGTTCGAGCGTGAGGTGGATCCCGAGGGGACGCTCCCCGAGGCCGAGCGCAAGCGGCGGGCGGCAAGTGCCCGCAAGGCGCACTTTGCGCGGCTCGCGCGCCTCAGCGCCCAGGCCCGCCGGCGGCAACCCGCCACCGCCCCTTCCGCGACCACACCCGCCGCCCAGGAGGCCGTCGCTTAACGGCGCCGCCCCCGGGCGGTGGCTGCTCCCCCGGGGGCGGCGCACGAGGAGGCCCTCCCTCGTGCCAACCCCATCGTACAACCCACCCGCAATCCCACGCAGCGCCCAGCCAGGCGGACGCCGGCGGCCGGTGTCCGACCGGGGGACGCCGAGGCGCAGCGTTGCCGCCGGAGGACCGCCCGTCCCCAGCCCCAACCCGTGCGGCGGCGCGCGCGGCGATCGTCGACCGGACCTTTGCGGAGGCGTTGCGCGACCTCCCCGCCCGGGAGCTGCGCCGCTTCGGCGACGTGCTGGGCGTCCGGTTCGGGTTCGCCACCGATGGTCTCGTCGCCAACCCGGCCGACACCTGGCGCTGTCCGGCCCTGCACCGAGCGCTCAAGGTGCGGGCCCGGGAGCTCCAGGACGATGTCCTGGCGGAGACGCGCGCGCGCAACGGGGACGGTCTTAGCCCATGACGGCGACGTCCGGGACCGTCCGCTTTCGCCGCGTCTCCCGGCAGGATCCCTGCCCTGTGTGCGGCAAGCCCGACTGGTGCCGCGTCTTTGACGACGGTGGTGTCCAGTGCATGCGGGAGGCGAGCCCGATCGTCTGCCGCGGCGGCGGATGGCTGCACTGGCCGGATGGTCGCGCCGGCGATTGGCGCGACCGCGTGTTCCCAGCATTGCCAGCCCCCGTGCCGCGCCCGACCCCCACAGCCGACCCTGTCCTCCTCGATCGCGCCTTTCGGGCGCTTCTTGCCGCGTGTCCGCTCTCGCCGGCCCACGCGCGCAGCTGCACGAGCGCCGGCTGAGTGACGAGGAGATCGCGCGGCACGGCTACGCCTCGCTGCCGCGCCGGCGTCTGACGGCGACGATCGGCGGGCAGCGATTGCCGCCGCGGTGCTCGCCGACGTCGGCGCGGACGCGCTCGGCGCCATCCCCGGGCTGTACCGCGGCCCCGACGGCCAGCCGGCGATCGCCGGCTGGCCGGGCTGCTCGTGCCGGTGCGGGACATCGCCGGCCGCGTCGCCGGGCTGCGGGTCCGCGTTGACGACCCAGCCGAGCAGGCCAAGGAAATACCGCTGGCTCTCCTCGGACGGCCGCCGCGGCGAGATCGGCAGCGGTCCTCGCCTGCTCACCTGGCCCGGCCCGCCGACGACGGGCCAACCGGCGCGCGTCCTGATCACCGAGGGCGAGATCAAGTGCAACATCGTCGCCGAGCGGCTCGGGATCCCGGTGATCGGGGTGCCGGGGGTGAACGCCATCACCGGCGTCCTGCCCTTGCTGCGCGCGCTCGGGGCGACGGAGGCCGTGATCGCCTATGACCGGGACGCGGCCACCAAGCCGGCCGTCGCGACGGCGCGGCGCGGCTCGACGAGGAGCTGCAGGCGGCCGGCCTGCGCGTCTGGCGGGCCGCCTGGTCGGATCCGCACAACGGCCTCGATGACGCCCTCACGGCCGGCGTGCTGCCCATGCTCGGAGCCGATCGGTCCGGTTGGGTGCGAGGAGGCGCTGGCCGCGCTTGAGGCGCGCCTCGCGGCCGAGCAGCGGCGGGCGGAGGCGGCGGAGCGGAAGGCGGCCGAGCTCAACCTCTTGCACACCAAGACGATGGCCGCGTTCCGGAGCAGCCGCTTGGGAGCGAGAAGGCCACCGCGGTCGCCTACGCCTTCGAGCTGATGAACCAGCGGCAGGCCTACCCCGGGCGCGAGGGAGTTCCCCATCAGCCACGCCCGGCTCGCCGCAGACCGGCCTCAGCGAGCACACCATCGCCACGCACATGACGGAGCGGCTGCCCCGCCTCGCCGACGCCAGGACGGAGAGGTGGTCGATGTCTTCGAGCGGCGCGTCCGGCACACCCCGGGCACCCGGGATCCGGCCAGCGACGAGAGCCGCGGTCGCAATCGGTCTACGTCCCCAAGCTCGACCCGCTGGCCCTCCTCGATCTGGTCGCCGTCGCCGCACCTGCGACGGGCAAAGCGAAGAACGGCCACGGCGGGACCCGGCCGCGCTGCCCCGACCACCCATCTGCCGACGTCGTCAAGCGGACGACGTACCACTGCGCCGCCTGCAACCGCGAGCTCGCGCGCGGACCGGACCACGTTATGGTAACGAGCAAGATGCTCACTCGGTCAACGGCGCCCGGTTCGCGGTCAACCACCCCCGCGAGGACACCGATCCCACGGACGACGTGTTAAAGGGTGCCAAGGTCGTCCACTCACCATAACCGTTCCCTGGCCGGGCGGCCGGTGCCGCTCCCACTCGTGGGCGGCGAATGGGGGGATGGGGTGGATCCACCGCCGGCGCGGCCGCCGTGAGCGCGCTGCCGACGCTGGAGCAGGACTGGCAGGCGACGGTGATCGAGGCGGCCGAACGCCTGGGCTGGCGCGTCTACCACACGTACGATGCGCGCCGCTCCACCCCGGCTTCCCGGACCTCGTCCTCGTGCGGCCGCCGCGGCTGCTGGCCTGCGAGCTGAGGGCGCGCGGGGACGTCTCACCCCGAGCAGCGCGCCTGGCTCGCCGACCTGGCCGCGTGCGGCGTTGAGGTGGCGGTCTGGCGGCCGGCCGACGACTGGGACGCCATCGTCGCCGCGCTGCGGTGAGCGTGCCGGCCGCGTGCCGGCGCCTCTGCTGGTTCAACAAAGCCCCGACCAATCCTTTGCAGGACGCCCACAAACCGCCCACGCGTCGCGGTGAGCCTCGCTGACGGGTCGGTCGCGTTCCGGTGGCAGGAGCACGTGAAGGCGGCCCCGGCCGAGCGGAGCGCCGTCCTGCTCGCCGGTGCCGCTCGGCGACATGGGGTATCGTCGTGCCCGCGCCGCCCCGTCCGCTGCTGGGCGGCGACTCGAGTACGAGGAGGCCGCGGCCATGCGACCGATGCTCGACGGGCCGGACGATGTCGTAGCGGGCTACCAGGCGCTCGATCGATCCGAGGATGAGGCCGCCGAACCGCGTTGGAGCGCCATCCGGGCCTCATCGAGGCGTACTACCGTCTGCTGACGCTATTCACCCGCGCCATCTCCGGAACGCGGACGTTCGGGGGCCAGAGGCCGAGCTCCCTGCGTGGGCACTTCGCCTCATGCTCCCATCGGTGGCGGTCGGGACCTCAAAGATGCTCCTCGACGCCGCGCTCGTCGGTCGGTATACGCAAGCGTTCGCGATGGTGCGGCACCTGGCCGGGACGTGGGTGCAAATGGTGTACGTCGGCATTCGGCCCAGGCGGCGCGCTGGTACAATCCGCCCGAGGGAAAGGACCCCGTTCACGAACCTTCGTACGGGACGATGATTAGGGTGCTTCGCCAGCGGGCCCCTAATCAGACGTTGGTCGCCGCGGTGGATCGAGAAATCACCGCGATGGCGAAGGCAGCCCACCCGTCCGGCCTTGCCCTTGGCCAGACGAAGGGTGCCTGCGCTGACAAGATCCGCGTCGGGTCGAACTACGACCGTCAGCTGTGCGTGCGGGCGCTCGACCATGGCTTCACCGCAACACTGTGGGTCCTCATGGAGCTCAGCAACGGGCTCCTGCAGGAGGACGAGTGGATGGATGCCCTGCGGGCCGTGGTCGACGCCCGCTGGGATTGGATGCGAACCTACGTTGCGGGCGAGGGGGCCGGCGACGCTCGGGTGTCGCCGTAGCAACGCTCCGACACCGACCAGGCGGCACCGGTCACCGCGCTAGCGCGCCGCTGTGGCGCTTCCACCCCGACCCCGACCCGGGGCAAAACGCTCCGCGTGGAGCGTTTTGAGGCCGCTCAGCGCGTCCGCTGTCGGGTCGCTGGCGGTTCGGCGGTGGCGGATGGGTGGCGTTGCTCCCGGTTGCGGTATCCTGACCGGCATGCGCATTCGCTCCACCATCCCCGCCCCCGTTCCCGCCGGAGACCGGCGACTCCTTGCGCTGGCCGGCGGCGCCACCCTCCTCAGCATCGGCCATCACCTCGATCACCTCGCCCGCGGGAATCACCTCGGGTGGCCGCTCACCGCGCAGGTGACGCCGTTCACCTTCAGCTTCATCGTCTACCCGCTCATCGCGCTCGGCGTCCTCCTGCGGGCGTGGGGCAAGGGAGGATCCGGGTACTGGGCCGTCCTCGCCGGGGCGGGGCTCGTGCTTGTGGGCGCGACCCACCTCGGGCCGTTCGCGGCGGAGCCCCCGCGGGACATCATCGAGCCCTACCGATCCCGCGTCGTCGGCTGGGCAGCCTTCGGCCTGCTCGTCGCGTTGCTGGTGACGCTCGCCACCCTGGCCGTGTACGCCGGCCGCCGCTGGCAGGGGCAGGCGATCTGAACGAGCGGTCGCGGGCGCGTCGCGCGTTCGTTCGCGCGTGGGGTCGGGACCGGTGCTGGCATCCCCGACAGCTTGCGTCGGCCGGCACGCCCGAAAGGGCCCGTCACCCTCCTGCGGCTGCGCCGGACGGACCGCGGCGAGCCCCTGGCGGCCGCCGGGCGGTCCGAGGCCCACGACCGGTTCCCCGCCCCGCGGTGGCGTCGGGTGAGGACCGACCCACCGGGCGGGAGGAGCCTCCCGCCCGGTGGGGATCGGTTCGGGCTAGCGGCGGTGCAGCCGGCGCCCCGCCACGCCGCCGCTCAGCAGGGCGCCGAGGCTCAGGAGCACCAGCAGCGCGGTCCCGGACGGCGCGGTGGCGTCCGCCACGCCGGCGCCGGTGTTCGGCAGGGCGGTGACCGGCCCCGCCGGGCTCGTCGTCCCCGGCGTCCTCGGCGTCGTCCCCGGCGTCACAGGCGTCGGCGTGACCCCCCCGGCGTCCTCGCGGATGACGAAGAAGGTGCAGGTGGGACGTGCGCCCTCGCCTAGGGCGATCCCGATCCGGTTGGTCCCGGCGCCCTCGATGGCGAGGCCCTCGTTGGCGCCGGGCGCCCCGCACGCGGTCCGGAAGTCGGCGAAGTCGCCCGGCACGCCGAGCTCGATGGTGAAGTTGCCGGCGGCGAGGTCACCGAAGACGACGCGACCGTCGGCGCCGATCTCGTCCTCGGCGAGGAACGCCCCGTCGCGCGCAAGGGCGACCGGGACCCCGTCCGCCGGCTCGGCGCACTCGGTGTAGACATCGCCGGTGACGTCGCTCGGACAGAGGAACGCCTGGACCGTGAGCTCGATGGCATCCCCTGCGACAGGATTCGGCGTGGACGTCGGGTCGAGGGGGTCGGTGCCGGCGGCCACCTCGGCGCCGTCGTTCGCCCCGTCGCCGTCGCTGTCCGGGTTGGTCGCTCCGGTGCCGGAGGTGTGGACCTCGTACCCATCGGCGAGCCCATCGTCGTCGCTGTCCGCGTCGAGCGGGTTGCAGCAGGCTCGGGGGGTCACCCGACGCTGCACCTCCTCGCCGTCGGTGAGCTCGTCCCCGTCGGTGTCGGGGTTGGCGGGGTCGGTCCCTTCCCGCGCCTCGTCCTCGTCCAGCAGGCCATCCCCGTCGGTGTCGCTGACGACCGCTCCGCCGGTCTGCGCGCCGACTGGATGGCTGAACCCCAACGCGAGCAGGGCCAAGAGGGCCACGATGGCCAAGCCGGTCCCGAGCCCGATCCGGATGATGGGGTGTGAAGCCCCGTGTGCGTGTGCGTGCGATCGCATGATGCCCTACTTCTTCTCTACCGGAGAGCGAACGTGGCGCTTGCCACAGGGACTACCCTACAGCCCGGCGGCCCGGCACCCTATTGGTAGAACGACCTAATCGACCTACTTAATCGCGCGGGCCGAGCACGCTCCGCGTCGCGGTGAGCTGCGCCCTCAAGGCGACAACCGGGGCCACTCCGACGGCGGCGCCGGCGCCCAACCGCCACCGCCGAGGCCAACGGGACTCCGCGTCGGGCCGGGGTCGTGGCGCCGGAGCCACCGCGCCATCGTCAACTTCTCCCGGCGTTCGTGCCGGGTCAATGGCCGCCGCGATCCCCCCGACTCGGCCATGATCGCCCTCCTCGCCCCCTCACCACGGCGCTCCCATGGGGCCCGGCGCCGTGGCCACGACGAGGACCACCAGCTCGGCGAGGGCCGGCGCGAAGTCGTCGTCGTAGACCACGACCCGCCGCAGGGTCGCCTCCCCGGCCCCGAGTTCCTCGGCCCGCGCCCGCGCCGCCGCGGCCGCTTCCTCGGCCAGACGGAACGCCTCCCGCGCCGCGGGGAGCGCCGCGTCGACGGCCCGCAGCTCGGCCTCGGCGGCGGCGAGCTGGACCGGGTCCGCGTCCGCGCCGGCGGCGAGGAGCGACGACCCCGGCGGCCCGCGCCCGGCGGTCAGCTCGTGGGCCCGGATCCAGGCGGCCACCAGCGCTTCCCCCTGGGCCGTGGCCGCGCGCCGCGCCCGGTCCGGGGCGGAGAAGAGCGCCGGCGCCGGCGGAGGCGCAGCTCGCGCCGCACCCCCGCGCGCGGTCCTCGGCCCCGCGGACGACCGCCGTTGCCTCGGTGATCGCGTCGGCCAGCGCGGCGCGCGCGGCGTCGAGCACGACCCCGAGGTCGGGATCCGGCTCCTCGCCAGGCCGCCCGGCCACCCGCTCGACGGCGGCGCGCTGGGTCTCCAGGTCGGCCAGACGCGACCGGGCCGCGGCGAGCGTTTGGTCGTAGCCCACGAGGCGCCCGCGCACCATCGCCGCCTTCACCTCCTCAGCCGTCGTGCCGCGGACGCCGCCCATCGTCTGCCCCCTCGTCGCGCGCATGGCTCCTGCGCCGCGTCGCTCCAGCCCACTCGCCGTGGCGGCGATGGCGGTCGCGACCTTAGCATTTCTTAGCATTTTCCAGCTGTCACCACCTCGAGCCGGCGCCCGCATCCCTGGGCGGGCCGGGACCCGACGCCGACACCCTCGGCGGGGGAGCCAGAATGGACACCCCATGCACCGATGGAGACCCCATGACGCCCCGCGGCGCGGGTCTGCGGACACCGCCGCCGGGAGCGCGTCTGCGGGGGCCAAGACCCGCCGTGGCGAACCCTGCGCCAACTGGACCGTGCAGGGCCGGTCGCGTTGCCGCATGCACGGCGGCGCGCGTCGGGGTTCGGCATCGGCTCCCCGACGTTCGTGCACGGCCGCTACAGCCGCGACGTCCTGGGCCGATTGCTGTGGGAACTCAGGTTCAGCCGTGACGCGGACGAACGCCCGGCGTCGACGGGCGCGGATGCGACCGGACGCGGCCCGAGCCCGGCGCAGACCGACGCCGGAGACGGCTCGGCCGCCGACCGGACCGGCGCGCCGAGACAGCCGACGTGGGCGGCGAGGACGTGGGGGATCGACGGCGGCGGGAGATGAGGCGGCCGGCGCGCCGTCATCGGCGGCGGTCCTCCGCCATCGTGACATCCAGCTCCCGGAGCGCGGCCGCGATCTGCGCCGGTGTCGCGCCGGTCTCCGTCATCCCGACCAGGAAGCTGGCGAGGCGACCCGCGTCTTGCGCCGGCGCCCCGCCCCGAGCACGCCGAGGCCGATCCGGCGGTGGGCGATGTCACGATGGTTGCGGACCGTGTCGCCGGCGATGCCCAGCCGCGCGCCGATCTCGGCGTTGGACAGGCCCGCGGCGGCGAGGCGTAGGCAGGCGTACTGCCGCGGCGACAGGCGCCGCAGATCACACCCGACCAGCACCGGTTCCCCGCGCCGCCGTTGGTTGCCCACGTGGCTCGTCATCGCGGCGGAACGGTACCAGACGGGGTGCCCGGCACGGCGCGCCCGCGGGGCCGTCGCGGATACCCCATGCGCTCCGGAACACCCCATGCAATCGGGAACACCCCATGCCATCGGTCGGACACCGCTGAGGGACGGGCGGCCAAAACCTGCGGTAAACCTGCGGCAAACCTGCGGCAACGGTCAGTGGCCGCCCCGCGCCACCGCTAGGGTTCGACTGGCCGTCGCCTCCAGCTCTCCCCAATTCCCCGTGAAGGCGTTGTATTGCTGCCCGTCCAGGCCGATGTGGACCTGGCAGCAGCGCAATCGCTCCTCGAAATGCGGCACGTCCAGGCCAATCGCTGCGGAGTGACACGCCGCTTCATGGACGAAATCGATGCCCCGCCACTCCGGGTACCAGGGCGACCAGAACGCGAACCACGCAAGGTCGTAGAGGAAGTCGCCGTACTTCGCGCAGCCCCAGTCGACCACCGCCGAGATGCGGTCGCCGGCGACCAGGACGTTGTAGTGGAGGAGGTCACTGTGAATGAGGTGACGCTCCTCGGGGCAGCAGTCCACGAGGACGCGAAGGCGGCCAAACGCCTCGTCGAACGGCTTCGGCCCCACCGGGGAGGCCTCCAGGCGCTCCCGCCAGCCGTGCGTTCGGTCGTTCGGCCGGTCGCTGGCGACGGCGAGGAGGGCTACCCGCCAACTCGGGAAGGGGGCTGCCCCGTCGGCGCCCCACCCCCCGTACCCCGTCGACGCCGACAGGTCGGCGCGCCGCGCCGCATCGAGCGCGGCCAACAGCGACGGCAGGGTGGCGCGCAGCTGTTGGCCGTCGAGCCCGTCGAGGTAGGCGCCAAACGCCCGCTCCGAAATGGCGTAGTGGCCGCCGAGGGCCTGGCCAATCTCGGTGACGGCCGGAATCGGGAGGCCGGGCGAGGCGAAGCGCGTCGCCAGGCGGTCCTTGGCGAAGTCCTCGAGGTAGGCGCCGAACCGGGCGACGTAGTCGGCGCCGCCGCACCGGAAGGCGTAGCCTCTTGACCACTCGCCGCGGCCGATGGGCGCGACGTCGCTGACATCGGGCCCAAAACGGGCAACAAGGAAAGCCTCGGCCTGGGCGGCGCTCACACCCCTGGCGCTCCCAAGGGTGGGGCCGTGAGGAGACGGCCGTTGGTCGGTGTCCATGCGGTGCTCCAGTGTTGGGCGGAAGCGGCCCGTCCGCCCGGCTCCGGACGCCCGAGCCACGCGGTCAGGAGGGGGCAAAGTCTGCCACGGGCGAGTGCAAACATGTGTCAAGGATGTCGGCTCTCCCGCAGTTCCGGTGATTCGGGGATAGGGGCGACCTCGGTGCTTCGGGGAGCCGGCCGGTCAGGCCGCCCGGAGCACCCGCTTGCGGAGCAGATCGAGGTTGGCGCGCCCGTAGCCCAGGCGCTTGACGAGTTTCAGTCGCGTGACCTGCCCTTCCGTCTGCCCGTTGCTGTGGCGCAGCGTCAGCCCGGCCTGCACGGCGTCCCGGTCCTCCCGCAGTCTGCCCGCGAATCGCTTCAGCTCGTCGACGTCGCTCGCCTCGGCCCGCTCCAACCAGGCCAGCAGCCGCGCGCCCTCCCACCGGCGCACCATCACCAGGAAGGCCTCGGCCAGGTCGACCGCCGTGGCAATGGCCGCGTCCTCGGTCCGCAGCTGGGTCAAGTAGGCGCGCTGCGCCTCGGTCCGCCGCTCGGGCCGCCGCAGGACGAGCGCGGCGACGTGCCGGGGCGGCGGTCCCTCGGGTTTGGTCAGCGCCGTGCGCGGCCGACCGGCCGGGGGTGGCCCCTCCCGGCGCACCTGGGCCACGAAGCGCTGGACGTTGGATAAGGAGTGGGCGAACCCCTGGGCTTGGATCTCCCGCCAGAGCCGGGTGGCCATCCGGCAGCCTTCTTCCCAGCGCCGCAGCAGGTAGGGCTCCCACGGTTCGAGCACGCGCTGCCGGCCGTGGACGCTGTGCCGCTTGCGCTGCGGCGGCCCCTCGCGCAGGTACCGGTAGACGGTCATCCGGGAGATGCCGACCGTCCGCGCGATCTGGGCGACGCAGGCGCCGTTGGCGTGGAGCGCGCGGGCCCGTTCGTAGTTCGCCCGGCGGCGCGCCACGCCCGCTTCGGCCGCGGCCGCCTGCCGTTCCCGCCAGCGCTCCGGGTGGGGATGCCGCCGCTTGTCCTGGTACACCTCGTCGGGCGGGGAGCGTGGGTGTTCGGCTTCCTTGGCCGTGGCTTGGGCGATGAGTGCCGCGGCGGCCGCCTTGAGGCAGGCCCCCTTGGCGCGGAGGACCACTTCCAAGGCGTCAGCCAGGTTGTCGACCAGGTGCCAGCGGTCGGCGACCTGCACCGCGTCGGGCGCGCCGTCCCGCGCGCCTTCGGCGTAGGCCCCGGCGCGGTCGCGGGCGATCACCGCGACGCCTGGGTGCGCCCGCAGCCAAGCGGCGAGGCTCGCACTGGAGCGATCTGGCAGGAGGTCGACGGGGCGATGCCGCTCCAAGTCGACGAGGATCGTGCCGTACGTCAAGCCCTTGTGGATCGCCCAGTCGTCGACGCCGAGGACGGTCGGCATCGGGTACACGGCCTCGGGGGCGCCGCGGATCAGGCGCAGCAGGGTGTCGGGACTGGCCCGCTACCCCAGCCGGTCGGCAAGCCGCGCCCCCGCTTCGTCCCCGAGGGCGAAGGCGATCGCCGTGAGCGCGTCCCGCTGGCAGTCGGTGCGACGCGCGCACGCTTGGGCGATCCCGTCCAGTCGTTCGGCGAAGACGCGCCGGGCGCAGGCGTCGTTGTCGCAGAAGAACTTGCGTACCCGCACCCGGAGGCGGACGGCGAGCCGTGCCCAGGGCAGGTCGGCCAGCGTGCGCGCGTAGCGGCTGTGGACCCGATCCGCGGGTTCGCCACAGACAGGGCAGCGGCCGGCGGTCGCGTCCGAGGAGGCCAGGATCGTCAGCCCGTCCTCACCGAGCAGGAGCGCCTCGGCGTGGAGCGACGGCGGGATCGGCAGGCAGGCGGCGACCACGGGGCACCTCCTCCGGCGTGGCAGCCACCACTTCGTGGCGAGGGATGGGGATGGGTCTTTCGGGGGGTACCTGTAGCCGCTTCGGCGGCGCTCATTCGTGCGCGAGGAGGGCCGTGCGATGTTCCGACGGTGCCAGCTTACTTCACAACGCGAAACCTGAGCTCGGCCCTGACGCCCGACTCCCTGACCTTGATGCGTTCCAGCTGAATCGGTTCGGTCTGCCAGCGCTCGAACAGCCTGAGCCCGTCGCCGAGGAGGATGGGCATGATGTCGATGTGGAGTTCGTCGATGAGGCCCGCGCGCAGCAGTTGCCGGCCGGTGTCCACCCCGCCGACCACGGTGACGTCCTTGTCGCCGGCCGCCGCGCGCGCCTGGCGTATCGCGTTCTCCACGCCGTCGGTGACGAAGGTGAAGTCGCGGCCCCGAGCGGGCCTCTCCGGGGGGTGGTGGGTCAGCACGAAGATCGGCACCCGGAACTCGTAGTCGGACCAGTCCCCTCCCACCGCCATGTCGTACGAATGGCGGCCCATGACCACGGTGCCGGTCGACTCGATGATCTCCTTGGCCGTTTCCGTATGCCCCCACTCAGCCATGTCCGGGTAAAGGATGCTCACGTCGCCTTTCCGGTCGGCGACGAAGCCATCCAACGACATGGTCATGCCAAAGGCCACCTTGCCCATCGGCATACCTCCATGTGGTCCTCGATCTTACAGCCCTTCGGGCGGCTCAGAGGCTCGGCCGGGCCGAGTGGAGACTACCCGATTCCCAACACGCAGGGCGGTGCCCGGATTGCCACCGATCCCAAGCAGCACGCGATGCTCTCGCCGCGGCCAACGCCGCCGTTCCCGAGCCCCGGACCCGATCCTGCCCGCTCTTCACCAACACCGCTTGTCGGCTTCCACCGCTTGTCGGCTTCACCAACTCTGCGGGAGAGCCGACATGCTTGACACATGTGTGCAGTCGGGCGTGGCAAACGAGGGCGCGTGATGCCGCGCGGAAGCGCCGCGACGCGCTTCCACCGGATCATCCATTCCGACTTCCCATGTCTGGCAGGTCCGCCCTGCGCGTGGCCGAGGTCCCCGCCGGTGGTGCGCGCGTCTCACACCCGGCCGTGTGGGCCGCCGCGCGCCCGGTCGGCGCGGGCTCAGTCAAAGCCGGGGTCGTTGTCGCACCTTCCGGACTCGTTGCACAAGAGCGATCCGCAGCAGTCGCAGTCGTTGATGCAGGAGCCGGTGCCTGGGCGGCAGCACCGCGGCCCTCCGCCGCACGCCGGCGCCGCCACCTCCGCGCAGGCGATCTGCTCCTCGTCCTGGCAGCACTGGTTGTCCGCCGGGTCGCAGACCGCCCCCAGGGCAAGACAGGCGTCCTGGCAGGCGCCGTTGACGCACGCCTGACCCGCGTCGCAGGCGTTCCCGCAGCCGTTGCAATGCGCCGGGTCGGTGCCGAAGTCGGGCTCGATCGCGTCGCCGTGCGCCTCGTGCTCCGCGACGGCGTTGGGGCTGACCTCGATCAAGATAACCGGGGTCGTGGCCGAGCCGGTCAGGTGGCAGACGCGGACCTTCTCGCCGGCGGCTCCGGCCCCGCGCCCGCCGAGGGCGGCGAGCAGTCCCCCGGCGGCGGCGCCCGCGAGGGCCTTGACGACGGCGCGGCGGGAGCGCCCGCCGGCCAACTCGCGCGCGAGCCGATCGATTCCTGAGCCGTGCATGCGGGGTGCTCCTCTCGCGTGAAGGTTGCATACGGCGCTCATGAAGCCCGCATCGCGGGGAGCGCATCGGGAAGGACGAGCACGACTGCGCCGTAGGCGACGAGAGCGACGGCCGCGAGCGACGCGACGCGCTCGCCGAAAGGCAGCGACTTCTCGGCGAAAATCAGAACGGTGATGGCGAGCATGGCGGCGACGTTCATCACGCCGAGCGGGAAAAGGATGACGAACAGCAACCAGCAGCAGCCCAGGCAGTAGGCCCCGTGCCCAATCCCCATCCTCAGCGTACCGCTCCAGCCGTCGCGCCAGGAGTCGAGAACGAAGCCCATGGGGCTACGGCATTTCGAAAGGCAGGCACGCTTGAGGCCAGACAGCTGGTAGAGGCCGGCGGCGATGAGTACTAGGCCGCCGATACGTGCCGCCTGCTGGTCGAGGAACGGGACGTGGTGTGCCAGCTCGCCGGCCATGCTAGCGGCGAAGAAGGCGGTCGCGCCAAACATGGTCCAGACAAGCAGATACGAGCCAACGAACATCGAGGTGGGTATGAACCGCTGGCCGCGCTGGCGGCGGTTCGCCTGGATCCGATGGAAGACCAGGATCATTGGCGCGGCTGTCGGGAACATCATGGCGACCATCATCGCGACCCACATGGCAAGGAACAGCGGAGCCTCCATGCCCATGGTCAGTCCCATGCGCCCGCCGTCCATCGCCATCCCACCGCGGCTTCCCGAAGATTGCCAGGCAACGACGGCCCAGCCCGCCGCCGCAAGGACGAGGAGCGCGATCAGGATGAGGTTACGTTCCCGCGCCAGCGGATACGACGCTGTCGGGCGTTCAGCCATCGTGCGCATCCCAGATCATCCACTCCAGCTGAAGACGTGCAGGGTGCCGGAGTCGCCTTGCCAGGGGCGCAACTCGGGATCGGACCAGCGGCTGCCTCTGCTGCTGGCTAGGTCCATGCTCTCCAGCTGAAACGCGGCCATGGTTATGGCGCCTTGAACCGTGGTCCGGCCCCCGCCTGGTTCTTCAGCGGCTGCAATCTCAAAGAGGCCACGTTGTCGACGGTGATGGACGGATTGTCGCCCCACTGGATGTCGATCGTGGTGACCCGTGTGGGCAGCACGTTAGTTATGATGGCAGGCAACACAGTTGCCAGGGGACCGCCCTTCTGGCCCCCGAAGATGCCCTCCAGCTCCCGCCGCTGCTCAACGGTTGTCGCTCCGTCAATGTAGAGGCGAGCGGTGCCGTGACCAGCCCAAAAGTTCCCCGGCCATTCAAGGCCGACCGCTACTTTGCAACCGGCTAGGTCGACCCCATCGGAGTTGCCCTCACCGATCTCGAAAACGAAAAGCCCCGGAGCACCACCCTTGATCCGGCTCGACTTCCGGGCTCAGCCAGTACGGGCAAAGCAGCTTGCAGCTGCACAATTCGATCGACTGTCCTGTTGCACGCCAGCCCATTGAAGTTCCCTCCGTCTTTGTTGTCCGGTGCTACCTCGCCCCGACCACTTCTGGGCCACTTGCGCCGGTCCATTCCCACATCTGCCAGCGGTAGCTGCCGTCCTCCTCCACGTCGTACTCGATGGCCGTGGCCACCATTTCAAGCTGCGCCAGTGCAGCCTGGGCGGAGTCGAAACGGCCGTAGGCGCCGTAGGTCGACTTGAAGCCCGGCCCGGCCTGCCGGCCCACGCCCCCGCCGAACCAGTCGGCGACCTCTCCGTTGGAAGTGATCATCACGTTGTGCGCTTCTCCTTGCAGCACGCCACCCGACCGCACCGTCTGCACATACGTCCCAAATTCGGTGATCGGCTGGCCCAACAGATTACCCTGGCCCTGCAGCGACACCTCCAGCCTGGCGTACTGCCCCTGGGTCGGTAGCACTCGGATCCCAGTCACCTTCCCCGCGCACTGCCCGATCAATTCTCCGAGCATGATCGTTCTCCTCCTCCGAAATCCGTATTGGTGACGCTGCCGGGAGCCCGACACTGCATGGTCCTGGCCGAGCTCCCGGCCACCTAACCCCTAATGCGTGACGAAGGCCGTTACCGGGGGAACTTCCGCCGTTACAATGGCCGCCTTCGGGCACGCCGCCGTGGGGGCGAGGGATGAGTGAAGCCACCCAAACCACTCTCGTGGAACGGGCGCGCGAAGCCGCGGGGCGGGGCGAGTGGCAGCACGCTCACGACCTGCTCGTCGAGGCGGATGCATGCACGCCCCTGAGCGGGCCGGACCTTCCTCCTCGCCGAAGTGGGGTACGCCGCGGGTCGTCTCGATGCGACGATTAGCGCGCGTGGGAACGGGCCCACGCGCAAGGCGTGCGCGCGGGCGATCATCTTGCGGCAGCAGGGGCGGCGGTCCGCGTCGCCCTGCACCTGCTCTTCGACACCGCCCTCCTCGTGGCCCCCGTTCGTGGGTGGATAAGGCGCGCAGAACGACTTCTGGAGGGCCACGACGAGGCACCGGTCCACGCCTGGCTGGCCGTGGTGCGCAATTACGAACGGCTGCTGTCGGGCGACTTCCAGAGTGCTCGGCACTGGGCCCGGCGTGCCATTGAGGTCGGCACGAGGTGCGACCCGGCCGCTGCCGCCGTTGGCCGGGTGGCCGAGGCCCGCAGCCTCGTCCTGGACGGCGAGGTCCAGCAGGGACTCGGGCTCCTCAATGAAGCAGCCGTAGCCGCGGTCTCCGGCGAGCTCGATCCCCTCGCGACGGGGGTCGTCTACTGCGAGGTGGTCTGCGCGCTCCAGGCGCTCGCGCAGTACGACCTGGCCGAGGAGTGGACCGCGGCGATGGAGCGGTGGTGCCACGGGCAGCCCGTCGGGAGCGTCCACGGACGCTGCCGCGTCCACCGCGCAGAGATCCTCCGGCTACGCGGGTTTTGCCTCGAGGCAGAGAGGGAAGCCCTCCTGGCCTGCGAGGAGCTTCGCCCCTACCTGCGACGAGAGTTCGGGTGGCCGTTGACCGAGCTTGGCCGCATCCGGCTGCGCAGGGGAGACATCCAGGGCGCGGAAGAGGCATTCCTCGCGGCGCACGAGGTCGGGTGGGACCCGCAGCCCGGCCTCGCCCTGGTGCATCTGGCCAAGGGCGACGTGGTCTTGGCTGCGCAGTCCGTCAGAGACGCGCTGGAGCATCCCCTGAGCGTGCCGTCCAAGGAGCTGCCGCCGAACACGGAGCTGCGCCGGGCGCCCCTGCTCGAGGCGCAGGTCGAGACCGAGATCGCGGCCGGCGACTTCGGTCTGGCACGCGCGGCAGCAGACCAGCTCTCGCGCATCGCCGCGTTGTTCGAAAGCAAGGCGCTCTTCGCCAGCGCGGCCCTCGCCCGCGGAAAGGTAGGTCTGGCCGAGGGCGACACGGCTGGCGCCCGCCGTGCCTTCGAAGAGGCCGCGCACCTCTGGAACGGGGTTGGCGCGCCCTACGAGACGGCGCTCGCCCGCATGGGGCTGGGACACGCGCACCGCGCCGGGGGAAGCGAGGAGCGTGCGGTCCTGGAGTTCCAAGCCGCCCGGTCGGGCTTCGAGCGAGTCGGCGCCGTGGAACGGGCGGCCGAAGCCGTCCGGGCGTGCGGCGGTGCGGGAGGAGACGATGCGCGTCGGCGCTCGCGTCCCTCGACCGGCGACTCGAGCGCCGATGAGTACGTCTTTCGTCGCGAGGGCGACTACTGGTCGGTGGCGTTCAAGGGGCAGGCCGTCCGCCTGCGGGACCTGAAGGGCTTGCGGTACCTCGCGCGCCTTCTCGGCGACCCAGGGCGCGAGTTCCACGTGCGTGACCTGGTGGCCGCCGAGGGCGGCTGGTCCGGTGAGGCAGGCCGCGGCGCAGAGCGCGGCCTGGCTTTCTCGTCCGGCCTCGATGCCGGCGTGATGCTCGATGCGCGAGCCAAGGAGGCGTACCGTCGGCGGCTCGCCGAGATCGACGAGGACATCGAGGAGGCGCGGGCCATTGGGGACGACGAGCGGGCCGCACAGGCGGCTGCCGAGCGAGACTTCCTGCTCCGTGAGCTGGCCCGTGCGGTCGGGCTCGGCGGTCGCGATCGGCGCGTGGGGTCCGACTCGGAACGCGCGAGAGCCAGCGTGACCCGGGCCATCCGTCAGGCAATGGCCCGTATCCACGGGTACCATCCCGCGCTGGGGGAGCACCTGGACCGCGCCATCCGCACCGGTACCTACTGCGCCTACCTGCCCGATCCGCGCGTTCCACTGGTATGGACGCTCTGAGGACTTCTTGCGTCGTACGTTTCTGCCATCGAACGATGGTTCCTCCAGCAGGCCGCTGAAGCGGCTCGGGTTGGCGCCGGACTGGACGGCGCGCGGCCGCATGAGCCAATGGGCACGAGGGCGCGGAGCCGCACGCACCGGCGGACGCGGCCCCGCGTCGTACCACAGTGGCTTCGTCATCGGGTGCATGCCGCCCTGCGACCAATGGGTACGGTGTCGACAGCACGGATCGACGCAACGGTCAGGAGAAGGAGATCAGGCGCGCCCCTGCTCTGCCACGCCCGACTGCACACATGTGTCAAGCATGTCGGCTCTTCCGCACTCTCGGTGAAGGCTAGGCTCGGGTCACGAGGGGTTGGGGTGGTTCGACCCGGACCCCTCCCAGCGCTGGCCGTCATCACCAAAAGCGCGGAAGAGCCGACATGCTTGACACATGTGTGCGGTCGGGCGTGGCAGAGCGAGGCGTGGGGGACGCTCCCGGCTCGGCTTAGGCGCTGACCTCCTCGAGGGCGAAGAGGGGCGGTTGCACCGCGCCAGGCGGGCGCGACTTGCGCGGCGCATAGGCTGGCAGCTGCAGCACCGGTAGCCACTCATCCTCCCCCCACGTCCACAGCGGCGGTTGCGGCGAGCGATGCGGCGTCTCGAACAGCTGCTCCGGCGTCACCCTCTGCAGACGACGCTGGTCCGGTTGGTAGGCCACGTGGTACTGGGCCAGCGGCTCATCCTGATAGGCGAGGGTGAGGTGCTCGGCATAGACCTGCCACCGCCGGAGCCGCGCATACCCTGCCCGATCCAACACGCGGCCGAAGCGCGTGCTGTAGAAGATGCGATGGAGCTCCGCGGGGGCAACGAGTTTGCCGTACACCCGGTGGAGCACCGCGGCCGGGCTCCGGCGGTTCTCCGGTCGCTCCTGATGGGCGAAGTGGTCCTGACACGGGGAGATCACGGGGTACACCTCGTCATGAAGCGGTTGACGCCCGTGGTAATCCGGATGGCCGATCCCGCCTTCGGCGGAGCCGACGACGCGCCGGTTGGGCGCGCGGCACGGAGCCGGGACCGGGGTCAAGTAAGGGGTGGTGTATGGCCGAACATGCGGTGGTGGTAGCCGGCGGCGGCCCGACGGGGCTGATGGTGGCGGGCGAGTTGGCGTTGGCGGGGGTCGACGTTGCCATTGTTGAGCGGCGCGCCAGCCAGGACCTCATCGGCTCACGCGCAGGCGGTTTGCATGCACGCACCATCGAGATGCTCGATCAGCGTGGCATCGCTGATCGCTTCCTTTCGCAGGGGCAGGTGGCTCAGGTTGCGTCCTTCGCCTGGATCCCGTTGGACATCAGCGACTTTCCCACGCGGCACAACTACGGGCTCGGGCTGTGGCAGAACCACATCGAACGCATCCTGGCCGGCTGGGTCGGCGAGCTGGCGGTGCCGATCTATCGCGGACGTGAAGTGACGGGTTTCGCGCAGGACGGCACCGGTGTCGACATCGCGCTGTCCGACGGCCCGTCGCTGCGGGCGGAATATCTCGTCGGGTGCGATGGCGGACGCAGTCTGAGCCGGAAAGCCGCCGGCATCGAGTTCCCCGGGTGGGATCCGACAACCAGCCACCTGATCGCCGAGGTCGAGATGGCCGAGGAGCCGGAATGGGGCTTACGCCGCGACGCCCTCGGTATCCAATCCTTGAGCAGGTTGGAGGATGGGGGCGGTGCGGGTCCTCGTGACCGAACAGCGCCTCGGCCGGACCGGCGAACCGACCCTGCGCGATCTCAGCGAGGCGCTCGTCGCCGTCTACGGGACCGATTTCGGGATCCACAGTCCCACTTGGATTTCGAGATTTACCGATATGGCCCGGCAGGCAGCTTCCTACCGCAAGGGACGGGTGCTGCTGGCGGGTGACGCCGCACACGTGCATTATCCGGCGGGTGGACAGGGCCTCAACATCGGTGTGCAGGATGCGGTGAACCTGGGATGGAAGCTGGCCCAGGTGGTCAACCGGACATCGTCAGAAAGCCTCCTGGATACCTACCATGCCGAGCGCCACCCGGTCGCTGCCCGCGTGCTGCGCAACACGATGGCGCAAGTCGCGCTGCTCCGCGCAGATGACCGCACCGACGCCTTGCGCGACGCCGTGTCCGAGCTCCTCAGCATGGCCGAGCCGCGCAAGCGGTTCGCCGCGATGATGTCTGGGCTGGACATTCATTACGACCTCGGTGAGGACACCCGCTGCTCGGGCGCCGCATGCCCGATCTCGACCTGGTCACCGCCAACGGCCCGCTGCGGGTCTTCACCCTGCTGCAAGATGCCCGGCCGGTGCTGCTCAACCTCGGTGAACCCGGCGACTTCGACATCACTCCTTGGGCACACCGAGTGTTGACGATCGACGCCAAGTTTGCCGGTACGTGGAGCTTCCGGTCCTGGGCCAAGTCGCAGCCCCCGCTGCCGTGCTAATCAGACCCGATGGATACGTCGCCTGGGTGGGGGACGGCACGGATACCGGATTGCGCGACGCGCTGACGACCTGGTTCGGGTCACCATAACGCGACGCGATGCTCGGCCGAACCGAAAGCCAAATGGAGGAGACGTCGACTCGCGCACGCGATAGTCCGGGAGGGGATTCATGGACCTTACCGACGCTTCGGTCATGGATCCTGCTCGCCGGTGTCAACCACTTGATGACGAGGTTTGATCACGGGGTTCCGGCGGTTGCCAACCCTGAGTGCAAACATGTGTCAAGCATGACGTGGCGAGGCGTGGAACGGACGCTCGGGGATCTGCTGCGAGGAGCCCGTTCCTGGGAGACGACGAGGGGCGCGGCCGCGCCCCTCGTCGTCCTGTTCTCTGTCTCTATCCCCCGCCGGCTACCGCCTCAGCCGAGATGGCACTCGAGGCGGTCCACGATGTTGCGCTTGGGGTGCGCGCCGTCGAGGCGGTCGACCGGTTGGCCGTCCTTGAAGAGCAGCATCGCCGGGATGCTCATCACCCGGAACCTGGCGGCGTGCTCCTGATGGTCGTCGATATTGACCTTGACGACTTTCACCTGGTCCGGCCGCTCATCGGCGATCTCGTCCAGGACCCTGCCGGTCGTGCGGCAGGGGCCACACCAGGGGCCCAGAAGTCAACCAGAACCAGCTTGTCCGCCTTGAGCACTTCCTGCTCGAAGGCGCTGTCGGAGATTTCCATCGGCTTGGCCACGAAGGTCCTCCCGTGCCACGACCCCATCGGGTCGTCTAATACTTCCCAAATGATACCATAGCCGCCCACTCGGCGCGCCGGGGCGGCTCGCCAACCGCCGGCGGCATTCACTCGGCCTTGCTTGCCGGGCGAGCAGCGGTATCCACGGATTTGGGCTGAGCGCGGGGACACCATTGCTATACTACGCCGCGCCCCGGTTGGCAAGCAGGTGGACGACGGTGAGCTTGGTCGTGGTCCGCGATAGTCGTCGTGGACCCGTCGACCGCCTCGGTGGACGAAGGACGCCCCGGTGTTGATTCCGCTCGCCCGTGCCGGGTCGCGTCGGCGGACGCGCCCGCCGGCCTTGCCCTTGCCGTCGATGCCGGTGGGGTAGTCGGGCGACCGCAAGCCGTCTACCGCACCGTCGTGGTCGTCAGTCGGAGACGCGGGGGTCCGTCCAGCATGCTCGGTCGGGTGGTAGCCGCGCCAACCGGTCGGATGAATTGAGGCGGATCGTGCGCGTCGCTCTCGACGGCAGCTTCCTCGACTTGCCGCCGTCCGACACGGGCACCTACGTGCGAGAGCTTGCCCGCGCGCTTGGCACGGTCGCGCCTGACCTCGATCTGGAGCTGCTCGCTCCCGGCCGCAATCGGAGAGCTAGTGTCACGGGTTCGGCGTCGAGCGAGGCGCCGCCAGACGGGTCGGCTCCATCTCTGGTTGAGCCGTTGGTCGCCAGTTCCATCGGCGCGGCGGCGCGGGGGCGCCTCCGGCGGCTGGCCTGGGAGGTCGCGGGCCTAGGGGAGGCGGCGCGCCGGATCGAGCCCGATCTCCTGCATGTCCCTCACTTCGCGGCGCCCATTCGGATGCCGCCGGACCTACCGTTGGTGGTGACCATCCACGACGTGATCCCGCTGCTCCTGCCCGAGTACCGGGCTTCCCGCCCCGCGCGGGTGAGGTTGGCGCTTGCTCGTCGCGCTGTTCGCCGTGCGCGCCTCGTCCTCGCGCCCTCGCGCGCCGCCGCCACGGACATCGAGCGGGTCCTCGGCATCGCCGGTGACCGCATCCGGGTCACGCCGGAGGCCGCCGGGCGCGCCTACAGACCGGCGACGAACCCCGCCCCGCTTAGGGAAGTGGCTCGCCGGTTCGGGGTGCGCGGTCGGTACGTCTTCAACGTCGGTGGGATGGACGCGCGCAAGAATCTGCCGCTCCTGCTGGAAGCGTTCGCCCGCACCCTACCGCGCTTGGCGGAGCCGGTCCTGCTCGTGATCGGCGGGTCGCCGCACAGCGCCAACCCGGTCGTCTTCCCGCCCCTGGCCCCGGTCATCGATCGCCTTGGACTGGACGGGAAGGTCGTGCTCACCGGCTTCCTGTCGCCCGCGGCTAAGATCGCGCTCTACCAGGGCGCCGACGCCTACGTCACGCCGTCCCGCTACGAGGGCTTCGGCCTGACGGCGTTGGAGGCGATGGCCTGCGGGGTGCCGACCATCGCGGCGAACCGGGCGAGTCTGCCGGAGGTGGTCGGCGACGGTGGCCTCCTCGTCGAGCCCGAGCCGGATGCGCTGGCCGCGGCGATGATCGCCGTGCTGGACGACCCGACGCGGCGCGCGGCGTTGCGCCGCCGTGGCTTGGCCCGCGCCGCGACGTTCTCCTGGGAGCGGACGGCTCGGCTGACGCTCGCGGCCTACGAGGAGGCAATGATGAAGGTACCGGAGAGTGAGGGAGAGATCGACCGCAACGCCTAGCTGGTCGAGCTTCTGGCGCGTCTCGGTAGGGTCATCGCCGCGATCGGCACCGTTCTATCGAATCCAGGCCGGCGAACTGGGCTGCTCCAGCGATCTCAGGTCGGCGCCGTCCTGGGGATCGGCGCCACCAGCAGGTCCTCATCCTCGGGGGTGCCCGGGGCGACGCGCGTGATGCCGACCATGTCATAGCTGGCGAGTGGCTCCGGCGAGGCGAGCATCAGCCAGCCGAAGCCTTCGTCCGTCACCCACAGGTTGTCGAGGCCGATGCGCTCGTCGCCGCGCGCAACCCAGACCTGGTAGCGGGCGTCGTCGTCCGGCGGGATCCCTGCCACCAACACCATCGCGTCCCCATCATCGGGGCCGACGATCAGCGTGCCGTGCTCCGTCCGGCTCCCGCTGTCTCCCTCGGCCGGCGCCAGCGGTGCGGCGATCCCGCCATTGCGCAGCACCTCGTGCACCTCGTCGAGGTAAATGGCCAGAGCTCGGCGCTGCGCCCGCGCCTCGTCGCGATCCGCCCGGGCCTGGGACCACAGCACCCCCGCTACCCCAATGCTCGCCAGGAGCGCCGCCGCGACGAGGCCGAGCGCGACCGCCGCGCGCCGCGACGTAGATCGGCGTTCCGGTCGGGTGTCTTTTTGCCGAAGGTGAACGGGGGCTCCCGCCGCGCCTGCCTCGGCCTGACCTTCGGTCGCCGCGACGCCCACCTCGGCGAGGAGCCGCTCCCGCAGCGACGCGGGGGGAGGCACCGGTGGGACCGTGCCGCCGAGCGCATCCACGGCCGTCTCGTACCGGGCGAGCGCGGCGCGGCACTCCGCGCAGCCGGCAAGATGGGCCGTGACGCTGGCCCGCTCGTCGGCGTCGAGGGCGCCCAGGGCGTAGGCACCGAGCGCCTCCCGGACCTCGGTGCAGCCCAGGTCGGACGCGTGGGGCGTTGTCGGCGTGGCGTCGGTCATGGCTCGTCACCGGCGGCGACCTGCGCTGGACGCGGCGGGTCAAGGCTAGGGAAGGGTGGGGCGGAGCCCACCAATAGGTCCGCCATGCGCTGCATCGCGGTCCGGATCTGCGACTTGACTGTTCCCAGCGGGCGGTCGAGCCGGGCGGCAATTTCACGCTGCGTCAGGCCATCGAAGTAGGCGAGCTCGAGCAGCCGGCGTTGGTCCGGGGTGAGTCGCTCGAGCGCCGCGCGCACCGCCCGCCGGTCGAGACTCGCCGTCGCCTGATCCGCTGGGTCCGGGTCGGGGTCCACCAGCCGGTCGGCGATGCCTTCCGCTAACGTGGCGTCGGCCGCGAACGGCCGCTCCCGCCGGCGGCGCAGCAGGTCGATGGCGCGGTTGCGCGCGACCCGGAGCAGCCACCCGACGAACGGGCCGCGCGCCGCGTCGTAGGTGCCGGGCTGCCGCCAGAGCCCGAGGAAAACATCGTGGGTCACCTCTTCGACGAGGCGGTCGTCGCGCAAGATGACCTGCGCCAACCCGTGGACGTTGGCGGCGTAGCGGTCGTAGAGGGTGGCGAGAGCCTCTCCGTCCCCGTCGCGAAGTCGGCGCGCGAGTTCCCCATCGCCGCGGGGGTCCGTTGACGGAGCCACGACGCCGTTCTTCTCTCCCCCTTCGCCGGGCCGGTTCGTCGTGATAGGCCCACCTCTAGCCGATACCGAGACCATCACGGGGTACCGCGGGGACCGCGGTCATGATCGGTCGCTGCTCGAACGGGGGCCACGGCGGGAACGACCGTCCCCGCCCCAGCCGCTGGCAGGTGCTCCCTGGCTACGCGCGCCGACGTAACCGCACCGCCGCCAGGCCGATCACGGCGAGCAGAGCGATCAGCACCGCGAGCGTCGTCATCGGCGCGCCCGTGTCCCGGCCCGCCGCGGTCCCGACACCACTGGAGGGGAGGGTGCTGGTCGTCGTGGCGCCGGCGCCGGCGTCGTTGCCCGCGTCGTCGCCAACTGCGTCGGCGTCGTTGCCCGCGTCATCGCCAGCCGCGTCGGCAGCGGTGACGGTGATGGTCCCCCGCATGTTCGGGTGGATGGCGCAGAAGTAGGCGAAGGTGCCGGCGGTGTCAAAGGTCACGCTGCCGGACTGCCCCTGTGCCAACTGCCCGGTATCGAACGACCCGTCGTCGGCGGTTGCCGTGTGCGGGGCGCTGTTCTGGTTCGTCCAGGTCACCGTCGTCCCGACCGCCACCTCAAGCGAGGCGGGGCTGAAGGCGAAATTCTGGATGGTGACGGCAGCCGCGTCCTGAGCGCCGGCCGTGCGGACGCGCACCGTGAAGCCCACGGCCATCAAGCAGACCGCGATCAGCCCGGCCACCACGATCGAACGCCACATGCCACGCGAACTCATCATCTCGCGCGCCTCCTCTCCGTTCCGAGAGAGCCACCGCCCGGTCGGTGACCGTGTCCGGCGCGCCTGCCGGACGCTCATCCTACGTGCGAACTGCGGGAGCGGATGACCTCTATCTTCCCCGCCTCGTCACCTGCCACGCCATCGTTGGCCGCCTCGCTGGCGCGAACGCCGAGGACGTGACCGGGGGAGACATGATGGTCTGCGAGGCAATGGATGGCGGGTCACGGGAAGGTCCGTGAGGACGGGGTCGCGGCCGACTCGGATGTCCTTTAGATTGCCGCATCTCACATGAGGTGCTCGGCGACGGTGGCCTCCGCGTCGAGCCCGAACCGGACGCGCTCGCCGCGGCGATGATCGCCGTGCTGGACGACCCGACGCGGCGCGCGGCGTTCCGTCGCCTGGTCCGCGTTGCGATGTTCTCGTGGGCGCGCACGGCCCGGCGAACGCTCTCGACCTCCGAGGAAACGGTGGCGAGGGTCCCGGAGGCTGGGGTGGTGGATGGTCCGATGACGTCGACGTGCCGGGTTGCCGGCATCAACGCCGACGGACGGCACCGCATCGTGCGCTTCCCGTCGCGGCGCGGACGGTAGTGGACAGCAGCGCCCAGAGGGCAGGGTCTGACGCGCCCCGCGGTGTGGCGGCTCGGTTCCGGTGTCGTACCGAAGGAGAGGGGGACGAATGACGACGCATCGCTTCGCGCCGACGCACTTTCACAGCGCGATCGGATCGCACGAGCCGGTTCTGCGGATCGCCGACGGAGACACGGTGGTCACCACCACGCTCGATGCGGGCGGATGGGACGCGAACGGCGAGCGGCTCGCCACGACCGGCAACCCGATGACGGGGTCGTTCTTCGTCGAGGGGACCGAGCCGGGTGACGCGCTGGCCGTGTCGATCGACCGGTTGACGCCAAACCGCGAGCACGGCTTCGCCTGGTCGGTCGTCGCACCGAACGTCGTGGATCCTGACTTCGTGCGGGACCTGCCGCAGCGTGACATCGTGCGCTGGACAATCGACCGGGCGGCGGGCACGGTGGCGCTTGCCGAGCCGCCGGAGCGGTTGCGTGGCCTGATGGTGCCGCTGGCGCCGATGATCGGCTGCTTCGGCGTCGCCCCGCCGGGCGGGCAGGCGATCTCCACCGCGACGAGTGGCGAGCACGGCGGCAATATGGACTACCGGGGCTTCGGCCCCGGCGTCACCGCGTACTTCCCGGTCTTCGTACCCGGGGCGCTGTTCCACCCTGGAGACGGACACGCCGTCCAGGGGGACGGGGAGATCGTCGGGACGGGAGTTGAGACTTCGTTTGAGATGGAGTTCACGGTGCGGGTGCGGAAGGACTGCCGCATCGGCTGGCCGCGGGGTGAAACGGCCGACGAGATCTTCACCGTTGGCAACGCCCGCCCACTCGACCAGGCGGTGCAGCACGCGACGACGGAGATGGTGCGCTGGCTCGGCGAAGACTTCGGCATGGATCTGGTCGCCGCCAGCCACGTGCTCGGCCAGGTGGTGCGGTACGACCTCGGCAATGTCTTCGCCCCCGCCTACACCATGGTCTGCCGCCTCGCCAAACGATGGCTGGGATGAGGCAAACGCCCCTCCGCCGGACCGCTGCCCGAGTCGCTTCCTGCCGGGAGGCGGTGCACCGGACGAGCATCCCAGCCAACCGGCCGGCCCGGTGCGATGTCAGCGCCACGTCGCCGTCCTGAACGTGAACGCGGAGATGGGGACGCTGGACACCGGCGGTTCCCCTCGCTGGACAGGCTGACCGGCTGCGCGGGCGCCGCGACCCGCTGCGGGGGGCGGGTCAGGCTTCGTCGACCGCGACGCGCCTAAGGGCTCGTGGTCGGCGTCGGCGGGGTCCCGACCAAGGGGCAGCCGGAGAAGAGGAAGATCTGAAGCTCGGCCTGGCCACGCGGCGGCACCCCCGGCAGGGCGAACGTCTCGGAGCCGGCGTCTTCGAAGATGTCGGCGAAGTCCTCGGTCAGTATCGTCTCGATCGCGTTGGCCAGCCCGATCCCCTCGGCGATGTCGTCGCCGTGCCCCGAAATCAGCACGAAGCCGGCCCGGCACTGCCCACGGTACGGCTCGAGCACGCCCTCCAGCGCCCGGCGGGCCGCCGCCACGGCATCCGGGTCACCGCGCAGCACGCCGTCGAGGTCGACCTCGACCGCCTCGGTGACGGAGCGCGGGTCGAGCGCGTTGGCGGCGGCTTCGGCCGCCAGCGCGGTGGCGGTCTGCTGGGCGGCCGCCTGCTGCGCGGTGAGGGCGGCGACCGTGCCCTGGATCGCGGCTGCGGCGGTCTGGGCGGTGGCCAGCTCTGCCGCGTTGAGGGCTTGGTCGGCGCTGGCGGCCGCCTGGGCGGTCTGGGCGGCGGCGAGCTGGGCTTGGGCGGTGGCGAGCGCATGGATAGTGGCCTGGGCGGCGCGGGCGTCGGCGGTGGCCTGAGCGGCGGCGGTGGCCTGCTGCCGGGTCAGGTCGCCGATGTTCGCGTTCTGCTGAGCCTGCTGCGTCGCGAAGGCGGCAACCGTTGCCTCGGCGGCGAGCGCGTCGACGGTGGCCTGGGCGTCGGCCGTGGCGCGGGCCTCGTCGCTCAGCGCGGCCCGGGTCGCGAGCGCCTGGGCCGTTGCCGTCGCCTGCTGACGGATGAGCACGTCAGCGGTCGCGCGAGCGACGGCGGTCTGCTGCGCTGAGAGCTCGGAAGCGGACAGTTGGGCGTCGAGGGCGGTGACCGTCTGGGCGGCGATGGCGGCCGCGGCGGTGGCGGTCGCGTTCGCCGAGAGCGCGGCGGCGGCCTGTGCTGTCCCGGTCGCGTTGGCGGCGGCCTCCGCGGTGGCGAGCAGGTTCGGCGTGGCGGTCGGGGTCGGCTCCGGCGGCGGCTCGCCGACGGTGTTGGCGGTGAAAAAGAGCATGGCGAGAATGAGGAGCAGGTCGGCGAATAGCCACCCCCCCAGTACGAACATGCTCCGTTCGCCCCGTCGCCGAGGCCGCTGACTCACCGCCAACTCCTATTCAGCCTGTGAGGGCGCGAGCCCCAAGTGCCGAGTCGTGCCTAGGTCCCGGGGCGGCGGTCGCTGCGCGGCCAGAGTCCGCGATCGCGACGTGCCGTGGCACCCGTGCCGACCGCGCCGCCGGCGCGGGCATCGAGGACGTCGGCGAGGATGTCGGCCTGCGCGCCCAGCTCGGAGCGAAGCGCGTTGGTGAACGCTTGTTGCAACGACTCCGTGGTCGGGGCACTCGCCGTGGCGCGCGCCAGCAGGTTCGTTAGCGCGTCGAGTCGGTTGAGAAGGGTGGTCACGTCCTCGTTGACCTCGCGCTGGCGCTGGGCGGTAGCGATGCCGACCGCGCTCAGGTCACGCGCGACCTGGGAAAGCCCCATGGCAACCGTGCCGTGCTCGGCGAGCAGGGCGTTGAGCGCGCCCGCTTGGTCGGCACTCTGAGCGGCGAGGCGCGCGAACTCCTCGCGCAGATCGGCCAGCCCGCCGGCGATCTCCTGAAGCGACCTAGTGCTCGCCGTGACGCCGCCGGTGCCCGCGCGCAGGGCGTCGGCGAGACGGCTGTTGGCCTCGGCCTCGGACGCGACGGCGGCCTCGACCCGCGACTGGCTGGCCGCCAGGTCGGAGGCCAGCTCCGCGATGCCACGCACCGCCTCGGTCGCCACGCGCCCCGCCTGCGCCGCCGCCTCCGCCCCGGCCAGCGACCGGTCGGCCGCGTCGGCCAGGGTGTTGGCGGCGGAGGTGAGCTGACGCGTGACGGCCTGGTCGCTCTGGATGCCCGAAGCGGTCAGCCGCTCCAGACCCTGGACCGCGGACAGGAGCGTGCGCTGCTGGTCGGCGGAGACACCAACCTCGGACGTCAAGTCCTCCAGCGCCGTCTGCAGGTTGGTCGACACTTGCCGCAGGTCGATCAGGAGGCGGTGCGTCTCCTCGGCGCCGGCACGCATGCCACTGGCGAAGACGCCGAAGTCCGCGAACTCGCGCTCGCGCCGGCCGGCGATCTGCTCCAGCCGGTCGTGCTCGACGCGGAGCCGGGTCAGCAGTTCCTGGCTGCTGTGGTCGAATCGCTCGGCGAGCTGCTCCACCGCGTGCGCGAGGAGGGCCGGGCGGTTGCTGCGGTCGTTGGCCAGGGCGACGGTCGCCTCTGCCAGGACGTTGTCGAGGTCGCTCTGAAAGCCTTCGGCGCGGAGCGCGATCTTGTCCTCACGTGCCTCGCGTCGGCCCTGGACGTAGAACGTGAGGGCGATGATGAGGCCGATGATGGCGGCATCGACGATCGCGACGAAGGAGAAGGTGGGAGCAAAGGCGCTCGCCTCGCCGCCGAAGCCGCGCTCCCAGAGCAGCAGGAACGGCGAGCGGACCTGATCTGGATCTCTCTCGATCAGGCGCTGGTAGGCCTTGGAGGCCTCCGACAGGGAGAACCAGGTGAGAAAGATCGGGAGCAGGATGAGGATGTCGCGGACCCGGGCGGCCACGTCGATGCTGGCGGGGGCGTAGCCACCCTCGCGACGCACCGCGAAGGCGCGGGCGAGTCGCTCGGTGTTGAAGGCGCGGCGGAGGTCGACATCAGCCCACCGCTGCCGCCCATCCTCGGTGCCGATGGAGCGGGCCAGATCCTCCAGGCGCTCGGCGGAGCGAGGATCGACCTCGCCGAGCGAGGCCGCCATGCCGGCCAGCTCCTCCGCCAGCTCCAGCCGGCCGGCCGGCGGTTGGGTGGAGCGTCCGTCTCGCACTTCGGGGGTTCCCGACGGTCTAAGCCGACGACCTGGGCCGTCGGGAAGCGGAGGCAGCGGGCGGGTGTCGCCGGGCCCGCGCACCGGCTCGGGCTCGGGGCCGAGCCCGAACGAATCGACGCCCGCGCGGGTCGGCTGGTCACTCCAGAGGGCGCCGGTTCCTGGGGTTTGGTTTGCCTGGTCGATCCGGCCGGCTTGTCCGTCGCGGGCCCGCGAGTCGTCCGCCGGGCGCGGCAATGGCCGAGGTCGTTGCACCGTTGTCCTCTGACTTTCCGACCTGGTGGGGGACCACGTTCGTGGTCTTCGCGCCCTGGTCTCCGACTACAATGGAGCGCCCAGCCGTCGGTGTCTGGGGCCACTCTACCACCCGCCGTCGCCAGATCGGTAGCCGCTCGAACCGGTCAGCGCGAGAACCGGGACCTTTGCGCCATGCCGACCCTCACCGCGCTCGACGATGCGATGCTCCATCCCAACCGCGGGGTGCCCGCGGTCAACCGCCTGGGTGGGGGCGCGATCGCCATGGCGGGTGGCAACCAGCCGTGGCGCATTGTCGGTGCCACCGCGGCCGTCTACCAGCTCCGGCAGCCGTCCGGGCGCGTCCTGGCCCTGCGCTGTCCCTTGGCCGACCGACCAGACCCGGGGCTGGCCGAGCGCTACCGCGCGCTGGCGACCGACTCGACGGTGGCCGTATTGCGCGACACTCCGGGCGGCCCCCTCGTCGGCGGAATCGCCTACCTGCCGGACGGGCTGGCGTTGCCGGCCCCGGACCTTCGCTCCACCACCCACCCCGTGATTGCCATGGAGTGGATCATGGGGCCGACCCTGTTGGCGGCCGCCGACCGCGCTTGTCGGGCTGATGACCGTTCTTCCCTGGCGGCGCTCGGGGGGAGCTGGCTGGCCGCGACGGAGACCCTCGCCGCCGCCCGCTTCGCTCACGGCGAACTCGCCGCCGACAACGTCCTGGTCCGGCCGGGCGGCGGCATCGCCGTTATTGACTACGACGCGAGCACCTGGCCCGGTTCTCCGCCGCCCGTCGCCACGCGCGTGCCGGGTTACGATCATCCCACCGGTGGTGTCCCCGGCGACCCCGCCCGACGCGACGCCTTCCCGGCTCTCGTCATCTACGCCTCGCTCGCGTTCCTGGCCCGCCGTCCTGACCTGCGCGAGGGGCACGGTGACCCACCGGGGCGGCTGAGCGGCGCGCTCCTCTTCTCGGCCGGCGACCTCCAAAACCCGGACGGCTCGCCGCTCTTTGCCGCGCTGCGCGCCCTGGACGAACCGGATCTGAAGCACCTCCTCGGGGCGTTGCGGTGGGCCTGCCTTGGACCTGTTGAGGACGTGCCGGCCCTGGGAGAGGTCGTCGGCCGCCCGCGCCGACCGCCTGCCCCGGCGCGGTCTGCCCCCGATGCGCGCATCGGGGTGTCCGGTGCCCCTGCGGGGGCGCCGGCGGCCAGCCGGCCGACCGCCGCGATGCCCGTCCCGGCGGGGGTATCACCGGAAGTGCTGGAGCGCCAGCGTCGCATGACGCGCCTCAATAGCCTGCTCTTGGCGGGTGACGAGGAAGGGGCTGAGCGGTTCTGGCAGGAGAGCGGTCTCGCCGACGATGCGGACGCGGCGCGGGAGCTTGGACCGCGGATGGCCGAGATCACCCGGCGACGACTGCTGCGCGAGGCGCGGCAGATAGCGGAGGGAGGTGATTCCTCCGCACTGCTGCGGTTGTGGGAGCGGGGCGGCTTCGAGGACTTTGGACCCGCGGCGCCGCTGCGCCCGGTCGTCGATGCCGCGCGCCGGAAGGCCGAGATGGTCGACCGGCTGCGGGCGGCGCTCGACGCTGGGGACGCGGAGACTGTAGCCCGGCTCTGGCCGGCACTGCGCGGCGATCCGATCGCCTCGTCGCTGGCGATCCGGGCGAGCGCAGTCCTCGCTCGACGCCTCGGAGCGGCGGTCGCGAGGGCGGTGGAGCGTGGCGACGACGCGGCGACGGTGGCGGCGGTGCGCGAAGCGGAGGCGGCCGGGGTGGCGGTCGAACCCTCGGCCCGGCGCGCGGCCCGGGCGGCGCTCGAGCGGGACAAGACGCGGCGGGAGCTGCAGGCCGCGGTCGCGGCCGATGACCGCCAGGCGTTGGCGACACTTGCCATATCCGGCCGGCTCGCGGACCTCGGCCGGTTGGAGCCGGACGTCATGCGCTGCGTGGTGCGGGCGCTGGCCTGGCCGCACCTGGAGCGGGCACTTGCGGCCGACGACGATGCCGCGATTCTGGCCGCCTACGATGCCGACCTGTTCGACGGCGCGCTGCCGCCGCCCCAGCGCGCCCGAGTCGACCTGGCCCGGGTCCGCACGGGATGGCTCGACGCGGCGCGGGCAGCCCTGCGGCGGCGTGACGTGGCGGCGCTGCGGGCGGTGATGGCGCAGACACCGCCGGGGGCCGAGGCGCGGTTGAGTCGGGTGGAGCGCAACCGGATGGAGCGCCTGACGGCGCGTGACGCGGCGGTCGAGCGCCTCGCGACGGCGCTGCGGGAAGGCCCGGATACGGCGATTGTGGAGGCACTGGAGCGTGTCGAGGCGGCGGGGGCGACCTTGCCGGAAGCGCTCGATTGGGCGGCGGTGCGCGGCGTCGTCGACCGGGTGACGCTTGCCGACGCGATCCGGCAGGCGGCCACCGCCATTCCTCCCGACTACGCCCGCCTGGCGCGCCTGCTGCCGGCGGCGCGCGCCGCGAGCGCCAGCGAGGGCGATGGTCGGGATGTCGCCGACCTGGGGCGGGAGCTGGGTTTCGACTTTGCGCAACTGGAGGGCGACGTCCTTCGCGCGGCCCACCTCGCCCGGTTACGGGATGCGCTCGCCACCGACGACGATAAAGCGATCGCCGCGGCCGCCGAACCTGATCCGTATGGCGCGCTCGCCCAGCTCACCCATGCCCAACGGGCGCGGGTGGAGTGGGCCGTCGCGGCGCGGCGGGGGTGGGCCCCGTTGGCGCGGCGACAGTGACGGTGCCGTCCAGTTCTGCGCGAGTTGGTGGCTGACTGCGGCACCCATCGCCGTCACGGCGTCATGGGGGCCGACCACTGACGTGGACGGAGCATAGCGTCCACCTCTCGCCCAAGCGCCGCCGTCCCTGCCTCGGTATGGACCTTGCGCGACCGCCGGTCCGACCCGGCGCGCCCTGGGGACGTGGAGGAGACCGAAGGTGGCACAGCCGGCGGAGTTGACGGGACACGGGACGCTCTACGATGCCGACGACAATGAGTTGAGCGCCGTCGCCTACCACATCCACCGCGAGGCCGACCCGGGCGCGGCTGTCGCTGGTTGGGGCGGGGAGATGACGCTTGAGGATGAGGACGCGCTGATCGAGCCCGGGAGGTACGTCCTGGAAACCGAGGACGGTACGCGCGGCGACATCGAGGTCGAGCCGGCGGGCGCCACCGCTGGGGGCGCCCGCCAGGTGGCCTTCACCGGCGTCGGGGTCTTCGCGCCGTTGGACGCCTGAGGATCTAAGACGGGGAGTCCGCAAGGCGGCACAGCACCAAGGGTGGCGCGCCGCGGTTCGAACCTTGGCGCCGGGGATGCAGTCAGGGGCCGGCGCGTTGTGCCCGCACAGTCGTCCCTTCCGTCTGCCGCCGCGGTGCCAAGCCGCAGGGCCGTCGGCCTGTTTGGTACAGTAAGGACGGATCGGCTCGGTCCCCGCGTTCGACGTACGCTGGTGGGACCCCCGAATGGGCACCGTCGCGAACGAGCTCGACCCGCCGGCGCCGCCGGCTGCCACCCCCAGGGACCCCCGGACGGTCGTCGCCGGCCGGTATGAGGTCGATCTCGACGCGCCCCTCGGCGTTGGGGGCATGGCACTGGTTTATCGCGGCCGCCACCTGCGCACCCGCCGGGACGTTGCCCCCAAGACGCTGCGCCTGGAGTATCGACACCACCCGGAGACGCGCGCCCGCTTCCGGCGCGAGGCCCGGCTGATGGCCTTCATGGCGCACCCGAACGTCGTTCGGGTCTTTGACCTGAACGACGAGGGTGAGGCGCCCTGGGTCGTCCTGGAGTACGTCCGCGGCCGCACCTTGAAGGAGCTGCTCGCTGAGCGCGGCGCGTTTTCGCCGGCGGAAACGGCCGACATCCTCGACCAGATCGCGGCGGCGCTCGGCCATCTTCACGCTGGGGGGTTGGTCCACCTCGACGTCAAGCCGCAGAACTTGCTGGTGACGCCGGAGGGCACCGTTAAGCTGATCGACTTCGGACTGGCTCAGCATACAGGGGCGGTCCAGGAGGTGATCAACGGCGCCACCTTCGGCACCGCCGCCTACCTTGCGCCCGAGCAGGCGAGCGGCGAGCCGGTCGAGGTCGCCACCGACGTTTACGCCCTAGGCTGCGTGGTCTACGAGCTGCTGACCGGCCGCCCACCGTTCCAGGTAGGGGCACCGGGCTCGATCAAGAACGACGTGATTCGCGCCCACCTGGAGCGGGCGCCGGACCCACCCTCCAAGGTGAGACCGGACCTCAACCTGCCGCGCTGGATCGACGACGTGGTGCTGTGGGCGCTGGCCAAGGAGCCGGGCTCGCGCTACGGCGGCGTCGACACCTTCGCCCGGGTCTTCCGGGCCGGCGTCTCCGGCGAGCAGGTCGGCGGTTTGGGCACGACCAACCCGGTCGCGTTGCTGGACGTCCCGACCCCGACACCAACCCCAGCGCGGGCGCTGACCCCACCCCCCTCACCGGTCCCAAACCGGCAGGCGTTCGTGCCCGCGCCGCAACCTGCACCGGTCCCCCAGGCGGCACCCCGCCCGGAGGCGGTGCCACGACCCGCTTGGTTCGAGATCCCGCCCGGCCTGGTGGCCCTCTACAGCGCGGGTGGCCGAGCGGCGCGGCGGTCGCTCGGAGCGCGGCGCGCGCTCTGGCGGCTGACCGCGGCCCTCTTCGTCGGCAACGTGATGCTGGCGCTCCTCCTGCTGGTTACCCAGGAGCGAGTGCCCGGTGTCATCAATCTCGACCGGGGCACGGTGCTGCAACCCGGCGTGACGGCCGAGGTGACGGAGGCACGGCTCAACGTGCGGGACGGCGCTGGTATGGAGGCGGGACTCATCACGCAGGTTGAGGCCGAAGAACACTTGGCGATCACCGGCCGACCGCAGGTCGCCGACGGCCAATCCTGGTGGCCGGTGCGCTATGAGGGGGACGACGGGGCGGTGAGCGGCTACGTCTGGCAGGGAGGCATCCAGCCCGTCGAGGACGAGAACGCGCTTGACTGGGTGCGGCGGTTGCTCGGGTTGGAGTGACGCTCGGAGGAGCTAGGGTACGGACCTCATCCCCGGCCCGGCTCCGGTCCCGCGGGAGGTCACAACGCGGGATGCCGCGGGGTCCGGGCAGCGCCTCGGTGATTCGCGGTGTGTCGCGCGGTCGGATCGGGACCGAGGTGCCAGGTAAAGACCCGAGGCGGGATCCCGCCTCGGGTCTGCGATGAGGGGGCGCTCCGCCCGTAAGGCGTCGACGGGTAGGAAGCATCCTTGGCCAGGTCACCTGGCGGTACTTAGTGTCACCTTGACAATTACTAGGGTGAGGACTAGGATTCCTTCAGCACCGGTGGGCCGACCTCGCTCATCATCGTTGCCGATCATCGTTCGCCCCACCCCCGCACGTTCACCGCTGGTCGCGCCGATGGCGCCCGCCGGGAAAGGTTCCACTTCGATGGTCGTCAACGTCGCCGAGGCCCCCGCGGCTGAGGTCGCGCCCGCGTCCCGCAGACCCTGGCTCCTTAGCCCACAACTCGAGCCCGCCGCCTGCGTCCCGGAGGAAGGGGTCGGTGCCTACGACCTGCTCCGCCGCTACGGCGTTGGGCCGCTGCAGCAAGAGCGGATCCCCCGCGCGTACTTCCGCATGCCAGCCGCCGAGCGCGACGAGAAGATCTGGACGCTCAGGCACCGGCTCGGCGAGCGTCTGGTCATCCTCGGCCACCACTACCAGCGCGACGAGGTGATCCAGTTCGCTGATTTCCGCGGCGACTCGTTCAAGTTGTCCCAGCTCGCGGCCGGCCGCACGGAGGCGGAGCTGATCCTCTTCTGCGGCGTCCACTTCATGGCCGAGAGCGCGGACATCCTCTCAGCCCCGCACCAGCAGGTCATCCTGCCCAACCTGGAGGCCGGCTGCTCGATGGCCGACATGGCCAAGGCCGACGATGTCGAAGCCGCCTGGCAGGCCCTCGCCGACCTCGGCGTCACCGGCGTCGTGCCGATCACTTATATGAACTCGGCCGCGGCGCTCAAGGCCTTCTGCGGCCGCAACGGCGGCATCGTCTGCACGTCGTCCAACGCCGAGCGCGTCTTCGACTGGGCGTTCGAGCGCGGCGAGAAGCTGTTCTTTTTCCCCGACGAGCACCTCGGCCGCAACACGGGGGTCAAGAAGGGCATTCCGCTCGCCAAGATGGTCGTTTGGGACCCGTTCCGGCCGCTCGGCGGCAACACGCCGGAGCAGCTTCGCGAGGCGACGGTCATCCTGTGGAAGGGCTTCTGCTCCGTCCACGCCCGCTTCAGCGTCGAGCAGATTGCCAAGGCGCGCGCTGAGCACCCGGGGGTCAACGTCATCATCCACCCGGAGTGTCGGCTGGAGGTCGTGCAGGCGGCCGACTGCGACGGCTCCACCGAGTACATCATCGACACGATTCGCGATGCCCCGGCCGGCACGATTTGGGCGGTCGGGACGGAGATCAACCTGGTGAAGCGGCTCGACGCCGAGCTGCCTGACAAGCAGGTGTTCTGCCTCGACCCGGTGATCTGCCCTTGTTCGACGATGTACCGGGTCCACCCCGCCTACGTGCTCTGGGCGATGGAGCGCCTGGCCGCGGGTGAGGTCGTGAACCGCATCGCGGTCGACCCCGACACGGCGCGCGACGCGCTGGTGGCGCTCGACCGGATGCTGTCGGTGCCGTAACGGTCCTCAGCCTGCTTCGATGCTCAGCAAGGCACCGCTTGGCACATAGATACAGGTACGCTCGCGACCTGATCCACGCGGCCCACGCCGGGAGAGGCGCTGGCAGCGGGGTGTTGGACCGCTTCAACGCTCTCGGTGTTCCCCGGCGGCCCCGGCGCGGGGCGGAAAATGCTCCGCCCAGACGTCCGCCGGGATTGCGCGCCACGCCAGAGCGAGGACGACGGCGGCGATCGTGATGTCGTCGGCCTGGTCGAGGACGGGGATGAAGTCCGGGATCAGGTTGATCGGGGTGGCGAGGTAGAGCGCGAGGGCGACGAGGAGCCAGCGGGCGCGGCGCGGGGTGCGCGGGTCGCCGGCGAGGCGGCGGAGGCGGCCGGGCAGGCCAATGGCGGGCGGAGTGGCGAGGCAAGCCGGACCCGGTGCGCGCCGTCTGGTTGAACGAGTCCCGCGTTGTGGCGACGGAGTTCCTGGTCACCCCGACGAGCGCGGTCGTCCTCGCCACACGGGTGGCGTAGCGTCGCGTCCTCAGCGGGGAGTCGGTCCGGTACAATCGGCGTCCGGTCGCATCAGGAACGGGATCGGAGTGGGTCACCGCGCGGGGAGTGAAGGGGCACGAGACATGGTTGAGGTTGGGGAACTGGCCCCGGACTTCACGCTGCGGGGGGCGCACGATGCCGAGGTGCGTTTGAGCGACCTCCGCGGCACCAAGCGGGCGCTGCTGATCTTCTACCCCAAGGACATGACCAGCGGCTGAACGAACCAATTGTCGGCCGTGCGCGACACCGTCGCGGAGTTCCGCGACCTTGACACCGAGCCCTACGGCGTGAACCCGGACGACGCGGTCAGCCACCGCTCGTTCATCGAGGCACAGGACTTCCCCTTCGACTTGCTGGTCGACGAGGGCCGCCAGGTGGCTGCCGCCTACGGAGCGATCAAACCCGACGGCTCCGGCATCCAGCGGACCGTCGTCGTCGTCGGCAAGGATGGCCGCATTCTCTACCGTGCCCCCGGCGCCCCGCCGCCGGCCGAGTTGCTCGCGGCGATCCGGGAGGCGAGGGACGAAGGCGGTCATCGGTAGTCGGTCGGCGGAGCGGTTTGTCGGCGGCCCGTCCCCAGCCGCGCGCCGCGCCGAGTCTACGGTGCCCTTGGCCTTCCCCGCCGACGACCGACTACCGGTGCTCCTCCGCCAGCCAGTACGGTGTGCAGCCGAAATAAGCGCAGACGGCCTGTTCCTCGCGGCGGCTGAACGGGGAGGACGCGTCGTAGCCGGGCGCGTGGTGGACGACATCCTTGGCGACCATGAGACGCGCCGGGACGGTGTTCAAGTCGATCTCGCCCGGCGGCACCGCCACGCGGTGCCGCCCAAGACCCAGCATCCCGCCGTAGGCGACGATCACGTAGCGCAGCGCGGCGCGGCCGGGCGCCGGGGCGGCAGGGTAGGGGACGGCGTCAACCAATAGGTCGTCAATCGCTCCTACCTCGGCGCCGACCGCGTCGACCACCGCCCGCCCACAGAGTTCGGCCGACCAGGCGGTGGCATCGCCCTCGCCGCACAGCTTACGGAGGGGCGCCACAGCGTCGGTGACCACTACGTCGCCGCCGCTGGCAACCTCGGGCGGGGCCGCGAGCAGCGCCTGCGCCTCGTCGACGATGCGGGCGTCGGTCTGCGCCATGCCGATGTGGACGGCGTTGTTATCGGCGAAGATCTGGCGCACCCTGGAGAGTTCGTTCGCATCGACCGCAGTCACCGCGACCAGCGGCGCACCTGCCGTGAGGCGGCTTTCGAGGTACGCCGCTTCCTCTGGGCCGAAGCCGAACTCCTGGAGCACGTTGTCGAGCGCGGCAGTGCTGGCCGGCGCTGACCCGGTAAGCGCGGTGGCGGCGCGCTCGTGCGCTGCGCTGATGCCCGCGAGCGCAGCGCCCAGGGGACCGGCGACGAGGAAGGTTCCGCGCTCCGGCACGATCAACGCCGCCAACCCGTGCAGCCAGTTGCCCATCGCCTCCAGCGCCGTCGCCGCGATCGCCCGCGCCACTTCAATGGCGGCCTCAGCGGGGCTGTTGTCGGCGGCATCGGGGTCCCGGACCAGCACGGAAACCCGATCGGCGGGAACGTGCGCCTTACGCAGCGTGGCGAGCGCCTGCTCCGTGTCGAGGTTGTCCTCGAATACTCCGACGACGGTCGAGCGGATTTGACCGCCCCCGCCACCCCCCGGATCGACCGCCCCGCGTTGCTGCATCAGACCACCCCTGCCACTCGAACATCAGGCTCCCCCCAGCGGCCGTCCCCTCGGGGCTCGCGCAAAAAACTATCAGCCTCGGTGCCCTGGTTGCGCCGGTGGACGGGCCAGTTCCACCGCCCGCGCGTTGCCGCCCGGCGCGCCGCCCGCGGGCGGCGACGGCACTGGTTGGCCGGCGAGGGCGGCGGCGACGCGGTGGCCCGTCGCGCCGGTATCCGGGGTCGATTCCCGCGCCTGGAGTAGATCCTGAATCAGGACCTGAACGGCGGCGCCGACCGGGATGGCAAGGACGGCCCCAAAGGGACCGAGGAGCACGCTCCCGGTCAGCACCGCGAGGATGACGGTCAAAGGTGTCATCCCGACCGCGTTCTGCATCACCCGGGGAACCAGGACGTTCCCCTCGATTTGCTGGAGGACGACGACGAAGGCGACCACGATGAGGGCCTTTTGCCACGAGTCGGTGAGGGCCACAATGAACGCCGCTCCGCCGCCGAGGAACGGTCCGACGAACGGAATCAGCTCGGTGATCCCAGCGAAGATTGCCAGCGGCAGCCAGAACCGCAGCCCCATTGCGAAGTAGGCGATGCCCGAGAGGACGCCGATCACGAGCATGAGGATGAGCTGGCCCCGCGTCCAGCCGCCGATGCGGGCCTCGATCCCATCCCAGGTGGTGTGCGCCCGGTCGCGCTTGTCCAGGGGAAAGAGGCCAAGGACGACCCGCTTGATCAGCGCCTTCTCCGTCATCCAGTAAAAGGCCACGATCAGAACCGACACGGTCGTGAAGAGGACGCCGAGCACGGAGGTCAGGACAGTCAACGCCTGAGAGCCGACCGTGCCCGGGCTGGTCAGCAATGAGTTGTACGCGTCCTCGATGCGATTGATCGTTCGCGGCCCCGTCGTCTGAATGAAGCCATTGCCGCTGGTCGCGGCCCGCGTCCGCAGGTCGTCGAACAGCGTCGGCTCCTCCTGGGTATTGTTGTAGAAGGCGGTCGCCTGGTCGATGAGCGGCGGCGTCACTAGGTAGAGGCTCAGCCCAAGGGAAGCGGCAATGATGAGGTAGATCGTGGCGATGGCTTGCCCGCGGGACAGCCCTCGCTGACGCAGTCGGTAGACCAGCGGATCCATGGCGGCGCCGACCAGGATGCCGAGGATGAGCAGGAGTAGGATCGACCGAATCTGAATCAGGAACCAGGCCAAGCCGATGACGAAGAGGACGGCCGCCGTGTAGACCATCACGCGCGCGGGGGTGATCGGCGCCGTCACCGAGGCGATGACAGGCGGTTGGTCCTGCGTCGGCTCCACGTTCCGTGCCTGAGGGATTTGCTGCATCGGACTCTGCCAAGACGACCCCGGGCCGGGGCGAGATGCCAGTCTATCAAGGGCGCACAGATCACATCGCGTGCCAGCGTCGTGCCGGCGGCCGTTTGTCCCGTGCCGTGGCCCAATCGCCCGCCCTGCGCACGGTGATTGTGCACGAGGGCGGGGCCCTCGCGCCCTGACGGGGGACAATCGAGGGACGTCACCTGCCCTCGACGGCGTCACGATTCGCCAGCCAGCGGCGCACCAAGTGGCCGATTCGAGCGAACTCGCCGGCGACCAGCCCGCGAACGTCGCCAAGTACCAGCGGCTCCCCCCGGTCTGCCCCTTCAGAGAGTCGGGTATCGAATGGGATCCGGCCGAGTACGGGTACGCCGGTGTCGGCCAATCGCGAGGACTGCGCGAACATGTCGATTTCCCCCTGGCAGTGGGGGCACTGCAGCGACGCCATGTTCTGGACCATCCCGATCACCGGGACCCCGTGCTCGGAGAGGAGCGTGAGGGTGCGCTCCGCGTCCATCTGCGCCAGGTCCTGGGGGGTTGTCACGAAGATCGCGCCCGACAGCGGCAGCTCCCGAACCATCACCTGCAGCTCGTCTCCGGTGCCGGGCGGGGCGTCGAGGAGGAGGATGTCGCCGCGCCAAGCGACCTCGAAGATGAGGTGACGCAGGAGCGCCGAGACCATCAGCCGGCTCGTCATCAGCGGCGGTTGATCTTCGGCAATGACGAACCCGGTTGACATTACCTCGAGGCCAAACCGCGCGTAGGGGCGTCGCCATCGTGAGGGCGGGGTGACGTCGGTCTTCCACAGGTCCCAGCCGACACCGCTCGGGCGCTCACGGGGATGGACGCCGAGCATGTGCGGGATGTCGGGAGCGTTGAGGTCGCCGTCGAGCAGACCAACCTTCGCACCCATCGCCGAGAGCGTCAGGGCAAGGTTGATGGCGACGGTCGATTTGCCGACGCCACCCTTGCCGCCCAGGACGGCGACGACGTGGCGGCCGATGCCGAACCCCGCGCCCCCGCGATGGACCCGGTCGGCCAGCCGCGCCTCGATCGCCGCGCCGGGGAAGGCGGCGGCGAGGTGGCGATGCACGCGGGGGAGGACGTCTTGGGGGACCTGCTCCGGGTTAAGCACGACCGCGACCCAGTCGCCCTCGACGACCACGCCCGTGACAGCCTCGTTCGGCACCAGGAGCACGCCGCGGTCGTCCGTCAGACGCGCAAGAGCGGCACGAATCGTCGCTTCGTCCATGGGAGGTATGCCCGTGTCCCCGGCCTTCCCGACCGCTCCGCCACCCACCGACGGGTCATCGTCCATGGAAACTCCCTCCGGCCCATCGCGTGACGCTTCTCCGCATTATGCCGATGCTGGCCGGACCGCTTCGTCGCCGTCCTCCACCTCTCCGACCTCCCTCGTCGTGAACCACCCCCGTCCCGGGTGGGCCGGATCGCCTCTGCTATCATTCGTCCGCACGCGACAACGGGTCAGCGCCCCGCGGCACCCCGCCGCGACCGTCTCGGCGCGCCCGGCTTGACCACGCAGAGGAGGCCACGGACATGGTGAGCGGGACGCTGAGCGGGACGGAGCGGGAGCAGGGACAGAACGGACACGCCGCCGCGGCCCCGAATGGACTCGAGCCGGCGGCACTGGAGCAGGCGGCGCTCGACCACGTCTGGATCCACACCGCCCCGTGGGAGGACGTGTCCGGCCCGAGCGGCCTGCTCATCTTCGACCGCGGTCAGGGCTCGACGCTGTGGGACATCCACGGCCGGGAGTACCTTGACGGCCTGTCCGGGCTCTGGGTGGTGAACGCCGGCCACGGTCGGGCCGAGATCGCCGAGGCGATGGGTCGCCAGGCCGCCAAGCTTGCCTACGCCTCCTCCGCCTCCTTCACGACCGGCCCCGCCGTTCAGCTCGCCGACCTGCTGGCCGACATCACCCCGGGGGACTTGGAGCGCGTCTTCTTCTGTTCGGGCGGGTCCGAGGCGGTGGAGACCGCCCTCAAGATCGCCAAGCAGGTCCAGGCGATGCGCGGCTTCCCCCGGCGCTACAAGGTCATCGCCCGCCGGGGTTCGTACCACGGCATGACGATGGGCGCGATGAGCTTGACGGCATCCCGCAATGAGACGCACTTCGGACCCTTCATGTACGGCGTCTCGCACGTCCCGCACCCGAACCGCTACCGCTCCGACTTCGGGGTGGAGGGCGAGCAGGCCGACATCATGGCGGCCCGCTACGTCGAGCAGGAGATCGAGAATCAGGGACCGGACACGGTCGCCGCGGTGATCGCCGAGCCGATCTCGACCGCGGCCGGCGTCCACGTCCCATCGCCGATCTACTGGCGAATGTTGCGCGAGATCTGCGACCGGCACGGGGTGCTGCTGATCGCCGACGAGGTGATCAACGGTTTCGGGCGGACCGGCAAGATGTTCGCCACCGAGCACTACGGCATCGTTCCCGACATCATGACAATGGCGAAGGGCCTCTCATCGGGCTATGCCCCCGTGGCGGCTGCTATCGTCCGCGGCGCCGTCTTCGAGGGGTTCAAGGAGCAGAAGACGGTCGGCATCGGCCATCTCCTCACCTTCGGCGGCCACTCCGTCGCCTGTGCCGCCGGGTTGCGCAACCTCCAAGTCTTCGCCGACGAAGGGCTGGTGGCGCAGGGTGCCGAGAAGGGTGAGTACCTCAAGGCCCGGCTGGAGGAGCTGCGCGGTCACCCGACCGTCGGCGACGTCCGGGGCATCGGCCTGATGTGCGCCATCGATCTGGTCCGAAACAAGGAAACCCGGGCGAAGATGGGAAAGGACTCGACCTTCGCCAAGCGCCTCAATGCGCTGGTCCAGGAACGTGGGTTGGTGACCCGGGTCTGGGATGTGATGCAGTTTGCCCCGCCGCTGGTGGTGACCAAGGACGAGATCGACCGCATGGTTACCGTCACCGACGAGGCGCTCACCATTGCCGAGCGCGAGCACGCGGCCGAGATTGAAGGCTAACGGGGGCCGGAGGCGGCAGGGATTCAAGGATCACCGCTCGCAGGGGCGACGCGTGCGTCGCCCCTGCCGATCGTTGTGACGTCTGATGAGGGGGGCGTGGTGAACCCGACGGTCCCGAACGCGCCTGAATCGGGTCAGCGTCCTCGGTTGCGCCATCTCGGCATCGAGATCGGGACGCTGCCGACTGGACCCCTCAACGCCATCACCGACGTGCCGGGGATACGCGTCGGGCACGCGACGGTCGTCCACGGCGAGGGGGCGTTGCGGGTCGGGAAGGGGCCGGCCCGCACGGGCGTGACGGCGATCCATCCGCACGAGGGGTCCGCCTTTGCCTGGAAGGTACCGGCCGCGATCGGCGTCCTCAACGGCTCCGGCGAGATCACCGGCCGCTCACAGGTCGACGAGTACGGGCTGCTCGAAAGTCCGATCCTGCTGACCAACACCCATTCGGTGGGGGCGGCGCACCGGGCGTGCGTCGAGTGGCTGGGCCGCCAGGAGCCGGGGCTGGGGATGGACACGTTCGTCATCCCCGTCGTCGCCGAAACGTTCGACGGCTACCTCAACGACACGAGCGGTCAGCACGTCACCCGCGAACACGTCTGGGCCGCGCTCGACGGAGCGAGCGGTGGTCCGGTGGCGGAGGGGAACGTCGGCGGTGGCACCGGCATGCTTCTCTTCGGCTTCAAAGGCGGGATCGGCACGGCCTCCCGGACGGTTCAAGTGGAGGATGCCACCTACACCATCGGCGTCCTCGTCCAGGGGAACTTCGGGCGAGCGCCGCAGTTGTTGGTCGACGGCGTGCCGGTGGGGCGGGCGCTGGTCGGCGACTCGGAGGAGTGGCCCGTGGGCGGCGAGACCCTTTCTGCCAGGGAAGGATCGGTGATCGTGGTCATCGGCACCGATCTCCCGCTCACCGATCGCCAGCTCGGCCGGCTCTGCCGCCGCGGAATGCTCGGGCTCAGCCGCGTGGGCGCGGCGGCGGGCCATACGTCCGGTGACCTCCTCATCGCCTTCTCCAACGCGCGGGAGAACCGCGTCGACCGGACAGCCGAGACACCGTTTCTCAGCGGTCGCCACCTGGCGGACGACCGGATCAATCCGGTCTTCCAAGCGACGATCGAGGCGACGGCGGAGGCGGTGCTCAACGCGATGATTGCCGCCGAGACGATGACCGGCCGCGACGGCCACACGGTGCAGGCCCTGCCGCACGACCGGCTGCGCGAGGTGATGCGGGCGCACGGCCGCCTCCACCCAGGCGCTTAGCCCCTGGCACCGTGCCGACGGTCGGTCCGACTCAGTCCCAGCCGGACGAGGTCGCGGCCGTCCCACGGTGCGTCGGGCGATTGGAGGCGGGGCGAGCTCTCGCGCCGACGCCGAAGGCGATCGCGAGCCCGATTCCCGGGATGGCGAGAGCGACGAGGGCGCGCCCGGCGCCGACCTCTTGTTCGAGCAGTGGGCCCAGCAGCGCTCCGCCGGCGCCGCCCAGCGCCGCCGCCATCAAGATGACGGAGAAGAACCGACCATAGAAGGCGGACGGCAGTCGGTGCTGGAAGTACGTCAGACCCGCGACCTCCGCCACCTCGGAGGTGAAGCCGGTCAGGGCGAGGGCGACGAGCGCCACCGTTGGTCCACCCGCGACGCCGAACACGGCCAGACCGGCGGCGGCTGCCGCTTCCGCCGCGGCGACGAGGTAGAGCGTCTGGCGTCCCGTGTGGGACCCAGCACCGGCCAGCGCACCGCCGAGGAAGAGCCCGACCGCAACGGCTGCCAGCAGAGGGCCGACGCCTCCTTCACCGAGCCCCAACTCCTCCCCGCGGACGACGAAGAGCGCGCCCGCGGCGCGAATGAGGAGGGAGGCGGAGAGCGTGATCGCGGCGAACGCGACCACGTCGAGGCGGAAGAGCGCTCGGTACCCCGGGGTTCTGGCCTCAGCGTGGGCTCCGTCGCCTGCCGCGTGGTCCGACGCCGTGACCGGCTCGACGCTCGCGTCGCCCCGCACGCGGGTGACGGCGAAGGCGATCGCGACGAAGGTGAGGGCGTTCAGGAGGAAGAGCGGGGTCGCGCCCAGTGGGGTCAGGAGCAGACCTCCCAGCAGCGTGCCTAGCGCCTGGGCAACGGTCCACCCCATCCAGAGGAGCCCGTTCGCGCTGGCCCGTCGCTCCGGTGGGACCGCGCCGGTGAACTGGACCAGGAACGCCGGCCGGGCAATCGTGTTGAGCCCTTCCAGCGCGAACGCCAGGGCGTAGAGGAGCCAAAGGTTGGGGACGGCGTTGAGAACCACGAACGAGGCAGCGACGGCCGCCATGAGGAGCTCAACCGTCACGAGCAGGCGGCGTCCCGGCAGCCGGTCGACCAGCGCTCCCGCCGGTCCCTGGAGCAGCACACCGGGCAGGACGCGCACCGCCAAGAGTCCGCCGACGCCGAGCGGCCCCTCGCCGATCCGGTTCGCGAGCACCAGAAGGGCGACGGTGTTGAACCAATCGCCCACGACCGAGACGACCCCGGCGCCCAGCAGCAGACGGGGGTCGTGCGTCGCGAGGACATCCCGGTAGCGGTCCAGCGCCTGGCCCGTTGCCTCCCGCGCTTGTCGCAGTGTCGCAAGCACTTGGGTCGTCATCGCCCGGTGGGTTCGTCGCTGTACGCCGGCGACGCGGCGGGGCGCCGAGACAGCGGGGCGGCACGGTGCCGCGACGGCAAGCATGGCGTTAGGCACGGTCGGTGCATGAGCCGCTCCGTCATGCCCATGCAGCGTTCAAGGCGCGCCGGTCCATTCACGCCCCCGTGGTCGTCTCGCCGCCTCGCCGCCTCGCCTACCGACCAGTCCGCCGGTCGAGGCAATCTCCGCAGTAGACCGGCCGATCGTTTCGCGGCCGGAACGGCACCGCGGCGTCTCGGCCGCAGACGGTGCAGATGGCCGCGACACTCGGCAACGGTCCGACACCCGTCCCGTCGCCCGGTGCGATCGGACGCGCCACATGCCTCGTCGGGAGCGGGGTGCCGTAGCTGGCGATGGCCTGGGCGTTGCGGTGCGCCCGCCGTCGGACGCGGCACGCCGGACAGCGCGTCGGCGGGTTGAAGCCCCGCGAACGGAGGAACGCCCGCTCGTCATCGGAGCAGCCAAACGACGCCTCGCAGTCGCGGCAACGCGTCGTTGGGGCGTCGGCGTCGGCTGGCGTCGAGGTTGGAGCGGGAAGCGCCATCAGGCGGCGGAGGCGATGTCGTAGCCGGCTTCCGAGATTCCCTCACGGAGCTGCGCGTCGGACACCGAGCCGTCGTGCTGCACGGTCACGAGCTTGGTCTTGAGGTCCACACCGACGTGTCGGACGCCGTCGAGCTTGGAAAGCTCGTCGGTGATGGCGCGCACGCAATGCTCGCAACTGACGTCGGGCACGCGGTAGGTCTGCTCGGTCATCGTCGGTCTCCTGGCCTTTCCCGGACCCGTCCAGGGATCGGACGGGTGTTCAGCGTCGTCGTGAAAGTCTAGCAGAGGCCGGGTCGCCCCCCGGACTGCGCCGACTCTGCGGGTACCCGGCGGTCTGTCGCCATCCTTCGGCGCGAGGGGAAGCTTCCGTCCTATTCGACCAGGCCCTCCTCATAGATGCGCCGGACGATGTCTTCGATGGCCGGCTCCTCGATCGCGACGTCCTGCACCCGGTGACGCGCCGCGACCGCCGCGATCAGGTCGGCGGCGGAGACGGCCTGCCGGTCGAAGCGGAGCCAGTGCCGGGGACCGTCGATCTTGACCAACTGGGTACCGGGCAGGTCGACGAATCGGTCCGCCCCACCACGATTCTGGGCCTTCGTCACTTCCTCGTCTTCCTTCGGCTCTAGGTCGACGACGAGGGTGCGGTGGGTGCCGTAGCGACGGCGGATCGCGTCCAGCCCGCCGTCGTAGATCAGCCGACCGCGGTCGATGATCTGCATCCGACGGCACAGGTGCTCGATGTCGGCCAGGTCGTGAGTCGTCAGCAGGATGGTCACCCCCCGCTCGCGGTTGACCCGGGCCAGAAACTCCCGCACCCGTGCCTTGGCCACCACGTCGAGCCCGATCGTCGGCTCGTCGAGGTAGAGGATGGGCGGCTCGTGCAGCAACGCCGCCACGAGGTCACCGCGCATTCGCTGCCCGAGCGAGAGCTGACGGACCGGCGTTCGCAGGAACGGGTCAAGCTCCAAGAGGTCCCGGAACGCGTCGAGGTTCGCCCGGAAGCGGTCGGCCGGCACCCGGTAGACGTGGCGGAGCAACTCCAGCGACTCGATCAGCGGGAGGTCCCACCAGAGCTGGGTGCGTTGGCCGAAGACGACACCGATCCGTCGCGCCAACGACTTGCGCTGCTGCCACGGGACGAGCCCGTCGACCTGCGCCGACCCGGCCGTCGGAACGAGGATGCCGGTGAGCATCTTGATCGTCGTCGATTTCCCGGCGCCGTTCGGCCCGATGTAGCCGACGACTTCTCCCGGCGCCACGTCGAACGAGATTCCATCGACGGCGCGCACCTCCGTCCCGGCCCGGTCGACCAGTCCGCGCAACGCCCCGAGCGCTCCGCGCCGGTGTCGCGCCACCCAGAACGTCTTGGTCAATCCCTCGGCGGAGATGATCGGCGCGCCAGCTTGGTTCGCCACGGTGTCACTGCCCTCAAGCGATGGAGGAGCGCGCGGTATCCTGCTGGCGCGACCCGGCAGCCCGCCACGGGAGGGAGCGGCGATGGCGCGCCCAATCCATCCGCCCACGCATCGGGTGGGCACCTTCGCCGTCATCCGCGATCAGCATGGCCGCGTGCTCATTTCCAGGCGCGTCGATAGCGGCTGGTACAACCTCCCCGGCGGCGGCGTCGAGCCGCACGAGTCGGTACCGGAGGCGGTGATTCGCGAGGTCCACGAAGAGACGGGGCTGGTCGTGGAGATCGGCCGCCTGGTCGGTTTGTACTCCAAGCCGCAGAAGCGGGAGGTCGTCCTGACCTTCGAGGCCCGCGTCGTCGGAGGCATGCTCCGGTCCTCCGACGAGGCCGACCGGCACAAATGCCCGACGCGCTTGGAGGGATGCGGATCTTGCCGAAGCATCTGGAGCGCATCCACGATGCGCTGCGCGGCGAGGTGGGCGCGATCGTCAAGGACCAGCGGTCACCCTCCGTCACGTTCATCCCCTAGCTCCCCGTGCTCCGGTAGTGACGGACGCCCAGACGCCACAAGACGCCGGCCCCGACGGCAAAGGCAATCGCCGCCAATGGGGCAAGGAAACGGGTCGTCGCCGGCAGCGCCAGCGGGGTCGGCTTGTCGAGGAAGTAGAGCGCCGGCGCGTAGACGACGAAGCCAAGCGGGATGATCCAGAGGAAGAGCCGGCGGATCCAGGCGTCGAAGACATGGAGCGGGTATTGGGCGAGGGTTGTGCCCCCGAAGGTGAAGGCGTTGACGACCTCCGTTGCCTCCGTCGTCCAGAAGCAAAGCGTTGCCTCGAGCGTGAAGAGCGCGACGAAGAGGACAGTGCCGCTGAGGACGGTCACGGGCAGGTAGACGATACGGCCGAGCGTCCAGTCCACGTCGACCACCCGCAAGGCCAGGCCGAACGCCGCGAGGCCCTGGAGGAGCCGCCCGACGCGCTGAAGCTGGAGGTCGGCCGCGAGCACCTGGACAAAGGCCGTGGCGGGTCGCGTCAGGACCCGATCGAAGTCGCCGCGGACGATCTGCTGCGAAAACGTGGCAAAGCCGGCGCCGAGTCCCTGCGCCAAGGAAAAGCTGACCGAGCTGAGACCGTAGAGAAAGGCGACCTCGCCGACGCGCCACCCGCCTATCGCGTCGAAGTGCCGGAAGAGGATCAGGATCGTGAGGAGCTCCACACCGTTGATGGCGAAGTTGCCGATCATCTGCAGCGCGAATGAAGTCCGGTACTGCATCTGGCCGCGCACCCGCGCCCCGACAAGGCGTCGGTAGACCCGCAGCTCGGCTCCCAACTCCGCCGCATCAAGGATCATCCGCCTTGGACCACGAGCTTTCGCACCGCCTGCGCGAGGACGGCGCGGGCGAGGAGGCTGAGCGCGATCGCCCAGGCCGCCTGGAGCGCGAGCGCCCTGGCAGGGTTGCCATGGCCCAGGAGGACGTCGACCGGGGCCATCACCATCCCGCGGAACGGGAGCACGTCGGCCGCGACGCCCAGCCACGGCGGGAAGAAGGCGATCGGGACGAGCAAGCCGGAGAGGAAGTTGACGGCGACCGTCGCGAGCGTGCCAACGCCCCGGATGTCGGTCAGCCAGAACGCGGAGACGTTGAGGAGGAAGCGCCAGGCGAAGCTGACGACCACCGCCAGCGAGACGCTTCCGGCAAAGGCGAGCCAGACGACGGCGGAGCCGGGGAGCACGAGATCGTAGAGGATGACGCCAATCAAGAATGTAGGCACGCCCCGGGTGAGTACATGGCAGGCGGCCCGACCCAGGTCCCGGCTCAGCCAGTAGGCGTAGTAGTCGACCGGCTTCATCAGGTCGGCGACGACGTCACCGCTCTGAATGGAGGCGGCAACCTCCCACCAGCCCCAGATGTAGATGGTCATTAGGAGAGACTGCCCAATCCAGACGAAGGTGATGAGCTCGGCCAGGGTGAACCCGGCCACCGCCGCGGTCCCGCCACGCCCCCGGTAGAGGGCGGCGTAGACTGAGCAGAGGAGGACGCCGAAGACGGTGTTCGTGAAGATGCCGGCGAACGAGGCGGCCCGGTACGCCAGGTAGCGTCGGAACGACCGCTGGGCCAGCTCGAGATAGAGGCGCACGGGATGGTTCCCTCGCTGCGCGATGCGGCAGGGCTTCCGGACGAAAGGGCGCGGAATGGTACTCGGTTTGGACTCGTCGGGTAAGATGGCGGGCGTGGGTGGCCGGTGGGTGGTGTCGAACACCTCGGGACCATCTCCGACGATACCCGTCGAAACTGATTCCATCCATCCCGCATCATTGCCGGAGGAGCCCGCCATTGGTCGCTCAAGTCGAACAGCCCGACGTCCTGACGCGCGACCAAGTCGCGGTCGAGGACACCTGGGACCTGTCGCCGATCTATCCTGATGACGCGGCTTGGGATGCCGATGCCGTCCGCCTCGGCGAGCAGATCGCAGCCGCGGTTGCGCACCGCGGCCGGCTCGGCGAGTCGGCCGTCGGGCTATCGCGGGCGCTCGACGACGCGATGGCCGTGCGCCGCACGGTTGAGCGGCTGCGGGTCTACGCCAATCTGCGGCGCGACGAGGACACCGCCGCCGACGACGCCAACGCGCGGTATGAGCGCTCGATCGCCCTCGCGATCGAAGCTGGAGAGGCGCTGGCGTTCCTCGAGCCGGAGCTGCTCGCCCTGCCCGCCGATCAGCTCGTGAGCTACGTTGCGGACCCCGTCCTCGCCACCTACCACCACCTGCTCGACGACCTCCAGCGCCGGCGGCCGCACGTCCGCTCCGTCGAGGTCGAGGAGGTGCTCGCCCAAGGGGCCGAGGTGGCACGGGCGCCACATGACGCCTTCACTGCGCTCGACAACGCCGACCTCGACTTCGGCCGCGTCCGGGATGAGACGGGCGCGGAGGTGGCGCTGACCAAGGCCCGCCACGCGCTCCTCCTCCGCTCCAAGGATCGGGAGGTCCGTCGTGGGGCCCAGGAGGCGATGAGCGGCGCCTATCTCGCGCACCGGCACACGCTCGCCGCGCTCCACGGGGCATCGGTCCGCAAGGACGTGTTCCAGGCCCGAGTTCGCGGGTACGGTTCGGCCCGCGAAGCCGCGCTCTTCGACGACAACATCCCCGAGTCGGTCTACGACAGCCTGATCGGGGCGGTGCGGGCCGCCCGTCCGACCCTGGAGCGGTACCTTGGATTGCGGCGGCGCGTTCTCGGGGTCGATCAGCCGACGCTTTACGATCTCTACGTGCCCCTTTCGCCGGAATCGGAGCGACGCTACGACTATCGAGAGGCGGTCGAGATCGTCCTCGGCGGCCTCTACCCCCTGGGCGAGCGCTACGTCGCCGACCTCCGCGCCGGCTTCGACGGCCGCTGGGTCGACGTCCACGAGACAAAGGGGAAGCGCTCGGGCGCGTACTCCTGGGGGACCTACGCTGCGCCGCCCGTCATCCTGATGAACTGGAACGGCACCATCAACGACGTCTTCACGCTCGCCCACGAGGCGGGGCACGCCATGCACAGCTTCTACGCCGACGCCGCCCAGCCGTTCCACGACGCCGGCTACCCCATCTTCCTCGCCGAGATCGCCTCGACCGTCAATGAGGTGCTGCTAACCTGGCACCTCCTCGACGAGACGCCGGCCAGGGACGACGCCGGGCGTCTCGTCCTGCTCAACCGCTTCGCCGACACGTTCTTCGGGATCGTGCCGCGGCAGACGATGTTTGCCGAGTTCGAGCACCGGACCCACGCCCAGGCGGAGGCCGGGCAGCCTCTCACCCTGGAGGTCCTAAACGGGCTCTACGGCGAGCTTCACGAGGTCTATTACCCGGGGGTGCTGGTCGACGACGCGGTGCGCGTGCAGTGGGGTCGCATCCCCCACTTCTACCGCGCCTTCTACGTCTTCCAGTACGCGACCGGTCTTTCGGCCGCGGTAACGCTGGCTCGGACGGTTCGCGAGGAAGGCGCGGGGGCCGCCGAGCGCTACCGGGCGATGCTCGCCGCCGGCGGCTCGGACTACCCGCTCGCCCTTCTCCAGCGGGCGGGCCTCGACCTCACCTCGCCAGAGCCGGTCCACGTCGCCCTCGCGGAGTTCGACCGCACCGTTGCGGAGATGGAGCGCCTCGTGGAGCAGGGCGCACTGGTCGCGCCGGCGAAAGCGTAGGGGAGCGGCACCGGTTCATGGGCGTCCTCCGACCGGCGCGCGTTTCATGAGCGCGGCGACACCGCTCCCACCCAGCGGCGGGTCACGAGCCGCCTGTTTCATCGGCCCAGGACTGACCCTTATGGACACGCGGGCGGCCGCGCGTTCGCGCGGCTTCGGTGCCTCGGTCTTCAGCGAGATGAGCCGCCTCGCCGCGCGACACGGCGCCGTCAACCTCGGCCAGGGGTTCCCCGACTTCGCGGGGCCTGACTTCGTCAAAGAGGCGGCTAAGGGGGCGATCGACGCTGACCTCAACCAGTACGCCATCTCCCACGGGACGCCGCGCCTGCGCGCCGCCATCGCCGCCACCTGGGCGCGGGATTACGGCCGGGAGATCGACCCCGACGCGGAGGTGACCGTCACAAGCGGTGCCACCGAGACCGTCTTCGACGCGGTCCAAGCGTTCCTCAACCCAGGTGACGAGCTGATCGCCTTCGAGCCGTTCTACGACTCCTATGGCCCGAGCGTCACCCTGGCCGGCGGCACGCTCCGTCCCGTCACGCTGCATCCGCCCGACTGGTCCTTCGACCCGGATGAGCTAGAAGCAGTCTTCACGCCGCGCACCCGCGTCCTTCTCCTCAATACCCCGCACAATCCGACCGGCAAGGTCTTCAGTCGTTCGGAGTTGGAGGTCGTCGCCCGACTCTGCCGAGAGCACCGCGTGCTCGCCGTCACCGACGAGGTCTACGATCGGATCGTCTTCGACGGTGCGGTCCACGTGTCGCTGGCCACGCTGCCCGACATGTGGGAGCGCACGCTGACAATCAACTCCACGGGCAAGACCTTCTCGATGACCGGGTGGAAGATCGGGTACGCGGTCGGCCCGGCGCCGCTGCAGGCGGCGCTGCGGGCGGTCCACCAGTTCGTCACCTTCGCCACCTCGACCCCGTTTCAGGAGGCGATGGCGACGGCGATGGAGGTGGCGCCCGGCCTCGGCTATTACGACCGGCTCAAGGCCGAATACGCCGCCCGCCGCGCCCTACTTCGGGCCGCGTTGGAGGACAATGGCCTCCCGACCTTGGCGATCGCGGGGAGCTACTTCCTGATGGCGGATATCGCCGCGCTCGGCTTCCCGGACGACGTCGCCTTCTGCCGCTACCTGACGACCGAGGTCGGCGTCGCCGCCATCCCGCCCTCCGCCTTCTACGCCGACCCCGCCCGCGCCCCGCTCCTCGCCCGCTTCTGCTTCGCCAAGCGGGAGGAGACGCTGCACGCCGCGGCGGAGCGGTTGGCGTGCCTCCGGGGCGGGGTTGACGCGATGGGAACCCAGCCGCGGCGCTGACCGCCAGTCGCCGCGGCCTAAGAGCGGTGCGTGGTCTGGCCCATACCCCTGAACAAACCGACCGATACGAGGCACCGAATTGGCGGTCGCCACAGGTTTCCGGGGTGAAACCCGTCATCTGAGCACTGGCGGTGCGACGGCCGCCCCCCGGGACCCAGACCCGCTGTCGGTCGTGCTTGGCCCCGGTCGGTCCGGCGAGCGAACCGGTTATGGACCCGACGCTCCCTTCTACGTCCTACGTCGCCTTCGACCAGCGTGGCCACTCCTGGGCCCGCACGAATCCGGTGCGCTCGTACAACCCGAGTGCGAGCTCATTGCGGGCCTCGACCGCGAGCGTGACATCGGCGGCACCGAGCGAGCGGAGGCGGGAAACGCCCCAGCGCAGCAGCTCACGACCGAGGCCGCGGCCCCGCCACGCCGGCAGGACGCCGATCAACGAGATCTCGCCGCTCGTCGCGCCTCCCTCGCGGGCGACGACGCAGCGGCAGAACGCGACCGGCCGCTCCGGTTCCGCGCGAGGGGCGACGAGGGCGATGTCCTCGGGGTCGAAGCCGGGCAGGCCGTGGACGTGACGGATCATCTCCGCCGACACGGACAATGGGGACGGGTGGTCCACGAACGAGGTGTTGATCAGCGCGGCGTAGGCGGGAATGTCCTCGTCCATCCGATAAGTCCGGACAAGGATGTCCGCGGCGAACGCCGGAGGCGGCACCGGCGTCTCCGGCGGTAGGCGGAGGAGCCAGAGACTGGAGTCGTAGGCGAACCCGAGGCGCGCGAGGAAGGCAACGGCGACCTCGCTTCCCAGTGGGGCCGAGAGCACGAGCTTCGGTTCGCCGCGGGCGCGGGCGTGGGCGCGGGCTGCCGCGGCGAGACGGGTGCCGTGTCCCTGCCGCCGGTGGGCGGGGTGGACGATCAGCTCCTGGCTGCGCGGAGTGGTGAAGCCGACGACGTCGTCACCCACGAGGGCGACGATCGTCCCTCCTGGGTCGCCGGGCAGAACGTCGAGGAAGCGGTGCAGGTCGTGGCGCGTTCGGCCGCGCAGATCGCCCGCGGCGAACGTCAGCTCCATGATCTCGGAGATCGAGGCGTGGTCGCCGGGACGAACGTCCGCACCGCAGGGGGAAGCTGGTCAGACACCGCCAAGCACCTCTGCGACGACTCGGATCGTCGCGAGCTGTGGGTCGGCTGGGCCGGAGAGATACATACCGAGCGCGGCACCGTGGCGCAAGTAATCGACCTTCTCGCCAGTGATGACCTCGCCCGGGGCAAGGACGGGGATACCCGGTGGGTAGGGGATGACGAGCTCGGCCGCGACCTCGCCCGCGGCCGAGCCCAGCGGCACGGTTCGGGTGACGGCGAAGAACGCCTCGCGCGGCGAGAGCGCTTGTTGCCCCGGCGCCAGCACGGTGCCGGAGGACCGCAAGTGCGCCCCCGCACCCGGGGCGGGGACCGATCCCCGCGACCGACCCGCTTCCCGGGAGAGGGTGGCGAAGGCGCCGACCAGCCGGTCGATGCTCGTGGCCGTGTCGCCCACCGTCACGAGGCAGACGACCCCGACCAGGTCGCTCATCTCGGGTCCGACCCGGAACCGCTCCCGCAGGGCGTGCTCGGCGTCAAAGCCGGTGATGCCGAGCCCGTGGACGTCGATCACCAGCTTCGTCAGGTCGTAGGCGTCGACGCCCAGCGCCCCGGCGTCCAGGACCGCGATCCCGGGGAGCGCTTGGAGGCGGCGGCGGGCGTCCTCCGCGAGCGCGATCGTTCGGTCGAGCAGTTCCTTGCCGTGCAGCGCCATCTGGCGCCGGCACGCGTCGATCGAGGCGAGGATCGTCACCGACGGACTCGTCGTTTGCACCATCCCGACGGTGGTTGCCACGCGCGCGGGCTCGACGCGCTCGCCCTGGACGTTGAGGACCGCCGCCTGGGTGATGCTGGCGAGCACTTTGTGCGTGCTGACGACGGAGCCGTCGGCACCGCACGCCATCGCCGACGGGGGCAGGGTAGGGTGGAAGGCGAAGTGCGGGCCCCACGCCTCATCGACATAAAGCGGTACGTTTCGGTCGTGGGCGATGGCCGCGATGGCGGCCAAGTCGGTCGGCACGCCGCAATAGGACGGACTGACGAGGGCGACCAGCTTGGCCGCCGGGTGGGCGTCGAGCGCGGTGGCGACGGCGGCGGGGTCAACGCCGACGCCGACGTTGTGGTCGGGGTGCAGTCTCGGGGAGACGTAGATGGGTCGTGCCCCGACCAGCATGAGCGCGACGAGGAGCGACTTGTGCAGGTCGCGGCCGACGATCACCTCATCGCCGGGGCGAAGCGTGGCCAGAAGGTATGCGTGGTTGCCCGCCGAGGAGCCATTGAGCAGGTAGAAGGCGCGATCGGCGCCCCAAGCGGCCGCCCCCAGGTCCTCGGCGGCGCGGAGCGTGGCGCCCCGAAAGTGGGTGTCATCCACGCCGCCGCCGAGGGGAATGTCCACCGCGAAGGCGGTGGGACCGTAGAGTTCCAGGAGTTCGGGGTCAAGGCCGGTCCCCAGCTTGTGCCCCGGGGTCGAGAAGGGGGTGAAGCCGCGATCCCGGTAGCGGCGCAGTGCCTCGACGAGGGGAGCGCGGTGGTGGTCGACGGCGGCCATGAAACGCTCTCCCCGGATCGGACGGGATAGGACTCGGGCCGAGGGCCGGTCCGCCAAGCATACTCGCAAGCACCGGCGAGCCGGCGGGATAGGCCTCCGGCACCGACTCAGACAGTGGAGAGGAGCGTCGTGTGGCCTGGACCACCGCCTCGGTGACCGCCGCCATGACCCTCGACGAGGTGCTCGCCCGGCTCGCCACCCGCGAGATCGTGGACGGGATCGTCGTCTTCGGATCGGCGGCGACGGGGGACGCAACGCCGACCAGCGACTACGACGTGCTCCTGGTCCTGAAGGAGCTGCCCGTCCCACTTCGCCTCGTCGTCACCACCGTCGACGGCCGGCTCGCCGAGTTCATGGTCACCTCCACGACCGCGGTCGACCGGCTCGTGACGGGCGAGGGGGAGCCTTCAACGTCGGGTGGTGGCTGGACTGAGGAGGCGCTGGCGCGGTTCCTCGATGGACGGATCGTCTTCGATCGGAGTGGGAGGGTGCGACGGGCCCAGGATCGGAGCCGGCGCCGACCTCCGTCCGACGCGGTGGACGAGCGCGACGTGTACGGGCGGTGGTTCAAGGCGAGCTACAGCCTGTGGCAGACGCGGCGGATGCTCACGGCAGCCGACGCCGTCTCCCTGATGGCGGTCGACCTCCGACTCCTCTACGGCGTCTACGACCTCTGGGTCCACTACTTCGACGTGCGCGGATTGCCGTGGCGGGGCGACAAGGAGGCGATCCGGTATTTGAAGGCCCACGATCCCCGGTTCCTGGATGTGATGGAGCGGTGCCTGGCCGAAACCGACCGGGAGCGGAAGCTGGACCTGTACGGCCGGTTGGCCGAACTGACAATGGCACCGGTGGGCGGCATCTGGCCGGAGGATGCGACGGTCGCCCAACCCGATCCGGCGGCCACATGGTTAGCCGGCATCGTCGAGCGAGCGTTGCGTATTTGGGAGGACGTGATCGGCGGAGACGACCGATAGTGGAGGGCATTTCCCGAACGAGATGGAACAGACTAAGTACCCCAACCGCATCCGGCTCAGCCGCAGCGGCCGAGCAGAGGACATCGTCTGCGCTGGCGGCGTCCTCGCCTCGGACGAATCAAGGTGGATGACCGGTACCGCCTTCGTCGTGGACGGGGGAATAACGGTCAATTAGTGCGGGGCGCGGGGCGCGGGGCTCGGGGCGCGGGAGGCTAGGTGCTCGTGTCGCCTCCACGGAGAGGGCGGTCCGCTGGTCGCTGTGAGGAGAAGAACGGCCGACGGGAACGAGTCGTTTTCGGCGACGGTGCCGGGATTTCCCTTGGGCCGGCGGCGGGTCCACCTGGGGCCGCTCTGCTACACTCGGCGGTCACGAGGCGGCGCGGGGGCGACGCAGCGCGACTACCCGACGGGCGAAGGAAAGGCACGTGGTCACTGTGGGCTCCGGGTCCAGCGGTAGGGAGACCGGCGAGCCGCCGGCGGTCAATGATGCCAACACCGCGCCCGTCGTCGACGCAGGGAACGGCGAGACGCCGGCGAGCGCCGACGTGCCCCGGACGATCCTGAAGGCGAGCACGACCAAGTCGCCGACGGAGGCGGCCGAGCTCCTACGGGCCGATGTCGGTGACGTGGAGGCAACGACGGTCTCCATGGAACGCTCGGGTGCCGACCGGGTCACGGGCCAACGGGTGATCATGAGCCGGTCGGGCGCCAAGACGCTGGAAGCCCGCTCCGCGCAACTCGACCGCTCCGGCGTCGTATCGCTGCGGAGCGAGCACACCGTGCTGCACGCGGGCTCGACCGTGAACGTGATGGCCGGTGAGGTGCGGATGGTCAAGAGCCGAGCGCTCGTGCTTACGACGAAGCAGGCGACGGTGGAGGAGGGCTCGCGCATCCTGGTCTACGCGGGCCCCGCGTCGGCTGGGGTCAAGCCGGCGCTCGACGCGGCCGGCGCCGCTGGGTTCGGTGCGGGCTTTGGCCTGGTCCTGCTGCTGCTCGGATCGCTCGTCCGCCGGCTGATGCGGTAGGACCAGGGTTCATGGGTCCCGGGGGCTACGCATAGGACGAATCGGGCCGACGCCGCCGAGGGCGTTTCCCCAGTTGGCGCGCTGCCGTCCCGGCGCTCGGCGCTTTGTTGGTGGACCTCGAATGACGAAGGAGATCGCGCATGGGTGCGGCGAAGCGCTTGGTCAAGTTCGGGAGTGGGGGGCTGCTGGGGGCGGCAACCGGAACGGCCGTGGCGATCTTGTGGGCGCCGCAGAGCGGCGCGGAGCTGAAGGGACGGCTCCAGGATCGGATCCGGCAGGCGCGACTGGCGGGTGCCGAGGCGAAGGCGGCCAAGGAAGACGAGCTAATCCGCAAGTTCCGGGCGGAGGTTGAGGATCCGGATGCGCTTCAGGAGGAGGCGACCAAGACCCAGTTGGAGGCGGCCGAGGCGGTCGCCGCCATTGGCCTCGGGCTGAACGCACCGGGCGCGCTCGCGGCCCAGGAGGCCGCGTTGCGCGCCGCGGCCCCAGGCGCGGTCGACCCCGCTCACGCGGTCGCCACCCTACCCGCCGACATCAGGGCGGCACAGGCCCAGGCTCAGCCCGCGAGCGGCTTCGGCGGGGCGCCGAACTCCTCGATCCGGCGTGACCGCGACGACGCGGCAAAGCCGTAGGGGCACCCGGGGGACGGCCTAGCGTCGAGCCGCCGATGCCGACTGGCTTTCGTCGACCACGAGCGGCGCATTCCCGATCAAGCATGCGACGTCCCGGCCGAGAAGGGCCGGGACGTCGGTCGTTCGGCGGGGAATCGATGACGTGTCCCGACGCCAGAACGATGAATCTGGCTTGCCAAGCGCGAGCCGTCTTGGTGCCGAGGCCGTTGACGACGTTGGTCGAGACGCACCGTGAGTCACCGGTGACGCTGATCACGCCGACACGTGCGTCGTCGGCAGGGAAGTCGGGGCTGCCGGTGTCGCCGGAGCAGGTGCCGCCATTGCCCGTATGTTGGTCCGCGATAACCGGAGTCAGGCACCGTTGATCAGGTCATGTGACGCCGCCGCGACACGGTGGATGTTGTCGTGGGTACGGGTCATCGGAGCGCCGCTGGTCACGATCGCTTGCCTGTGATGGTCAACGGTGATCCAGACCTCGTCCCGCAGGCCGCTTTCGGCGGCGAGGTCAGCGAGGTCGCCCGCGCGGAGCAGGGCGGGAGCGACGCCGCGGACCGGCTCGGAGAGGAGGGCGGCGGGGATGTCACCGTGGTCGTCCTGCCCGTTGCTCGTGTCACAGCTCCCGCAGATGCTGATCGCCGCCGTGTTGCGGTGCTGATCGCCGGCCAGGCACCGCAGCCCGGGCCGATATGGACGTCGCCGCGTTTCGACTGAGGGAGACGTTCTCGTTGCCCGTTGACGAATGAGAACAAACGATCTATTCTCGGCACATGACTCGTGCACACTACATCGAGACGACCTGCAAGACCGCCCTGAACCCAGTTCGGAGCATGCCGTTCAGGTGGTCGCTCAACCCATACAGAGGATGCGCGCACAGTTGCGCGTACTGAACAGGTTGCGCCTGTCGTGATCCGCTGGACGAGTAACGACGACCCCTTGCTTCTCTTGGCTGTCGCAGACTGACCCCCGCTCGACCACGACGCAACCGTTGGCCAGCTGAGACAGAAGGGTTGGTCCACGCCGACGGCACGCGTGCAGTACATCGAAACGACGTGCAAGACGGCCCTGAACCCGGTGCGGGGCATGCCGTTTAGGTGGTCGCTCAATCCGTACCGAGGCTGTACGCACAGTTGCCATTATTGTTATGCGAGAGCCACCCATGCCTACTACGGGATGAACACGGGCGACGACTTCGCGACCAAAATCATCGTCAAGACCAACTTCGCTGAGGTCCTCCGGCGCGAGTTGAGCCGGCCGACCTGGAGGGGCGAGCGGGTCGCGATCGGCACCGCCACGGACCCCTACCAACCCTGCGAGGGCCGGTACCAGCTGACGCGGCGCGCGCTGGAGGCGCTGCGGGACCACCGCAACCCTCTCAGCATCGTGACCAAGTCGACCCTGATCCTGCGTGACCTGGACCTGCTCTCCGACCTTGCCCAGCTGACGGACGTGACCGTGTTCGTCACCGTGACCACCCTGGACCTGGCCATCTGGCGCGCCGTCGAGCCGGGCACCCCACCACCTCTCCAGCGCCTGCGGGTCATGAGGCGCCTGGTCGAGGCGGGCGTGCCGTGCGGCGTCTTCATGGCGCCAATCCTGCCCGGCATCACGGACTCCGCGGCCACGATTGAGGCCGTGGCGCGGGCCGCGACGGAGCACGGGGCCATCTCCTTCGGCACGTCGGCGTTGCGGCTGGCTCCGCTCGTCAAGGAGCACTATCTCGGGTTCGTCGCGGGAGCGTTCCCGAACCTCCTGCCGCCCTACCAGCGCGCTTACGTCGGGACGAACGCTCCGAGCGACTACCTGGCCGCCCTGGAGGCGCGCGTCGCCCGTGCCCGCGCCCGCTGCGGGTTCGATGAGGACACGATGCGGAGGTCCCGCGAGCCGACCGGGCCGGTCCTCGTCGCGGCGGACCCGGCGCGGCGAGATCGGCAGCTCGCCCTCCCACTGTAAGCCGCTGACGGGTCCGTCGTCCTCGACCCGGCCGGGATCAGCCATGAGCGGCTAATTCGCTTCGGTGCTGACAACGGCACGAGTTCTCTCAGGTCCCACCACAAACGGGTAGCTCCCGCTCGGGTGGGTGTCGCCCACAGGCGACACCGGCGCTGCCACGCTCCCGGTGGATCTCCCGATGGCCGCCATGAACCCGTGGGCGCGCAGAATCAACGGCTGCCGTCGGTTGACGCGTAGCAGCACCGTCCCGATGATAATGGCGCGCGTGCCGTGACCGCTGCAGGACCGGCCCGTGGCCGACCCGCCGCCCGCCGACCGCCGCCCAGAACCGGTCCCCCTGGTCCCCTTCCCGCATCGGGACCGGCCCGGCGCGCCCTTGCCCGTCCCGCTGACCCCGCTGATCGGCCGAGAGGGAGAGGTGGCGGACGCCGTCGACCTGCTCCGGCGAGACGGCGTCCGGCTGGTCACGCTGACCGGCCCGGGCGGGGTGGGCAAGACCCGCCTGGCCATCCGGGTCGCCGAGGAGGTCGGATCCGACGTCGCCGACGGCGCCGCCTTCATGGACCTGGCGCCGCTGGCCGACCCGGGCCTCGTCGCGCCGACGGTGGCCGCCGCGCTGGGCTTGCGGGAGGCCGGCGACCGGCCGGTCGCCGAACGGCTGGCAGAGGCGCTGCGGAACCGACACCTACTGCTGGTGCTGGACAACTTCGAGCACCTCTTGGAGGCGGCCCCGCTCGTCTCGCGGCTGCTGGCCGCCTGCCCCGGGGTCACGGTCCTGGCCACCAGCCGGGAGCCGCTGCGCCTCTCGGCCGAGCGGGTCGTGGCCGTGCCGCCCCTGGCGCTGCCCGACCCGGCGTTGTTGGCCGAGGAGATGGCCGGGGTCGACGCCGTCCGCCTCTTCGTCGAGCGCGCCGAGGCCGTCAAGGCCGACTTCGCCCTCACCGACGAGCACGCCCCGGCCGTCGCCGAGGTCGTCCGCCGACTGGACGGGCTGCCGCTGGCGATTGAGCTGGCCGCCGCCCGGGTGGCCCACCTGCCCCCCTCCGCCCTTCTCGCCCGCCTGGAGCACCGCCTGCCCCTCCTCACCGACGGGGCGCGGGATCTGCCGGCGCGGCAGCGGACGATGCGGGACGCGATCGCCTGGAGCCACGACCTCCTGACCGAGGCGGAGCAGACCCTCTTCCGCCGGCTGGCCGTCTTCGCCGGCGGCTTCTCCCTGGAGGCGGCCGAGGCCATCGCCGACCCGACGGGGGACCTCGGGCTCGACGTCCTGGACGGGATCGCCTCGCTCGTGGCCAAGAGCCTGCTGCGGCCCGCGGACGGTCCGGGCGGCGACCCGCGCTACCGGATGCTGGAGACGGTCCGCGAGTTCGGGTTGGGGCGGCTACAGACGCGCGGCGAGGCGGACCGGGCACGGCGAACCCACGCGGCGTACTTCCTGGGGCTCGCCGAGCAAGCCGAACCGGAGATGTACAGTCCGGCCTTGCGGCGATGGCTCGACCGCTTGCAGGCGGAGTACCCCAACCTGCGGGCGGCCCTCGAGTACTTTGACGAGGCCGGCGATGCGACCTCCGAACTGCGGCTGGGCGCGGCCCTGATCGAGTTCTGGTGGCAGCGCGGTCACCTGCGGGAGAGCATCGTCCATCTTCAAGGCGCGCTCGATCGCGGGCGCGACGCCCCGGCCCGTGCCCGTGCCCGCGCGGCGGTCGTGTTGACCGGGCAGTACCTGTGGACGGGCGACCCGGCCAGCGCCGCCGCGCTCAGCGTCGACGCGGTGGCCTGGGCGCGGGCGGCGGGAGACGACGTCGTTACGGCGAGCGCGCTCTGGCACCGTGCGCTGGTGGCCGGCTGGGGCGACGAGCCATCGGGCGCTCGCGAGGCGATGGCGTACTTAGAGGAGGGATCGCGCTGGTCGCCGACCGCGACCCCACCCCGTGGGTCTTGACGTTCCTGCTGGCCACACTCGGGGCGACCAGACGGCGGTTGGGGGAGCCGGAGCGTGGCGTGGCCCTGATCGAACAGGGGGTCGCGCTTGCCCGGGCGATGGGCGACCACTTCAGCACCGGCACCGGCCTTTGGGACCTCGGCTTCCATGCCCTTCAAGATGGCAACCCGGTGCTCGCGGCGAGGCGGATCGGGAAGCGACAGGCGTGCTCTGGGAGCTGCAGGACCCGATGTCGATCAAAGATCCCCTGGCCGGTCTGGCCGTGCTCGCGGCCGATCGCGGTCGGTTCGAGGTCGCGGGGCGGTTGCTGGGCGCCGTGGCGGCGATCCGGGAGCGTACCGGGATGGTGCACGCCCCGGCGGTGCAGCCGCTCCAGGAGCGGGCCGAACGCGCCGTCCGCGCGGCCTTGGGCGACGGCGGCTACGTCGCCGCGTTCGAGACCGGTCGGACCCGGTCGCTGGCCGATGCCGTCACCGAGGCGCTCGCGGTCGCCGAGGCGTTGGCCGTCGGCACGCCCGGCACGCCGCCGGACGGCGCGGCTCCCGCCGCCGTGACGCAGGCCACGCCGCCCGCTCCGGCGCCGCCGGCCGACTCGTTTGGCCTCACCTCGCGAGAGCGGGAAGTCCTGCGCCTGCTGGCGCAGCGCTGGACGGAACGGGAGATCGCCGACGCGCTCTTCATCTCGCCCCACACCGTTCACCGCCACACCACCAACGTCTTCGCCAAGCTCGGGGTCTCGAGTCGGCGGGAGGCCACCGCCGTCGCCGCTCGAGCCGGTCTCGTCTAACTCTCGGCTGCCACCCTCCGAACGGTGGGACATGGCCGGAATCCGGCCATGCTCCTCACGCGGCGCGCGTGGAGAAATGGCCGACTCCCGGCGATGTGTCCGACCCGACTCGGGCGCATCCTGGGACCGAGCCGAAGACGAGGCGAACCAGCACGGCCATCGTCACGAGCCGGAGCAATGGATCCCTCGCCAAACCAGGAGAGCCGCCATGACTGCCTTCGGAGCGAGCGCACCCCGACGACTCGCATGGCCAGGACCCGCCCGACGCCGTTCCATGAACGCCGGGTCGCCGAGAGGAGGGCGGCCGACCGCCTGCTCCCGCCCCCGGTTCCCAGGGCCCGCGATGCCACCCGGTGTGCCCTGACTGACGAATCACCACGCCGTCCAAGGTCACCTGCCGGATCAGTCCTGTTCGAGAAGGAGCAGCCCATGCCTTGCGCGATAGTCCGATTTGTCGTTCCCTTGCTCGCCAGCGTCCTAAGCCTGACCGTCCCGGTGGCCGCCGTCGCCGAGGCCGGGACGCCTGCCACCCCATCGACGGAGTTGCCGGGGGATGCCACCGTCGTCGCCGCCGGCCTGACCAACCCGCGTGGCTTCACCTGGGACGCCGACGGCACCCTCTACGTCGCCCTCGCCGGCAACGGCGGCGCGACCGATGCGGCACCGGCGCCGACCGGCTCGCCCACGGCCGACGGCACCCCGAGCCTCGCGCTGGAGGAGGACGTCCTGATCGCCGACGACAGCGGCGCCGTCGTCCGCATCGCGGACCGCTGCCCGGTCGTCGCCGCCGCTGGGCTGCCCTCCTACCTTTTTGTCCCCCTCAACTGGGCCGACGGCGTCATCGACGTCGCCTTCCTGGACGGCATCCTCTACGCCCTCGTCGACGGCGGCGGCGAGGCGGCGCTCCACCCGGACCAACCCAACGGCGTCTACCGGGTCGAGGACGACGGCACGGCGACCCTGGTGGCGGACCTCTCCGCCTGGTTCCGGGCCAACCCGGTCGCCGAACCCACAGGGGACCTCTCGCCGGATGGCCAGCCCTTCGCGATGGCCGCCGACGTGGAGGCCGGGCTGCTCTGGATCACCGAAGCCAACCACGAGCAACTCCTGACCGTCACCCCGGACGGCACGATCACGCGGGTGATCGACCTCTCCCCGAGCACGGTCGTCGCCGTCGGGGTGCCGACCGGGTTGGTCCCGGCGCCCGGCGGCGGGGTCTACGTCGGCTTCCTCACCGAGGAGCCGTACGTCGACGGGGCGGCCAAGGTGGTCGAGATCTCCCCCGAGGGGACGGTCGGCGACGTTTGGACCGGGCTGACGGCCGTGACCGATATCGCGCTCGGGCCGGACGGGACGCTCTACGCGACTGAGATGTCAACCGGCAACAGCGATGGCGCGCCGTTCTACCGGCCAGGCGCCGGTCGGGTGGTCCGGCAGACGGGGCCGGACAGCCACGAGGCCGTCGCCACCGGGCTTGACTACCCGGTCCACCTGGGGTTCGGGCCGGACGGCGGGCTCTACGTCGCCGGCCCGGCGATCGGCGCCAACGACGGCGAGGGAACGATCATGCGCATAGACGCCGCGGCCGGGCCGGTCGACCTTGCGGGCACGACGCCCACAGGGCCGGACTGCTGAGCATGCCGCTGGGGCCCCGTGATCGTCGGACTCTGGTGGGCGACGCGACCGGGCGGACATGGGGACTTCCCGGTCGCCGGTTCGCTCGGTCACGACTTCGGTGCTCTCCACGGAAACCTCGCTCCCTGTCGCTCCCCGGGTTCCAGGTTCCGCAAGGCAGCGCTTCCGGACGACCGGCAGGGCCGGGTCTTCGCGTCCGCGCCCGAGCTCGGGGCGTCTTGGGTGGCGGGCAGGTGGCCGCCGCACCAGTGGCTGGAGCTGGAGGCCGACCTCATCGCGGCCCACGTGCTGGCGACCTGCCGGGTGCCGCTGGCGCAATTCCTCGGCTGAGCGGAGGTCGGGGAGGACCGACCCCGCCCGTGGTCCCCGCGCCGCTTGTCGTCGGCGTGCCCGCCGGCCAAGCTACGCTCATAGCAGCTAGCCCGCGCCGGGGCGTCGCCGCCATGGATGGTGCGTTCGGATCAAGGAAGCACCGTAGCAGCTACACGCACGGGTTCCCCAGCGGCTACGCCACCGCCGCGTCGCCGATCAGCCCCTCCCACGCCGCCCCGCCCGAGGCGCCCTCCGCGGCGCTGGGCGGCCGCCCGGCAGAGGATGCTCACAATACTGATCGAGCCCGACATCGCGGTCACCGAGTGCCACCCCACCTGGAGACGCCCCAAGCCCTCTTGACCGCTGGCCTCGTCGCCGTGCCATTGCGTGTTTTGAGTGGCCGAGCACTGCTGAGTTTCATCTCGCGGCCAGTGACGGCCCTTCGGGGATCGCCTTGCGTGATCCAGGGACAGAAGCGACGCCCGTCAGATGCGACGCGCACGCTGCGACGATGGAGTGCGAAACTTGTAGCAGGTTGGGCTCGCAGTTCTCGCCAACTTCGTGATGAACGGTGTGAGTGGACTCCGGCGAGTGGCTTTCCTGTTCTCTCGCCTGGGTTCGCGCCGGCCTTGGTCGCGGTTAGTAGGGCACCCCGGTCGAGAACGACGCAAATGATGGCTCCCCCGATGGAGGCATGACGCCGCTTGGGGGTGAACGAACGGCAAACGGCTCGTGACGCATGGACCGAGTGTGGAGGGTCAAGATGGCAGACGCCAGGGACGACCAGATCTTCGGTCTCGTGAAGACGCTTTGCGAGCTGCCGGGACCTGTCGGTCATGAGGACGCCGTCCAAGATTGGATCGCGAACCGGTGGGGCGGATTCTGTGAGGAGGTTCGCCGGACCCGGGTCGGAAACGTCCTCGCCAAGGTGGGCGGCAACGGGCCCCGCCTCCTCCTCCTGGGCCACGCGGACGAGATCTGCTTCATGGTGAAATCGATCTCCGATGACGGCTTCCTCCACCTCTGGCCCTACTATGGCGATCTCCGAGGTTATCCGCCCCGCTGGATCATGCCGCTCAACCAGCCCGCCCTCGTCGTCACCAGCCATGGCACGGTCGAGGGCTTCTTCGCGACGGCCAGCGGCCACGTCGTGGGCGGACGGGACAAGCCGGACTTTCGCTACGAGTGGAACGACTGGTTTGTGGATGTGGGGGCAGCCTCGCGGGAAGAGGCGGAGTCGCTCGGCATCCACCCGGGCGTGCGCGTCATCTGGAACCCACTGACCCGTCGCCTAGGAGGAGCGCGGATTGTCGGCAAGGCCATGGACGACCGCGCGGCGCTCGCGATCGCGACGCTCGCGGGGGAGGCGCTGGCGTCACGCGGTGACCTCGCCTATGAACTGTGGCTCGGGTCCACCGTCCAGGAGGAGAATGGCCTCCTCGGAGCGCAGAGCGTGATTGACGCCCTCGATGTTGACCTCTGCGTCAATCTCGATGTGGGACTGCTTGGTGATATCCCTGGCCCCGATGCACGGGACTTTCCATCGAAGCTTGGTTCCGGGCCGATCGCGGTCTACCAGGACAGTTCTTGCCACTACAGTTGGCGACTCACTGATCACCTCGTGACCATTGGGCGGGAGCGCGGTATCCCCGTGCAACAGGCCGTGTTCCAAAACTTTGGCAGCGACGCTGCGGCTCTCCTGCGGCGCGGGGTTGAGGTGGCATTGCTCGCATACCCGACTCGCTACACGCATTCACCCATTGAGACGGTGGACGAGGGCGATATCCGGGCGTGTGTGAATCTCCTCGTAGCATGCGCAACCACGAACTATTAACACGCTGCATTCAGTCGACGCCTACGGCGCGATCACGTTCGGTGAGCAAGATGGACTGGCGCTGCAGGTTGCTTCATCGCGACTCGCGCACGTTCTCTACGACGTCGCAGGCACTGCTGCTGCAGTCCGCTCAACTCCGGCACCGCCGACTGGAGCCGGGCTGGCGTGCCGCCGGGGGGTGGAGCACGTCGTAAGCGACTTGCCGCCGGTTCACCGATTGCCCCGTGGAGAGGTAGCTTCGGTGGCCATGGACGCGGCTGAGGCGCTAACTCGAAGGCGCGTTCTCCGGCGAAATGGGCTGGCACCATCGAGCCGAGGCGGCGTAGTCAACCGAGTATCACCGTCCTCCAAGGGCTACGCCAACCCACATTGCGCACGGCAGGTGCGTCGCTGGTCAGCGCTCCGGCTCGAGGCCGAGCTCCGGCATCGGGGGCAGCTTCGTTGATAGAGCCAGGCGTCGAAAAAGGCGTCGAGGTCCTGGCCGCTCACGATCTCGGCGGTGACGATGAAGTCGCGCGTCGTCACCGTGCCGTAGCGGTACCGGTCGGTGTAGATCCGGAGCGTCCGGAAGAATGTCTCGTCGCCCAAGCGGAGGCGGAGCGCGTGGAGCGTGAACCCGCCCCGCAGGTAGATCACCCCCGGAATAGGCCGTCTGGGCCGGGGTCGCCGACCGTGACCGGCTGGAGTGCCCGCGGCGGCGGCCGCAACTGCGGCAGCGCCTCGGAGGCGGGGATGTGCTCCAGCTCCGCCGCCGCCGCCACACCGAGCGCGGACAGCGCTTCCTGCCGCGAGATGAGCCCGGGAAGGCGGCGAGCACCACGTTGATGAGCTCGTGCCCGTTCATCGCCGTCAGCGTCGAGGGGTCGTGCAGCCGGTCGCGCGCGGCGAGCACGGCGTACCATCGGCGGAGGGTCTCGTCCCGCGCACCCACACCGCGGGTGTGCTCCGTCCAGAGCCACTCCGCGTACGTTGCGAAACCCCTCGTTCAGCCAGATGTCCTGCCAGCGCTCCAGCCCGACGCTGTCACCGAACCACTGATGCGCGAGCTCGTGGACGACGACCGACTCGGCCACGGCGTCCCGGCTGTGGGTCGACATCGTCTGCGTCTCGAGCGCCGCGCCGAAGGCCTCGTCGACGACCGTGGCACCGTACGCCTCGAACGGGTACGGCCCGAACGCCGATTCGAAGTAGGCAATCATGGCGGGCAACCGATCGAAGGAAGCGCGGTCCGATGCCGAGATTGCGTGGGCGAAATAGTTGCGAATCGGGAGGCCTCTCGGCCCGACGGCCGTCGTCTCGTCCAAGTCGGCGATATGGAGGGCGACCAGGTAGCTCGCGACTGGGTCCCGGGTTTCCCAGAGGAACGTCCGCCGGTCGCCGTCATCGGTTATGCGCAGCAGCCTGCCGCTGGAGGCCACGTCGTAGGGCTTGGGGACGGTGATTCGCAGCGTGTAGGTCGCCTTGTCCGACGGATGGCCGTTGACGGGGTACCAGGTTTCGGCGCCGCTCGGCTCGCCCAAGACGAAGATCTCGTCGTCGCCGGTCCTCCAGCCACCGCCGAACGGCCCTTCGCCGCCGTGCCCCGGCGCGCTCCGGCATAGGCGACCGTGACGGTGAACGCCGTGCCTTCGGAGAGATGAGCTGGCGGCGTGATGGTCAATTCGCCGCCGGTGCGGTCGTATCTGGCCCCCGTGCCGTCGACCTCGAGTCGGGAGATCGGAGGACCGGTGAAGTCGAGCGTAAAGGCGGAGAGGTGCTGCGTCGCCCGCGCCGCGATCGCCGTGGTCGCCGTGACGGTATTCCTCGCGACGTCGATGGTCATCTCAATGGTGTAGTGCTGGACGTCATAGCCGCCGTTGCCCATCTGCGGGAAGTAGGGGTCGCCGAGGCCGGGGCTACCCGGACGGGCGACCTGGGCCGCCACCGGGTTCTGAGCGAGCCCCAGGCCGCAAGCACCAGGACGAGCCAGCGCGTGGCGCGGCGGGGCATGCGGGTCCTCTCAGTACAGGCCGAACGGCTCAATGGTCAGCGAGGCCGTAGGTCCTCGTGCGGGCACCGGGATCGAGGCGCGGGCAGGCGGGGACCGATGGGAGCATTTTAGCGCCGTCGGGCGGGCCGTCACCCGACGGACCGACGCCTAACCCGGCCAACACTGCGCGGGCTGGGCGCCGTATTCAACTGGGGGCGTGTCCGCAATCTCGGTGACGCTCTCTGCTTTGGCGCAGGGAGACGAGCGAGCGAACCGACGCGCAGTGGGAGCCGCCCCACACCGCCCCCAAGAACTCCCAAATGGTCATCGACGCCATCCTCTGGGTGCTGCGCTCGTGCGGCCGGTGGTGTGCCCTCCCGGTGCCGCGGCCATAGAATAGACGTCGCCTGTTCTGGCGGCCGATTCCCACGTCGGGGCCGCTTGATCGCCAGGCTTGATCGCCAGGAGGATACCGTGCGTCTCGCTGATCTCCCGCCGCGGGAAGACCTCTTCGCCGGCCGCATCCGCCTCCTCGACGTGGCCCGCAGCGTAGACCGTGCCGACCTCGCGCGGCTGCTGGCGGAGGCCTTCGACGCGATGGACGCCATGCTGGCCGACGCGACCGACGCCGACGTCGCCTTCGTCCCCCTCGACCCGGCGGCGACCGACTCGGCGGACGGCCGGGGCTGGACGGCTGGTCACGTCGTCACCCACGTGACCGCGGGGCTGGAAGAAACGTCCGCCGCCGCCTCGACCCTCGCCCGCGGCGCGGCAGCGGAGGGACGACCCCGCTACGAGGTGCCCTGGGAGAGCCTCACCACCGCGGACGCGGTGCGCCGGCGGCTGGCCGAGAGCCGACGCATGTGCCAGGCGTTCCTCGAGACGTGGCCAGACGAGCCGCACCTCGACAACGTTCTCACCCTTATCCCCTCGCTCGGGCCGCTCAACGCCCCGGCGGTGCTGCTCCTCAGCCTGGGCCACGCTACGGGTCACCTTCCCCAGTTCGGTGAGGCGCTCCGGCAAGCTCGGGTCGAGGGGGCGGTGACGGGCTAATTAGCTCCGCGGCGCGACGACGGTCGTCCTGGCGGCGCGATGGCCGACGCGTTGGAGGCCCTGACGGTCCATGACGCGGCGCGCGCCGCGTTACAGTTGGATGGACGGCGAAGGCACTGGCGCTAACGCAGGGGGCGCTCAAGGTCGGCGTTCTGGAGGCGGCACGCTCCGCTCGGGCGGTTCTGGAGCCGGCCGCGCTGGAGGTCCAGTGGCGTACCTTTGCCATCACAGACGTGTCCCTCCTTGCCGACGCACGCGTGGGCGCATTTCACCGTTGTGAACCTTCGCGAGGCCTGGCCGACCACCGAGGACAACGTCTTCGTGCGCGAAGGCGACCGCCGGCTGCTTCACACAGCGATTTCGTTCGGCGTCGCCGAGGCGGAGTGAGGCGCGCCACCACGTTCCGAGCCGGCAGAGGATGGCAGCCGGGTCCTGTCATCCGGAACGGGACGCCAGCAATTGCACCATGTTCTCGCCGTCGATGCGATCGACCGAGACGTGAACGACGAGATCGCCACGCCGAGCCTGGAGAAATGGCAAATCCCACGTCAGGTCCGACGGCGTCACCGTCCGGCCACGGGATATGAGCTCGGCGTCGTGGTGAGCCAAGAGGTTGGCGGGTGCGGCGGTTGTCGTGTACTTCGCGTGGCAAAAGGTCTTTGATGTCGTCCTCCGAGAAGGTCGCCTATACCCCGCCGAGGGGAATGAGCTGGCCGATGACCGCGTCCCGGCCGTGGCCGCACTCCGCCTCGCTTTGCGCATTGCCGACGAACGTCCCGGTGACATGCCGCACCGCCACGGTGGCGCTGGCGACGACGCGGCGGGCCGTTCGCCCAGTGCGCTTGCCGGGATGCGTGTCCTCACCTGCGGCCCAGAGGGCGACCCAGGCAACAAGCGCTGCCGCCGGCCAAAGCATTGCCGCTCCGCTGCCGAACCCTGCGACGGGGACGGGAAGACGGAGGCCCGCCGTCAGCAACGCCCAGCTCTTGGGACCGAGGACCAACCCCACGACGAGCATCGGAACTACGCCCAACGCCAGGATCCGTCCGCGCCGGGTCCGCCAGGAAACGTCCCTCCCGTCCTCCGCGTGCTGACCGCTCCAGACTCCCGACACGGGTCTCTCCGGGCCCAGCGTGCCTGGATTCGGGGGCACGCACATCCGTCGGATGACGGAAACGAGGCGGCGTGAGATGACGGCGACCACCAGCCTGCTCACACGCCTAAGAACGACAGCGACACTTCGTTTCGGCCGACTCTGAGCCTGGGCAGAGCGCGCCCAACCTTGCCCAGGATTGATGGTCGCTTCGGTCTCCTGGGCCATGCGGACTCGCCGTTTCGGGACACGTGCCGTTGGAGAACCAGTCCGCTGCCAACGGCGTGTCGCGATACAATCACCGCCACGGACGGGGCCAGCCCGACGACAAGCCTACCCTTCTCCGCCCAAATCGCCCCGGCCCCTACCCCACCGAAGGTCCTCAACGAGGCGACCGCAACCAGGTTGCGGTCGCCTCGTTCCGCCACGCGATCTTCACTCCCGGCTGGTCAGGGAATATCCTGGCCTGGCGTGGTTTGGCGCGGTCGTCGGGCTAGATCGTGCGGACCATAGGCGGTACCTGTCCGGAGGAGAGGCGATGCTGACGGGCGAGAAGGTGGTCCTGCGCGGCATCCGGCGCGACGACTTGCCGCGGATCTGGGCGTTCAACAACGATCTCGACGTCGAGCTTGCCGGCGGGGGCGACCCGCCGATGCCCCAGTCCCTCGAGCGCCTGCAGGCCAACTTCGACCGGGAAGCGGCCAAGGGTGGGCGCGACGACGCCACCTTCGCGATCGAAGTCGACGGCAAGTTGATCGGCGTCTGCGGTCTCCACAACTGCAACGAGACCGCCCGCACCTGCGAGCTCGGCATCGGTATCGGCGACAAGACCGCCTGGGGACGCGGCTATGGCCGCGACGCCGTTCGCGTCCTCCTCGACTATGCCTTCCGCCTTCGGAACTTCCGTCGGGTCTGGCTCTGGGTCCACGCCAGGAATGAGCGGGCGATCCGTAGCTACCGGGCTAGCGGCTTCGTCGAGGAAGGGCGCCTCCGTCAGCACGTCTGGAGCAACGGCGCCTACGACGACGCCGTCCAGATGGGCATCCTCCGCGAGGAGTGGGAACGCTCAACGCTCTCGTAGTCGCGCCGCCGGCCGGCATCCCCAAAAAGGTGGAGTTTCGGCTCTCAGCGGGGCGGATTGCACGAGCCAGACGCGGTCCTGCTGGCGTCCCATGGCTACGCCGTTCTGGCGCTGGCCTCCTTCAGTATGGACGGCGTGCCGACTGAGCCTGTAGACATCCCACTGAAGTACTTGGCAGCGGCGATCGACTGGCTGCGCGCGCAGGCGGGCGTGCGGGGAGACCGACTGGGCGTGATCGGCGGATCGCCCGGCGGCGAACTCGCGCTCCTGCTCGGGGCGGCGTTCCCGGCGGTCACGGCGGTGGTCAGCTACGCGGGCCCCCATTCGCGCGTCTTCAGCCTCCGTCGTCCGTCCGGGCTCGGCTTCGAGAAGCGTCCGGCGGTTTCCTCCGATTTGCCTTGGCAGCTGTGTTAGACACGAATCGGCGCAAACCACCAAACCTTGCCGTAACAGCATTGACCAGTTAGGGGCGGGTGCGCCTCGATCCATGGTGTGTCTCGGTCTTCTTGTTCCCGTACGCGGGGAACTGTGATAGGCTCCCTCGCAGGCGCGTCGGATTCGACCATGCCAGCGGGAGCGCCAGTGTGACCGCCGGCAGCTGATGAAGCTTCGGTCGAGGTGCAGCATGCCGCAGCTCACTTCTGCGCTGGCTCCACGGCGCTCCCGAACATCGCGCCGGTTGCCCACCGGGTGCGGGCGTCCCATCACCCCATCGGCCCATGCCCCCCCGCGGGCTCGGCGCGGCGCTCGCCGTCCGCCGGAGCGACAGCCGACGCCTCTCTACCAAGATTCGAGCTAAGACGAGTGGCGAGGTGTCTCGGAGGCGTGCTCGTCGGCCCGAGGTGGTCGCCAACCCTCGGACGTTGACCCGGAGTCAGTTGGGAAAGGAGCATCGTCGAATGTCCCGTCCACGACCCATGATCCTGCCAATCGCGCTCGTCGTATTGCTGCTCGGGCTTGCGATCGGTCCGCAGGTTGGTACCGCCCAAGAAAAGATCGAACTGCGCGTTTGGGACCAGTTCACCGACCCGGCCGAAAGCGAAACAGTCGACCAGATCTACCAAAGCTTCACGGATGCGAACCCGAACGTCGAGATCACGCGCGAGGCCATGAGCACCGATCAGATGCGCGAGACGGTGAACACGGCGCTTGCCTCCGGCACTGGACCCGACGTCATCTTTTACGACACCGGTCCGGGCTTCGCCGGCGTGCTCGCCGAGGCCGGACTGATCCTGCCGCTGGACGAGATGGCCGCCGAGCACGGTTGGACCGAGCGCCTTATTCCGTCGGCGATCCAGGGTGCGACGATCGATGGCAAGCTCTATGGGCTCCCCCTTCAGGTCGATCTGATCGGGCTGTACTACAACAAGACGCTCTTCGAGGAGGAGGGACTCCAGCCCCCGGAGACGGTCGAGCAACTGCTGACGCTCTGCAGCGAAGTCCAGGAGAAGGGCTACATTCCGATGGCCCTCAGCAACAACCCGGGCTGGCAGGCCGGTCACCAGTTCTCGATGGCCAGCACGTCGATGGTCGGCCCCGACGCGATGCGCCAACTCCTCTTCGACCACCAGGGCAGCTGGAACACCCCCGAGATGGTCACCGCCATCCAAACGTTCTTCGTCGATCTGCAGGAGGCCGGGTGCTTCAACCCCGACGCCAACGCGCTCGGCTACGATGACGGCAACAGCCTCTTCTTCACGGGCGAGGCGCTGATGACGCCGACCGGCAGCTGGCTCGTCGGCGACATTCTGGAGAACATGCCCGACCATGAGGTCGGGTTCGTGCCCTTCCCGGCGCTCCCCGGCGGCAAGGGAAGTTACTGGGTGTCGGGCCTGGGCTCGGCCTACTACATCTCGGCCGAGAGCCAGCACCCGACCGAAGCGGGTATGTTCCTCGACCATCTCTTCTCGCCGGAGACGGCGAAGACCTGGGTGGGAGAGGCGAACTTCGTGCTCCCGATGGAGGTCGACACCGCCGGCCTGGGGCTGTCGCCCCTGTCCCGGTCGGTCCTCGACGTCCTACAGTCGGCGGCCGAAGGACAGGTCGAGCTCGGTTACAACATCGACGTGCTCGCCCCGACGGCCTTCAATGACGTCATGACGAATGGCTTCCAGGCCATGCTCGCGGGCGACAAGACCGCTGAGCAACAGGCGGCCGATCTCCAGGCCGCCTGGGAGGAAGGCATCCAGGAGTAACTGGTTCTGCCCCGAGGGCGGGAGAGACCATTTTCTCCCGCCCTCGGGGCAACCGGATGGGACCGAGCACTATGGCCGAGATGAGCCTCGCCACACGGCGCAGCGGCGCGAGACGCGCGAGTAGACACTGGGCGAGATATCGCGCCGGGTACCTGTTCGTGCTGCCGGCGTTCCTCCTCTACGCCGTCTTCATGATCTATCCGTTCCTCCAGGCCATCTACCTGAGCTTCACCGACTGGAACGGGGCGGAACGGGTCAAGCATTTCGTCGGGTTCCGCAACTACCGCGAGATGGTGCAGGACGATCTCTTCTGGACCTCGGTGGGCCACACGCTCATCTGGGTGGTGATCGGCACTATTGGGCCGTTGGTGATCGGCCTGTTGCTCGCCCAGCTGCTCTGGCGGCGGCCGCGGGGGTTCACCCTCTTCCGCACGGTCTACTTCATGCCCCAGGTCCTCTCGTCGGTCGTCATCGCCATCGTTTGGGGCTGGATCTACAACCCGATCTTCGGCATCCTGAACAAGGGCCTCGATCGGGTCGGGTTGGAGGGGCTCTCCCGCGGCTGGCTCGGTGACCCTGACTTCGCCCTCTACGCGGTGCTGGTGGCGGCGATGTGGGCAACGGTCGGCTTCGTCTTCGTCGTCTTCCTCGCCGGTCTCCAGACGGTCAGCCGGGACCTGATCGAGGCCGCGACGGTCGACGGCGCGAACGCCTGGCAGCGCTTCCGAAACGTGACCGTGCCCCAGTTAGCCAACGTGGTGAACGTCGTCACCGCCTTGCTCCTGATCGGCGGCTTCAGCGTCTTCGACATCATCTTCGTGATGACGGGCGGCGGGCCCGCCAACGCCAGCGAGGTGATCGCCACGTTGACCTACAAAGAGGCGTTCACTCAGAACCGCGTCGGCTACGCGGCCACTCTCTCGCTGGTGATCACGGCGATCTCGCTCGTGGCCTCGGTTGTCTTCATCCGCCTTCGTGAACGCAGTGAGGCTTGAGCGATGACCGCCTCCGCTGTCACCGACCGCACGACCGCCGGCGCCAGCGCGACGCGTCGGACGCGTCCACGCCTGGTCCGGTTCGGGCCAGACATCGCCCGGTACGCCGTGTTGCTGCTCTTCCTCGTCATGTTTCTTCTGCCCTTCCTTTGGATCTGGTCCTCCTCCTTCAAGAGCTCGATCGAGATCGGGCGGGATCCGTTCGGGCTGCCGACTGAGTGGCGGTGGGAAAACCTGGAGCGGGCGTGGACCGTCGGGCGCTTCGACCGCTACATCGGCAACAGTGCGATCTACTGCGCGGCGATCGTCAGCGGCGTTGTCTTCCTCTCGTGCCTCGCCGGCTACGCCCTCGCACTGTTGCCGCTACCGGGTCGGGACGTCATTCTCGTCCTCTTCCTGCTCGGCCTCATGGTGCCGTTCCAATCGGTGATGGTCCCGCTCTACTACCTCCTGCGTGATTTCAGGCTGCTCGAGACCTACTGGGCCTTCATTGTCCCCGCCATCGCCATCCGGTTGCCGTTTGGCATCTTTCTGATGCGCGGCTTCTTCCGCGGGCTCCCGCCCGAGCTGGCCGACGCGGCCCGAGTAGACGGCGCCAACGAGTGGGCCGTCTTCCGGCAGATAATGCTGCCGCTCGCCGTCCCTGGTCTGGCGACGCTCGTCGTCTTCCAGTTCATGTGGACCTGGAACGAATTCGCAATGCCGCTCGTCTTCGTCCAGCTCGAAGAGCTGCGGCCGGTCTCGCTGGGAACGATGTTCTTCTTCGGTCGCTTCACCGCCGACCGCGGCATGATCGCCGCCGGCGTCACCATCGCGATGCTCCCCGTTGTCCTCCTCTACCTCGTCCTGCAGCGGAAGTTCATCGAAGGCATTACGGCCGGAGCCGTGAAGAGCTGAGCAGGGGGGCCGCTCGTCGCCATCGGGGACGAGCGGCAGCTCCAACCTTCGCGGCCATGTCGGTGCGAGCCCCGCGCGCTTCGCTGCTCGGCGCGTCATGAGGTGCGGCGCCGCGCCGGTCGGGTGGCGAGGATTTCGTCGCCCGCATCGACCGCCCCGGCCTCGCGACGCTTGAGCCCAGGCGGAGGGCCGACGGCCCCATGGTCGACGGGAACCTAGTTGAGCGACTGACCAACCTTCGGAAGACAGGGGAGGCTGTTTTCGGGGTCAGGCTCCACCGCCACACGCCTCGCCACGACATGGTTGACACAGGTTTGGACTCGGTCGTGGCAGAGCGAGCATGCTCCTGACCGCCATCTCTACTGCGCGCCGACCGGCCACCCGCCCCACTGGCGGGGCCCGCGATCATGCCATTCCGACGATCCGGGCCCGTGGTGTGTCCCAGTAGATTGCGATGAGGTTGATGGACCGTGTTCAGCATCGAAGATCGCGATGGCATCAAGGAGCTGCTCACCGAGAAGGCGCGATCTGACTCCCGCGTGGTTGCTGCTGCGGCCGTTGGGTCATCCGCCGACGGAAGCGACCGCTGGTCAGACATCGATCTCACGTTTGGCGTCGCGGATGGGGTGTCGGTGGAGGCGGTCCTCGCGACCTGGACGCAGATCCTTGTGGCCGACTTCGATGCGGTGGTGCTCTTCGACCTTCCCGTTCTCTCGACCATCTACCGAGTCTTCCTGCTCCCCGGCATCCTTCAGGTCGATCTCTCCTTCACTCCCGCTGCAGAGTTTGGTGCGCGGGGGCCACGGTTCCAGTTGCTGTTCGGTGAGGCGGTAGAGCCACCCAGGAGCGCTCCGCCGTCGTCGGAGAACATGTTCGGGCTCGGGGTCCACCACATCGTTCGCGCGCACATCTGCATTGAGCGAGGGCGGCCGTGGCAGGCGGAGTACTGGATCCATGAGGCACGCGACAAAGCTCTCTCCCTCGCGTGCCGCCGCCTCGGCCTAGACGGGAGCTATGGACGGGGGTACGACAGTCTGCCCCCCGAGGTACGTGACGGATTGGCGGGTGCCTTGGTGCGCAACCTGACGGAGCATGAACTGAGGCGCGCCCTGGCGGTAGCAATGGCCGGGCTGTTGCGAGAAGCGGACGACACCCCTGAGGCGGTGGGGCGGGTGCGGACGATGTTAGAGGAGCTTTGCCGCCCAACCCCGATCTGATGTAGCGAACGGTGGGCTCCGGCGGTCGAGGTGTGAAGGTCAGCATGAGCGGCTCAGCACCCGCGGACGATCGGCGCGGCCGAACCGTATCTCTTTGCCCTCGAGGTGGTCGGCGCCTAGGATCGGTGGGCGGTGCGGCCAAGGCGCGCCGCTGCCACGGCTGAGCGAACATGGGTCAACCATGTCGTGGCGAGGCATGACTGCAACACGGTGTCATGCGTACCGGGCGTGAGAACCTGACTCGTGTCGCCTCGTTGTGGAGCCGCCCATTCGGGGCGGAGTCTCGGGCGGGGCAGAGCGGTGACGCGGGTGGTCGCTCAGAGCCTTGCTCCGCTCGACGCCGCAACGTTGGATTCGGACTGACTTGCTGGAACGATGGGTTGCGGGTGGTGGTGCATGTGTAAGCCTAGGGGCCTGGATCGGGAGTGGCCGGGAACGGAAAGTGGGAGAGGCCACAGCGGGCGAGACGACGCGCCTCCGCGGAGCCCCGCTGCTCGCGCTGCGGAGGAAGGGGTGCACGTCGCGCCACGAGCCAGCGCCCTACGTTGCGGTGGCGGCATCCTGCCAGGACGGTAGCCCTAACCCGTTCGGGTTGTAGACGATCCCGCCGGCCCGCACCGTCAGAACGCACCGCAGCCGGCATCCGCCGTCAAGCCGGGTCCGTCCGCAATCAACGAACGAGAAGCTTCCTTCGTCCAGTGCCAGCACTGCCACGTCGGCCTCGGACCCTGGGCTGAGCGTCCCCAGGTCCGGCCTGCCGATCTCGCGCGCCGGCGCGACCGTGGACCGGGCGATGACGTCCGGCAGCGCCACCCCCATGTTCAGCACCTTGCTCATCGTCGTCGCCATGTCGACGACCGGCCCGTTGACGTTGCCGGTATGGAGATCGGTGCTGATCGAATCCGGCACGAACTCCTGCTGAATCGCCGGCACCGCGTTGCGGAACCAGAAGCTGGCGGCGCCGTGGCCGAGGTCGAAGATCACTCCACGCTCGCGCGCCCGGAAGAGGTGGTCGTAAACCTTGTCCGCCGCGTCGATGATCGGGAACTGCTGGGCGAAGACGTGGGTATGGATATCGCCGGGCCGCAGTTTCGTCAGGATGAGCTCCGGGTACGGCCGCTCGGGCAACCATGGAAAGAAATCGACCATCACCGGCAAACCGCACAGCTCGCCGGCTGCGACGGCGGCGTCGACGGCGGCCCACGGCGGGTGCTCGGCGTCGAAGGGGCGTCCCGCCCAGTAGTGAGCGGTCTTGATGCCGACCACCACCTCGGCGTGCTCCTCGGCTGTTGCGGCCGCACGCTCCGGGCGCATCTCGCCGACGTCGTGCTCCCAGTCTCCGCCCATGCCTGAGCCGACGATGTTGACGTAGGCCAGGACCCGGATCCGGGCGCGGTCGATCACCTCCGTCCTGAAGTCCGCGAAGTCGCGCCAGCCGGAGGTCCCCGCGTCGACGACGGTGGTGACGCCGGATGAAAACGTGTGGACGTGCGGGTCGAGCGACAATGTGGAGCGGCGGTGGGTGTGGAAGACGTGGGCGTGCATGTCGATGAGCCCGGGGGTGACGTAGAGCCCCGTCACGTCCATCACCGTTTGGCCGCCCGTGGTCCGCAGATCAGGCCCGACCGCGACGATCCGACCACCGGCGATCGCAACGTCGGCTGGTCCGTCAAGTCCGTTGTGCGGGTCGATCAGGTGGCCGCCTTTGAGCAGCAGGTCGGGCGGGCGCACATCCGGTGAAGCAGGCACGGCGTTCTACCCCTGGTCGTTCTGCAGCGATCGTTGCAGGAGCGCCGTCCCGTAGAACTCGTACGACGCCGCCTTGTCGGGCACGTCGACGAGGTGCACGGTGAACCGGCATGGCACCCCGTTGTCAGGCAGGTACTCGGCGAAGAAGCCACTGTAGGCCTCCGCGTACGCCCGGCGCAGCCGATCTTGCTCCGCGGCGTAGCCCAGCGGGTCGACCAGTGGGTTTGGGCTCTTCGGCTGGCAGCCGAACGCGTGGATTTCGAGGAAGTCCACATCCCGCAGCGATTGGCAGATACCGGCTTCCTTCAGCCAGTGCTCCCAACTCTGGAAGACCAGCGGTACCTCACGTGCCGGGTCCATCGACACGAGCTCGTCCCGGTTGAGGACGCTTTTCGCCGAGTAGCCCCCGGTGAGCCCCGCGAAGTAGATCTTGAGGTCGCCGTCGGAGAGCTCCTCGGTCACCAGGGCCGACAGCACGGGCCGGTCGCCCTGAGAGTAGTACGTCAGCTTGCCACGCTTCTTGACGTTGAACGGCATCGGGCCAGTCCTCCCCCCTTCTATTCGCTCCGCGCGGGCCTGCTGATGGATGCCTGTGCCGCCCTCGCCGGGGTTCGCCGAGCGAGTGAGCGCACCGACGCCGTCCGGGCCCAACGGCGTCGGGTCGATACCGCCGGAGTGCGGGTCCTCTTCGGTCCCGTCGTCCATCCCCTAGAAGCGCGAAGGGCGGCGTCCGCCCGCCCACTCACCACCCGGGGACTCACCACGCCAGCCAACCGCCGTCGACGGGGATGATCGTGCCATGCACATAGGCGGCGGCGTCGGAGCAGAGGAAGACGGCCGCGCCCTGGAGGTCGGCCGGCTCGCCCCACCGGCCGGCGGGGATGCGGCCGAACACCGCGGCCGCGCGGGCGGGGTCATCGCGGATGGCGGCGGTCATGTCGGTCGCCATGTAGCCAGGGGCGATGGCGTTCACGTTGATGCCGTGGCGAGCCCACTCGTTCGCCAGCGCACGCGTCAGCCCGGCGAGACCGCTTTTGGCCGCGGTGTAGGCGGGAATGAACAGTCCCCCCTGGTACGACAGCATGGATGCGAGGTTGAGGATCTTGCCGCCGTGACCGGCGGCGAGGAAGTGCCGGGCGGCGGCCTGGCCAAGGTAGAACGGGGCCGAGGGGTTGACGGCGAGAACAGCCTCCCAATCCTCCTGTGGGAACTCCACGGCCGGGGAACGCCGCGTGATGCCGGCGCCGTTGACCAGGATATCGAGCCGGCCCAGCGCGCCGACGGTCTGGGCGACAATCGCCTCGGCCGTGGCAGCGGTGGCGCCCCGAAGGTCCGCCTCGAGGGGATAACACCGTCGGCCCGTCGCCCGGACGCGCTCGCATGTCTCCTCCAGGGGCAAGCGGTCGAGTAGCGCCGGATCGGCGCCCGCCTCGGCAAGGCCAAGCGCCACCCCTTGACAGAGGCCGCGCGCGGCGCCCGTGACGAGCGCGACCCGGCCGTCCAGCCGAAACGCATCCAGGATCATCGCGGACCGCTCGTCAGAATCGCAGGTCCTGCGGTTCGATGCCCTCCCGCCGACAGTACGCCAGGTAGCGTTCCAGCTTGGTGAAGACGTCATCCTGGGAGATGACGTTGTCGTCATCGTCGAGGTACTGGATCACTCCTTCCAGCAGGAAGAGGGTCTGCATCTCCTCGGCCCCCTCGACGACGAGGGTGTGGATGTCGCCGGGTGGCTCGTAGACGAAGGTGCCGGGGCGAGCGACCCAGTCCCGCTCCAGGTATCGCCACGAGCCCTGAATCACGTACCCGAGCACCTGGCCGCCGGCGTGGCGGTGGCGGTTGACCCGGCCCTCGCCGGTCACTTTCAGTAGGTTGACCCACCGTCCGTTGGCCAGGTCGAACCGGAGCGGCTTGAACCAGACACGATCGCCCTGCGGCACCCACGGCAGCTCGTCGCTCTGGATCGCCTGGTCCGGCAGACTCAAATCGAGGATCGTCTGCATCGCGTCAACCGCCGTCATCGTCCGCCTCCTGGTCACGAGGGGTGTTCGCTTGGCGCGGCGCCCTGGCACCGCGCCCCGTTCCCGATCGACACCCGGGCCAGTATAGTAGCCGACCGGCCCGTCACCTGGGCCGCCGGCCAGCGGAAGGGGAGCGGCATGATCTTCAACACACCGGAGCGCGTCGCCGCGTTGACCCCGCGCTGGACGGGCGAGCGGGCGGCCGACGGCCGGCCGCGCGTGCCGGACGATCTGATCGAGCGGATGCGCGCCGTGACGAACGACGAGGCCTGGGGCGTTATCGAGAAGCAGCACGGCTATCGCTTCCAGTTCGAGGGGGATTGGCTCAACCTCCATCCCGAGCTGACGCTGGTTGGCCGCGCCGTGACCGCGGTCATGGTGCCGCTGCGGCCTGATCTGCACGAGGCGGTTCAGGAGATTGGCGAGGCGGAGGGTCGGATCGGCGGCCAAAATACCTGGGTGATCGATACCTTGACCGAGAACGACGTGCTGGTGGTCGACCTCTTCGCCAAGGTTCGCGACGGCACCTTCATCGGTGACAATCTCGCCACCGCGACCCGGGCGCGGACCGGGAGCGGGATCGTCATCCACGGCGGCATTCGCGACTACCAGCGGGTCAACGAGTTGACCGACTTCGCGGTCTTCTGCCGCGGCATCGACCCGTCGGCCATCGCCGAGGTGACCCTGGTTGGTGTCAACGTGCCGATTCGCATCGGCAACGCCACCGTGATGCCGGGCGACGTCGTCCTCGGCACCCGCTCCGGCGTGACCTTCGTCCCGCCGCATCTCGCCCACGAGGTCGTCGAGACCTCGGAGGACGTGCGCCAGCGCGACGTCTTCGGCAAGCTGCGCCTCAGTGAGGGAATCTACACCTCGGGGCAGATCGATGTCTCGGTCTGGGCGGACGACATCGAAGTGGACTACGAGCGCTGGTGCGCGGAGCAGGGACTCACCCCGCCAGCATCCGGGTAGGCCCGACCGGTGTGGTCGGTGCCCGAAGCAGGACCAATGGACGATGATGCGACTGAGCACGATGTGGAAGATCGACCGGACGGTCGATGCCGAGGGACGCAGTCCCATCGCAGAGCGGATTCTGGAGAACTGGGCGCACGATCGGGGCTCAGCCCGACACTTCCGGTCGAGCGCCAATTTCGTGTACGCCTGCCGTCGGCAGGGTCATGGGTGCTATCTGCGATTCGCCGATAGCACCGAGCGGAGTCGCGCGGCGATCGAGGCGGAGATCGCGCTGCTCGGGTGGCTCGCTGCGGCCGGGGTCGAGGTCGCCGGAGCCATCCCGTCAAGAAGGGGCACTTCCGTCGAGACCGTCGTGACCGAGCTGGGCACCTTCCACGCGGTCCTGTTCGCCGGGCTGGAGGGTCGGCAGTTCGAGATCGCGGACCTGGATGCCCCCCGATTTCGGGAGTGGGGAGCGGCTCTCGGCAGGCTGCACGCCGCACTGCGGGATTTCCCCGGCTCGGGATCGTCCGCACGCGGCACCTGGCGGGATCACGTGGAGTTCGCGCGGGCGCATGTCCCCACGGGGCAGCCCGCGGTACGCCAAGAGTTGGACCGGATTGAAACGTTGCTCAGTGCGTTGCCCGCGAATCGTGACACCTACGGGTTGATCCACTTCGATTTCGAGCTCGACAACCTCTATTGGCATGACCATGCCGTCGGCATTCTCGATTTCGACGATTGTTCACACCACTGGTACGCGGCCGATATCGCCTTTGCCCTCAGGGATCTCTTCGCCGACGGGGTCGATCTCGGCGATCCATCGTTCCGCGCCTTCGTTCGTGGGTACACCGAGCATTCCCCGCTCGATGACGAGCAGATCTCCCACATCCCGTTGTTCCTGCGGTTCGTGAACCTAGTCGTCTACGCTCGGATCGCTCGCGGGCTGGACCTGCCACGCGATCAGGACTATCCCGAATGGCTGGAGGCACTGGATCGCAGGCTGCGGCACAGGATGGCGGCGTATACAGCGTCTCTTGAAGACCCCCGCTCATGACCTGAGCACCTTGGGGCCGAACCTATCACTGTGGAGACCTCATCCATCGGGCTCGCCGCGGGTCTTCAGTACCTCCGGCGTTGACTCCCCGGAGCGACGAGCCCGTCGCGCCTCGCGCCTCCCTATTCGATCTCGAAGATCGTCTCAATCTCCACCGGCGCGTCGGACGGCAGGGCCTGCAGGCCGACGGCTGAGCGCGCGTGGACACCGCGCTCGCCCAGCACTTCATGCATCAGCTCCAAGAAGCCGTGGATCACCTGCGGCGTCTGACCGAAGCCGGGCGGGCAGTTGACCATGCCGAGGACCTTGACGACGCGCCTGATCCGGCTCAGGTCGCCGAGCACCGTCTTGGCCATCGCCAGCTGCTGGATAGCGCACTCCCGCGCCGCCTGGTAACCCTCCTCAACCGAGTAGGTCTCGCCGACCCGGCCTCGCCATTGCTTTTCCGGTCGGTCCGGCGGCGTGGTGCCGGAAAGGTAGAGCAGGTTGCCGGTGATGACCCCGACGGCCATCGCCGGGTGAAAGCTCGTGGCCTCCTTCAGTTCGATGCCGAGCTCCTTCAGCTTCTCCTCGGGCGTCATCGTTCCTCCCCCCATTCGGTTCGACTCGGTGCGACGCGTCGCTACGACGGGACTGCCGCCGCGTCTACGGGCGCGGTCGCTAGGATCTCCTTGAGTTTGGCGAGGACGACCTCCTCCTCCCCCGGCTCCAGTGTTTGTGGGTTGAGCGCAATCGCGTCGTCCTGCCAGCGCGGAACGCCCACGGCGATGCACGGCTCGCCTGTCCAGAGGGCTTTGACTACCTCGTCGCGGGTCCAGGCGCAGGGAGGCGTGAAGCGGACGATGGCCCGGCCGTGCGGTTGGCCCGCCTCACTTGGGTAGTCCCGCTCCGCCGTGACACCGGGGATCCCGGCGAGCCCGGCGATCCATCGCTGGACCGCGGCCTCGTAACGGTTAAGCAGGGCCTCCTCGTCCTGGGCCAGCGACCACTCCACGGCGGCCACCAGCCCGGCCAGCTCCTCCTTGCCGACTTTCATCGGCCGGCCGATGCTGTGGTTCGGATTGCCGTTGGCGCGGCAGCCGTCGACGATCTCGCGGCGCCCGAGGACCAGCCCGCTCGACTGCGGGCCCCGCAACCCTTTGCCGCCGCTGAAGATCGCCGCGTCGGCGCCGAGCTCGCGCGTGAAGTGCCACAGGTTGGCGACCGGCGGGATCTGGGCGGCCGCGTCCACCAACACCGGCATGCCACGCTCGTGCGCGATCGCGACGACCTCCGCCAGCGGCAGCGCGCCCTCCGCGTAGTGCGCTCCGGCGAACCAAAGGACGCAGGCGGTCCGCTCCGAGATCGCGGTGGCAAGCTCCGCCGCGGACGCGCCAACCTCGACCAGCCGGGCGCCGGTCTGGCGCGCGGCGTAGTCGTAGCCGTTGCGCTGGCTCGTGTGGACGATCACCTCGCACCGCTCGATCCCCTCCAGGTAGGGGAAGGCACCGATTTTCTCCGGGTCGGTTCCGGCGATGCAGGCGGCGACCGCGACCACGATTCCCGCGGCCGCACCGGACGAGACGTAGGCCGCCTCGTTGCCGGTCAGCTCCGCGACGCGCCGCCCCGCCCGCAGCTGCATCTCGCGCAAGTCGACGAAGGAGCGGCCGGCCGCAACCATCTCGTCGACGACACATGGCGGCATCCGCGAGCCGCCGAGCGCGGTCAGCGTGGCGGCAGCGTTGATGACCGGCTGCAGGCCGAGCTCGTCGTAGACCCCCATCAGTCGGTCCTCCAGACGCGCGGCCGTGGCTCCGTGCCCAGTCGCTGCGCCATCCAGCGGTCCACCCAGTCATGGTCAGTGCCACCTTCGTGGGTCACGGCGTAGGTATCGACGCGGCCCAACGCATCGCCAAGCGGCCGTAACCACTCCGGTCCATCAAGGGCACCCTGGCCGCCGAGTGGGAGCAACGTCTGGGCCCGCACCCGCGGCGCATGGTGGATCGGATCGAAGTAGGCCAGTGTCCCGGCGACCGCGGTCTCGTGATCGGGATGGGTGCGCAGCAGGTCGTTGACCTCCTCGATCGGGTACGCCGAGGTTTGGGCACGGGCCTCCATCAGCCGGTAGAAGAGGAGGCTCGCGGTCTGGACGTGGAGGGCGGTGAAGATTGGTCGGCGGGCGGCCGTCATGATCGCGAGGTCGTCGCCGGCGATGCCAACGCGGCTGGGATCGACTTCGGGGCGGGAGCGCAGGTACTCCGCCCCTCGCAGGCAATCGGCCACGATGCCGCGGTAGACGTAGGCGACGGGGTCTTCGATGCCGTGGGTGAGCAGGCCAGGGTAGGCGGCGGCGAACGGGCGGTCTGCCAGTCGCTGGCCGCGGTGCATCAACGTCAGCACGACGTAGCGCTGGCGGTCGTCGTCGTGGGGCGGGTTGTTCACGCTCCCGTAGCGCGGGGTGGAGAGGAGCGCCGGGAACGGTCCCGATCCCTTTGGCACGCTGAGGTAGCCGAAGATCCGATACGGCCCGATGCTCGTGAGACGAACGTCGTAGGACGTCGCGAACGCGGTAGACCGCAACGCGCTCCCCTCGGGCTCCGATGCCGCGGGGAACTGGGCAAGCTCTTCGTCGACGCGCGCCCAGTACGCGTCGAAGTCCCTCGGACACGTCCTCGGTGCTTCCTCAGCCATCAAATCCGTCCAGCCCCCCCTTCACTTCCGCCCCCCTTGACCCGTCCTCTGCGCCCGGCGTCCAACACCAAGCACCTAACGATCGGCACCAGTCACCCCACGGTCGGCTCGGCGTGGAGTGCGAACGCCGCGGGCTTGAGGTGCGTGGCGAGGAAGGCTTCGACGTTTGGCATCTCCCAATAGATACCGGCGTCGTGAGCGCAGCGCGGGTAGGCGTGCAGTTCCACCGGGCACGTCATCGCCTTGACCAGGTCATACGCCGTCTCCGGCGGGCAGACGTCGTCGGCGAGCCCCGCGTAGACGAGCATTGGGCAACGGATCATCGGCGCGAAGTTGATGCCGTCGAAGTAGGCCACCGCTGCCCGCACCCGCGGCTCGCGGTCCGGGTGGAGGCGTAGGTATTCGTTGATCTCCTCGTAGGGGTAGGAGTGGGTCAGGCTGGCGGCGTCCATGAATCCGCAGAGATACGGTGCGCCTGCCGCGCCGCAGGTGATGACCTCGGGCCGCAGCGCCGCCGTCGTGATCGTGAGCGCCCCGCCCTGACTGCTGCCGTGGACGCCGACGCGCCCCGCATCCACCTCTGGTCGCGTGAGCAGGAAGTCGACCGCCCGGTAGGCGTCCACGTAGAAGCCGCGGTAGGCGTAGGTGTTGCGATCGACGATGTTGTCGACCAGCAGGCCCGGATATCCGGGGTTGTACTGCCCGTTGGACCGTAGCTTGCCTCGAGGCGCCACGCCGACGGCGGCGTAGCCCATCTTCGCCCACGACTTGGGCAGCGTCGGCTCCGAGATGTAGCCGGGAACGATGAGCAACCCCGGGTATGGGGGCGGTAAGTAGCCCTCCCGCGGCCGGCAATACCAACCGGCGATCCGAACCCCGTCGAGGCTGTCGTACCCGATGTCGAAGACCTCGACCTCGGGCGTTAATCTCAGCGGCACCGGCGTGCAACTCGGGTTGAGGGCAAGCCCCGCGGCCTCAGCCGTGATCGCCGCCCAGAACGCGTCGAAGTCCTCCGGTCGCTCGACGCTCGTGCGGTGTGCCGCCGCCGGCTGCCGCTCCATCCTTGCTCCCCTCGTGGCCGGCTTCGTGCCGCTCCGCCGCCTACGCGCTCCGCAGCGTCGACCCGACCGCCTCCAGCATCGGCAGCGTCATCAGGCCGTAGTTGTAGACGTCGATGCCTGCCACCCCTGCCGCCCGCCAGGCATCGATCCGTGGCCCGACCTGCGCGGGGTCGACGGTGTCGGGCGCGATCGCCCGTACCATCCCGTAGACCGGCCTCGGGTCGATCAGCGCGCGCAACTCCCGGGCTCGGCGCCCGGCGTCCTCGTTTGACTGGGCGTACCCGGCGAGCATCCCGTCCGCCAAGCCGAGGAGCTCCGCATCGCGCTCTTCGGCACCTTCCGCCGGGCCGAGCGCGGCGAAGAGCCGGATTTCCGTCCCGGGGCTCGCGGCGTGGACCGCCGCCCGCAGCTCCGCCACCAGTTCCGCCACGATCTCCCGTCGTAGGCGCTCGTAGGCGGCGAGCTCGGGACTGTCGAGCACGTCTCGGAGGAGGGGGAACGGCTCGTCCCCGGGCGGCGCGCCGGTCTGCCAGGCGGCGAGCAACGCGTCGGCGACACGGCGGCGCAACCTCTCACCGTCGATGCCGGCCGTGCGCGCTCGCTCCAGCTCCACCGGCGCGAAGGAGAGGCCGAGAAGCGTCTCCTGCGCCCGGTCGAGCGGGACGCCGATGATCTCGTGGTGGAAGCCGTGAAGGAACCCCATGTACCCCGGTGACTCCAGCTCGACTGCCGCGATCTCGGCCCGGCCGACGATGTCCGTCAGGAGGGCGACGAGATAGGCCCGCACGTCGGGGTGCGCCGGAGAGAGTGAGTGGAGGTACGGGTCGCCGAAGGCATTGCGTGCCGCGCAGTCGGGGTACTGCTGACCGAGCCAGGTGTTGTGCAGGCAGACGACCCAGGCGGCGAGGTCGAGGCCGTGCGCCCGCCGTGCACGGTCGAGGTCCGTCAGTGGATCGCCCGCATCGGTGACCAGGGAGCTGACCCGGGGCCGCAGGCGACCGTACCGCGTCGGGTCGGGCCGGAAGTAGACCGCGCCGTCCTCGGCGAAGTAGACGCGGTGTCGCGGGTTGTGCGGTAGCAGGAACTTGCCGGCGTGGTAGGCGGAGGCGAGGTTGACGGCGGTGAACCCCGCCCCGGCGATCCGCCCGAGTGCGGCCGCGTGCCCTTCGGCGGCCAGGTCCCAGGGGTACGTGTAGATTCCGGCGCCGAACTGCGACTCACTCATGGAGGTACGAGCTGTGGCCGCCGTCGACGAGCAGCGATTGTCCGGTCGTGAACTCCGTTTCCGGCAGGCAGAAGAACCGGACCACCGCGGCGATATCCTCCGCTCGGCCGACGCGTCCGAAGGGGATGTTGCGCCGCGCCTCGTCCCACCTCTCAGGCCGCTCCGGCGCGCCGGGGCGTTCGGCGATCGCGCCGGGGATCACGCAGTTGACGCTGATCCCGTGCGGGGCTAGCTCGTAGGCCATGTTGCGGGTCATCACCTCGACCGCACCCTTCGCGCTGTCGTAGACGGCGGCGTCCGGGTGGCAGGCATGCGCGCCGATAGTGCTGACGTTGACGATCCGGCCGCGGAGACCCCGTTCGATCATGTGCCGCGCGGCGTGCTGGGCCAGCACGAAGGGCGAGCGGTAGTTGACGTTGACCTGCTCCTCCCACGCCGCGTCCGTGACTTCCCAGAACCGGCCTCGAATGCTCATGCCCGCGTTGTTGACGAGGATGTCGAGTCGCTCGACCCGGGCGAGAACCTCCTCCGCCAGTCGATGCGCGTCGTCCACCTGGGCCAGGTTCGCGGTGAGACCGAATGACGGCACGCCTAGCGCCCGCGTCGCCTCGACCGCCTCCTCGACGGGACCCGCCTCGCGGCCGGAGACGACGATGCCCGCGCCCTCCCGGGCCAGCCACTCGGCCACGGTGCGGCCGATCCCGCGGGTGCTTCCGGTCACGAGCACCGTCTTGCCGGCGAGCCGGCGGACAGCGTGAACCCCGGTTTCGCCCTCCCGACCGGATTCCTGGATCACCTTGGCGGGCTCCTCACGTGTGACACGGCTGGCCGTTCCCCACGCGGATCGGCACGGCGGAGACCGCGCACGGTGGGCGCAGGGTTGAACGCACCGCCGTCGTGCCGCCGGTCCGGGTCCGACCCTTACCCCTTCAGCGCGCCCGCGGTAAGGCCCGACTCCAGGCGTCGCTGGAAGAGGACATAGACGATCAGGGTCGGGACCATGGTGATCGTCAGGGCCGCGAAGAGGGCACCATAGTCGTTCTGGTAGCCCTGCTGGATCGCGAGGAACGCTAGCCCCTGGGAGAGGAGGTAGCGGTTCTCGTCGGGCATCAGCACCAGTGGCAACAGGAACTGATTCCACTGGCCCAGGAAATTGAAGATGCCCATCGCGATCAAACCGGGTTTCGCCATCGGCAACATGACGTCGAAGAAGATCCGGTACTGACTGGCGCCGTCCATGATCGCCGCTTCGCCGACCTCGCTCGGCAGCGTCTTGAAGAAGCCGGTCAGAAAGAAGATCGTGAAGGGAAGGGAGTAGGCGATGTAGACGAGGGCCAGCCCATGGTAGGTGGCGGCCAGGTGCAGATCCTCGACCAGGAAGAAGAGCGGCACCAACGCCAGGAAGATCGGGAACATCATGCCAGCCAGGAACAGATAAAAGATGATCTGCCGACCGGGGAATTGGAAGCGAGCGAGGACGTACGCCGCCATGGACGAGATGATGAGGGTGCCGGTCAGTGACCCGGCGAGGACGATCAACGTGTTGAACACGTAGCGCCCAATGTGGGCCTTGGTCCACGCCCGCGAGAAGTTGTCCCATTGCAGCGTCTCGGGAAGCTTCCACGGACTGAAGACGATCTCGGGGTCGGACTTGAAGGCTGACACGATCATCCACGCGAAGGGGAAGATCACCAAGATCGTCCAAAGAATCAGGAGCGTCTGAGCGATCCCATTGAACGCCCAAGTGCTGTGACGAGCACCCGTCGCGACGCGCGGCGCGGTCGCCCGGGCCTCGTCGATCGGCCTGATAGCTTCGACGCTCACGCCGCACCACCTTTCGCGAGGGCGAGGGGTCGCGAATTAGGAGTGGGGGCCGAGGCTCGATGGACGCTTTGGTCCGGCCCTCGTCGCTTGCCCCCTGACCGCTAGAACTCGTAGGTCTCCCGCCGTGCCAACCGCATGAACACGAGGGCGAGGATCAACGTTAGGATCAGGAGGGCGACCCCGATCGTCGAGGCGTAGCCCCACCGGCTCTTGTCAAAGGCCTCGTTGTAGAGGTAGAGGGCCGCCACCTCCGCGCGCCGGGCAGTGGCCGTGGTTCCACCCGCGGAGATGACCTGCACAAGGACGAAGAAGTCCAGCGCGAAGATGCCGAGGTACACCCCCGTGGTGCGGATCGTCTCCGAGATGAGCGGGAAGGTAATGTCCTTGAACGAGGTCCAGCGGGTGGCGCCATCGAGCACCGCCGCCTCGTAGAACGAGGTCGGGATCGACTGCATGGCGGCGATAAAGATCACCATGTAAAAGCCGACGCTCGACCAGATCGCGACCGCCACGATCGACCACAGGACGAGGTCGGGATCGCTCAACCACCCTTGCTGCAGCCCGTCCAGTCCGACCGCGTCGAGGACGCCGTTCAACAGACCGATGTTCGGGTTGTAGACGTAGCCCCAGAGGATGCCCACGATCACGGCAGAGATGACCTGCGGGAAGAAAAAGATGATCCGGTAGAAGCTGGCGCCTGGGATCGACTGGCCGCCCTGGGTGAAGAGGGCGGCGAAGGTCATGGCGATGGCGATCGTGATCAAGGGGAGGACGATCAGCAGTTGCCCGTTGCGGGAGAGGGCTTCCCGAAATCGATCGTCCTCGAGAAGTCGCTGGTAGTTATCGAGCCCGACCCACGGTTTGTTGGCCGACAGCCCGCGCCACCCGGTGAAGGAGAGGTAGATCGCCTGGGCGTAGGGCCATAGGACGAAGAGCCCGTACAGCGCTACCGCCGGCAACAGAAATGGCACGATGAGCCGGTACTTCTGGTAATGCATGGGATCGGCCCCCGAGCGGTGGCGAGGCAAGGAGCCGCACGCCCCTCACCTCGCCACCCGTCTCCGCCGCGCTTACAGCGTGCGCTCGAACTTCGGGATCGCCTCGTCGTCCTTGACCGTATCGGCCGCCTCCTGGGCGGCGTCCATGAACTCTTCCATGGAAATCTGCTTCTGCAGCAGCGAGGCCATCTGCTGCTTGACCTCGTCTCCGAGATCCTTGTACCACTCGTGGTAGCGGGAGTTGAAGGTGTTGGTGCCGGCCGCGTCGATGGCCGACTGGACCGAGGCGGTGGCCACGCTGAACTGCACGCCTTCCGCCGCCCCCTTGACGACCGTCAGGTTCTGGGTGAGCTCGGAGAACTTCCGTCCACCCTCCTTCGAGAAGAGCAGACGCAGCCACTCCTTGCCGCCCTGAACGTTCTTGCCCTGGGACGGCACGATGAAGACCTCACCGGCGCCCGCGAAGATCCCCTCGAAGGGAATCTTGTCACCTTCGAGCGACGGGGTCGGGGCGACCACCATGTCGAAGCCCTCGGGCACCAGACCCTTCATCTCGTTCTCGAGCCAGGACCCGACGGGGATGAAGACCGCCCTGTTCTGCAGCCACTCGGCCTGCGACTGGGTGTGATCGAGACCGTCCCAACCGGGCAACAGGTAGTCCCGGTCGGCCAGCATGTAGATCGCCTCGAGAACCTCCTGCACGGCCGGCGCCTTCCAGGCGTCCGCCTCGAGGTTATCGATGTTGACGAGCGCCTGCGGGTCGTGCTTCCAGAGCATCTGATCAAAGACGAACTGGCGGACGTACTGCGGGTGGACCCCCGTCGTCACCCACGGCGAGATCCCCGAGCCCTTGATCTCCTCGCAGAGGTCCATCATCTCGGTCCAGGTCTTGGGGTACGTGTAGCCCTTCTCCTTCATCCAGGAAGAGCTGTACCAGATGCCCAAGACGAAGACGACGTAATTCAGGACGTACTGCTTGCCGTCGTAGACGCCAGTCTCCTGAGTACCGGGCAGGAGCGTGTCGGCGAAGGTCACCCCCTCCGTGTCGTACGACGGAGCCGCCATCAGGTCGGCGAGATCGGCCAACTGTTCCTCACCAATGAGGGCGACCGTGTCGAGATTGCCGGCCCCGGAGTTGTCGATCACGTCCGGCGGCTCGCCGGCGACGAAGCGCGGCTGAAGCTGCTCGTTCAGGCGCTGGATCCCGGCGTACGAGATCTGCGCGTTCGGGTAAAGCTTCTTGTACATGTTGTCGGTGACATACTTGGCGTAGTCGTCCCCGTAGCCGCCCTTGAAGATGACGACATCGAGCGGGGCGGCCGGGTCAACGCCAAGCGGGTTCTCCGCGCCCTGGGCGAACGCCCGCATCGGGTTCGCGCCCGCGCACAGTGCCGCCACCGCCGGCGCCGACAACCCGAGCGCTGTCGCCCGCCGCAACACCTCGCGCCGGGAATAGCGTCCGCTGGTGGCGTCCGCGATGAGCCGATGGATCTGCTCCTGAGTCATTGACATCTCCTTGTCGAAGCGACAACACCGACCGTCCGTGGGTCCCAGAGTCCCGTTCACCCGTCGCCGCCAATCCACCCGCGTCGGTCCACCTGGTGGGCCGTCGGCGTCAGCCGGGGGTAAGCCGCCGGCCCGCCGGCGTTGGGTTACGGAACAGGTTCGGCAACTTCGCATGCGCTGCGAACGCTGTCAAGACGGGGGAACGGCTTGATCACGGGCCTAGGCCCGCGGGAGATCCGCCAAGGGTCCGTGCGAACGGAATATCGGCGAGGCTTTGACGACGGGACGCTGAGTGGGCCGAGCGTCAGGTTCGCCCACGCCGTCGGCGACCTGATCGGCTGGACCCAGACGCCGCGGGCGCAGGCGGGGTGAATGGCGTCCGAGGCGCCGGCGCGGGTCCTCGGACTCGATGGCGTCGGGCTCCTGACCGCCGGGTCCGACGCGGACCCCAGCCTCTTCGACGGCGAGTTGACGGTGCCGGCTACGATCGTTAGGGAGTAGCCGGCGTTCCGAGGAGGGCACCATGAACGGGTCGATGATGGCGGCCGAGATCAAGGAGCAGCCCGCGGTACTCGACCGCATTCTCTCTGAGGGCCGAGCCGGCGTCCTCGACGTTGCCCGGGCCGTGCGTGCCCGCCGGCCGCGCTTCGTCCTCTTCGTCGCCCGCGGCACCTCGGATCACGCCGCCCTCTATGCAAAATATTTGGTGGAGACCCGGCTCGCGTTGCCGGCGGGGCTGGCGTCGCCATCGACGATGACCGTCTACGACGCGCGCCCCGACCTGCGCGACGTCCTCGTCCTCGCGGTCAGCCAGTCGGGGGCCTCCCCCGACATCGTCGAGCCGGTCGCCCGCGCCCGCGCCGGCGGCGCGGTCACGGTCGCCATTACCAACGCCCCCGATTCGCCGCTCGCCGCCACGGCGGAGTTCCACCTCGACGTCCTGGCCGGCCCGGAACGCGCGGTCGCGGCCACCAAGACCTACACGGCTGAGTTGCTGACCCTGTTCCTCTTCGTCGAGGCGTTGGCCGGACGCAACGGAGATGAGGCGGGGGCGCTCCCCCAGCGAGCGGCGGCGCTCCTGGAGCGCGAGGAGGAGGTAGCTCGGCTTGCGGTGCGCTACCGATTCGCCGAGCAGCTCGTCGTGACGGCGCGGGGGTACAACTACCCGTCGGCGCGGGAAGCGGCGCTCAAGCTCATGGAAACGAGCTACGTCGTCGCCCACGCCTTCTCGGGGGCCGATCTCCTGCACGGTCCGATGGCGATGATCGACCGGGGCTTCCCCGTCATCGTGATCGCGCCCGAGGGGCAGGGGAGCTTGGCGCTGAAGCCTGTCGTGGAGCGCTTGGGCGACCTGGGCGCCGACACGCTGGTGGTCGGCGATCCGACGCTGGTCTCGCTGGGCCGGGTCGGCTTCGCCCTCAATGATCTAGGACCGGAGTGGCTCACGCCGATCCTGGTCATCCTCCCCTTGCAGCAGCTAGCGTGGCATCTGGCCCGGGAACGGGGGAGCGACCCGGATCGTCCGCGCGGCCTCCGCAAGGTCACCGAAACGTGGTAGCCCGAGCCGATGGCTGCGTCACCACCCAGCGCCATCGCCGAAGGGCGCGACTGTGCTACTCGTCCTCTGTGCGGCAGGAGTCGGGAAACCGGTCGGGCACCCAGAACAGCGACGGTTCATCCTTCCGTCGGTGCCGCAGTCAGTAAGGCGGTAAACTGGCCCACGGCTTGATTCGGTGCGGACGTTGTCGACGCGGTGACGAAATCAGGACCGCGGTCGAGAACACACCGCATCGCAACGCCGAAACGCCGGTCGGCGTGTAGAAGTTGGCATACTGCCAGACGCCGGCGGCCACGAGCGCCTCGTCGTCGAGCGGTGAGGCGGCGAAACGCGCGGGGTCCAGGCTGCTCACGTCAAAGGGCGGGGAGCCGCCGACAATCCACTCGGCGAGGACGCGGCCGATGCCGGAGGAGAGGGAGAAGCCGCTGCCGTTGCAACCGGTCGCCAGCCAGAATCCGTCGAGGCCAGGGACGGGGCCGGCAAGGAAACGGGCGTCCGCGGTCATCGTGAAGAGGCCGGCGCGGTGCTCGCTTGTCCCGGCGTCGGGGAGGGCGGGAACCTGGTCGGCGACCGCCGCCACGAAGCCGTCGAGCAACCCCGCGTCCAGCGGGACGGCGTCCATCGTGAAGTTGGGGTCAGCGCGGCGCGGGTCCAGCGGCAGCGGGTTGGCTTCAAATCCCCCCGACATCAACCCGCCGCGCGCCGGGCGGACGTAGACCGCCGCGTCCACGATGCGGGTAATCGGGTCGTCGGCGGCTACCCCCGCGATCGGGTCGCTGATCCGAAGCTGGTGCCGGCCCGGGGCGATGGGGACACGCACGTCTCCGAGGTCCCCAACCATCGCTGCCCACGCCCCGGCCGCGTCGACCACGACCTCGGTCCGCACCTCGCCGCGCGGGGTGACGACTCCCTCGACCCGACCCTGGCTCACGCGCAGACCCGTCACCGGTGCGTGTCCGAGGACCGCGACGCCAAGCCGCTGCCCGGCCTCGATGTAGGCCGCCAGCAGGCTGGCCGGCTCCTCGACGTAGATGTCGCCGGGGATGTAGCAGGCGGCGCGAAGCCCGTCGCCTGCGAGGTAGGGCGCGAGCCGGTGGGCCGCGGCGCCGTCGACCAGCTCGAGTTCGACTCCCCAGGTCGCCGACTGTTCCGCTTCGTCCCGCACCAACGCGGCGTGGGCCGGCGTGCGCGCGACGAGCAGGCTACCGGATTGGACGCAGGGCAGGGGAACGCCGGTTGCCGCCTCGAAGCCGGTGACGATCTCGACGCTGAGTTGCGCCAGGCGCGTCAAGGTGGCGTCGGCCTGGACGAGCTTGAACAATCCGGCGGCGCGCGGTGATGTCTGCGATGCCGGCGCGAACCGGTCGAGCACGACCACTCGCTCCATCCCCAGCGCGGCGAGGTGGTACCCAGTGCTCAAGCCAAACGCGCCGGCACCGATCACGACCGCGTCGGCTTCGGACACGGCCATCGGTTCGCTCATGTGTCACCTCCCATGGCTGATGCCGATCTGCCGGCGTCGCGGCAACGGCCGCCTCGCGGCGCCCGGCCGCGTTCCCCACCCCTGCCGCACGACCGGAAGCCAGGCGTCCCGCCGGGCGCTCCAATGGCCCACTCTGCCGCCGACCTTGCCGTCAGCCGATCCCGTGATGCTGGTCCGAGATGCGCGTTGCGGCGGTTTGACGCGGCAGCCCCAGCCTACCACGGTGGTCGGGTGGCCCGGGCTGTCGAGCGGGCCGCTGCGGTTGTTCCTCCCCCGGCGGGCTTGTATCCTGGCGACCATGGCGCAGAGCGAAGAGTCCACCATCCCCACGGTCGGCATCGTTGGCGCGGGCCAGTTGGCGCGGATGACGTGCCAGGCCGCGATCCCGCTCGGCGTCCGCGTTCGGCTGTTGGCCGAGCGGTCCGACGACGCGGCAGCCCTGATCTGCCCGAACGTAACCCTCGGCTCGCCGGCCTCGCGGGCCGACTTGGCCGCCTTCGCCGCCACGTGCGATGTCGTCACGTTCGACCACGAGCTGGTCGATGCGGCCGCTCTCGCCGACCTGGAAGCGGGCGGTCACCGCCTGGCGCCGTCCGCGGCCACGGTCGCGCTTGCGCAGGACAAACGTCGCCAGCGCGCCGAGCTCGGCGCGGCGGGGTTCCCGGTGCCGCCCCATCGCCCGATCGATGGCATGGACGACCTCCTCGGCTTCGCGGCGGAGCACGGCTGGCCAATCGTCGCCAAGGCGACCCGTGGCGGCTACGACGGCCGGGGCGTCTGGGTCCTGGATGGCCCTGACGCGGCGCGGCACCTGCTGGCTCGAGCCGACAGCGCCGGCATGGACCTCTTGATGGAGACCTGGGTGCCGATCGAGCGGGAGCTCGCGGTGCTCGTCGCCCGCCGGCCCGGGGGCGAGGCGATAGCCTATCCGGTAGCCGAGACCGTCCAGCGTGACGGCATCTGCCGCGAGATGGTGGCGCCGGCGCCCGTGCCATCCGATCTCGCCGCGGCGGCGGAGACCCTCGCGCTCGGCGTCGCCGCGGCGGCGGGCACGGTCGGCGTGCTCGCGGTCGAGCTCTTCGTCAGCGGTGGCCGCCTGGTCCTGAACGAGATCGCGGCACGGCCCCACAACTCGGCGCATTACACGATCGAGGGGTGTGTGACGTCCCAGTTCGAGCAGCACCTGCGGGCCGTGCTCGACTGGCCCCTCGGTTCCACCGACCTCGTCGCCCCCGCGGCGGTGACGATCAACGTCCTTGGCGGCGAGGACGCCGCCGATCCGGCGACCAGACTGCCGGACGCGCTAGCGGTGCCGGGCGCCCACGTCCACCTCTACGGCAAAGCCGCCCGCCCGGGCCGCAAGCTCGGGCACGTGACCGCGCTCGGCGCGACCGTTGGGGCGGCGCGGGAGCGTGCCGCTCGCGCCGCTGAGGCGCTGGCTGGGCGCGCGGCGGTGCGGGCGTGAGCGGCGTGGCCGGCCCTTCACCCGCTCCCCCGGAGGGCGGCGGCGAGCATCTCCGGCCTCTGGTCGGCGTGGTGATGGGCAGCGACTCGGACCTCGGCGTCATGCGCGCCGCCGCCGAGGCGCTGGCCGAATTCGGCGTGGCGACCGAGGTCCGCATCCTTTCTGCCCACCGCACGCCGGTGGAGATGCTCGACTACGCCCGCGCCGCCGCCGGGCGCGGGCTGCGCGTCATCATTGCCGGCGCCGGGGGGGCGGCTCATCTCCCGGGCATGGTGGCGAGCGCCACGCCGCTCCCGGTGATCGGCGTTCCGGTCGCCGCCACCCCGCTCGCCGGGATGGACGCCCTCCTCTCGATCGCCCAGATGCCCGCCGGCGTCCCGGTGGCCACGGTCGCGATCGGCGGCGGCCGGAACGCCGGCCTCCTCGCCGTTCGCATCCTCGCCGCCGCCGACCCCGCGCTCCGCGATGCCATGGAGCGCTTCCAGCTCGACCTCGCCGCTGCCGTCCGCGCCAAGGACACCGCCGTGCGCGACGGCGGGTGGCGTGTGACGGTCGGCGGGTGATGCCGGCGGCGGCCGGCATCCGGCGCCGCAACACCGCCCGCCATCGCTCGTGCCGGGGTGCCGGACCCTCTTCCCCCCGCACGCTCCCGCGGTCCGTCGCCCATCAACCACGACCGATCTGACGGTGCGGTTGCCGCGAGTTGTGCCTCACATCTATCCACACGTCGGGCACACGTCGGGTCACCGTGCTAAGATGGGCGGAATCGTTGCATTGTTCGTACGATGTCTGCGGAGCCCGCTATGCCCCGTTCGCCTCGGCCTGCACCCGGTGGGCAGGCGACCAGCCCAGATCCCGGACCTCCCCGTGACCCATCGGCCGAGCCGTCCGGCGAGGTCTACACGATGGCGGAGGCCGCCCGGCTCAAGGGAGTCTCCTACCATACCGTCTCGCGCGCGGTTCGTCGTGGCAAGCTGCCGGCTAAGCGGCTCGGCCGCATGGCGCTGATCAGCGCTGATGACCTGCGCGCCTGGCGCCCCATGCGCGAACGGGCGCCGCGCAAGTACCGCCGCCGGGATCCCAACCCCGACGCTTCGCCCGCGCTGCTCGACCTCGCGTCGGGGGAGCGGGTGGACCTGGCGCAGCGCCTCTCGACCCTCTACGAAGTGCTCCACGGCGCCGCCGCCGAGCGACCCTTGCCCGAGTTCCTGACGCTCCTGTGCGATCGCCTTGCCGTCGCCCTCGACTTCCGTCGCGTCTGCATCTGGGGCGTCGACTCCCCGCGGGAGCGGGCAACCCGACTCGCCTCATTCGGTCCCCCGTTCAGTCGTCTCCCCGCCGAGATGCCGGTGGCGGAGATGCCGATCTTGAGCCGGGCGCTTGATGTTCCCCACGCCCACGTGTTCGACGACGTTGGCGCCCTGGGCGTCCCCGTCCGACCCGAGGTCGGCCACGTCGCCATGCTCTTCGTGGCGCCGCTGCGGGTCGGAGATCGGCTGCTCGGTGTCGTCTTTGGCGACTGCGCCGGGGAGTCGTTTAACCTCTCCGCCGCCCAGCTCGGGCTGGCGCAGGGGATGGCCAACCAGGCCGCCCTCGCCCTCGACCAGGCTCGCCTGCGGGCGGCCGAGTCGGCGCGCGGCGACCAGCTCGCCGCCATCCTGGAGAACGTCACGGAGGCCGTCTTCGCTTGCGACGCCGCCGGTCGGCTGACCGTGATCAACGCCGCCGGACGGACCCTCCTCGGGCTCGGCGATCGGCCGATTGCCCCGGGTCGGGACATTGCCGATCTGGTAGCGGTGGTCCGGCGCCGTGGCTTCGACGGCCAGCCCATCGCACCCGAGGATGTCCCGCTGATGCGTGCCTTCCGGGGCGATCGGGTTCGAGATCAGCAGCACGTCGTGATTCGGCCGGACGGCAGCGAGCGGGTCGTCAATGTCAACGCTCGGCCGATCCGCGACAATGGCAACCTGATCGGCGCTGTCGCCGTCGCCCGGGACATCACCGCGGAGCGGGCCGCCGCCGCTCGGGAGACCGAGCGCCTGGCGCAGCTCGAGGCGGCCGCGGCCCGTGCCGCCGCCGTCGCTGACGTTTCCGTCGCGCTCAACGCCGATACCGACCTGCCTACGGTGCTGCGAACGGCCATCGAGCGCCTGACCGAACTGCTCGGTGGAACGCACGGCTCGATCTTCTTCCGCGAGGCGAATGGCCGCATGACCGGCCAAGTCGGGTACCGCTTCACGGCGGCCGCTGAGGAGATGGAGCTTGACCCGGTCACCGTCCCGACGACGATGATCGCCTTCGCCCGACGGGAGCCCGTGTACTACACCTATGCGGACGCCGCCCCGTCCGAGCGCGTCCTCTTCGACCAACTCGGTTTCCGGTCCACCATCATCGCCCCGCTCGTGGCCGGCGAGGAGTTGATCGGCGTCGCCTACGTCAACTACGCGACCGACGACCGCCGACCATCCGCCGACGACCTTGCCTTCGCGGCGACCCTTGCGAGCCAGTGCGCGGTGGCGATCGAGAAGACCCGCCTCATGGATCGGTTGGAGTCGGCCCACCGCCGGCTCCTGGCCGTGGTCGACCAGCTTCCGCAGGGCGTCGTCATCGTCGACGCCCCGAGCGGGCGGCTCATCCTGGCCAACCGGGCGGCGGAGGAGTTGTGGGGTGCCCCGCTACCGGAAGCGACCGGCGCCACTGACCTTGCGCTGGCCGATGCCGACGGCGTCCCCTTCCCGCCTGGGGAAGGCCCGCTCGCCCGCACCCTGCGCACCGGCCAGGAGCGGCTCGGCGAGACGCTGACGGTGCTGCGCGCCGATGGGTCGCGGGTCACCACTCTGGCCAACCACGCCCCTGTCCTCGATGCCGCCGGCCGCATCGTCGGCGCCGTCGGCGTCCTCCAGAACGTCGCTCAGCTCCGGGCGCTCGATCGCGCGAAGGACGAGTTCCTGTCCGTCGCTGCCCACGAATTACGGAACCCGCTGACTTCCCTCCACGGCAACCTGCAACTGTTACTGCGTCGCACGGAGAAGGACGACGACCGGGTGGAGGACGCCGAGCGGCTGCGCTCCATCCTGGCACAGAGCGATCGCGTCGCCCGGCTCGTCGACCGCCTGCTCGATGTCTCCCGCGCGGACCTGGGACGGCTCGATCTCACGTTCAACGCCGCCGATGCCGCCGCCCTCGTCCGTCGGTCGGCCGAGACGGCCCGCGGTCTCTCCGCGGAGCACGAGATCGTGGCCGAGGCGCCGGCGTCGATGCCGGTCATCTGGGACGAGCTGCGGATCGAGCAGGTTCTCGCGAACCTGGTGAACAACGCCGTGAAATACACCCCCGGCGGCGAGGTTCGCCTGACCTTGATCGAGGACGGGGACGACCACGTGCGCATCGCCGTTCGCGACCAGGGCGCGGGCATCCCCGAGGCGGCCAAGGCCCGCCTCTTCGAGCGCTATTACCGAGTTCCGGCCGCCGGTATCGCCGGTGAAGAGGCCGGCCGGGGCCACGAGGGCCTGGGCCTGGGCTCTACGTCAGCCGCAAGATCGCCCTTGCTCACGGCGGCGACCTGGATGTCGCCGACGCGCCGGGCGGCGGCTCCTCTTCACCGTCACGCTGCCTCGCCGGGCCGGCGCCTCCCGCGCGTCGACCGCGCCGGCAGGGCCACGCGTGGCGCCCCGAGCGTGGGATCGATCAAGGAGGTTCAGTAGCTGGGAGCCCTCGATCGGCTGCCTTTCGCCACCAGACGTGGACGAGCCCGGGGTCGCGAGACCCCGGGCTCTCGTCATGTCGTCATTCGGTGAGGCAAGCGGTGCCCCAGTTGCCCCGGCACCGCCCGCCTGCCACCCGCGTCAGTCGTGCGTGATGGCCAGCACCCGATCCTCTACCTCGACGGCCTCCGCCTCCATGGCGCCGTCCAGCGGCAGCGCGCTGGCGCCCTCCGGCAGCGCTCGCGTGGCGGCGCCGACAAAGTCGCGGAAGAGCGGGTGCGGCCGCGTGGGCGGCTCCGGAACTCGGGATGGAACTGGACGCCGACGAAGAAGGGGTGGTCGCGCAGTTCCATGATCTCGGCCAGCCGCCCGTCCGGCGAGCTACCGCTGACGATGAGCCCGGCCTCGGCCAGGGCACCGCGGTAGGCATTGTTGACCTCGAAGCGGTGGCGGTGGCGCTCGAAGACTGTTGCCTCGCCGTAGGCACGCTCCGCCACGCTTCCCGGTTCGAGTCGGCACGGCCACAGACCGAGGCGCATCGTGCCGCCCATCTCGACGTCCTTCTGGTCCGGCATGAGATCGATCACCGGGGACGGCGTGGCCGGGTCGATCTCCGTCGAGTTGGCCCCGATGAAGCCGCAGACGTTACGGGCGACCTCGATCACCGCCATGTGCAGGCCGTAACAGAGGCCGAGGTAGGGGATGTTGTGCTCGCGCGCGCGAAGCGGGAGGCCTGGACTTTTCCTTCCGTCCCCCGCGGCCCGAACCCGCCCGGGACCACGATCCCGGAGACGCGACGCAGCGTCCGGTCCAACTCCTCCGGCGTCACCGTCTCGGAGTTGATCCAGATGACGTCGACGTCGACATCGTGTGCCAGCCCGGCGTGGGTCAGCGACTCGGCGACGCTCATGTAGGCGTCGTGCAGGTCGACGTACTTGCCGATCAGCCCGATCTGACCCGGCGCCGAGGCCGCTTGATCTCATCGACCAGCGCCTGCCACTCGGCCAAGTCCGGAGTCCCGTCGATCCCAAGGTTGCGAGCGATGTAGTCGCCCAGACCCGACGCCTCCAGGATCAGCGGCACGTCGTAGATGGTGGCGGCGGTCGGCATGGGGATGACCGCTTCCGCTCCACGTCACAGAAGAGGGCGATTTTTTCCTTCGTCTCCTCCGGGATCTCGTGGTCGGCCCGGCACACGATGACGTCGGCGTGAATACCGAGCGAGCGCAGCTCACGCACGCTCTGCTGGGTCGGCTTCGTCTTGAGCTCTTCGGTCGAGCTGATCTGGGGAAGGAGGTGACGTGGATGTAGAGGGCGTTGATGCGGCCGACCTCGCGCCGCATCTGCCGGATCGCCTCGATGAAGGCCTGCCCCTCGATGTCGCCGACGGTGCCGCCGACCTCGACGATGACGACATCGGAGGCGTGCCGTTCCGAGACGAGTCGGATGCGGGATTTGATCTCGTTCGTGATGTGGGGGATGACCTGGACCGTGCCGCCGAGATAATCGCCGCGCCGCTCCTTAGCGATGACGGCGGAATAGACCTGGCCGGTGGTGACGTTGGAGGCGCGGGAGAGGTTCTCGTCGGTGAAGCGCTCGTAGTGGCCGAGGTCGAGGTCCGTTTCGGCGCCGTCGTCGGTGACGAAGACCTCGCCATGCTGGTAGGGCGACATCGTGCCCGGGTCGACGTTAAGGTACGGGTCCAGCTTCATGATCGAGACACTGGCGCCGCGGCTTTTGATCAGTCGCCCGATCGAGGCGGTGGTGATCCCTTTGCCGACGGACGAAACCACGCCCCCCGTCACGAAGATGTACTTCGGCATCCCGTTCCCCCCGCGCTCTCGGCCGTGGGCCATCAGCTTTCAGCGTGTCGCGTCAAGCCTCGCCGCCGACCGTCCCCGTCCCGTTGACCACTTCCGCCACCCTGGCCATCGCTAACCGCCGCAGCCGATGGCTGACCACTGACCGTTAGTTGCTCTCCGGTTGCAGCGCGACCAGACGCAGCGTTTCGCCCAGGTCCGTCTGGCGGAGGACCAGCTTCTCCTCGGCCACCGGCGGTTCCTTGCCGAGCTCCTTGCAGAACGGTTCCAGCCCGCCGAGGCTCTTGTCGCCCTGGGCGGTGGCGTACTGCATCGGGATCACCAGCTTCGGCTCCAGTTGGCCGACGATCTCCGCCGCCTTCGCCGGATCCAGCACGGGTCCGCCCCCAGCCGGCACGAGGAGCACGTCGACGTGGCTCATCGCCTCGGCCTGCTCCTCGGTCAGCGAGTGGCCGAGGTCACCCAGGTGGCAGATGACCATCCCTTCAAGCTCGATCAGGTAGACCGTGTTGTAGCCCCGCTCCGCGCCGCGGGCGTCGTCGTGGTAGGTGCGGATGCCGGTGATGAAGACATCGTGGATTTCGTACTCACCGGGACCCTGGACGGTGGCGTACGTCGGCTTCACCGCCCCGAAGTTCACGTGTCCGGGATGGTCGTGGGAAATCGTCACCACGTCCGCGGTTTGCTTCGGCATCACATAGCCGGTCGTGCGGTCGACGGGGTCGGTGAGGACGGTCGCCTCGCGGGCGCGGATCCGGAAGCAGTTGTGTCCGAACCACTTGAACTCAGCCATGCCACCACCTGGGCGCTCGCGGGTGCGAGGCGGGAACCCAACGCACGCACCACCGCGGGCACCAACGACCGTGCGCCGCGAAACCGATGGGCGGGGCGGTGAACCCCAAGCCCGCGAATTGTCGGGGGGTACAAAAACGACGACAGTAGACGAACGCCCTGCGCTACCGTGGCACGCGATGCGCGGGCGACCGCGTCCCGTGTGGCCTTGCCTAGTGTACCATGCGGCGTCGCCGCACGGAAGGGCGTGTCAAGGCTCATCGAGCGCGTACGTTCGCGCCCGCGCGAAGGAAGGTCGGCGCCTACCCCGCGGGGTCCGCGGCATCCTCCGGCTCGTCCGCGGGCTCGCCGAGAAGCTGGTCCAGAACCGGTCGCACGACCTCGAAGTCATACCCGCGCCGAGCCAGGTACGCCCCCAATCGGCGGCGCACCACGGCCGGCTCAAGCCCCGCGCCGGCGTACGTCCGGAGCTTAGCCTGCCCGAGCGCCAGCGCCGCGCTGGGCTCATCGAGCGCGGCCTCCGCAATTGTTTCGTCAACTACCGCACGATCGACCCCCTTGCGACGCAGCTCCTGCTCCAGCAGGCGCCGGCCGCGCGGCCTGTGCGCCTCCCGGTTCTCCACCCAGGCGCGGGCGAAGGCGGCATCGTCGAGGTAGCGCCAACCTTCAAGCTTGGCGATGGCCGCATCGATCGTCGCCGGTCCATACCCCTTTTGCCGCAACCGGTCACGCAGCTCGCGCGCGGAGCGCGGTCGCTGCGTCAACAGCCGCAGCGCCGCGTCGGTCGCCTTGCCGACGTCGGCGGCGGCGCGTAGCGCCTCCACCTGGGCAGCGGACAGCTCGGCGCCAACGGCCAGGCCCTCGCGCCGTGCTACCTCCACCCCGAGCGCGAAGGCGAACGCACCGTCCAGGAAGACGTTGAGGCGTTCCGGGTTCCGGTCCTGCCTTGCCAGGCGGGTGATGCGGCCGCTCCCGGGCGCATGGGACGTCACGGATGCGTCGGCTGCCACCGGTTCCTTCTTCATGGGCCGAGTGTACACGCGCCGGAAGGTACGCTATGCCCCGATTCGCTTGTGGAGGGACCGCATCCCGGGGAGGACGATCCACAACCCGGCGAAGACGAGGAGCAGCACGAGGGCGAGTGCCAGACTCAGAATGTCGTTGGCCGTGATAAGCGAGGCGACAAGGTAAAAGTCGGCGCACATCCCGGCCATCAGCGGGTAAATGCTCCACGTCAGGAGGCGGTTCGAGAGCCGAACGAAGCTGCGGGAGATCGTCTCCGGCTCGGCTCGTCGGTGGTAGGCCGCGGGGGTCATGACCAGTGCAGCGGCGATTGCGACCAGCGCCATCGCGCCCAGGTGGAGCCCCTGCTCCCGCGAGGAGAGCAGATCCTCGAACCGCTGGTTGAAGACCACGATGAGCTGGAAGCCGAAGAGGGTTTGGACGCCCGGCAAGATCATCCGCGCTTCTTCTAGGATGTTGCGGACCGTGTCGCCGAGTGGCGGCCGCTCGACCTCCTCAACCTCACCCCGGGACGACGCAGTCTCTGACTGCGTGACGGGCATGCGCGACCTCCCGTGAACGGCCGCCGGCGCGGCGAAGGGCAGCCGGGCGCCGGAATGCCTCGAGCGGCTGGGAATCGCGGCAAACCACCGGGCGTTGGCCCGAATCGCCGGGTGTCTCACTGCCTCGGGGGGCGTGCTGACACCCTCAGCCGGTGACCACTACTCCTCAGCCCATGACCACCGGTGCCGGGCACCGGCACGACGGGCGGAGGCAGGACTCTCGCGCGCCCGTGATCGTCTCCGCCGTCTGCCTCAGTAGCCGATGGACGTTGGCGTCGATCCGGCCGCGCAGAGGGGGCAATCCTCGGCGGGAAACGCGTCGTAGAGGGGGTTGAGGAGGCCGACGACTGGGTGGCCGGCGATCTCGGGGTCGCCGCTGTTCAAGAGAGTGCCGAGACCGATCACCCGGGCGCCGAGCCCCTCGATGGTGCCGGCGAAGCGGCCCAGCGTTTCGCCGCTGATCACCAGGTTATCGACCAGCAGCACCCGCTGCCCTCGGATTAACCCCTCCAGGTTCTCGGCGACGGTCAGCTCCGCGCCACGCGGGGTGGCGTAGACCACCTTCGCCTTCGGGTCGAGAAAATAACCAACCCACTGCGCTAACCCGGCGCCCCAGATGGAGGGAGCGGCGACGGTGGACACCAGGTCGGTGAAGAATCGTTTCGCCAGCGCGTAGCCCATGTGACTGGCGGCGACGGGGTCGGCCAGCAGCCGATCCCGGTCGACCAACGCCGCGCTGTGCCGGCCGGAGCGGTAGGCGCAGTGCCCCTCCCGCAACAGCCCGTCCCGCTTGAGGTACGCCAGGATCGTCGGATCCAGCGTCGGCACGATCCCTCCTTCGCCGCGCCGAGGCGCGCCACGACCGTCTTGATCCCGGGCGCTCAGGATAGCAGACGGGGTGCGGCAGAGCTATCGTCGTTCCAGCCCCAGACCCCCACACCCGCGGTTTCCGCTCGCGCGACCGGTCGGCAGGAGGAAATCATCCGGTGCGAGCGGCCAAGCCGTCCACCAAGGCAAGAAGGCGGTCACGGCCGGGGTTGGCGCCGGGCCGCGCGGCCGCGAGGAGGGCAGCACGGGCCTCCTCGTGGAGCGCGGCGATCCGACGCTCGACCTCCTCACGAACGCCGGCGGCGGCCAGCAGTTCCAGGACGCGCGTCACGCCCGGCTCTGAGATCGTCGACGCGGCGTAGAGCGCGTCCAACTCCCCTCGGGTTGAGGCGTCCGTTCGCTCCCGCAGAAGCAGGATGGGCAGGCTCTGCTTGCGCCGGCGAACATCGTCGGCCGCCGCCTTGCCGGTCGCCGCCGCGTTGCCCCAGATACCGAGGGCGTCGTCGCGGACCTGGAAACCAAGCCCGAGCGCGAGGCCGAAGTCACCGAACGCGTTGGCGGTCGCCTCGTCGGCGCCGCCCAGCAGCGCACCGGCCCAGGCCGCGTAGCGAACGATTGCCGCGGTCTTGCCGGCGATCATCGTCAGGTAGTCGTCCGGGGCGATGTCGGCGCGGCCCTCGAAGCCGAGGTCGAGCGTCTGACCTTCGACGACGGCGATGGTCATGCGTTCAAACGCTTCCAGCAAGCGTAGGGTCACCTCGGCGGGAACGCCCGCGTCAGGCAGGCGGTACAGCGGGAGGTGCGCCGCGGCGAAGAGGGCGTCGCCCGCGTTGATCGCCTGGCCGACGCCCCAGATGCTCCACACTGTCGGTCGGTGGCGGCGGGTACGGCTCTCGTCCTGAACGTCGTCGTGGATCAGCGTGAAGTTGTGCAGCAGCTCCAACGCCGCCGCCAAGGGCGCCGCCGTTGCGGATCGACCCCCTGCGGCCTTGCAAGAGAGGATCGCTACTGCCGGCCGGATCCGCTTGCCCCGACCGACCATGCCCGTGGAGAGCGCTGCGAATTCCGTGTCGGCCTCGCCGAGGTGGTAGCGGACCATCCCCGCGAGGGTCGGTGCCCGGCCGTCGAGAGCGGCCACCGCGTCCCGAAGGTACGGCGCGAGCATCGCGTCGATGTCGGCCAAGGCGGACCCATCGGTGGCAACCGGCTGGTCCAGGGTCGACCTGGAGGAGGTACGCATGGGTAGGGCTGACTCCAGCGTCCGCGTGGCGGGTGGCGGGCTCAAATCGGCAGGAACGCCCGCGCGCTCTAGCTTAGCCGCAAGCGGACCACCGGTGCTGTAGCACGTGCCCGGCTGACCGCGCCGGCCGCTCGCGCGGGCCATCCATGAAGCGCCCGGATAGCGTAAACTTAGGTGCGCGCTGTCGGACCGACAACGCGGCCGGACGGCCCGCCGCGCCGACCAAGCGGTCGGGGCGGGTGAGCGGGCCGCCGGGAAGGAGAAGGACGGTAACCGATGTTCTTTTTTGACCCGTTGTACTTCCTGTTCATGCTGCCTGGGCTGGCCTTCATGCTCTGGGCACAGAGCAAGGTCAAGGGCAACTACGCCAAGTTCAGCAAGGTCCGCAACATGCAGGGCATCACCGGCGCCGAAGCGGCGCGGCGGGTGCTCGACAGCAACGGTCTGTTCAACGTGCCGGTCGAGCCGATCGCGGGCGAGCTGACCGACCACTACGACCCGCGTAAGCGGGCGCTGCGCCTCTCGCAGGGTGTCTATGGTGTCCCCTCGGTGGCGGCGGTCGGCATCGCGGCGCACGAGGCGGGACACGCCATCCAGCACGCGAAGGGCTACGCGCCGCTGCAAGCGCGAACCGCGATCGTCCCGCTCGTCGGCATCGGCTCCAACATCGGCTACCTGTTGATCATCGCCGGTCTTTTCCTGGGGCTCGGTCGTGACCTCGCCGTTCTGGGCATCATGCTCTTCGCCCTGTCGACGGTCTTCGCGCTGATCACGCTGCCCGTGGAGTTCGACGCTACCCGGCGGGCCAAGCAGGCGCTGGCCGGGGCGGGAATCGTTGACGTCCAGGAAGGCCAGGGCGTCGCTAAGGTGCTCGACGCGGCGGCCTGGACCTACATCGCCGGCTTCGCGGCCTCGCTGCTGACGCTGCTCTACGCGGCCTGGACCTACATCGCCGGCTTCGCGGCCTCGCTGCTGACGCTGCTCTACTACGTCATGCTCGTCTTCGGTGGGCGCCGCGACGAGTAGATTCGAGGAACCGATAGCCATCGGGGCCCGAAATGAACGAGGGGGCGGCTCGTGCCGCCCCCTCCGCCTATTCAGCGCCCTGGCGGTAGGCTCGGTGCCCCAGATCGGCAAGGCGGTGGGCAACACGGCGACGACTCGCCGGGGTTGCCTCTGCCGACTATTTCCCCTCCAGTCGGAACGGCGCCCGCAGCTCACCGACCTGGCGGCCGACATGATTCCGCAGCACGGGGTCGTGGTGGGCTCGGAGTTCCGCCACGACCATCGGTTCCACCAGGTCAAGCTGCTCCAGCAGCGCGATGGCGACGACCGCGTGGGAGCGGAACGACCCGTCCAGGATCCGGATGGCGATGCCCCAGCCGCGCTCCGGCACCGCCAGGCAGAGCAGCCCTTCGGCACCGCTCTTCGCCGCGATCCTCCCGCCGGACAGCGCCATCAGGTCGGTGACGAGCGCGCCCGTGCCGGCGACGTTCTCGGGATGCGCGGTCATCGCGTGGCGCAAGCGGTCGAACGCCGGGGCATGCTCGCGACCGTGGCCCGCCGGTGTGCGATTGGGGACCGCGAACGCCGCGTAGGCCGTCGCGAAGGCGCGCATCGGCGCGCCAAACGTCGGCAGGCCGCACCCATCAGTCCCCAGCCGGATGGCGGGTCGTGGAAGGCGCAGAACCTCGACCATCAGGTCTAAGACCGTTTGCTGCAGCGGGTGATCCAGGTGGAGGTAGGTGTCGAGCGGGTACCCGAGGTGGACACAGGTCGCCAGCATCCCCGCGTGCTTACCGGAGCAGTCGCACTGGAGCGAAGTTGCCGGCACGAGCCCGGCGGCCACCCGCGCCGCCTCCACGGAGTCGATCGGGAGGGGGATGCCGCACCGCAGCGCCTCTGCTGCCACCCCAATCTTGGCGAGCATCCCGGCGACCGCGGCCTGGTGGCGCGGCTCGGCGTGGTGAGACGCGCAGGCAAGCGCTAACTCCGCCGGGATGAAGCCGAAGGCGTCCGCCGCCCCGCTCTCCACGAGCGGCACCGCCTGGAACGGCTTGGCCGACGACCGGAAATAGGCGACGTGCGCCGGATCGCCCGCCGCGGCCACGACCTCCCCTTCCACGTCCACGACCACCGCCACGCCGTGGTGGACGCTCTCCACCTCCCCGCCGCGGGTCGCCTCCGCCAGCACCACCGGCATCGCCGTTCCCTCCCGTTTGCCCGCGTGGTCCGCTCGGCCAACGTGCTACAGCGCGCGCGAGCCGGTAGCCATTTCCTTGGTTCGGTGTGTTCGCGGGGCACCCTTCGCCCCTCAGTCCTGCGTCCTTTCTCCTCGGTGGTCCCCGACCAGCGTTGTCGCGGCAAAGCGCGGGGTTGGGAAGACGACGAGAAGGTGCATGAGCTCGTCTCCCGTGTTGCGGAAGCCGTGGACCGCCTCGGGTGGGATGTAGAGACTCACTCCCGGACCGACCACGACGCGATCGTCGCCGAGCGTCGCCTCGCCGCTGCCATCAAGGAAGGTCAGGATCTCCTCGACCGGGTGCGTGTGGCGGACGACTTCCTCCCCCGGCCGCAGCCATTGCCGGCCGAGGAATAGCGTCTTCGACCCGTCCGCGGCTGTCACAAGGTGCTGGATCGGCAGCCCGCTCGGGCTGCGGCGCACCGGCACCTCGGCGTGGACAATCCGCCTCGCGTTCCTCCCCACGCCGGTCCTCCCCGCCCCGCTTCCCCCCGCGCCGCCCAGGCTTCTGAGCGTAGCCGCGACGGCAGTCTATGCCACCACGCCCGGCACCGTGCTCGGACCACCCCGCTTCGATGCGACCGACACCCCGCTCCATTCGTAGATCAAGGTGAAGCCACCGACGGCTGCGGTGGCCATCCCTTTGCGTCACGCCCACCTCATCAGGTGGTCTACGAACCACCTCGCTTGGCGGTGGGCAGGGTCCGCGACGAGGTTTCCCAAGGAGCAGCGATGGCTCGGCGTCTTTCCTGTCCGCGACCGGCTCGCCGGTCCATTTCAATGCGTTCCCGCTTGGCGTGTTGGCCCGGTTTCCGTCTCCTCGTGGCGGTTGCCGTCCTGGCAATCGTCGGGGCGACGGCGCTGTCGACCGGGTTGGGCGCACGTCGGGTTGCCGCTCAGGAGGTGCCCGTCACCCAGAGCCGCTACTTCGCTGAAACGGGACACAACCTGGCGGAGCCGTTCCTTTCCCGGTGGCAAGCGGCCGGGGGGGAGGCGGTCCTTGGCCTGCCCCTGTCTGAGGAGCGCTACGCCGAGGGGGCCGGCGGCATCCTCCAGACCTTTGCCACCCTGACGCTGATCTATGACCCTACTTTAGAGCCGCCCTACGATGTCCAGGGTCAGCCCTTGAGCCAGGAGGAGCGCGACGCCCAGGCTCCGCGCCCGGCTCGGGCCAAGGTGGCCGGTTGCTCAGGTCGGGGAGCGGACTGCCAATACTTCCCGGAAACCGGCCACACCCTCTCCGGTCGCCTGGCCGACTTCTGGACCAGCGTGGGCGGCGAGACGCTGTTCGGCCTCCCGGTCTCGGAGCCGTTCGCTGACTCGGAATCGGATGCGAGCGCCCAGGTGTTCGAGCGGGCCGTGCTTGAGGATCACGGGGTGGACGGCGTGCTCTTGCGCCCGGTGGGGGAACTGCAGGCGGAAACCGACGGCCTGCTCACCGATCCGGCCTTCCAGCCCGCGCCGCCCACCGGCGGCACCACCACCCTCGTCAACGCCTCCGACGGGTTGCGCCTGCGCGCCGCGCCGAGTCTCGACGCTGAAATGGTTGCGTTGCTGCCCAACAACGCGGAATTCATCGCCGCACCCGGCGACTACGGGGATTGGGTGCCGGGGTACGTGGACGGCTACGCCGGTTGGGTCTCGGCCGAGTATCTCCGTCAGGCGCCGCCGCTGCCGACGATCTCCACGGCCGAGTGGGACCCGAAGGTGTGGCAGGGCGCGGCGCTCGGCGAGACCAACGTCCGCGCTCAGCCAAGCACGAAAGCCCGCGTCGTCGAGGAACTGGAGTACGGCGACCCGCTGAAGGTCACCGCCTGGGTGGAGGGCGAGGAGGTGTTCGAGGGAGCCGACTTGTGGGCGCAGATCGGTCCCAATCGCTTTGTCTACGGGCGAAACGTCGGCCGCACGGGATCCGTCGCGCCGCCGCCGCTACCGGCCGACGCGCCGAGCGCCGGTAACTGGATCGACGTCAACTTGACCCAACAGATCATGGTCGCCTACGAGGGGCGGACCCCCGTCCGCGTCACGGAGACGACGACCGGCATGGCGGGTTGGGAAACGCCGCCGGGCTTCTACCACATCCTCTGGCGCGTCGCGAACGAGACGATGACCAGCGGCGCGATCGGCGCCGAGCACTTCTACGAGCTCAAAGACGTCCTCTTCACTCAGTACTTCACGGAGCGCGGTCACGCCATCCACTTCGCGTGGTGGCGGACGAACGAAACAATCGGTCGGCCCGGCAGCCACGGCTGCCTCAACCTGCTCCTCGACGACGCTCGCTTCTTCTGGGACTGGGCCAACGTCGGCACCCCGGTCTACGTCCACCGCTAAACTCGCAGTCCTACGCCAGCAACGAGCCCGTGATCGACGGCTCGCGACTCGTGCTTCGATGGCGTGGTTACGGAGGGCGACAAGGTGGCGATCCGTGTCGTCCTGCATGGCACCCACGCCGGCCCGCTCCTGGGCGTGGCGCCGACGGGACGGACAGCGACAGTGGTGGGGATTGCCGTCGACTGGGTAGCCGGGGCCAAGCTGGCGGAGAGCCGATTGGGCCGCGACGGCCTCAGCCTGCTGCGACAGCTGCGGACGCTGCGGTAACGGCTCGGCCGGGGCCGACGGCCCGCGCCGTCCAGGTGGAACGGCGTCACCTGGGCGCGTGCGGTCAAATGTTCAGCAACCGGCCGGGTCGCGCGGTCGAGCCAACCTCACCCAACGAAGCCAGCGTCGCTTGGTGCCGGCTGAGACGTCCGGCTGACGCCGCCGCTTTGACGTTGCGCCCAGCAGAGTATTCCCGCAATGGCCGCTATCGTGCCCTGATGCCCGTAACTATGGCCTGAGAGAAATAGCTGGATCTCCCCCCAACGGTCCTCCTTGGTGCGTCCTTCCTAATGTGGACCGTGGAGCAGCCCTACGGCAGGGACGTCTGAACGGCAGCAGGCTGCAGTGCCCCGCGGCCCCCCTTCGACCACGACGTACCTTCGCCGATGCGCCCGCTCAACTGGCGGCGCACACTGAGGGGCGACGACGGACGGGTCGGCTGGTGGCTCGACCTGCGAATGGCGCACGTTCCCTCCGGGAGGTGGACCCATGGACTTCACGTTGAACTTCGTCGGCGTGGCGGTCGCCGACTTCGCCCGCTCCTTGCGCTTCTACACGCAGATCCTCGGCGTGGAGGCGCGGGACGCCAAGGAGAACTGGGCGTTCCTGGAGACCACAGGTCTGGTCTGGGAGCTGTTCGGCGAAGGCGGGCCGCCCCCGGGTGATCGGCCGTGGGGGCGCGGGCGGGCGAACCGACCCGCCATCCACGTCGTGGACCTGCTAGGCACGATTTCCGAGCTACAGGCCCGCGGTGCAACGTTCGCGGGTGACGTCGAGCGGAGCGGGTGGGGCGACCGAATCGAGTTGGTGGCTCCCGAGGGGATCCGGTGGTCGCTGGTCCAGGTCCAGGAGCTTCCCTCCGCCACGCTCCGCGACGTCGGCCGGCCGCGTCCGGCACCTTTGGAGGTCGCCGGGTCCGCATTGGGCCTGCGCCACCCGCACCTCGGGTGGGTCAAGACGAAGGCCCACGACGTGGCCGGGCAGACGGCTTTCTTCGCGGACGTGATGGTGCTGCGCTCAGAAGACGCGGGTGACGGGCGGGTCGTGTTCCGGCAACGACCTGGCGGGGCGTTGCTCTTCCTGGAGGGTGGGGGGCAGCCGGCGCCGGCGTGGCGAGGGGGGCGCACCGAGGGCAACCCAGTGCGGCTCAGCTTCGAGACGGCCGACATCGGGCGGGCCGCTACCGTGCTCCGAGCACGCGGCGCCCGAATCCTCGTCGACGTCACCGAGCAGGATTGGGGCGGGATCGACATGATCGTCGCCGACGGCGATGGTTACCCGATTCAGGTGGTGCAGTACCTCGGTGCCTGATCCAGCGGGAGCTGGGACTCAGATCCGATGATGCCGTTGCGGCCGGCTTGGGTAACCGGCACGGCCCGGTCGGGGGCGGCGACGGCAACGGCGGCTGGTGGACGAGGTGCTCAACGCCGGCCGGATGGATGTGGTCGACGAACTCTACGCGCCGCGCCTCGCTGCCGTCGCCAAACGCTGGATCGCCCCCTTCCGCGCCTCCTTCCCGGACGTCCACATGGACGTGGTCGCGCTCATCGCCGAGGACGACCAGGTCGTCGGGCGGTTCACTTGCTCGGGGACGCATCTAGGCGACTGGCTCGGGCACGCGGCGACCGGGCGCCGCGTCGAGGCCGTCGCCGAGGTCTACATCTTCCGCCTCAGGGAGGGGAGGATCGTCCACGCCTGGGGGCTGGAGGACACCCTCGGCCGCTTGGAGCAGCTTGGGCTCCGCTGACTGGTGGTGCGCCACGGAACGGGCATTGCACGCTTTACATCTCGTGAACGGCCGTTAGTGCAACTACCCTCGACGTGCTTCCCGATAAGTTGCTCTGGGCGCGACGCGCTGTCTCAAAACCCACCACGAATTCAGCGTCTCAACACATGGCTGTCATGATGAGTTACCGGACGCCATCAATCGGTCGGTCGCGGTATGCGGGTCGGGCCCACCGTCGGTGCTTCCTCACCCGTGACTCGGAAGTCATGATGTGGGCCGATCCGACGGAACCGTACGGTGTCCGCCGACCGATGCCCTAAAGCCCCGCGCCATGACGATCGAGCGGGAGCCCTCGTGGTCACGCCGTGGTCACGGACGGGGCACGATGCGGCGACACAAGGCGTCATCGGACCTGGATGGCAAGCTCAACTCCCTGCATACCTCCACAACCATCGGTAGCAGCGGGCAGGGGCTGGCACGGCGGTCCGCGTCTTCGGGGATTGGGCTAATGTCGGTGCGCCAATCTTCGTGCACTACTCGGAGGCGGCCGCGGACGGCAAGAGGGAGTTGGCGCCAGACACGTGTCCTCCGTTCACTGGGCGCGTTGGGTGGTGTTCTTGCCGGAACCAAAGTGCCTCGCTCCCGGCAAGAACGCGCCATGCATGCCATGCTCCTGTCACGGCCCGCGCCCTGCCGCCGTCTGTGGTGCCCGACCTTGCCACCCACGACCTGATCTGGCATGCTCCGCGCTGCGCTTCGGGGTGCCATGTAGGACTTCTGTCCTATCGTGGCCCGGTTGGGCCGGGTGGCACGCCTGCCCGAAGCACGGCTCGGTCGTCAGCGCCGCCGTTCGATGCGGTGTCCGCCGCGACCGGCGGTGATTCGACGCGGAGGACTGGTGGCGACCCGCGAGCCTTTCATCCCGCCACATGTCAGTAGCCCAGCGCGGAGCCCGGGGCCCGGCCGCGTGGTGAACCTGCGGCCCACGGCAACGGCTAGGGCCGCGTTGTGCCGTTTCGCGTAGCGACGCGCGCGCCACGGCGAGCGGGGCCGGCTCCGTTCTCCACCGATTGGATTAACGCGCCCGCCCCCGTCCCGGAGCGCCGCCTCCCGGGCCTTCCCGTGTGGTTTCCCTCCGAGCGCCTGCTTAGCGCGGCCCTCGTCCTCGTTCTTGCGGCCGGCGCCGCGATGGCCGGTGGTGGCGTGCCGCCGGCCCGCCTGGCCGCCCCGACGGACCCAGCGACTGACGAGTCGGCCTCCCTCGCCGCGGCGACGACGGCCGTGGCCACCGCCACCGCCGCCGCCGCGGCGACCTCGACGGCGACGGTCACCGCTCCCACGGCACCTGCGACCGCCACCGCCACGCCCGAACCGACACCGACGTACGTGCCGGCACCCAACCTCGCCTCCGCCCAAACGCCGGCGAGCGCGGGGGGTGAGCTTGGTGATTCGCTCCTGCCGCGGTACCGTCTCCTCACCTACTACGGTCACCCCCATAACAGCACCATGGGCATCCTCGGGGAGTACGAAAAGGAGGAACTCCTGGTCAAGCTGCGGGAGCAGGCCGCCGCCTACGAGGCGGCCGACCCTAGCCGGCCGGTGATGATCGCCTTCGAGGTGATCGCCACCGTGGCTCAGCGCGACCCGGGCGCCGATGGGACGTACCTCCTCTCGACCGACATGGAGACCATGCGGGAGTACGCCGAGTTCGCCGCCGACAACAACATCCTCCTCTTCCTTGACGTTCAGATCGGTCGGGACACAGTGGCGAACGAGATCGAGAAGGTCCGTCCCTTTTTAGAGATGCCGCACGTCCACCTGGCGCTCGACCCCGAGTTCGCGGTCGCGGAAGGGGAGACGCCCGGGATCGACTTTGGCGGGATCGACGCCTGGGCCATCACCTACGCTCAGGAAACGCTGGCTGCGATCTCGGCCGAGCTCGGTTTGCCACCGAAGGTGCTCGTCGTTCACCAGTTCGTCTACCAGATGATCCGCGACAAGGACCAGCTCTACCCCGTACCCGGCGTCCAGCTCGTCATCAACGCCGACGGCCACGGTGAGCCAGCCTTAAAAACCGAGGTCTACAACCTCCTGGTCCGGGACGAACCGATCGAGTTTGGTGGCATCAAGCTCTTCTACCGTCAGGATGATCCGCTCATGTCACCGGAGGAGGTCGTCACCCTCGACCCGTCGCCGGATGTAGTGATGTACCAGTAGGCAACTGGCAGCCGGCAGGTATCGCTGCTGTGGGCTGGCTCGCGGCGGGGACGATTGCCGCGGTGGGTGTCGGTTCGCTGACGACGGCCACGCCGGTGCGGTGCCGGCCCGCCCATCCCTGACATCGCTGGCAACGGAGAGCGTGGCATGGAGAGTGGTCAGCGGCTCGGGTGGGGCCTGGTCGGAACCAGCACCATCGCCCGGGAGCACATGATTCCCGCCATCAACGCGCAGCCCGACAGCCAGGTGGTCGCGGTGACGGGAAGTGATCGGGCGCGGGCAGAGCGCTACGCGGCGGAGCTGAACATCCCTCGTGCCCATCCCTCCGTCGAGGCGCTTGTCGCCGACCCGGAGGTCGACGTCGTCTACGTCAGCTCGACCAACGAGCGGCACCACGGCCCGACGCTGGCGGCGGCACGGGCGGGTAAGCACGTCCTCTGCGAGAAGCCGCTGGCGCTGACCCTTGACGACGCGCGGGAGATGGTCGCGGCCTGCCGTGCGGCTGGGGTCGTGATGGGCACGAACCACCACCTCCGTAACGCTGTCACCCACGGAACGCTGCGTCGTCTGGTCCGGGAGGGCGCGATCGGCCGGCCGCTGGCGGCGCGAGTCTTCCACGCCGTCTACCTACCACCCCACCTCCAAAGCTGGCGCATCGACCGGCCGGAGGCGGGCGGCGGGGTCGAGCTCGACATCACCGTCCATGACGCCGATACCCTTCGCTTCGTCCTTGACGATGAAGTGGAGGAGGTGACCGCCCTCAGCGCGAACCAGGGGATGGCGAGCGGGGATCTCGACGACGCGGTGATGGGCGTGATGCGTTTCCGGGGCGGCGTCCTGGCGCAGTTTCATGATGCCTTCACGATTCGCCACGCCGGCACCGGCTTTGAGGTCCACGGCACCGACGGCTCCCTCTTTGGCGAGGACGTCATGACGCAGGCGCCGCGGGGTCGCGTCTTCCTCCGACGCGGCGATCGCCGCGAAGCGGTCGAGTTGGACTCCCACGAGAGTCTCTACGAGCGCTCCGTCCGCCGCTTCAACGCGGCGACGCGCGGGAAGGGCGAGCCCGCGGCGACGGGAGAGGACGGTGTCCGCTCGCTGGCAATTGCCCTGGCGGTTCAGGCCTCGGCCCGGGAGGGCCAGCGCGTTGCGGTCGAGGAGCCGTAACCCGCTTGGAGGAGGGGTGGCTTCGTCGCGCGTTGGGCACACCAGGCCGCGCGCAGGCCGGAACCGGACGGCGCGCGAGAAGGAGGACGACGGTGAGGAAGCTGCTCCAGGTCCTCGGTGCGCTGCGGGCGCTTGCTGGGGTGCGCGTGGCACGCCTCTTCAGAGACGCCTCGCCCAAGGTCGTGATCCCTTCGTCCTTCGTCCCGATCACTCGTGGCCTTATCGCTGGGTGGCTGGCGGTCATGCGGCGGATTGATGCCGCTGGGGTTCGCATCGGTCGCCGTCACGTCGTCGTGATGGTGCCTGACTTCATGGGTGGACGCACCGGGGTGGACCGCTGATGACGGCCGACGGCAGCAAGGTCGTCTCGCTCGCGGCGGCGGCTGCCCTCGTCCCGGACGGGTCGACGGTCTCGGTCAGCTCGTCGAGCGGCCTCGGCTGCCCCGACGCGATGCTGCGCGCCATCGGCGAGCGCTTCGCCGCCACCGGTGCGCCGCGCGAGCTAACGACGCTGCACCCGATCGCCGCCGGCGACATGTACGGCATCGCGGGCATCGACCACCTGGCTCGGCCCGGGCTAATCAAGCGGGTAATCGCCGGCAGCTACCCCAGCGGACCGTCGTCAATGCCGTCACCCGCCATCTGGCGGATGATTCACGAGAACGAGGTCGAGGCCTACAACCTGCCAAGTGGCGTCCTCTTCCATATGCACGCCGATGCGGCCGCCGGCCGGCCGGGCGTGCTGACCAAAGTCGGTCTCGACACCTTCGTCGATCCACGCCGCCAGGGAGGCCGGATGAACGACGCCACGACCGAGGAGCTCGTCCGCGTCGTCGCGTTCGATGGGGAGGAATGGCTCTACTTCCGAGCGATCCCGGTCGATGTCGCCATCGTCCGCGGCACCACCGCCGACGAGCGCGGCAACATCTCGATGGAGCACGAGGGGGCCTATCTCGGCGCCCTCGACCAGGCGCTCGCGGCCCGGGCCAACGGTGGCGTCGTCATCGCCCAGGTCAAGCGCCTGACCACGGCCGGGTCGTTACCGCCACAGCGGGTCCACATTCCGAGCGTCCTTGTCGACCGCGTTGTCCTGGACCCGGACCAGATGCAGACAACGCAGACGTCCTATGACCCCGCGATTAGCGGCGAAGTGCGCCGCCCGTTGGCCACGTTTGAGGCGGCCGAGTGGGGCGCGGACAAAGTGATCGCGCGCCGGGCCGCGATGGAGCTGCGGCAGGGCGACGTGGTGAACCTAGGCTTCGGCATTTCCGCCCTGATCCCACGGGTCCTGCTGGAGGAAGGGCTGGGCGAGGCCGTGACCTGGGTGATCGAGCAGGGGGCCGTCGGCGGGGTGCCGCTCCTTGGTTTCCAGTTCGGCTGCGCCGCCAACGCCCAGGCGATCGTCCCCTCCCCCGCCCAGTTCACCTACTTCCAGGGAGGCGGGTTCGACCGCAGCCTCCTTTCGTTCATGCAAGTGGATGCGGACGGCAACGTCAACGTCTCCCGCCTCGCCGCCCGGCCGCATGTCACCGCCGGCGCCGGCGGATTCGTCGACATCACCGCCCGCGCCCGTCACCTCGTGTTCTCGGGCTACCTCACCGCCGGCGGCCTCAAGCTGGCGCTGGCGGACGGTCATCTCCGGATCGTGCAGGAGGGGGCGACGCCCAAGTTCGTGCGCGAGGTGGAGCACGTCACCTTCAGCGGGCGGATGGCACGGGATCGGGGTCAAGAGGTCACCTACGTCACCGAGCGTTGCGTCCTCCGACTGGAACCCGACGGCCTCACCGTGACCGAGCTCGCTCCCGGCGTCGACCTCCAGCGCGACATCCTCGACCGGGTCGAGGTCCCGCTTCGCGTCAGCTCCGCGTTGCGACCGATGGACGCGCGCCTCTTCCGGCCGGAGCCGATGGAGCTGTCCCTGCCGGAACGGTCGGTCGGTTACCCAGCACGGAGAGCGTCGATCCCACCTCAGCCGGGGGGTGGGACGCTCGACAGCTCATAGACGTTGCCATCCGGACCGCGAAAATGCGACCAGCTGTAGTCGTCGACCGTGCGGGTCTCACTGATGAAGGCGATGCCGGCCGCCTCGAGCTCGGCCCGCCCCGCGGCCACGTCGTCGACCGTGAAGCCGGCCACCGGACCGGTCGTGAAATGCGATTGGTTCGAATTGCCGGTCCCGAACACCTCCACGATGTCCCCGTTGGCGCACCGGAAGACCGCAAAGTCCGGTTCGTGGTGCGCGAGGCGGAGGCCGAGGATGTCGCGGTAGAAGGCGACCATCTCGTCGAACCTCTCGGTCCGTGTCCCCAGCCATCCGATACCTTTGACCTGCATCGGCGTGCTCCCCCAAGGCGGCAATTCCTCTGCCTCGACCGGCGGGCGTAATCGTACCGACGCCCGTGGCGCAGAACTAACCCGGCACTCCAGTACTGACAGGCACGTCATCCATCTCGCGGTTCGGTACACTGCGGCGCCTCGTGTTCCCGCCAGACGTGGGACCGGGGGACCTGCCGCGCGTCGCCTCCCGACGCTCCTGAACGCCGGGTGTCGGTATCGGAAGCCAGCGTATGAACCCATCCTCGGGCCTGATCAGCTTGAACCCGCACGAGGCGCGCACGGCAGCGGCCCTCTTCGAGCGCCTCTTCCCCGCCGACGCCGACGGCCCCGGCGCAACCGAGATCGGTGTCGCCGTGTACGTGGATCGTGCGCTCGCCGGCGCCTACGCGGACCACGTCGAGACCTACCGCCTTGGCCTGGCCGGACTCGACCGCGTCGCCAGCGAGCGCGGGCAGACATCCTTCGCCGACGCCGCGCCGGACGCGCAGGACGAGCTGCTGACGGCACTGGAGCGAGGTGAGCTCCCCGAGCGCCTTTTTCGCGTCCCGCCGCAGCGCCCCTTCTTCGACTTGGTGCGGGCCCACATGCAGGAGGGACTCTTCGCCGACCCCGCCTACGGGGGCAACCGCGACAAGCTCGGCTGGCGCACCCTCGGCCACCCGGGGGTGTGGCTGGAGAACTCGGCCGAGGAGAACCTCTCGGCGACGCCGGTGACCAAGGGCGGCGTCATCCAGTCACTGGCCGACGTCGGCTACCACCTCGGCGCGATGGACGGCACGCCGGACGAGATACCAGGCTACGAGCCGCAGCGGGGCAGCGAGCCCCCGAGCGGTCGCGCCGATGTTGTCTTGGTCGGCATGGGGGGCGTTGGCGGCGTCATCGCCCCGGTGCTGGCGCGGGCGGGGCTGAAGGTGGTCGGGCTGGAAGCCGGCCCCTGGCGGACCAAGCATGACTTCATCCCGGATGAGTTGGGCGCCGCCTACTGGTGCCGGGGCAATATGGGGCCCAAGTTCCTGAGCGAGACCCCCCGCTGGCGCCGCGGCGTCGTCGAGCCGGACCGGGAGATCACCTTCTCGCTCGGCCGGATGATGAACGGCGTCGGCGGCTCTATCGTCCACTATGGCGCTTGGCTCCGCCGCTTCCACCCCCACCACTTCCGCTTCCGCTCCTACGCCCTTGAACGCTGGGGGCCGAAGGCGATTCCCGAAGGTTGTACCGTGGTGGACTGGCCGGTGACGTACGAGGAGCTCGAGCCGTACTTCGCCAAAGCCGAACGCATCGTCGGCGTCACCGGCGACGAGGGGAACCCCTTCATCCCCCGTAGCACCCCGTACCCGATGCCACCACTGCGCGACTTCCGGATGGGGGAGATGTTCCGACGGGTGACGGCCGAGATGGGCTACCACCCTCACATGGTGCCGGTTGGGATGAACAGCGTGCCCTACGATGGCCGTCCCGCCACTGCGTACACGGCTTGGAGCAGCGGCTTCGGCTCCTTCACCGACGACAAGTGGCACCCCGGGCACTCCAGCGTGCCCGAGGCGCTCGCTACCGGCAACCTGGACTTGCGCACCCACTGCCGCGTGCTCCGCGTCGTGACGGACGGCGACGGCCGAGCGACCGGGGTTCAGTACGTCGCCGCCGACGGGACGCGTTACGTCCAGGAGGCCGACGTTGTCATCCTCTGCGCCTACACCTACGAAAACCTCCGTCTCCTCCTGATCTCCGGCGACGCGAAGCACCCCGATGGCCTCGGTAACGCGACCGGCCAGGTCGGCAAGCACTACATGGCCAAGATGTTTGCCCACGTCGATGGGCACTTTCCGGACGTCGTCTTCAATCGCCACACAGGACCGGCGGCCCAGGCGATCGCCCTCGACGACCTCCTTTCCGACCAGTTCGACTCGTTCGCCCACGGCTTCCTCGGTGGCGCCACCCTCGGCGCCGAGAACGAGTTCTTGCCGATCGCGATCAGCCGCGAGGCCCTGCCGGAGGACGTCCCGCGTTGGGGGAGCCACTACAAGGCTCACATCCGCGATTGGCAGCACTGGGGCGTTTGTCGCATCCAACCCGACGCCCTGCCCTACGCGGCCAACTTCGTCGATCTTCACCCCCACCGGCGCGACCGTGGCGGCTACGGCCTCCCCCTCGTCCGTGTCACCTACGACCTCCAGCCGAACGAGCACCGTCTCGCCGCGTGGATGGAGGCCAAGGGCGACGAGATCTTGCGGCGAATGGGTGCCACCAAGACCTGGAACGGACCACGCTTCACCGGTGCCGCCAGCAGCCACGATCTCGGCGGTTGCCGCATCGGGGAGGACCCGGCCGCCAGCGTCGTCGACCGCGAGTTGCGGGTCCACGACACACCGGGCCTCTACGTCTTCTCCGGCGCCGTCTTTCCGACCTGCCCCGGTATCAACCCGACGATGACCCTCTGGGCGCTCTGCCTGCGAGCCGCGGAGCGGCTCGCCGACCGCATGCGGCGTGGCGAGGAGCAGTGAGCGGGATGGAGAGGGTTGAGGGGGCGCCGCTTCGCACAGGGGGTGAAGGGGGAGAAGAAGATCGGGTCCTGGTCGGACGCCAGGGATCGATCGCGACGTTGACCCTGAACCGACCAGAAAAGCTCAATGCCATCGATCCCCCGATGCTGCGGCACCTCGAAGCGGCGCTCGCCGAGCTGGAGCGTGACCGCGAGGTCCGGGTCGTGCTGCTGACCGGCGCCGGTGAGCGCGCCTTCTGCGTCGGCGCCGACGTCAATGCCTGGGCCGCGCTCGACCCGCTGGGCATGTGGCGTAACTGGATCCCGGAGGGCCACCGCGTCTTCGACCGCTTCGCGCGTCTGCGCCAGCCGGTGATTGCCGTCCTCAATGGGCTTGCCTTCGGCGGGGGGCTGGAGCTAGCCCTGGCCGCCGACCTCCGCTTGGCCGTGGAAGGGGCGGAGCTGACAATGCCGGAGGTCAAGCTCGGGACCGTCCCCGGCTGGGGTGGCACGAGCCGCCTCCCCGCGCTCATCGGCGCATCCCGCGCGAAGCAGCTGATCCTGACCGGTGCCCGCGTCGACGCGGCAACGGCCGAGCGCTGGGGGCTCGTCAACGAAGTCCATCCCCGCGATGCCCTTTCGCCCCGAGCGCGGGCGCTGGCGGAGCAGATCGCCGCGAACGCACCCGTCGCTGTCCAGCTCGCCAAGCAGCTGATCGACGGCATCAGCGTGGGTGGCGCAGGAATGGCCTCGGAAGCTCTGGCCGGAGCCCTGGCCGCGACGACGGAGGACGGACAGGAAGGGGTCGCCGCCTTCCGCGAGAAGCGCGCCCCGCGGTTCAAGGGACAGTGAGCACGTGCTTCTAGATACCAGACCGTCGTTGTGGTTCGGGTCGTTCGCGCGTTGGCCGAGGGTGGACCCATGGAGAGGGAAGTCCCGGCGTGAGGAGCTCATACTGACCGATCTCGAGCGATGGACGACGTTGCGCACCAAGTATTGAAATCCGAGATCGTTCAACTCTTCAGGGAGCGTCAGGTGATGCCATCGGATGGCCTCATCTCGGAGACCTCGGAAATCTGCCAGATCGCGCCGCCTTCAAGCATGTCCTGGCGACTCATGACTCCGGACAATCGTCCGCTTCGGTCGCAAACGATGCGACTATGTTGTTTCGTTTCGTTCATGACGTTCGGGAGGGTGGCTTTGTCGTCTATCGCCCGCCAAGACGTTCTGACGTGTTGATCGGACGAGGGCGTGGGCCAAACGCGTAGGACCCGTCGTCCTATTCAGGGGACGCGAACCTGCGACCGGTCTCCTGGTCCCAATCGCTCCGTCGCGACGGGTCCTCAGCGGAGGCGCGTCGTGCGCTCGGCCAACAACGTAGCTTCTTTCGCATGAGCAACCACGCCGATGAGTGCCGCACCGCGCTGTTGTGCTGATCGTAGGTCACTTGGTCCGGTCTCGCACCAGCAAGGAGCAACCATGGCCAACAGCAACCTCTTCCAAACCGACGCTGCCGCTGAACAAGCTGCCGAGCGGGCCCTTGACTTCGCCCAGCGGCAGGTGCGCAATCTCACCACCGACCATCCGGACTACTTTCCGCTGTTCACGGAGGGCGGCAAGTGGCGCCACGCCAAGGAGTCGTGGACGAACTGGTGCGAAGGGTTCCTCGGCGGCATGATCTGGGTCTTCGCCCGGCGCACGGGCGATCCCTTCTGGCGGGAGCGGGCCGAGCACTACTCGCGATTGATCGAGCACCGGCAGCACGACCGCAACGTCCACGACCTCGGGTTCCTCTTCTGGTCCACGTACAAGCGCTGGCACGACCTCACCGGCGACCCCACTCACGATGCCGTTGTCATCGAAGCCGGGCGAACGATGGGGCTGCGGTTCAACCCAAAGGGTCGCTACCTCCGCTCCTTCGTCGCGCCGGAGAGCTGCTTCATCGACATCATGATGAACGTCGGCATCATCTTCCACGCCGCCAACCGGACCGGCGACGCCAATCTCCTCCGTGTTGCCACGGAGCATTGCCTGACGACCCGCCGCCATCTGGTGCGCGGCGACGGTAGCACCGCCCACGAGGGTCTGTTTGACCTGGAGACGGGCGCCTTCCTGCGGCAGTCGACCCACCAGGGCTGGCGCGACGATTCCTCGTGGGCGCGGGGGCAAGCGTGGGCCCTCTACGGCTTCGGCACCGCCTATCGCCTCTCCGGGGACGCCCGCTTCCTTGACACCGCCCAGCGCTGCGCCGACTTCTACCTCGACCGCACGCCGCCGCACGGCATTCCCCCCAACGATTGGGAGGAGCCAAACCCCACCCGACCGTACGAGAGCTCGGCGGCGGCGATCGCCGCCAGCGGTCTCTTCCAGCTCGCCTCGCTGAGCCAGGAGTCCACCCGTGCGGCCCGCTACGAGACGGCCGCCCGGACGATCCTCGGCACGCTATGCACCCCCGAGTTCCTCGCGGTCGAGATGCCAGGCTGGGAGGGCATCCTCCGCCACGGCAGCTATCACGAGCGCAAGGGGCTTGGCGTCGACGAGAGCGTGATGTGGGGGGAGTACTTCTTCGTCGAGGCGCTCGACAAGCTCCTCGGCGCCGCACCGGCCGCGTAGGGCATCGCTTGCCGCCGCCTTCGTCCAATCGAGTCCCGCCGTCCACCCGTAGCGGGAAGCACCTTGTAAGACACGCGCTGGTCGCGCTTGACGGCCTCCGAGCCGACGTGTATAAGCCGCGGTAATTTGGGGCATTCGAGGCGACGTTTGCCGGTGCGGAGCGACCATCCGCACCTAAAGGAGGACGATCGGTGCAGCACCAGGACACGGTTAACGACCTGTTGGCGGCGACCCTATCAGGACGGCTCTCGCGCCGTGAAGCGCTCAAGCGGGCGGCGGCGCTGGGTCTCAGTGCGCCGATGCTTGGCCTTCTCCTGCGCACACGAAGCGCGGCCGCGCAGGGCGCCGGCAACCTGGAGATTTTCTCTTGGTGGACATCGCCCGGTGAGGCACCGGCTCTGGAGAAGCTCTTCGAGGCCTATCGGGCGAAGTACCCCGGCGTCGAGATTGTTAACGCCGCGGTGGCTGGTGGCGGTGGTGGTGCTGCCCAGGCCGTGCTCCAGACACGCCTCCAGGGCAACAACCCGCCCGACTCGTGGCAGACCCACGTCGGCCGCGAGCTCTTCGACCAGTACGTCGCCGCCGGCTACACGGACCCGATCACCGACCTGTACGAGTCCGAGGGGTGGAACGATGTCGTCCCTGAGGGCCTGCGCGAGCAGTTGACCCAGGACGGCGACCTCTACGCCGTTCCGGTCGGCGTCCACCGAGGAAATGGCTTCTGGTACAACAAGCAGGTTCTGGGCGACGCCGGGGTCACCATCGGCGAAAGCATGACGGCGGACGACTTCTTCACGGCGGCCGACGCGCTCAAGGCCAAAGGCATCCCCGCTCTCGGCCTCGGCAGCAAGGATGCCTTCGTCGCTGCCCAAAACTTTGAGAACACGCTGCTTGGCGCCGTCGGCCCCGAGGGGTACAACAAGCTCTTCGCCGGCGAGACGGCCTGGGACGACCAGACCGTCAAAGACGCGATGACCACCTTCGGCAAGATGCTGGACTACGTCAACGAGGACCACCCGGCCCTGAGCTGGGACGGCGCGGTGGACGCGCTGATCCAGGGTAAGGTCGGCTTCAACTCGATGGGCGACTGGGCGTACGGCGAGTACGTCGCGAAGAACGTGACCGAGAACATCGGCTGGGTCAGTCACCCCGGCACGGATGGCTCGTTCGTCCTCGTCGTCGACTGCTTTACCCTGCCGAAGGGCGCTCCCAACGCCGAGAACGCGCGGAACTGGCTCCAGGTGATCGGCACCAAGGAAGCGCAGGAAGCCTTCAACCCGCTCAAGGGCTCCATCCCGGCCCGGACCGACATCGACAGGACCAAATTCTCTGACTATCACCAGTGGTCGATCGATTCGTTTGCCAACGACGAACTCGTCGCCTCGGTGGCGCACGGCGAAGCATCCAGCCCGCAGTTCAAGCAGGCGCTGTACGACGCGGCGGCGTCGTTCATCGTCGACCGCGATGTCGACGCTTTCACCCAGGCGCTCGTCGACGCGGCCGCGGCGGACGAGTAAGCGCCGTCGGCTTGTGACGTCGGGCACCCGGCGGGGCGTGCGGGGGCGCCCGCGCCGCCCGGGGCCCCGCCGGTGGACCGCCGCCCCCAAGGAGCCCACGCTGGGGGCCGCC
>JAUJOZ010000085.1 GCA_030447415.1 Thermomicrobiales bacterium | reverse complement strand
ATGCCGAGCGGGTCGTCGGCCGTGTTCCCGAGGGCCAGCAGGCCGGCCAAGGTCAGCGGCGCCAGGGCGCCGGCCGTCCGCTCGACGAAGTTCTGCACCCCGAAGTAGGTCGCCTCGCGCCGCATCCCCGTCTGCGTCGCGACGTGGTCGGCGATGTCGGCGGTCAGCGCCGCCGGGAAGAGGTAGACCCCGGCCTGGGGCGCCCCGATGACCGCCATCGCGACCAGCACCTGCGCCAGCCGCGGCACACCGGGGACGAAGCCGGCCACAAACAGCAGCGGAAAGGCCAAGCCGGCACCGAGCATCGCCAGAGCGTAGGCCTCGCGCTTGGAGCGGCGGTGCGCGATCCGCGTGAAAAAGGGGACGGCGCCGAGCATGGCGGCGATGGCGACGGCGGTCAGGATCGAGACCCACGTCCCTTCGTCCTCGACCCCCAGCACCGCCCCCGCGTAGTACGGCAGGACCCCCGTCAGCATCCCCAGCCCCGTCTGGAACAGGACGAAGGTCGGCAGGAACGCGAGGAACTGCGTGTTCCGCAGTGTCGCCCCGACCGCGGCCCGCAGGGACAGCTCGGCGGGAGGTTGATCCCGGTCGACGTGGCGCCAGACCCCGGCCGTGCCCAGGTACCGGCAGCCGAAGGCGAGCGCCACCATGACGATCATCATCGTTCGGACGCCGAACCGGTCGACCAGGGGGCCGCTAGCGACGAGCCCGACCGCCGCCCCCGCCACCCCGAAGAAAACCCGGACGCCGACCAGATCGATCCGATCGCGGCTCGTGCGCGCGATCTCCGGCAGCAGCGCCTCGTACGGTCCGCCGGAGATGGTCGAGAAGATGGCGTACAGCTCCATGACGACGAAGAGGTAGACGGCGGTCGCGGCGACCCCGGCATCCGCCGGCGGCGTCACGACCAGGACCGCGAAGATCGCCGCCAGCGGCGTCCCGGCGAGGATGAACGGCAAGCGCCGCCCGAGGCGGGAGCGCGTGCGGTCGCTCCACCAGCCGATCAGCGCGTCGTCGACCGCGCCGACCACCTGCAGGATCGCCAGCAGCACGCCAATCACGCCGAGCGGCAGCAGCGGCTGGAGGCCGCTGTCCGCCGGCGGGGCATAGTAGTAGAGCAGCCAGGCGGCCCGGCTCTGGTTGAGCGCCTCGCCGCCCAGGCTGCTCGCCGAGTAGAGCAGCTTGGCCCGTTGCGGGAGCGATGAGTCGCGCGATGCCCCGCCCGCCGTGCCGGCGGCGATGCTCCGTGCCCCCATCGGTCGCGCCCTCCCTGCCCCGCAGATCCTGCCGGTCGGGGCCGCCGGCCGGGATCGCCCGTCGACCCCGGCCGCGGTCCCAGTCTGCGCCCTCCGGCGACGCCGCGCATCCGCAAGATGACGGAACTCCAGCCGCGACAGATTAGACGAGATCCGTCATCCGACGGATGCTTCGCCAAGTCCACACGATAGGCACCGGGGCCTCGGGCAGGCTCGTCGCCGGACGAGTCGCGTGGACCTGCCACCTGCTCGCCCCCAGGGCCTGCCGATTCCGGACGCACCCGCCGCAGGTTGCAGCGTCGATCTGCCGACCGTCGGTCAAGGCCAACACTCGTCGGATCGAGGAAGACAAGATCCAGCGGGGGCCAAACTTCGACATGGCGTGGGGTACGACTGTTGGTAGCATCGGTGGCCGACGGCATGGCCGACGCGGGTCGGCTTCCGCCTCGTATGTACCGTGGCCGGCACAGCCGCCCCGCCGGGTCCCGCTCACCCGGTCGCGGCATCGGCTCGGGCACCGCGGGCCAAACCCTGTCGCGGCTTCCCGTACGCCCAGCAGCAGCATCGATGGCCGGTGCGCGATCGGACGGGGGCCAGGGCGATCCACCTGGCGCGTGCGCCGTCGGGGGGGTCGTCGGCCGCCCGGCGGCCGGGGAGCGATGATGTCGCCTCCTCCTGGTACCGTATCCGGGAGGCAACGGAGTCCCTTGGTCTGAGCGAAAGGGTGACGTCCCGTGCCCAACCGGTCACTCAGCATCGCGCAGGTGCTGGCCCTGCTCGCGGAAGCGCCGCCGCGCCTCGAGGCGCTGACCGGCGGCCTGGCGCCGGCCCAGTTGCTCACCGCCCCCAACGACGACGGGTGGTCCGCCAACGACGTGCTCGCCCACCTCCGCGCCTGCGCCGACGTCTGGGGCGGCTGCATCGCGGCGATGATCGCCGAGGAGAGACCGACGCTGCGCGCTGTCAATCCGACGACCTGGATCGAGCGGACGGACTATCCCGCTCTGGAGTTCCGGCCCTCGTTGCGCGCCTTTGCCGCCCAGCGCGCCGATCTGTTGGCGGTCCTGGCGCCGCTGCCGCTCGACGGCTGGTCGCGGGCGGCGACGGTGACGGGAGCGGGGAGACCGCTCGAGCGGACCGTGCTGTCCTACGCGCGATGGCTGGCCGAGCACGAACGGCCGCACGTCAAGCAGGTCGGACGCATCGTCGACGCGGTGCGTGCGGAGCAGCGGCCACCCCAGACCTCGTCGTGACGTCCTGGGCACAGACCGATCGAATCGATGGCCGATGCTGCCTCGACCCGGAACCGCGCGGGTTCTCTCCGCGCGATGCCGGGAGGTCGAGGTCAAAGCGGCGGCCTCGACGCCCCCGCCGGTGCTCGCCCGCCCCAGCCGGCAGGAGGCCAGGCGCCGCGCGGGATACCGAGCGATCTCGTCGAGCGGCGGCAGGAGTTGACTAAGGTCACGAATACCCGCCCCGGTACCGAGGCCGGCACCCCCGGCGTTCGTGATTCCAGGCGGCGCGGGCCGAGAACCGTCCGCCCCGCGTCAGCGTCGCCCGCCGGAGCCGGATTGACGGCCACGTCCCGCGATCCCACGGACGGCCGCGACCACCTTGCCCAGGATGCTCCGTAGTGCGCCCATCACTGGCTCCTTCTGCGATGGCGGGGACCGGGGAAGGGTGAACGGCCGAACGCCGACAAGCCGGCGCTTGCGCACCAAACCCATCGGCGTCCGTCCGCCGACCGCCTTTGGGGTTTCCCCCGCCGCCGACCAGCGTGAGCCGATCGTACACCTTCTTGCCGGACTGTCAAGCCCTTCGGTCTAGCTCGCTGTCCCCGTCCGGGTCAGACCGAGGCGTGCGCCTCCACGACCCCGAACCGGGGGAAGTCACGGCGTCCCATTCCCCCGCCAGACCGCATCCTTGGTCACCGCGAGGCGCAACGCCTGCCCGTCGACGTCGCCGACGCCGCCGAGGGGAACCGGGCACCGCCAGAAGACGGCGCGTTCGACGACGATGCCATCCGCCTCGGCGCCGGCAACGATGCCCACCCTCTCCCCGTCAGGACGCGCGGTGCTCGAAGTCGTCGCCGAGCGCACCCGCTGGGCCGCCCTTGTGGTGGGAGACG
>JAUJOZ010000084.1 GCA_030447415.1 Thermomicrobiales bacterium | reverse complement strand
CGCGGGCCAGCGCCGGTGCGTCGTTGACCCCGTCGCCGACCATCGCCACCCGTTCACCACGGGCTTGCAGCTCGGCAACCTTGGTGTCCTTCTCCTCCGGCAGGACCTCGGCAAAGACCTCGTCGATCCCCAGCTCCGCGGCGACCGCCTCGGCCACCGGCCGCGCGTCGCCGGTGATCATGACGACCCGGACGCCCTGCCGGTGGAGGGCATCGACGGCCTGGCGGGACTCGGGCCGGATCCGATCCTCCAGCGCCAGCGCCCCGACGACCCGGCCGTCGCGAACGACGTGGAGGACCGCCGCGCCACGCGCCGCCCACGCCTCGGCCTGTCCCGCCAGCGTGCCCGGGACCTCGAGCCTCCGCTCCCGCAGCATGGTCGGACCGCCCACCGCGACCTCGGCTCCGCCGACGCCGGCTTCGACCCCGCGGCCCGCGATCGCCCGGAAGTTCGTCGCCTTCGGCACCGCCAGGCGCCGCTCCTCGGCCTCGCGGACGATGGCGCGGGCGAGCGGGTGCTCGCTGTCGGCTTCGACCGCCGCGGCGAGGGCGAGCGCGACGGCCTCGTCCCCGTCGGTCGCGGCGACACCGGCGACGGCGAGCTCGCCGCGGGTCAGGGTCCCCGTCTTGTCGAAGAGGACCGTGTCGACCTCGCGCATCCGCTCCAGCGCCAGGCGGTCCTTGACCAGAATCCCCTGCTTGGCGGAGATCGCGGTCGAGAGCGCGATCACGAGCGGGATCGCCAGACCGAGCGCATGGGGGCAGGAGATCACCAGCACCGTCACCGTGCGCGTCACCGCGTCGTCGACGCGGCCGAGCAGCGTCCAGGCGACGAAGGTGACGACCCCGGCCCCGACCGCGACGTAGAAGAGGAGCGCGGCGAAGCGGTCGGCCAGCGCCTGGGCACGGGAGCGGGAGGCCTGCGCCTGCGCGACGAGCCGCTGGATGCCGGCCAGCGCCGTCTCCTCGCCGACGGCGTCGACCCGGACCCGGATCGCGGCGCCGGCGACGACCGTGCCGGCGACGACGCGGTCTCCCGGCTCCTTGTCGACCGGGCGCGACTCGCCGGTGATCATCGACTCGTCGAGCTCGGCCCGGCCGTCGACGATCTGGCCGTCGGCCGGGACGCGGGCGCCGGGCCGGACGAGGACGACGTCGCCGGCGCGCAGCGCCGCGAGGGGCACCGCCTCGACCCCGTGGTCGATGACGCGCTCGGCCTCGTCGGGGAGGAGGGCGGCCAGGGCGCTGAGCGCCCCCTGTGCCTGCCCGATCGCGCGCATCTCCTGCCAGTGGCCAAGCAGCATGATCGTGACCAGGAGCGCCAGCTCCCACCAGAACTCGAGGTCGAAGAGGCCGAGGGTGGTCGCCGCGCTCGCCAGAAAGGCGACGACGATCGCCAGGGAAATCAGGAGCATCATCCCCGGCGCCCGGTCGCGCAGCTCGCCCCACCCGCCCTTCAGGAAGACGCCCCCCCCCGTAGACGAAGACGACGGTGCCGAGGATCGGGGCGACGAGGTCGCTGCCCGGGAAGGCCGGCAGCGAGAAGCCGAGCCACTCCTGGACCATCTCCGAGTAGAGGACGACCGGGATCGAGAGGAAGAGGCTGAGCCAGAAGCGGTCCCGGAACATCGCGACGCTGTGCCCGGCGTGCTTGTCGTGCCCACCGTGCGTGTCCTCGCCGTGCCCCGCGTGGCCATCGGCGGTCATCGCCTGATGGTCGATGTCGCGCGGATCGGCGAGGTGGCCACGGTGGGTAATTGCGGCCTCGGCGTGGCCGCTCCCGCGCCCGGCATGGTCGGACGGCGCCGAGTGGCCGGCTTGGTGGGCGGAATGACGTCCGGAATGCTGGGCCATGTCGGTCCTCTGGGAGGTGGAGGGCGGGTGGGGCGTGTTCATGACTCGATTCGACCCGTACGGGTATGCTGTCAAAGCATGGTACAGAGGTAGAAGGTTGTTGACGTGCCTGCCACGGCCGGGGAAGCCGGCGGCGAAGGCGGTCGCGGCGCGGCCGCCTTCGCCGCCCCGCGCAGGTAAAGCGACACGACCCGGCTCCTATGCTTCGATGACGGTGATCGTGCCCTTCATGCCGGCGGCGTAGTGGCCGGGGACGTGACAGCCGTAGAGGAGGGTGCCCGGCTCGTCGAAGGTGTAGACGAGGGTGGCGGTCTCCCCGGGGGCCACCTCGACCGCATTCGGCACGCCGCCCGTCTCGTCGTGCGCCTCCCCGGCCGCCATCCCCGACTCGTGCTCCTCCTGGACCTCCTCGTCGCCGATGACCAGCTCGTGCGGGGCCGCACCCGTGTTTTCGACGACGAAGGCGACCGTCTCGCCCTCCAGAACGGTGACGGCGTCTGGTGTGAAGCGCATCTGGTCGCTGGCCTCGATCCGGATCGTGCGGTCCGGCAGGGCAAGGGCTGCGGCGTCGGCGGCCGACCCGGCGTCCTCGGCCTCGTGCTCATCCTCGGCCATCGCCATGGCGTCGGCGCCAGTCACGCCCATGCCGCTGCGCTCGCTCAGCCAGAGGGCGCCGGACCCGATCGCCAGGGCCAGCAGCCCGATCGCGGCCAGGTAGCCCCAGTCGGCGACCCGCGCCCGAACCGGCGGCTGGAGGATCTCGCGGGCGCTCGCCGGCCGCTCGAAGCCGCGCAGCCGCAGGGCGTTGGTGACGACGCTGACCGAGCTCATCGCCATCGCCGCCGCCGCCAGCACCGGGTTGAGGAGCACCCCGAAGAGGGGCCAGAGCGCGCCCATCGCCACCGGGATCAGCGCCACGTTGTAGGCGAAGGCCCAGAACAGCCCCTGCTTGATGACCCCGACCGTCTTGCGCGACAACGCGATCGCGGTCACGATCGTCCGCAGGTCGCCGCCGATCAGGGTGATGTCCGACGCCGCCATCGCGACGTCGGTGCCGGTGCCGATCGCGATCCCAAGATCGGCCTGCGCCAGCGCCGGCGCGTCGTTGATCCCGTCGCCGACCATCGCCACCGTCCGGCCCTGCCCCTGCAGCTCCTGGACCTTGGCCGCCTTCTGCTCGGGCAGCACCTCGGCCAGGACGTGGTCGATCCCGACCTGCTCCGCGATCGCCTCCGCCGTCGCCCGGTTGTCGCCGGTCAGCATCCAGACCTCGAGCCCGAGCGCCGTGAGCTGGGCGACCGCCTCGGCCGACTCCGGCTTCAAGGTGTCGGCGACGGCGATCAGACCGGCGCCCTGCCCATCGACGGCAACGTACATCGGCGTCGCGCCGCCGCGCGCCAGCTCCCGCGCCCGGTCCTCCAGGCCGTCGAGGTGGACACCGTGCTGCGCCATCAGCGCGCGGTTGCCGAGGACCACGTCCTGGCCGCCGACCGTGGCCCGCACCCCCTGGCCGGTGATCGAGGCGAACCCGTCGGCTCGCGGCAGCACGATCCCCAGCTGGCGGGCGCGGGCCACGATCGCATCACCGAGCGGGTGCTCGGAGCCGCCC
>JAUJOZ010000083.1 GCA_030447415.1 Thermomicrobiales bacterium | reverse complement strand
GACTGGGACCGATACGCGAGCGGGGGTTGGCGGGCCGCCCACGCCTGGGCGGAGGCCAACCCCGACGACCCCGATCGCGCCGAGCTTCTACGCACGGTGGATAGGGACCGCAAAGAGTACTTGCGCTTCAAGCGGCACCACGTGGGGTGGGCGATCCTCGTGGCGCGGGGGGCCGTCGACCGACGCGAATAGGACCAGGCGCACCCCCCAACCGTCGGCCTTGGTCGGCCCATGCGTCCCGGACATCGAGGCGAGGTTTCCTAAGCCGGTCTGATCTTCCTACAGGGCACCCGGACGATGGGGTTCAGGAGCGTCAAGCCGACCATATCGGGCACGGCGTTGGGCACCGGGACTGCGTTCATTGACAACGTGCTGCCCAGGATTTATGATGAGTAATCACTCAATGAGCATACACTCAACATACAGATCGAAAGCGAGGATGTGAAGGGTGCGGGGCGTTGATTCGCGGTCGGGTCCACTGCCGACCGGCCGGCGGCCCACGGCGCGACAGCGGCAGGCGGCGGCTCGTCAGAAGCAGATCCTTAAGACGGCGCTCAAGCTGTTCGCGGCGCAGGGCTTCGACGCCACCTCGACTCGTCAGATCGCCAAGGAAGCCGGCATCGCGGAGGGACTCATCTTCCACTACTTCCCGACCAAGGCGAGCCTGCTCACCGCGATCCTGGAAGACCGGCTGGAAGGTCGACGAGCCTTCAGGACCCAGTTGCGCCCCCTGCTGGAAGATGCGGGCGGCAAGCCTGCCCCCGAGGTGTTGCGCGCCGTGGCCTCCGGCTGGCTCGCCACCCTGCGCAGGGACGAGGAGATCGTCATCGTTCTGTTCACGACGGCCCAGACAAACCCCGAAGTGAGACAAGCGTGGCAAGGGCTGATCCGGGAAGGCACCGAGCTACTCACCGGCTACCTCGCCGCCCGCGTCGAGGCTGGAGAGCTTAGGAAGGATCTGCCGCTCGAGACGGCAGCGACGATGTTCGTCTCGTCGCTGATGATCTTCTTCCTCGCCCGTCGTGACCTGCCCGATCCCGATTGGCACGAGCAGAGCGAGGCCCACGCGCGTGAGCTCGTCTCGGCGTGGCTTGACGGGGGAAGAAGATGAGCGTGGGTCCCCTTCCGCCAGCCCGTCCCGCCACACCCGTCCCTTTCTTCACCTTTCTGTCGATCAATCACTCACCCAGGAGGTAGGGATGCACGCGGAACACGCAGGTGGGCACACCCGTCGGGGTCCGTTGGTGGTCGAACTGGCCGGGACGGCGGCGCTCGGCGTTTCGGGACTCGGGGCGAAGGCGGCCAACCTCGCGCGGCTCGCCGCGGCCGGCTTCCCGGTGCCTTCCGGGCTGGTGGTAACGCCGGCCGCGAAGGAACGCTGGGAGGAGGCGCGACCGCGCTTGCTCGAGGCCGCGGCCGGCTTGGGTGCGGGAAGGTTTGCGGTGCGCTCCTCGGGGACCGCTGAGGACCTGGAAGGGGCCTCGTTCGCAGGCCAGTACGAGACGATGCTCGGCGTTCCCCTCGCCGGGCTGCCCGAGGCGGTAAGGAGGGTCTTCGGCTCCGCCGACGCCTCGAGGGTGTCGGCCTACAGGGAGGCGCGCGGGGAGGCTTTGGCGGGGGACAGGAGGCCCCGGATGGCCGTGCTCGTCCAGGCCATGGTGGAGGCGGACGCGGCGGGGGTCGCCTTCACCGCCAACCCCCTCACAGGGGAGCGCGGCGAGGTCGTTATCACCGCCGTGCGCGGGTTGGGCGAGAGGCTCGTATCGGGTGCGGCGGTCGGCGACGAGTGGGCCGTGCGCGACGGAGAAGCGGTCTGCCGGCGAGCCGACGAGGCGGCCATCTCCGCCGGGCAGGCCGCCGACATCGCTGTCCTGGCGCGACGAGTAGAGGAACACTTCGGGTCGCCGCAGGACATCGAGTGGGCGATCTCCAGAGATAAGCTCTACCTGCTCCAGGCGCGCCCCATGACGGCCCTGCCGGAGCCCGTGGAGTGGAAGACGCCGCGACCCGGTTACTGGATGCGCAACTTCCGGCTCGGGGAGTGGCTGTCAGAGGCGATGACCCCCTTGTTCGCCGACTGGCTGCTCGGGCTGATCGAGGAGGGCTACCTACGCGGGATGCGCTCCACGGTGGGCACCGCCGTACCCTTCCGGTACGCCGCGATCAACGGCTGGTACTACACCACCCTCCCCGAGGTCTCGCCGCGGCTTCTGGCGCGGGCCCTGGTGGAGAGCCGCGGCCGCATGGTCCCGGTCATGTGGAACGCCCTGATCAGGGTCAACAACGACCCCGTCGGCGCGGATCGCGCGGTGTTGGGTCGTCTCGCCGACCAGTGGCACACCGAGATCCTGCCCCGCTACCGGCGCATGGTCGCCACCGCCGAAGAACGGGTGGGGTCCGCGACGCCCGCCGAGCTAGTCGGGATCGTAGACGAGGTCGGCACGGCGGCTGGCGAGTACCTGTTCTCGCTGGCGATGGTCGGAGGGTCGGCGTGGAAGATGGAGGCAGCCCTCGCCAAGTTCGTCCGCCGGAACCTCACGGACCGGGTGGACTTCGGCCACCCGGTGCTGCTGCGCGGTCTGCCCGGTATGCACACAGGAACACCGCCGCACGCCGTGCAGAGCGTCGACTGGTACCGTCCCACCCTCGGCGAGCTCGGCTTCGCGGGCGAGGACCTCGACGGGCGTACGCGCCAGCGCGAGATTACGACCGAGCGGGAAGCGGCCGAAGGGGCGTGCCGCACCGTCCTCGTCGACCGGCCCGAACTGCTCTCCCAATTCGACGCGCTCCTGGAGGTGGCGCAACGGTACGCCGTCCTGCGCGAACGGCAGGCCCGCGACTTCACCCTCGCGTGGCCCTTGCTGCGCCGTTGCGCGCTCCGGCTAGGTGGGATCCTCGCCGCGAGGGGTGTCGTAGACGCCGCGGAGGACGTGTTCTTCCTCACCCGCGCCGAGCTCGACGGGCGAGGAGACTCGAGCGACGCGGTCGCGGACCGCAGGCAACGGTGGCAACGGCAACGCCGCCTGCCCGCCCCGCTCGATTTGGGCACCCCGCCGAAGGCCATCCGCAGCCTGATGCACGGCGCCGCCGAGGCCGCGCGCAGCAGACCGGTGCCGCCCGACGCCGTCCTCGTGGGCGAGCCCGCCAGCACAGGACGCGCCACCGGAGCGGTCCGTATCGTGCGCGGCCCGGAAGACTTCCGCAGCTTCCGGGATGGGGAGGTGCTCGTCGCCCGGCTCACCGCTCCCGCGTGGACCCCGCTGTTCGGGCGGGCCGCGGCCGTGGTCACCGACGGCGGCACCCTAGCCGCCCACGCCTCCCTGGTCGCGCGTGAGTACGGCATCCCCGCCGTTGTCGGCACCAGCGAAGCAACTCGCAGGTTGCGCGACGGACAGGTCGTCATTGTCGATGGCAGCGCCGGCGTGGTGCAGATGAACCGATAATGTCTCCCGCCTTCGGAGA